>NZ_JAUSWH010000007.1 GCF_030815125.1 Allorhizobium paknamense
ACTTCCAATATCAACGCGGGGTGGAGCAGCCCGGTAGCTCGTCAGGCTCATAACCTGAAGGCCGCAGGTTCAAATCCTGCCCCCGCAACCAATTCCAAACATAAATCAATAACCGCTCCCATCTAGGGGGCGGTTTCGGCGTTCTAAGGCAAGAAAACCGAAATTGCCCCGTCGCCTTGGGGCTTTGATTAAACACCAATGCCTTGCGCATAACCCAAATCGGCGCAAATACATTGCGTGCGCTTGAAAATTCGGAGGGATCGCCATGAGGAAAGGTCTATTATTTTTCGTCCTCGCGATACCGATGATCGCCCAAGCGCAATCAGAAGATCAGTCTGTGACTTGTCGCAATGGCGACTTCGCCAGCAGTTCTTCGAATTTTTCGCTCGCCAAGGTGACCGTACCGCGCCTTTACTTTCTTAAAGACGATGAGGGCTGTCCAACAAAGGGGGAGGGCGGATGTCGGCAATCGTCCTACGTCATCAAGGATGATGCTTTGCTGTTGGCCCGACGCAGCGGCAATTATGTCTGTGCGTTTTACAGGAATAAGGGCAGGGACAGTGCCGGGTGGGTGGCGCTGTCCGGTCTGCGGAGTTTGCCTAAGACAGATCATCCCTCCGCACGCGGCTGGATCGGCAACTGGCGCGATGGCGATAATCAGATCCATTTGAAAGCCAATCCGGATGCCAGTGTGTCTGTGAAAGGTGATGCTTATTGGCCGAGCGCTCATCCCGATCCGGAGGATGCGCCCGCAGGGCCCAATATCGGGGCGGTCACGGGGCACGGGAAGCCTCGGGCGTCCCAATTGGAAATTTCGGATGGGGCATGCAAACTCAGTCTGCACTTGATTGGCGATATGCTTATTGCTGCCGATAATATGAATTGCGGCGGGGCTAATGTTAGCTTCAGTGGTGTTTATAACAGGACGAGACGTCCCTAGAGCGTTTCCTTCTTTCACAGAAACATTCAAGCGCTCTAAGTCTTTTTTACGCATGTCAAAACGGAAAACCGCGACTGCACTTTTCCTGGAAATGCGTTAGAAGAGGTCCGACGACAGGTGGGCTGGACTTATTTTGTTAAAACCGGCTTCAACCACGGGGTACGCCCGTGGTTGAATGTTTTCTGCTCGTTGTTTGGCAGCGGCTATTTTTGAACGTCCGATCCGCAGCTTAAGCCGCACCTGTCGTCTCTCCGGCATGCTTCTCAGGGTTCGGCTCCCGGCGAATACGGAACCAGACCACATAAAGAGCGGGCAGGAAGAGCAGGGTGAGAACCGTGCCGACAACGATACCGCCCATCATCGCATAGGCCATGGGTCCCCAGAAAATTTCCCGTGAAATCGGAATGAGGGCCAGGGTTGCGGCGGCGGCGGTCAGCATAATGGGTCGCATTCTGTGTTCCGTCGCCTCGATGACGGCCTCCCAGGCGGGAACCCCGGTTTTACGCAGATCCTCGATCTGGACGACCAGGATGACAGAGTTTCGGATCAGGATACCGATCAAGGCCAGCACGCCAAGAATGGCGACAAAGCCCAGAGGCGCCTGGCTCAAGACGAGGGCGGTGACCACCCCAATCAAGGCAAGCGGTGCGACTGCGAAAACCAGGAACAGCCGGCTGAAGCTCTGCAACTGGATCATCAGGATCGTTGCCATGGTGAACAGCATCAGCGGTGCGACGGCGGCGATCGGTCCCTGTGACTTGCCGCTTTCCTCCACGGCGCCGCCGACCTTAACCTCATAGCCCACCGGCAGCTTGGAGACGAAATCCTTCACCTTCGGTTCCAGTTGAGTGACCACAGTGGCCGGCTGTATATTGCCGGCAACGGCGGCCTTGATCGTGATCGTCGGCGTGCGTGACCGCCGCCAGATGGTCGGCTGTTCCAGTTCATAGCGGAGATTGGCCACGGCCGAGAGCGGGACGGATTTGCCATTGGAACCATTGAGCGGCAGATCCTGCAATGTTTCCAGCGAGCCACGTTCGCTGCCCTCGGCGCGGCCAATGATATCGATCAAATAGATATCATCCCGCACCTGGGTGGCGGTCGTTCCTGCCACCACGCCGTTCAGCGCCGTCGCGATGTCTTCGGACGAGATGCCCAATTGCCGCGCCTTGTCCTGCAGCACATCCACCTTCACCACCCGCGCCGGTTCGCTCCAGTCAAGGGAAATATTGGTCAGTTGCGGATGCGAGCCGACGATGGCTGAGAATTCCTGGGCATAGCGGCGGACTTCCTGGATGTCGGGACCGCTGATGCGATACTGGACGGGCTTGCCCACAGGCGGTCCCAGTTCCAGCAGTTTGATATAGGCGTCCGTTCCAGGGAAGGTCTTGTTCAGATAGTCCTGCAATTCGGCGCGCACCTTGTCGCGCACATCCAGGCCTTTGGTGACGATCACCATTTCACCGAAGGTGACGTCCTGCGGCTGTACGTCGAAGGAGAGAATGAAGCGCTTTGCGCCCTCTCCGACATAGGTGGACCAGTGATCGATATCCTTGTTGTTGACGAGCATGTCCTTTTCGAACTTCGCCATCTGCCGGTTCGTTTCCTGGATGGAACTGTTTTGCGGCAGGTTGAAATCCACCACCAGTTCCGGTCTGTCAGAGCTTGGGAAGAACTGCTGCTGCACGAAGCCCATGCCGAAGACGGAGGCTGCAAAGACGGCAACCGTCAAGGCAATCGTGATCCAGCGGAAACGCAGCGCCGTGTTGAGCAGGCTGGCAAAGAGTTTCGCGAACCAGCCCTTGTGGTCGGCGTGCTTCTTCATGGATTTTGGCAGGAGCGTTACACCAAGCAGCGGCGTGAACAGAACGGCGACGATCCACGACACGATCAGCGAAACGGCAATGACGACGAACAGCGTGAAGGTGAATTCACCGGCGGCGCTATTGTTCAGGCCGACGGGGATGAAGCCCGCCACGGTGACCAGCGTTCCCGTCAGCATCGGAAAGGCGGTGGATGTGTAGACATGGGTGGCCGCCTTGCGCAGGCTGTCACCCACTTCCAGGCGCGCCACCATCATTTCCACTGCAATCATCGCATCGTCGACGAGCAGACCGAGCGCGATGATCAGGGCGCCGAGCGAGATGCGCTGAAGAGAGATACCAAGATATTCCATCACCACGAAGGTAATGGCCAGGACCAGCGGGATGGAAACGGCCACCACGAGCCCTGCGCGCGCGCCAAGGCTGATGAAGCTGATGGCGAGAACGATGATGATGGCCTCGAACAGTGCGCGGGTGAAGCCCGATACCGCTTCCTCAACCACGGCCGGCTGATCGGAAACCTGATGAACATCGACGCCGATAGGCAATTCCGCCTGTACCTGCTTGATTTCGGCCTCAAGCGCCTTGCCGAATTCCAGCAGGTTTGCGCCGGATTTCATGCCGATGGCAAGCGCAATGGCAGGCTCGCCATTAAAGCGGAAAAGGGAGGTGGGCGGATCGACATAGCCACGGTGAATGGTGGCGATATCGGTCAGCGGGAAGAACCGGTCATTGACCCTGAGGCTGATGGATTTCAGGCTGTCTTCAGAGGTGAAGGCACCTCCCACCCGGATCGCCACACGTTCCGGCCCCGCCTGGATGACGCCGGATTGGGTGACGGCGTTCTGCGCCTGCAGAACGGAGATGACCGATTGCGTATCGAGACCGAGCGCTGCGATCTTGCGGGTGGAAAATTCCAGATAGATCGCTTCGTCCTGGGCACCGACAATATCGACCTTGCCGACATTCGGCACGGTGAGAATCTTGGAGCGGGCGTTTTCCACGAGGTCGCGCAGTTGTCGCTGGGTCAGTCCGTCGCTGGTGAAGGCATAGATATTGCCGAACACATCGCCGAACCGGTCATTATAGAAGGGTCCCTGAACACCGGAGGGAAAGTCTCCCTGGATATCGGCGATCATGTTGCGCACGCGCAGCCAGGTGGGCTGAACATCCTTGGCCTTGGTGGTCTGCAGCAGTTCCACGAAAACGGTGGTGCTGCCAGCGACCGTGATGCTCTTGGTGTAGTCGAGCGATTCCAGTTCCTCGAGCTTCTTCTCGATCCGGTCCGTGACCTGGCGCGTCACTTCCTCCGCCGAGGCGCCGGGCCATTGGGCGGTGATGGTCATGGTCTTGATGGTAAAGGCAGGATCTTCTTCACGCCCGAGATTGATGTAGGAAAACACCCCCAGCACCACGAAGATCAGCATGAAGTACCAGATCAGCGAGCGGTGTTCGAGCGCCCAATCGGAAAGATTGAAGGACTTCACTGGCTCTTCCTTTCATTGATCTTGACGGTCTGGCCGTCCTGCAATTGATGCACGCCTGCCGTGACGACACGCTCACCTTCGCGAATGCCTTCGGTGACATGGATAACACTGCCATCCGGTCGCCCGTCTTCGAGCTTCACGGCACGGCGGCTGACTTTGCCGCTGGCCTCATCCACCACCCAGACGAAACTGCCCTCTCCCTCGCGGATGAGAAGAGCGCTTGCGGGCAGGGTCATCTTCGTTTCGCCGCCCATGGCGGTGGATGCCGTAACCACGGAACCGAGCCGGAAGCTTACCGGCGGATTGATGAGTGTAATCTTCACGCGGCGTGTTCGCGTCGTGGTGTCGGCAATCGGCGAGATTTCCCGCACCTTGCCCTGGCTGTGAACGGTCGGATCGAGTTGCAGAACCACATCGAAGACTGAGCCGGTCTTCAGCTCGCCGATATTGCCTTCCGGAATATCGATCACGACTTCCCGAGGATCAGGGCGGGCAATCGTCACCACGCTGTCGCCTGCGGACACGGTCTGGCCGACCTCCACGGAGGTTGCCGTGACCACGCCGTCGAACTCCGCCAGAAGTTTCGCATAGCTCAACTGTTCTTCGGCCTTGTCGAGATTGGCCTGGGCCTTGGCCACATTGGCATCGGCGGTCTTCAGGGCCTGTTCTGCCTCTTCCAGCGCGCTTTCCGTGCCTGAGCGTGTTTCGGCCAGCCGCTTCTGCCGCTGGGCGGTGGTGGCGGCATTCGTCTGCTGAGCCTTGGCGTTAAAGAGATCGGCCTGCGAGCTTTTGACCGCAAGTTCGAGCGCGATCGCATCCAGAGCGGCAACCACGTCTCCCTTCTTGACGATGTCACCGACACTGACATTGCGGGCAACAACGCGGCCAAGCACCCGGAAGCCGAGTTCCGTCGTATATTGCGCCTGCACGATGCCCGGCGCCATCAGCACCGCCGTGGCGTCATTACGGGCAATCACGCTCAGCACCGGGCGAGGCGGTTCGGCTTTCTGTTCCTCTTGCTTCTGGCAGGCTGCAAGGCCGAGGAGAGGAAACGCCAATGCGAGAAAAACCAGTTTTTTCATTGGTGCTTCATCTCCACAGAGGTGAGTTTTTCGCCGGGGCGGATGAATTTCAGGCCGTCGATGACCACCATGTCCCCGGGTTTGATGCCGCTGGTGACCTGGAAATTGCCGGTTTCGTAGGCGGCGACTTCGATCGGGTGCAGAGAGGCCGTGGAACTGGCAGGATCGAAGACCCAGACCGCCGGTTTGCTGCCGATCGATGCCATGGCGGACCATGGCAACTCCATCTTGGTAAAGGTGTCGGACTGGAAGGTGCCGACCACCGGCGCCCCCAGCGGAAGATTGGCCGATTGTTCGATATTGACCTTCACCCGGATGGTGCCGGTAGAGGTGTCGATGGAGGGCGAAATTTCGCGAACCTTGGCCATGACCGTGCGGCGGGGGTCGGACAGCAGCGACACCTTGACTTCATCGCCCGGCGCCCTGTGCAGATAGAGCGATTCATAAACGTCGAACACCGCATCGCGCGGGCCGTCATGGGCAAGCGAAAACACGGCCTGGGCTGCCTGGGCCACCTGGCCGACCTCAGCATCGCGGGCGGTGATGATCCCATCGGCATCGGCTCGCAGTTCCGTGTAGGACAGCGAATCCAGCGCCGAATCCAGCGAGGCCTGGGCAGAGGCGACGCTTCCCTCAGCCGTCGTCAGGGTTTCCTGGGCAGAATCGAGCGCTGCTTGTGTGGTGACATTGGAGGTGAACAGGTTTTGCTGGCGCTGGAAGGCAAGCTGTGCCTGAAGTTCGGTTGCCTTGGCGGAATTCAGATTGGCCTGAGCCACGGCCACATCGGCGCGCTGTTCTTCCGGGTCGATGCGCGCAAGAATCTCCCCGGCCTTGACCACCGAGCCCACATCCACGAAACGCTCGATGATCCTGCCGCTGACCCGGAAGGAAAGATCGCTTTGCACACGGGCGCTGATGTCGCCTGTGACGGAAGCGGTTCTTCTTTGCGGCTCTTCCCCCACCTTCATCGTGATCACGGCAACCGGCTTGGTTCCTTCATGCGCTTCCTGCTTCTGGCAGGAAGACAAGGCAAGGGCCCCGGCGGCGATGCCAATTAAAATTCGGGTTTTTCTCATGCGTCGACCCCTTGTCGCAGATGAGGGAAGTGATATGATTGACTGACCAGTTAGTCAATAGAAATTCCGGCCCGCCGAAAAGTGAAGGAATGATGGCTGAAAAAACAAAACCGACACGCGCTGAACAGAAGGCTCTGCGCCCGCAGCAGATCATGGATGCGGCCTTTGTAGAATTCGTGAAGAACGGCTTCTCCGCGACACGTGTCGAGGATATTGCCGCCCGGATCGGAATGACCAAAGGCACGGTCTATGTCTATTTCGCCACGAAGGAGCTCCTCTTCGAAGCGGTCGTCGATCATATCTCACAGCCTTTCAAGGAAGTCCTCCCGCGTCTTGACGGCTTGACGGGACGTTACGAGAAGAAGCTTAAAGACGCGATAAGACTGTTTTATTCCGATGTGATGGCCGACGACCGGGCGCGGGAACTGATCCGCTTTACCATATCGGAGGCCAGCCGCTTTCCCGATCTTATCGACCGCAATCATGAAACCTATATCGAGCCGGTGGTGTCGCGTATTCGCGCCATCATTGAAGGGGGGGTGCAGGCTGGTGAGTTTCGGGACGGTCCGGCAGCCCGGTTCGTGGAAGTGGTGTGCGGTCCGGCATTGATGATGATTTTCTGGCGCGTATTGTTCGAGGATCGGCGAACGCTGGATCAGGAAGGTTTCATGGCCGCCCATATCGATATGGTGGTGAATGGCCTGCTCAAACACTGAGATGGGATGGGGAGGACACCCATGCCGGATCGCGCGGACAGGCGTCCATCAGCGTTTTGGAATGCTTTCAGCGTTCTTGCGCTCTTCGTCCAATTGCGTTCACGGCGCAAGCGCCTATATCTGATTGGCAGAACGGTTGCGTCGCACGAGGCGCCGGAATGCCCCCCGTTGTCAAAACGGGTTCTTTATCATCGGGATTTGTGACAACACGTTTTTGTTTCTTGTTTTTGCCGGTGTTTTCGGCTGAAGAGCAAGACCCTCCTGCGAACATGCGCTAGAAACATTGCAATGGAAAAAAACCTACTCCGCTATATCTGGCGTCATACCCGCAGACAGCAGATCTGGGTTCTTTCCATCGTGCTCATTTCGATGGTGCCTTATTTCCTGGCCTTCGATCTGCCAAAGCGCATCATCAACGGTCCGATCCAGGGGGGTGGTTTCGAGGAGCCGGATGCAAAGGAGCCGTTTCTCAACTTCCATTACGATCTTCCCTTCATCGGCTGGTCCATCGACTTCGGTGGGTTTTCGCTGAACAGAATGTCGATGCTGATGGCGCTGAGCGCCGTCTTCCTGATGCTGGTCATCGTCAACGGCCTGTTCAAGTTCTATATCAATACCTACAAAGGGCGGCTTGGCGAGCGGCTTTTGCGGCGCATCCGCTACGAGCTGGTGGACAGGGTGCTGCGCTTCCCGCCGAGCTATGTGAAGCAGGTGCATTCCTCGGAAATCTCCACCATGGTCAAGGATGAGGTGGAGCCCTTTGGCGGATTTACCGGCGATGCCTTCGTGCAGCCGGCCATGCTGGGCGGACAGGCGCTGGCGGCGCTGTTCTTCATCTTTCTCCAGAGTTTCTGGCTCGGCATGATCGCGGGCGTCATGGTCGGCCTGCAAGTGGGGATCATTCCGAAGATGCGCCGCCGGTTGATCGATCTGGGGCGCCAGCGCCAGATCACGGCGCGCCATCTGGCCGGAAAGGTCGGCGAGATCGTCGAAGGCATCGGCACGATCCACGCCTATGATACCTCGAATTACGAACGGGCGGACGTGGCCAAGCGGCTGGGGCACATCTACAAGATCCGTTTCGATCTTTATCAGTGGAAGTTTTTCGTCAAGTTCTTCAACAATTTCCTCTCGCAGCTGACGCCCTTCCTGTTCTACTCCATCGGCGGCTATTTTGCGTTGCGCGGCAGCCTCGATGTCGGTCAGCTGGTGGCGGTGATCAATGCCTACAAGGATCTCCCCGGTCCGTTGAAGGAGTTGATCGACTGGGATCAGTCACGTCAGGACGTGCAGGTCAAGTATGAACAGGTGCTGGAGCAGTTCGAGCCGCCGCACATGATGGATCCCGCCTTGCAGGCGGTCGCCATCGGTACGGTCAGCGGTCAGGCGCAGGTTCTGTGCACGCAGAATGTCACGCTGCTGGACGGCAGCGGCGCCAAGGTCGTTGAGAACGTCACGCTCAAATTCGAACGTTCGCAGACGGTGGCCATGGTCGATAACCAGGGTACGGGTGCCGAAAGCGTGGCCGATGCCTTTGGCCGCCTCGTCTGGCCGGTGAGCGGAAAAATCCTGCTGGGAGAGGCCGATCTGCTGGAGCTGCCGGAATCCGTCTCCGGTCGCAGCATTTCCTATGTGTCGGCGGATGGCTATTTCTTCCATGGCAGCCTGAAGGAGAACATCGTCTACGGTTTGAAGCATGCGCCGATGAACGCCGTGCATTATACCGGCAAGGATGCCGCCCAGCGCCGGTGGGAAATCCGTGAGGCGCAGTTGGCGGACAATTGCGATTTCGACCTCAATGCCGACTGGATCGACCGCGGCAGCACCTCCGTCCTGACCGGAGCGCCGGACGATCTGCGCAAATCGGTGATCAATGCGCTGGATGCCGTGCAGCTCACCCAGGATGTGATCGATATGGCGATGCATTCGATCATCGACCCGGCGGATTATCCCGAGCTGACGGAAAAGGTGGTCGAACTGCGTCTGGCGCTGCGCGACGAGATGGAAAAAGCCGGTATTTCCAACCTCGTGGTGCATTTCGATCCGAGCCGTTACAATACCGAAGCGACGGTGGGTGAAAACCTGCTGTTCGGCGCCATGCGGCCCCTGGCGGGCAGTGTGGTGCATGCCCATGAAAGCGACTATTTCTTCGAGGCGCTGCAAAGTGCCGGTCTTCTGGGTCTTCTCTATGACATGGGCTTCATGATCGCCGAGAACCTGGTGGAAATTTTCGGCGGCCTGCCCCCGGATCACCCCTTCTTCCAGCAGCTTGACGTGTTGACCGCCGAGGATGTGCTGAACTACCAGCAGATTCTCCAGAGGCTCAAAGGTCGTAACCGTCCCGCGCCCAGCGAGGCGGAGCAGCGCGCCATGATCCGGCTGAGTTTCCGTTACATCGAACCGCGCTACCGCCTCGGCGTGCTGACAGCCGAAATCCGCGATGCGCTGGTGGCGGCGCGGGACCGTTTCCATGAGCATCTGCCTCTGGAATTGCGCGAGCGGATCGAGCGCTACGATCCGCACCGCTATGTTTCCGCAGCAACGCTTCGGGAAAATATCGTGTTCGGCAAGCTGGTCAGCCGCAATCCGGAGGCGCCGGCGAAATTCCGCAAGCTGGCGGTGAAGCTGTCACGCGAGCGCGGGCTGACCGAGCGGTTTCTCGGGCTCGGCCTCGATTTCGACATTGGCAGCGGTGGCCGGCGGTTGACGATCATTCAGCGCCACAAGCTCAATCTGGCGCGGGCCCTGGTGCGCAGATCCGATTTTTACGTCTTCAACAAGCCTCTTCCCGGGCTTGATCGGCGTGCTCAGGAGGAAATCGTGCGAGATGTGCTTGCATTTCTGCGCGAGCAAGACAATTATCCATCTGTAATATGGGTCTTGTCGAACACTTCCTTGTCAAAAATGTTTGATAGAGTGGTGGTATTCGACCGCGGCACGGTTGTTGCGGACGGTTCGTTCGAGACTCTGGGCAATGAAAATGGTATCTTCAAAGCGTTGGTAGCCTGAGCGGGGGGCCAGCAAAGAGGAGCTGAGTTGCAGCCATGTTACTGAAAGATGAAGTTCAGCTGTTGCGCCACGTGCCGTTTTTTCAGCGCGTCGACCCGTGCAAGCTGAAGCTTTTGGCATTCGCATCCCATCGTGTCAGCTACAATCAGGGTGAAACCCTGTTTGAGCAAGGCGACGGCGGCGACGCAGCCTATGTCATCATTGGCGGCAAGGTTGATCTCATGGCCCATTCGCCCGCAGGCGATATCAAGATCGGCGACGCAGGCGCCAATTCCATCATCGGCGAAATGGCTCTGCTCTGCGATGGGCCGCGTACCGCGACCGCCCGCGCTGCCACCGATGTCGAAGCCCTGCGTATTTCGAAGGACTGCCTCTCGAAGGTCATGGCGGATAATCCTCGTGTCAGCTTCGAAATCAGCAGGGCACTTGCTGAGCGTCTGCGCGTTGCCACCAGCGAACTTGACAATAATCGCATCCGCCAGGCCGCACTCGCGGATTGACGAGTGGAGGCAATTGCAGGCGAAATTGCGGCAGGCCTCTCCTTCTTCACGAGGCTGTGATTCCTGTTGATGAGAGTGTTTCCAGGAAAAGTGGAATGCGCTCCCTCGTCTGGAAACACCTAAAAATTTAGAGCATGTCGCGCAAAAGTGCGCAGCGGTTTTGCGATAACGATATGCTTTTAAACAAAACCTTAAAGCACGTTGCATGAGGCTGATAAGCCGCAACGGCCTTTAGCGACGGCGGTAGAAAAAATACCGGCCGGGATCCACATGCGGCAGCACAGGCAGAGGTTCCAAAGCGTCGTTTGCCAGGGGCAGACCGCTTAAGGCGTAGCCGCCGGATTTCAGCATTCCCACGACCATATCCGGCAACCAGGTGAGCGTGACAGCGTCTTTTTCCGGATAGCCGGTGCCGATATCGGCATGCACGAAGGCCGCCTCGCCCGTCATGAAGGCTTTTCCAGCATCCGCGATTTCTCCCAGCACCAGATCGCCCTCCGGTGGTATGGAGCTTTTATGGGCGCCCAGCTGCCGGTCGAAAGCGATGATGCGGCGGCCGGGGAAGAGTTCCCGCAAATGGCTGAAGGTGCGGCCATTGCCCAGCCCCACTTCCAGGATCGGCCCTTCCGCCGGCAGAGGGTGGTGATCGCGGATATGGTTGAGAAGATCGCGCTGGGCGACCATACGATTGATGAAACTGTCCAGACGGCTCACGGTCAGGCCTTGATAATGGTGCCGCCGTCGATCTGGCGGCGGGCAATGGCGTTGCGGGTATCGATGATCAGCGGCGCATGGTTGGCCAGGGCCTGATAATCGACGCTGTCATGATCGGTGGCGATCAGCACGGCATCAAACGTGGCCAGCGCTTCGGAGTTCCAGTCGATGCTGCGGCGGCCCTTCAGGTGACCATATTCACGGGTGCGGGGAATTTCCGGGATGAAGGGGTCGAAATAACTGACCTCCGCACCCCGTTCCAGAATGAGTTCCATCAGCCTCAGGGAAGGACTTTCGCGGATATCCGGCACGTTTTTCTTGTAGGCCAGGCCGATGATCAGCACGCGGGAGCGGCTGAGCGCCTTGCCGGCACGGCGGTCGAGACCCTCGGCCAGCTTTTCCACCACGTAATGCGGCATGGCGGTGTTGATTTCGCCAGCAAGCTCGATGAAGCGGGTCGGCTGGTCGTATTCGCGGGATTTCCAGGTGAGGTAGAAGGGATCGATGGGAATGCAGTGTCCGCCGAGCCCGGGGCCGGGATAAAAGGGCATGAAGCCGAAAGGTTTGGTCTTGGCGGCATCGATCACCTCCCAGACATCGATGCCCATGGCGTCGTAGACCAGCTTCAATTCATTGACGAGGGCGATGTTGACGGCCCGGAAGATGTTTTCCGTCAGCTTCACAGCCTCTGCCGTTGCGGTGGAGGAGACCGGAACCACCGTCTTGACCACGCTGCCGTAAAAGGCCTGCATCATCTGCGACGCTTCCGGGCCATCGCCGGCAATGACCTTCGGAATGGTCGAGGTCTCGAAATCGCGATTGCCGGGGTCCTCGCGCTCCGGCGAAAAGCCCAGGAAGAAATCCCGTCCCGCCTTCAATTCGGAGGTTTCGAGGATCGGCTTGACGATATCCTCGGTCGTGCCGGGATAGGTGGTGGATTCCAGCACGATCAACTGGCCGGGCCTCAGCGACTTGCTGATTTGACGGCAGGTGTTTTCCACGAAGGACAGGTCGGGATCGCGATGCTTCGTCAGCGGCGTCGGGACGCAGATGGCGATGACATCGCAATCGGCCAGCTGCAGAAAATCCGTGGTGGCGGCAAAGCGCCCGGCTTTCACCATCTCGTTCAGCACCGCATCGGGCACGGCCTCGATATAGCTGCGGCCTTCCTCGATGGCGTCGATCTTGCCGGGATCGATGTCAAAGCCCAGAACGCTGAAACCGGCCTTGGCGATGCTCATGGCCAGTGGCAGGCCGACATAGCCAAGACCGATCACCCCTGCTTTGGCGCGCTTGTCGGTAATGGCGGTAAGAAGATCGGCGGCGATGCGGGCGTGCGGCATAAGATGGGTCCAGTTCATTGAATGCCTTTCAGTTGCGGAGCGGACGGGCGAATGTCAAGCGCAAGCCGCCATCGCAAATGTGTGATCGCTGATGAAAGCGGGCGCAAATTTTGGCCAGGCTCTTGCATCCGCCGTGGTGACTGGCGCATGGATGACGCATGAAAATCGCCTTTTACGCGCCCTTGAAATCGCCCGATCATCCCGTGCCCTCCGGGGACCGGCTGATGGCGCGGCAATTGCTGGCGGCTCTGAGCCTTGCGGGGCATGAGGTGGAGCTTGCTTCGACGCTGCGCGCCTTTCATGGCGCGCCGGATGCAGATGTTTCTGTCTTCGCCGCCGAAGCCGCAAGCGAGGTGGAGCGCCTTACCCGCCAATGGCAGGGAGAGGGTGCTCCCGATCTCTGGTTCTGCTATCATCCCTATTACAAGGCGCCGGACCGGCTGGGGCCGACGCTCTGCCGCGCCTTTGGCATCCCTTATGTGACGGCGGAGGCCTCCTATTCGAACCGCCGCAATCTCGGTCTCTGGGCGGCTTTTCAAGGCGAGGTGCTGGAGGCCGTGCGGCTTGCCGCCGTCAATCTCTGCTTTACCGGGCGCGATCAACGGGGCCTGTCGGAGGCGGCACCAGAGGCATCGCTTGCCAGCATTTTCCCCTTCATCGATCCTGCGCCTTTTCTCAAGCGTCCGCCGCAGCCTGAGCCAGGACGGCTGGTGACCGTGGCGATGATGCGCCCCGGTGACAAGCTGATGAGTTATAGGGCGCTGGCGCGGGCCTTGAAGCGGATCGAGCATCTGCCCTGGCGGCTGACAGTGATCGGCGACGGTCCGGCGCGGAACGCGGCTGAGGCGGCATTTTCCCTGCTCGATCCGGCGCGGATCGACTGGCGTGGCGAGCAGAAGCAGGCGGCGGTGGCGGAAGCGCTTTCCCAAAGTGCGCTCTACCTCTGGCCAGGCCATGGCGAAGCCTATGGGCTGGCCTATCTCGAAGCGCAGGCAGCCGGTCTGCCGGTGATTGCCGAAGCGGTGGCGGGCGTGCCGGAAGTGGTAAACGACGGACAAACCGGTCTTCTGACCGCGCCGGGAGATGACGAGGCCTATGCCGAAGCGATTGCCGCGCTGCTTGCCGATCCCGGACAGGCGGCACGGCTTGGCCGTGCGGGCCGCGATTTCGTCCGGCACGAACGATCAATCGAAGCCGCCGCCGCAAGGCTCGATTGCCTCTTGCAAGAGATCGTCACCCGCCGGGAGGGGCAGCATGAACAGCTCTGAATTTCGTGCCATGCTTGACCATGCAGACGCCAGCGGCAGGAGGGTTCGTTTCTGGCTGCGTGATGACGATGCGGTGGAGCCGGGGCCAGCGCTTGAACGCCTGCTTGGTCTTTGCCGTAGCCATGCGGTGCCGGTCACGCTGGCTGTCATTCCCGAGCAGACGGGAGAGGCGCTTGCGGAGCGGCTCTGCGAGGAGCCGCAGGTCACGGTTGCCGTCCATGGCTGGTCGCATTGCAATCATGCGGGTGCGGGGGAGAAAAAGCAGGAACTCGGCGCGCACCGCCCGCTGGAAACCGTGGCGGCGGAACTGGCCGAAGGCTTTGTCAAACTGCGAGATCTTCATGAAGGGCGGTTTGTGCCCATGCTGGTCCCGCCGTGGAACCGGATCACGCCCGCCCTTTTGCCGTTATTGCCTTCGCGGGGCTTCCGGGCGCTCTCCACCTTCGGCGCGGAAAAGCCCGTCCCCGATCAAGGTGCCGCCCGCTTGCGTCTTCTCAACACCCATGTGGATGTGATGGACTGGCATGGCACGCGCGGCGGGCGGCCTGCGGAGGTTCTGTTTCAGGAACTGGCAGGCTGGATGGACCGGGGCTGGCCGGTGATCGGCCTGCTGACCCACCATCTCGTGCATGACGAGGCGGTCTGGCGCTTTCTAGAGCAGCTTTTTAGCCTCACGGCAGGGCATTCCGCCGTTGAGTGGATTGATTTCAAAGCAATGCTTTAGGAAAAGTAGTAATACGAAGAGTCATTGAAAATGACTCTTCGTATTCCCTTTTCGAATATCTCAAGCCCCTGATGCATTTGAGATATTCGAAATATCTTCAAGGCGAGGATGCGTTAGCATCTTCGAGCCTTGGTATAACGTCTCACCAGGATTTCCAGCCGATCAGCAGGCCGCCTCCGTTCGCGGCGGCATCTGCCCTTGCTGCCTCCACGACAGCAAAATCGGCGCGGCGCGGCAGGGATGATGCCACGAAGCCGTGGGCGGGGAGGCTGACGCTGGTGGCGCGCAGTATCAGGGTGAACAGCAAGGGGCCGGTCGTCCACCAAGCGGGCGCGTCCGGCAGTCGCGCCATGGCCTCCGGCATGGTCTTGAGCAGCTTTTCGAACACCGGATGGCCGGGCGGTGCGGCAATGAAGGAATTGGTGAGGAGCAGCGGGCCTTTGCCGGTCAGTCGCGGGGTTTCCTCGGGCAGGGCGGAAAGGCCGATCAACGGGTGGAAGGCCTCAAAGCCGATATCGTCCCGCGCCGGATACCAGTCGCAGTCCAGATAGATCCCGCCAAACCGTTGCAGAATGAGATAGCGCGCCACATCGACTGCGCCGGGATAATCGCCCCGATCCAGCATGGCCTTGAAGCTCGGATGCCGGTCAAAGCCCTGCTCGGCCAGATCGGCCTCCCGCCACAGCCGATAGGTCAGGTCCTGCGCCGTGCTCACAGCGGCCCAGGCCGCTGTGGCCGGTGGCAGGGCCAGGCTGCCCAGCCAGATCTGGTGCAGGATGCGGGGCACGGGAGCCATATTCAGTTCTGCCATGGCCGCCCGCTCCCCAGGCCGGAAGGCGGCAAGATCGGCAAGCACCTCCGGCTTCGGCACCAGATGATATTGAAGGGCCGCAATCGCGCCTGCATCGCCTTCCAGCTTTGCCAGTTTCAGGCGTGCGGCATGGAGCTTGCGGGGTTCGCCGGCTGCGGTCAAGGGTCCAAGGCCCGCCTGTTCCAGCAACTGATGATCGGCGGCCAAGGCGTCCAGTCCACGCCTTGCTCCGGCAAAATCGCCTGCCTTGCCCTCAGTCAGGCTTTCCTCGATCAGAGACCGTGCTTTTTCACGCGGGCTTCGCATATCGTTCATCATCTTGGCCTAACGCTATCCCGCGAATGGGGAAGACTATCAGCGGTGTTGTGCGATGAGGTGGGGCCAAAGGCAAGCGGCAATGCGAAAAGCGCAACCGCAGGCATGGGAACAAAAACGCAGATCACGCGGTCTCGCATAATGGGGCCTTGTCTTGGTCTGATTTCGCGCTTTCCGGGCAGTTCCAGACATGGACAATGCAGGAAGGCTCATATAGCGTGATGGTAAAACTTCAAGAAAAGCCTTCGCCTGCATGGGCAAGAGGGCTGGGGGTCGAACAGTAAAAGCATGGTGGAACGCTCAGATCTGCTGTCCGTCGATAGACTTGGCGTGCGCTTTCCCTTGATCGGCGGCAGCCTGGAGGCAGTCAGATCCTTCAGCATGCGGGTAAAGCCGGGCAAAGTCACAGCTCTTGTCGGAGAGTCCGGATCCGGAAAATCAGTGATCGGCCGCGCCATCATGGGCATCGAGACGCCGATTGCCTCCACGGAAGGCCGCATCCTCTTTCACGATCCGGCAACGGATCAGGAAGTCGATCTGTTGAAGCTGCCGCGCGATGGCCGTCAGGCCCGTCATATCCGCGGCAACCGCATCGGCATGATTTTCCAGGAGCCGATGACCTCGTTTTCGCCCGTGCACACCATTGGCAACCAGATCGAGGAAGTCTTGAAAATCCATCGGGTGCTGGATGGCGCGGAGCGCCGCCGCCAGGTGGAGGACATGCTGGGCCTTGTCGGCTTTGAAAAGCCGGACCGTGTCTTCGACATGTATCCTTTCGAACTCTCCGGGGGCATGCGCCAGCGGGCGATGATTGCACTCGCCCTGATCTGTCGTCCCGCCCTCTTGATCGCCGATGAACCGACCACCGCGCTCGATGTCACCATCCAGGCGCAGATCCTGAAGCTTCTCAAGGAGTTGCAGGACAAGCTCGGCATGGCCATTCTGCTGATCACCCATGATCTCGGCGTGGTGGCGAGCCTTGCCGACGAGGTGGTGGTGATCTATCGCGGCGAGGTGATGGAAGCGGGGCCGGTCGAGGTGATCTTCCGCAATCCGGGCCACGCCTACACCAGGGGCCTGATGGCGGCAGTACCGCATTTCGACATGGCGCCCGGTGAAAGGTTGAAGCCGCTTCGGGAAATCCGCACCGATGCCAAAGCCCTGCTCAGCGCCTGTGCGGCCCAGCCTCAGCCCACCTCGCCGGTGCTGCTTTCCGTGCGCAATGTCACCAAGACCTTCCTGCCCAAGAGCGCCAGCGGCTTCTTTTCCCGCGCCAGCGATCGGGTTCTGGCGGTCAACGATGTGTCTTTCGACATCAAGGCCGGGGAGACGCTGGGGCTTGTCGGCGAAAGCGGCTGCGGCAAGACGACCCTGTCAAAAATTCTGATGCGGGGGCTGAGCGCTGATTCCGGTTCCATCATCTATCACGGCGGCGATGGCGATATCGACGTGCTGGCTGCCGGGGGACGGGCGTTGAAGACACTTCGAAGCCGCCTCCAGATGGTGTTCCAGGACCCTGTCTCTTCGCTCTCGCCGCGCATGACGGTGCGCAGCATCGTCAGCGAACCCCTGCAGATCCATGAGCGGGCTGAGGGTCCGGAACGGATGGATGTGGTGCGGCGCCTGATTGCGGCCATCGGCCTGCCTGAAAGCGCACTTGGCCGTTACCCGCACAGCTTTTCCGGCGGCCAGCGCCAGCGCATCGGCATTGCGCGGGCCTTGGCGCTGCGGCCCGATCTGGTCATCTGCGATGAACCGGTCTCGGCGCTGGATGTGTCGGTGCAGGCGCAAATCCTCAATCTGATGAAGGATCTGAAATCGGAGCTGGGGCTCACCTATCTGTTCATCTCGCACAATCTCGCGGTGGTGAACTACATGGCTGACCGGGTGGCGGTGATGTATGCGGGCCGGATCGTCGAAATCGCCCCTTGCGAGGTGATCATGCGCCGGCCGGTGCATCCCTATACGAAGAAATTGCTGGCCGCCGTGCCCATGGCCGATCTCGATCATCCGCTGGATTTCGCGCTGATCGGCGAACCTTCGGCGGCGGCGAAGAAGAAATGGGCCAGGCATTTCCATGATGAGGGCGATCCGGCCAATCTTGCCCATGCCGATCTCGGCGGCGGCCATCTTGTGCTGGCGCGCCGCACCGTCGATGCAAGGGAGTTGCTGTCGTGATCACCCGCCGCCAGACCCTTGCCCTGATGGGGACAGCCCTTCTGCCCATGAGGGCGGTTGCCGCAAGCCCGTCCGCCGTGTCCGAACCGGAAAGCCTGAAGAGCCTGGTGGAGGCCGGAAAGCTGCCGCCCATGGCGGAGCGCCTGCCGAAGACGCCGCGTGTCATTGCGCTTACCGGCCCGGAAACCGCGCCCGGCCGCTATGGCGGCACCATCCGCCGGCTGATCAGCGGTCCGCGGGAAATCCGCTATATGCCGATCGACAGCTATTCCCGGCTCATCGGCTATGATCGCAGCTTCAATCTGGTGCCGGATATCCTGGCGGCCTTTGAGGTGCAGGATGAGCGGGTCTTCACCTTCCACCTGCGCGAAGGCCATCGCTGGTCGGATGGAAATCCGCTGACGCCCGAGGATTTCCGCTATGTCTGGGAAGACATGTTCCATGACAAGAAGCTGTACAAGGGCGGCATTCCCAATCTCTTCCGCATTCGCGACAAGGAGCCGCGTTTCGAGGTGATCGATGCGCTGACGGTGCGCTACAGCTGGGAGGATCCCAATCCCGACTTTCTGGCCGAGCTTGCCTCGCCCGTTGCCACGCGTCTGATGATGCCGTCTGCCTATCTCAAGCAGTTTCACCGCAAGTACCAGAGCAAGGAGCGGCTGGAGCAGCTGGCAAAGGAAAACGGCGTCGAAGACTGGGTGGCGCTGCACCAGAAAATGTCGCGCACGGTCCGCCCCGAAAATCCGGAGCTTCCGACGCTCGATGCCTGGATGCCACGGACATCGCCGCCAGCCCAGCAATTCGTCTTCGAGCGCAATCCCTTCTATCACCGGGTGGATGAGAACGGGCTGCAATTGCCTTATATCGACAGGGTGGTGCTGAATGTCGGCTCCGGCGATCTGGTGCCTGCCAAGACCGGCACGGGTGAAAGCGATCTGCAAACCACTAATCTTGATTTTGCCGACTATACCTTCCTGAAAAGCGCGGAAAAGCGCTATCCGATCAAGGTGGATCTCTGGAAGCGCACGCAAGGGTCGCGGGTGGCGCTGATCCCCAACCTCAATTGCAAGGATCTGATCTGGCGGCAGGCGCTCTGGGATGTCCGGGTGCGCCGGGCGCTTTCGATTGCCGTCAATCGCGACGAAATCAACAAGGCGGTCTTCTTCGGCCTTGCCCAGCCCAGCGCCAATGCGGTTCTGCCGGAAAGTCCGCTGTTTCGGGAGCAATATCGTCAGGCCTGGGCGGGTTTCGACCCGGACGAGGCCAACCGGCTGCTGGACGAGGCAGGCCTTGCGCGGGAAAGCCGCTATGGCATGCGGCACCTCAGCGATGGCAGGCCCTGCAACATCATCATCGAAACGACCGGCGAGGCGGGCTTCGAGTCGGACGTGCTGGAACTGATCAGCGATCACTGGCGGCGCATCGGCATTCGGGTTTTCGTGCATGTGTCGCATCGCGAACTGTTCCGCCGTCGCATTGTCAATGGCGAGACGGTCATGGCCGTCTGGTGGGGCCTGGACAATGGCGTGCCGACGGCGGACATGTCCCCGCGCGAACTGGCGCCCACGGCAGACGATCAATTGCAATGGCCGCTCTGGGGTCTGCATCATCTGTCCGGCGGCGGTGATGGCCGCCCGGCGGAACTGCCCGAGGCACAGAAGCTGCTCGATCTTTATCATGAATGGCGCCGCGCCGCGGCATTGGCAGAGCGGGAGGGCGTATGGCACGAGATGCTGTCGCTCTTTACCGATCAGGTCTTCACCATCGGCCTGGTCAACGGCACGCTGCAGCCCATCGTGCATTCCAAACGCCTGCGCAACGTGCCGGAAAAGGGGCTCTACGGCTTCGATCCGACATCCTATCTCGGCGTCTATATGCCGGATACCTTCTGGTACGAGGGAGAGGCCTGATGCTGCGTTACATTCTCTGGCGCATCGCCGTGATGATCCCGACGCTGATCATGATTTCCATGCTGATCTTCACGATCATCGAATTGCCGCCGGGCGATTATTTCGAAAGCTATGTGGAGGAAATGCGCGCCATTGGCGAAAAGGCCGATATGCAGGAAATCGATGAATTGCGGGCGCGCTACGGCTTCGACAAGCCCGCCCCCCTTCGCTATTTCAACTGGATCACCGGTTTCGCGCACGGGGATTTCGGCTATTCCTTCGAATATCGCCTGCCGGTGGCCGCGGTGGTGGGCGACCGCGTCTGGCTGACCATTCTGGTCTCCACCGTCACCATCGCGCTCACCTGGCTGATCGCCTTTCCCATCGGCATCTATTCCGCCACCCATCAATATAGCTGGGGCGATTACGGGCTGACGCTGCTTGGCCTGATCGGCATTGCCGTACCAAATTTCATCCTGGCACTGGTGATGATGTATTTCGCCAATATCTGGTTCGGCATTTCCATCGGCCATCTGATGGATCCCGAATTTCTCGGCAAGCCGATGAGCTGGGCCAAGATGCAGTCGATCCTCGAACATCTCTGGATTCCCGTCATCATCATCGGCACGGCGGGCACGGCGGGCATGGTGCGCCGGGTGCGCGCCAACCTGCTGGACGAGTTGAACAAGCAATATGTGATGACCGCGCGGGCCAAGGGCCTGCATCCCTTCAAGGTGCTGATCAAATATCCGCTCAGGCTGTCGCTGAATTTCTTCATTTCCGATATCGGGTCCATCCTGCCCTCGATCATTTCGGGGGCGGAAATCACCGCCGTGGTGCTGTCGCTCGAAACCACCGGCCCCATGCTGATCCGGGCATTGCAGAACCAGGACATGTATCTGGCCGGGTCCTTCCTGATGTTCCTGGCGGTGCTGACGGTCGTGGGCGTGCTGGTTTCGGATATCGCGCTGGCGCTTCTTGATCCGCGCATTCGTCTGCAGGGGGGCAGGAGCAAATGATCGACCGGCCATCCGCCAACGGGCAGGCTGTTGCCCATTATGTTTCCGATGCGCCCTTCGATCCGCATGCGGAGGAAAGACGCGAATACAAGGGCAAATCGCGGCTGGCCGAGGCCTCGCAGCTTCGCCTGACCTGGTGGCGCTTCCGCCGCCACAAGCTCGGGCTCTATTCGGCCATCCTGCTGCTCTCGGCCTATCTCCTGATCACGATCGTGGAGTTTGTCGCGCCCTACAACGTGCATTCACGGCATGTGGATTTCATCTATGCACCGCCGCAGCAGGTGCATCTCTTCCATGACGGCGCCTTTGTCGGGCCCTTCGTCTATGGCCGCACCATGACGCTCGACATGGATACGCTGCAACGCCATTACGCGGACGATCCCGCTCAGGTGCAGAAGCTGCGTTTCTTCTGTGAAGGAGAGCGCTATCTGTTCTGGGGCTTCATCGAGGGCAACCGCCATCTCGTCTGCCCGGCAGAAGGCGGCCAGATGTTCCTGATGGGCACCGACAGGCTGGGGCGCGACGTGCTGTCGCGCATCATCTATGGTGCGCGGGTATCGCTGACCATCGGCCTGCTCGGGGTGATGACCAGTTTCGTTCTGGGCGTGGTCATCGGCGGGCTTGCCGGCTATTGGGGCGGCTGGTTCGACCTGATCGTCCAGCGCATCACCGAAATGCTGCATTCCATTCCCAGCATTCCGTTGTGGCTGGCCATGGCGGCAATCATGCCGGCGGATTGGTCGCCGCTGGTGGTTTATCTCGGCATTACCTTCATTCTCGGGCTTCTGGACTGGACGGGTCTGGCGCGGGCAGTGCGCTCCAAGCTGCTGGCGCTGCGCGAGGAAGATTATGTGCTGGCCGCGCAGATGATGGGGGCCGGCACGGCACGCATCATTGGTCGTCATCTCATTCCCGGCTTCATGTCGCATCTTATCGCCAGCGCCACGCTGACGGTGCCGGGTATGATCCTGGGCGAGACGACGCTGAGCTTTCTCGGCCTTGGCCTGCGTCCGCCGATCACCAGTTGGGGCGTGTTGCTGACGGAAGCGCGCTCCGTCAATGTCATTGCCCTTTATCCCTGGCTGCTCTGGCCGGTGGTTCCCGTCATTGTGATCATTCTGGCCTTTAATTTTATGGGGGATGGCCTCAGAGATGCCGCCGATCCCTATAAATGATCGGAGGATCACATCTGGCGGTAACCGGGGAACCGCGTTTACTGCCAGGCGTTCGTAGCGGATTGCGCATTTTGCGGTGAAAGATGAAGTGCAATTCCAGCAAAAATGTAAGAGGTTTTGCGTCGGGAATTGCGAAAAACAGACGTCCCTTCTTCCGGGCTCCGGGTTGGAATTTGCCAGCCTGCGGCTCCATCACAACACCATCAGGAAACCGACGACATGTCCACACGTCTGGCAGATGCTCGTATCCTCATGTACAGTCACGATACCTTCGGCCTGGGCCATCTGCGCCGCTGCCGGACCATTGCCCATTCGCTCGTCGAGGATTATCGCGGCTTGCAGGTGCTGATCATCTCCGGCGCCACCATTGCCGGCGCCTTTGATTATCGGGCGCGGGTGGACTTCGTGAAGATCCCCAGCGTCATCAAGCTGCGCAACGGCGAATATACCTCGATGGACCGGCACATCGATCTTCAGGAAACCCTGAAGATGCGCCAGTCGATCATTCGGCATACGGCGGAAAGCTTCCAGCCGGACATGATGATCATCGACAAGGAACCGCTCGGTCTGCGCGGCGAGGTGGAAGAGACGCTCACCTATCTGAAGACGCGCGGCACCAATCTGGTGCTTGGTCTGCGCGACGTCATGGATGCGCCGCATCTTCTCGACGCCGAATGGAAGCGCAAGGATGTGATGGGCAAGATCGGCCAGCTCTATGACGATATCTGGGTCTATGGGCCGCCGGATTTCTACGATCCGCTGACCGGTCTCGACGTGCCGGTCTCGGTGCGCAACAAGATGCACTTTGTCGGCTTTCTGCAACGCAAATGTTCGCCGTCGCGGCGGGCAAAGGCCATGCGTGACGATTACCTGCTGGTGACGACCGGCGGCGGCGGCGATGGCGCGGATCTGGTGCGGCACGTCATTGCCGCCTATGAAGCCGATCCGACCCTGACGCAAAAGGCGCTGGTGGTGCTGGGGCCCTATATGCCCGCCGAACAGCGGCGGTCGTTCCTGCAGGCAGCTGCGGGGCATCCGCACCTGCAGCTCATAGAATTCGACAATCGCATGGAAGACCTGATTGCAGGTGCCCGCGCCGTGGTGGCCATGGGCGGTTACAACACCTATTGCGAAATCCTCTCCTTCGACAAGCCGGCGCTGATCGTGCCGCGCACCGAACCGCGCCAGGAGCAATTGATCCGCGCCAGCCGTGCCGAGGAACTGGGGCTGGTGGCGATGGTCCGGGACGGGGAGGCCGCCGACAGCCTGCGCTTTGCCGAGGCGATCAAGGCGGTGCTGAAGCGCCCGCCGCCATCCGAGAGCGCGCCGGGCTTGCATCTTGAGGGGCTGACCCATATTTCCCGCATCGTGGCGGAGCGGCTGAAGACGCGCCGTGGCGGCCATCTGAGCCTCGTGCAGGGATAAATTGTGCAGAACAAACAGAAGATCGTGGTCCTCCTGAAGGGCTATCCGCGCCTGTCGGAAACCTTCATTGCCCAGGAATTGCTGGGTCTGGAAAAGGCCGGGCTTTCGCTGGAACTGGTGGCCATGCGCCGTCCGACCGACAAGAAGCGCCATCCCGTTCACGATGAGATCGTCGCCCCGGTGCGCTATTTGCCGGAATATCTGCACGAAGAACCGCTGCGGGTCATGAAGGCGCTGTGGAGAGTGCGGCGTCTGCCGGGCTTTACCAGGGCGTTTGAGCAGTTTCGCAAGGATCTGCCGCGCGATTTCAGCCGCAACCGCTTCCGCCGCTTCGGTCAGGCGGCCGTGCTGATGGCCGAATGGCCGGAGGATGCGGGCTGGCTGCATGCGCATTTCATCCACACCCCTGCCTCCGTTGCGCTCTATGCCAGCCTGATCGGCGGGCTCGGCTGGTCCGTTTCGGCCCATGCCAAGGATATCTGGACCTCTGCGGATTGGGATCTTGCCGAAAAGCTGGCCCTGGCCGATTGGGCGGTCACCTGCACCAGGGCCGGTTATGAGCAACTCGATCGCCTCTCCGGCACGCGCCATAATGTGCATCTCTCCTATCACGGTCTCGATCTGGACCGTTTCCCGGCCTTCGAGGGGAAACGCAGTGGACGCGACGGCGCGGACCCGGCGGATCCGGTGCGGCTTTTCAGTGTCGGGCGGGCGGTGAAGAAGAAGGGCTATGACGTGTTGCTGAAGGCGCTTGCCGCCTTGCCAGCCGACCTTCACTGGCGCTTCACGCATATTGGCGGTGGGGATGAACTCACGCGCCTGAAGGCGCTGGCTGAAAGCCTGAAGATTGCCGACCGGATCGTCTGGAAAGGCAGCATGGATCAGCGCGAGGTGCTCGACCATTACCGGGAGAGCGATCTCTTCTGCCTCGCCTGCCGCATCACCGCCGATGGCGACCGCGATGGCCTGCCGAATGTGCTGGTGGAAGCGGCAAGCCAGGGCCTGATGGCCGTCAGCACCACGGTGTCCGGTATTTCCGAACTGTTTGCCGATGGCGACAATGCCCTGCTCGTCGCCTCCGAGGATGTCGCCGCGCTCTCTGCGGCGCTGGAAAAGGCAATGCGCAATCCGGCGCTGCGCCATGGCCTCGGTGCTGCCGCCGAAAGCCGGGTGCGACGGGATTTCGACTATCGCAACAGCATTCGCGATTTGATGCGGCTCTTTGCCACCCGCCCTGCGGCTGCGAAAGAGCAGACAGCCGACAGATAGGCAGATGAAAAACCTTGTGTTAACAAGGGCGTCCATGGATCAGCGTCTGTCTTGATCGGAGCCCTACAGCATGAATGGCGAAAAGCGCCGCATTTTCTTTTATGTACAGCACCTGCTCGGCATCGGCCATCTGGCGCGGGCCAGCCGTATTGCAGGCGCCATGGTCGAGGCGGGCTTTGCCGTGACGATGGTGACCGGTGGCGCGCCGGTCAAGGGCTTTCCGGGACCGGGTATCGAGCATGTGCAATTGCCGCCGGTGTTGAGCGCCGATGGCGGCTTTTCAGGTCTCGTCGATGACAAGGGCCAGCCCGTTGACGCCGCTTTCGAGGCCGCACGCGCCCGCTTGCTGATCGCCGCCTTCGAGGCGGTCAGGCCAGATGCCGTGATCATCGAAGCCTTTCCCTTTGGCCGCCGTCAGGTGCGTTTCGAACTGCTGCCGCTGCTCGATGCCGTGGCCGCCGCCCATCCCAGGCCGCTGCTCTTCACCTCGATCCGCGATATTCTTCAGGAAAACCGCAAGCCGGGCCGGGACCGGGAGACGGTCGATCTGGTTCAGGCGCATTTCGATGGCGTGCTGGTGCATGGCGATCCGCATTTCGTACGGCTGGAAGAGACCTTTCCACTGGCGCGGGAGATCGCCGACAAGATCCTCTATACCGGCCTTGTTGCGCCGCCGGAGCCTGAGCCATCGGAAGATCGCTTCGATATCGTCGTCTCCGCAGGCGGAGGCGCCGTGGGCGGCAAGCTGATTTCGGCAGCACTGGAAGCGTCCCTGCTGCTTGGCGGCGACGATCGCTGGTGTGTGATTTCCGGTCCCAACCTGCCGGAGGCGGAGTTCCAGCAATTTCAGGCAAAGACCGAGGGGAGGGTGGCGCTTTATCGTTTCCGCCCGGATTTCCCAAGCCTGTTGCCGCAGGCGCGCCTTTCCATCTCGCAGGCGGGCTATAACACGGTTTGCGATCTCTTGCGGGCGCGCTGCCCGTCCCTGCTCATTCCCTTTGCCGCTGGCGGCGAGACGGAACAGAGCCTGCGGGCCGAAAAGCTGGAGGCGGCAGGGCTTGCCAGGGTGCTGAAGGAGGACGGGCTGACAGCAGAGGCCATGGCGGAGGCCATCACGGCTGCCAGGGCCTTGCAGTTCCCACCATCGCTCTCCGTCTCGCTGGATGGCGCGGCAGAAACCGCCCGGCTAGTGGGTGAGCGGATATCCTAAAGCCTGTCGCGCAAAAGTGTGCAGCGGTTTTGCGATAACGACATGCGTTAAAACAACAGCTTAAAGCTCAAGCTCCCGGTAGTGCTCCCGATACCATTCCACCGTCGCCTTCACCCCGTCGATCAGGGAGGTTGACGGCTTCTGGCCGGTGAGGCCCAGAAGCAGGTCCGGGCTTGCAAAGGTGCGCGGCACATCGCCCTTCTGCATCGGCAGCATGGTGCGTTTCGCAGGCGCGCCCATCACCTGTTCCAGGGTCTCGATGAAGTCCATCAGCGCCACCGGCTCGCCACCACCGATATTGACGATGCGGAACGGCGCATTATGCGACAGCGTGTCGACCCCGGCGACGCGATTGTCTTCCGAAGGCGCGATGCCGGAAAGCCGGATGACGGACTCGATCAGGTCATCGATATAGGTGAAATCCCGGCTCATCTGGCCTTCCCCGTAGATCTCGATGGGATCGCCTGCCAGCATCGCCTTCATGAACTTGAACAGGGCCATGTCCGGCCGCCCCCAGGGGCCATAGACCGTGAAGAAGCGGAAGGCGGTGGTGGGCACCTTGTAGAGATGGGCATAGCTGTGCGCCATCAACTCCATGCCTTTCTTGCTGGCGGCATAGAAGGTCATGGGTTCGTCGGCCCGGTCCAGTTCCCGGAAAGGTACATCCGGATTGGCGCCATAGATCGAGGAGGTGGAGGCCAGCATCAGATGGCCGATGCCGATCTGCCGGGCGATATCGATGATGTTCCAGGAGCCGACAAGATTGGAATCCAGATAGGCCTTCGGATTTTCCAGGCTGTAGCGCACCCCGGCCTGGGCAGCGAGATGGATGATGACATCAGGCTTCGCGGCCTCGATGGCCTTTTCCAGCACGGCCCGATCTTCCAGCATGGCGGTAACGCCGGTAAAGGCCGGGAACTGGGTGAGACCCGCCACCCGCGCCTCCTTGAGGCGCAGATTGTAATAGGCGGTCATGCCGTCATAGCCGGTGACCTGATGGCCTTCCTGCAAAAGCCTGCGGGCCAGGTGAAAGCCGATAAAGCCTGCGGTGCCGGTGATGAAATAGCGCACGAACCAGACATCCTGAAACTGAGGCAGTGGCAGGCACCGCCGGAAAAGGGTTCGGCATTCCGCATCTTGAGATACGGAATGCCGTGGGAAACAGGGTGCTTCCTACCCTCTTTTGCGGTCTGGGAAAACCGCTTTCATGGATTTGCAGGCAGATGATCAGGCCGCCGCGCGGCGGGCCTTTTCCTCGCTGAGCTTGAACTGGTTGACGAGGCTCATCAACTCATCGGCCTCGTCGGCCAGTTGCCGGGTTGCCGCATTGGTTTCCTCGACCATGGCGGCGTTGCGCTGGGTCATCTGATCCATGCCGTTGACGGAGGCATTGACCTCGCCCAGGGCCGTGGCCTGATCGCGGCTGGCGACGACGATGGCTTCCACACGGTTGGAGACGCTGACGATCTTGGCTGAGATTTCCGCCAGCACAGCACCGGTGCGCTGCACCAGTTCCGAGCCCGAAGCCACTTCCGTGCTGGATTTGTGGATCAGGTCCTTGATCTGCTGCGCGGCCCCGGCCGAACGTTGCGCAAGCTCGCGCACCTCCTGGGCAACGACGGCAAAGCCCTTGCCCGCTTCGCCGGCCCGTGCAGCCTCGATCCCGGCATTCAGCGCCAGAAGATTGGTCTGGAAGGCAATCTCATCGATGACGTCGATGATCTGTACGATCTGCCCGGAGGCATCTTCGATCCGGCCCATGGCATTGATCGCATCCGTGACCACCCGGGAAGACGTATCGGCTGCCGTCTTGGTTTCGCCGACGATGCGGTTGGCCTCCTCGGCCTGGGCGGCGGAGGATTTCACGGTGGCGGTGATTTCCGCCACGGCCGCAGCCGTTTCTTCCAGCGAGGCTGCCTGCTGCTCGGTGCGCTTGGCGAGATCGTCGGCGGCGGAGCTCATTTCGGCGGCATTGCGCTGGATCATGAAGGTGTTGGAGCGGATCTGCGTCATCGTTTCCTGCAAGCGCGTCAGCGATGCGTTGAAATCGTTGCGCAATTGCTCCAGCCGTCCATGGAAGGGCGTGTCGATGGTGACCGAAATGTCGCCATTGGCCAGACGGCCAAGGCCGGACGCCAGCGCGTTGACGGCAAATTCGATCTGGCGGTCGATATCCTGCTTTTCCTGATCGTTGCGGCGGCGCTGCTCCTCGGCTTCGGCGCGTTCGGCCTCGCTGCGCTGTTCGATCTCGATCTTGGACAGGGCGTTCTGCTTGAAGACACCGAGCGCGCGGGCCATTTCGCCGATTTCGTCCACCCGGGCCTCGCCATTGATGCGCGTATCCAGCACACCTTCCGCCAGCCGCCGCATGGCGGCGGTGATCTGGCCGATCGGACCCTTGAAGGTGAGCACGAGGCCGATACCTGCAAAGATCGAGATCAGGATGCCGAGCGCGGTCGCGCCGATGGAGATGGAGTTGGCGTCACGCCGCTCTTCTCCGGCGCTGACCTTCTGCATTTCCGCAAAATTGGTCAGCTGCTTCCAGATCTTGTCCAGGTCGGCGCGGGCATTGGCAAAATTCTGCGCGCGGTCGAGGCTGGTCTTGACCAGCATACGGCTGGTGGCGTCCATCGTGTCCACGGCATCGGAAGTGGCGCTGCTGATCTTCTTCAGCGTCTCCGCCGAAGCGCCATCGACGTCCAGGCCGTCCAGCGCCTTGCGCATGGTGTTGAATTCCTGCACCAGCCGCTTCATGTTTTCATCCGTCGGCGTCAGCATGAAGCGTGCCGTCATGATCTGGATGCCATAGCCGGAATTGATGACGATCCGGCCCGCATTCACCACGGCCTGTGCCTGTTCCAGCGGCTTGTCCAGTTCGCCGAATTTGGCGGTGGCGTCTTTCATCTTCTGCTGGGCGGCCAGGTTGAGATAGGCGGAAAGCTGGGTGAAATTGCGCAGCTTCACGCCGATCGCATCGACGGTCTCCTGCGACTTGTCGCCGGTGGCGATGATGTCGCCGAGGTCCTTGACGATGGTTTCGACCGTCTTGGCGGCGGATTTGTTCTTTTCCGGCAGGGCCACGGCCAGAACCCGCTGCTTGATCTTCAGGTCGGAGAGATTGTCCGCCACCAGCGCGAATTTTTCCTCCGGCGTCTGGAGCTTGCCGTATTTGCTGTTCAGATCGCTCAGTGCGGCGGCTGTCAGGGTGATACGGTCGGCATCGCGCAGCATCTGTTTGGCATTGGTTTCGTCATCCTGCACGGAGCGCTGCACCTGCTTCATCGCCTCGGTCAGGTTGACGCCGGAATTGACGATGATGCTCAGGTTCTTCTGCATCTCCTTGATCAGCGATGCTTCCGTTTCGTGGATGGACCAGAGTGTGTCCATGCGGCTCGTCACCTGATCGACGGAAGCGGCTGCCTGCTCCAGCTCTGCCCGGCCCTCGGCGTCGGGAGAAAGCTGGCCGAGCGTGGCCTTCAGCACCTGCTGCTGTTCCTTCAGCTTGCCGGTCACCGCGTCCCGGCTGGCTACAGTGGTTTCATCCAGAAAGGCGGTCATCGCGGCAGAGACATCGCGAAAGCCGCTCAGGGATTGCAAGACGCTGTTGGAGATCTCGATGCGGCCCTGCAACAGGCCGGAAGCATAGAGCCCGGTAAAGCCGACGGCACTGATGCTGAGCACGAAGGGCAGGATAAAGATGAGCACCTTCGTCTGGATACGGAACCGTGACAGCAATCGATCAATAAACATAAGGTTTCATCCTCCATCGGCGGGTAGCGCACTGAGGCAGGACCGCCGTCAATTCTCACGTATTCCGGCGAGGGCTTTCACCCCTTCCTCCCCGGATGGTGACCAATGCCAATCCAAGACCGGCTGGCATGATTTCCGTCTCGGATATCCCGCACCCCCTCGCACTTCCTCATGGCGCGATGGCACGTTTCGCCCTCCTGCAGGCGCAATCATTGCGCGGATGGGCCGACAACCCCGGAATTTCACTGTGATTTATGGCATCCCTCCGTTAAGATGGATTTAACTGGTCCGTCAGCGTCGCTCTTTCCTTACCTTTGAAAATACAGCGGTCTGCCCACCGGAATTTGGCTTGTGCCTTGGCCTTTCGCCGTTTTATAGGAGCCTCATCCTGCCCCGCCCGCGACCCTCGGACGCTCGCGATCGGGCGGTGTCGCCCGTCAAGATCCGGAGTGTCTTCGTGCTCAAGGCCTATGGTATTCGCGCTTCGGCGCTCGGAGCGCCGGTGATCATGCAGATCGGCATGGTGATGTTTGCGCTGAATGACGCCATGGCGAAAGCACTGGTGGCGGATTACGGGCTGGGTCAGGTGGTGGTGCTGCGCAGCCTTGCAGCGCTGCTCATTTTGCTGCCCTTTCTCTGGCGGGATGGGTTCAGCCCCATTCTGCGGGTGGAAAAGCCGTGGATGCAGTTCGCCCGTGTGTTCTGCTCCACCGTGGAAATCATTGCCTTCTATTTTGCGGTTCGCGCGCTGCCGCTGGCCGATGTCATGACCTACTGGCTGGCATCGCCCATCTATGTGGCGGCGGCCTCGCCGTTTCTTCTGGGCGAAAAGCTGGGGTGGCGGCGCATCAGCGCCATTCTGCTGGGTTTTGTCGGTGTTCTCATCACCCTCAACCCTTCGGCGGCCATGTTTACGCCCGCCGCCAGCATTTCTATTATCGGCAGTGCCGCCTTTGCCTTCATGATGCTGTCTGGCCGCAGCCTGCGGGGCACGCCGGATCGGTTCCTGGTGCTGTTTCAGGTGGTTGCGGCGTTGATCGGCGGGCTGATCTTCGCACCCTTCGATTGGACGCCGATTGCTTCGGTCACCGATTTTGCCATGCTTGGCCTTCTGGGCATCGTGGCCATGGCCGCGCACATCCTGGTCAACCGTGCCCTGAAAATGGCGGATGCTGCGGTCGTCGCGCCTCTGCAATATACGCTTCTGTTATGGGCGGTTATCTTTGGCTGGCTGTTCTTTGGCGATGTCCCGAAGGCCAGTATGATGATCGGCGCCGCCCTGATCATCGCCTCGGGTCTGTTCATCTTCTTCCGGGAACGGCAGTTGCAGAAGCCCGAGACCGTGCTGCCCGCCATCCCCGAATGATTGGGATCGATGTTAGAGCGCTTTTCGATCGGATTGAAGCAGATCGAAAAGCGCTCTAACATTTTCTTTTGGAAGCATAATCTGATCGATCCTCGTTTCACTCCGGTCGGATTATGCTCTAGGGATGCGGCCTGCTCAAAACAAAAGCGGCGCTGCACAGAAGGACTACCCCTACGCCAAGCTTGACGAAGGCCGGGGCATGGGAGGTGGCCATCATCGCCGCAAAGCTGATGGCCATCACGGTCACGGCTATGATCTTTGCCTTTTTCGAGATGGCGCCCTGCTTGCGCCAGTCGATCAGCGGCTGACCGAAACGCGGATGATCCAGCAGCCATTGTTCGAAGCGCGGCGAGGAGCGGGCAAAAAGGGCTGCGGCCAGAATCATGAAAGGCGTGGTGGGCAAAAGCGGCACGAAAATACCGACAATACCCACGCCGACAAAGAACCAGCCCAGAGCCATCAGGATCAGTCGCATCATCTTCCGTCCCGGAACGCGTCGAAGCAAAAAGCCATGACCGTTGCCGATCATGGCTTTTTGCTCGGACTTTTTCCAGACAGGCTGAGAGTATTGTCCCGAGAAAACCGGTTCCCACTTTTCCTGGAAACACTTTGGTCAATCAGCTTTTGTGCGCTGTCACGGCTGCGTCATAGGCGGCGACCAGCGTCTTGGCCTTTGCCTTGACGGTTTCTGCCTTGTCTCCGGGCTTGTACAGGCTGGTGCCGATGCCGAAGGCGCGGGCGCCTGCCTTCAGATAGTCGCCGAAATTACTTTCGCCGACGCCGCCGACCGCGCCCAGCGGAATATGGGGCGGCATGATGGCCTTGATGGCGGCAATGCCACTGGGGCCGAGTACGCTGGCCGGGAAGAACTTGATGGCGGAGGCGCCGGCCTTGACGGCGGCCAGCGCTTCGGTGGGCGTGAAGGCGCCGGGCATGGAGACCATGCCGAGGCGCGCCGCCTGGCCAATGACGGCGGGATCGGTATTGGGCGTCACGAGAAGATTGCCGCCCACGCCATGCAGTCGCTCGACATCGGAAACTTCCAGCACCGTGCCCGCGCCGATCAGCACGGAGGAGGGGGCGAGTTTGCGGGCCTTTTCGATGGACAGGAAGGGTTCCGGTGAGTTGAGCGGCACTTCGATGGCCTCGAAGCCTTCTTCGAGAAGGGCGGAAACCACGCTTTCAATATCGGCGGGCGTAATGCCGCGCAGGATGGCAACCAGTTCACGCTGCAGTTGCGGCCAGATGACGGGAGTAGTGTTCATGGACAAATCCTAAACCTCGATAAAGAGTTTCCGGGCGGCGGCAAACAGGCCGTGCCGCACGAGGGCGCTGCCATCGAGCGGGCTTGCATCGGCACCAGCCAGATGCAAAGCTCTGGCATAAAGCGCCGAAAGCTTGGGCGAGGCAACGATATGCACCGTCTTGCCGCCTGCAAAGAATTCCCGCATGCCCGCGATTTCCGCGCCGATCAGCAGGCCCGACAAGCGGCTGGCTGCTTCATTCTCCGCCGGTGTCGAGAGAAGACCGGCGGCACGGATGGAAAACAGGCTGGTGGTCAGCGAAAAAGTGGGGGCGAAGGCATCGAGCACGGCGTGATCGAAGGCTGCTTCATTCAGGTCGCTTGCGCCGCCGGGCATGGAGAGCCTGAGGATGGACTGCTTGCTGATGAGGTCGAAAACCTCACCGGTCATGGCGGTGCGGAAACGCCTGACGACACCCTCTTCCAGATCCACCCATTTGCAATGGGTGCCGGGCATGCAGATGACGCCGGTTTCAATGCCCCCGGCAATCACGCCGGCAAGCTGGGTTTCCTCGCCGCGCATCACGTCAAAGGGGCCGGTTTGCTTCTGGCAGAGGCCTGGCAGGATATGCACCGGGCGGCGCGCCTCGGGAGAGACGGTATAACGGTAAAGATCGGAAAGCGCCGTCGGCGTTTCCACATAGGGCGCTTCCAGCCATCCCGCCCGGGCGCCAGCCATGCCCGCGATGATCACGGGCAGGGAAAGAGGCGCGTTCAGCGCCTCCAGATGTTCTTCCAGTACGGCGGCAAAGCGGTTTTCCGCCGCGCAGGCCGACATGCCGTCCGCCGACTGGCGTTCGCCGAGGATATTGCCCTCGCCATCCACCAGCCAGAGGCGGAAATTGCTCGTTCCCCAGTCTACCAGCGCCACAAAGGGGCTGGCGTCGGGAGAGGCCGCTGCCGTCATAAGTCAGGCCTCGCTTACTGAAGGTCTTCCGGCAGCAGGGCCACCGGCAGGTTCTGGTAGGAAACGGGCCGCAGGAAGCGACGGATGGCCATGGTGCCAACCGAGGTTGCGCCGAAATTGGTGGTGGCCGGGTAGGGGCCGCCATGCACCATGGCATCGCAGACCTCGACGCCGGTGGGGAAGCCATTGGCCAGCACGCGGCCTGCCTTGCGCTCCAGGATCGGCAGCAGGCGGCGGGCAACGGGGGCGTCGGCCTCATCCATCTGCAGCGTCGCGGTGAGCTGGCCTTCGAAGCTGCGGGCGAGCTTCACCATTTCGTCCTCGTCCTTCACCGTCACCAGAATGCCGAGCGGTCCGAAGACTTCCTCACCCAGCACATGGTTTGCCAGCCAGTTTTCGCCGGTGGTGGCGAAGAGATAGGGCGTGGCATTGCGCAGGTCGCACGTGGTGGTCAGCACGGAGCGAACGCCTGCGGTCGCCTCGATGCGAGACGCCCCTTCGCGATAGGCATTGGCAATGCCATCGGTCAGCATGGTCTGGGCGTTGACGGCGGCAAGCGCGGTCTTGGCGGTGTCCAGGAAGGTTTCGGCTTCCGCGCCTTCCTGAATGATGGCAATGCCCGGATTGGTGCAGAACTGCCCGGCACCCATGGTCAGCGACCCGGCCCAGCCCTTGGCAATGGCCTCGCCGCGCGCCGTCACGGCGGCCGGCAGCAGGAACATCGGGTTGACGGAGCCCAGTTCGCCGAAGAAGGGGATGGGCTCTTCGCGGCGCACGCACAGATCGAACAGTGCGCGGCCACCGCGCAGCGAGCCGGTAAAGCCGACGGCGCGCGTCAGCTTGTGCAGGCAGATGGCTTCTCCCGTTTCGCGGTTGCCGCCCTGCACCAGCGAGAAGACGCCCGCGGGCAGGCCGCAGCGCTTGATGGCGGCATCAATGGCCTGGGCCACGATTTCCGACGTGCCGGGATGGGCTTCATGGCCCTTGACGACGACCGGGCAACCGGCGGCAAGCGCAGAGGCGGTATCGCCCCCAGCCGTCGAGAAGGCGAGCGGAAAATTGGAGGCGCCGAACACGCCGACCGGGCCGATCGGGCGCTGCATCAGGCGGATATCCGGGCGCGGCAGCGGCTGGCGATCCGGAAGCGCTTCGTCATGACGGCGGTCGAGATAGTCACCCTTGCGGATATGGGCGGCAAACAGCTTCAACTGGCCGGTGGTGCGGCCACGCTCCCCCACCAGACGGGCTTCCGGCAGGCCGGTTTCCTGCATGGCGATTTCGGTAATCTCAGTGCCGCGCGCATCGATTTCCTCGGCAATGGCTTCGAGGAATTTGGCGCGCTCTTCGCGGGAAGAGTAGCCGAAGGTTTCAAATGCGTTTTCAGCGGCTTGCAAGGCGCGGTCCACCAGCGCGGCAGAACCCTTGAAGAAGGTGCGGCTTTCGCCCGAAGCGGGGGACGAGGTGAAGGTTTCGCTGCCATCGACCCATTCGCCGGCGATCAGGTGTTTTCCGGTGAGGTTCAGCGTCATCCTGCTATCCTTTCAAATCAAAATCATTTCATGGAATGCCCGCCCTTGCGGGGCGGGCGGGGCGGGCCTGAGACCCTCTTATTCGATAAAGGCCTCGACCGTGTGACGTTCGCCGGTGAGGAAGGCGTCGGCCACCAATCGAAGCGGCTGGAAGTCGGCGTCGCTCCGGCGCGAACGGATAAGTTCGGCAAAGCGGCTGTAGATGCGCGCATATTCCCGATCCGGGCCTTCGACCTGAAGCTCACCATCGATATAAAGTTCCGCGCCGCCCTTTGCCAGTCTCAGCAGGCCGGAATTCGTCTCGACCACGATATCCCAGGTCTGCGGACCTTCCTGGCGCCAATCGAATTCGGCGTTGATCGGCGCGCCTTCGGCGCTCTTCATCTTCAGGCTGGCGGCAATCGGCTGCTGGCGGTTTTCCGGGAAGGCGAGCGAGGCCTTTTCCACGATGGTCTGGCCGGGAATGATGGCGGTGAGAATGGAAAGCGCATTGATGCCAGGATCGAAAACGCCGAAACCACCGGCTTCCCAGATCCAGGCCTGACCCGGATGCCAGCGGCGCACATCTTCCTTCCAGGTGATTTCCACCTTGCGGATCGTCTTGCCGTCCAGCCATTGCCGCGCCGGTTCGACACCATTGGCAAAACGCGAATGCCAGGTGGCGAACAGCACCACGCCCGCCTTTTCCGCCAGTTCGCGCAGTGCTTCCGCCTCGCCGATGGTGGCGGCGGGCGGCTTTTCCATCAGCACGTCAAAGCCGCTGGCAATGGCTTTTTTGGCCATCTCGAAACGCACATCCGGCGGCGTGCAGAGGGAAATGGCGCGAATATCCCGGCGCTTTTCCAGAAATTCGTCATAGCTTGTGAAGTTGTCCGCGCCGTCGATCCTGCCGTTGCGGCTGATGGCGACGGTGATGTCGAAATCGGCACCCTCGGCGCAGGAGGGAATGTGCTGGTCGCGGGCGATCTTGCCAACGCCGGCAAGCGCCAGTGCGATGCGAGAAGGGGTGGTCATAGGTTTTCCTGACAAACGGCTCATCGAAAAAGGGCGCGCTGTCTGGCGCGCCCCGTTGGTTGTTAGAGCGTTTCATGGAAACGCTCTAACGTTTTTTTTACGCATTTCCGGACGGAAAACCGGTTTCCACTTTTCCTGGAAATGCTTCAATGCGAATCCTTGCCCACGGGCGCGCCGCGGCAGCCCTTGAGGAAGTCGAAGTCCGCACCGGTGTCAGCCCCTTCCACATGGTCGTGGAACAGCTTGGCATAGCCGCTGGCAGGCGCTTCCACCGAAGGCCGCCAGTCGGCCAGACGGTGCTGCAATTCTTCCTCGGAAATATCGAGATGCACCTTGCGGGCATCGACGTCGATTTCGATGAAGTCGCCATCGCGGACGATGGCGAGCGGACCGCCGCGCGCCGCTTCCGGCGAGGTATGCAGGAGAACCGTACCATAGGCGGTGCCGGACATGCGGGCATCGGAAATGCGCACCATGTCGGTAATGCCCTTGCGCAGCACCTTGGGCGGCAGGCCCATATTGCCCACTTCCGCCATGCCCGGATAACCGCGCGGACCGCAATTCTTCAGCACCATGACGCAGGTTTCGTCGATGTCGAGCGCCTCGTCATTGATCTTCGCCTTGTAGTCGTCGATGTCTTCAAAGACCACGGCGCGGCCGCGATGCTTCATCAGATGCGCAGAGGCGGCAGAGGGCTTCAGCACACAGCCCTTCGGTGCCAGATTGCCGCGCAGAACGACGATACCGCCATGCTGGGTCAGCGCCTTTTCAACCGGCAGGATGACATCCTCGTTCCAGTTGCGGACATCCTTGACCTCATCCCAGATCGTCTCGCCGGAAACGGTGATGGCATCCTTGTGGAGCTTGCCAGCCTCGCCAAGACGCTTGATCACCACCGGCAGGCCACCCGCATAGAAGAACTCTTCCATCAGATATTTGCCGGAGGGCATGAGGTTGACGATCGTGGGAATGTCGCGGCCGAGGCGGTCCCAGTCATCGAGCGATAGATCGATGCCGACACGGCCTGCCATGGCCAGCAGATGCACCACGGCATTGGTGGAGCCGCCGATGGCGCCGTTGACGCGGATGGCGTTTTCAAACGCTTCTTTAGTCATGATGTCGGAGGGCTTCAGGTCGTCCTTGACCATCTGCACGATGCGGCGGCCCGAAAGCTGCGCCATGACGCGGCGGCGGCTGTCGACGGCGGGGATTGCGGCATTGCCGGAGAGCGCCATGCCCAGCGCCTCGACCATGGAGGCCATGGTGGAGGCGGTGCCCATGGTGTTGCAGGTGCCGGTGGAGCGCGACATCGAGGCTTCGGCTTCCAGGAATTCTTCCTGGGTCATCTCGCCGGCCTTGACGGCCTCGGAGAACTTCCACAGATGCGTGCCGGAACCGACGCGCTCGCCGCGGAAATAGCCGTTCAGCATCGGCCCGCCGGTCACGACGATCGAAGGCAGGTCGGTGGAGGCGGCGGCCATGACCAGAGACGGCGTGGTCTTGTCGCAACCGACCAGGAGAACTGCGCCATCGATCGGCTGGCCGCGCATGGCTTCCTCGACAGCAAGGGCTGCAAGGTTGCGATACATCATCGCGGTCGGGCGGAAGGTGTTTTCCGAGGCCGAGAACACCGGGATCTCGACCGGAAAGCCACCGGCTTCCCAGACGCCCGCCTTCACCTTCTCCGCCAGTTCGCGCAGATGGCCGTTGCAGGGGGTCATGTCCGACCAGGTGTTGAGAATGCCGATGACCGGGCGGCCATCGAACAGATCATGCGGATAGCCCTGATTCTTCATCCAGCCGCGGTGATAGATGGTATCGCGCGAATTGCCGCCATACCAGGACTGGGAGCGGAGCTTGCGGGGCCAGGGTTTTGGTGTGAAACCACTCATGGCGTTTCTTTCCCATGGTTTGGTGGAGCAGCTTCTGCCGCCCCGTTTTTTAAAGCGTCTTGATGGTGAGGGGCTGTGCAGCCGCGATTTTCAGCGGGTTCTGCAAGGGCAGGCCGAATTCCGGGGCGCTGACTTCGAACACATCGCCTTCCTCGGTCTTGAAACCATCGGCGAAGGACAGCGTGGCCGTGCCGAACATGTGTGCGTGCAGATCGCCCGGCTGGCAGAACAGGCCATACTTGAAGTGATGATATTCCAGGTTGGCGATGGTGTGCGACATGTTGTTTTCGCCGGACAGGAACGGCTTTTCCCAGACCGTCTTGCCGCCGCGCAGGATTTTCGACGTGCCACCGACATGGGCTGGCAGGTCGCCGATCAGCATTTCCGGGCCGAAGGAGGCCGGGCGCAGCTTGGAATGGGCAAGATAGAGATAGTTGATCTTTTCCGTCACATGATCGGAAAATTCATTGGCCAATGAAAAACCGAGGCGCACCGGATTGCCTGCGGTATCGATAACATAAAAGCCCGCAATTTCCGGTTCCTCGCCGCCATCCAGGGCAAAGGAGGGCGAAACGAGCGGCTCGCCGGGCGCAATGGCGTTGACGCCGGTGCCCTTGTAGAACCATTCCGGCTGCACGCCGGTTTCGCCGGCCTTGGGCTTGCCGCCCTCGAGACCCATGCGGAACATCTTCATGCTGTCGCTCATGCCGGCGGTATCGGCATGCATGCTGTCGCGGGCGGAAGCCGAGCCCGTATGGGTGAGGCCCGTACCGGTCAGGAACATATGGGCCGCGTCGGGATGGCGGATCGGACAATCCAGCTTGCCGGAAGCCGCAAGGGCGTTCAGGTCCACAGTCTCGCCGAGGCCGCGGGCGGCGACGAGGTCCTTGAGGCTCTGACCGGCTGCAATCGCCGCCAGGGCCAGATCATAGGTGGTGGAAGAGCCCTGAACCAGGCGCGCATCTTCCCCTTGCCGGCAGATGACCCCGCCAGCCTTGAGCTGTGACAGATACATGTTTCGTTTCCTTGATCGGGTGCTTTTTCATCCAGAAGCGGAAAAACACCCTTGCCTGTTTTTCACAGCGCCGGTTTGCGGGCCGCTTCGCCCGGCAATGGCTGCTGGTTTCAGTCTTGCTGCCGCATGTCACGTCAGCCTGGCGGGAGCGGCGATTGCCTTTGCGGGTTGACCGCCGCTTCCCCTGTCGCAAGACGCGCCGCTTGCGCCGCGCGTCGGGATCGGCTGCCGGTCAGGCAGCCTTGTTCTTGTTGTAGACGTCGAAGAACACGGCGGCGAGCAGCACCAGACCCTTGACCATCTGCTGATAGTCGATGCCGAGGCCGATGATCGACATGCCGTTGTTCATGACGCCCATGATGAAGGCGCCGATGACGGCACCGGTGATCTTGCCGACGCCGCCGGAGGCAGACGCGCCGCCGATGAAACAGGCCGCGATGACGTCCAGTTCGAAGCCGACGCCAGCCTTCGGCGTTGCCGAGTTGAGGCGGGCCGCGACGATCATACCGGCAAGACCGGCCAGAACACCCATGTTCACGAAGGTCAGGAAGGTCAGGCGCTCGGTGTTGATGCCCGAGAGCTTGGTGGCCTTTTCATTGCCGCCCATGGCGTAGATGCGGCGGCCAATCGTCGTGCGGCGCGTGACGAAGGAGTAGAAGATGATCAGCGCCAGCATCACGATCAGCACGTTCGGCATGCCGCGATAGGTGGACAGCAGATAGCCGAGCAGCAGGACCGCACCGGAGACGATCAGGTTCTGCACCAGGAAGAAGGAGAAGGGCTCGACATCGATGCCGTGAGCCACATTCACCTGCCGGCGACGCCAGGCGAGCACGAACATGGTCACCGCTCCCACCACCGTCAGGATGATCGAAGTGGAGTGGATCGAGCCCATGTCGATGATGTCGGGGATGAAACCGGTGCTGATCAGCTGGAAATCGGCAGGGAAGGGGCCGATGTTCTTGTTGCCGAGCACGATATAGGTGAGACCGCGGAACACCAGCATGCCCGCCAGCGTCACGATGAAAGCCGGAATGCGGTGATAGGCCACCCAATAGCCCTGGGCGGCGCCGATCAGGCCACCGACGATCAGGCTGAGGATCAGCGCAGGCAGGAAGCCCATGCCGAGCTGGACCGTGAGCACCGCCGAGACGCCGCCGATGAAGCCGACGATCGAGCCGACCGACAGGTCGATATGGCCCGCCACGATGACCAGCAGCATGCCCAGCGCCATGACGACGATGAAGGAGTTCTGCAGGACCAGGTTGGTCAGGTTGACCGGTTTGAACAGAATGCCGCCCGTATAGATCTGGAAGAAGACCATGATCGCCACGAGCGCGATCAACATGCCGTATTCGCGGATGTTGGAGCGGATGTAGGATCCGATGGACACCACGTTCTGCTCTTCGGTGGGATGATTGACCGAACTCATTATTTCTTCTCCCCTGAGCGCATGATAGCGCGCATGATGCTTTCCTGGCTTGCTTCTTCCTTCGAAAGCTCGGCGACAATGCGCCCCTCGTTCATGACATAGATCCGGTCGCAGGTGCCGAGCAGTTCCGGCATTTCCGACGAGATCATCAGAACGCCTTTGCCATCGGCGGCAAGCTGGTTGATGATGCTGTAGATTTCGTATTTCGCGCCGACATCGATGCCGCGCGTCGGTTCGTCGAGAATCAGCACTTCCGGATCGGAGAAGAGCCATTTCGACAGCACGACCTTCTGCTGGTTGCCACCCGAAAGATTGACGGCTTCCTGATAGATGCCATGGGAGCGGATGCGCAGGCGCGAACGGTAATCGGTCGCGACCTTGGCTTCCTTGATGTCATCGATCACCGCACCGTTTGACACGCCCTGAAGATTGGCGAGCGAGGTGTTGTGCAGGATGTTGTCGGCAAGGATCAGGCCGAGATGCTTGCGGTCTTCCGTCACATAGGCGAGGCCGGCATCGATGGCCTTGCGCACCGTGCTGACATCGGCCTTCTTGCCGTCGACATAGGCGTCGCCGCTGATCCGGTGACCATAGGACTTGCCGAAGAGGCTCATGGCGAATTCGGTACGGCCCGCACCCATCAGACCTGCAATGCCCACAACTTCGCCCCGGCGCACCGTGACATTGATGTCGTGCAGAACCTGCCGTTCGCGATGCTGGTGATGAAAGGCGTTCCAGTTCTTTACTTCGAGAACGATGTCGCTGATCGGAACCGAGCGCGGCGGATAGCGGTCTTCGAGATCGCGGCCCACCATGTTGCGGATGATAACATCCTCGCTGACCTCTTCCTCGTGACAGTTCAAGGTCTTGACGGTCTGGCCGTCGCGCAGCACGGTGATCTGGTCGGCCACCTTGCGCACTTCGTTCAGCTTGTGCGTGATGATGATCGATGTGAGGCCCTGGTTTCTGAATTCCATCAGAAGGTTGAGCAGCGCATCGGAATCGGTTTCGTTGAGCGAGGCGGTCGGCTCGTCGAGAATGAGCAGCTTGACGCTCTTCGACAGCGCCTTGGCGATTTCCGTCAGCTGCTGTTTGCCCACCCCGATATCGGTGACCAGCGTCGAGGGCGATTCCTTCAAGCCAACCTTGGCGAGGAGTTCCTTCGTGCGCTTGTAGGTCTGTTCCCAGCTGATCACGCCGTTTGCGGCGATTTCATTGCCGAGGAAGATGTTTTCGGCGATGGACAGCTGCGGCACCAGCGCCAGTTCCTGGTGAATGATGACGATGCCGATTTCCTCACTGTCCTTCAGGACCTTGAAGTTGCGGACTTCGCCATCGAAGTGGATTTCTCCATCATAGGAGCCTGCCGGATAGACGCCGGACAGCACCTTCATAAGGGTCGACTTGCCGGCCCCGTTTTCGCCGACCAATGCATGAATTTCACCGCGGCGAACCTTGAGGTTCACGTTCGAGAGCGCTTTCACGCCCGGGAACGTCTTGGTGATGTTCCGCATTTCGAGAATTGTATCGGTCATCATGAAAATCCCACGCCACGGCCGCTTGAGCTGGCGGGCGAAACTCGATCAAAGCCGCTCTTTCCTTTTGGAAAGCCGGCGCATGGCCGAAGTTACCGTTTCAAGCGCGTCCTCACGAACGGATTATCCGTCCGGGACGCCGTCTTCGAAAAAAGCCGGGACAGGTTTCCCGTCCCGGCTTCCTGCCTGTTACTTCAGCTGCTCAGCCTTGTAGTAGCCGCTCTTCACGAGAACGTCTTCGACATTGGCCTTGGTCACGGCAACCGGCTTCAGCAGGTAGGACGGAACCACCTTCACGCCGTTGTCGTAGGTCTTGGTGTCGTTGACTTCCGGCTGCTTGCCTTCCATCAGCGCGTTGACCATGGAAACGGTAACCTTTGCGAGGTCGCGCGTATCCTTGAAGATGGTGGAGTACTGTTCGCCAGCCAGGATCGACTTGACGGACGGAACTTCAGCATCCTGACCGGAGATGACCGGCAGCGGCATGTCCTTGGAGCCATAACCTACGCCCTTGAGCGAGGAGATGATGCCGATGGAGATACCGTCATAGGGAGACAGAACGGCATTGACCTTGGCGTCGGTGTAGTAAGCCGACAGCAGGTTGTCCATGCGGGCCTGGGCCGTTGCCGGATCCCAACGCAGCGTACCGACCTTGTCCATGCCTTCCTGGCCAGACTTCACGACCAGCTTCTTGCTGTCGATGTAAGGCTGGAGAACCGACATGGCGCCGTTGTAGAAGAAGAAGGCGTTGTTGTCGTCCGGCGAGCCGCCGAACAGCTCGATGTTGAACGGACCCTTGCCGTCCTTGAGACCGAGGCCGTCAACGATGGTGGAAGCCTGCAGAACGCCGACCTGGAAGTTGTCGAAGGTGGCGTAGTAGTCGACATTGCCGCTGTCGCGGATCAGGCGGTCATAGGCAATGACCTTGATGCCGGCATCATGCGCCTTCTTCAGAACGTCGGAAAGCGTCGTGCCGTCGATGGCGGCGATGACGAGAACCTTCACGCCCTTGGTGACCATGTTCTCGATCTGCGAGAGCTGGTTCGGGATATCGTCGTCGGCATACTGCAGGTCAGTGCCGTAACCGGCTTCCTTCAGCTGCTTGACGATGTTGTTGCCGTCGTCGATCCACCGTGCGGAGGACTTGGTCGGCATTGCAATACCGACCGTCCCTTTTTCTGCCGCAAAGGCAGAGGAAGACAGAACGGCTGCGCCCATGGCGATGGACGCAAAAAGACTGACGAGTTTTTTCACGAGGAACCTCCCTTGGTTTCCGTGCGGCCCCAGCTCCTTCTGTTCGCCGCGAAGAATCCCGCAGGCCGGAAGCGGCCTGCCTGATCCAATGCCGGACTCTTATATCCCCTCATATATCATTCAAATGATTTATTTGACAAAGCATATGCCAATTTTGGTATATGGCTCATGTCGATTCTTCTTCCGCAGCGTCTTCAGACCAAACATTTCAGCCTGATCAAGGCAATTTCCGACATGGGCCAGATCAGTCTGGCGGCAGCGAGCCTTTCCATGACCCAGCCTGCGGCCTCCCGCATGCTGGCGGAAATCGAGCGCATTGTCGGCCTGCCGGTTTTCCAGCGCACCCCGAAAGGCATGGAGCCCACCGAGATTGGCGTTGCATTGTCGCGCCGGGCCGAAACGCTGATCGAGGAGATGCGCGAGGCGATGCGCGAAGTGGATGCCATCAAGCGCGGCGCTTCCGGCACGGTGCGTGTGGGAGCGGTCACGGGCGGGGCGTTGGGCTTCATCGTCCCGGCGGTCAGGGCGCTGAAATCGGAGTCCCGCACGGCGGAAATTCATGTGGATGTGGCGCCCAGCGGCGCATTGATCGGCAATCTTCTCTCCGGACAGTTCGATTTCGTGCTGGGCCGCATTCCGGTCGGGGTCGATGCGCGGCAGTTTCATATTCGCTATGCCTTGCCGGAGGAGGTGGACCTGATCGTGCACCAGACCCATCCGCTCGCCAATGTCGGCAAGCTCGGCATGGGAGATCTCCTGCATTTTCCCTGGGCCATGCAGGGGCCGGGGGCGCCCATGCGTCAGGCCGTGGAAAATGCCTTTGCCGAAGCGGGCACCGGCCTGCCCTCCGATGTGGTGAACACCACCTCGCTGCTGGTGATGATCGCCATGATCGCCACTTCCAATGCGATTGCGCCGGTCTCGCGCGAGGTCTCCGATCTCCTCTGCCGGCAGACGACGGGAGCGGGGCTTTGCCGCCTCGACATCCGCGTTCCCATCAATGTTCTACCCTATCATCTGATCAGTCTGAAAAGCCGGCGCATGTCGACGCTCGCCAGCCGTTTGCAGGATCTTGTGCTGCAACAGTTTTCTTCCCGTTGAAAAGCTGGGGGAACCCACGGTCGCGGCGTACCGGATTTGCTGATAACGGCTTGTTTTACTCCGCAATGCGCCCTTACAGTCACGTGAGGGGCATCGTGTCGCGGGGACGTCCGGCGGCAGAAGGTATAGGGTTCCGCTCAGGTTATTTTAAGGCATGTCCGGGCGAAGAGCCGCTGTGCAGCTTTCACCCGGCCCATGTTCAGAGGGTAGGAGGTTGCTTTGAGTGTGAAGATAGGCGCACCGCGCGAGATATTTGCCGGGGAAGCGCGGGTGGCGATGACGCCGGACAGTGCGCTTCAACTGCAAAAACTGGGATATGAGTGCCTGATCGAAGCGGGCGCGGGCAAGGCCGCAGGCTTTTCCGATGAAGCCTATGCGAAAGCGGGCGTCACGGTCGTCGAGGGGGCGGAAGCGCTTTTCGCCGCCGCCGATGTCATAGCGAAGGTGCGGCCGCCGGAAGCCTCCGAAGTGGATCGGCTTTCCTCCGGCAAGACGCTGATTTCCTTCTTCTATCCCGCCCAGAACAAGGAGCTTCTGGAGCAGGCCAAGGACAAGGGCGCCAATGTCATCGCCATGGATATGGTGCCACGCATCTCGCGCGCCCAGAAGATGGATGCGCTCTCGTCCATGGCCAATATCGCCGGTTACCGCGCCGTCATCGAGGCGGGGAACAATTTCGGCCGCTTCTTCACCGGACAGGTGACGGCGGCAGGCAAGATCCCGCCCGCCAAGGTGCTGGTCATCGGTGCCGGCGTGGCGGGTCTCGCCGCCGTCGGCACCAGCGTGTCGCTGGGTGCGATTACCTACGCCTTCGATGTGCGTCCGGAAGTGGCCGAGCAGATCGAAAGCATGGGTGCGGAATTCGTCTTCCTCGATTTCAAGGAGCAGCAGCAGGATGGCGCGGCCACCGGTGGCTATGCGGCGCCGTCTTCGCCGGAATTCCGCGAGGCGCAGCTGAAGAAGTTCCGGGAACTGGCGCCGGAGATCGATATCGTCATCACCACGGCGCTTATCCCGGGCCGGGACGCGCCGAAACTGTGGCTGGCGGACATGGTCGCCGCCATGAAGCCGGGTTCGGTGATCGTGGACCTTGCCGCCGAGCGCGGCGGCAATTGCGATCTGACGGTTGCCGATCAGCGCGTCGTTTCCGAGAACGGTGTGATCGTGATCGGTTACACCGACTTCCCGAGCCGCATGGCCACCCAGGCCTCGACGCTCTATTCCACCAATATCCGCCATATGATGACCGATCTGACGCCCGGCAAGGACGGCAAGCTCGTTCACAATATGGAAGACGATGTCATTCGCGGCGCAACCGTGACCTTCGAGGGGGCGATCACCTATCCGCCGCCGCCGCCCAAGGTGCAGGCCATTGCCGCCGCCAAGCCGAAGGAGAAGGTGAAGGAGCCGACGCCGGAGGAAAAGCGCGCCAAGGAGCTGGCCGATTTCAAGGCCCAGACCAAGAGCCAGGTTCTGCTGCTCGGCATCGGCACGCTGCTGATGCTGATCGTCGGCGCCTATGCGCCGACCAGTTTCATGAGCCATTTCATCGTTTTCGTGCTGGCCTGCTTCGTCGGTTTCCAGGTGATCTGGAATGTCAGCCATTCGCTGCACACGCCGCTGATGGCGGTGACGAATGCCATTTCCGGCATCGTCATTCTCGGGGCCTTGTTGCAGATCGGCTCCAGCAACTGGCTGGTGGTGATCCTGGCGGCACTGTCGGTTCTGATCGCCACGATCAACATCGTCGGCGGCTTCCTGGTGACACGGCGCATGCTCGCCATGTTCCAGAAGTCTTGAGCCGGGGAGGGGATTTGACATGACTATCGGTATCGTTTCGGCAGCCTATATCGCTGCTGCCGTTCTCTTCATCCTCTCGCTCGGCGGGCTTTCCGGCCAGGAAAGCGCCAAGCGCGCCGTGTGGTACGGCATTGTCGGCATGGGGCTGGCGGTTGTTGCCACGATTTTTGGTCCGGGCGTTGGCCACTGGTTCATCATCCTGCTGATGCTGGCGGGCGGCGCGGTGCTGGGGCACTTCGTGGCGAGCCGCGTACAAATGACGGAAATGCCGCAGCTCGTGGCGGCGCTGCACAGCTTCGTCGGTCTGGCTGCGGTCTTCATCGGTTACAACGCTCATATCGAGGAAGCCCATGTGGCGCGTCTCGATGAGGCGGCACGGGCTGGGCTGACCGGCTTTGCCGCCATTCTGGCGCACAAGCTGCCGGTGGAACTGGCCATCATGAAGGTGGAAGTCTTCCTCGGCGTCTTCATCGGCGCCGTCACCTTCACGGGTTCGGTCATCGCGTTCGGCAAGCTTGCCGGCAAGGTGGATGGCAAGGCCAAGAAGCTGCCGGGCGGCCATTACCTGAATGCCAGTGCAGCGATCCTCTCCTTCCTGCTGTTGCTGCTCTATTGCAACACCGGCACGGTCTGGGCGCTGATCCTGATGACGCTGCTCGCCTTCTTCATCGGCTATCACCTGATCATGGGCATTGGCGGCGCGGATATGCCTGTCGTCGTCTCCATGCTGAATTCCTATTCGGGCTGGGCGGCTGCGGCCATCGGCTTCTCGCTCGGCAATGACTTGCTGATTGTCACGGGCGCGCTGGTGGGCTCTTCGGGCGCGATCCTCTCCTATATCATGTGCAAGGCGATGAACCGCTCCTTCATCTCGGTCATCCTTGGCGGTTTCGGCACCACGACGGGCCCGGCCATGGAGATCACCGGCGAACAGATCGCCATCGATGCCGAAGGCGTGGCCAATGCGCTGAACGATGCCGATAGCATTATCTTCGTGCCGGGTTACGGCATGGCGGTGGCGCAGGCGCAGGGGGCTGTGTCCGAACTGACCCGCAAGCTGCGCGCGGCAGGCAAGACGGTGCGCTTCGCCATCCATCCGGTCGCAGGCCGTCTTCCCGGCCACATGAACGTGCTGCTGGCCGAAGCCAAGGTGCCCTATGACATCGTGATGGAAATGGACGAGATCAATGACGACTTCCCCGAAACGGATGTTGTCATCGTCATCGGCTCCAACGACATCGTCAACCCCGCTGCCGAAGAAGACCCCAACAGCCCGATCGCCGGCATGCCGGTGCTTCAGGTCTGGAAGGCCAAGCAGGTCTTCGTCTCCAAGCGCGGCCAGGGCACCGGCTATTCCGGCATCGAAAACCCGCTGTTCTATAAGGAAAACACGCGGATGTTCTATGGTGATGCGAAGAAGTCGATCAACGAACTGCTGCCGATGATCAAGTAGGATTTGGCAGGTTTGAGAGATGGAAAGCCGGGTGGAGACACTCGGCTTTTCTGCTTGCCCCCCTGCTTTCCAGGGGTAGACGAGATCAAGAAATTGCGCCTATAAGCTATCAAGAACTAAATTGAACTAATGTTTTTTTGTTAGTTCTTCGTAGCATTTGTTAGTCTTTGCAGGAGCTGCCAATGGATCCGCTTCGAAATCCGTTTTCGCCAGGTGCGGGGTCTCGTCCTCCTGAGCTCGCGGGACGCGAGGATATTGTTTCAGCGGCTAACGTGGCCCTTGGAAGAGTGGTTATGGGGCGGAGTGCGCAGAGTCAGATTTTTCTGGGCTTGCGCGGTACCGGAAAGACCGTTCTGCTCAACGAAGTTTTGGAAATTGCCGAACGATCCAATTACCTGACTTCGTTCATCGAGACCCCCGAAAACAAGTCGTTGACCGAAATGCTTTATCCGCAGATGCGCCAAGTTCTGCGAAAACTCTCCAATCTTGAGGCAGCAAAACAAAGCGCACGGTCCGCATTTCGTGTGCTGCGCAGTTTTGCGAGTACGTTCAAAATCGCAATTGGTGACGTTGAAATTGGCATAGATCCAGAGTTAGGGACAGCCGACAGCGGAAACCTTGAAATCGATCTTGCTGAAATTTTTGAAGCCGTTGGTAATGCAGCGAAATCTGCGGGGAAAGGTTGGGCGTTACTTATTGATGAGGTGCAATACCTTGATGACGAAGAACTATCCGCTGTCATTGTTGCGGTTCATCGGATGTCGCAACGGAATTTGCCTGTCATGGTTTTTGCAGGGGGGCTGCCACAGGTCGCTAAATTATCTGGAGATGCCAAAAGCTATGCAGAACGTCTTTTTGTCTATCCTGAAATAGGAGCATTGGATGCCAGCGCTGCGAGAGAAGCAATTCAGAAGCCTCTTCGGAGCGAAGGAGTGGATATTATTCCAGAGGCATTAGACGTTGTCATTAATAAGACTGGCGGTTATCCTTTTTTCTTACAGGAATGGGGACACCATGCTTGGAATACCGCTTCCCAAAGTCCCATAACATTAGATGATGTTAACAAAGCAAGCCAGAAAGCCTTGGAGCGATTGGACTCAGGATTCTTTCGGGTAAGACTCGACAGGTTGACGCGAGCAGAAATTGACTATGTTAAAGCTATGGCGGTGCTGGGGAGAGGTCCCTATAAAGTTAATGATGTAGCTCAGGCCCTTGGTATGGAGCCTAAAGCACTTGGGCCAAGGCGAGCCAGCATTATAAAAAAAGGGATGATCTATGCTCCTTCTTACGGCGATATAGATTTCACAGTCCCGCTGTTTGATGATTTTTTGCGTCGGACACGATTTTGAAATAAATGCAAAAGTACGCTCCGATCTTTTATGTTCGCAAATTTGTGGCGTAACGGGATTGGTTGCATTAGTTTTTTGATGAAATTTTCACCATATCCTTACATCACCGCCCCAACCTGCCAAGGCACAAACTCATTATCCCCCAGCCCCAAAATCTCCGACTTGGTCTTCTGCCCGGATGCCGAGGCCAGCACGAGATCGAGGATCTCGCGGCCCTTGTCTTCTACGGTAACGCCGTCGCTGATGATGTCGCCGCAATTTAAGTCCATGTCGTCGGGCATGTCGGCGAAGAGGCGGCTGTTGGTGGCGAGTTTGATGGTCGGGGTCGGTTTCGAGCCGAAGGCGGAGCCGCGGCCGGTGGTGAAGACCAGCATTTGCGCGCCGCCGGCGATCTGGCCGGTGGCGGATACCGGATCGTAGCCCGGCGTGTCCATGAAGACAAAGCCGGGCGTGGTGATGCGTTCGCCATAGGCCAGCACATCGGTGAGCGGCGTGCTGCCTGCCTTGGCAGACGCGCCGAGCGATTTTTCGAGAATGGTGGTGAGGCCGCCAAGCTTGTTGCCCGGGCTTGGGTTGTTGTCCATCGAGCCCCGGTTCATCCGCGTATAGTCTTCCCACCAGCGGATGCGGGCAATCAGCTTGTCGCCGATGTCGCGGGAAGCGGCGCGGCGCAGCAGCAACTGTTCCGCGCCGTATATTTCCGGGGTTTCTGACAGGATGACCGTTCCGCCCATGCCCACCAGCAGGTCGGAAGCCACGCCCAGCGCCGGATTGGCGGTGATGCCGGAAAACCCGTCCGAGCCGCCGCATTGCAGGGCAAGCTTCAGTTCCGAGGCCGGGATCGGCTCGCGATGGATGGCGTTGACCTCCGGCAGCAGGCTTTTGATATGCTTGACGATCTGGGCAATGGTGGCGGCAGTGCCGCCGCTCTCCTGAATGGTGAGGCCGAAGAAGCGGCCTTCATCGGCATTGCCGTAAAGCGCCTTCATCCGGGCAAGCTGCATGACCTCGCAGCCAAGCCCGACAAAGACGGTGGCCCCGACATTCGGATGGGTGGCATAGCCCCAGAGAACCCGTTGCAGGAGATCCGCGCCTTCACCGCCCGCATCCATGCCGCAACCCGTGCCATGGGCAAAGGCGGCAACACCATCGATATTGGGATAATCGGCCAATATGCCCGAGCGGTTGATCTCATCTGCCGCGCGGCGAATGACGGTGGCGGAACAGTTGACCGTGGCGCAGATGGCAATGAAATTGCGGGTGCCCGCCTGCCCGTTGGCCCGGCGATAGCCCATGAAATGCCGTGGCTCCACCTTGGGAACGGAGGCCAGCGCCTTTTCGTAATCCGCACCCACCTCATAGGTCTGGTCATGGGCGCCGAAGGAACAATTGTCCACATGCACATGCTCGCCCGCCGCAATCGGGCGGCTGGCATAACCGATCACCTGTCCGAATTTGACGATGGCGCCGCCTTGCGGACAATCGATGAGCGCGATCTTGTGGCCGCGCGCCACCGGATGATCGAGTGCCACGCCAAAACCGAGCGGCTGGCTCCCGGCCTGTACGGGCTCGGTGAGAATGGCCACTGTATCATCCGGGTGCAGCCGCACGGTTTTGGCGATGTCAGGCATGTTTTCCCTTTTCGTGGGTCAGGGCGCGGATGACGCCGCGCAGTTCGGCAAGGCCACGCAGCCTGCCGATCAGCGGATAGCCGGGATGGGTGCCGCTGCCGATGTCGCTCAGCAGTTCATGGCCATGGTCAGGGCGGAAAGGAATATCGGCATCTTCCCGACCTTCGTCGCGGCGGCGCTTTTCTTCCGCAAGAATGGCGGCAATCACCGCCACCATATCCGTGTCGCCATCGAGATGTGCGGCTTCCTGGAAGGAGCCGTCGGCCTCCTTGGCGACATTGCGCAGATGGGCGAAATGCACACGGTCGGCAAAACGCAGGGCAATGGCCGGAATATCGTTCCTGCGGTTTGCGCCGAGCGAGCCGGAGCAGAGCGTCAATCCGTTGGAGCGGGCGTCCTGCTGGCCCATGATCCAGGCAATGTCCTCTTCGCAGGACACAATGCGCGGCAGGCCGAGAATGTCACGCGGCGGATCGTCCGGATGCACGCACATCCGCATGCCCAGTTCTTCTGCCGTCGGAATGATTTCCGCCAGGAAGCGGGCGTAATTGGCGCGGATTTCGGCGCGGCCTATGCCCTGATAGCGCTTCAGCGCCTCGCGCAGGCCGTTGATGTCGTAGCGATCGAAGGCGCCGGGCAGGCCGGACATGATGCTGTTCAAAAGGGTCTGGCGGTGCCCTTCGGTAGAGGCATCGAACCATGCCTTGGCGGCGGCGCGAACCTCCTCCGAATAGTCAGCCTCCGCGCCCTCGCGCTCCAGCATATGGATTTCGAAGGCGGCCATATGCGGCTCGGAAAAGCGCAGCGCCGTGCCGCCGCGCTTTACCGGCGCGTCCAGCTGGGTGCGCGTCCAGTCGAGCAGCGGCATGAAATTATAGCAGATCGTCTTGATGCCCGCCGAAGCGAGGTTCTTCATCGACTGCCTGTAATTGGCGAAGAGCTGTGACAGGTCGCCTTCGCCGCGCTTGATGTTTTCATGGATCGGCAGGCTTTCCACCACCACCCATTCGAGATCGAGCCCGGCATTGGCGATGTCATCGCGCCGCGCAAGGATCGCCTCTTCGCTCCACACTTCGCCATAGGGCACTTCGTGCAGGGCGTTGACGATGCCGGTCGCGCCCGTCTGGGCAATTTCGGGCAGGGTGATGCGGTCGAAGGGACCGTACCAGCGCCAGCTTTCCTTCATGATTGCAGGTCCTTGATGGTGTTCAGAGCGCCCTTGTCCTGAAGGCTCTGATAATGGGTGATGAGAAGATCTTGCAGCACGGCATTGCCTGCCAGCGCTTCGGGAAAGATTTCGCGCACGGACAGCAGGCTTTTCACCTTGTCGTGAGCAGTTGCGCCCGCATCGCTCAGTTCTTTCAGGCGTCCGGCCAGCGGGTCGCGCACGTCGATGGCATTGCCCTTTTCATCGACACCGCCGACATAGCGCATCCAGGCGGCCACGGCCAAGGCAAGGCCGGTGACCGGGCGTCCGGCTGCCAGGTTTTCGGCGATCGTGCCCAGAATGCGCTGCGGCAGTTTCTGCGAGCCGTCCATGGCAATCTGCCAGGTGCGATGGCGAATGGCGGGGTTTGAATAGCGCTTCAGCAGCGCTGCCGTATAGTCGTTCAGGCTGACGCCGGGCGGCGCTTTGAGCCCGGGGGTGATTTCCTCGTTCCACAGCCGGGTGCAGAAGCTTTTGAGCACCGGATCGGCTACGGTTTCGGCAATGGTTTCCTTGCCCGCCAGATAGCCGAGATAGGCGAGCGAAGAATGCGTGCCGTTGAGGCAGCGCAGCTTCATATGTTCGTAAGGCGTGACATTTTCGACCAGTTCCACACCCACCGCGCCGAAATCGGGCCGCAGGCCATCGACGAAATGATCCTCCACCACCCATTGCCGAAAAGGCTCGTGCATGACGGGCGAGAGATCGAGCGCGCCGATCATCGGCACCAGCTTCTCGATGTCTTCCGGCTTTGTGGCGGGCACGATACGGTCCACCATGGTGGAGGGAAAGGCGCATTCCGCCTCGATCCAGCGGGCGAGATCCGGCGAGACGGCCTCTGCGAATTCCCGAACCACCCGGCCCACCACCTTGCCATTATCCGGCAGGTTGTCGCAGCAGAGCACGGTGAAGGGCCGGTGACCGGCGGCACGGCGGCGCTCCAGCGCCCAGACGAGATAGCCGATGGCCGACACCGGCGCACCGGGATGGGCGAGGTCGTGGCGAATATCCGGATGATCCCGGTTGAGCCTGCCGGTGGAGGGTTCGTGGCAATAGCCCTTTTCCGTCACCGTCAGGCTGACGATTTTGACCTGAGGGTCCGAAAGCGCCTTCAGCACGGCCTCCGGATTTTCACGGGCCACCAGCACGCCGTTCAAGACGGTGATCAGGCGCGGCGTTTCTCCCTCGGGGCCTAGCTCCACGGCGGTATAGGCGAAATCCTGCGGGGCCAGCGCATCGCGCTGATCCGGCCGCATCAGGCTGACGCCGACAATGCCCCAATCGCCGCCGGAAGCCTTCATCGCCTCTTCGATATAGATTGCGCCATGGGCGCGGTAGAACGCGCCAAGTCCCAGATGGACGATGCCGGTCAGCGGGCGCGGGGTTCCTTCCGGTCTTCTCAGCCTTTGCGGGTTGGCGCTTGCGCCAGCGGGATGCATGTGATCAGCGGGCAAGCCAGCCTCCATCGACGTTCAAAATGGCGCCATGAATATATTTGGCGGCCTGCGAGGCAAGAAACACCGCTGCGCCGCCAATATCCTCCGCATCGCCCCAGCGCCCGGCGGGAATGCGCTCCAGAATGGCCTTGTTGCGCGTCTCGTCATGGCGCAGCGCTTCGGTGTTGTTGGTGATGATATAGCCCGGCGCGATGGCATTGACGTTGATGCCTTTGGCCGCCCACTCATTGGCCAGAAGCTTGGTCAGGCCCGCAACGCCGCTTTTCGAAGCCGTGTAGGAGGGCACGCGAATGCCGCCCTGAAAGGACAGCATGGAGGCGATGTTGACGATCTTGCCCTCGCCGCCGCGCGCAAAAACGGCCTTCGCAAAGGCCTGGGAGAGAAAGAACACCGCCTTGAGATTGACGTCCATGACGGCATCCCAATCCTCTTCGGTGAAATCCACCGCATTGGCCCGGCGAATGATCCCGGCATTGTTGACGAGAATATCGACCGGGCCGGTTTCGGCAAACACATCCCGTCCGGCCGTCGGATTGGAAAGATCGAGCACCAGGCTTTCGGCCTTGCCGCCAGCCTCGGAAATCAGGGCAATGGTTTCATCCACCGGCGAGCGCCCGGCGGCAATCACGCTGGCGCCCGCCTTGGCGAGCGAAAGGGCAATGGCTTGACCAATGCCGGTATTGGCGCCGGTCACCAGCGCCTTTTTGCCGGAAAGGGAGAAGAGATCGCTCACTTCAGCGTCTCCATCGACACCATTTCCACGTCCTTGTAATCGACATTGTCACCGGCCATGGCCCAGATGAAGGTGTAGGAGGAGGTCCCGGCACCACTATGGATGGACCATGGCGGGGAAATCGCACCCTCTTCATTGGCGATCACCAGATGGCGGGTTTCGCTCGGTTCGCCCATCAGGTGCATGACGCGCTGGCCCTCGGCCAGATCGAAATAGAGATAAGCCTCCATGCGCCGGTCATGCACATGGGCGGGCATGGTGTTCCAGATCGAGCCCTTGGCAAGCTTGGTCATGCCGACGACGAGCTGGCAGGATTTCATCACGTCTGGATGCACGAACTGGTAGATGGTGCGCTCGTTGGAGGTTTCCTGCGCGCCGAGCTTCACCTGCGCGGCATCGTCGATCTTGATCAGGCGGGAAGGGTAGGTGTGATGGGCAGGAGCGGAGAGAATGTAGAAGCGGCCTTCGCCGGAAAAACTGACCTTGCCTGCACCCATGCCGAGATAGAGCATGTCGCCCTTGCCCATCGCATAATCGGCATCCGCCGTCACGGTGCCGTTGCCGCCGATATTGACGATGACCATCTCGCGCCTGTCGAGAATGGAGGCCGTGCCGCATTCCTTCACCTGGTCGAGTGTCAGCGCCGCCCCGGCAGGCACCGCGCCACCGACGATCATGCGGTCGTAATGGGTGTAGATCAGCCTGATCTCGCCATCGGCAAAAATGCCGCCGACATGAAAATTCTTCCGAAGTGCTGCGGTATCGAACCCCTTGGCGGTTTCGGGATGAATGGCATGGCGGGTTTCAACGCTGAGCATCATGAACTCCTGGTATGAAAGGATCAAAGAAAATCATCACGACGCGGCGTGAAGCAGTCGATCAGCACGCCGGGCTCAATGGCCCGGCAGCCGTGAAAGGCAAGGGAGGGAATGACGAAACTGTCGCCCGGACCCACCTCGAAAACCTCATCGCCGATGAAGAATTCAAAGCGTCCGGACTGCACGAAGGTCGATTGCACATGCGGATGGTTGTGCCGCGCACCGCGCGCGCCTTCGCCGAAGGTGAACTGCACCACCATCAGCTCCGGTGCATCGGCCAGAACCTGCCGGGTCACGCCGTTTCCGGCATCAACGGGAGGAAACCGTCTCACACTCGATGATGTCATGCGTTTCCTCCCTGGCGCCGGGTCTCAAAGCTTGTAGGCCTTCTTGGCCAAGCCATAGGCGAGGTCGTGGGCGAGGCCGGCCGCCTCGTCCTCCTCGAGGCGGCCGGTGGCGACGAGGGTGGCCAGATAGGCGGCATCCACCCGCCGCGCAACGTCATGACGGGCGGGAATGGAGCAGAAGGCCCGCGTATCGTCATTGAAGCCGACCGTATTATAAAAACCGGCCGTTTCAGTGGTCAATTCACGGAAGCGGCGCATGCCCTCGGGGCTGTCGAAAAACCACCAGGCCGGGCCGAGCTTCAGGCAGGGGTAAGCCCCCGCCAGCGGCGCCAGTTCGCGGGAATAGCTGGTCTCGTCCAGTGTGAACAGAATGACGGAAAGGTCACGCTCCATGCCGACTGCATCCAGCATGGGTTTCAGCGCGCGCACATAATCGGTGCGGGTGGGGATATCGAAGCCCTTATCGCGCCCGTGCCGGTTCATGATCCCTGCGGAGTGATTGCGGAAGGAGCCGGGATGGATCTGCAGCACCAGCCCGTCCTCCAGGCTCATCCGCGCCATTTCCGTCAGCATGTGGCCGCGGAAGGCATCGGCCTCCTCAGGCGTGATGCGGCCCGTCAGGCCCTTGTCGAACAGCGCCTTTGCCTGATCGGCAGACAGGTTTTCCGTGCGGGCCGTGGCATGGCCATGGTCGGAACTGGTGGCGCCATAGGATTTGAAAAAGGCGCGGCGATTGCGGTGGGCGGCGAGATAGCCGGACCAGGTCGTGGCATCCTCGCCTGTCAGTTCGCCGAAGCGCTCGATGTTCGTGGCAAAGCCTTCGAATTCCGGATCGATCACCGGATCCGGCCGATAGGCGGTTACGACCCGGCCGTTCCACCCGGACTGGCGGATCATCTCATGCCATTTCAATTCGTCCAGCGGGCTTTCCGTGGTGGCGATCACCTCGATATTGAAGCGTTCGAACAGGGCGCGCGGCAGGAATTCCGGCTTTTGCAGGCAGTCGGAAATGTGGTCGTAAATCTCGTCCGCCGTCTCGGCAGACAGCCGCTTGCTGACGCCGAACACATCCTCGAAGGCATGTTCAAGCCACATGCGGCTGGGGGTGGCGCGGAAAAGTTGGAAGTTTTCCGCAAAGAGCCGCCAGATCTTGCGGCCATCGGTTTCCGTCGGCCCGCCATCGACGCGCGGCACGCCCAGTTGCGTCAGGTCGATCCCCTGCGAATAGAGCATGCGGAAGACATAATGATCCGGCACTACGAATAGCTGGGCAGGATCGGGAAAAGGCTGGTTTTCCGCATACCAGCGCGGATCGGTATGGCCATGCGGGCTGACGATGGGCAGCGCCTGCGTCTGGTCGTAAAGGGAGCGCGCCAGAGCGCGGACGGATGGGTCGACGGGAAAAAGCCTGTCTGGGTGAAGCATGAAGGGCTCCTCCGCCTTTCTAACTGTCCATGCGATGCTGGCCGGGAGAATGCAGATCCGGCACGGAAATCGCTTCAAATCATCCTGTGGAATGGGCTAGATCAATGAGGATCCATTCATTCCGAAACCGAGCGCCTCCTTGCATCCCGACCGGAATTTCAAGGTCTGCGCTTTCCTCCGGGGTGGGTATTCCCAAGCGGCGCTTAATCTAATATGTTAGTATGCATGTTAAGTCAACGGAGCTTTCATGGTCGAAGCGGCAAGCCTCAAATCCCTGGAGATCGAGCGTCAGCCCTCGGTAACGGAGCAGGTGTTCGAACTGCTCTATCGTCAGGTGGTGGAGCTGCAATTGCCGCCGGGCTCGAAGCTTTCCGAGGTGGAGGTCGCAAAGCAGATGGGGGTTTCCCGCCAGCCCGTGCGGGATGCTTTTTACCGTCTGTCGCAGCAGGGTTTTCTGTTGATCCGCCCGCAGCGGGCAACCGTCGTCACCCATATTTCCGAGCAGGGCGTGCTGCAGGCGCGCTTCATTCGCACGGCGCTTGAAATGGAAACGGTGCGGGCGGCGGCGGAGCGGCTGACCGATGATCAGTTCAAGCTGCTGGGCGCCCTTGTCGAGCGCCAGGAGGCGGCGATCGAAGCGGGCGACAAGATGCGATTTCATGAGCTGGACGATGAATTTCATCGGCAGATCTGCATCTTTTCCGGCCATGAATTCGCCTGGGCGCTGATCCGCGAAAGCAAGGCGCATATGGACCGGGTGCGCTATCTCAGCCTTTCTTTCGGCGCCCGCTCGGCCTTTGACGACCATCTCGACATCATGAAGGCACTGGAAGCCCGCGACGGCGAGAAGGCTGCCGCCCAGATGCGCATTCACCTGTCGCGCATCCTCACCATCATCAGCCGGATCCGGGAAACCCACGGCCAGTATTTCGCAGCGGAATGAACAGATGACAGCAAGACGAACCCTCTGCCTTGGCGAGTGCATGGTGGAAATGGCCCCCCGCGAGGACGGCGCCTATGCCCGCAATTTCGCCGGTGACAGCTTCAACACCGCCTGGTATCTGCGCCGTCTGCTGCCGCCGGCCGATCAGGTGGATTACGGCTCCGCCGTCGGCACCGATGCCATTTCCGAGGCCATGCTGGCCTTCATGGTGGAAGCCGGTATCGGCACGGCGGGCATCCGCCGGATCGCAGACCGCACGGTCGGCCTCTATATGATCGAATTGAAGGACGGCGAGCGCAGCTTCAGCTATTGGCGCGGCCAGTCCGCAGCAAAGCTCCTGGCCGAGGATGAGGCCTTCCTCTCAGACCAGCTCCAGCACCGCGATCTCGTCCTGTTTTCCGGCATTACGCTTGCCATTCTTTCGCCGGAGCATCGGGCCGTCCTGCTCTCCGCCATCGGCACGGCAAGGCGTGCCGGCGCGCTGATCGCCTTCGATCCGAACATGCGGCTCAGGCTCTGGCCGGATCGGCAGACCATGGCCGAGGCGGTCTCAGAAGCGGCGCGGCATGCCGATATCATCCTGCCGTCCTTCGACGAAGACGGGCCAACCTTTGGCGACGCAACGCCGGAGGCCACCATTGCCCGTTACAGCAAGGCTGGCGCCAGGACTGTCGTGGTCAAGAACGGGCCGGGCCGCATCCATGCCTGGGATGGGCAGGAGGGCAGTGTCACCTTCGATCCGGTGCCGGTGAGCACGGTGGTGGATACCACGGCGGCGGGTGACAGTTTCAATGCCGGTTTTCTGGCCGCGCGGCTGTCCGGGACGGCGATGGCGGAGGCGCTCGCCGCTGGCGCGCGCCTTTCCGCACAGGTCATCGGCAAGCGCGGGGCCTTGGTGGAGATCGGCTGAGATGGTATCTTATACCAAGGCTCGAAGATGCTCGCGCATCCTCGCCTTGAAGGGATTTCGAATATCTCAAATGCATCCAGGGCTTGAGATATTTGAAAAGGGAATAGGAACTGCCATCTTCAATGACTCTTCCTATTAATCCGCATGGCGCTCTTTCGCACAATTGTGTTGCGGTGCGATTTTTTTCCTCTTGAACGCTGTCTCGATTTGGTTCTACCATTCTCCGGCTGTGGGTGATCACGGCACTTCTCTTGTGATGTCAGTGGCTTGCGGCATGCCTGCCCGGTCTTGGCGCCTTTCGCAGCGGCGGGGTTCAGTTTCATGCATCTGGTTTTCGATGGACATAATGACGTGTTGCTTCGCCTGTGGCGGGCGCATGCGACGGGGATCGATCCCGTCCGCCAGTTCATCGAAGGCACGCGGGACGGCCATATCGATGCCCGGCGCGCCCGTGCCGGTGGCCTGGGCGGTGGGCTCTGCGCCATCTACATTCCCTCCATGCAGGATTTCGTGCTGACCGAGCCGGATGCGCGCGGCCATTATGTGACGCCGGTGGACAAGCAACTGGAGCGTGCCCCTTCGCTCGATATCGCCAACCAGATGATGGCGATTGCCTTTCGGCTGGAGCGTGCGGGCGGCTGGCGGATCTGCCGCAGCACTGCCGATATTCGCCGCGCCTTTGAGGATGATGTCTTCGCCGCCGTGCTGCATATGGAAGGCTGCGAGGCTATCGATGCGGATCTGGCGGCGCTCGAGGTTTTCCACAAGGCGGGGCTGCGCTCGCTGGGGCCGGTCTGGAGCCGTCCGAATATTTTCGGCCACGGGGTGCCCTTTGCCTTTCCCATGTCGCCGGATACCGGTCCCGGCCTGACGCCGCTCGGCTTCGAACTGATCAAGGCCTGCAACCGCCTCGGCATTCTGGTCGATCTCGCGCATATCACCGAAAAGGGCTTCTGGGACGTCGCCAGAACCTCCGACCAGCCGCTGATCGCCAGCCACTCCAATGTTCATGCCCTGACACCTGTCGCCCGCAACCTGACGGATCGCCAGCTCGATGCCATTCGCGAGAGCGGCGGTCTCGTCGGCCTCAACTATGCCGTGACCATGCTGAGATCCGATGCGCGGGACTTTTCCAACACGCCGCTCTCCGACATGGTGCGCCATATCGATTATCTGGTGAACCGTGTCGGCATCGATTGCGTTGCATTGGGGTCTGATTTCGACGGTTGCACCGTTCCGGATGAGATTGGTGACGCCAGTGGCAACCATAAGCTGCTGGATGCGCTTACATTAGCGGGTTACGGTGATCCGGAACTGAAGAAAATCAGCCGGGAGAACTGGTTGCGGGTGCTGGGCCGTGCCTGGCACGAGGCGTAATGCGAATTATCATTGAAGATGGCGGTTCGTATTCCCTTTTCGAATATCTCAAGCTCCTGATGCATTTGAGATATTCGAAATCTCTTCAAGGCGAGGATGCGTTAGCATCTTCGAGCCTTGGTATAAGAGGCGCTCCGGTTTTCCTCGAAAACTGATCGCCAAAGCGTTTGCAAAAGACGCTGAACCAACTTTAAAAACAAGGGGACCTTGTCCATGACCATGAGTTTGACGCGCCGCCAATTGATGATGACAGCCAGCGCTACCGTGGCTCTGAGCGCGGTGGGCGCGCCGCGCGCCTTTGCCGCCACGCCCAAGGATACGCTGGTCGAAGCCTGGGCCTTTGACGACATCATCACCATGGACCCGGGCGAGGCCTTTGAAATTTCGGCGGCGGAGGTTACCGGCAATACCTATGATACGCTGGTGAAGCTCAATATTGCCGATACGTCAAAGGTGGCGCCGGGCATTGCCGAAAGCTGGTCCGCCTCCGATGACGGCCTGACCTATACGTTCAAGATCAAGTCCGGCATCAAATTCGCCTCCGGCAATCCGATCACGGCGGAAGACGTGGCCTATTCCTTCGAACGTGCCGTCAAGCTCAACAAGAACCCGGCCTTCATCCTGCAGCAATTCGGCCTGACGGGGGATAATGTGGCGGAAAACGCCAAGGCCGTGGATGCCTCGACCTTCCAGTTCAAGGTGGACAAGCCCTATGCCACCAGCTTCGTGCTGAACTGCCTGACGGCAACCGTTGGCGCCATTGTCGACAAGAAGCTGGTGGCAAGCCATGCAGCCGCCACCACGCCGTCCAAGGACTATCCTTACGACAATGATTTCGGCAATGGCTGGCTGAAGACCAATTATGCCGGTTCCGGCCCGTTCAAGCTGCGGGAATGGCGCGCCAACGAGCTTGTGGTCATGGAGCGCAACGACAATTATTATGGCGAAAAGGCCAAGCTGAAGCGCGTCATCTACCGCTTCCTGAAGGAAAGCTCCGGCCAGCGTCTGGCGCTGGAAGCGGGTGATGTCGATGTGGCGCGCAATCTCTCGCCCACCGATTATGCCGCGATCCTCAATGCCAAGAACATCAAGACCGATGCGGCGCAGAAGGGGACGGTCTATTATCTTGGCCTGAACCAGAAGAACCAGTATCTGTCCAAGCCGGAAGTGCGCGAAGCCATCAAATATCTGGTGGATTACGATGGCATCGGCGCAACGCTGATCAAGGGTGTGGGCACCATTCACCAGTCCTTCCTGCCCAAGGGTATTCTCGGTTCCATCGATGATCAGCCCTACAAGCTGAACGTCGCCAAGGCCAAGGAACTGCTGGAAAAGGCAGGGCTGAAGGATGGTTTCAGCATCACCATGGATGTTCGCTCCCTCGAGCCGATCACCAGCGTCGCCCAGTCGCTGCAGCAGACCTTCGCCCAGGCCGGTATCAAGCTGGAACTGATCCCCGGCGATGGCAAGCAGACGCTGACCAAGTATCGCGCCCGCAACCACGATATCTATATCGGCGACTGGGGTGCGGATTATTGGGATCCTCATTCCAATGCCGAAACCTTTACCAGCAATCCGGACAATTCCGAGACGCCGAAGTCCAAGACGCTCGCCTGGCGCAATGCCTGGGACGTGCCGGAACTGACGAAGGAAACGGCGGAAGCCCTGCTGGAGCGCGATACGCCGAAACGTAAGGCGATGTATGAAGACCTGCAGCGCAAGGTGCTGGCGGAAGGACCTTTCGTGGTGCTTTGGCAGAAGACTGAAATTGCCGGCTATCGCGACAGCTTGCAGAACTACAAGCTCGGCCCGACCTTCGACAGCAACTTCAAGGCCGGGATTTCCAAGGCCTGAGCGGGAGCGGGCCCTTGGCTCTGACCATGCAGACATCGGACGGTCGCAGGCGCGGCCGTCAATCGCGGCGTTTGAAAGCGGTGGCGGGGTTTCTCGTCACCGTGATCACGACCTATCTCGGTCTTCTGGCCGTCACCTTCTTCATCGGCCGCGTCATTCCCATCGATCCGGCGCTGGCCATTGTCGGTGACCGCGCGCCGCAGGCGGTGGTGGAGCAGACGCGCCGGGCGCTGGGGCTGGACCAGCCGCTCTGGTATCAGTTCTGGGTCTATCTCAAGCAGGCGCTCTCGGGGGATTTCGGGGTGTCCGTGCTCACCACCAATCCGGTGGTGACAGATATCGCGCGCTTCTTTCCGGCCACCATGGAGCTTGCCACCATTGGCACGCTCATTGGCGCGCTGATCGGCATTCCGCTCGGCGTGCTGGCGGCGGTCAAACGTGGCAGCCTGGCCGATCAACTGGTACGGGTGGTCGGGCTCATCGGCTATTCGGTGCCGATTTTCTGGCTGGGTCTTCTGGGCCTTTTGGTCTTTTACGCCCGCCTGCAATGGGTTGCCTATCCGGGCCGGCTCGATGTCGTCTATGAATATGACCTGACGCCGGTCACCGGCTTTTACCTCCTTGATGCGACCATGGCCGGACAATGGGAGATCCTGTGGGATCTTCTGCGCCATATCATCCTGCCGGCAGCGCTGCTCGGCTATTTCTCCATGGCCTATATCAGCCGGATGACGCGGTCCTTCATGCTGAACGAACTCTCGCAGGAATATGTGGTGGCTGCCCGCGCCAAGGGCCTGTCTGAAACGCGGATCATCTGGTTTCACGCCCTGCGCAATGCCGCCGTGCCGCTGGTGACGGTGGTGGTGCTGTCCTATGCCAGCCTGCTGGAAGGTTCGGTGCTGACGGAGGCGATCTTTTCCTGGCCCGGTATCGGGCTCTACCTCACCAATTCCTTGCAGAACGCGGATATGAACGCCGTTCTGGGCTGCACCATCGTGATCGGCTCCGTCTATATCGGCTTCAACATCCTGTCCGATCTGCTCTATCGCCTTCTTGACCCGAGGACCCGCCGATGACGCGTTCTTCCGGTGAAACGCTACGCCAATGGCTGTTGTCCGATCGTCCGCAGTCGCGCCGTCAGGCCCGGCTTGGCCGCGCCTATGTGATCTGGCGGCAGTTTTCCGGCAACCGGCTGGCGCTTGTCGGGCTTGGCATCATTCTGCTTCTGGTGCTCATGGCCGCCTTTGCCGATGCGATTGCCACCCATAATCCCGTGCAGGGCGATCTGGCGGGTGCGCGGCTTCTGCCGCCCGGCAGCGCCGGCTATCTCCTTGGTACCGACGATCAGGGCCGCGATATCTTCTCGCGCCTCGTCCATGGTTCCCGGCTGACGCTGATGGTGGTGGTGCTGGTTGCCATCATCGCGGCCCCGGTCGGTCTGGTCGTCGGCACGGTGGCTGGCTATGCGGGCGGCTGGCTGGATGCGGTGCTGATGCGCATCACCGATATCTTCCTTGCCTTTCCCAAGCTGGTTCTGGCGCTGGCGCTGGTGGCGGCCCTTGGCCCCGGTATTGAAAATGCCATTCTGGCGATTGCCGTCACCTCCTGGCCGCCCTATGCCCGCATTGCCCGGGCCGAAACGCTGACCTTCCGCAAATCCGACTATATCGCCGCCGTGCAATTGATGGGGGCGTCTTCCTGGCGCATCGTGCTGCGGCATATCATGCCGCTCTGTCTGTCCTCGGTCATCGTGCGGGTGACGCTGGATATGGCGGGCATTATTCTGACCGCAGCCGGGCTTGGCTTTCTCGGTCTCGGCGCGCAGCCGCCGCTGCCGGAATGGGGGGCGATGATTGCCGATGGCAGGCGCTTCATTCTCGATCAATGGTGGGTGGCCGCCATGCCCGGCTTTGCCATTCTCATCGTCAGTCTCGGCTTCAACCTGCTGGGGGACGGCCTGCGCGATGCGCTGGACCCGAAGGAGGCCGGACAATGACACCGCTTCTGACGGTCGAGAATCTCAAGGCCGGCTTTCCCACCCGCACCGGTCTGGTGGAGGCGGTGCGCGGCGTGTCGTTTACGCTTGGCCGCGAACGCTTGGGGATCGTCGGTGAATCCGGCTCGGGCAAATCGCAGACGGGCCGCGCCATCATGGGGCTGACGCCGCCCCATGCCCGGATTTCCGCCGATACCCTCCGCTTCGGCGATACCGATCTTCTGGCGCTGTCGCCCCGGCAGCGCCGCAGGCTGCGCGGCAAGCGTCTGGCAATGATCCTGCAGGATCCGAAATATTCGCTGAACCCGGTCATGACCATCGGCCGCCAGATCGTTGAAACTCTGCTCACCCATGAAAAGCTGTCCAGCCGTGACGCGAAGGCCAAGGCGCTTTCCATGCTGGAAGCGGTGCAGATCCGCGATCCCGAACGGGTGTTCGGCCTCTACCCGCACGAGGTTTCCGGCGGCATGGGCCAGCGGGTGATGATCGCCATGATGCTGGTCTGCGGCCCCGAACTGTTGATTGCCGACGAGCCGACCTCGGCGCTCGATGTCACGGTGCAGCTCGACGTGCTGGATATTCTCGACCGGCTGGTGCGGGAGCGCGGCATGGGGCTGATTTTCGTCTCCCATGATTTGCGGCTCGTCTCCTCCTTCTGCGACCGGGTTCTCGTGATGTATGCGGGCCGGGTGGTGGAGGAACTGGATGCCTCGCGGCTGTCGGAGGCGAAGCATCCCTATACCCAGGGCCTGATCGACTGTCTGCCGCGCATCGAGGCGGATCGCCATCCGCTGCCGGTGTTGCAGCGACGGAAGGAGTGGTCCCTATGACCCATGCGCTTGCGGTGGACCGGATGTCGGTTCGTTTCGAGGATTTTCTGGCGTTGAACGAGGTGAGTCTGACGGTGGCTCCGGGGGAAAGCTTCGGTCTGGTGGGCGAATCCGGTTCCGGCAAATCGACGCTGTTGCGCGCCATTGCCGGTCTCAATGCCTTCGAAAGCGGAATCCTGAGTATCGATGGCCGCGCCTATTCCGATGCAAGCCGCGCCAAGAGCTTTTACCGCACGGTGCAGATGGTGTTCCAGGATCCCTATGGTTCGCTGCATCCGCGCCAGACGGTCGACCGCCTGCTCATCGAGCCCCTGCTGATCCACGGGTTTGACGATGTGGACCGCCGCATTGCCCGCGCGCTCGATGAAGTTGGGTTGGGCAGCGGCTTTCGTTTCCGCTATTCGCATCAGCTTTCCGGCGGTCAGCGCCAGCGCGTGGCCATTGCGCGCGCCTTGATCGTCGAGCCGAAAATCCTGCTGCTGGACGAGCCGACCTCCGCGCTCGATGCCTCCATCCAGGCCGAAATTCTCAACCTTCTGGAAGAAATGCGCAAGGTACGCGGCCTGACCTTCCTGATGGTCAGCCATGACCTCGCCGTCATCAGCCATATGTGCGACCGGCTGGCGGTGATGCGCGGCGGCGAAGTGGTGGAGACGCTGACCGTCGAGCAGTTGCGTCGGCGCGAGGTGAGCGCCGATTACACCCGACAACTGATGGTGGCGAGTGAAGGGTTCCGGCGGAAAGTGTGACTTTACTGCTTAGAGCGTTTCAGTGTTTCATGGAAACACTGAAACGCTCTCATTGTTTGTTTCTACGCATTTCCGGACGGAAAACCGCTGCACACTTTTGCGCGACATGCTCTAACTTCTTGTTTTTACATATTTCCGCTCACGCCACCCGCTGCCCTTCGCGCCAGATGCCCTTGATGAAGGGGTGGCCGTGCTGCTGGCTGACGCGCAGCAGATCGGCGCGTTTGGCCAGCGCAATTTCGCCCCTGTCCGTCAGGCCTGCGGCTTCTGCCGGGGTTTTCGTCACCATGCGGATGGCAGCGGGCAGGTCGTGGGCGAGATCGGCATCGGCGGCGATCACGAAGGGCGCGTCGATGAGCGCGCGCGGCACATAATCGGAGGCGAGAATATCGCAAAGCCCTTCCAGCAGCAGATCGCGCACGGCAATATTGCCGGATTGCGAGCCGCCGCGGACGATGTTGGGTGCGCCGCCAACGATCTGCATGCCGCGCCTGCGGGCCTCGCGGGCCGCTTCCAGCGTGCAGGGGAATTCGCTGATTGTCACGCCCTCATCGGCGGCAAGATCGACATGCTCGACATCGGTATCGTCATGGCTGAGCAGCGGCATGTGATGACGCCTGGCAATCTCTACCACCTGCGGGCGGATCTTTTCACCGATCTCCCGCTTGGCGGCGATCATCTCGTTGATCCGTGCGGTAGTGACGGAGAGTGCCTCGCCCCGCAGCTTGGCGACCTTGGCGAGGTAGGTGTCGAGATCGCGGGTCTGGCGGATGCCGGGCAGATGCTCCATGACGGAGACGACACGCACCAGATCATGACCGATATTGGCCCGCATCAGATCGGGCGTCTGCGGATCGATCACCTCGCACCGCAAATGCACCAGATGCTCGGCCCGCAGCATGCTGGCACCTTGCGCCTTTTCCAGCGCCTCGATCATCGGTGCCAGAATTTCCGCCCGCTCGCTGCCATCCTCGGCGGCGCCGACGCAGAGGCTATCGAACACAGTGGTGATCCCGGCGCCGATGATCTGGGCGTCATGGGCAAGGGCTGCCGTCATATAATTCCAGCGCACATGGTGACGGGGAAAGACGTGCTTTTCGAAATGGTCGGTGTGGATGTCGACGAGGCCGGGCATGAGGAGATCGCCCTGAAGGTCAGTTGCGTCGCTGGCCCGTGTGACGGGTCCGATACCGGTGATCCGTCCGCCTTCGATCTCCACCGTGCCTTCCTCGATCCGGTCGGCGAGAATCAGCCGGGCATTGGTGAGAACCAGACGCTCATGAGGGGGCCTGCTGCTGTCCATCGCGCTCTCCATTGTTCGGCGGTGTTGGTGGAACGTAGGTCTGGCCGGTGTCCGGATATTCGGCTTGGCAAGCCATGTAATGGCCGCCCATGACCGTTCTGTGTCTGATGAGAGCATTTTCAGGAAAACTGGATTCCACTTTTCTCGGGACAATGCTCTAAAGCCCGTTGCGGCTTATCAGCCTCATGCAACGTGCTTTACGTTCTTGTTTTAACGCATGTCGTTATCGCAAAACCGCTGCACACTTTTGCGCGACATGCTTTAGCCGAAAAGATCGCGCCAGGCAGCTTGCGCATCCGCATTGGGCAGGCGTGTGGCCTCATAAACGCCGCGTGCCACGGCGCGCGCCATGGTCAGGGTAGCAAGATGGCAAAGCTCCATGAAATCGGCGGGTTCGCAAAGCGGCTTTTCGCCGGTGGCGGCGGCAAAGATCGTATCGCCATCGGCGCCCAGATGAGCCGGCAATACGGCGCGGGCCAGCCCGTCATGGGCGAGAAGCGAAAGCCGATGCGCTTCCGCCTTGGTCAGGACGGCATCGGTAACGATCGCGCCGATCGTGGTCGCCGTCAGCGTCAGCCCCTTGACCCTGAGCGCCAGATGATCGCTCGAAAAATCGCCCGGCAGGCCAAGGCCGCCGAATTCCGCCTGCTGTTCGAAGGGGGCTGCCCAGAAATGTGGGCCTTTGCCCACCGTGGCCGATCCCATGGCATTGACCGCCACAAGTGCCGCAACGATATGGCCGTTGCGGGTCATGGCGCTGGCAGAGCCGAGCCCGCCTTTCACGGTTGCGGTGGTCGCGCCTGTGCCTGCCCCCACCGTACCCAGCGCAAAGGTGCCCTTCTGCGCGGCCTTGAAGGCATCATAGCCCATGGCCCGATAGGGGGAATGCAGCCCCCAATCCTTGGCGCCGCCATTGAGGAGGTCCATCAGGATCGCTTGCGGCACGATGGGCACGCGCGCCGTACCCACTTCCAGACCGCGCCCGGCCTCCCGCAATCCCGCCTGCACGCCGCCTGCGGCATCCAGGCCGAAGGCCGAGCCGCCGGAGAGTACCAGCGCATCCACCCGCTGCACGGTCATCGCCGGATCGAGAAGGGCGGTATCCCGTCCGCCGGGTGCGCCCCCCAGCACGGTGCCGGAAGCTATGGCCGGTTCATCGAAGAGGATGACGGTGACGCCGGAGCCAAGGGCAAGATCGGTGGCATGACCGACGGCAAGTCCCCTGATGTCGGTAAGCAGGTTGAGAGGCTTGGCCATTCCTGATTTGCCTGATCCTGATTGTGCAGATCCAGCAGTTCCACATCCCAATCCATGGAGCGGGTGAGCTGTCGGATTTCTTCGGCGTAGTTCGGATTCATGATGATGATCGACCTGACGCCGGTCTCCCTGGCCGCTGCGGGCGACAGAATAGGTTTGCCGCTGACCGGGAGGAAGCAGTTCTGCTTTGCCTCGTTGAGATCAATGGCATAGCTCACCTTGTCCATCAAGAGAGCGAATGTCACCCCCTTGGATGCCGCGCCCCAGATGGCGAGCGGGCCTTTTTGCGAAAGCTCGGCTGTCTTTTGCCGCCAGCTGCCAATTTCCGCTTCATAATGCGCACGAAAGGCCGCGCCTTTTTCCAAGACATGCGGCAGGTCGGCATGGCGTTCCGTTGCCGGCCAGGCTTCGGTCCACATATATTGACCGTTATAGACGCTTTCGGTGCGGCATGTCAGGCCGAATTCCGAAAGAAGCCGCGCCATGGAGGCCGGTGAAAACAGCGAGCAATGTTCGTAGAAGAAATCTTCGAAGGCGACATGGTCGAGGATCCAGGACACGTCGGGCGTTTCGAGGAAAAGCCGCAGCTTGCGGGCGCGCACCAGTTCGGCAATCGGGGCGATGAAGCGGCGGGGATCGCTGATATGCTCGATGGTGTGTCGCGAGCAGACGACGTTGACGGTCGCGGGGACTTCGGACATCGTCTCCGATGAAAAGTAATTGCTGACAATCCGGATCGATCCGTCATTGCGGGGTGTGGCCGAAGGATCGAAGCCAAGCGCGCTGTCCAGAGCGTTCAACTGGTCGAGGAGATCGATGAACTCGCCTTTTCCGCAGCCGATTTCCAGCACATGCAGCCCGTTATGCGCCTCTATGCTCGAGAGCAGCTTCTGGGCCATGTCACTCTGGTGCTGCAGGTAGATGCGCGATGCCTGGACGGAATTGTTGTAATTGTCGCCGTAATCGATGATGGCTGGATCGAAGTCCGCATTCCAAACGAAGTCGCAGCTGCAGCATTGCATCAGTCGCAGCCGGCCGGTCGGAAAATCATGCGCCTCTGCCTCAGTCGGTACAATGACATTTTGCAAAACAGGAACCGCATCGCGGCTGAGCAAAAGGTCAGCTTTCTCTTCCAGGCAGACAGGGCAGCAATGCATAGGAAACTTTCCACGGTTCATGAAGATCAACGGCGGCATTACAGCGCCGTGCGTTTTATCAAACGCACAAAGGACGCTGTAACACTTTAAAACTGCTGCATAATTCTCTAAATCGATTCCGATTTAAGGAATTATGCAGTAGACCGACGGCGCGTCTGTGAGTGCGTCGTCAGAATCTAAACTTTAGCTAATTAAGTAAACTTGTGTGAAGTTTGCGCTCGATCTCGGGTGGATTGTCCGAAGGCCAGTTCCGGCCCGTCTCGGTTGTTCTTGACCCATGTCAACGAAAAGCGCTTCGGGTGGTGATAATTCAGCCGTATCGTCACCTTGTCCAAGGTTCAGGCTTATGCGCAAAATCTTGTTTTCAGCTGTTCTTCTATGTCTTTGCGTTGCGGCGGGCCTTGTCTGGTTCAAATTCCACAAGAGCGATGACCTGCCGCCCGGTGTTGCCATGGGCAATGGCCGTATCGAGGCGACCGAGGTGGATGTGGCGACGAAATTTGCCGGCCGTGTGCTCTCGGTCGAGGTGGGCGAGGGCGATCTGGTGAAACAGGGCCAGGTTCTGGCCCGGATCGATGCCGCCGATATCGAGAGCCAGTTGCGCGCCGCCCGGGCCAAGATCGCCGAGGCCGAGCAGAGCCGGGATGCGGCGGCCTACAAGCTGGCGCAGGCTGAAAGCCAGTATACGCTCGCCGACAAGGACCTGGAGCGGCAGTTGGTGCTGCTTGGCAAGGGCTTCGTTTCCGAGCAGACCGTCGATAGCCAGCGCATGACGCGCGACAGCGCCAAGGCGGCGGTCTCTGCCGCGCAAAGCAGCCTGAACAGCGTCAGGGCAACAGTGGAAAGCGCCAGCGCCGAAGCCGACCGCATTGCAAAGACGCTGGCGGATGCGACGCTGACGGCGCCCAAGGATGGCCGGGTGCTTTACCGTCTGGCCGAGCCTGGCGAAGTGCTGGCTGCGGGCGGCAAGGTTCTGACCTTGCTGGACCTCTCCGATGTCTACATGACCATTTTCCTGCCCTCGGCAGAGGCCGGGCGCACGGCGCTGGGGGCGGAAGGGCGTATTCTTCTGGATATGGTGCCGGATCATGCGGTGCCGGGAACCGTGTCCTTCGTATCGCCGCAGGCGCAATATACCCCCAAGCAGGTGGAACTGCGCAGTGAGCGCGACCGGCTGATGTTCCGCGTCAAGATTTCCGTGCCGCAGGATCTGGTGCGCCAATATCTGCCGCTCGTCAAAACCGGCGTTACCGGCGTCGGCTATGTGAAGACCGATCCCGGGACCGCCTGGCCGGAGCGGCTGGAATCCGATCTGACCCGTCCTGTCAAGCCATAGGTGCGCCATGCAGGCTCAGGATCATGTCGCGGTCATACTGGAAGGGGTCAGCCATGCCTATGGCACGGTGACGGCGCTGAAACCTCTCGGATTTTCGCTGGCGGCGGGCACACGGCTTGCCATCGTCGGGCCGGACGGGGTGGGCAAATCGACGCTGCTGGCGCTGATCGCCGGGGTGAAAAAGCGTCAGACCGGCAGTCTCCATGTGCTGTCGGCGGATATGGGCAAGAGCCGCCAGCGTCGGCGCGTGCAGCCGCGGATTGCCTATATGCCGCAAGGTCTGGGCAAGAACCTCTATCCCAATCTGACCGTGGCGGAGAATATCGATTTCTTCGGCAGGCTGTTCGGCCATGGCGCTGCCGAGCGGGCACGCCGCAGTGCCATGCTGATGCGCGCGACGGGGCTTTCTCCTTTCGCCGACCGGCTGATGGGCAAGCTTTCCGGCGGCATGAAGCAGAAGCTTGGCCTCTGCTGTGCACTGGTGCATGACCCGGATCTGCTGCTGCTGGATGAGCCGACCACCGGGGTCGATCCGTTGTCGCGGCGGCAGTTCTGGGATCTGGTGGAGAGCATTCAGGCCGCCCGTCCCGGACTGACCGTGATCACCGCCACCTCGGATATGGAGGAGGCCGAGCGGTTTGGACGGGTGATGATGATCGATGCCGGGGTCATTCTCGCGGACGGCACGCCGGAGGCGCTTCGCAAGCAGGCGGCGGCCACCAGTCTGGAAGCCGCCTTCATCGCGCTTTTGCCGGAGGAGAAGCGGCAGGGCTATAACCCGAGCCGCGACCGGCTGCCACTGCCGCCTTCCGCCGAAATCGCCATCGAGGCGCATGGGTTGACGCGGCGGTTCGGCGCTTTCACCGCCGTCGATCATGTCGATCTTTCCATTCCGAAGGGAGAGATTTTCGGTTTTCTCGGCTCGAATGGCTGCGGCAAATCCACCACCATGAAAATGCTGACCGGCCTGCTGCCGATGAATGAAGGCGAGGCGAGGCTGTTCGGCGCGCCGGTCGATCCGGCCGATATCGAGGCGCGGCGGCGGGTTGGCTATATGTCCCAGGGCTTTTCGCTCTATGGCGAACTGACGGTGATGCAGAACCTGACCTTGCATGCGGCGATTTTCGACCTGACGGGCGCGGCGGCGGAGAAACGCATCGCCGAACTCACCGAGCGCTTCGGGCTTCAAGCCTATCTCCACCAGATTTCCGAGCAATTGCTGCTTGGTGTCCGCCAGCGCCTCCAGCTTGCCGTGGCGCTCATTCACGCACCCGATATCCTGATTCTTGACGAACCCACCTCCGGTGTCGATCCGATTGCCCGCGACGGGTTCTGGAATGACCTCATCGCCCTGTCGCGGCAAAGCGGCGTGACGATCTTCATCTCCACCCATTTCATGGCGGAGGCCGAGCGCTGTGACCGCATTGCCTTCATGCATGCGGGCAAGGTGATCGCGACCGGTGCGCCCGAGGCATTGAAGGCGCAAACCGGGGCGGCAAGCCTGGACGATGCCTTCATCGCCTTCATGCGCCGGGGCGGGCGAGACGTCGAGGAAAAGCCGGAAACCTCGGATTTCTCCAGTGAGACCGCAGCGTCTTCCCGGATGCCGCAGGGGCGGGCGTTCTCGCTCGGGCGTCTTCTGGCCTATAGCCGCCGCGAGGCGATGGAACTGGTGCGCGACAATATCCGCCTCGGCTTCGCGCTCATCGGCACGGCACTCCTGATGCTGATCTTCAGCTATGGCCTGACGCTCGATGTCGATCACCTGAAATTCGCGGTGCTGGACCGCGACCAGAGCGCGGAAAGCCGCGCCTATATCGATGCCTATGCCGCGTCCCCGGCCTTTACCCTGACGGGCCGGATCGCCAGCGAGGCTGGCGTGGTGAATGCCCTACGCGGCAACCGTGTGATGATGGTGCTGGATATTCCGGAAAAATTCGGCGCGGATCTGCGGGCCGGCCGCACGCCTGCCGTTCTCGCCATGATGGATGGCGCCATGCCCTTCCGGGCGGAGACGGCGCTTGGCTATATTTCCGGCGCCCACCAGCGTTATCTGGAAGAACTGGCCCGGCTTTCCGGCGGTACGGTTCGCGCCGCAGCTTCCGTGGAGATGCGTTATCGCTACAATCAGGCCTTTCTCTCCATAGAGGCCATGGTGCCTGCGGTGATTGCGCTGCTTCTGGTCTTCATTCCCTCCATTCTGACAGCGCTTGGCGTCGTCTCGGAGAAGGAAATGGGCTCGATCAGCAATCTCTATGTCACGCCCGTCACCAAGCTTGAATTCCTGCTGGGCAAGCAGGTGCCCTATGTGGCGATCGGACTTATCAACTATCTGATCCTCGTGTTGATGGCGGTCTTCCTCTTTGGCGTGCCATTGAAGGGGTCCTTCCTCGGCCTGACGCTGGCGGCCTTTGTCTATGTGCTTTCCACCACGGCCATCGGCATTTTCAGTTCCACCTTTACCTCCACGCAGGTGGCGGCCCTTTTTGTGACTGCCATCGGGGTGATGATGCCGGCCACCCAGTTTTCCGGCCTGTTGCAGCCGGTTTCCACCCTGGATGGGGCGGGAAAGCTCATCGGCACGGTCTTCCCCGCCACCTATTTCATGCGCGCCAGTGTCGGCGGCTTCACCAAGGGGCTGGGTTTTGCCGATCTTGCCGGCTTCCTCTGGCCGCTTCTTCTCTGCTGGCTGGTGCTGCTTGCGGCGGGCTGGCTGTTTCTTCGCAAGCAGGAGCGCTGATATGGCAAGGGGTTTCGATGTCAGAACGGTTCTGGCGCTGCTGAAGAAGGAGATCATCGGCCTCGCCCGCGACAGGGTGCTGATGGCCATGGTGGTCTATGCCTTCACGCTGGCGATCTATACCCAGGCCACCGGCCTGTCGCATGATCTGCGCAATGCCTCCATCGGCGTGGTGGATCGGGATGTGTCGCAATTGTCCACCGCCATTCTTGCGGGCCTTTTGCCGCCGCGCTTTCGCACGCCGGTGGCGATTGCCCCGCAGCAGGTGGACAAGGTGATGGATCGCGGGCAACTGACCTTCGTTCTCGACATTCCGGAGAATTTCCAGGCCGATGTGCTGGCGGGTCGCAGCCCGCGGCTGCAATTGCTCATTGATGCCACGGCGCTGATGCAGGCGGGCATCGGGGCGGGCTATATCCAGCAGATCGTGGCGCAGGAAGTGGCCTCCTATGGCACGCGGGCCGGTATCTCGACCGCGCAGCCGGTGACGGTTCAAACCCGCTTCGCCTTCAATCAGGGGCTCAATTCCGAATGGTTTTCCGGCACCATGGGCCTCATCAACAATATCACCATGCTGGCCATTCTGCTGGCCGGTGCTGCCCTGGTGCGCGAGAGGGAGCACGGCACGCTCGAACATCTGCTGGTCATGCCGGTCAGGCCGCTGGAAATCATGATGAGCAAGCTCATCGCCAACGGGCTGGTCATCCTGGTGATGAGCCTTCTTGCCATTCTGCTTATTCTCGGTCGCCTGCTCGGCATGCCGATTTCCGGTTCCCTCGGCCTCTATGCCGCCGGCATGGTGCTTTACCTGTTCTTCGCCACCTCGCTTGGCCTGTTTCTCGGCACGGTGTCGCGCAGCATGCCGCAAATGGCCTTGCTTTTCATCCTCACCGCGCTGCCGATGAATATTCTCTCCGGCGGCTTCACGCCCATTGAGAGCCAGCCGCAATGGCTGCAAAACGCCATGCAGCTCTCGCCCTCCACCCATTTCGTGGCCTTCTCGCAAGCCATTCTCTATCGCGGTGCGGGCTTTGATGTGGTGTGGCCGCAATATGCGGCCACCTTCGGCATTGGCCTGATTTTCTTCCTGTTCAGTCTGAGCCGCTTCAGAAGCTTCATTGCCGCGCAGCAATGAAGCTCATCGCTTCAGAGAGCGCGGATCCAGCGCATCGCGAATGCCGTCGCCGATATAGTTGACGCTGAGCACGGTGAGCGAAATGGCAAGCCCCGGCCAGATCACCCGCGAGGGTGTCAATTGCAGGAAGCTCACGCCATCATAGAGCAGCCGTCCCCAGGTGGGAAAATCGGAAGGAAAGCCGAGGCCGAGAAAGCTCAGCGCCGATTCGGTGATGATGGCGGAGGCAATGCCGAGCGTGGCCGAGACCATGATGGAGCTCAGCACATTTGGCAGGATATGTTTGAGGATGACGCGATATTCCCGCATGCCGGAGGATTTTGCCGCCAGAATGAACTCCTGGGATTTCACCGTCAGCACATCGCCGCGCACGATGCGGGCCGTGTGCATCCAGCTTGTGATGCCGATGACGGTGACGATCAGGATGAAGATGCCGGTTTCCGGCCCGAAGGCGGCGCGCAGCGGATCGCGAAACAGCATGGTGATGACCAGCAGCAGCGGCAGAATGGGCAGCGCCAGGAAAAGATCGGTCAGCCGCATCAATGGCCCGTCGATCCGGCGGAAATAGCCGGCCAGCACCCCTACCAGCGTGCCGACGAAGAGCGAGATCAGCATGGCGGTGATGCCGACGGCCAGCGAGATCTGTCCGCCTGCCAGCACCTGTGCGAAGAGGTCGTGGCCCAGATTGTCGGTGCCAAACGGATGGGCCAGGGACGGTCCTTGGTTCTTGTCGCGGATATTGATCTTGTTCGGATCTATCGTGTGGATCAGTGGCCCGATATAGACCGCCAGCACGATGAAGATGAAAACGATCAGCCCCACCACGCCGCCGGTATGGCGGCGGAACTGGCCCCAGAGCTGACCGAAAAAGGATTGCGGGCGCGGCATCTGGCTTGCCGGAGCAACAGCGGCATCAGTCATAGCGGATCCTCGGGTCGAGAATGCCGTAGAGCACGTCGGCAATCAGGTTGAACAGCACGATCAGCACGGCGAAAATGAAGGTCAGCGTCTGCACCAGCGGCAGGTCGCCGGCCTGAATGGCGGTGATCAGCAATTGGCCGAGCCCGTTGACCCGGAAGATCTGCTCGGTGATGATGGCGCCGGAAAAGATGGTCGGCACCCCGAGCGCAATCACCGTGACCACCGGGATCAGGCTGTTGCGCAGCACATGCACGAGCAGCACGGTCTTTTCCTTCACGCCTTTGGCGCGGGCGGTGCGCACATAATCCTGATGCAGGTTGTCCAGCATCGAGGCGCGCACGAAGCGGCTGATCTGCGAGGTGTTATAAAGCGTCAGCACCAGCACCGGCAGGAACATCTGCTTTACTTGAAGCACGAAGCTGTCCCAGTCGCGCACCACGAGGTTGGTGTCATAGACGGACGGGAACCAGTGGAGGGTGGAGGAAAAGATAACGATCAGCACCACGCCGGTGAAGAAGGTGGGCACGGAATAGCCGACCATGGAGATGAAGGTGCCGATCTGGTCGAAGATCGAATATTGCCGATAGGCCGAAATCACGCCGATCGGGATGGCCAGCAGCACGCCGAACAGATAAGCGAGCCCCACCACCCAGAGTGTCTGCGGCAGGCGCTGGATGATCAGGTCCACCACCGGGCTGCGGGTGGTCCAGGAGAGAATGCGCAGCCGGTTCGGATCGCCGATGCTGATGCCTGTCACCTGTTGCAGAATGTTCAGCGGCTCATTGACGAAGAACTGGTAGAGCCATTTGACGAATTGCACGTAAAGCGGCTGGTCTATGCCGAGTGCCGCCCGCATTTCCGCCCGCACTTCCGGCGGAATGGTCAGCGGCAATTCACCCAGCGGATTGCTGGGCGCCATGGCCAGAAGCGCGAAGATAATGAAACTGATGGCCAACAGGGTCGGGATCGCAAAGAGCAATCGCCGGATCGTATAGGTAAACATGAAAAAGCCTTTCCGGCCGCAACGAAAAGCAGGCCGGGCTTTGTCAAAAAAGCCCGGCCGCTGGTCTTACTTCTTGCGCGTCCAGTCCTGGATGTTCCAGGTTTCCGCATCCCAGCCGGTTGGCTTGATGTTCTGCAGCTTGATCGAATAGGCCGAAGGCTGGCCGCGATAGACGAGCGGGATGTGCACGAAATCTTCGGTCAGCATGTCGTTCAGCTTTTTCACCAGCGCTGCGCGGTCTTCGAGCTTCACGGTCTTGGTCAGTTCGGTGGCGAGCTTGTCATAGTCCGGATTGCAGTAACGCGGCATGTTTTCGCCCTGCCAGCCGTTCTTGGGCGAGGGTGCCTTGTCGCACATCCACTGCACCATATAGGGCTCGGGGTCAGTGCCGTCGAAATTGTTGGTGTACATTTCGAGGTCGGCATAGAACTTCTGGAAGGTGTCGGGGCTTGCCGGATCGCCGCCGAAGAAGACGGAGGCCGAGACATTGCGCAATTCGACATTGACGCCGATCTGCGCCCACATGTCCTTCACCAGCGCCTGGGTGGCCTGGCGGACGGAGTTGGTGGAGGTCTGGTAGAGGAAGGACAGCTTTACGCCGCCCTTGGCGCGAATGCCATCCGGGCCTTTCTTCCAGCCGGCATCGTCCAGCAGCTTGTTGGCGCCTTCGATGTCCTGTTTCAGGCACCAGCTGTCATTCTTGGTGGAGACATAGGCGTCCGGGCCGGGCACGATGTTGCAGGTTGCCTTGCCGGCGGCGCCATAGCCTGCTTCGACGATGATGTCGCGGTCGATGGCCAGCGCCAGCGCCTTTCGCACCGCCGGATCGGAGAAGGCCGGATGCGGGCCGCCTTCCTTGGTGGAGCGCTTGTCGCCAAGCGCCGGATCGGGGTTGGTCAGGTTGATGTTGATACGCTCCACCTGGCTGCCGAAGGCGGTCTGCACGGTGCCCTTGCCGGCGGCCAGCAGGGTTTCAAGCACTTCCGGCTCCACCTGCATGTTCCAGGCATAGTCGTATTCGCCGGTTTCCAGCACGGCCCGGGCCGCCGACAGCGCATCGCCGCCGCCCTTCAGCGTGGCGGTGGCAAAGGAGGGCTTGGCCGGGTCGCGGTAATTCTCGTTGGCGACGAAGGTGATCACGTCATTCGGCTTGAACTCCTTCACCTTGAAGGGGCCGGTGCCGATGGGGCCGAAATTGGCGCTGGTGCATTCCGGGGCCTTGGGGCCCAGGCAATCCTTGAACTGGGCCTTCTGGATGACCGGCGACAGCGAACCGACAAAGGCGGTATAGGGATAGGGCTTCGGGGCCGAGAAGGTCACCTTGACCGTCTGCGGATCGAGCGCCTCGACGGTCTTCACGCCTTCGAATTTGGATTTCTGGGCGCAGCCGCCGCCATCCGCCGTGCAGTACTGCCAGGTGAAGACCACGTCATCGGCGGTAAACGCCGAGCCGTCCGACCACTTGATGCCCGGCTTGATCTTCCAGGTGATGGTGGTGAGATCGGCGGAAACGCCGCCATTTTCCACGGTTGGGACATCCACCGCCAGCCGCGGGAAAATATTGCCCTTCTCGTCGAAACCGGCCAGCGGCTCCAGCACCATGGCAGAGGCATATTGCTCCTTGGTGCCGCCGGACAGGTAGATGTTCATGGTGGAGACGGCCTGCCAGAACAGGATCTTCAGATCGCCGTCCGCCCCTCGCTCAGCCTTTGCCGGCGCGCCCGCCACCATGAGCGCTGCCGCCGACGCGGCCAGCATAACCCCGAATTTACGCATATTTCGCTGTTCCCCTCTGGTTGTTATGAACCCTGCCGATTGTCCTGAGAAGCGCCCGGAAGGTCCGGACGCTGCACAGCAAAGGTTGCGTGCTTCATCTTTTTATGCAACCTTGAACAAGCGGCTGGATGGCTGTTTTGCACAAATTTTGAGCTATCTAATCATACGATTATTTTTCGTTCAAGGGCGAAAATTGCTTCTATTTGCGCCGCGACCAGTCTGCCGCATTCCACAATTGCGAATCCCACGGATTGAGGATGGCGCCCTGCAGCCGGTTGGAAACGGCGGACGGTTCGCCGCGGTTGACGATGGGAATGACCAGTCCGTCATTGACGATCATGTCGTTCAGCTGCCGGATGAGCGCTGCGCGCGCTTCCAGTCCCGCCGTGCCGCGCAACTGCTTGACCAGCATGTCGTAGGCGGGGTCGCAGTAGCGGGCGATATTGCCGCCCTGCCAGTTGCTGGCAGGCGAGGGGATCTTGTCGCAGGTGAAATCCGCCATGAATTTTTCGGGATCGGTGCTTTCGAAGCCGCTCGCATACATCTGCACGTCCGCGTAGAATTTCTGGTAGGTGTCGGGGCTTGCCGGATCACCGCCGAAGAACACCGAGGCGGGGACGTTGCGCAATTCGGTTTCCACCCCGATCTGCGACCACATGTCCTTCACCAGCACCTGCGTTCCCTGGCGCACCGAATTGGTGGTGGTGAGAAAGAGAAGCGAAAGCCGGACGCCGCCTTTCACGCGCACGCCATCCGCTCCCTTCTTCCAGCCGGCCTTGTCGAGAAGGGCGTTGGCCTCCTCCAGGTTCTGGCTGCCGCACCAGGCCTTGGCCTTGGACGCGTAGATATCCGGCGCGGGAATGATGTTGCAGGTCGGCGTACCAAGCGGTCCATAGCCTGCTTCGACGATCACGTCGCGGTCTATGGCCAGCGCCAGCGCCCGGCGTACATTCGGGTCCGACAGGATCGGGTGCAGGCCCGCCTCCTGGGTGGAGCGTTTTGCGCTAAGCGACGGATCGACGGCGTAAGGATTGAGCTGGATGCGTTCCACCGTGGAACTGAAGGCGGTGGTCAGCGTGCCCTTGCCTTCCGCCACCAGCTTTTCCACCAGTTCCGGCTCGATCACCGTGTTCCAGGCGAAATCATATTCGCCGCTTTGCAGCACGGCCTGCGCTGCCGACAGCGCATCGCCGCCGCCCTTCAGGGTCACGCTGGCAAAGGCAGGCTTGGCCGGATCGCGATAATGCGGATTGGCCGCGAAGGTCACCACGTCGTTGGCCTTGAAATCCTTGACCACAAAGGGGCCGGTGCCGTGCGGGGCGAAATTCGCCTCGGTGCATTGTGGCGCCTTTTCGCCCAGGCAATCCTTGAACTGCGCCTTCTGGATGATCGGCGACAGCGCTCCGACAAAGGCGTTGTAGGGATAGGGCTTCGGGCTGTCGAAGGTGATTTTCACCGTCAGCGGGTCGATCGCCTCGACCGTTTTCACGCCATCGAACTTGGCCTTTTCGGCGCAGCCACCGCCCGGTGCCGTGCAATAGCGCCAGGTGAAGACCACATCCTCGGCGGTGAGCGGCGTGCCGTCCGACCAGGTCAGGCCGGATTTCAGGCTCCAGGTGATGCTTGTGCCGTCTGCGGCAAGGCCGCCATTCTCCTTGGTCGGAATGGTGGTGGCGAGACGGGGAAACAGCTCGCCCTTCTCGTTGAAGCCCGCCAGCGGCTCGATCACCAGCGAGGCGGCATAGACCTCCTTGCTGCCCCCGGAGAGATAGGGGTTGAGGTTGGAAACCGCCTGCCAGAACAGGATTTTCACATCGCCATCCGTGCCGCGTTCGGCGAGCGCCGGAAGCGGCGACACCATCAGGACGGCAAGCGTTGCGAGCGATAGGGTGCGTTTCATGAACTGCCTCTTTCTTCGGGGCGGAAGGATTTGCCTCTGTGTAATCAGTCAGCCTTGTCCCGCCGATTCAAGGGGGCTTTTGCTCTTCATCTGCGGGTGCGGAGGATAATTTTTCAAGCATAGCTTATTTTTTGCGCTCTGCACCTTGTGGCCTGTTTTTTGTTCAGGAGGCCGCTTTCGATCTTGCCAAGCGGCGAAATTCGCGGTCTGTTGCAGCTTCGACGGGCGTCCGGCCTTGCGGCGCCTCGATGAACGGGAACAGCATAAAAGAGGTTTTCATGCCCATTTTGAACCGTGCCGGTGAGCTTCAGGAAGAGGTCAGCGGCTGGCGCCGCCAGCTGCATCAGGCGCCTGAACTGTTGTTCGATGTGCATCAGACGGCGGCCTTCGTGGCGGAGAAATTGAAGGGTTTCGGCTGTGACGTGGTCGAGACCGGCATTGGCCGCACCGGCGTCGTCGGCATCATCAAGGGCGCCAAGGGCGATGGCCCGGTCATAGGCATGCGGGCCGATATGGATGCCCTGCCGATTGAGGAAATCACCGGTCTGCCCTGGGCCTCGAAAGTGCCCGGCAAGATGCATGCCTGCGGCCATGACGGTCATACCGCCATGCTGCTGGGCGCTGCGAAATATCTCTGTGAAACCCGCAATTTCTCGGGCTCCGTCGCGGTGATCTTTCAGCCGGCGGAAGAGGGTGGCGGCGGCGGCCTTGCCATGGTCGAAGACGGGATGATGGACAAGTTCGGCATCCGCGAGGTCTATGGCATGCACAATGCGCCGGGCGTGCCGCTCGGCAATTTCGCCATCCGCAAGGGATCGCTGATGGCGGCCTCCGACACGTTCGAGATCGTCATCGCCGGCAAGGGCAGCCATGCCGCCCAGCCGCACCTGTCGGTGGATCCGGTGCTGACCTCGGCCTATGTGATCATCGCGCTGCAATCCATCGTCTCGCGCGAGACCGATCCGTTGAAATCGCTGGTCATCAGCGTCACCACCACCCATGGCGGCGATGCCTATAACGTCATTCCCATGGAGGTGAAGCTCACCGGCACGGTGCGCACCCTTTTGCCGGAAATCCGGGATTTCGCGGAGAAGCGTCTGGCCGAAGTGGCGAAGGCCACGGCCGAGGCCCATGGGGCCGTGGCCCATGTCTCCTATCATCGCGGCTATCCGGTGACCTTCAACCATGCGGAGGAAACCGATTTTGCCGTTTCCATCGCCGCCAAGGTCTCCGGCCCAAACCGGGTGGAAGAGGATATGGCGCCGAAGATGGGTGCTGAGGATTTCTCCTACATGCTCGAAGCCCGCCCCGGCGCCTTCATCTTCCTTGGCGTCGGCGATACCGCCAATCTCCATCACCCGGCCTATGATTTCAATGACGAGGCCATTCCCTACGGCATCAGCTATTGGGTGTCGCTGGCCGAAACCAAGCTTGCGGCCTGAAGAGCATCAAGGCCTCTCACGAGGCAACAAGAACGGGGGAATGGGCATGAGCGGCACTGAAGATCGAACGGAAAGCATTCAGCCGGTGCTGTCTGTCAGCAATCTCACCACCTCCTTCCGGGTGGGGGATGGCTGGCGGCAGGTGGTGCGCAACCTGAGCTTCGACATCAAGCCGAAGGAAACGGTGGCGATTGTCGGCGAATCCGGCTCCGGCAAGAGCGTGACTTCGCTGTCGATCATGCAATTGCTGCCCAAAAATGTCAGCCGCATCGAAGGCAGCATCCGGCTGAAGGGCCGTGAACTCGTTGGCCTGGATCAGGAATCCATGCGGCGGGTGCGCGGCAATGACGTCTCGATGATTTTCCAGGAGCCGATGACCAGTTTGAACCCGATCTTTCCGATCGGCAAACAGATCGCCGAGGCCATTCTCTGCCACCGGGACATGTCGCGGGCAGAGGCCAGGGCGGAGGTGCTGAGGCTTTTGGAAAAGGTGCGCATTCCCAATGCCAAGGGCCGGTTCGATGAATATCCGCACCAGTTTTCCGGTGGTATGCGCCAGCGCGTGATGATTGCCATGGCGTTGGCGTCCAGGCCGAAGCTCTTGATCGCCGATGAGCCGACGACGGCGCTGGACGTGACCATTCAGGGCCAGATTCTCGACCTGATCAAGCTGTTGCAGGAAGAGGAGGGCATGTCCGTGCTCTTCATCACCCATGACATGGGCGTGGTGGCGGAAGTGTCGGACCGCACCATCGTCATGTTCCGGGGCGAGATGGTGGAGCAGGGCTCGACCGATGCCATCTTCAATCGCGGCCAGCATCCCTATACGCGGGCGTTGTTGTCGGCAGTGCCGAAGCTCGGGTCGATGGAGGGCCGCCGCCAGCCCGTGCGCTTCCCGGTAATCGATATCGCCACCGGCGAAACCGTTACACCGGAACAGGAAATGCCGCCGGCTGCCGCCGACCGGCCGATTGTCGAGGTGCGCAATCTCACCACCCGTTTCGATATCCGTTCGGGCCTGTTCGGGCGCAAATCCGGCGCGGTGCACGCTGTGGAAAATGTCAGCTTTTCGCTGCGTCCGGGCGAAACCCTGTCGCTGGTGGGCGAATCCGGTTGCGGCAAATCCACCACGGGCCGCTCCATCACCCGGCTGGTGCAGCCGACTTCCGGCACCATCGAGGTGGATGGGTATAATGTCTCGACGCTGGATGCGGCCTCGCTGCGCAAGATGCGCCGCAGCATCCAGATGGTGTTCCAGGATCCCTTCGCCAGCCTCAATCCGCGCATGACCATCGGCTCTGCCGTCATGGAACCCTTCCTGGAACATGGCCTGGGCAGCAAGGCGGATGCCCGCGCCAAGGCGGCGGATCTTCTGGAGCGCGTCGGCCTTTCTGCCGATATGATGCGGCGCTATCCGCATGAATTTTCCGGCGGCCAGCGGCAACGTATCGCCATTGCCCGGTCGCTGATGCTCGATCCGAAGGTCATCGTCGCCGATGAGGCGGTCTCGGCGCTCGACGTGTCGATCAAGGCGCAGGTCTGCAACCTGCTGCTCGATCTGCAGCAAAGCTTCAATCTGGCCTATCTGTTCATTTCCCACGACATGGCGGTGGTGGAGCGGGTGAGCCACCGCGTCGCTGTGATGTATCTCGGCGAAATCGTGGAAATTGGCCCGCGTGAGGCGGTGTTCGGCAATCCGCAACATGCCTATACGAAGAAACTGCTCTCTGCCGTGCCGGTGCCCGACCCCGCGCGGCGTAGCCTGACGCGGCGCGTGGCGACCGACGAGCTGAAAAGCCCGATCCGCCCGGTGGGTTACGAACCGCCCGTGCGCCATTATATCCAGGTGTCGGAAGGGCATCTGGTGCAGGCGGCTGCGTGAGGGCCAAAGGCTTTCCGGAAAAATCCCGGCAGGCCTTGCAGGCACCTGCTCCGGCTCCCATTTCCCCTGTAGGGAAACCAGTTTGGAGTGGGGAATGGACGCGCAAGCGACGCAAGACCAGCATGATGACGTCGAGGGCGCACATATCGACCATAGTCTTTCGGCCATTCTCGCAAGGTTGGCGGCCGATGAGAGCCGTGCGCGGATTTCCATTGGCGATCTGTTCGCCGCCATGGGCGACCGCGCCTTCGGCGCATTGATCCTGATCTTCGCCCTTCCCAATGTCATTCCCACGCCGCCCGGCACCTCCGCCATTACCGGCGCGCCGCTGGTCTTTCTGCTGGCGCAGCTCATGCTCGGCATGCGCCCCTGGCTGCCGCAACTGATCGCCAACCGCTCGCTGTCGCGGGCGGATTTTGCCGGGCTGGTGGCTCGCATGCTGCCCTGGCTGCGGCGGGGTGAACGCCTGCTCAAGCCGAGGCTGCAGCTTCTGGTGCGCCCGCCCGCCGAATATCTCCTGGGGGCGGTGGGGCTGATCCTCGCCATCATCCTGGCGCTGCCCATTCCGCTCGGCAATATCCTGCCCGCAATCGCACTTACCCTGTTTGCCTTCGCCCTTCTGGAAAAGGATGGGCTTTATGCACTGATCGGTCTTGTCGTCGCTGTGATCTCGATGATTGTGGTTGCGGGCGTGATTTTTGCCTTCGTCAAGGCGGCGATCCTGCTGTTCGGCGCGTCTTTCGCATGACGGCAAGCCTGGCGAAAGCTTGGGCGTGCAATCTGTGGCTGGATCGCGGCTCGACACGCACCGGATACAGTCTGTTCGGTTGGAGTGAAAAGGTGCCGTGGCCCGCCAGGTGATTTGCCATGAGGGGCGAGCAATGGTCGATAGAAAGCGGATTTTGGTCACCGGCGGCGCTGGTTTCCTGGGGTCGTACCTGTGCGGCCGTCTTCTGGCGGAAGGCCATGAGGTCACCTGCCTGGACAATCTCTATACGGGCTCCATCGATAATATCCGCGCCTATCTCGATCATCCGCGCTTCCGGCTGATTCAGGCCGATGTGATCGAACCCCAATCCCTGAGCGTCGACCGCATCTACAATCTCGCCTGTGCTGCCTCCCCCATTCACTATCAGGCCGATCCCATCGCCACCATGCGCACCAACGTGCTGGGCGCGCTGAACCTGCTGGAGCTTGCCGTCAAGTGCAATGCCCGCATTCTCCAGGCCTCGACATCCGAAGTCTACGGCGATCCGCTGGTACATCCGCAGTCGGAGGACTATCGCGGCAATGTCTCGATCACCGGCATCCGCGCCTGCTATGACGAAGGCAAGCGCGCGGCGGAAACGCTGTTTTACGATTACAACCGCATGTATGGCACGGAGGTGCGCATTGCCCGCATCTTCAACACCTATGGGCCCGGAATGCGCGCCGATGACGGCCGTGTCGTGTCCAATTTCGTCGTACAGGCGCTGCGCGGCGAAAACCTCACCGTCTACGGCGATGGCCTTCAGACCCGCTCCTTCTGCTACCGCGACGATCTCGTGCGCGGGCTGATGGCGCTGATGGAGAGCGAGGAGGCCAATGCCATCCCCGTCAATCTCGGCAATCCCGGCGAATTTACCATGCTGGAACTGGCAAGCCTGGTGCTTGAGATGACCGGCTCGCGCTCGGGCCTCGTTTTCCAGCCGCTGCCGCAGGACGATCCGATCCAGCGGCGTCCGGATATTTCCCGCGCCTGGTCGCTTCTCGGCTGGCAGCCCCGCATCCTGCTCAGCGATGGACTTCAGCCCACCATCCGCTATTTTGCCGAAAAAATTGCCCGGATGGCCGAAGCCGCCTGATCGGCTCGCCTTTTTCTTAGCACGTCCTGATTTGCCAAGGCCCTTGCAGGCCTTGAGATGGAACCGGTCTGCCGGTATCCGGCGCGTGCAATCTTTCGTGGAAAATCTCCCGCACGCAAGTTTCGCAACAGTTTCGATCCGTAAGTTCCCGAATGATCGCCGGTCGAATGTCTTCGGCCATGTCAGTCTTGGCGACCTTTGTCGTCAAAATCGAAATGGGGATTTGCTGTGGCTACCAGCGCGACCACGACTACCGTCTCGTCTCTCGAAGGCGTCAGCGGCACCAATACGGCGGATGTCGTCATCCTGACGGGACAGGCGAACAATGTTTCGCTCAACCTCGGTGCAGGATATGACCGCCTGACACTGGCCGATTACGCCAACAATCTGACGCTGTCGAATGTCGAATCCGTTCTGGGCGGCGCAAGCAGCGATATCCTCTATTACGATACGGCTCTGACCTCCGGCAGCATCAACCTGGGGAGCGGCAATGACGCGCTCTACCTTTCGGATTACGGCGGCACGGCGACGGTCGCGAATATCGAAACGATCACCGGCGGCGCCACCAACGACTACATCACCTTTTCGGCCCAGGCGCTCGGCAATTATATCGACCTCGGCGACGGCACCGACCGCGTGGCGCTCGGCAAATTCGACAACCAGTTGACGCTGGTGAATGTGGAAACGGTGACGGGCGCGACCAAGTCCGACGTTGTCTACATGATCAATGAGGACAGCGAGACCTCGCGCCGCGTCGACCTCGGCACCGGCAATGACTATGTCAATCTCGGCGATGGCGGCGGCACCGTCTATGTGGCCAATACGGAAACCATCGTGGCCGGCAGCGGCGATGACCGCATCGTCTTAGGCACCAAGGCGTCCAATGCCTATGTGGATGCGGGTGCTGGCAGTGACACTGTGGTACTCTCTGCCTATGCCAACAAGCTGACGATCCTGAACGCGGAAAGCATCGTCGGCAGCACCAGCAATGATTATGTCATCCTCGGCACTGCTTTTACCGGGGGTTATATTTCGCTTGGCAACGGCAAGGATACGCTGGTTCTGGGTGACTTCACCAACACCGTCAGCCTTTACGGCACCGAAACCGTCTATGGCGGTTCCGGCAGTGATACGATCTATCTGCAGGAGGCCCAGTCGGGCGGCCTGATCGACCTTGGGGCAGGCAATGACACGCTGGTCTTCAGCGAAAAAGGCGGCACGGCGACGCTCAAGAACGTCGAAAACGTCGTCGGCAGTTCCACCAAGGAATATCTGATCTACCAGACGCAGATCACCGGCGGTCTGATCGATCTCGGCGACGACGGCGACCGCGTGACGCTGGCCAAGTACAACAACACCGTAACCTTCGCCAATGTCGAAACCATCACCGGCAATGCCTCCAGCGATATCATCACGCTGACCACGGAACTGACCAAGGGCACTATCAACCTTTCCACCGGCATGGACAAGCTGACGCTGGCCGATGGCACCAACACCATTATCGTCAGCGGCGTGGAAACCCTGATTGGCGGCGCCGGTGACGATACCATCACCTTCAGCGCCTCCACCTCGGCAACCTATATCGATCTTGGCGACGGCGATGATACTTTGAGTATCACCGGCACCGGCAAAACCATGACGATCCTGAATGTCGAGACCATTCTCGGCACGTCGAGCAGTGAGATCATTCTGTTTGGCTCCCAGGCCACCGGCAATCTGATCTCGCTCGGCTCGGGTAATGACAAGCTGTTGCTGTCGGCCTTCGACAACACCGTCTCTGTCGCTGCCGTCGAAACCGTGCTCGGCAATTCCGGGAGCGATCAGGTCTATATCACCAGTGCAACCGCTGGCGCCTTTATTGACCTCGATGCCGGCAACGACATGCTGACCATCCTCAATGGCGGCACCGTGACCGTGCGCAATGTCGAAACCATCATGGGGGACGACGGCACCGATGTGATCAAGTTCGACCGTGCCGCGCAGGGGGTCTATATCGACCTCGGCGAAGGCAGCGACAGCGTCACTTTCGGCAATTACAACAATACCGCCACCATTCTGAATGCAGAGACCATCACGGCGGGTTCCTCGAGCGATGTGATTACCCTTGGCACCGCCATCACCGGCGGCACCATCGACCTTGGCAAGGGCCTCGACAAGCTCACGCTGAGCGATGAGGGCGGCACGCTGACGGCTGCCAATATCGAGACGGTGATCGGCGGCGCTGCCGATGATGTCGTTACGCTTTCCGGCACGGTGACGGCCGGCTACGTCGATCTCGGCGCCGGCAACGATACGCTGACGATGAGCGGCACCGGCACTATTTCCGTTGCCAATGTGGAAACGCTGGTGGGCGGCACCGGTGTCCAGAAGATCGTTCTGACCAGTGCTTTCGCAGGCGATGTTGATCTCGGTGATGGCAATGATGCCATTGTCATGGCCGATGTTGCCTCTGGCAGCCAGAACCTGATCACCATCTCGAATGTCGAAACCGTCACCGGCGGTTCAGGCACAGATGTGGTCGTCATCGATACGCCCACCGCAACGGCGCTGATCGACCTCGGCGCGGGCAACGACACGCTGAAATTCCTCGACAATGGCGGCACCGTCACAGCCGTCAACATCGAAACCATTATCGGCGGCACCAGCAGCGAAACCATTCTTTTCAATGCGTCTGTCACCGGTGTCACCATCGATCTGGGCGATGGCACGGATGTCGTCACTTTCGCCAACTACGCCAATACCGCCACGCTCTCGAATGTCGAGACGGTGACGGGGGGCACCAATTCCGACGTCATCACGCTTGGCACCGCCACCACTGGCATGACCATCAATCTTGGCAACGGGCTTGATTCCCTCACGCTCGCTGCGGATGGCGGCACGGTCACCGTCGCCAATATCGAGACGATTGTCGGTTCGGCCATGGACGACATCATCACGCTCTCGGCCTACATGACAGGTGGCACCATTTCGCTCGGGGCCGGCAATGACATCTTCAATATTGGCGACTTCGGAGGTACGGCCACCATTTCCGGCGTTGAAACCGTCATAGGCGGGGCCTCGAAGGACGTCATCACGCTTGCTTCCGGGGCCTCGGCCTATATCTCGCTCGGGGCTGGCAATGATGCGGTCATCCTCTCCGACAGTGGCAATTCCGTCACCGTTTCCGGCGTGGAAACCGTAACCGGCGGCGCAGGTGACGATTATGTGGAATTTGCCGACGCCGTAACGGGCGGTACGCTCAACCTTGGTAATGGGACCGATACGGTCAAGATGTCGGCTTCTGGCGGCACGCTCACCGTCTATTCCATCGAATCCATCCTGGGTGACGTCGGTGCGGACGTCATCACCATGGGCCAGCAGATTACCGGCGGCTTCATCGATCTCAACGCGGGCAGCGACGCCCTGGTGCTGTCTTCTTCCAACAACACCGTGACGGTACAGAATGTCGAAACCGTCACCGGCGGTTCCCTGCAGGATACGGTCTATCTGTCCGGCACCTATACCGGCGGCACCATCGATCTCGGCAGCGGCAATGACCAGTTGATCTTCGGCGCCAGTGCAGCCACGGTCACGGTTGCCAATACCGAGACGATTACCGGTTCTTCCGCGGACGACCGGCTGACGATCAGCGGGTCGCTCGGCGGCGCGGTGATCGACCTTGGCGACGGCCAGGACACGCTGCTGTGGAGTTCGGGCCTGACGGCGACTCTTTCCAATGTCGAAACGATTTCCGGCGGCTCGAATGCCGATGTCATTACACTCGCCACCCAATGGGTCAGCGGCTATATCGATCTGGGTGACGGTTCCGACAAGCTGACGCTGGCCAATGCGGCCAACACGGTGACGGTGGCCAATGCCGAAACCATTATCGGCCAGTCCTATGACGATTACATCGCCATCAACAGCGATACCTACGCGGGTTACCTCTCGCTGGGGGCCGGTAAGGACGAGGTCAAGCTCGCAACGTCTTCCAGCACGGTCACCATTCTGGGCGTCGAGACCATTACCGGCGGTTCGGGCGCCGACAAGGTCACGATCGGCGAGGCGGCGACCGGCATCGAGATCAATCTCGGCGACGGTACGGACACGCTGGTTCTGGGCAATTACACCAATACGGTGAGCGTCTATAACGTCGAATCCATCACCGGCGGCTCCAACTCCGACGTCATCTACGTCAAGGATACGGAGATTTCCAACGGCCAGTTCTTCCTGGGGACCGGCTCCGACTATCTGAGCTTCGAGAAGGCGGCCACGGCCACCGTCTCCAGCGTGGAAACCCTGGTCGGCTCCGCCTATGACGACAACATCACCATTTCCGGCCAGTATACCGGCGTCGCCATCGACCTGGGCAGCGGGGAAGACCACCTGACGCTCGGTTCGGCCTCGACGCTCACCACCGTCAATGTCGAATATATCACCGGCAGCACGGGGGCCGATTACATCGTGCTCTCCGGCAGCACCAACACGACCGTCGACCTCGGCACCGGCAATGACACGATCTATATGTCCACGGGCTCCGATACGGTGACGGGCGGGTCCGGTTCGGATCTCTTTACCTTCACCTCGACGTCGACCTCGTCGACGTCAAACCCCGACAAGATCACCGATTTCGTCAATGGTGAGGACAAGCTGGTCTTCTCTGGCCTGCTCAGCGGTACCTTCTCCTATCTGGGGACGTCCACGACGCTGTCGGCCTCCGGAAATTCGCAGGCTTATTTCGTCAACGACACCGCGACCCTCTATATCGACACCAATGGTGACGGCACCGTCGACATGCAGATGACTTTGTCGGGGAAAACCGCCGACAACATGTCTGCAAGTGACTTCCGCTGGAGTTGATGGCTGCCGCGCGGCCATCTACTTTCGGTCCAGACGAATCGGAGAACTGCAATGATTGAAGTTCCGGTCTCCTGGGGTGAACTGATCGACAAGATCACCATCCTGCAGATCAAGGTAGAGCGCATTGCCGATGCTGGCAAGCGCGCCAATGTGGAGCGCGAACTCGCGCTTCTGACCGAACGCCTCCAGCCGGTCGCCGCCCATCCGGGCGTCGGCGCGGTCATGGGCGATCTCAAGGCGGTCAACACCGCGCTTTGGGAGATCGAGGACGATATCCGCGATTGCGAGCGCGAAGGCGATTTCGGCAGCCGCTTCGTGGAACTTGCCCGCTCGGTCTATATCACCAATGACCGGCGCGCCGAGCTGAAGCGCCAGATCAATGTCGAGCTTGGCTCCGGGATCATTGAGGAAAAATCCTACAAGCCCTATGCCGCCGAGGCCGTAAACGCCTGATACCAAGGCATCGAAGATGCTGACGCATCCTCGCCTTGAGATATTCGAAAAGGGAATACGAACGGTCATTTTCAATGACCGTTCGTATCAGGCGCATAGTGCCGCCGCACATGGCTCGGCATCTGGGGGGAAGGCGTTATGACGACGCAAATGATCGCCGACTGCCGCGCGCTGATTGCCGGTGGGCGGCTGGACGAAGCGCTCGCAAGGCTCGAGGCGCTCCATCGGCAGGAGCCGGACAATCCGGATGTCTGCCACTATCTCGGATTGTGCCTGCATCTCAGCGGCCGTTCCGCCGATGCCTTGCCCTTTTTCGAACAGGCGGTGACGTTGAGCCCCGGTCAGGCCGGGGTGCATCAGAACATGGCGCTGGCGCTGATGGCGGTGCAGGCTCCCGAAGAGGCCGCTGGCCATGCCCGGCAGGCGATCGAACTGGAGCCGGAGAGCGTGGGGGCACGGCTCAATCTCGTGCTGGCGCTGACGGCGCTTAACCGCTGGGAAGAGGCTCGCTCCATCTGCCGCGAGGCGCTGGATTTGCGTCCTGACGATCCGGCGGCTCTTGGCCAGATGGGGGTGATCCTCATGGAACTTGGGGAGTGGGAGGCGGGAGAAGCCCATCTCCGGCAGGCCATTGCGCTCCGTCCAGAGGTCGAGAGCTTCTATAATCTCGGTGTTCTCCTGCAAAAGAGCCAGAGGATCGAGGAGGCCATCGGCGCCTATGGCGAGGCCTTGCGGCTCGATCCGCTGCATGAGCGTTCGGCCAATAATCTCGCCGCCTGCTTCCGCCTGAAGGGCGAACTTTCGCTCGCGGAGCGGGTGCTGAACCGGCTGATCGAGGCAAGGCCTGAACCGGTGCACCGCTTCAACCGCGCTTGCCTGCGGCTTCTCGCCGGGCGCTGGACCGAGGCCTGGGCCGAGTATGAATTGCGCGCCGAGGCAACCGGCATCCCCTTTCCCGCTGCCCTTTCCGAAAGCCCGCGCTGGCAGGGCGAAAACCTGGGTGAGGGCACGCTCGTTATCCTCCACGAGCAGGGGCTGGGCGATAGTTTGCAATTCGTCCGGCTTTTGCCGCGCATTGCCGGTCGCGCCGGCAAAATCATCTTCATCTGCCAGCCGCAATTGCTGCGGCTTCTTTCGAGCCTTTCGATTTTCCAGGATGAAACCGGCCCGTTCCAACTGCTGCCGCATGGCGCCAACTGGCCCGCCGCAGATGCCTGGCTGCCGCTTCTGTCCCTTCCCGGCGTGTTGAACCTTTCGCCTGACACAGTCAGCGAAAAGACGCCTTATCTGAAGGCCGAGGCGAGTGTCGTTGATCGCTGGCAGGATTGGCTCGATGGCTTGGAGGCAGAGGATGCGCCGCGGCGTTTGCGTATTGGCCTCAGCTGGCAGGGCAATCCCAAGGCCTATGGTGAGCCGGGACGCTCGCTGCCGCTCTCAGCCTTCGCACCACTTGCGGGTTTTTCCGAGGAGATCCGCTGGGTTGCCCTGCAAAAGGGCGAGGCCCTTGATCAGGTCTCTGGGCAAGCCTTGCCGCTCTGTGTGCCGGAAACGTTCGATGACGGGCCGGATGCCTTTATCGATACGGCGGCGCTGATCCTCAGCCTCGATCTTGTCATCACCTCCGACACGGCGGTGGCGCATCTTGCCGGGGCGCTGGGCCGTCCGGTCTGGCTTTTGCTGCGCAAGGCGCCGGACTGGCGCTGGGGCATGGAAGGGCTGCTGACCGACTGGTATCCTACCCTCCGCCTTTTCCGTCAGACGGTGCCGGGGGATTGGGCAGGCGTGATGCAGGCCGTGCAGCAGGAATTGAAGGCCCTCCTGGCTGCTCCGAAGCTGGCAGACATTGACCCATCTGCGCCGGAAACTACGCTCAACGAGGCGATCCGGCTGCATCAGGCGCGGGATTTTTCCGCTGCCGTCAGGCTCTATCGGCATTTGCTGGCTGTCCGCTTCGAAGAAGCGCGGGTGCTGAACCTGCTCGGCATGGCCTTCATGGAGGCGGGTGGCCGCAGTGCCTCGGCCGCCAGACAGGCCTTGCCCTTTTCCGCCCGCTCGGTGGCCCTGCGCCCGGATGTGCCGGATCACTGGAGCAATTTCGCCATTGCGCTGGATGCCGCAGGCCATGGCCCGGACGGGCTTCGGGCGCTGAGGCATGCGCTGACCTTTCACCCCGATCACGTTCCCTCGCATCTGGCGCTGGCGCGGCGCGAGACGGCCCAGGGCCGGGCGGAAGATGCCCTGCACCGGGCAGGCCAGGTGGTCAAGGCCTATCCGAATTTCGCCCATGGGCTTTCGATTTTCGCCGGGGCGGCTCTGGCGCTCGGACGGTTTGACGAGGCGGAAGAGGCCATGCGGCGCGCCTGCCGGATTGAACCGGCCTCGGCGGCCCATCTCGTGCAATTGGGGGCGATCCTCCTCAAGAAGAAGGCCCCACAGGAGGCGGCCCGTGCCTGGGAAAAGGCGCTGGTACTGGAACCCGGCAATGCCGATGCCTGGAGCAATCTCGGCGTTGCCGAGCGCAATCACGGGCTGGCGGAGATCGCCGCCTTCTTCCAGAAGCGTGGCACGGAGATGCAGCCGAACCATGCGGAAGCCTGGAGCAACCTCGGCATCAGCTTGCTCGATGCCGGCTATGAGGGCGAGGCGCGGGACGCTTTTACCAAAGCCATCGCCATCCGCCCGCATTATGCCGATGCCGAAATGGCGCTTGGCATGGCGCTGATGAACGAGGGCCGTCTGGAAGAGGGCCTGCCGCTCTATGAACGGCGGTTCCAGGTGGAGACGCTGGGCATTGACCGCAGCCGCGTGCGCCTGCCCGAATGGCAGGGCGAGGACCTGACCGGTAAATCCATTCTGGTGCTGGCGGAACAGGGCTTTGGCGATGCCTTTCAGTTTGTCCGTTATGTGCGGCTGTTGAAGCAGCGCGGCGCGGCGCGGATCATGGTTGGCTGCCGCCGCAAGATCGCGGTGCTGATGGCCAGCATGGACGGTGTGGACGGTATCGTCTGCGAAAACGACCCCGTGCCGCCGCTCGACTATCACATCTTCATGATGAGCCTGCCGCTGCGCTTCGGCACGCGGGTTCAAACCATCCCGGCCTTTCCGGCCTATCTGGCCGCCGAGCCCGAATGCGTCACCCGCTGGGCGGAATGGCTGTCGCAGAAGCCGGGCTTCCGGGTTGGCCTCGTCTGGCAGGGCAATCCCGATCCGCAGGTGGACAAGGGCCGTTCCTATCCGCTGCGCGTGCTGGCGCCGCTCGCCAGGATCGAGGGCGTGCGGCTGATCGCCTTGCAGAAGGGCGCGGGCGAGGAGCAGATCGAAGAGGTTTCCTTTGCGGTGGAGCGACCGCCGGAAGGCTTCGATGAGGGGCCGGACGCCTTTGTCGATACGGCGGCGCTGATCATGAACCTCGATCTCGTCATTACCTCCGATACGGCGGTGGCGCATCTGGCGGGTGCGCTGGGCAAGCCGGTCTGGGTGATCCTCAAATCCCATGCCGAATGGCGCTGGCTGCGGGGCCGTTCCGACAGTCCCTGGTATCCGCGCTCCCGGTTGTTTCGCCGGGTGGAGGGAGAGCAAGAGGCTGAACCCTTTGCCGGACCCGCTCACCGCGTGGCCGAAGCGCTGAAACGCCTCGTGGCCGGGGATCGGGCAATGCTGTTCGTCACCGAGGAGCCGGTGGTCGAGGTGCAGCCGCGTTCCGAGCCGCAAAAGCGGCTGGCCCTTGCCATTCAGGCGCATATGGCCGGGGATACGGTCAAGGCCGAGGCAGCTTATGCCGCGCTGCTGCACGAAGAGGCCGTGCGGGCCGAGGCCTTGCATATGCTGGGCGGCCTTGCCATCGAGCAGCTCAACTACCCCCGCGCCTTGCTGTTTCTGGAGGCGGCGCGGTCGCTCGGCCTCGCAACGCCCGCCTTCCAGACCAATTTTTCCATTGTGCTGCGGCATCTGGGCCGGATCGACGAGGCCGAAGGCCTGCTGCGTCAGAGCCTTGCGTCCAGCCCCAGCGCGGAAGCCTTCATGACGCTCGGCAATCTGCTGCGTGACACCGATCGCCATGAGGAAGCGCTGGAGGCTTACGATGCTTCGCTGGCCTTGCGCTCCGATCTTGCCAAGACCCATCGCGGCAAAGGCAATGCGCTGCGTGAAATGGGCCGTCCCGAAGAGGCGGTGGCGTGCCTGACCCGGGCGCTGGAGCTGGAGCCGGAGGATGCCGAAACCCTCATTGACAGGGCGCATGCGCATCTGATGGCCGGGCATTTGCCGCAAGGCTTTGCCGATTATGAAGCGCGCTGGCGCGGCGCGGAACTGGTGGCGCGCAGCCTGCCCATGCCGCGCTGGGATGGAGCGGTGACGCCCGGCGCGCGGCTTCTCATCCATGGCGAACAGGGCCTCGGCGACCAGATCCAGTTTGCCCGCTTCCTGCGACCGGCGATCAGCCGGGTGGGCTTCGTCATCCTGGAGGTGCGCGAGCCGCTGGTGGGTCTTTTTGCGCTGCTCACCCGCGGCTGGCCGAATATCGACATCCGCCGTCAGGGCATTGACCCGGTTGACGATGCGGATCTTGAAATTCCGATGCTGAGCCTGCCGCTTGTGCTTGGCACTACGCTGGAGAGCTTGCCCGCACCGGCCATGTTCCGGCCAGACCCGCGTCGGGTGGCGGCCTGGGAGGCGCGCTTTGCCCATCGGGAAAGCCTGCGTGTCGGGCTGGTCTGGCAGGGCAATCCCAATGCCCGGGCCGACAAGGGCCGCTCGCCACCGCTCAAGGCGCTGGAACTTTTGTTCAAGGTGGAAGGTGTGCATTGGGTCGCCCTGCAATTCAAGGACGGGCTGGAACAGGTCAAGGGGCTGGATTTTGCCGCCGCCATGGAGTTGCCGGGCCGCGATCTCGGCGATTTCGCCGAAACCGCCGCCGCGATCTCCGCGCTCGATCTCGTCATTTCCTCCTGCACCTCGACACTGCATCTGGCCGCCTCGCTCGGCGTGCCGACCTTCGCACTTCTCAAATATGGCGCCGACTGGCGCTGGATGGCCGGGCGACAGGACAGTCCCTGGTATCCGGGCCTCAGGCTTTTCCGCCAGTCGCGTGCGGGCGACTGGGCGGGTGTGGCCGAGGCTGCGGCGGCGGAGCTTCGCTATTTTACGGGAGCCCGTCATGACGGATGAGCTGCTGCTGGACGCCTTTGAAAAACACCGCGCCGGCGCTCTTGCCGATGCGGCCCTGCTCTACGAGCAGATCCTGGCGGAAGATCCCGATCAGGTAGATGCGCTCAGGCTTCTCGCCTCGGCCCGCCGGTCGCTCGGGCAACTGCCGGAGGCGCTTTCGCTGTATGCCCGGGCGCTTAGGCTGGCCCCGGACCATGCCGATATCTGGTTCAACCTCGGCAATGCGCTGTCGGCGGCGGGGCGCGAGGCGGACGCGCTGGAATCCTACCGCCGGGCGGCAGAGCTTCAGCCGCAGAATGCCGAGGCGCATGCCCATATCGGCATTTGCCTTGCCAACCGCAATGATCTCGCCGGTGCCGCCGACGCCTATCGCACTGCGCTGGCGCTCGATCCGCAAAACCGGATCGCCATCCACAATCTCGGCAATGTCCTCTCGGAAATGGGGGAGGCCGAGGCTGCCATCCGACAATTGCGTCAGGCCGTTTCCCTTTATCCCGATCTGGCGGAGGCCCACTACAATCTCGGCCTGAACCTGCTGCGCGCCGGGGATTTTGCCGGTGGCTTCAAGGCCTATGAATGGCGCTGGCGGGCTGAAGGTTTCCCGGCCACCGCCCGCCACACCGAAATCACCGATTGGGACGGGCGGCCTTTTCCCGGCAAGCGCCTGCTGGTTCATGCCGAACAGGGACTTGGCGATACCATCCAGTTCGTGAAGCTTCTGCCGCTGGTCAAATCGCTGGGCGGCGAGGTGATCCTGCAAGTGCCCGACAAGCTTCTGCGGCTGTTGCGGGATGTGGCGGGTGCCGACCGCGTGCAATCCGCCGATCCGGAGCCGGGCGAGGTGGATTATCAGGTGCCGTTGCTGGGTGTGCCACACCGGCTGCAATTAACCCTCGGCAGCATTCCCGGCGCAAAAGCCTATCTGGCGGCAGATCCAGACTCCGTTGCCCGGTGGCGGCAAAAGCTGGCGCTCGGGAATGATCGTCCTGTGTTCGGTTTCGTCTGGCGTGGCAATCCGCTCTCTCCCTCCGACAAGGGCCGGAGCCTCAAGGGGCCGGAGGCGCTCAAACCCTTCGCAGGCCTCGGGCATGCGCGGCTGATGGCCTTGCAGAAACTGGAGCCGGAAGAGATCGAACCGGCGGATACCCCATCCGGTTATCGGGTGGCGGGACTGGATTTCACGCTGGAATATCCCGGGCCGGATTTCGATGCCGGACCGGATGCCTTTATCGATACGGCGGCCATTCTCAGTCAACTCTCCGGCTTTGTCTCGGTCTGCACCGCGCCGCTGCATCTGGCGGGCGCACTTGGCGTGCCGTCGCTGGCTCTGCTGAAGGCCGTGCCGGACTGGCGCTGGGGGTTGAGGGAAAAGACCAGCCCCTGGTATCCGGCCATGCGGCTTTTCCGCCAGCCGGAGCCGGGAGATTTCGCCTCGGCGATTGCCGAGGCGGTGGGCTATTTTAGAGCATTTCCAGGAAAAGTGGGAACCGGTTTTCCGTCCGGAAATGCGTAAAAACAAAGAGTTAGAGCGCCGATCTGATTCGATCAGATCGAAAAGCGCTCTAAATATAGCTCTTGATGATTGATTTCATCTGGTCCGCCGTGCGCGACCAGGTGAAACCCGCGAGCTTTGCTGCGCCGCGTTCGCCGCGCCGTCTCGCATCGTTGCGGTCGCGCCAGGCGCGCTCCAGTGCGTCTTCAATCTCATCGACACTGCTTTCGCCCCAGCCGACGACATCGCCGACGCCAGCACCTTCACCCGCCACCGGGGCCTGCGCCTGCAACGCATAGCAATTGCCGCCATCGATCAGGTCCAGATGGCCGGTATTGGCGGAAAGAATGGTCGGCACGCCGCAGGCCATGCATTCCATCGCCACCAGATTGGTGCCGCCCTCGCTGCGATTGGGGAAGACCGCGACATCCATTTCTCTCAGAATCGGCGGCATCAGCGCATTTGGCACGCTGCCGAGATCAAGGAATTGCCGCGCATCGATGTCATTGGCGGCAATCCAGGCGGCGTGGTCGATCACGCCCTTGTCATTGGTGCCGATGGCGGCGGCCTTGCCAGAGCGGTTCAGGGTCAGCGCAAATTGCGGCCAGGGGCTGTGCCAGGCGGTCACCAGCAAGGCTTCCGGATGGCGCTTGGCGAAGCGGGCAAAGGCCGCAACCACCAGATCCTGCCCCTTGCGAAGCTCAAGCTTGCCGCCGGAAAACACCAGGAAGCGGTCTGAGAGCACGCCCTGTCGCGGGCCGGGGTGAAACAGCGTCTGGTCCACGCCCTGAATGACGGTGGTGACATTGGTAAGTCCATGCGCACGCATGATTCGCTCATTCCAGGTCGATCCGGCGATCACCAGTTTCAACCCGCGCGCCCGCGCCCTGGCCTCCTCGGAAAGCTGCGGCAGTTCGAAAAACACCACGCCCAGCGTCGGTGATCCGGAAAGCTGAACGCCTTTCGGCCCCGGCGAGGTGGTGAAATCATTGCCAAGCCCGGCCAGAAGCGGCGTGTTGACGGTGAGCGTCGTGGCGCTTTCCGCCTCGATCTTGCGGGCAAGATCGGCGGAGGCGGCAAAAAAGCCGTTTAAAGCCCGCCGCCGCAGCGGGTCGACGACGATCTGGTCGGCCTGAAGCGGAAAGGAGGTGACGGGCTCCAGGTCCCGGTCCTGCGACCAGTTGAGCGCTAGGTTGAGGCCGTAAATGCCCCAGCCGAAAAAGCTGGAAATACCCCAGTGAATAATGACAGGCCGTCGGGAATGGGAGTTCAACGGGCAATCCTTCGGTGATTCGCTTCTCCATCAAGCTTACAGCGCTTCCGCTGGCGCCGTGGCGTATCTCCTGTGGATAGAGCCGCTTGTCTTCATGGTTGTGGCGGGTGCCGGAATCCAGCATCGCGAAAGCTTGGGCCTCTACGGTCGGCTGGAATGGGTCCGTGAACGCCCGCATGAGGCGGCTTCGGACTGACCTGAGAACATTCGCCAAGGGGTGTTTGGCGAGGATCAAGAGGTGTGTCGATGAATGGTGAAGACAGGGATCTGGTCGAGGAGAATCAGGCCGGGTCCGCTCTTGCTGCATTGGCTCTTGCAGCCCGCAGCCTGGGGCTTTCGCTGTCGCTGGAAGAGCTTTGCCGCACCTATGGCAATGAGCCGTCGCTGTCCTTGCAGCAACTGGCCGAGATTTCCGGTGCCAATAGCCTGAAGGCCAAGCCGATCCGGTTGAACTGGAAGATCCTGAGCCAGATGGAGGCCGGTGTTTCGGCCCTGATCGAGCTGAAGGACGGCTCCTTCCTCGTCTTCGAAAAATTCGTCGATGATGCGGTAACCCCGCGCATGGTGTTTCGCGATCCCGCCGACCCGAAGGCCGCCCGTGTCGTGGTGGACGAACTGCGCCTGTCGGAAAACTGGAACGGCCATGTGCTGCTGTTGAAACGGCAGGTGGCGGAGGCGGACGAGCGAGACGAATTCGGTTTTCTCTGGCTGTTCCGGCAGGTGATGGAGGATGCACGTCTGGTGCGCGACATCGTCATTGCCGCGCTGTCGCTCGGCGTTCTGGCGCTGGTGCCCTCGCTCTTCTACATGGTGGTGATCGACAAGGTGATGGTGCATCACCGGCTTTCGACGCTCTCCGTCATGGCGCTCGCCATTGCCGTGGTGCTGGTCTTCGACATGGCGCTCGGCTATCTGCGCCGCTCTGTCACCGCTGTGGTCAGCGCCAAGATCGACGTGCGGCTCAATCTCTTGATCTTCGACCGCCTGTCACGCCTGCCGATTGAATTCTTCGAGCAGAACGCCACCGGCGGCATTGTCCACCGGTTGGGTGAGGCCCGGCGTCTGCGCGGTTTCGTGACCGGCCAGCTGTTCGGCTCGGTGCTGGACATGCTGTCGCTGGCGGTGCTCATTCCCACCATGTTCCTGCTCAGCCCCGGCCTTACCTTCTGGGTGCTTGGCCTTGCGGCGATCATGGCGCTGGTGCTCTTTGCCTATATCGGGCCGGTACGGCGCGCCTATGCCCAGGTCATGGGCAGCGAACATCGCCGGACCTCCATGCTGATTGAAACCATCAACGGTATCCGCACCGTCAAGTCGCTGGCGCTGGAAGGCCGCAAGCGCCGCGAATGGGACCAGAAGGTTGCCGAAGCGGTAAACCGCCAGACGGATCTGACGCTGCTGGCCAACCAGCCGCAGACGCTGCTCGCGCCGCTGGAAAAGCTGATCTATGCCGGCTCGCTGCTGATCGGCGCCTATCTGGTCATCGTTGACGAGCATACGGTGATGACCGGGACGCTGGTGGCCTTCACCATGATCGCCATGCGCGCCACCCAGCCGCTGGTGCAGATGGCGGGCATGATGCAGCAGATGGAAGAGGCACGCGGCGCGTTGCGCCAGATCGCCTCCGTCATCAATGCCGAGCCGGAAGCCCGCCGGGAAAACGGCGTGCGCCCGACGCTTTCGGGCCGCATCACCTTCGAGGATGTGCGCTTTGCTTATCCGGGTGTACCGTCGCCGGCGTTGAACGCCGTCAATTTCCACGTCAAGCCGGGCAGCCTCGTCGGCATCATGGGCCGCAGCGGCTCCGGCAAGACCACGATCACCCGGCTGTTGCAGGGCCTGCACCAGAATTACTCCGGCCTGATCCGGCTGGATGGTGTGGAGTTGAAGGAAATCGATCTTTATCATCTGCGCACCCAGATCGGTGTTGTCTTGCAGGACAGCTTCCTGTTCCGGGGCACCATCCGCGAGAACATCACCATTGCCCGGCCTGATGCCGCGCCTGAGGATATGATCGAGGCGGCGCAACTGGCGGGCGCGGATGAGTTTATCGAGCGGCTGCCGCGCGGTTATGACACGATGCTGGAAGAGCATGCCGCCAATCTCTCCGGCGGCCAGCGCCAGCGGCTCGCCATTGCCCGGGCGCTGATCACCGATCCGCCGGTGCTGATCTTCGATGAGGCCACCAGTGCGCTCGATCCCGAGAGCGAGGCGATCATCATGCGCAATCTCAAGCGCATCGCCAGGGGCCGCACCGTGCTGATGATTTCCCACCGGCTGTCGTCGCTGGTCGATTGCGACCAGATCCTGGTCATGGATCGCGGCCAGTTGAAGGATAGCGGCACCCATCACGATCTCCTGCGCCGGTCGGCGGATTATCGCCACCTGTGGAACCAGCAGAACCGCCACCTGATTTCCGGAAAGAGCCATGACGAAGACCTTAACGCTGTCGCCTGACGAGCACCGCTTCGCGGTTCGCACGACGGCGGAATTTCTCTCCGAAAGTGCTGCCATCCTCAATCGCGCTCCGCCGCGCTCGGCGCGTCTCACCATCGCCGCCGTGGCGGCGCTGATCGCCAGCGCCATCGCCATTTCGGTGCTGATGCCGGTGGAGCGGGTGGTGACGGCCAAGGGGCGCATCGCCTCGGAAAGCCCGCATATTGTCGTGCAGCCGATCGAAACCTCGATCGTCCGGGAAATCCTGGTGCGCGAGGGGCAGGAGGTGAAGGCAGGCCAGCTTCTCGCCACGCTCGATCCGACCTTCTCCCAGGCCGACCAGACCTCGGTCAGCCGTCAGGTGGCAAGCCTTTCGGCGGAAGTGGAGCGGCTGAAGGCGGAAATCGACGGTCGTGATTATCAGGCAAAGCCGGGCGACAGTTTCGGCCTGTTGCAGCGGCGCTTCTTCGAGGCCCGCCGCTCGCAGCACGAGGCGTCGATGGCGAGCTACAAGGCCAAGATCGCTTCACTTGAAACAACGCGGGCGCAATTGCAATCCGAACTGGACGTAAACCGCGAGCGGTTGAAGCTCAGTGAGGAAAGCGAGGCCATGAAGGGCGCGCTGGTGCAGCAGAAATTTGCAAGCCGCGCCGATGCCCTGAAGGCCAGGGACTGGACGCTGGAAGTGACCGGAACCATGCGCGAGCTGGAAGGCAAGCTCACGGCCAGCGACCATGAAATCCAGTCCGTGCAGGCGCAGATGGAGGATCAGGCCCAGCAATGGCGCTCCGATGCCATGGCCCAGCTCGTCAAACAGCAGGTGCAGCTGAATGCCGCCAATGAGGAGCTCAACAAGGCCGACAAGCGCCATGATCTGATCGAACTCAAGGCTCCGGAAGATGCCGTGGTCCTGCAGATCGGCGAGATTTCCATCGGCTCGGTGGCGCAGACGGCGCAGAAAATGTTCACGCTGGTGCCGAAGAGCGCCCGTCTTGAAGTAGAGGCGGAGATTTCCACCCAGGACCAGGGCTTTCTCAAGGTGGGCCAGCCGGTGGAAATCAAGCTGGATGCCTGGCCCTATGGCCGCTATGGCGGGCTGAAGGGCGAGGTGCGCGCGATCAGTGGCGATAGTCTCACCGTCTCTCGCAAGACGGACGATAACACCCGCAGCGACAGCCGCAGCATCTACATTGCCAAGATCACCATCACCGATCCGCGCCTCAAGGTGACGCCCGCCGATTTCCGGCTGATCCCCGGCATGACGCTGACGACCGATATCGTGGTGGGCGACCAGACAGTGGCGGCCTATCTGTTCGACCGGGCAATTCCGGCGGTGGGCGAGGGGCTGCGCGAACCATGATCGATCTTCGGGACATGGCCCGGCAGGCCTTTCGCCACCAGCTTTACCGTCACGGCCTGCGTCAGCTTGGTCTGGAAAAGATGCCAAAGGCGGCGGCCCTTCTGAAAAAGGCCGCTGACCGGGGCCATGTCGGGGCGGCTTATGAACTGGCCCGGCTGTTCGAGGCGGGCAAGGGTGTGATTGCCGATCTGGCCGAGGCGCGGCGTTTTGCGCGCTTTGCCGCCGATGCCGGTCATCCCGCCGCCATGGCGCTGACCGCCCGGCTCTATCTCGCCTCCAGCCGCCAGGAATTTCCCGCCACGCCCGCCAGCCGCAGTCTTTACGGCGCGGCCCTTGAAACGGTCAGTGAGCCTGTGCTTGCCCGCACCTATGCGCTGGCCGCTCACGAGGCTGGCAATGCCGATGGTTCGGCACTGGCTGGCTATCTGCTTGCCTCCGGCATTGGCGGTGAAGCCGATCCGCAGGCCGCGATGGATTGTTACGAACCGGCGCTGGCTGTCGGTAATGTGCGGGCGCATCTGGGTGTGGGCACGCTTCTGGCTGGCGGTCATCTGGGTGCGGCCGATTATGAGCAGGCCTTTTCCTATTTCAAATTTGCCGCGGCGGCGGGTAACCGCACCGCCCGCCATTATCTCGCCCTGCAATATCTGAACGGGCTTGGCACGACTGCCAACGAAGAGCGTGCCCTGAAGCTTCTGACGGCGGCTGCGGCCAAGGGCTATCAGGCCTCCATCGAGGAACTGGCGAAATACTATCTCGATCCTGCCCATCCCGGACGCGACCGCGCCAAGGGCATACGCTGGTTGACCGCGCTGGCCCGCATGGGCGACAAGCGGGCTTGCCGCGAACTGGAACAGCGCTACCGCCACGGTGCCGACGTCGCGCAAAGCGCGACGGAAGCCTTGCTTTGGCTGGAAAAGGCTGCCCTCAAGGGCGACGTCGCCGCTCAGTTCCAGATGGCGGTGGTGGCCGCCACCGGCGGCGGTAGCGAAGGCGAGGCCGATCTTGCCCAGGCGCGTCTGTGGTTCGAGATGGCCGCCGAGCAAGGGCATGCCATTGCCATGGTCAATCTCGGCCGGTTCCGCATGAAAGGCATTGGTGGTCCCGTCGACCTTGCCGGCGCTCAACGGGTCCTGGAAGCCGCCATGGAGGCGGGGGAACTGGCAGCTTCCGCGGTGCTTGGCGAATATCACGCCTATTATGCCGATCCCGCTGACCCGGACACGGCCCGCAATATATTGACGGTCGGGGCCGAGGCCGGGGATGCGGTCTGCAAGGATATGCTCGCCCGGCTGGACGAGCGGCAGGTGGCCAAGGTCGCCTGATCGGGAGGGCCTGATTGACGGGGGCGCAGAGAGGCTGGCCTTGCAGCCGGGCCTCTTCTTTCCCACATGGATGTCGGCTACCGTATAATTCCTTAAATCGGAAAGGATTAAAGGAATTATGCGGTAGGAAGCCTCGCTTCCCCGAAACCCCATGAGGTGACCCTTGATCCTCGACGCCGCTGCTCTTTCTCTTCGCAATCTGCTGGCCAGTGAAACCCGTTCCGTTTTCTGGAAGGTGCTGGGCCTTTCGCTGCTGGCGCTGATCGGCCTCTGGTTCTCGCTGCGCGAATTCTTTCTCTACACCATCTGGCCCTGGCTTTCCGGCATGCTGCCGGGCACGCCGGATTGGGCTGGCTGGCTGATGCTGCTCCTCGGCATTCTCGCCAGCATCGGTCTTGCGCTGGCGCTGGCGCTGCTGATCGCCCCGATCACCGCCATCATTGCCGGGCTCTTTCTGGATGATGTGGCGGAACTGATTGAAAAGCGCGATTACCCGACGGACAAGCCCGGCATCGCCATGCCTCTGGGCGAGGCCATCCTGTCGTCGATCAAGTTTTTCGGCGTGGTGATCCTTGGCAATCTGGTGGCGCTGTTCCTGCTCTTCCTGCCGGGCGTCAACCTCATCGCCTTCTTTCTGGTCAACGGCTATCTGCTGGGGCGGGAATTCTTCGAATTTGCCGCCATGCGCCTTCGCCCCCGGGAAGAGGCGCTGGATTTCCGCCGCAAGCATTCCGGTACGGTGTTTCTGGCTGGTCTGCTGATCGCCGCCTTTCTGGCCATCCCCATCGTCAACCTGCTGACACCACTGTTTGCAGCGGGGCTGATGGTGCATTTGCATAAGGCGCTGTCGGCACGCGACCCGTCATTCGAGACCGATCTGCTGCGGCGGTAATTCCACCAGAGGGGCCGGAACGCTGCAGGTCTTTTCCGGCGAACGACAGAGATCGGCAATCACGCAGCGTTCGCATTCGGGTTTGCGGGCCTTGCAGCAATAGCGGCCATGCAGGATCAGCCAGTGATGGGCGTGAAAGAGATAGGGCTTGGGAATGATCCGCATCAGCTTGTCCTCCACCTCATCCGGCGTCTTGCCCGGCGCCAGACGGATGCGGTTGCCAATGCGGAAAATATGCGTATCCACCGCCATGGTGGGAATGCCGAAGGCCATGGACATCACCACATTGGCCGTCTTGCGGCCCACCCCTGGCAGCATGACAAGCTCTTCGCGGGTTTTCGGCACTTCGCCGCCGAACCGGTCCACCAGCATCTGGCTGAGCGCGATGACATTCTTCGCCTTGTTGCGGTAAAGGCCGATGGTCTTGATATAATCGCGAACCTTTTCCTCCCCCAGCGCCAGCATTTTTTCCGGTGTGTCGGCCACGGCAAAAAGCGCGCGCGTGGCCTTGTTGACGCCCGCATCGGTGGCCTGCGCCGAAAGCGCCACCGCGACCACCAGCGTGAAGGGGTTTACATGCTCAAGCTCGCCCTTCGGCTCCGGCCGCTGCACGGAGAAACGGCGAAACATCTCCTCAAGCTCCGCCTTGGAATAGGCGCTGCGGCCTGCGGGCTTTTTTGTCGCAGCCGAATTTGACTTTTTGACAGTTTGGGTGCTGGATTTCATTTTGATGCTTATCAAATAGGGTGTGTGGAGAAACGCGCCATGGATGAGACTGCCGATCCGCCCATTTTTGCTGCCGAATTGGTACCCTATCGCTCGCTCGGACGAAAGGGCTTCCGCATCCTGCTCGCCTTGTCCGGTCTGATCTGCCTACTGTACGGGCTGTTTTTCCTAACCACCGGCGCCTGGCCTATCGGCTTCTTCTTCGGGCTGGATTTCCTGCTGCTCTATGGCGCCTTCCGGCTGAACTATCGCGCTGCCCGCGCAAGGGAAGAGGTGACCGTCTCCCGCCAGCAATTGACCGTGCGCAAATTCACCCCTTCCGGCAAGATGACGGAATTTCTCTGGAACCCCTTCTGGGCGCGTTTTTTCGTCCGCCGCCACGAGGAATTCGGCATTCTCTCCATGACGGTCCATGGGCAGGGCAGGCAGACGGAAATCGGCTCCTTCCTCAATCCCGATGACCGCGAAAGCTTCGCAAAGGCCTTCCGACAGGCGCTGGCAACGGCCACGCAGAGGATATGAAGAGACCGCAAGAAACGGGTGGTTGACGCCATCAGAACATGCTTTCTGAAGGCAAAGGAGAAATTGCCATGTCCTTTGCTTCACGCTTGCAAAATGCGACCACCGACATCACCCCCGGAGGCGGCGATTACGAAACCGTGCGCCGGGTGATCGAAATGCTGACCCTCGATTACCGCGACCAGCCAGCGCTGGAAACCATTGCCGCCCGGCTTGGCCAATCGCCGACGCAATTGCAAAAGACTTTCACGCGCTGGGCTGGCCTATCGCCAAAAGCCTTTCTGCAAGCCGTAACGCTGGATCATGCCAAGCGCCTGCTGGGCCAGGATGGCCTGCCGCTGCTCGAAACCGCGCTGGAGCTTGGCCTGTCGGGACCGGGGCGCCTGCATGACCTGTTCGTCAGCCACGAGGCGATGTCGCCGGGCGAATGGAAAGCGAAAGGCGCGGGCCTCACCATTCGCCACGCCTTTCATTCCTCCCCCTTCGGAGAGGCGCTGGTGATGATCACCGACCGTGGCCTCGCCGGCCTCGGCTTTTGCGATCCCGGCGAAGAAAATGCCTGCTATGCCGACATGGCCAGCCGCTGGCCGCTCGCCCATTTTGTCGAAGACCGCGCCGCAACCGGGATCTATGTGAAACGGATTTTCGACCCTTCCAACTGGCAGGCCGAGCAGCCCTTGCGCGTGGTGCTGATCGGCTCGGATTTTCAGGTGAGGGTCTGGCAGAGCCTGTTGCAAATCCCGCTCGGCCGCGCCGTCACCTATTCCGACATCGCGCAAAAGATCGGCCAACCCACCGCCAGCCGCGCTGTGGGAGCAGCGGTCGGGCGCAACCCGATTTCCTTCGTGGTGCCGTGTCACCGGGCGCTGGGCAAAAGCGGCGCACTCACGGGGTATCACTGGGGGCTGACACGGAAGCGGGCGATGCTCGGATGGGAGGCTGGGTGTGTGGGGTGAGTGGCGGATGGGGTTGGTGAAAGTCTGCTTTTGCCCAGACCGGCCATCCGCCGTCGCAAAAATCGGTCGGGAAACTGTGATTTTTGCGATAGACATCTCCCTTGAAATTCAGGTGCGGTCGAACTGTCGCAAATGTCAGGAAATATGCGATATCGATCAAGTTTAAGATGAAACCCATTCCATGAAAGCCATCGCTTCGACGTTGGACCGATTGCTGGTTGCGATCAGATACGGATCGAGCGGGCGGTTGATGTCGGGAAAGACTTGGCACAGTCGCCCGGCCGCTATGTCGTGAGCCACTAAGGTTGTCGGGCCAATAGCTATTCCTAACCCGTCGGAAGCGGCTCGCAACGCGAAATCTAGATGGTCAAACCGCATCTCGCCTGCTGGCGCTATCGCCTCTGCTTCTGCGTACCGCAACCACTGCTGCCAATCATCATTCCGGGTCTCGCTGTGGAGAAAGACATGCTTCCTCAGATCTCCAAGCTGCCGGATAGGTTGGGCTCGCATCAGGGAAGGTGCTGCAACCGCAGAAGCATAGTCGGAAAGAAAGGCACGCGGCTGAAGGTCTATCGGCCATCCCGCTTTTGTCCGGCGAATGATGATGTCAAAGGTATCTCGGCCAAGTCGTTCAGGAGCTACGTCACTTGTAATAACTTGCGGCGATATATGCGGGAACTCTCGGATGAAGGCCGGCAGTTGCGGAATGAGCCAGCGAGCTGCGAAGCTGGCCCGAACGTTTATGCGTAAACCTTTGACGGGAGCTGATTTCGCGACGGCAGCCGCTGTCGCCGCCATAAGCTCGATTGCTGGAGCCATGCCGGCGAAAAGCTCCTGGCCGGAAGCTGTCAGTGCGATCTGACGAACTCCTCTGGTGAAAAGGCTGACCCCCAAATGCTGCTCAAGCTGCTTGATCTGATGGCTGACCGCGCCGTGGGTCACGCCTAACTCGGCGGCCGCGAGCGTAAAGCTTAAATGTCTGGCGGCCGCGACAAAGGCGCGTACAGCGTTCAACGGTGGCAGGCGACGATAAGTCATGCGTGAATTCCCCTCACGCATATAGGGCAAATTTTGTCGTTTGTCGCCACTTGTTCTTTTCCGTAATCAAACAGCAAATGCAACTTTCGGAGCAGCCCCAATGTCGCAAGCGATCAAGCTCGTCTTATTCGATATGGACAACGTATTGTACGGATATGACCGGCATTCACGGGCCGCCCGTTTGTCCGAGTTCTCCGGAGGCAAGGTAGATGACATCTGTCGCGAGATTTGGGACAACGGGTTCGAGCACCTAGGTGACAGCGGAACTTTGTCGCGCGCGGAATACCTGCAGGCTTTCGGCAATCGGATTGGTTACCCTTTGAGCCTTGAAGAATGGCTTGACGCACGCCGCTTTTCGACCAAACCCGATGCTGCGATGCTTGAAATTGTCGATCGGCTGCGCTGCACTGTAGAGATCGCGATCTTGACGAACAACACGGAGCTGGTCACCGACCACTTGGATTTTCTGTGTCCGGAACTTCGCCCCTTGTTTGGTTCTAAAATTTACGCATCAGCTCGGTTCAAGACGGCCAAGCCGAACACAGAATGCTTTCGCCGTTGCCTAGATGAATTTGGCATATCGCCAGAAGCAACGTTGTTCGTTGATGACCTCAATGAAAATGTCGTCGGGGCGAGAAATGCCGGGCTAATCGCACATCATTTTACATCGCCTGATCGATTCCTAAGCGAACTGTCCCGGTTCGGTTTTCAGCTGGAGTACCTCTGATGCTTCTTCGTCAATGTTGGGAAATGTCCTCTGAAGAAGCGCTTGATATGATTGACGCGGACCCCTGGGCACTGCTGATTAATAATGGTCCGGAAATACCCTTGATAACCGCGACACCTCTTCTTCTCGATCGAAGGGGCGACTGTGGAACACTGGTAGGGCATATTGCACGGGCCAATCCGCAAGCCATGTCTCTTGGTGACGGTGCCCGTGTTTTGGCGCTGTTCCAGGGACCCCGAGCCTACGTCAGCCCCCGTTGGTATCCGGCTAGAAACATGGCCCCCACCATGTACCATGTGCTGGTGGAGGCAGAAGGAACTATTGCCCTGCAGGACACGGAAACCATGGGACACTGTATCGAACGCCTGACACGGCGCTATGAGACGTGTAACACTGACCAGTGGACCATGCAGGAGCTTTCGGAGGCGGGCATCGCGCGACGAATCCAAGCAATTGTTGGCTTCGAGATCAGGATCACGGCTCTCCGAGGTAAGGCCAAGCTTGGTCAGGATGAGCCTCAGATCGACGCTCTTGCTGTCGCTTCTAACCTTGCCGTATCAGATGCAAAGGATGACCGCCGATTGGCTGAATGGGTTAAAGAGAAGAATTGCTGATGATTGATGAGACGATTGTGCTCTCGCAAAATTCCCAGTTAAAGCGATACTTGTTTCCTGACTTTTGCGACGTCGCAGAATAGGAAGTTTTGCGGCGGCCGCAATGACCGCAAATGGCGGATACTGGTGAAAAAGTCGGCGTTGCTGTCGGTGCGAAGTTCTGATTCACTCTTTCTAGGGTTTAGGAGGATGTGCCGATGATGGGCAAGCGGACGGTAGCGCAGGAAGCGCTGTTTTACGAGTTCGGCATCGAGCGGCACGTGCCGGCGAGCCATCTTCTTCGGTCTATCGACCGCTTCGTCGATCTGTCCGGCCTTCGGACACACTTGCGCCCTTTCTACAGCGAGATCGGGCGGCCTTCCATTGATCCAGAACTGATGATCATTGGTTACTGCTTCGGCATCCGTTCGCAGCGTCGGCTGTGTGAGGAGGTACATCTGAACCTCGCCTATCGCTGGTTTTGCGGGCTCGGGCTTGAAGGTGATGTCCCTGATCATTCGACCTTCTCCAAGAACCGGCATGGCCGCTTCCGCGATAGCGACTTGCTCCGGGAACTGTTCGAGACGACGGTCAGGCGTTGCATCGAAGAGGGCCTTGTCGGTGGCGAGGGCTTCGCCGTCGATGCGAGCCTGATCAAGGCGGACGCCAACAAGCAGCGCTCGGCCGAAGGCTCGGAAGCAGTCGACTGGGAGGCTATGGCCGAGACCAGCCGCTCGGTTCAGGAATATCTCGATACGCTGGATGACGCAGCATGGGGTGCGGCCAGCGAAACAAAGCCGAAGTTCGTATCGAGATCGGACCCGGCGGCGCAGTGGACCGGAGCAATGAAAGGCCACGCCTTCTTCGCGTACGCTACCAACTATCTGATTGATCTAGATAATGCTGTTATCATTGATGTCGAGGCGAGCCGTGCGATCCGGCAGGCAGAGGTCGGCGCGGCACGCACCATGATTGAGCGTGCTCAGGATATCTTCGGTCTCCATCCGGAACGGCTGGCCACCGACACCGCCTATGGTTCGGCAGAGATGTTGGGCTGGCTAGGGTGTGTGGGGATTCAGTTTTGGGGGAGGCGAAAACGGTGATTTTTGAGAACCGGAGCGGAGTGTACTTGAGTACATGAGCACCGGAAGCGCAGGAAATTGCCGTTTGCAGCCCGCCCAAAGCTGAATACCCACCCACCCTAGTCCACGAGCGCGGGATAGAGCCACATATTCCCGTCTTCGACAAGTCCGAACGGCGTGATGGCACATTCGAGCGCCCCAACTTCGCCTATGACCATGAGCGCGATCTCTATACCTGCCCTGGTGGCAAGGAGCTACGCTCGCGACAGGTCGCCTACAAGAACGAGCGTCCACTCGTGGATGAAGATGGCATGATACGGTATCGGGCCAGCAAACTCGACTGCGACGCCTGCGCCCTAAAACCTCAATGCTGTCCAAACGCCCCGGCGCGTAAGATACCACGCTCCATCCATGAGGGCGCTCGCGACATGGCGCGCGATATTGCCAAAACCGAAGCCTATGTTAGGTCGAGGCATCAGAGGAAAAAGGTCGAGATGCTATTTGCTCACCTGAAACGCATTCTCAAACTGGATCGCCTACGACTACGAGGGCCGAACGGAGCGCGTGATGAGTTCCACCTCGCCGCAGCAGCCCAAAGCCTCCGGAAGCTAGCCAAGCTGATCCCGCCACCAGCTCCAAAACCGGCGTGAAGGGAAATGCATATCGGCCCGTCCCTAAAACGGGAACGCCGGAACGAGATTACAACGCGCCTTTTTCAACGCTTTCGGCCCTAAGGGGACCTAATGGCACCATTACAAAGCAGCAACCAAGTCGCCTAGACGCATTCCAAAAAGCTCAGGATCGCCCCCGAAACCTCGTTTGGCCGCTCTTGCTGAAGCCAATGGCCTGCGTCTGGGATAACATGTGATCCCCGCAGATCGGGAACAAGCGTCGGCATTGCCGCGATGATCTGATTCATTCCCGGAACGCTGAGACCTGTGTCCCTTTCGCCGATCATGAACAGCGCCGGAATTGTGATCGGCAGGCCAGCGGTTAGATGCTGCAATTCCCAGTTCCGATCTAGGTTACGGTAGTAGTTCAAGCCACCTCGGAAGCCTGACACCTCGAAGTCCTTGACCAACCGGTCGAAGTCGAGGGCGGGCAACCAGTCGGGCAACGTGGCGGGCTCCGGCAGGCTCTTCAACAGACCCGTGGATCGCGAGACCATGCCAAACGGATTAGGGGTGCTGTCACCGGGCAAACGGGGCCCGGCTTCGCCGCTGGCCGCGAAGATCAGCTTGCGCAGCGTCAGTGCGACATCCCGTCCAAACTCGGCCTCGGCTTCATTCGGGTCTTGGAAGTACAGGGTGTAGAATAGGCTACTGTCATCCTGAGGGAATATTTGTGAAGGAGGCACAGGTGGCTGGCCCATCATCGGCACGCTCAAAGCCACAACGGCCCGGAACCTGTCGGGCCGCATCAGCGCGGCCTGCCACGCAATTGTAGCACCCCAGTCATGGCCCACCACCACCGCTTGCCGTTCGCCGAGAGCATCCAGCAGCGCGACAAGGTCGCCTACCGCGTGGAAAACTGTGTATTGGTCTGCGCGTTCCGGAGATTCCGACTTCCCATATCCTCTCATGTCCGGCGCAACGGCGCGGTAGCCGACGCGCGCGAGGGCCTCGATCTGGTGACGCCAAGCATATTTGGTTTCGGGAAAGCCGTGGCAGAGCAAGACGAGCGGACCTTTTCCAGCCTCGATGATGCTCATGCGTATTGTGGCTGTGGAAATTACAGTGTCTTTCATATGAGCCTCCTGACTGAATGCCTGTCTGGCGGAACCGTAGACAACGAATTGCGCTGCCGCGGCCATAAAGGTTCAACGAAGCATATAATTTGCCTCTGTTTTCGTAACCACATATGTTACACATCAGCAGGCAAGGTCAAGATACCGTAACAAACATTGTTGCAGAAAGGCGGACAGTGAAAAGTGATGGTCGTCTCGCAAGGATGCTGCATGTGCTCGTTCATATGGGGCTGCTCGGAGGCCGAGAAACGTCTGAGCGGATTGCGCAAATGCTAAACACAAATCCGGTTGTCGTCCGTCGCACTCTTGGGAGCCTGCGCAATCACGGCATCGTCGAGTCGGAAGGTGGACGTGGGGGCGGATGGAAGCTAACCCGTCCGCTCGATCGGATCACGGTCCTGGATGTGCAGCGCGCTTTGATCGATGGGCAACTGCTGCCTGCCCCCCTATCCCGAGACCATCCCAATTGTCCAGTCGAACGCGCTTCGAACGCCGTTCTCGAACATGCTCATAGGGTCGCGGAAGCTGAATTGGAAAAAGCCTATGCGGCAACGACACTGGCGCAAATCGCTGGAACGGCACTCGCAACAAAGTAAGCGGCGCTAGTCATGACCGCAAATGGCGCCAAGCCGCCATACCCGTCACCCAACCAACCCCAACAACGCCCGCGCCGCTGCCTCATCCGTAATCAGCGTATGACAGCCAATCCTCTTCATCGTTGCCGAAATCGCCGGTGCCCGATGTGCGCCGCCTGATGCAATGACAATGTGCTTGGCCTTTTTCAGCGTATCGAGATCGACAGACATCACCCGCTCGTTGATCGGGTGATCGACGGAGCGGCCTTCGGCGTCGAGGAAGTTGAACATGGTGTCGCAGACGCAGCCCGCCGCCACCAGTTCTTCCAGGGTTTGCCGCGTGATGAAGCCCTCCGACAGCGAGGTGGAGTGCAGGCCGATATCGCCGCAGGAGACCACGGCGAGGTCGAGGTTTTCGGCCAGATCGTAAATCGCCTTAAGCCCGCATTGCTCGATCAGCGCCCGCTTTGTGGCCACACTGTCCACCAGCAGCGGGGCCAGGAACATGTAGCATTCCGCCCCCAACTGGCTGGCCAGCCGCCAGGTGTAATCGATGGGATTGGTCTGATGCACGGCGACGATGCCGCCGAGCAGCGAGACGACCTTGCAGTTTTGCAGCCGTGGCGGGCGAAAGCCGGAGAGCGAGGCCGTCATGGTACGGCCCCAGCCGACGCCGATGGTGGCGTTGTCGCTCACCACCTCCGTCAGAAACTGGCCGAGCGCCTGACCGACGGCCTTGGCAATGCCGCCCGCATCCTGCCCATCCACCGAAGGCACCACGACCGCCTCATCCAGACCGAAGGCTTTTTCCAGCTTCACGGCCAGTTCCACGCAATCGTCGACGCCATCGGCAATCCAGATCTGCACCTCAGAGCGTTTCAGCGCTTCATCCAGCATGCGGATGACTGTGGAGCGGCTTATGCCGAGCTTGTCCGCCACGTCCTTTTGCGTCAATCCCTGGTTGTAGTATAGCCAGGCAGCCTTCAGGCGAAGCGAGGCGGCTTCCGCATAGGCGGTGTGCGTTTCACGTCTCAATCTGGCCATGGATTGCCTCCCTCACTCTTTTCCTCACTATCACCGCCTCTGAAACATATGTCAAATCTGAACGACAAATGTATTGACTTTCGCCCATGTCATCACGATATTCGAACCATGATCGAGCCGGTTCGTTTGAAGAATGAAGCGGTCATACCAAGGCTCGAAGATGCTAACGCATCCTCGCCTTGAAAGAATTTCGAATATCTCAAATGCATCAAGGGCTTGAGATATTCGAAAGGGGAATACGAAGAGTCATTTTCAATGACTCTTCGTATAAAGGCTGCTGATCTCTCCGTGCGGAGATGCATCAGATGATTGAACCGTAGAACCAAAGGAATTTACGGATGACCTCGAAACTGGAACAGCTTCGCGCCATGACCACCGTGGTTGCCGATACCGGCGACATTGAAGCTGTGGCGCGCTTGAAGCCGGTGGATTGCACCACCAACCCGACCATCGTTCTGAAGGCGCTGGGCACGGAGATGTTCGCCGATGCCTTCGAAGAGGCGATCAAGTGGGGCAAGGCCAAGGGTGGCGCCTCTTCCGAGGCCACCATTGCCGCCGTGGCCGACCGTCTGGCCATTTCCGTCGGCGCTGCCTTGACCAAGCTGGTACCGGGCCGGGTTTCCACCGAGGTGGATGCCGACCTCTCCTTCGATACCGAAGCCTCCATCGCCAAGGCGCACGCCATCATTGCCGCCTACAAGGAGCGCGGCATCGAGCGCGATCGCATCCTCATCAAGCTCGCCTCCACCTGGGAAGGCATCCGCGCCGCCGAAGTGTTGCAGAAGGAAGGCATTGACTGCAATCTGACGCTGCTCTTCTCCAAGGCTCAAGCCGTGGCCTGCGCTGAAGCCAAGGTGTTCCTGATCTCGCCCTTCGTTGGCCGTATTCTCGATTGGTACAAGAAGTCCACCGGCGAGGATTACACCTCCGAGACCGATCCGGGCGTCGTCTCTGTCCGCTCCATCTACAATTATTACAAGGTCAACGGCATCGAAACCATCGTCATGGGGGCCTCCTTCCGCAATGCCGGTGAAATCGAAGCGCTGGCCGGTTGCGACCGCCTGACCATCAGCCCCGCCCTGCTGGACGAACTGGACAAGGCCGAGGGCGATCTGCCGCGCAAGCTCTCGCCCACAAGCACCACGCCAGACCCGTGGGTTTCCTATGATGAAAAGGCTTTCCGCTGGGCCTTGAACGAGGATGCCATGGCGACGGAAAAGCTTTCCGAAGGCATTCGCAGCTTCGCCAAGGATCTGGCCACGCTGCGCGGCATGGTGGCCAAGAAGCTGTCTGCCTGATTGCCTGCACAACCAAGACTTGCAGGGCGCGGAGCGATCCGCGCCTTTTCTTTTTTAAATCACGTCCCTGTTTAGTCCCAGTCTTATTCGCTGCCATCCTCCGGCGTATCGGACTGCTGTGAGGGCGCGAAGAAGCGGTTACCGCTGCTATTGCCGCGATTGCCCTGCTGCTGACCGTTTTTGCCGCCCTTGCCGCCATAGGGGTCGATGATGATCTCGCCGGGCATGCCGCCGATGGTTCCCGGAGGCTCGCCGCCATCCTTGGTAATGAAGCGGCCATCCACCCAGCCGCTGATGCGCGGCCTTTCAAACGTGGCGATGCGGCACCAATAGCCGCCCCGGCTTTCCATGCAGTTTTGCATATCCACCGGCGTGCCCTCGGGCAGCGACGCAATCACCCGGAAAGCAGGCCCTGCGCCGGAGCGGACATCAAGGCTTGCGCCCTGGGGCAGGCCGGTGATGTGGTAGAGATAGGGATCCGGCATGCCGCCCTGAACACCACCTTGCGGGCCAGCCTGAACCCTGCCGGCAGGCGCGGTCATGGAGGGGGCCGGAATGACCGTCTGCGCGGCGCTTTGGCTGGTGCCGGTGACGAGCAGAGGCAACAGAATACCGAGGCGGCAAAACAGTCTTGCGGCGATGCGTGTCTGACGCATGGATCAATCTCCCCTGATCTGTCGCATTCTCTTATACGAAGAGTCATTGAAAATGACTCTTCGTATTCCCTTTTCGAATATCTCAAGCCCCTGATGCATTTGAGATATTCGAAATCTCTTCAAGGCGAGGATGCGTGAGCATCTTCGAGCCTTGGTATTACAGGTCCTATCGCAAAGTGGTGAAGAAACCCTGTGCGCGGGCAAATCCTGCTCTATGTCTGCCCTTGAGTATTTTTATCTGCGAGTTGCCTGCCCAATGAATTTGGATGATGACAGTACCGGGGACGCCACACCCCATTTCGGTTTTCGCCTTGTCAGTGTCGCTCGCCTTTGGCGGCGGTTCGTGGAGGAGCATTTGCTGGCGCTTGGCTTTACCGATGCCCGCTGGCGGCCTCTCGTGCATCTTTATCACCTGGGCGATGGCGTGACGCAAAAGGAACTGGCGGAAATGGTCGGCCTGGATGGGTCGAGCCTGGTGCGCCTCCTGGATATTCTCGAAGGCCAGACGCTGATCGAACGCCGCCCGGACGAGGGGGACCGGCGGGTAAACCGCATCTTCCTCACCCCCTCCGGCCTTGCCGTGGTCAAGGATATTCACGCCCGTGTCCTGCCGGTTGAAGAGGCCTTGCTGTCCGGGTGCAAGCCGGATGACCTGCAGATCGCGCTGAAGGTGTTCGAGCAGATTCAGGGCAGGTTGAAGGAAGGCGTCGACCTGCCGTCATCGGCGAAGTGATCGATCTCGAAATATGTTGGCTTGCTGCATAATGTCATTCTGAAGTGCTACCGGTTTCTGGCCAAGCCGGTTAGAGAGGGGTGACGGTATCAATAAGCCTCCTGCTCCGATCGTATTTGCCCCATGAAATCCACGCCGCTCGGTTACCTCTTCGCCATTATCGCCTATACCGTGTTTTCCTGTCAGGATGGCATTTCCAAGCATCTGGGCGATAGCTATTCGCCGGTGGTGGTCGCGACCATTCGCTACTGGGCCTTTGCGGGATTTGCGCTCGTTCTGGCCTCCCGTGCCCCCGGCGGCCTGCGCGCGGCGGTAAGAAGCCAAAGGCCTGTGCTACAGGTGCTGCGGGGCGTGCTTCTGGGTGCTCAGATCGTGGTGTCCATCTGGGCCTTTCGCTATGTCGGGCTGGCCCAGTCCCAGGCGGTCTTTGCATCCGGGCCGATTTTTGTGGCGCTGCTTTCCGTACCGCTGTTGGGCGAAAAGGTGGGCTGGCGGCGCTGGAGCGCCATTTCCGTCGGTCTGGTGGGCGTACTGCTCATTCTGTCGCCAAAAGCCGATGGGTTCACGCCGCTGGTGGTGCTGCCGCTGGCCTGCGCGCTGTGTGGCGCGCTTTACGGCATCCTGACCCGTCTTGTCAGCCGGGTGGATCTGCCGGAAACCAGCTTTTTCTATATGTGCATGGTCGGTTTTGCCGGGTCCAACCTCATCGCCCCTTTCGTCTTCGAGGGAATAGCCCAGAAGGACTGGTTCTGGATGCTGGCGTTGTGCTGCACCGGGATTGTCGGCCATTTCTGCCTGATCAAGGCCTATGACAATCTCAGCGCCGTGCAAGTGCAGCCCATTGCCTATTGGCAACTGGTTCTGGCCTCGCTGATTGCCGTGGTGGTTTTTGGTGAAAGCCTGAAGGTGAATATGGTGCTCGGATCGCTGATCGTCGTCGCGGCCGGACTGTTTACAGTCTGGCGGGAGCATGTCGTGGCGGCGCGGAATGCCAAATTGGTAAGCTCACAATGAAATTATTCACCCGCCGTTAACCGTGCGGACGAAACCAGCCCTCTCCCCCTGTCCGGTAAGCCTCACATTAAATATTCCGCAACAAGCCAGCCCTAAAATACAAGGGATAAGTGTGGTGTGGGTGCTGCATCGGGGTGTGACGGGCTTGTCCGGTCGCCCAGGTGCATCAGAGTGATATATGCGTTTCCGAAGGAAGGCCTGTCCCGGCGTTCCGGAACCGCTCCGGTGCGGGGAGCCTGTTGAGATGAAGGGACTTTTGGGCAAGTTCCAGCCTTCCCGCAAGATTCTGCTGATCTTCGGAGGCGTGATCGTGCTGTGTGGCGCCACGGGTTCAGCGGCGGTCTTTATCGGCCGCGATACGCTGATCGGTCCCTCCTATGCCAGCATCAACGGCCTTGCCTGCACGGACGTTCAAACCGTGAAGACACAGCGCAAGAATCATGTCTGGCTGCGCAAATATATCGTCACTGAACCTGCCGACGGCATGGCGCGCATCAAGACGGCGCTGCGCGTGGCAAAGGCGGTTCAGGAAAGCAGCAAGGCCGATCTGGTGCAGGTGGTGGTTCTGGACAAGAACGGCCCGAAAGACCGCGCCGATATCCGAGGCCGTGTCGTCGGGGCCGATGTCATCTATGTGCCGAACCCGGCCATCATGACCGACGAGACAGATCTTGCGCCGTTGACGGCCCGCTATGTCGAGCGTCCCGCCAGCGCCGATGGCGAGTTTTATGGCGAGCGCATCGATATGCCCATGGCAGATGCCTCCGCCCTGATGGCCAGCCTCACCGACAAGGCCGATTGTCTGGCTCCGGTTGTGCCCGAGGCCGAGCATGGCAGCGGCAAGAAGGAATCAGGTGGAAAATCCAAAGGCGGCGGTCATGGAGACGCCAAGGCCAAGGGCGGCGATGCGCACGGTAGCGATGCCCATGGTGGGGATGCTCAGGGCGGGGATGCCCATGGGGGTGAGGCAAAAAGCGGCGAGGGCGAGGCCAAGCCTGCGGATGGTCATGAGGCTGAGAAGCCTGCCGGTGATGAAAAGCCCGGTCTGATTGCATCGCTGACCGGAAAGGTGAAAGGCCTGATCTTCGGGGCAGAGAAGCCTGCCGAACATCCGGCCGAGCCCCAGGACGCCCATGCCGCAGTTGAAGCCAGCCCGCCCGGCGCTGAGGCTGCCGTCAGCGATGCCGCAAAGGACGCGCCTAAGGCTGAGACACCTGCTGCTGCACCGGGCCATGAACCTGCCGCAACCGCCGCCACGCCGGAGGTCGCAAAGACCGAGGCCGCGAAAGGTGAACCCGCCCAGGCGGCGGAGCAAGCCGGCTGGTTCTCGTCGCTGAAAGCAAAAGTTCTCGGCAATGGCGATGAAAAGCCTGCCGAGCAGAAAGCGGACGCCGCCGCCGATGCGGCAAAGCCTCTCGTTTCCAAGGAGAGCGAGGGGAGCGATAACGTCCTGCCGCGCGGTATTTCCCTGAGATGAAAAGAAAGGCCCGGTCAACGAAATTGACCGGGCCTTTGTCTTGAATGTCAGTGGAACTTGTGGCCGGAAAACCGGTCACCACTTTTCCTGGAAATGCTTTAACTCTTTGTTTTTACGCATTTCCGGACGGAAAACCGGCTACCACTTTTCCTGGAAATGCTTCAGTCCGCCTTGGCGCGCCGCGCCGGGAAGAGGATGATGTCGCGGATCGACGGGGCGTTGGTCAAAAGCATGATCAGACGGTCCACGCCGATGCCAAGGCCACCTGCGGGCGGCATGCCCTGGTCCATGGCATCCAGGAATTCGTCGTCCAGCTGCTTGTCCTTTTCGCCCCGGGCATGGGCCTGTTCCAACTGTTCCACCATGCGGCGGCGCTGTTCTTCCGGATCGTTGAGTTCCGAAAAGGCATTGCCGATTTCCCAGGCGTTGCAATAGGTCTCGAAACGCTCGACCAGACGCGGCTCGCCCGGCACCTCCTTGGCAAAAGGCGAAATATCCTTCGGGAAATGCGTGACATGGGCGGGCTGGATCAGCGTGCCTTCCACCTTTTCTTCAAAGATGAAGGCAAGGCATTCGCCCCAGGTCCAGTCTTTCTCGACGGCAAAGCCGGCGGCCTTGGCGGCGGCGCGGGCTTCCTCGTCGGTCTTGATGCTCATGAAGTCAATGCCGGTCGCTTCCTTCACGGCCTCGGGCATCGGCACGCGGCGGAACGGACCCTTGAAGGAGAGTTCCTTGTCGCCGAAGGCAAACTCGGTGGAGCCATGGATGCGGGTGGCGAGATCGGCAAACAGCCGCTCCACGAGATCCATCATGTCCTCGTAATCGGCATAGGCCCAGTAGCACTCCATCATCGTGAATTCGGGATTGTGCCGGGTGGACACGCCTTCATTGCGGAAGTTGCGGTTCACTTCGAAGATTTTGTCGGCAAGGCCGGAGACCAGCGTGCGCTTCAGGAAGAGTTCCGGCGCAATGCGCAGATACATGTCCTGCTTCAGCGTGTTGTGGTGCGTCTTGAAAGGGTCCGCCGATGCGCCGCCATAGATGGATTGCAGCATGGGCGTTTCCACTTCCATGAAGCCGTCGGCCTCCATGAAGCGGCGCACGCCGGAAATGATCTTCGAGCGCTGCAGGAAGCGCAGCTTCGATTCCTCGTTGGTCATGATGTCGAGGTGACGCTTGCGGTAGCGCACCTCGATGTCGGTCACGCCATGCCACTTTTCCGGCATGGGCAGCAGCGTCTTGGTGAGCATGGTGATCTCATGCGCATTGATGGTCAGCTCACCGCGCTTGGTGCGTCGTACCTGTCCCTTCACGCCGATAATGTCGCCCAGATCGATCATCGGCAAAAGGGCGCGCGCCTCTTCCGGCGTCGTGTCCTTGTGGGAGAAGATCTGGATCTTGCCGGTCGCGTCATGCAGGTCCATGAACATGCCGGAATTGCGCGAGGAATAGACGCGGCCGGCCACCGTCACCACATCGTCCGACTCGGTGTCGGGCTCAAGGCTGGCATATTTTTCCGAAAGCTCCGCATTGGTGATGGAGCGGTGGAAATGCGCCGGATAGACATCCCCCACCTTCTCGCGCAGCATGGCGAGTTTCTGGCGGCGCACTTCAGACGCGTCGGAGGAGAGGGCGGTTTCGGTCTTGGTCTCGGTCATTTTGTTATCCTGTCTCTCGCTCGCTCGGCCTTACTTCGCGCCCACCATGGAGGTGAGAACCTGGGTTGCTACCTTCAGGCGCTGACGCACCACGGAACGGCCCAGAAGCGCCATGGAATCAAACAGCGGCAGCGAGCGCTGGTTGCCGGACACGGCGACGAAGAGCGGCGGGGTGACAACGCGCAGCTTCTTGCCCAGCCGATCGGAAATGGCGCGCAATTCCGCTTCGATCGTCTCGACATTCCATTCCAGGATCTTTTCGAGATCGGCCTGCACGGTGGAAACGATTTCCAGTGTCTCCTCCGGGCTGGTCTTCAGCCCGGCAAAGGAGGCGGGCGTCAGGCCGACATCGGAAGCCAGCATGAAGCCTGCAAGCTGCGGCAGTTCGCCAAGCTTGGAAATGCGGCTCTGGGCGAGCTTCAGCCCTTCCGTCAGGCGGCCGTTTTCCGAGGCCCAGGTGAGGATGCGGTCGAGGAATTCTTCCGAGGTGAGCTTTTCGCGCAGCCAGCGGCCATTCAGCCAGTCCAGCTTCTGCACGTCGAAGATGGCGCCTGCCTTGGAAAGGTTTTCCGGGTCGAATTTTTCCGCCAGCTCTTCCATGGTCAGCAGTTCTTCGCCTTCGGCAATCTGGATGAAGAACAGGCCAAGGAAGTTCATCAACGCTTCCGGCAGATAGCCAAGCGCGGAGTAATAGGAGATCGAGGTTGGGTTCTTGCGCTTTGAAAGCTTGGACTTGTCGTGATTGCGCATCAGCGACAGGTGCATGAATTTCGGCGGCTCTAGGCCCAGATATTTATAGATGAGAATGTGCTTCGGCACGGAGGCCAGCCATTCCTCGCCGCGTGCGACATGGGTGATTTTCATCAGGTGGTCGTCCACCACATTTGCCATGTGGTAGGTGGGCATCCCGTCCGCCTTCAGCAGAACCTGCATGTCGACGCTTTCCCACGGGATCGAGACATCGCCATAGACGCCATCGTGGAATTCGCAGGCACCTTCAGTCGGGATCTTCATGCGCACGACATGCGGCTCACCGGCGGCAACGCGGGCTTCAACTTCCTCGGCCTTCAGATGCAGGCAAAGCCCGTCATAGCCCGGCGGCTTGCCCGCCGCGCGCTGCGCCTCGCGCATCTGCTCCAGCCGTTCCGGCGTGCAGAAACAGCGGAAGGCATTGCCTTCATTGACCATCTTGTCCACGAAGGGACGGTAGGTTTCCTTGCGTTCCGACTGGCGATAGGGGCCATAGGGGCCACCGATGTCCGGGCCTTCCGACCATTCAAGGCCGCACCATTTCAGCGCGTCCAGCACCTTCTGCTCGAATTCCGCGGTGGAGCGCGTGGCATCGGTGTCTTCGATACGCAAAATGAACTCGCCGCCATGTTTCTTGGCGAAGAGATAGTTGAACAGCGCGATATAGGCCGTGCCGACATGCGGCTCGCCGGTGGGAGAGGGGGCTATGCGGACGCGAACGCCGGAAGTGGTCATGATCTTGCTCGTGAGTGCGTGCAAAGGGCCGCTGAAAAACAGCCAGTGACATCTGGTTTCGAACTCGATGGCGATAAACCGGTTTCCCGCCATCAATTCGTTGCTGGCCTTAGGCCATATTCAACGGCAAGCGTCAAGAAAAACCCCGAGCAGAGGGCTCTTTCGACCCCGCGAAATCTTTTTTGAAAAAATGCGCGCAAAGCGGGAACCAAACATGGCGAGCACCGTTAGGCACACCAGAACAAGGGTCGTGCCAACCGGACGCGACGGAGCTGGGGAATACGGGGATTTTTCCGGTTTCTCTCCGTAGCCAACGAAATGGCAGACGAGCCCCTTACCCGTACGCTCCTTGTTCTAGCAACCCCCGTCCCCCGCCCGAAAGCCTGCGTCCCGCCGACGCAGGCTTTCTCCTTTTGGGCTTCAGGTGCCGTTATGGAGAAAGGGGGCCGACATCACCGCACCGGCCAGACCAGCATCAGCATCGGCACGGAAACCAGGATGATCAGAATGGAAAGCGGCAAGCCGAGCCTTGGGTAATCGCTGAAGCGATAACCGCCCGGGCCCATCACCAGCGTATTGCACTGGTGGCCGATGGGGGTGAGGAAGTCGGACCCCGCGCCGATGGCAACCGCCATCAGGAAGGCATCCGGCCGGTAGCCGAGATTATGGGCGAAGCTTGCAGCAATGGGCGCCATCACCAGCACCGTTGCGGCATTGTTGAGAAAGGGCGTTACCGCCATGGCGGCGATCAGGATCAGGCCCAGCGCCCCGTAGGCGGGAAGGCCGTGGGCGATGTTTCCCAGCCAGCCCGCAATGATTTCGCTGCCGCCGGTGGTGCGCAGACTGTCGCTCACCGGGATCAGTGCCGCCAGCATGACGAGGATCGGACCGTCCACGGCCCTGTAAAGATCGTTGAGCGGAATGACGCGGAAGATCACCATGGCAAGCGCCGCCGCAAAAAAGGCCACCGGCACAGGGGCAAGCCCGAGCGCCGTCGAGCCCATGGCGAGGATGAGAATGATCACCGGAACAAGGGCGTTGCGGCTGGTGCCGAGGAGAATTTCCCGCTCCGCCAGCGGCAGGCAGCCAAGATCGCGCAGCGCATCGGGCAGGGCCTGACGCTGCCCTTGCAGCACCACCACATCGCCGGTGCGCAGGCGAAGCTCCGAGAGCCGTTCGCGCAGCCGCTTTCCCTGCCGGCTGACGGCAAGAAGATTGATGCCATAGGTGTTGAAGAGCGAAATATCCCGGGCCGAGAGGCCGGTCAGTTCCGACTCCGGCCCGATCACCGCCTCGATGGCAGTCATTTCGCCGCCCTCAGCAATGTCTCCGCCCGACAGCTTCAACTCGCTCTGTGAGACCAGGCGGTCCAGCGCATCGGAAGGGCCTTCGAGCAGAACCGTGTCGCCCGCCTTCAACTGCATGTCCGGAAAGGGCGAGATCCGGCGATGGCCCCGCAGGATCGCGGTGGCGATGACCTCGCCCGAAGCCGACCGCAGCAGGTCGCTGAGGGACTTGCCCGCGAGCGCCGAGTCTTCCGGCAGGGTGGCTTCCGTCGAAAAATGCGAATTGCTCAGGGCTTCCTGCAGGCTGGCATTCTGGTTTTCCCGCTTCGGCACCAGCCAATAGAACCCCATGAGAAAAAGAACGCCGACGGCAGCCAGCGTTGCACCGACGGGGGTGAAATCGAACATGGTGAACGGTGTGCCGGTCAGTTCACCCCTGATCCGCGAAACGACGATATTGGGCGAGGTGCCGATCTGCGTCATCAGCCCGCCGAGCAGCGCGCCGAAGGCCATGGGCATCAGGAAGGCCGAGGCCGAGGTGCCGGAGCGGCGGGCAAACTGGAAGGCGACCGGCATCATGATCGCCAGGGCGCCGATATTCTTGATGAAGGCCGACATGATGGTGACGGAGGCCACCAGCAGCAGCATCTGGCCGCGCAGAGAGGAAAGATTGGGAAAGAAGCGCTTGATGGCCGCATCCACCAGGCCGGAGCGCGCCACGCCGGCGCTGACCACCAGCGCACTGCCGACAATGATGACGATATCGTCGCTGAAGCCGGAAAAGGCCTTGTCGGCCGGGACGATGCCAAGCACAACCGCCACCATCAGCGTGACGCCTGCCACGATGTCATAGCGAATGCGATCGATGATGAAGACGAGCATCATGCCGCCTATAACGGCGAAGGACAGGATCTGATCGGTAGACATGCGGCTCCCGGTAGCATGTCCGGATACATCAATCCGCTTCTCCGGACATGCTCAAAACAAATGATGACGCCAGGCGTCACTCCAGAATGCCGATGGAGCGGCGCTTGTTCCCGCCGATCAATGCCGGGTGTGCTTTTCCGCAGCCTGCCGGTCCAGCCGCTTCTTGCGCCGCGCCATCATGTTGAGCCCTTCCACCAGGGCCGAGAAAGCCATGGCGGCGTAGATATAGCCCTTGGGTACGTGGAAGCCCATGCCGTCGGCAATCAGCGTCATACCAATCATCAGCAGGAAGCCCAGCGCCAGCATGACGACGGTGGGGTTCTTCTCGATGAAACGGCCCAGCGGATTGGCCGCGAGCAGCATGACACTGACGGCAACGATGACGGCAATCACCATGATCGTCACATGCTCGGTCATGCCGACCGCGGTGATGATGCTGTCTACGGAAAAGACGAGGTCCAGCAGCAGGATCTGGCCAATGGCCGCGCCCATGGTCGTGGTGGCGGAAGAGGCGATGAAGTCACCATCCTTGTCTTCCGGATCGACGCTGTGATGGATTTCCTTGGTTGCCTTCCAGACGAGGAAGAGGCCGCCGGCGATCAGGATCATGTCCTTCCAGGAAAAACCATGGCCGAACAAGGTGAAAACGGGATTGGTGAGTTGCACGATCCAGGCGACGGTGCCAAGCAGGCCAAGCCGCATGACGAGCGCCAGCCCGATACCAATGCGGCGCGCCTTTTCCCGCTGCGATTCCGGCAGTTTGTTGGTGAGAATGGAGATGAACACCAGGTTGTCGATGCCCAGCACCACTTCCATGGCAATCAGGGTGACAAGGGCTATCCAGGCGGCTGGATCCTGGAGAAGAAGCGCGATGTCCTGCATGAAGCGACCTTATTGTTGCGTCCGGGATCGTTTCAGTGCCTGAAATTTGATCCCGGCACAAGCATCATCGGGTCTTGTCGGTGCCGTATCCAGCCAGGAAGAGGTGGATGGCGCTGTCCACCACCCGTTCCACTTCCGATTCAGGCGGGCGCGTCTTCATCTCGCCGAACAGCTTGAACTTGAAGAAATTGCCTGTAGCAAGCTCGATGAACTGGCGGGCGGCAAGCTCGGTGTCATCGATCTTCAGCGCGCCGATCCGGCATTGGTGGTCGATAAACTCCGCCAGCACCGCCCGGGCATTGGCAGGAGAATTGATCAGGAAGCTCTGACAGAGATTGGGCATGCGGTCGACCACACCGAGCGCTGCCCTCAGCGCCTGGATGAAATCCGTATCGCAGATCTGGTGAACGAAGGCGATGCCGTAATCGCGCAGAGCCTGGCGGGTGTCGGTGCGCCCGGCCATGATATGGCGCAGCGACTCGGTGAAGCGGCCCTTTTCCCGCTCGATCAGCGCCGAGAACAGATCTTCCTTATTTTGAAAATAGACATAGATCGTCCCCTTGGAGACACCCGCCTCGCGCGTTATGTCGTTCATGCTCGCGGCGTCGAAGCCATATTTCATGAAGGCGCGCTTGGCGCCGTCCAGAATCTGCTCGCGCTTGGCCGGGTCTTCGCCCGCGGCGAAGCGGCCGCCGGTTGCGCGGTCGGTTCCTTCCTTCGCGCCATCCTCGGTTGAAGGGACCTCATGCATGATTGTGCTCATGTGCGTTCCGAAAATTAACTCTCAGCAAGCCAACACCTGATTTGAGACTTGATATGCGACAAGAAAAGGCTTATGTCAAATCGAACCGAACGGTTCCGTTCGATTTCTTTCAATCGTTAGGTCTTATGGGGACTGGGAATGTCTGTCTCGTCACGCAAGGGCGCGGTGCGCGCCGTCGATACCACGGAGGATGCCGTCGTGGCCGATGATGCCAAGGTTTCTGCCGATGCCGCCCGCGCCGAAGCGCCCGAGGCACGCCGGGAGCAGGCATCGGTTGCCGCCCCGCCCTCCGAGGCACCCGCCAAGCCTGCCCGCAAGCGCCGCAGCCCTGTTCTGCCGATCCTGGGCATCGCCCTGCTCGCAGCGGGGGGCTTCTACGGTTACAACTGGTGGACGGAAGGCCGCTTCCTGGTCTCCACCGATGACGCCTATGTGCAGGGTGATATCGCTATCATCACGCCGAAGGTCAGCGGTTATGTGCAGAGCGTCGAGTTTACCGAGAACCAGCATGTGAAGGCGGGCGATGTGCTTGTGCGCCTCGATGATGGCGATTACCGCATCGCGCTCGACCAGGCCAAAAGTGAGCTGGATACTCAGAAGCTGACGGTGAGCCGCATCGAAGCCCAGATCAAGGGTGGCGAAGCCTCGCTCGAACAGGCCAAGGCGCAGAAGCTGGCCTATGACGCCACCCTGCAGACCGCGGAGATCAACTTCCGCCGCGTGACCGACCTGCAGGCCCAGTCCGTTGTCTCGAAATCGGAACTCGACACCGCCACCTCGACACTGGCCACGGCCCGCGCCAATGTGGCCGCATCGGTGGCTTCCATCGCCTATGCCCAGGCCAGCCTCGACGTGTTGAAGGGTCAGCGCGACGAGGCGGTTGCCACGGTTCGCACCGATGAACTGGCCGTGGTGAAGGCGCAGCGCGATCTCGATTTCACGGTTCTGCGCGCGCCCTATGACGGCGTGATCGGCAATCGCGGCGTGCAGGTGGGCGATTACGTCTCCAGCAGCAAGCGGCTGGCGGCCCTCGTGCCGGTATCGCAGCTCTTTATCGAAGCCAACTTCAAGGAAACGCAGCTCGCCCATATCGAGCCCGGCTCGAAGGTGCGCGTCCATGTCGATGCCTGGGATGAACACCCCTTCGAGGGTACGGTGGTGTCGCTGGCGCCGGGCTCCGGTTCGGTCTTCTCGGTGCTGCCGCCGGAAAATGCCACGGGGAACTTTACCAAGGTCATCCAGCGCGTGCCAGTTCGCATCGCCATTCCTGACGATGTGCTGGCCAAGGGTCACATGCGCGCCGGCCTGAGTGTCGTCGTCGATGTGGATACCCGCACGGCCCCGAGCGCCAACAAGTAATCGAAGATGAGTGGTGGGGCGCTTCCCGCGTCCCGCTACTCCCGCGATGACAAGACGGTCGGACACGGTCCGGATGACACGTCCTGAGCGCGGCATGTCGCTGGCAGCATCTGACACCCCACAAGCGCAACGTCGGGGCATGGTTCCCTGAACGGCGAAACGCTTTCATACACCCATCACAAGGCGGAGCAGGCACATGGCAGCAACGGCAAATCCGACCGTTTCAGCCGATTTTCCGGAGAAAGTCAGCACAGGCCGCATGATCGGCTTTCTGGCCATGGTCTTCGGCATGTTCATGGCGATCCTCGATATCCAGATCGTCTCGGCCTCGCTCTCCGAAATTCAGGCGGGTCTCGGCGCGGGCTCCGAAGAGGTGTCCTGGGTGCAGACGGCCTATCTGATCGCGGAAGTGATCATGATCCCGCTTTCGGGCATTCTGGCGCGCATCATGTCGACCCGCGTGCTGTTTGCCATGGCGGCTGCGGGTTTCACCCTCTCCAGCGCGCTTGCGGCCACGGCCACCAATATCGAGCAGATGATCATCTACCGCGCCATTCAGGGCTTTATTGGCGGCGGCATGATCCCGTCTGTGTTTGCGGCGGCCTTCACCATCTTCCCGCCTTCCCAGCGCAGTATCGTCTCACCGATCATCGGCCTTGTGGCAACGCTTGCGCCGACCATCGGCCCGACGGTGGGCGGCTATATCAGCCATGCCATGTCCTGGCACTGGCTGTTCCTGATCAACGTCATCCCCGGCATCATCGTCACGCTGGTCACCTGGAGCTTCGTGGATTTCGACAAGCCGGATCGGTCTCTGATGGCCAAGTTCGACTGGACGGGCCTGTTTGCCATGGCGCTCTTCCTGGGGGCTATGGAATATGTGCTGGAAGAGGGCAATAGCAAGGACTGGTTCAACGACGAGCGTATCGTCTGGGGTGCCATTGCCATGACCTTCGGCGGCGTTCTGTTCTTCTATCGGGCTTTTACGGCCGAGCAGCCGGTGGTGGATCTCAAGGCCTTCGCCAACCGAAACTTTGCCTTCGGCTCGCTGTTTTCCTTCACCATGGGCATGGGGCTTTATGGCCTGACCTATCTCTATCCGCTCTATCTGGCGCGGGTGCGGGGCTATGACAGTCTGATGATCGGCGAGACCATGTTCGTCTCCGGCCTGTGCATGTTCCTCACGGCGCCGATTGCCGGCATGCTGTCCGCCAAGATGGATCTGCGTCTGATGATGGCGGTGGGCTTCATCGCCTTTGGTGGCGGCACCTACATGATTTCCGGCATGACCAAGGACTGGGATTTCTACGAGCTGCTCTGGCCGCAGATCCTGCGCGGCTGCGCCCTGATGACCTGCATGGTGCCGATCAACAACATCGCCCTTGGCACCTTGCCGCCGGAGCGCATCAAGAACGCCTCGGGGCTTTATAACCTGACGCGAAATCTCGGGGGTGCTGTGGGGCTGGCGGTGATCAATACGCTTCTCACCCGGCGCACCGATTTTCATACCAGCCGCATTGCCGAAAGCGTGACCTGGAGCAATCCCGCCGCAATGAACTGGCTGGACACGATGAGTGCAAACTATTCCACCTTCGGGCTGGACGGCGATCTTGCGGCCTTGAAGCGGATGTCGAGCATGGTGAACCAGCAGGCCTGGATCATGGCTTTCATCGATGTCTTCATGGGATTGACCGTTCTCTTCGTGATCCTCGCAATCATGACCGTTCTGGTGAAAAAGCCGGAATCCGCGCCGCCGCCGGACGCCCATTAGAGCGCCGATCTGATTGAATCAGATCGGCGCTCTAACGGTTTATTTTTGAAGCATAATCTTGTCGATCCTCGTTTCACTCCGGTCGGATTATGCTCTACAGCGCCGTGCGCCATATATGGCGCACAAAGGTTCGCTGTAACGCTTTAAATCTGCTGCATAATTTTATCCTTAAATCGATTCCGATTTAAGGAATTATGCAGTAGGGCCTTTTCAAGAAAGCCGGTTTCCGCTTCTCCTGGAAGCAGACGGCGAAGACGCCCATACCCCGCCCCCTTTCCCCGGCACGACCTCCGCCGGGCGCTGGCCGCCTTCTTCGGAAGGCGGCTTTTTTGCCTTTTGTTTTTCCAGATTTCCGGACCGAACACCGCAACTCCGCTTTTCCCGGAACAATGCGCTGATCTTGAGGTACGTACATCAAATTTTGATTTACCCGGCTGGAAAGATGGTCTACAGCTTGCGCCGAAGGCTGCTGCGGGAGGTTGTGTGACGAAGCCGACGGTGCATGATATTGCCGCCCATGCCGGGGTCAGCCTGGCAACGGTGGACCGCGTGCTGAACCGCCGTCCCGGCGTTCGCTCCGAGACCCGTATCCGGGTCGAGGAGGCGATTGCGGCGCTTGGCTATGTGCGGGACGTGTTTGCCGCCAACCTTGCCAAGGGGCGGATCTATCGCTTCGTTTTTCTTTTGCCCGGCAATGACAACAGCTTCATGCGGGCGCTGCGCGGCGAAGTCGAGGCAGCCGCCCTCAGGGCCAGCGGCGACCGCATGCGCATCGAAACCGTGGAACTGCCGCCCTTCGATGCGGCTGCCCAGGCTGTAGCCCTTTACGGGCTTCTCACGGAAAAGCCGGATGGTGTGGCGTTGGTGGCGGTGGATGCGCCTGAGGTGCGGACGGCGCTCGATGCGCTGGTGGAGGCGGGCTTGCCGGTGGTGACGCTGGTTTCCGATCTGCCCGGTTCGCGCCGCGATCATTTCGCCGGGATCGACAACCACGCCGCCGGGCGCACCGCAGCCAGCCTGCTGGGCCGCTTTCTGGGTCACACTCCGGCAAAGGTGGCCATCATGGCCGGTTCCCTGCTGGTGCGTGACCATCGCGAACGGGCGGAAGGCTTTCAATCGGTGATGCAGACGGATTTTCCGCATCTGGCGCTGTTGCCGGTTCTGGAGGGGCGCGATGAACCGCAGCAGGTGGAAGCGCTGCTCGGCGCTTTGCTGGCGGAGCACCCTGATCTTGCCGGGATCTACAGTCTTGGCGCCGGCAATCGTGGCCTGATCCGGGCGCTGCGGGCGGAGAAAAGGCCTGTTGTGATTGCCCATGAACTCACCGCCACGACGCGCGATGCCCTGCGGGCCGGCCAGATCGACGCCGTGCTCAATCAGGATGCCGGGCATGAGGTGCGCAGCGCCATCCGGGTGCTGAAGGCGCTGGCCGATGGATCGAGCGTCGTGGACGCGCAGGAACGCATCCGCATCGATATCTTCTTGAAAGACAACCTGCCCTGAAGAGGCATGGAGGAGGCATAATGTATCTCGGGATTGATCTTGGCACATCCGGCGTAAAGGCCATGCTGATCGATGACGATCAGCGGGTGATCGGCTCCGCCAATGGCGCACTCACCGTGCAGCGCCCGCATTCCGGCTGGTCGGAGCAGAACCCCGCCGACTGGATTGCGGCGACCAGGGCGGCGGTGACGGGCCTGAAGGGGGAATTTTCCCGCGAGCTTGCGGCGGTCAGGGGCATCGGCCTTTCCGGCCATATGCATGGCGCGACCCTGATCGATGACCGCGATCAGGTGCTGCGGCCCTGTATTTTGTGGAACGATACCCGCTCGCATCAGGAGGCCGCCGAACTCGATGCTGATCCGCGTTTTCGGGCGCTCACCGGCAATATCGTCTTTCCGGGCTTTACCGCGCCGAAGCTGCTCTGGGTGAAGAACAATGAGCCAGAGGTGTTTTCCAGGGTTTCCAGTGTGCTGTTGCCCAAGGATTATTTGCGGCTCTGGCTGACGGGAGAATATCTCTCCGACATGTCGGATTCGGCAGGCACCTCCTGGCTGGATACCGGCAAGCGCGCCTGGTCTTCCGAACTTCTGGCCGCCACCCATCTCACCGAAAGCCAGATGCCGGGGCTGGTGGAAGGCACGGACCGGGCCGGAAAACTTCGCAAGGAGGTTGCGGCGGACTGGGGCATGGGCGATGTGGTCGTGGCCGGTGGCGCGGGTGACAATGCGGCGTCCGCCTGCGGCATGGGCACGGTGCGGGAAGGAGCCGCCTTCGTCTCGCTCGGGACATCGGGCGTGTTGTTCGCCGCCAATGCCGCCTATCTACCCAAGCCGGAAAGCGCCGTTCACGCCTTCTGCCATGCGCTGCCCGCCACCTGGCACCAGATGGGCGTGATCCTTTCGGCCACGGATGCGCTCAACTGGTATTCCGGCATTACCGGCAAGCCGGCGGGCGAACTGACGACGGAATTGGGCGATGATCTGAAGGCCCCGAGCGGTGTCACCTTCCTGCCCTATCTCTCCGGCGAACGCACGCCACATAATGACGCCGCCATTCGCGGTGCTTTCGTGGGCCTTGGCCATGACTCCAGCCGCGCGGTGCTGACCCAGGCCGTGCTGGAAGGCGTGGCCTTTGCCATCCGCGACAGTCTGGAAGCCTTGAAGGCAGCAGGCACGACGCTTTCGCGCGTCACGGCCATCGGCGGCGGTTCGCGCTCGCGGTATTGGCTGTCGGCGATTGCCACAGTGCTGGGCATTCCGGTGGATATTCCAGCCGACGGTGATTTTGGCGCGGCCTTCGGCGCTGCCCGTCTTGGCCTGATTGCCGCGACGGGAGCCGACCCGCTCTCGGTGCTGACCGCCCCGGAAACGGAGGCTGTCGTCGAGCCTGCCACCGCCCATGCGGCGGCGTATGAGGCGGCCTATCAAAAATACCGGGCGCTTTACCCCGCCATCAAATCCCTTTGAACAACAAGATCCCAAGGAGGAACCATCCCATGAGCACAGGCTTTTTCGGCAATATTTCCAAGATCAAGTATGAGGGCGCAGACAGCGACAATCCGCTCGCCTTCCGCCATTACAATCCCGATGAAGTGGTTCTCGGCAAGCGCATGGAAGATCATCTTCGCTTTGCCGTTGCCTATTGGCACACCTTTGTCTGGCCGGGCACGGACCCCTTCGGGGGCAACACCTTCGAGCGCCCGTGGTTCAAGGACAGCATGGAGGCCGCCAGGCTGAAGGCCGATGTGGCCTTTGAATTCTTCCAGCTTCTCGGCGTGCCATACTATTGCTTCCACGATGCCGATGCCCGCCCCGAAGGCAAGAGCTTTGCCGAAAACACGAAGAACCTCAACGAGATCGTCGATTACTTTGCCAGGAAGCAGGCCGAAACCGGCGTCAAGCTGCTCTGGGGTACGGCCAATCTCTTCTCGCATCGCCGCTACATGTCGGGTGCGGCCACCAATCCCGATCCGGATGTGTTTGCCTTTGCGGCGGCAACGGTAAAGACCTGCATCGACGCCACGCACAAGCTCGGCGGCGAGAACTACGTGCTCTGGGGTGGGCGCGAAGGCTATGAAACCCTGCTGAACACCGACCTGAAAAAGGAACTGGACCATATGGGCCGCTTCCTGAACATGGTGGTGGAATACAAGCACAAGATCGGCTTCAAGGGTGCGATCCTGATCGAGCCGAAGCCGCAGGAACCCTCCAAGCATCAGTATGATTACGATGTCGCCACCGTTTACGGCTTCCTGAAGAAATATGGTCTCGAAAAGGAAGTGAAGCTCAATATCGAGCAGGGCCATGCGATCCTGGCTGGCCATACCTTCGAGCATGAACTGGCGCTGGCCAATGCGCTCGGCATTTTCGGCTCTATCGACATGAACCGCAACGACTACCAGTCCGGCTGGGATACCGACCAGTTCCCCAACAATGTGCCGGAAATGGCGCTCGCCTATTATCAGGTTCTGGCAGGCGGTGGTTTCACCACCGGCGGCACCAATTTCGATGCCAAGCTGCGCCGCCAGTCGCTGGATCCGGAAGATCTGCTGATCGGCCATATCGGCGGCATGGATTGCTGCGCCCGCGGCCTGAAGGCCGCCGCCCGGATGATCGAGGACAAGGCGCTCTCCGGTCCGCTCGATGCCCGGTATGCCGGCTGGGAAAACGGCGCGGCAAAAGCCATGCTGACCGGCGAAACGCTGGAGAGCATTGCCGCCCGCGTCGAGAAGGAAAACATCAATCCGCAGCCGAAATCGGGCAAGCAGGAGTTGCTGGAAAATATCGTCAACAAATACGTTTGAATGAAATTCGGCGGCGGGGAGGTTTTCCCCGCCGTCTCTTTTTGCTAGATCAACTGCAACGTTTCAGTATCTTTTGGAGGAGATGGATATGAAGACGATCAAGGGTCCCGGCATTTTTCTGGGTCAGTTTGCGGGCGATGCCGCACCCTTCAATTCGTGGGATGGGATCACCCGCTGGGCGGCCGAAAAGGGCTATCTGGGCGTGCAGGTGCCGACCTGGGCCAGCCAGTTGATCGACCTGAAAAAGGCTGCCGAATCCAAGGATTATTGCGATGAACTGACCGGCATTGCCCGGCAGAACGGCGTTGAGATCACCGAGCTTTCCACCCATCTCCAGGGCCAGCTCGTGGCCGTGCATCCGGCCTATGACGAGGCCTTTGACGGTTTTGCGGCGCCGGAGGTGCGCGGCAATCCCAGGGCCCGGCAGGAATGGGCGGTCAGCCAGGTCAAATATGCCATCAAGGCGTCGCGCAATCTCGGCATCGATGCCCATGCCACCTTTTCCGGCGCACTGGCCTGGCCCTTCATCTATCCCTGGCCGCAGCGCCCGGCGGGCCTCATCGAAACCGCCTTTGACGAACTGGCGCGGCGCTGGCAACCCATTCTCGACTATGCGGGAGAGCATGGCGTGGACGTCTGCTATGAAATCCATCCCGGCGAAGACCTGCATGACGGCGTGACCTTCGAGATGTTCCTGGAGCGGGTGAAGAACCATCCCCGCGCCAACATGCTCTACGATCCCTCGCATTACGTGCTGCAATGCCTGGATTATCTCGATCACATCGACATCTACCGCGAGCGCATCAAGATGTTCCACGTCAAGGATGCTGAGTTCAACCCCACGGGCAGGCAGGGCGTCTACAGCGGCTATCAGAGCTGGGTGAACCGCGCGGGCCGCTTCCGCTCGCCGGGGGATGGCCAGGTGGATTTCGGCGCGATCTTCTCCAAGCTCGCGGCTTATGATTTCGAAGGCTGGGCCGTGGTCGAGTGGGAATGCGCGCTGAAAAATTCCGAGGATGGCGCCCGCGAAGGGGCGGAATTCGTCAAGGCCCATATCATCCGCGTCACCGATCACGCCTTTGACGATTTTGCCGCCAGCGGCACGGATGAGGCGGCCAACCGGCGCATGCTGGGTCTTTGAGCAAACACGAGATTTGAGGAGGATTTCCCATGGCAATTGAAGCCAGCAAGGAAGGCGCGCGCGCGGCAAAGATCCGGCTCGGCATGGTCGGCGGCGGGCAGGGCGCCTTTATCGGCGCCGTGCACCGCATGGCTGCACGGCTGGATGATCATTATGACCTGGTGGCGGGGGCACTTTCCTCGACGCCGGAGAAGTCTAAGGCGTCCGGCGTGGCGCTGGGCCTCGATCCCGGCCGCTGCTACGGCTCCTTCGAGGAGATGGCGGAAAAGGAAGCGGCCCGGCCTGACGGGATTGAAGCCGTTTCCATCGTCACGCCCAACCATGTCCACTATCCGGCAGCGAAAGCGTTTCTGGAACGCGGCATCCACGTGATCTGCGACAAGCCGCTGACCTCGAACCTCGACGATGCGAAAAAGCTGAAAGAGGCGGCGGACAAGGCCAAGGCGCTTTTCATTCTCACCCATAATTATTCCGGCTATCCCATGGTACGCCATGCGCGTGAACTGGTGGCCAGCGGCGAACTGGGCGAGATCCGGCTGGTGCAGATGGAATATCCGCAGGACTGGCTGGCCGAACCGGTAGAGCAATCCGGGGCCAAGCAGGCTGTATGGCGTACCGATCCGGCGCAATCCGGCGTCGGCGGCTCCACGGGAGATATTGGCACCCATGCCTTCCATCTCGGCAGTTTCATCTCCGGCCTCGAACTGGAAGAACTGGCGGCGGATGTGCACACCTTCGTGGAGGGACGCCGGCTGGACGACAATGCCCATGTGATGCTGCGCTTCAAGGGGGGCGCCAAGGGTCTGCTCTGGTGCAGCCAGGTGGCGACGGGTCATGAAAACGGCCTGAAGGTCCGCGTGTATGGCACCAGGGCCGGGATCGAGTGGACGCAGGCCGATCCCAATTATCTCTGGTTTACCCGGCTGGGCGAACCAAAGCAGTTGATCACCCGCGGCGGTGCAGGGGCGGGCGCTGCCGCCTCCCGTGTCACCCGTATTCCAGGGGGGCATCCGGAAGGCTATCTCGAGGCCTTTGCGACCATTTATTCGGAGGCGGCGCTTGCCATTCACGCCGCGCGTGGCGGTGTTTCGCTGGACCCCGCCGTGCTCTATCCGACCGTGGATGACGGGGTGAAGGGCGTGGCTTTCGTCACCGCCTGCATCGAATCCTCCCGGCAGAACGGGGCCTGGATAAAGCTGTGATGTTCCCGCAGGGACGAGAGAGGCGGTCCGGTGGCTCGCCTTTCTCATTTCACGCTTTTACCTGTCATGATTGTGGTTTAAGTCAGAACTGCGCTTAAATATCACGTCGCGTTCTCTTGCCGTTGGGGGAGTTTTTCATGGCCGATCCCGTTCAACTCGCAGCCCGTTTCCCGGGTGATTTCCTCTTCGGTGTCGCCACGGCTTCCTATCAGATCGAAGGGGCAACCAAGGCAGATGGCCGCAAGGCCTGCATCTGGGATGCCTTTTCCAACATGCCGGGCCGGGTGTTCGAGCGTCATAATGGCGACGTCGCCTGCGACCATTACAACCGCTGGGAAGAGGATCTCGACCTGATGAAGGAGATGGGTGTTTCCGCCTATCGCTTTTCCATTGCCTGGCCGCGCATCCTTCCCGACGGTGTAGGGCGGGTCAATGAAAAGGGGCTGGACTTCTATGACCGGCTGCTGGACGGCCTGAAAGACCGGGGTATCAAGGCTTATGCGACGCTCTATCACTGGGATCTGCCGCTGGCATTGATGGGCGATGGCGGCTGGACGGCACGCTCCACGGCCTATGCCTTCCACCGTTATGCGAAGGTGGTGATGGCGCGGCTGGCCGACCGGCTGGATGCGGTGGCGACCTTCAATGAGCCCTGGTGTTCCGTCTGGCTGTCGCATCTCTACGGCGTGCACGCGCCGGGCGAGCGTAACATGGATGCGGCTCTGCATGCCCTGCATTACACCAATCTCGCCCATGGGCTGGGCGTCGATGCCGTACGGCAGGTGGCGGCCAATGTGCCGGTGGGGCTGGTCTTGAACGCCCATTCGGTCATCCCCGGCTCCGGGAGCGAGGCGGACAAGGCCGCTGCCGAGCGGGCGCATCAGTTCCACAATGGTGTCTTCTTCGATCCGGTCTTCAAGGGCGAGTATCCCGATCAATTCCTGGCGGCCCTGGGCAACCGTATGCCGAAGGTTGAGGATGGCGATCTGGAGATCATCTCGCAAAAGCTCGACTGGTGGGGCCTCAATTACTACACGCCCATGCGCGTTGCCGATGATCCTTCCGAAAGGGGCGAATTCCCGGCCACCGTCAGCGCGCCGCCGGACTCGGACATCAAGACGGATATCGGCTGGGAGGTCTATTCTCCGGCATTGGCATCGCTGGTGAAAGATCTTTACGCCCGCTACGAGCTACCTGCGTGCTTCATCACCGAAAACGGCGCCTGCTACAATATGGAGCCGGTGTCCGGAGAGGTGGATGACCAGCCACGGCTGGATTATTACGCCGATCACCTTGGCGTGGTGGCCGATCTGGCAGCGGAAGGCCTGCCGATGAAAGGCTATTTCGCCTGGAGCCTGATGGATAATTTCGAATGGGCGGAAGGCTACCGCATGCGCTTCGGTCTCGTGCATGTGAATTACGATACCCAGATGCGGACGCTGAAAAAGAGCGGCAAGTGGTATCGTGATCTGATGTGCGCCTATTCAAGCCAATTTGCGCCGAAAGTTTAAATCTTTGGTGGCAGTTCTCGCCTATTCTGTCTTTCTTTGACAGATATCGAGGAGTGACATCTATCCATGGCGTGCAGGGATTGCCGAAACGGGCGGGGTTTGGAGTTTGGCTTTTCCATGGCCTTCCAGCCCATCGTCAACCTGCAGAGCGGCAAGGTTTTCGCCTATGAGGCGCTGGTGCGCGGTCTTGAAGGCGAGGGGGCCGCACATGTCCTCGGCAAGGTCACCTCTGACAATCGCTATGCTTTTGACCAGCAATGCCGGGTCAGGGCGCTGGAACTCGCCTCCGATCTCCGGGTCCAGGTGCCGGAGGCGCTGCTGTCGATCAACTTCATGCCCAATGCCGTTTACGAGCCGCGTGCCTGCATCAAGCTGACGCTGGCAACGGCGGCGCGGGTTGGTTTTCCGCTTGAGAATATCATCTTCGAATTCACCGAAAGCGAACAGATCGATACGGTGCATCTCCTGAACATCCTGCGTACCTACAAGGATATCGGCTTCAAGACGGCGATCGACGATTTCGGCGCCGGTCATTCCGGGCTGAACCTTCTGGCGCGTTTTCAGCCGGATATCGTCAAGCTGGACATGGATCTGATCCGGGGGATAGACCGGGACAGCGTGCGCCAGACAGTGGTGCGCCATACGGTTGCGATGTTGAAGGATCTGGGTGTTCTCTCTGTCTGCGAGGGTGTCGAGACCCTTGCTGAGATCGAAACGCTGAAGCATCTGGGCGTCGATCACGTCCAGGGCTACGCCCTCGGCCGCCCCGCCTTCGAGGCGTTCGAATTGCCATCGATCTCTCTGGCTGAATGCTGAGGCAGCAGGGTAGTTCGCGAGCAGCCGTTTTCCCTTTTCCTCGGCAGGTTCCTAGTGGAATGAATTTGACATTTGATACCCATTTGCCGCGCCCTTGAGGATCAAATGTCAAATTCATTCCACTCGCCTTTCCAGAATACCCAAAAATGGTTTCTCCGAGGCTAAATGAACGGTACTTTTCCAAATTTTCCTTTTGAAACAATGAATAACGGTTTTCGTCCTTCCGGGGGCAATCACCGGAGAAAAGAGCGTCGTTCCTGTTCTCGAAAGGGTCTCTTTCCGGCTTGTAAACATGACCCCTTTGGGGAGGTGGGGCGGCGTACGGACTGCATGCCAGGCTCAACGAGAAAAATCTTTCGTGAAAACAGAGGCTTAGTTTTGCCTGTCTCTACCTGTAGGCGGTGCTGGCTTTTTTTGCCCCAGGGCGGAATTGGGGTTGTGGTGCGCGTCGCTGCAGTCTCATGCATGCGGGTTCGATCCGAAGACCAGACGACTTCGATTAAAAATTGAAAATTAAGAATAAGCCTGTAGCAAAAGTTACAGAAATTTCAGCAAGACCTAATTACAACGTAGATATCTTAACAAACAAAGTTAACGAAATATAAATTCTCGGGGCTGGTGTCGATGTCTGGACCGCAAACGCAGAATGGAACCTCTCAAGTTGTCAGTGAGGCGCCTAATGTTGCCGTAAGCATGTTTTATCAGGCGGCTGGTCATGCTTATTCATTATCAATGCAGAATGCTGCATCCAATCAGCAGAATATAAATTCACTGGCGCCATCCGTTATTGCGAACGCCTTGGCTTTGCTGAACAAGTAATGGATGTCGTGGCGTAGCAGCCGGGGCTTTGTGCCCTGTCCATCCGAAATGAAGGATGAGGGCTCATCTGCTTGTGCTTCCTGACTGTCTCAAGGATCTGAATGTGAGATGTTCTGAAGTCAGTCATGGAAGTCGCCATTGGTGATTGTGTGCATGGATGGGCTCGTTTCTGAAGAGTTTGGGTGAAATATCATGGGGACACTCTTGAATAAGTTGAGAGATGCGTTGAGGAGCAAGGATTCAAAGGCTTCGGAAGAGGCCGCCGTCACGCCGGCGCCGTCAACTGATGAACAGCCTGTTGCCGACGATGCTGCTTCGACCTCGTCCACGGCTGCGCTGATGGATGTTGTAGACCCCACGGTGGAGAAATTCACGTCCGCCGCGCTTGGCCAGGTGGTGTCCATGCTGGGGGAAGATGCACGCACCTATCTTCAGGGGATGGAGCAGATCTATACCGCCGCCGCCGGTAAAGCGCTGGGCATGATTGCCAGCCAGGATCCCGACCAGCAAAAGGCCGGACTGTCCCTCCTGAACCACATCAGAATGTCGCAAAAGAATACAAGTGACTTCGCAAAGGATATTGCGACGGTTGCCAAGAATTTCGTCAGCATAAAGGGCTAGTTTGATGGAAAATGGTCAGATTCTCGATCTTAAGGCAAATCCTCCGGAGACGGTCGAGGATAAGCCCGATCAATCGGCTGCCACGCCCGCGGTGATTGATTCCGCATTGACGAAGGCGATCACCGACGAGGTCTTGAAGAAAATCGAACCTCTTCTGCTTGAACTGCAAAAGATTGCGGACAAGGGCAATGTGGGTGGCGCCGCGCCGCCGCCGGGTCTTGGGGCGCTGGGCGCGAAGGGGCTGACGGATACACACGTCCTTTCGGCGATGAAGAACCGCAAAATTCAGGTGGAGCAGGCTCTTGCGAAGATCAAGAGTCATATCGAAACGGTCAGTCAGCGCTGACGCGCTGTTCGAACCGAAGCATGTCATTCGTCTTCAATAGGGAAACTATCTCTGCCTTGCAGGGGCTGGTGTTCCATAAGCCATTATAACAACACAGGGGTTCGGGAGGAGGCTGTCATGATTGGAGAACAACAGGATCAGTCCATGGATGCGGCAAATGGCGGCGATCTGGGCGTCGATAACACGGTGGTTGCGCATGCTGCTGCCATGGCCACTGGCCAGAGTTTCATAACGGCTGCCCACGCCACGGCAAGGGCTTTCGAGCAGGCTGCGAATATCCACGGCCAACTCGCGACCCTGTCCCTTGCCAACATGGCCGAGGGCGTTTGCCAGGTCGATCGGATCGATACGATCTCTGACGCGGTGGCGCTTGCAACCCGGATGCTTGGTGAAACAAGGCTTTTAGGCCGAACCCGGCTCGAGCGACCGAGAGTGCACGTCAAAATCTGATCGGCACGACGGTCTCAGACAGGCCCCGGAAGTCCTTTCAGACCGCACCAATATTTCATTCATTCCGCAGCTTCAACGGTGAAGCCTGCTTCAAATCAGGTTCCTTCAAGGGCCTTCACAGTTCGTGCTGCTGCAACAGCACGGAAACCCTGGTTCATAACCAGTATCTTAACCTAACCAAGGAGATATCTAATGTCTGCACCCACGACTGTCAATTCCGTTATCACCGATGCCGTCACCCAGGCCAACGTCAAGGTTGTCGGCGAAGCACCGGCCATGGCCATGGGCTCGCTTTATCAGGCTGCTTCGCATTCGACCGGCCTGATGTTCGAAAACTCGGTGACGGCGCAGAACAACCAGAACATTCTGGCTCAGGCTGCCACCACCCAGGGCGTCATGCAGATCTACAGCGTCGATACCATTTCCGACGCCATCGCTATTGCAAAGATGCTGTCCGCCAGCTGATCGGCCTTATCGCCGGGAGGTTTCAGCCTCCCGGCGAATTCTGTCGTCCCAAATCCACAGCATGCTCCCTTCGCCCGCCATCTGCGGCATCTCATTCGCCAATGGTTGCGCCCTTTGCGGTTTCGCGACGACACCCGGTATTCCGTCCCGGCTGCCAAGGCTCGTCGCGAAAAGCCCGTGCCAGATTTTCGCGTCCATGCTCAAAGCCCTACACGCTTTCGGCTGGCATTCGGCGCGCCCTTGTTGCCTTTTCGGAAGGCAATGGATTTTTGATCTTCTCAAGCTTCCATTGCGTAAAATGGGTTTAATTCAGAAGATGAAACAGAATAATTCGCGTCACGAAAAATTTAACGGCCATGATACAGGCTCCTCCACGGACAACATCGATGTATTCATTGCCGCCTCTCCTCTTTTCAGAAAGCTTGATCTGCAAACGGCGCGGGCCATTATCAGCCGTGGGACATTCAGGGACTATGACAAGAATGAAATCGTCATAACGGAGGGAAGTGAAAAGCGGCTGGTGGGCTTTGCCGTGAAAGGTCTTTTCGTTTGCCGGAGATGCTCTCCCAACGGTCTTGTGCTGGCACTGCAAAATATTCGCCCCGGCAATGTCTTCTGCGAGATGTCGCTGATCGATGTCTCGGCCAATAATATCGAGGTGGCCTCCGGCGCCGATAAATCCTGCGCGCTGCTTTTTCCGGTCAAGGTCTTCCGGGAGTTGATGCTGCAACATCCGGCCCTGAGCGGCAGCATGATCGAGGAAATGGCGGGCCGGATCAATTCACTGGCAGAACTAAGCTTTGAACTGGCTACGATGAAGACGGATGATCGTCTGCGCCGCGCCATTTCAAAGCTGGCTCTGGAGACGGATCAACTGCATGACGGCGGCATGATCTATCCCGCGCCCACCCATGCCGAATTGGCCTCTATGCTTGGCACGACGCGGGAAGTCGTCAGCCGTTCGATCATCGCCCTTTGCCGGGAGGGACTGATCGAAACCAGCCGGCAATCGATCACCATCCGCTCCGCCCATGCCTTGATGTAATAGGCTACTGCATCATTCCTTAAATCGGAATCGATTTAAGGAGAAAATTATGCAGCAAGCTTTTGTTTTTACGCATTTCCGGGCGGAAAACCGCAGCTACCCTTTTCTCGGGGCAACGCCCTAACTTCCCAGGTGCCGCTCGCCGCGTTTCCTGGCCAGCGCAATCTGGCGCTGGCGCTGGCGGTAGCGTTCGCGGTCTTCCTCGCTGCGGCTGCCATGGCAATGCGGACAGGAAACGCCTTCCTCGTAAAGCGGGGACCTGATCTCCTCCGCCGTCAGCGGGTAGCGGCAGGCGTGGCACAGGCGATGCTCGCCTTCCTTCAATCCGTGTGTAACGGAAACGCGCTCATCGAACACGAAGCAGGCGCCGTCCCAAAGGCTTTCCTGCTCGGGCACGTGCTCCAGATATTTCAGGATACCGCCCTTGAGGTGGTACACCTCCTCGAAGCCCTGCTGCTTCATGAAGGCGGTGGCCTTTTCGCAGCGAATGCCGCCGGTGCAATACATGGCGATCTTCGGCTTGTTGTGCAGGCCGGGATTGTTCTTCACCCATTCGGGAAATTCACGGAAGGTCTTGGTATTGGGGTCCACTGCGCCGCGAAAAATGCCGATCGCCGTCTCGTAATCATTGCGGGTGTCGATGACGATAGTGTCGGGATCGGAGATCAGCGCGTTCCAGTCCTTCGGATCGACATAGGTGCCGACGATCTGGTTGGGGTCGATATCCTCGACGCCCATGGTGACGATTTCCTTTTTCAGCCGCACCTTCATGCGCAGGAACGGCATGCGCGATGCGCGGCTTTCCTTGTGCTCCAGCCCGGCAAACTCCGGCTGGGCACGCAGAAAAGCAAGGAGCGTGGCAATCGCCTCATCCGTGCCGGCCACCGTGCCGTTGATGCCTTCATGGGCGAGAAGCAGCGTGCCCTTGATGCCATTGTCCTTGCAGAGCGCGAAAAGTGGCGCACGAAAGCTTTCAAAGCGCGGAAAGGCTGCAAAATGATAGAGGGCAGCCACGCAGAACGCGCCGCCTTCTTCATGGGCCGGAATGGAGAGATCGTCTGTCATGGCTTGCGAGATAATCCCTCCGAAGCCCGGAATCAACGGCTTTTGCGCATCCGGCGATGCTTTGCCTTTCGTCAAGAAACGGATTCAATCCGTGGCGGCTCGCAACCACAAAGCCGCGATAATCGAGGCTTCCGGTTCTGGACCGTCGGCGAAAAGCGTTTCCGCCCGCGTCAGCGCGTCCTCGCGCAGCGCCTGCTGCTGCCGGATGATCAGGCCGAACAGGTGAGAGAGCGTTTCCGCATCGGCGAACAGCCCGGCCTCGGCGTCCAGCACACCGGCAAGAACCGAAAGATCATGCTCGTGGCCCAGACAATCCGCCAGTTGCTTGGCGGTTTGTCGCTTGGCCGAGAGCGCGCTCGGCCAGAGATCGCGCAGCAGCGAAAGCTGCATCCAATAGGTCTGGGTGGCCTTGCGCAGGTCATGAAAGGCTTCGGAATGCGGCGCTTCGCGGCACTGTACAAGCGCGTTTGCAGCGCGCTTCATCGTCTTTTTCCAGCCCTTGGCGATAATGCGCGCCGATTTTGCTGGTCTTTGCGGCAAATCCGCTTCCGCCTCGAAGGCGGCAAGCGCTTCGCGGCATCCCTGCGCGGCCCGTTTTGCGGCGTCGGCAAGATCCCCCGTTGCCTCGGCAATCCGTTCGCGCCGGGCGGTGAAGGCTGTCTTCGCCTCGCTCAGCGCCTGCCGTTCGCCCTCGCTTTCGGCATGGGTTTCGAGAAAGCCCAGCGTTTCCACGAGAGCTGCGGCATCGCGCACGGTGGAAAGCCTGCGGGCGATATCCCGCAATCTGGCATTTTCCTGCTGCCTGAGGTCCGGGATCGCGGCGGCGATCAACCGATAGAGGGCACGGCTGCGTTTCAGGCGCTTGCGGGCGGCGTGAATGGCGTCATGAAGACCGTTCGGCGCCGTCTCGAGAAGGTGTTCAGCCTGCTGCAACTGCTCCGCCAGGACGGACTGCACCGTATCGCGAAAATCTGCTTCAGGCTTTAAGCGATACGCCATTGCGTCGCTCCGCCGCTGCTCCGCAGGTGGCAAGCCACTGATTGGAAAATCGTTTGTCGCCGGTCACCTCGCGTCCGACCCATGGCGGCAGCGGCGGGTCGTCTTCAGGATTATCGAGTTCCACCTCGGCCACCACCAGGCCCTGATGGGCGCCGTCGAACACGTCGACCTCCCAGAGATAGCCGCCATATTCCACATTGTACCGGGTTTTGGAAATGACGCTGCCCGTTGCCTTGTCGATCATCTCGAGGCCGTCTTCGAGCGGAATGTCATATTCGAATTCATCGCGCGACAGGCCGACATGACCGATCTTGAGGGTCAGCGTGGCGCATTTCATGTCCTTGATGCGCACGCGCACGGAGCGATCCGTATCCGTGATGATATAACCTTGAAGAAATTTCGATGACTTGCAAAGATGCTGTCGCCAGGCATCGCTGCGGACGAGAAACTTGCGTTCGATTTCCTTGGCCATCTCGGCTACTCCGTCCCTACACCGCGAAAAGACAATGCGAGAATGTCGAACCTTTGGCAAGAGTTCCGGGTTGGCGCTGTGCGCATTTGTCTCGACAGACCGCCATCGGGGCGGTAATCAGGCTTTATTCAATCGTTTGAAAGGTGACCGCCTCATGGGTTCCAAAACAGATAAACTGCTCGCCGTCCTGAAGCTTCAGCCCGTCGTGCCGGTGTTGATCGTCGAGGATGCCAAGGATGCCGTGCCGCTTGCCCGGGCGCTGGTTGCCGGTGGTCTGAAGGCCATCGAAATCACCATGCGCACACCCGCCGCACTGGAAGCCGTCAAGCGCGTTGCCGGTGAGGTGGACGGTGCCGTGGCCGGCGCGGGCACCATCCTCAATCCCGCGCATTTCGAGGCCGCCGTGGCCGCCGGTTCGCAATTCATCGTCAGCCCCGGCACCACGCCGGCGCTCTTGTCCGCCGCTGCCGGTTCGGACATCCCGCTTCTGCCGGGTGCCGCCACCGCCAGCGAGGTCATGACGCTGCGCCAGGAAGGCTATGAGGTGCTGAAATTCTTCCCCGCCGAGCAGGCGGGCGGGGCGGCCTATTTGAAATCGCTGTCCTCGCCGCTGGCCGGAACGCTCTTCTGCCCCACCGGCGGCATCTCGCTGAAGAATGCCCGCGACTATCTCTCGCTTCCGAATGTCGTCTGCGTCGGCGGTTCCTGGGTGGCGCCGAAGGAACTGGTGGCGGCGGGCGATTGGGCCGGGATTACCAAGCTTGCCTCCGAGGCTTTTGAACTGAGAGCATGATCCGGACTGAGTGAAGCGAGGATCGACAGGAAAGAGTAAGATCTTTCTGATCTGCCCTTGGGCTTGTCGCTTTCAGTTCCTATCTCCCGGTGGTGACAGACCGGGAGATGACGATGTTCGATGCAAAAAAGCTGCTGGAGCAATTTCTGGGAAGCCAGGTGCCCGGCATGGGGGGCTCGATGCGGGGCCGCGGGGAAGACGCGCTCAAACTCGCCAAGGCCAACCCCTTGAAGACCGGAGCGCTGGTCTCGCTGCTGCTCGGCACCAAGAAGGGCCGGTCGCTGGCAGGCGGAGCGCTGAAGATCGGTGGATTGGCGCTGATTGCCGGGCTTGGCTACACCGCCTACCGCAATTACAAATCCGGCAAGGCTGCCGAAGAGATTCCCGCCCTCCCAGAACTCGCGCCGGTGCCGGAGCAATCGCCCTTCAGCCCGCAACACGCCTTGAGCAATGATTTCGCCCTGACGCTGGTGAAGGCCATGATTGCTGCCGCCAAGGCGGACGGTCATATCGATGACGCCGAGCGTAGCGCCATCCTCGAGCGCATCCATGCCGTCGATCTGGGCAGCGAGGCGGAAGCCTTCATCGCCGCCGAGCTTGCCAATCCGACCGATCTTGACGGTCTCGTCGCCGCCGCGCGGTCGGAAGAGGAGAAGGTGGAGCTTTATACGGCATCGCGCCTGACCATCGAGCCGGATACCCGGGCCGAACGGGGCTATCTCGATCTTCTGGCCGGACGGCTGGGTCTGCCCGATGCGCTGGTCGAGCATATCGAGGTCACGGTGTCTGCGGCCAAGCAAAGCGCCCTGATCGAGCAGGGCTGATCTTTGCGCATGCCGCGCCGCTCCTTATTGCCTGATGAAGTTCCTGCAAACGTGCCTGAATTCGATTCCGATTCTGGATATTATGCAGTAGAGAAGACGAAACGATGCGGAGGGCGGGTGCGTGCAGGATCTGAAGACATACAAGGTAGAGCCGCCCGGCCCCGTGCGGCTTGAAGGCCGGTTCGTGACCGTCGAGCCCTTTCGGGCGGAAGACCATGTTCAGGCCCTGTGGGAGGCTTTCGGCGGCCTTGAGATCAACCCGACGCTCGAATATTTCACCCAGCCCTATTTCTCCGGCATCGAGGATTTTGCCGCCTGGCTGCAATCGGTGATCAAAGGCGGCTGGATTCCGCATGTGTTTCGCGACAGGAGCAGCCGTCAGGTGGTGGGCATGGCAAGCTATATGCGTGCAGACCCTGCCAACGGCGTCGTGGAGGTGGGCGGCGTGGCCCATTCTCCCGCCATGAAGCGCTCGCCGCTATCGACCGAGGCGCATTATCTGATGGCCCGGCATGTGTTCGAAACGCTCGGCTATCGCCGCTATGAGTGGAAATGCGACAATCGCAATGCGCCGAGCAAGGCCACAGCCCTGCGCTATGGCTTTGCCTTCGAGGGCATTTTCCGGCAGCACATGATTTCCAAGGGCACCAATCGCGACACCGCCTGGTTTTCGATCATCGACAGCGAGTGGCCGCTGGTCCGCGCCGGGTTCGACGCCTGGCTGTCGCCGGAGAATTTCGATGCGGACGGCCAGCAGAAACGGCGTCTGGAAGACCTTCGCGCTGAACTGACTGCTGACGCAGGAGTGCAGGCATGACGGGCCGTGACAAGCAGGCGGCGCTGGCCGCCGGACTTATCCTGGTCCTGTTCGGCCTCGGTGTGTTTCTGATGCCGAAGCTGGTTCTGTGGATCGGCGATTATTCCCCCGCCTTGGCCGCGGCTGCCGGCGCACTGGTGCTTCTGTCCTTCTTTATCGTGCTCTGGCTTCGGGCGCGCTATCAGCGCCGCCATCCTGAAAAGTGACGGTCTGCGTAACCGTCTTCACGCGCCGCCAGTATAGCCGCCCTGTAGCGAGGCGGCGAGCAGCAGGCTGCCGACCAGGATGATGAAGAGGGCGCCGCCGATTTCGATGGCGGTTCCCACCCGGCGGCTGAGGGTGGAGCCCGGGCCGCTGAGCCGGACTGCCAGTCCCTTGGCGCCCACGGCGATCATCGCCAGAAGCGAAACCGTGATCGCCGTGCCCAGCGCCATGGCGAGAACAGAGAGCACGCCCCCCAGGTAAAGCCCGTTCAGCAGCGAAAAGCTCATCACCAGCAGCGCGCCGGAACAGGGACGAAGGCCCACCGCCAGCACCGCCGACCAGGCCTCCTTCAGGGAAAAGTGGTCGGCGCGTACGAGGCTCGGGTCAGGCAGATGACTGCGGCCGCAATCCTCGCAGATCTCGCCCGGTCGCAGGGCGGTATGGTCATGGTCCAGCGCTTCCGCGCGGAAAGCGAGGCCGGTCGAGGGGCGCATCTGCCCCTTGAGCATCATTTTTCCTGGCGCCACTGAGGAGGGTGCCTCATCGAAGAGCGAGGACATTGCAACCGGGGCAACCGTGCCGCTGGCGGCCAACCGGACCGGACGCCAGCTTGAGGCGATGTGCTGCAGCTTCTTCACCAGCAGCCAGACCCCGAAACCGATCACCAGTCCGAAACTGGCGATCTCCATCGTATTGGTGGCTTCCGTCATGGTAATGCCGGTGCCGCGCAGCGCCAGATAGGTGACGCCCACCACACCGATGGCGACGGCCCCCTGCAACAGCGAGGAAATCAGCGCAATCACCATGCCCCGCTTCAGTTCCAACTCGTTGGCGACCATGTAGGAGGAAATCACCGCCTTGCCGTGGCCGGGACCGGCGGCATGGAAAACCCCATAGGCGAAGGACAGGCCGACCAGCATCCACAGTGCCTGCCAGTTGTCCCGCATGGCGATCAGGCTTTGCGTCAGTGCCCGGTAGAAGGCCTGCTGATGGGTGTTGATCCACAGCATCACGCCCGCAAACGGTCCCGTCATCTGAAAGGAGGGTTCCGCCGTGCCGATGCCGAGCGGCGAGGCCGCATGCGCCATGACCGGCAGCAGAAGGGCGGTGGTGAGGCCAATCAGCACCGTCTTGCTGGTGTGCCTGCAAAGAGAGGTTCGTGTCAAATGGGGGATGGTGAGGCTCAGTTTCCGCATGCGAGATCGAGCCTCACGGCAAACAGCTTGCCATAATCGGTTCCGGTGGGATCGTTGAAAAACGCTTCTGTCAGCATGCCCTGGTTTTGCTTGATCACCTCATCCGGATTGGGGCGGATGACGGTGCGCTTGCATTTCTGCCAGCCATTGCCCACCTCGACCAGATCGCTGTCGCTCTTGAAATCGATGGAGGTGTAAAGCGTCGGATCATGGACGCCGAAGCTCAGATTGCCCTTGAGCGGAATGGGCTTTTCCGGCTTGACGATGAAGAACACCAGCAGCTTGTTGTCCTTGAAATCGGCGTTGAACACCTCCGGCTTGTTCACCTTGATAGTCGCGCCGCTGGCGGTGATGAAGGTGAAATAGCCATAATCGGCCAGCGAACTGCGGATGGTGTTGGCAATGTCCTGCAATTCGCTGTGATCCAGCTTCAGGTCGCCATTCTTGTCGAAATCCATCAGCACGCTGGAGGAAAAGACCTCGTCGAAGCGCCAGACATTCCTGAGTTCGGTAACCGTGTTGTTGGCGCCCGCCACCACTTCCAGCCGGGCTTCTGCAAACACATGCGGATGGGCATGGGCCGGAGCGCTTGGCAGAGCGAGAATTGCGGCCAGCGTCAGGAGGGAGAAGTGTTTTTTCATCGCATCCGCTTCATCGGTCTTGAATGTTCTTTTGGCCCGCGATTCGGACGGAAATGCGGCCTGTTTCCCCTTTTCATGGCGCCGCCTTGCGGAACCAGCCATGCAGGAAATCCACGAAGACCCGCACCTTGGCGGGAAGATAGCGCCGATGCGGGTAAACGGCATAGATACCGCGGTCGGAGGGCAGATAGCTGTCGAGCACCGAGACCAGCAACCCCTGTTCCAGATGCCGCTCGGCAATGAAATCCGGCAGCATGGCAAGGCCCAGCCCCTTGACGGCGGCTCTTAGCGTTGCCTGCGGGCTGTTCACTTCGATCGGGCCTGAGACATTGACGTTCAGAAGCTGGCCCGACGGTTTTTTGAAGCGGATATTGCTGTGGGTGCGGTTGTTGGTGTCGATCAGCACGGGCAGGTTTGCCAGATCCTGCGGATTTTCGATCGGCCCGTATTTCTCCAGGAAGGCGGGGCTCACGCAGGCGAAAATGCGGAAATCCGCAAGCTTTCTGGCAATCAGGCCGGAATCGTCGAGTTTCGTCACCCGAAGGGCAAGATCGAAACCCTCCTCGATCAGATCGACGAATCGGTCTTCCGCCACGATTTCGAGGGAAAGATCGGGATGTTCGGCGGCAAAATCGATGAGCGACTGGCCGACTTCGGCATCGATGAAGCTGCGCGGCACCGAAACCCTGAGCCGCCCGCGCAGATCGGCATTGTTCTCCCGCACCAGATCGGCAAGGTTGTCGATTTCCTTCAGAATGTCGGCGGCGCTGCGGTAATAGGTGTGGCCAGCTTCGGTGAGCGAGAATTGCCGTGTCGTGCGGTTGAGCAGCAGTGCGCCAAGCTCATCCTCCAACTCTCTGACATATTTGGATAAAAGTGCCTTGGAGCGCCCCGTGCGGCGGGCGGCGGCTGAAAAGCCTTCTGCTTCCACCACGTCGATAAAGGCACGAATGCGGGTCAGCGTATCCATCATTGTCTCCGTTCAATAGACAACAGGTGACGAATTGTTCCGCAAGGTGCAACCGCCTTGCTAAAAAAATCGGCGCGCATGCAAAAACCACTTGATTATGACAGGGAGTTTTCTTATTTCCCCTCTTGCCCAAAGTCGCACGTGCCTGTGGGTGTCCGCCGACCCTCGATGTGGTGAGGAAATCGGTAAGGTACCTGGAACTAACCCCTCCAGTCGTATTTCCGGCCAACCGGACATGCGAGGACATCTTGAAGCAACGACGGTGCGGGCCTTTCTGGTCTCTGCCGGCTTTCCATCAGCCGGGGTCACTGAAGAGGCACACCATCATTGCCGGACGTGCGGTGGGTTATCCCTCCAATCCATGGCAGACAAAGCGGACCCATGCCGGTGCTTGTGCGTTGGCCTAGGTCCACCGTATTGCGGACCGAGCGTTTTTACGTGCCAGGGTTTCCATCACTTGGCGTCGTCGAGGCATTCGCCGCCCTTTGTCCTTCCGGAATCTGCAAGGATTCCGGGACCTTTGGCTTATGGAAGGGATCCAACGATGACCACCGCCCGCATCCTCGACTTCATCAATACCCGTCGTCCGGAAGGTCCCTGCCTTGTGGTGGATCTGGACGTGGTTCGCGGCAATTACAATGCTTTCCGCCGCGCTCTGCCGGACAGCGCCATCTACTATGCCGTCAAGGCCAATCCCGCGCCGGAAATCCTGTCGCTGCTGGCGTCGCTCGGTTCCAACTTCGATTGCGCTTCCGTGGCTGAAATCCAGATGGCGCTCGATGCCGGCGCCTCGGCCGAGCGCATCTCCTTCGGCAACACCATCAAGAAGGAGCGCGACATTGCCCGCGCCCACGCGCTCGGTGTCGATCTCTTCGCTGTGGACAGCCACGAGGAAGTGGAAAAGATTTCCCGTGCGGCCCCCGGTGCGCGCGTGTTCTGCCGCGTGCTGACCGATGGCGAAGGCGCTGAATGGCCGCTCAGCCGCAAGTTCGGCTGCGTGCCGCAGATGGCTGTGGACGTTCTGGTCTATGCCCACCAGCTGGGCCTGGAATCCTATGGCGTGTCCTTCCATGTCGGTTCGCAGATGACCAAGGTCGATGCCTGGGATTCGGCGCTGGCCGATGCCAAGCGCGTCTTCGCACAGCTTTCCAAGCAGGGCATTCACCTGCAGATGGTCAACATGGGCGGTGGTTTCCCCACCCGCTACCTGCGGGATATCCCGACGGCGGAAGCCTATGGCCAGGCCATTTCGGCATCCCTGAAGAAGCATTTCGGCAACAACATTCCGCGCACCATCATCGAGCCCGGTCGCGGCATGGTGGGCAATGCCGGTGTGATCAAGGCCGAAGTGGTGCTGATCTCCAAGAAGTCGGACAATGACGGTCATCGCTGGGTCTTCCTCGATATCGGCAAGTTCGGCGGTCTGGCCGAGACCATGGACGAGGCGATCCGCTACCCGATCCGCACGCCGCGGGACGGTGACGAGCTGGAGCCCTGCGTGCTCGCCGGTCCGACCTGCGACAGCGCCGATGTGCTCTACGAAAAGAACATGTACCCGCTGCCGATCTCACTGACGATCGGCGACGAGGTGCTGATCGAAGGAACGGGCGCCTATACGACGACCTATTCCGCCGTGGCCTTCAACGGTTTCGAACCGCTGAAGTCCTACGTGATCTGACAGTCTGTTCAAGAATTGCTGCTGGCCTGGCGAAAATGGTGATTTCGAGAACCGGAACGGAGCGTACTTAACGTACGTGAGTACCGGAAGCGCAGAAATCGCCATTTGCAGACGGCCAGCAGCGATTATTGGACGGACTGTGAGGTCTTGCTCCTCCGTGCCGGCCTCCCAGAGGGATTGACCGGCGCGGCCCTTCACAATTTCCTTGTCTTTCCAGGATGGGAGGCCGCCATGGCCGCTGTTCTCGATCATCTTTACGCGCGCCCTGATACCAAGGCGCTTTCCAGCCTGCCGGGCCGTGCGCTGAAGCTGGTGCGCGCTTTCTTTGCGCAGCCGGCCTTCACCATCGGCACCGAAACGCCGGCGGATGTCGTGGCACGTGAAGCCCTGCTGGATCGTGCCATGGGCGCGGATCGTCAGAAGAAATCCTCGGAAAAGATCCGTCGTGGCCGCTTGCCTGCCGAAGGTCTGGCGCTGGTGGCCCGGGACCGTCAGGGGCATCTGATCGGCACGGTGCGTCTGTGGAACATCGAGGCAGGCGTCAACAGTGCCGGTCAGCCGGTCGAGGCTCTGCTGCTGGGCCCGCTCGCGGTCTCTTCCTCCGAAGAGGGCAAAGGCATCGGCTCGCGCCTGATGCGCGCGGCCATCGAAGAGGCAACGAAGCGTGGCCACGGGGCGATCCTGCTGGTGGGCGATGCGCCCTATTACGAGCGCTTCGGCTTCTCGGCGAGCAAGACCATGCATCTGCTCATGCCCGGCCCCTTTGCGCGCGACCGCTTCCTTGGCCTGGAGTTGAAGGCAGGCTGGCTGAAAGAGGCTGCCGGCATGGTGGTGCCCTCCGGGCGTCTGCTGGCGCGTCCCGGCCTCGTGCGCGTGCGCTGAACTTTCTGAGAGTGATCGATAGGAGGGAGCGAAGCAGTCTTCGCTCCCTTTTTGTGTCTCTGGAGGGCTTTTGATAATCGTCAAACATAGTTGTGTTTTTTGCGCAACAATTGTTAATTGCAGCCTTTCCGACCGTTAGGCTTTTCTGAAATATTGATGCGGATCAATAGCTTTCTCTCCGGCCCATGCTCTTTCTGATGGCACGAACTGCCGGGCAATGCTCGCGGCGTGACTGCAAGGAGAGAGACTATGTTGAAATTTCAGATGCTGGGCCTGATGGCCGGTGTGGCTTTGACGCTTGGTGCTGCAAGCGCGTTGCAGGCGGCGGATCTGACGCAGCCGGCCCCGGCCGCGCCGGAAGCGGAATCGCCGCTCACCCCCCACAGCCCCTGGCAGGTGCGCGCCCGCGCGCTCGGCGTCATCCCCACGGATTCCGGCTCCGTCAGCGGTATTGCCGGTTCTGACCTGTCCTACAGCAACAGCATCACCCCGGAAGTGGATTTCAGCTACTTCTTCACCAAGAACATTGCCGCTGAACTCATTCTCGGCACCACCTCGGCCAATGTGAACGGCGCTGGCTCGATTGGCAGCCTTGGCAAGCTCGGCAAGATCTGGATCCTGCCGCCGACGGTCACGCTGCAATATCACTTCACCGATTTCGGCGCCTTCCAGCCCTATGTTGGCGCGGGCGTCAACTACACCATGTTCTACGATCAGAAGGCCACGGGTGCGGCCACAAATCTTGATGTCAAGAACACCTTCGGTGCAGCCCTCCAGGTCGGTTTCGACTACATGATCAACGAGCATTGGGGTGTGAACGTCGACGTCAAGAAATACTATCTGCGTCCGGATTTCGACGCCACGGTCGGCGGTTCCAAGGTCAAGGGCACCGCCAAGCTCGATCCCTGGCTGGTGGGCGCTGGCGTGACCTACCGCTTCTGAGCGCAGAAAACAAAAAATGGCGGCCTTCTGGCCGCCATTTTGGTGTTGGGATACTGGCTTGTCAGGGAGATTTGGTCTTATGCCGCCTGACGGCGCCGATGTTGAGCTCCTCCGCCCGCAGCACCCGGCTCGCGGATCGTTGCGCGGCGGTTGAGCTGGAAGCGCTCCACAAGGCCGGACAGGGTCATTGCTCCGTTGGCAATCGTCTGGCTGATGGCGTTGGTTTCCTCCACCATCGCAGCATTCTGCTGGGTCATCTGGTCGAGCGCGTTGACGGCGCTGGAAATCTCCTGAAGGCCAAGGGCCTGTTCATCGGTGGCAGTGGCGATCACGTCGATATTCGTTTCGATACGAGCCACATATTCCTGGATCTGGGTGAGCGCCGTGCCGGTGGCTTCCACCAGGTCCACGCCGCTGGCCACCTCCGTGCCGGAGCGGTCGATCAGGGTGCGGATCTCGCGGGCCGCCTTGGCGGAACGTTGCGCCAGTTCACGCACTTCCTGGGCAACCACGGCAAAGCCCTTGCCGGCTTCGCCTGCGCGTGCGGCTTCCACGCCCGCATTCAACGCCAGCAGATTGGTCTGGAAGGCGATTTCATCAATGACACCGATGATCGTGCCGATCTCGCTGGAGGCGGTTTCGATCCGCTGCATGGCGGCAATGGTGTTGGTGACGACCCCGGATGAGGCCGCTGCCGATTGAATGGCGTCCTTGACCAGTTGCCGCGTATCGCGGGCGCGTCCGGCGGACGCCTTGACGGTGGAGGCGACTTCTTCCAGGGCGGCGGCCGTTTCTTCCAGCGAGGATGCCTGCTGCTCGGTACGCCTGGACAGGTTGTCGGCGGCCTCCCGCATTTCCGCGCCTTGTTCGGTAAGCTGCCGCGTTTCGTTCAAGACGTTTTCGAGAGTCTTCTGGAACGTGCCGATTGCGTTGTTGAAGTCCTGGCGCAGGCTTTCAAAGCGTGGGTCGAAAGGCTTGTCCAGCGTGATGCGGATATTGCAATCTGCAAGCCGGTTGAGACCGGCGCCCAACTCTTCCAGCACGAAACGCAGCGCCTCGGCTTCCTGCAGCCGCTGCGCCTCACGCGCGGCGCGTTGCGCTTCGGAGAGAGTGCGGGCTTCTTCCGTTTCGCCCTCAAGGCGTATCTTTTCCAGCCCTGCCTCGCGAAACACCGCCAATGCCCGGGCCATGTCGCCGATTTCATCCTGCCGGGCGGTGTGCATGGGCGGGGTGTTCAAATTGCCTGCCGCCATTTCTCCCATCACGGCGGTGATCTCGCGCAGCGGCTTCAAGGCGCGCCGGCGCAGGAAGACAATGGAGGAAAGACAAAGGATCAAGAGCCCGCCACCCAGGGTGAAGCTGACCGCATCCAGCAGCGCTGCCTCTTCAGCGGCGGCGGTTTCGCGCTCCTTGCCATAGGTATTGCCGAGGTCGACCAGTTCGTTGACGGCGGCTTCGTGGGTATGGAAGCGCTGTTTGAGGGTAGCGAGCGTTGCCTGCAGGCGCCCGTCGTCATTGCCGCTCAGGGCGGGTACGGTATTGGTCTGTAATTCGCTCCAGAACTGGTCGCCCTTCACCAGCACGTCATTCTGCAATTTCTGTTTCAGGCTGTCCGGCAGCGTGGTGCCTTTCCAGTAGTCGCGGCGCTCCTGATACTGCCCCTTCAAAAGGTTTATGCGCTGCAGATTGGCCTCGCGCATGTCGGGATGAAGCACAGCCTCATTGACCAGCGAATAGGTCTCGACCACGTAAAGCGGTGGCGGCAGGATATCGGCAATCAGATCCTTGCTGTCGACGATCTGCTGATAGATCGGCCCGTTGACCTTCAGCCGGCTGAGCGTTTCAAGGCCTGTTCCAAGCGTCAGCATGACCCCGAGGGCCAGGGCGATGCCTGTCGCCGTCACGGTGGAGGAAATAGTGAGTCGCATCGAGCCGTCAGTTCCTCGTATCGCGCCCGATATAGGTGATATCGGATCTGCTTCATTCGGGAACATTTTGCTGTTGGATAATTTCGAAAATCTTAAAAAGACTTGATTTTTTTAGGAAATTATGAAGCCGGAAATTGCATCCCGGCTTCAGGGCGGGACAGGGGATTGAACTTGTCAACCCTTGATGTCAACAACGCCGCAATCGCCCGCAGCAGAGGCAAATGCCAGAAGATGGCCGCTGGCGCTCCAGCCCATGCAGGTAATCGCTCCCTTGCCCGGACGGCGCAGCAGGGCCTCCTTGCCATCGGCCAGCCGTACGGCGAGGATCATGCCATCGATGAAGCCGATGGCGAGCACCTCTTCCGCCGGATGAAAGGCCACCTGCGTGACCATGATATTGGCGCGCGTGCCCAGTTCCTGCGGGGCCTTGCCCATCGGGCCGTCCTTGGAGGCAAAGGGCCAGACGATGGCCGCAGGGGCACCGGAAGAGGCAAGCCACTTGCCCTTGGCTGACCAGGAAATGGATTTCACCTTGGCGGGATAGCCGGTCATGCGCATGTGGCGCGTGTCCGCGCCGCCGTCCAGCTTCCATCCATGCAGGGCATTTTCCTGCATGGTGGTCACGAGAAAGCGGCCATCCGGCGAGAAGCTGACGCCGTTATGCGCGCCCTTCCATTCCAGATCCACCGGCTTGCCTTCGGCTGCGGCAAAGCGCAGCGTGACCCCATTATAGCGGGCAATGGCGATCCTGAGGCCCTTGGGGGCAAAGGCCAGACCCTCGACGCTGCGTTCCTCGGCATAGTCGTAGGTCTTGCCGTCTGCCATTCGCACAAAGGCTTGCTTGCCCACGGCATAGGCCACCGCGCCCTGCGGACCGGCAGCCACGGCGGAGATCCATTTGCGCGGCACGGAGGCCAGTTCGGTGACGCTGCCGTCATGGGCAATGCGCAGCACCTTGCCGTCCTCGCCGCCGGTCAGCAGCGTCTGGTTCTGCTCATCCTTCACCACGGTCAGCAGGCCCTGATGGGCCTCGGTCGCCTTCTCGCCGCCATCGAGGCGGTGGATCGTCCCGGCGGAGGTGGCGAAAACCGGAATATCGCCCAGAAAGGCCGCGCTGAGTACGTGGCCTTCCAGATCAAGCGGTGCAACAGTCGGCATCAGGCTGCGGCCTCACAGGCCTTGAAGCTGGCTTCCAGCTTTTCGCGGTCCAGTTCGCGGCCAATGAAGACGAGGCGCGTCTCGTGCTTTTCATTGTCCTTCCAGGGACGCTGGTGGTCGCCTTCGATGATCATGTGCACGCCCTGCACCACGTAACGCTCCGGATCGCCCTTGAAGGCGATGATGCCCTTCAGGCGCAGGATGTTCGGCCCCTGCGTCTGTGTCACCTTCTGGATCCAGGGGAAGAAACGGTCCGGGTTCATCTCGCCGCCGCGCAGCGAAATCGAGGTCACCGTCACGTCATGGATCGGCGAGGGGGCGTGATGGTGATGGCCATGGTCGTGATGGTCATGGTCGTGATCATGGTGATGGTGGTCATGATCGTGATGGTGGCCATGATGATCATGATGGTGATGGTCGTGATCGCAATCCGGCCCGCAGACATGGTCGGGATCGTCATGATCGAGGAAGTGCGGATCGTTTTCCAGCGCCCGTTCCAGATTGAAGGCGCCCTGGTTCAGCACCTTGGTCAGATCGACGCCGGAGCGGGTGGTGGTATAGATGCGCGCCGACGGATTGATGGCGCGGACGATGTCCTCGATCTGGTGCAGTTCCGCATGGCTGACGAGGTCGGTCTTGTTGATGACCACCACATCGGCAAAGGCGATCTGGTCCTCGGCTTCGCGGCTGTCCTTCAGGCGCAGCGGCAGGTGCTTGGCGTCGACCAGCGCCACCACGGCATCCAGCTCCGTCTTGGTACGCACGTCGTCATCCATGAAGAAGGTCTGGGCCACCGGTACCGGATCGGCCAACCCGGTGGTTTCAACGATGATGCCGTCGAAACGGTCCGGGCGGCGCATCAACCCCTCCACCACGCGGATCAGGTCGCCGCGCACCGTGCAGCAGACGCAGCCATTGTTCATCTCGTAGATTTCTTCGTCCGATTCGACGATCAGGTCGTTGTCGATGCCGATTTCGCCGAATTCATTGACGATGACCGCATATTTCTTGCCGTGGTTTTCCGAGAGGATACGGTTGAGCAGCGTTGTCTTGCCGGCGCCGAGATAGCCGGTGAGCACGGTGACGGGTGTGGGTTTTGCAGCGGCTTCACTCATGGGGAACCTCAGTTGTTGATGGCCGGCGGGGATGGCGGCCTGTAATGTTGTTACTCATATAGGCGCGGCTTCGCGGCGATTCAAAGGTTTTTCAAGCGTCGGGCGTTTCGAAAATTTGAAGATCGAAACGGTGCACGTCCTCGATGAGGGCGGTAAGGCCGGAAATGGCGTGGGCAAGCAGCCGCTCGCCCTTCTCCGCCGTTGCCGCACCGGCATTGCCGGCCACGCCTGCGGGGTTCAGGTCGCGCATCATCCAGCCGAAGGCATGCGGACCATAGGCGCGCAAATGGTTAAAGTCGCGGGCAAAATCGCTCTGGCGGGAGGTGAAGTCCTGCGCCTTGTCCATCTTGACCAGATCGGGCCTCAGCGCCAGCATCACGGAGGTTTCGATCAGGCCGCCATGGATGTCGATGGCCTTGTCCTGCGGCGCGATCACGCCCTCCGGCACGCCGAAACGCGTCCAGCTCGTCGCTACTGCCAGCATGGAAAACCGCACCCGCGCCTCGGTCGCCACCAGCGTCATCAGCGGTGAATTGCCGCCATGGGCGTTCAGCAGCACCAGTTTGCGAATGCCGAGGCCGTTCAGCGCGCGGGCGATGTCCAGCCAGCGATGCAGCGCCTCCTCGGCGGTCAGGCTTTCGGTTCCCGCCACATCCATATGCTCCACGGAATAGCCGACCCGTTCCACCGGCAGGAAGGTGACGGGCAGATGCTCCGGCAGGGCAGTTTTCAGCCGCTCCACGATCCCTTCGGCAATCAGGCTGTCGGTCTCGAAGGGCAGGTGCGGCCCGTGCTGCTCATGAGCGCCGAGCGGCAGCACCGCGATCCAGTCACGGCGGCTTTCGGTATCCAGGGTCAGGGCATTTTCGCTGAACTGACGGTGTGGTTTCGGCATCTGGTATCACCGGTCTTGCTGGGTCAGAGTGCTTCCCTGTTTACCGGAAACACTTTGGCTCTCTGTTTTATTACCAAGGCTCGAAGATGCGTCAGCCTCCTCGCCTTGAAGGGATTTCGAATATCTCAAATGCATCAAGGGCTTGAGATATTTGAAAGGGAAATACGAACTGCCATTTTCAATGACTCTTCGTATTACGCATGTCCGAACGGAAAACCGGTTTCCCCTTTTTCCGGAAATGCTCTAATGATCCCGGCATATCCTAAGAGCATGATCGTGGAAAAGGAAAATTGGTTTTCCTTCCGCCCATGCAGGAAGACAACAGGCTGTCGCCGTTCCGCGAGGGGATCGCGGTGAAGGCTGCGGCGGAGGCGCCATGTCCAAGAAGGCCAAGTCCGAGAAGAAGAAAAAATCCGGCAAGTCGAAGGCGCTGCGGCTTCAGCAGCAGGCTGACGGCACGGTGCTTGCTGGCGGTGATGGGGTGGAGGCCGCAACACGGCCACGGCTGGCCGCCGCTCTGGTGCAGGCGGCCCGCAGCGTGCGCACGCTGCAAAGCCGGCATCTGGCCGATTGCGGTCTTTACGCCGGGCAGGACGGCGTGATCCTGCTTCTGGCTGCCGAGGATGGATTGACCGCCGGTCAATTGGCGCAAAGGCTGGGTGTGAAGGCGCCTACCATGACCCGCACCATCGGCCGGATGGAGGCGCAGGGCTTTGTGGAGCGGCGCGGCTCCGACAAGGATGCACGGCTGACCCGGGTCTTCCTCAGCGAGACCGGGCGCGCAACCCTTGCCCGGATCGAGGCGGCGGGGGCGGCGCTGGAGCAGCAGGCCACGCGCGGCATGAGCGGCAAGGACATCAAGACCTTGTTGAAAATGCTCGATCTTCTCCACCGCAATCTGCATCGCGATGGCGCCGATGCTGTTGTGGAGGAGAGCGACGAGATTTAAATTACCCTTGCATTTATAGGTATTCTGCTTAAATTTTTTAAAATTACAGATCGTTTCGAGGGCGGGCGAAGCGTTCGGTGCGGGACGGCTTGATCGCTGGGGAGGATGCATGGCGCAGAAGGTAAAGCTTTCCACCATTGCCGAAAGCCTTGGGCTTTCCACGGCAACCATTTCGCTGGCGCTGCGCGACAGCCCGCTGGTGGCGGTGGATACGCGGGAAAAAATCAAGGAGCAGGCACGGCTCCTCGGTTATATCTATAACCGCCGTGCCGCCAGCCTGCGCACCTCGCGCTCAGGCATTATCGGGGTGGTGGTGCATGACATCATGAACCCGTTTTACGGCGAAATCCTCAAGGCGATCGAAAGCGAGCTGGACCGCAGCCGTCAGACCTTCATTCTCTCCAACCATTACGATTCGGTGGAAAAACAGCGCAGCTTCGTCGAGACCCTGCTGCAGCTGGGCGGCGATGGCGTGATCATGTCGCCCGCCATTGGCTCGCCGCCGGAAGATATCATGCTGGCGGAAGAAAATGGCATGCCCGCCATTCTGGTGGCCCGTTCCATGGAGGGGCTGGACCTGCCCACCTATCGCGGCGATGACAGCTATGGCATTTCGCTGGCCACCAACCATTTGATCGGCCTTGGCCATCGCACCATTGCGATGATCGGCGGCACGGACCAGACATCCACCGGGCGTGACCGTTATCAGGGGTATGTCAATGCGTTGCGCAAGGCAGGCATCGAGGTGGACCCGGAGCTGCGCATTCCCGGCCCCCGCACCAAGCAGGGCGGTTTCGAGGCGGCGGTGAATTTCCTGTCCCTGCCGCAAAAGCCCACCGCCGCCGTGTGCTGGAACGATCTTGTCGCCATCGGCCTGATGAACGGCATCTCCCGCGCCGGGCTGACGCCGGGCCGCGATATTTCCGTGACCGGCTATGACGATCTGGAAGAGGCATCCATCGCCACCCCCTCGCTGACGACGGTGTGGAACGGTCAGGCGGAAGTGGGCAGGCTTGCCGCCCGTGCGCTTCTGGACAAACTGGCAGGCAGCCATGAGCCGGACGGCATTCACCTGATCAAGCCGGAAATGCGCATTCGCCAGTCCACCGGGCCGATCAATACGAAGGGTCATTGAAAATGGCGGTTCGTATTTCCTTTTCGAATATCTCAAGCCCTTGAAGCCTTTGAGATATTTGAAATTCTTTCAAGGCGGGGAGGCTGACGCAGCCTCGCGCCTTGGTACAAGAAGCGCGACTGATCATTTCACAAGGACTTTTCATGACTCAGGACACTCCGCTCGTTCTCATTCCCGGCAAGATCCACCCCCGCGTCGTCGAGCGCCTGAAGGCCGCGCATACGGTTTTGCAGGTGCCCGTCGAGGAGGTCGCGTCACTGGACGAGGCGACCCGCCGCCGCATCCGCGCCATGGCCTTTTCCTATGGCGGCGGCAAATCGGGAGAACTGATCGCGGCACTTCCGGCGCTGGAAATCATCGCCAATTTTGGGGTGGGCTATGACGGCGTCGACGTGAAGGCTGCGGCGGAACGCGGCATTATTGTCACCAATACGCCTGATGTGCTGGATGACGAGGTGGCCGATACCACCATTGCCCTGCTGCTGAACACCGCCCGGCAATTCTATCAGGCGGAAAGCTGGCTTCGGGCTGGACACTGGCAGGCGGAAGGGCCTTTTGCGCTGTCGCCTTTGTCGCTGCGGGGCCGCCATGTCGGGCTCTATGGCCTGGGCCGCATCGGGCGTGAAATCGCCAGCCGTCTGGAACCCTTCAAGGTGAAGATCAGCTATCACACCCGCACGCCGCGCCAGGATGTGTCCTATGGCTATGCGCCGAGCCTGCTGGAGCTGGCAAGGACCGTGGACACGCTGATCTGCATCGTGCCGAAGACACCGGAAACCCATAAGGCGATCAATGCCGAGGTGCTGCAGGCGCTCGGGCCGAAAGGCATTTTCATCAGCGTCGGGCGCGGCTGGAGCGTGGATGAGGAAGCGCTGATCTCAGCGCTGAAGACCGGGACGATCGCCGGGGCCGGGCTCGATGTGTTCTACAGCGAACCGCATGTTCCCGCCGAACTCCTGACCTTCCCGAACGTCTCGCTTCTGCCGCATGTGGCATCGGCGTCAGTGGACACGCGCAACGCCATGGCCGATCTGGTGGTGGACAATATTCTCGGCTGGCTGGAAAACCGCAAGGCGCTGACCCCCGTGCCGGAAACGCCAGCGCGTTAAGCGTCTTGTCCGTCGGCCGATATTATGCCGTCACCTGCTTGGCGGCGGCATAATCGCGAAGGGCCTGACCATAGGCTTCGAACAGGGCGCGGGAGGGATTATCCGTCTCGGCCCAATATTCCGGATGCCATTGCACACCGACGGCAAAGCCCTTGGCGTCGATGACCGAGACGGCCTCGATGGTGCCGTCATCGGCCAGCGCTTCGACCTGCAGGCGGGGAGCGATCTTCGAAATCGCCTGCCGATGCAGCGAGTTGACCTGTACCGTGCCGGCATGGCCCAGAAAGCGCGCCATGCAGGAGCCTTCCTTGATATTGATCGTCTGGCGAATGGAATAGGCCTCGTCCGCGTCGTTGGTCTCGGGCTTGCGGTGATCCCAGATGCCTGGCTCCTCCTGGATTTCCGAGGCAAGCGTTCCTCCCAGCGCCACGTTCAGTTCCTGAATGCCGCGGCAGATGGCGAGAAGCGGAATGCCGCGCTCGATGGCGCGGCGAATGAGCGGCAGCGACACCGCATCGCGGCCCGGATCGAAGGGGCCGTCCTTGTCGGTCGCATCACGTCCATAAAGCAGCGGATGCACATTGCTGGGGGAGCCGGAAATCAGCACGCCATCCACCCGGTCCAGCACGGCCTCGACATCGGCATGCTCTTCCAGCGCCGGCACCAGAAGCGGCATGGCCTTCGCCACCTTCAGCGTGGCATTGACATATTGCCCCTTCACCGCATGCCACACGGCTCCCTCCAGAATCCGGGTATCGGCGGGAATGGCAACGATGGGGAGGGGCATGGCAGGCTCCAGACAACTTCAAATTTGCCTTTTTCTTGCGCTCTTCCGCGATCAAGTCAACCTGCAAAAGCATTGTCTGAATAAGCCAAGAGTTCAGCTTGAAAGCGTGCGGGCAACATGGTTTCCTTCATGCGTTGCGCCGGAAGAGGGGAGCTCAAGCATTTCCAGGAAAAGTGGACGCCACTGTTTCCTCCGGAAATGCTCAGACAAAGTTTCCGGCGGATTATACGAAGAGTCATTGAAAATGGCTCTTCGTATTCCCTTTTCGAATATCTCAAGCCTCTGACGCAGTTGAGATATTCGAAATTTCTTCAAGGCGAGGATGCGTTAGCATCTTCGAGCCTTGGTATTATTCGTGGGTTTCAATGCGTCTTGATCCGGTTTGACCGGGGGCGCTTCAGAGGGAGGACATGCATGGATCGCCGTCAATTTTTCAGGAAAGCCGGAAGTGCGGGGCTGGGCGCTGCCGCCGCAACCGCCCTTGCCGCACCGGCGCTGGCCCAGCAGGCGCCGAAGATCACCTGGCGCCTGACCTCTTCCTTCCCGAAATCGCTGGATACGATCTTTGGCGGCGCGGAGGACATTGCCGCGCGCGTTTCTGCCGCGACCGACGGCAATTTCAACATCCAGGTCTTTGCCGCCGGTGAGGTGGTGCCCGGCCTGCAGGCTGCCGATGCGGTAAGCGCCGGTACCGTGGAAATGTGCCATACCTGCTCCTATTACTATGTCGGCAAGGATCCGACCTTTGCCATCGGCACGGCCATTCCCTTCGGTCTCAATGCGCGGCTGACCAATGCCTGGTTCTATCAGGGCAATGGCAACAAGCTGCTCAATGAATTTTATGCCAAGCACAATCTCTACGGCATGATCGCCGGCAATACCGGCGCGCAGATGGGCGGCTGGTTCCGCAAGGAAATCAATACCGTCGATGACCTGAAGGGCGTGAAGATGCGTATTGCCGGGCTTGCCGGCAAGGTCATCGAAAAGCTCGGCGGCGTGCCGCAGCAGATCGCTGGCGGCGATATCTATCCGGCGCTGGAAAAGGGCACCATCGATGCCGCCGAATGGATCGGCCCTTATGACGATCACAAGCTCGGCTTCTACAAGGTAGCGAAATATTATTACTATCCGGCCTTCTGGGAAGGCGGACCTTCGATCCACGCCTTCGTGAACCTCGCCAAATGGAATGAACTGCCCAAGGCCTATCAGACAGCGCTGCAGGATGCCTGCGCCTTTGCCAACACCAATATGATGGCGAAATACGATCTGAAAAACCCGGTGGCGATCAAACAGATCGTGTCCGAAGGCACGACGCTGCGTCCCTTCAGCCAGGATATTCTCGATGCCTGCTTCAAGGCCTCGACGGAGGTTTATGCCGGGATCACCGCCAGCAATCCGGATTTCAAGAAGATCTATGAGGATCAGGTGGCCTTCAAGAAGGAAGCCTATCTCTGGATGCAGCTATCGGAATATACCTACGATACCTTCATGATGATCCAGCAGCGCGCTGGCAAGCTGTAGCGCTTTATGTCTGCTGCATAATTTTCACCTTGAATCGACTCCGATTTAAGCAATTGCGCAGTAAACCTGAGAGAGCCCCGGAACCGCGCGGTTCCGGGGCTTTTTATGTCTACTTGAATACGGGGGGCTGGCTGAGATCGGGCGCCGCCTGTGGTGCGGGTGACCCGAAGGAAGGCGGTGCCCCGAGGTTGAGGCCGGGCGGGCCGCCAAGCTGTGGTGCGCCGCTCAATCCGCCGCCAGTGCCGAAGGCGGGCACTTCTATTTTCACATCGTTCAGATCGATTTTCTGGCTCTTGTCCAGCCAATGGGTGACCGATTCCGGCCAGAAGATCACGATGGCGACAATGATCAACTGCATGCAGACCCAGGGAATGGAGCCCAGATAGATTTCCCGTGTCTTCAGGTTCTTCGGGGCCACGCTGCGCAGATAGAAAAGTGCGAAGCCAAAGGGCGGATGCATGAAGCTGGTCTGCATGTTGACGCAGAGCAGCACGCCGAACCAGATGAGATCGATCCCCAAGGCCTGGGCCACGGGTGCCAGCATCGGCACGACGATGAAAGCGATTTCAAAGAAATCCAGGAAGAAGGCGAGCACGAAAACGAAGGCGTTGACGAACAGCAGGAAGCCGATCTGTCCCCCCGGCAGGCCGGACAGCATGTGCTCGATCCAGCGCGCACCGTCCATGCCCTGAAAAACGAGGCTGAAACAGGTAGAGCCCACCAGGATCATCACCACCATGGAGGTGATGGACATGGTGGATTGCATGGCCTGGCGGATAAGCGGCCATGTCAGGCGGCGATGGATGGCCGCCAGCACAAGCGCGCCGACCACACCCAGCGCGCCCGCCTCTGTCGGGGTGGCGAGGCCGAGAAAGATCGTGCCGAGCACCAGGAAGATGAGCACAATGGAAGGCAGCATGCCTGCCAGCACCTGAAGCAGAAGCCGGAGATTGCGCTCACCCCGCACGTCCTTCGGCAAGGGCGGGACCATGCCGGGCCGGAAGATGGAAACGGCCAGGATGAACAGGCTGAACAGCATGATTTGCAGCGCCGCCGGACCGATGGCGCCCAGATACATATCCCCTACCGACTTGCCAAGCTGATCGGCCAGGATCACCAGCACCAGCGAGGGCGGAATCAATTGCGCCATGGTTCCTGACGCAGCGATGACGCCGGTGGCGATCTTTGGATTATAGCCATAGCGCAGCATGACCGGCAGCGAAATCATGCCCATGGTGATGACTGAGGCTGCGACCGTGCCGGTGATGGCGCCGAGAATCGCCCCGACAAAGATCACCGCATAGGCGATGCCGCCGGGCACTGCGCCGAACAGCTTGCCGGTGCCCTCCAGCAGGTCTTCCGCAAGACCGCATCGCTCCAGGATGGAGCCCATCATGGTGAAGAAGGGAATAGCCAGCAGCAGGTCGTTGGAGACGATGCCGAAGAAGCGCAGCGGCAGGGCCTGCAGGAAAACCTCGTTGAAATGGCCGGTGGCGATGCCGATCAGCCCGAAGAACAAGCCAACCGCCGCCAGCGAAAAGGCGACGGGAAAACCGAAGAGCATGAACACGACCATGCCCATGAACATGGCGGGCGGAATGATGCCGAAATCAAACATGTTGTGTCTCCCGGCCCGTTATTGCAGCGGCTTTTCATAGGCGGTGTCGAGGCTGATGCGCCCCGATATCGCCGCCAGCCGCTTGATCACCTCGGAAAGGCCCTGGAGAAACATCAGACAAAAGCCCGAGACGAGAATGAGCTTCACCGGCCAGCGGATCAGGCCACCGGCATTGGCCGAAACCTCTGCCTGCTGGTAGGACAGCAGGAAGAATGGCCAGCAGAGCCAGGCGAGATAGGCCGTGACCGGAAGCAGAAAGAGGAGCAGGCCAATCAGGTCGATCCACAGGCGCATGCGTTCTGACACGCCGCCATAGAGAAGATCCACCCGCACATGCCCGTTATTCTTGAGAGTCATGGCGGCGCCCATCAGCACCACATAGGCGAAGAGATACCACTGGATTTCCAGCCAGCCGTTGGAACTCTGATTGAAAAGATAACGGATGATGGCATTGCCGGCGCTGATGAGGCAGCACAGCATCACCAGATATTCGGCGATACGACCGATGAAAACGCCAAGGGCGTCTATGGCTCTGCTGCATGAGAGCAAAAACGTCATGAAGGTCCCCCTGCTTGTCCGGCTGATCCCTTGCCGCCTGCCGCATCCGGGGCCAGTCCTCCTTGGCGTGCCGGTTGCTTGATGGCAGATGGTATGGATGCGTCGAGCTTATATGTCTGCAAATCGCAACATCGAAAGAGTAGTAGAAATTTCATGCCCTCGGTAGTGGCATTGCGTCATCTTCGACTTTGTATGCAGATGCTTGCGCTGTGACCCTTGAAAAACCATCGCGCGTGTCGGGTGCAAGGTTGACTATTGAGAGTGCTCGGTCATTATTCTTTTTGTTTATGGGAAGGACAGGCTGGTTCGGGCTTTGCGTGCCCGCCAGATGCAAGGGAGAGGCTGATGAGCGAACATCATGGCGGTCCGGTCGAGACGGGCGCGAAGATGGATTATGTCGAGCATGAAAAGACCTATGAGAGCTTCATCGCCGCCTCGAAATACGGCACCGCGATCCTCGTGGCGCTGGTCGTGGCCATGGCCGCAGGCTTTTTTACCTCCGGCGGCTTTCTGGGCGGTGTGCTGACCTTCATCATTCTCTCGGTGGCCGGCGTCTTTCTGATGCGCGGCTGAGAATGTCTGAAGCATAATCCGACCGGAGTGAAACGAGGATCGGCAAGATTATGCTGCCAAAATAGAGAGTTAGATTGCCTTTCGATCTGATCCAATCAGATCGAAAGGCAATCTGGATGATGGGAGCGGGCTTTTGCCCGCTGCTTATTTTCCTTGCCTTGAAAAGGAAAGACGGACAAATCTGTTAAGGCTCGGGCCTGTCGGGGCATGAGCTTGTGTTTCCGCGTTTTCAGAGAGTGTCCATGCCCGCTGAGATTTCCCTTTCCGATGTCATGGGCCTTGTCGGCCAGGAAACCGGTCTTTCCCGCTGGATCACGGTCGATCAGGCCATGATCGACGCCTTTGCCGGGGCGACCGACGACCACCAGTTCATCCACACGGATCCGGTGCGGGCGGCGGCGGAAACCCCCTATGGCGGCACCATTGCCCATGGATTTCTGACGCTTTCGCTGCTCTCCGCCATGAATTTCGATTGCGTGCCGGTGATCCGCGAGCGGATCATGGGCATGAATTACGGGTTCGAAAAGGTTCGCTTCATGTCGCCGGTCAAAAGCGGCAAGCGCGTACGCGGGCGTTTCGTGCTGGCGGAGGCGCGATTTCGCGGCGCTGCCATGCTCACCACCACGCATGAGGTAACCGTGGAGATCGAAGGGGAAAAGAAACCCGCTCTCACCGCCACCTGGATCACCATCACCCAGTTCGATCCCAAGGATCGCCCGGAAGGGGTTTGAAGATTAGGGCAGCAGGAAAGGGCCCATTCAGAGGGCTGATTGGCTGCCTGACGATGCCGAATTTGCAGGGGTCCGAAGAAAAACGGGCCGCCCCATTGCATAATTTCAAATTGAGCCTATATTAACCTCATCGACCATTGCTTGTGACGTCGGTTCAGAGCTTTTGCTCCCGCCCGGTTTTCCTCTCAAATAATCGATCTAATCCCGCAAGGTATCGCGGGAACCAACACGATTACTGCGAAAGGAAATCGTTATGAATACAGGTACAGTCAAGTGGTTTAACGCCACCAAGGGTTTTGGTTTCATTCAGCCGGACAATGGCGGCACGGACGTTTTCGTGCACATTTCTGCTGTTGAGCGCGCAGGTCTGCGTGCACTGACCGACGGCCAGAAGATCAGCTACGACATCGTGCAGGACCGCCGCTCTGGCAAGAGCTCTGCCGATAATCTTCGGGCAGCCTAATTCGTCATTCGCATTGCTGACCACGGATGTACTGGCAGCAAAGCTGAGTGACTGTGAGAGGTCGGGTTAGCGCCCGGCCTTTTGTTTTTGCGCCTTCGCATGAAGCGCCACCCCGTTACAGCGCCGTGCGTTTTATCAAACGCACAAAGGACGCTGTAACAGTTTAAATCTGCTGCATAATTTTATCCTTAAATCGATTCCGATTTAAGGAATTATGCAGTAGCACCCATGCTGTCGCACTCTGTCTGGAGGCTATCATGGCCCGCATCCGCTACAGTCCCGGTGACACCATTCTGTTGAAACCAAACCTTTTGCGCAACAACCGCCTCGGCGGCGCGGCGCGTGTGGTTGCTGTCCTGCCAGAAAACCAGGGGGCAGCCCATTACCGGGTGCGGTTTCAAAACGAAAATTTCGACAGAAATGTCAGCCAGGAAGATATCGATAGCACTGCCACGCCCCGATCCGGTTCCGGCAGTCCGCATCCCGGTGCGTCCGGGTCGAGCTGGATCAATCAGAACTCCATCCGAACCAAGAAATAGCGGCCCTTGCCGCGTCAGGAGATGTTTTGCAGGTTATTGTCAGGGAAAATAATGTTGATCAGGCGCTCCGCGTCCTGAAAAAGAAAATGCAGCGTGAAGGCTTGTTCCGCGAAATGCGCGCCAGAACCGCCTATGAAAAGCCCTCGGAAAAGCGCAATCGCGAGGAAGCGGAAGCCATTCGCCGTCACCGCAAGCTGGCGCGCAAGAAAATGCAGCGCGAAGGCCTTCTGCCCTCTCCGAAGAAAGTCGCACGTCCGCGCTAATGGACAATTCGAAGACCGGTTTTGCGTCCGGACATACGCAAAGCCCAGACAAGAGCGGTTGAGTGTTTCACACTCCCATCATGCCGCTCTTGCTTTTTAAAAAAAGGAGATCGCATGAGCATCTCGAAAGACGAGTTTTTCAAGCCGGGCAAGGTTTCCAGTGCCGCCAAGGCTGAAACCACCAATTCCATCGCCCGCCAGATCATCGCCACCGAAGACGCTCAGCGATCTTCGAAAACAGAGCGCTTGCGGCTGCTGCGTGAACAGCGTGAGACGGAAACCGTTCCTGCTCCGCCAGCCCGCAGGGGCAAGCGTGCCTCCTAAAGCAGGTTGCGGCTTATCAGCCTCATGCAACATGCTTTAAGTTCTTGTTTTTAACATGTCGTTATCGCAAAACCGCTCCACACTTTGGCGCGGCATGCTTTAGCGGGCTTCCATCTGAAATACGCAAACACGAATAACGAGAGCATTTCAGTGTTTCCATTGGAATACTGAAATGCTCTATTGCCCCGCGTCTGCCGCACCTTCCTCCAGCATCCCAAAGGCATAGTCCGCAAACGAGCGCCAGCACTCCACCCGGAAGGCGTCTTCGGCCTCGCGGTAGACCACGATCTCGATCTTGCCGAACACGGTGCGGGCGCATGCTCCCACCGGGAAGCTCTTGATTGACAGATCAAGCGGGCAGGCGGCATTGAGTGCGGCGGCCGCATCGGCACCCGTGATCAGAATGCCGATATTGCGGTGGGAGACGTCGGTGGCGGCGTGAACCGCGCCTGACCTGGCGCAATCCCCCATCAGATCGGCGCCATCGACATCGATGAGCAGCCATTCGTCCGGCCCGAGCCACAATGCTAGCCGTGTGCCGTTTCTGGCTGAGGTTTTCGGTTGTCGCGGAAGCTCGAGGCCCAGCGCTGCCGAAAGGGCAGGAACAGCCTCCTCACCGGCTCTCAAGTTTACCCGGGCAGCTGGAGCAGCCACGGTGATCCGTGCCCTGGCAGTGCCGCCTTCCTTGCCGCTCAGGGCGGGCTTGCGTTCGGCGCGTGCAATCTCAGCCATTGATGCGGGCTCCTTCCTTGTCAAAGAACACCATCTCCGTCACTTCCACGGCAATGGTCTTGCCGGCCATCGGCACATAGAGGGTTTCGCCCATGCGGCTGCGCCCGCCCGCCACCATGGCGATGGCAATCGAACGGCCGAGATTTTCCGACCAGTAGGACGAGGTGACATGGCCCAGCATGGTCATCGGCTTCGGCTGGTTGGGATCGGCCACGATCTGTGCGCCTTCCTCCAGCACTTCCTTCGGGTCCTTGGTGAAGAGGCCGACAAGCTGCTTGCGGCCCTCCCGCACCAGATCGGGCCGCTTCAGGCCGCGAATGCCGACGAAATCGGTCTTCTTCTTCGAAACGGCCCAGCCGTAATTGGCATCATAGGGCGTCAGCGTGCCATCGGTATCCTGGCCGACAATGATATAGCCCTTTTCGGCGCGCAGTACGTGCATGGTTTCCGTGCCGTAGAGGCAGGCGCCCATGCTTTCCGCCCGTTCCCAGATGGCCTTGAAAACCGCCGGACCATAATCGGCGGGCACGTTGACTTCATAGCCGATTTCACCGGTGAAGGAGACGCGGAAGAGCCGCGTCGGCACGCCGCAGAAAGTGCCTTCCGCCACGCTCATATGCGGAAAGGCCTCGTTGGAAATGTCGATGCCGTCCACGAAGGGCTGGATGATCTCCCGTGCCTTCGGACCCTGCACCGCAATCACCGCCCATTGCTCGGTGGTGGAGGTGAGCCACACCTTGAGTTCCGGGAATTCCGTTTGCAGATAGTCTTCCATATGCGCCAACACGCGCGGCGCACCGCCCGTGGTGGTGGTCACATGGAAGCGGTCTTCCGCCAGACGCCCGACCACGCCGTCATCGTAGATGAAGCCGTCTTCGCGGGTCATGATGCCATAGCGGCATTTGCCGGGCTTCAGCGTATCCCAAGGGTTAGTGTAGAGAAGGTTCAGGAATTTCGCCGCATCCGGACCGACGACTTCGATCTTGCCCAGCGTCGAGGCGTTGAAAATGCCTGCGACCTCGCGCACCGTCCGGCATTCGCGGTTGACGGCGGCGTGCATATCCTCGCCGGGTCGCGGATAGTACCAGGCGCGCTTCCAGTTGCCGACATCTTCGAAATCCGCGCCAAGTGCCGTTTCCAGATCATGCATCGGCGTCTTGCGCGTCGGGTCGAACAACTCGCCGCGCGAATGGTTGATCAGCGTACCGAAGGTGACAGGCGTATAGGGCGCGCGGAAGGTGGTGAGCCCCACCTCCGGAATGTCCTTGCCCAGCATTTCCGCCGCAATCGCCAGACCATGCATGTTGGAGAGCTTGCCCTGGTCGGAGGCCATGCCATTGGTGGTGAAGCGCTTGATATGCTCGATGGAATGCATGCCCTCACGCACCGCAAGGCGGATGTCCTTGGCACAGACATCGTGCTGGAAGTCGATGAAGGCTTTTACCGCCGTATCGCGGCCAGCCCCTTCGGCAGCGCCGATCATGCCGCCGGTCCAGGCATGGGCATTCTTGCCCGTGGGCTGGCTGCCGCTTGCACCGCCTGCACCCGCCTCTTGCGCCAGCCGTGAGCCCGCCGCATGGGCTTCGGTGAGCAGGGCTTCCATATCGTCCGTGCCGTTGCAGGCGCCGATGCAGATACCATCCTGCGCATAAATATGTGGCAGGAAGCGCTGCGTGGCGGCGTCGAATGTCAGCTTGCCGCGCGATTGCGAGAAGAGATGCACCGACGGCGTCCAGCCGGAGGACATGATCAGGGCATCCACCTCGATCTTGCGCTTGGAGCCGCTGCCGCCATTCCTTTGCACGGTGACCGACTTGACTCGCAACCGGCCTGCCGTGTCCACCACGCCATGGCCGGTCAGCACTTCGATGCCGAGTGCGCGTGCGGCGGCCAGCACGGTTTCGCCCGGCTTTTCCCGGCAATCGACAATCACGGGAATGGTGACGCCCGCCTTCTTGAGATCGATGGCCGCTTCATAGGCGCTGTCATGGGCGGTATAGACGGCAACCTTCGCGCCGACAGCCACACCATAATGGTTGAGATAGGTGCGCGCCGCAGAGGCGAGCATAATGCCGGGACGATCGTTATTGGCAAAGACCATGTGGCGCTCGATGGCGCCTGTGGCCATCACCACCTTCTTTGCCCGCACCTGCCAGAGGCGCTCACGCGGGGCCCCCTTCAGCGGCTTTGCCAGGTGGTCGGTCACCCGCTCGGCCAGCGCCACGAAGTTGTGGTTGTAATAGCCGAAGGCCGTCGTGCGGGTGAGCAGCGTCACATTGGCCATGGCCTTCAGCTTTTCAGCGGTGGCCTGCGCCCAGTCATAGCCGCTCTTGCCGTCGATGATGGCGCCCGTGTCGTAGCGGAACGCGCCGCCCACGGTCGGGTTTTCATCGACAAGGAAAACGCTGGCGCCGGTCTCCGCCGCAGCCAGTGCCGCCGTCAGTCCGGCCACGCCCGCACCCACCACCATCACATCGCAGTGGGCATAGCGGTTGGCGTAATGATCGCCATCGCTTTCATCGGGTGCAACGCCGAGACCGGCGGCCCGGCGGATCATCGGCTCGTAAATCTTGTGCCAAAAGCTCTTCGGCCACATGAAGGTCTTGTAGTAGAAACCGGCGGCGAAGAAGGGCGACAGCAGATCGTTGACCGCCCCAAAATCCAGCGAGATCGACGGCCAGCGGTTCTGCGTGGAAATCTTCATCCCATCGAACACATCCTGCACGGTGGCCCGTACATTCGGCTGGCGGCGGGAGGGATCGCGGGAGACATCCAGAAGCGCGTTCGGCTCTTCCGGCCCGGCGGTCAGGATACCGCGCGGACGGTGATATTTGAACGACCGGCCGGCAAGATGGATGCCGTTGGCGATCAGTGCCGAAGCCACCGTGTCGCCTTCCAGCGCCGTCAGAATGCGGCCATCGAAGGTGAAGCGGGCCGTTCTGGCGGGCGTGAGGCGGCCGAAGCCTGGAATGCGATTGGCGCCGCTCATTCGGCAGCTCCCTTGGTTTCAGAGGGATTGGGAAGGGCATCGAGATCGGGCTTGGGTTCGCCTGCCTTGTAGGAGAGGAGGAACCTGTCGCTCACCGTATCGCGCACGGCATTGAAGAAGCGGCCACAGCCATGAATATGCCGCCAGCGCTCGAAGATGATGCCCTTGGGATTGTCGCGGAAGAAGAAGTAATCGGCAAATTCCTGGTCGGAAATCTCGGCGATATTCGTCGGGCGGGCAATGTGGGCTTCGCCTGCGGCGCGGAACTCAAGTTCCGAACGCTCTTCATTGCAATAGGGACATTTGATCAGAAACATCGGTCATTTCTCCCTGTCAATGCGCCACGGCCGCGGCAGCAGCCTCGTCGATCAGACGGCCCGTGGTGAAGCGGTCGAGTGTCAGCCCCTTGGCCAGCGCGTGCGGCTCGCCCCTGGCAATGAGGTGGGCGAAGAGATGGGCGGAGCCCGGCGTCGCCTTGAAACCGCCCGTTCCCCAGCCGGCATTGACGAAGAGGTTCGGTACCGGCGTCACGCTTTGGATCGGCGACCGGTCCGGTGTGTTGTCGGTAATGCCGCCCCATTGGCGCATCATCTTCACACGGCGGAAGATCGGGAAAAGCTCGCAGATCGCGTCCAGCGTATGGGTGATGATCTGCAAGCCTCCGGTCTGCGAGAAGGAGTTATACTGGTCGGTGCCAGCCCCGATCACCAGCTCGCCCTTGTCCGATTGTGAAATATAGGCATGCACTGTGTTGGACATGACCACGCAGGGGAAGATCGGCTTCAGCGGCTCGGAGACCAGCGCCTGCAAGGGATTGGACTGGAGGGGCAGACGCACGCCCGCCATGCCCATGACCAGCGAATTGTGCCCGGAGGCGGAGACCCCGATCTTCTTTGCGCCGATAAAGCCCTTGGAGGTTTCCACCCCGGTCACTTCGCCATTGGCTCCACGGCGGATGGCGGTCACCTCGCAATTCTGGATGATGTGGACGCCACGATCCGAGGCGGCGCGCGCATAGCCCCAGGCCACGGCATCGTGACGGGCGGTGCCGCCGCGCCGCTGGAGGGCGGCGCCATTGATCGGATAGCGGGCGGTCTTGGAGATATCGAGCGGCGGACAGTAGGCTTTGGCCTGTTCGGGCGTCAGCCACTCATTGTCGATGCCATAGAGCGAGTTGGCATAAACGTGGCGTTTGAAGCTCTGCTGGTCGTGGATGTTGTGCGAGAGCATCATCACGCCGCGCGGCGAATACATGACATTGTAATTGAGATCCTGACTCAAGCCTTCCCACAGCTTGAGCGAATGCTCATACATGTCCATGCTCTCTTCATAGAGATAGTTGGAGCGGATGATGGTGGTGTTGCGTCCGGTATTGCCGCCGCCGATCCAGCCCTTTTCGATCACGGCGACATTGGTGATGCCGTGTTCCTTGGCCAGGTAATAGGCCGCGCCCAGCCCGTGCCCGCCACCGCCGATGATGATCACATCATAGGATTTCAGGGGCTCCGGCGAGGCCCAATGGGCGCCCCAGCCCTTGTGGGCACGCATGGCTTCCCGCGCCACGGCAAAAATCGAATATTTGCGCATCCGCATCCGCTCCTTGGATGGCGCACGGGTTAGTGCGCCACTTTGATCAATGTTAGCTCTTGCAGAACCTCGTATCGCATGAGCCCTTTTTTGCGACACGACGGTATCCCCGTTTCGACACGGAGGAAATATCGAACGGCGGATGGTTTTTTCCAGTCACCGAACGCTCGCATGTCTGGACTTCGCTGTGGGCTTCTGTTAAGAGCCCTCCCTAATCGCATGGTCGAGAGGCCAAGCGGATGATTATTTTTGTTCCGCCGTCTGCTCGGCTCCGGCGGATTTGAACCACAAAACCAAAGGAACGGGATTCGACGTGCAGGTACTTGTCCGCGATAACAACGTTGATCAGGCGCTCCGCGCCCTGAAGAAGAAGATGCAGCGCGAAGGCATCTTCCGTGAAATGAAAATGCGTGACTATTATGAAAAGCCGTCGCAGAAGCGTGCGCGTGAAAAGGCTGAGGCTGTTCGCCGCGTTCGCAAGCTCGCTCGTAAGCGCATGCAGCGCGAAGGCCTGATCGCAGGTCCGGCCCGTCCCGCACGTTGATTGGACCGGCGGAAAATAATTGCATTTTCCGCGATCCTGATGCGCGTCAAAAAAAGGGCCGCTTTCCGGCGCTTGACCAGATATGAAGCGGCGGCGACATGTTCGCAGCCGCTTTTTCTTTGCTTGAAGGTTACGCCTGACGTCGAGGGATCTACAGCGCCGTGCGCCATACATGGCGCACAAAGGTTCGCTGGTGCACTTTAAATCTGCTGCATAATTTTATCCTTAAATCCACTCCGATTTAAGGAATTATGCAGTAGAGCGCCGGACCGAAACGTCGGCACCGGTGGCGGAGCGTAAAAAACTGTGGGTGTCTGGCACGAGATGTCGTGCCGTGGTCGATGGTTGTTGAAAACAACTTTATAGAACCTTTAACCCTGTGCTGCGTTGGTGGGCATCCTGCCGAAGCATCATCGGCGTTATGAAGACAGGCGGAACGAAAGCATGGCGAAGAAAGCTGAGATGTCCTTGTGCTCCGGGGAGCGGCGGATACTGGTGGTAAAGCGGGGACTGTACGCCCTTGGCATCGCGTCAATGCTGGCTGTCGCGGGTTGCCAGTCCACCAACCAGACGGCGGACATGATCAGCATCGAGAAGGAGCAGGGGTCGCGCGAAAACATCGACTCGCTTTCTTCCGTCATCGCCGCAAACCCCAACGATCCGAACGCCTATAACGTTCGCGGTTCGGCCTATGGCCGCGCCGGTGAATTCACCAAGGCGGTCGCGGATTTCAACAGGGCGCTGCAGCTCAATCCGAATTTCTATCAGGCCTATGCCAACCGCGCACTGGTCTATCGCAATATGGGCAAGCCTGTGGAAGCCGCCAATGACTATACGGCGGCCCTCAAGCTCAATCCCAATTACGACATTGCCTATATCGGCCGTGGCAATATCTACCGTCAGGCGGGCCGGGTGGACGAGGCCTTCCAGGATTTCAACCGCGCCATCGAACTCGACACCACCGATGGCCGCGCCTATCACAATCGCGGCCTGATCTATCAGCTGCGCGGCCAGCACGATAAGGCGATTGATGATTTCTCCAAGGCCATCTCGCTGTCGCCCAGCGCGCCTGAGCCCTATAATGGCCGGGGTGTGAGCTATCTGGCGCTCAACGACGATGAAAATGCCTTCGCCGATTTCAATCATGCCATTGAACTCAACCCGAAGCTGGCCGAAAGCTGGGCCAATCAAGCGCTGGTCTATGAGCGCAAGGGCGACAAGGTCAAGGCGGCCAAGTCCTACCAGCACGCCGTCAATCTCGATCCGAAATACCAGCCCGCCCGCGATGGCCTGAACCGCACACGCGGTGCGTCATAAGGCATTGTCCCGAGAAAAGTGTGTAGCGGTTTTCCGTCCGGAAATGCGTAAAAACAAAGAGTTAGAGCGTTTCAATGTTTCCGTGAAACAATGAAACGCTCTAACGGCTGCGATCAGTCAGCCGCCGTTAGAATGGTGACGCTGCGGGCCGGGCATCGTACGGGCGACAATTGCGTTTCGCCGTCCAAAACCTTCCACCCTTTCTCTCCCGGCAGCGGCATCTCCAGCGCCTCATGGCCGCGATTGAAGATGATGGCGAGCTGCGGGCCGGTTTCACCGTTGAGCACCATGCCGAGCGCCGTGGCGGACGGATTTTCCCAATCCTCCACCGTCATGGGTTGGCCTGCTGCATTCAGCCATGTCACATCGCCCTTGCCGCTGAAAAAGTGCTGGTCCCGCAGCGACGCGCAGCTTTTGCGTAGCGCCGAGAGCTTTGCCGTCAGCCTTATCAGGTCCTCATCCCATGCCTGCCAATCCACCCAGGTCATCGCATTGTCCTGGGCATAGGCATTGTTATTGCCCTGCTGGCTGCGGCCCCCTTCATCGCCTGCGGTCAGCATGATGCTGCCCCGGCTGACGAACAGGGTGGATATGAGGGCGGCAAGATCGGCCTTGCGGGCGGCCAGCACGGCAGGATCGTGGCTTTCGCCTTCGACACCATTGTTCCAGGAGTGGTTGTCGTTATGGCCGTCGCGATTGTCTTCGCCATTGGCCTCATTATGCTTGAAGGCATAGGCGGTGAGGTCCGCGAGCGTAAACCCGTCATGGGCGGCAATGAAATTCACACTGCGGGTCTGGTCCTCGCCATTGCGCCCGAAAAGATCGGAAGACCCGGCAAGGGCGGTGGCAAAGGCGCCGGTCATGCCGGCATCGCCCCGCCAATAGCGGCGGATCGTGTCGCGGGCGCGGTCGTTCCACTCCAGAAAGGGGGGTGGAAAATTGCCGAGCTGATAGCCGCCGGGACCGATATCCCAGGGTTCGGCAATCATGACCCGGTCCTGCAACAGATCGTCGGAGAGCAGGGCTGTCAGCGTTTCGCCCCGTGGCTCGAAACCTTGCGACGTGCGTCCGAGAATGGGTGCTAGGTCGAAGCGGAACCCGTCCACCCCTGCCGAAGCTGTGAAATGCCGGAGCGTGTCGAGGATCAGCCGCCGCATCTGCGGATGGTCGCAGGCCAGCGTATTGCCGCAGCCGGTGTGGTTCACCAGCGTGGCAGGATCGCCCTCCACATGCCGGTAATAGCTGAGATTGTCGATACCGCGCATGGAGAGCGTCGTGCCATACCGGTCGCTTTCGCCGCTATGATTGAAGACGAGATCGAGAATGACGCCGATGCCAGCGTCTCTGAGCGCTGCCACCGTGCGGCGCAGTTCCGGAACCCCGCCGGGGCAAAGACGCGGATCGAGCGCCATCAGCGCCACCGGATTGTAGCCCCAGCTGTTGGAAAGTCCGAGCGGCGGCAGGTGCCGCTCATCGATCCAGGCGGTGATCGGCATGAGTTCTACGGCATCGACACCCAGCCGCTTGAGATGGGCAATGACCGCCGGATGGGAAAGCGCCGCCACCGTACCGCGTTGGGCCTCCGGCACCTGCGGATGCAGCCGGGTAAAGCCGCGCACGGAAATCTCATAGATCAGGCCGCCGGGAGTGAAGAGGGGAGGCTGCTGCTCGGCCTGGAGTGTACGCGTGACGATCGCCTTCGGCACGAGATCGGCTGTCTCCTCGCCGAACTGCGTGAGGCGAGGGTCGTGCCGAAAGGGGCGGTCGAGTTCTATCGCATAGGGATCGACCAGCAGCTTGGCGGGGTCGAACCACAGACCACGGTCGGGATCATAAGGCCCATAGGCCCTGTAGCCATACCGGTCTCCGGCTTTGACGCCGTCTACGAAAAGGCGATGCAGATCGCCGTCCCGGTTCATCCTCAGGCGGCGGAGTTCACGATGGCCCCTTGCATCGAACAGGCAAAGCTCCACCTGCTCGGCATGGTGGGACCAGAGCGAAAATTCCGCTCCGGCCTCCGTGAGGATCACGCCGCCGCCCGTTGTCATAGGGCCATCAGGTATGGGGGGACCATCAGGTAATGACGCTCGGTGCGTCGCGGCCTGTGCGGCGCTTGATGTCTGCCAGTTCCTCCGCTGCGGCGATCAGATCGGCCAGTGCTTCCTGGGTTTCGATGCCGTGGCGGGAGGAATCAGGCTCGTAGCGCTCGATATAGACGCGCAGCGTCGCACCCGATGTGCCGGTGCCGGACAGCCGGAAGACCACCCGCGAACCGCCCTGGAAGAGAATACGCACACCCTGTTTCTTGCTTTCCGAGTGATCGACCGGATCGTGATAGGCAAAATCATCCGCCTTTTCCACGGTCAACTGGCCGATCTTCGTGCCCGGAAGTGTGAGAAGCTTGCCACGCAGCGCCTCCATCAGGCCGTTGGCGGCGTCGGAATCCACTTCCTCATAGTCATGGCGCGAATAATAGTTGCGGCCAAAGGTGGCCCAATGCTGGCGCACGATTTCCTGCACGCTTTCGCCGCGCGAGGCCAGCACGTTCAGCCACAGCAGCACGGCCCAGAGACCGTCCTTTTCGCGCACATGGTTGGAGCCGGTGCCGGCGCTTTCCTCGCCACAGATCGTCACCTTGCCGGCATCCAGCAGGTTGCCGAAGAATTTCCAGCCGGTCGGCGTCTCGAAAATGCCGATCTTCAGCTTTTCAGCCACGCGGTCGGCGGCGGCGCTGGTCGGCATGGAGCGGGCAATCCCGGCAATGCCGCCGGAATAGCCGGGCGCCAGGCTGGCATTGGCGGCCAGAATGGCAAGGCTGTCGGATGGGGTGACGAAAATGCCCTGGCCAATGATCAGGTTACGGTCGCCATCGCCATCGGAGGCGGCGCCGAAATCCGGCGCATCCGGCCCCATCATCTCGTCATAAAGCTCCTTGGCATGCACGAGGTTCGGGTCGGGATGATGGCCGCCAAAATCCGGCAGCGGGGTGAAATTGCGCACCGTCCCTTCCGGCGCGCCGAGACGATTCTCGAGGATTTCCTTGGCGTAAGGCCCGGTGACGGCGCTCATGGCATCGAACACCATGCGGAAGCCGAGGCTGAACATGTTGCGGATGGCGTTGAAATCGAACAACTGCTCCATCAGCGCTGCGTAATCGGCCACCGGATCGATCACCTCCACATGCATGTCGCCGAGATCGAAGCTGCCGATCTGGTCGAGATTGATGTCCGGCGCATCGACCGTCTTGTAGGAGGTGATCGTCTTGGAATTGGCGTAGATGGCGTCGGTGATCTTTTCCGGCGCGGGGCCGCCATTGCCGATATTGTACTTGATGCCGAAATCTTCCGTCGGGCCGCCGGGATTGTGGCTGGCGGAGAGCACGATGCCGCCAAAGGCCTTGTATTTGCGGATGATGTTCGAGGCAGCCGGCGTCGAAAGAATGCCGCCCTGGCCCACCAGCACCCGGCCAAAGCCATTGGCCGCCGCCATCTTGATGGCCTTCTGGATGACGTCGCGGTTATAGAACCGTCCATCGCCGCCGATGACCAGGGTCTTGCCTTTGAAATCCTCCAGCGAATCGAAGATCGACTGGATGAAGTTCTCGGCGTAATTCTCCTGCTGGAAGTGCGGAACCTTCTTGCGCAGGCCGGACGTGCCGGGCTTCTGGTCAGAATAGGGTTTGGTTGGAACCGTGATGATCATGCGTTGTCAGCCTTTTTCGAGGAGGCGGTTATAGAGGTCGACATAGCGCCTGGCGCTCAAGCTCCAGGATACGTCGGTTTTCATGCCCTGCTTCTGGATCTGTTGCCATGTTTTTGTGTCGTGGAAGAGACGTATGGCCCGGCGAAGCGCCTGACGCAAGCCTTGGCGTGAGACAGAGGTGAACTGAATGCCCGTAGCGGCGGCACCGCCAAGGGCCGCTTCATTGGCATCGATGATGGTATCGTTGAGCCCGCCGGTGCGCGCCACCACCGGCACGCAGCCATAGCGCAGGCCGTAAAGCTGCGTCAGCCCGCAGGGCTCGAACCGCGAGGGAATGACGATGGCATCGGCCCCTGCCTGCATCAGATGCGAGAGCGGCTCGTTATAGCCGATCTGCATGCCGATCCGGCCGGGATGGCGGCTGACGGCCGCCTGAAGCGCCGTTTCCAGTTCCGCATCACCCGAGCCCAGAATGACCAGCGAACCGCCATCGGCCACCAGATCGTCGGCCACCTCCGCCAGCACGTCCATGCCCTTTTGCCAGGTCAGGCGGGAGATAATCGAGAAGATTGGCCGTCCGTCCTGCTCCAGTCCGAAATGCTCTTGCAGTTTCAGGCGGTTGGCGGCCCGCTTCTTCAGCGTCGCCGGGGCATAGGTGCCGGCGATGTCCTTGTCTGTAGCGGGGTTCCAGACATCGGTGTCGATGCCGTTGACGATGCCATAGAGGGCATCGGCGCGGCTGGCGATCACCCCCTCCAGCCCCATGCCGAATTCCGGTGTCAGGATTTCCTCGGCATAGGACGGGCTGACAGTGCTCAGCGCATGCGCCGTCACCAGCCCGCCCTTCAGGAAGGAGGTGCCGCCATAATATTCCAGCGCCTCGCCGAAAGCATGGGGTGGAAGTCCGAGGGCGGCCACCACGTCCGGGCCGAAATGGCCCTGGAAGGCGATATTGTGGATGGTGATCAGCGAAGGAATTTCCGGCTCCAGCGCATAGCGCATAAATACCGGCACCAGCGCCGCCTGCCAGTCATGCACATGCACGAGATCCGGCTTCCAGCCGGGTATCAGCCCCTGCGCAATCCGCGCCCCGGCCAGCGACAGCGCGCCGAAGCGTTTCCAGTTGTCGGGATAGTCCTTGCCGTCCGGGCCGAGATAGGGTCCGCCGTCGCGCTCGTAAAGGGCAGGGCATTCCAGCACCAGCAGGTCCAGCCCGGCATGGCGGGCCGATAGAAGCCTTGCCTGCTCGCCCAGGAGATCGGCAAAGTCCAGCACCGGCTCAACTCTGTCGAGCGCCGCCAGAACTCTGGAATAGCCGGGCAGCAGGGTGCGGGTCTCTACCTTCAGCTTGTCCAGCGAGATCGGCAGGGCGCCCGCCACATCGGCCAGGCCCCCGGTCTTGATCAGCGGATAGACTTCCGATGCGACGGACAGAACCTTCATCGATCAACTGCCGAGCTTGTCGATCATCGCCTGGGTAATCAGGCAAATGCCGTTTTCCGAACGGCGGAAGCGCTTGGCGTCGATTTCCGGATCTTCACCGACGATCAGCCCCTCGGGAATGGTGACACCGTGATCGATCACCACATTGGTGAGGCGCGCATGCCGCCCGACGGTGACCTTGGGCAGGATGACGCAGCCTTCCAGCCGGGAATAGGAATTGGCCCTGACGCCGGTAAACAGCAGGCTGCGATAAAGCGCCGAGCCGGAAATGATGCAATCGCCCGAGACCAGCGAGGAAATGGCCGACCCACGGCGGCCCTCGTCGTCATGCACGAACTTGGCGGGCGGGTTGATCTCGGCATAGGTCCAGATCGGCCAGGATTTGTCGTAGATGTCGAGTTCCGGCACGATGTCCGTCAGGTCGATATTGGCCTGCCAATAGGCATCGATCGTGCCGACATCGCGCCAATAGGGCTTGCGCTCGAAATCGGAGCGCACGCAGGAATTGGCAAAGCGGTGCGCCACCGCCTTACCGTTCTGCACGATATAGGGGATGATGTCCTTGCCGAAATCCCGGCTGGAATTCGGGTCTGCCGCATCGCGTCGCAGGCAGTCCATCAGGAATTTCGTGTGGAAGACATAGATGCCCATGGAGGCAAGCGACATGGCCTCGTTTCCGGGAATGCCGGGCGGATCGGCGGGCTTTTCGATGAAATCGATGATCCGGTCCTTGTCGTCCACATGCATGACCCCGAAGCCGGTGGCCTCCAGCCGCGGCACTTCCAGGCAGCCGATGGTGACATCCGCGCCGGAATCCACATGCTGTTGCAGCATGAGTTCATAGTCCATCTTGTAAATATGGTCGCCCGCCAGGATCACCATATATTCCGGCGCATAGGGCTCGATGATGTCGATGTTCTGGTAGACGGCATCCGCCGTGCCTTCATACCATTGCGTTTCGGACACGCGCTGGCTGGCGGGCAGGATATCGAAGCTTTCATTGCGCTCCGGGCGGAAGAAATCCCAGCCGCGCTGCAGGTGGCGGATCAGCGAATGCGCCTTGTATTGGGTGGCGACGCCGATGCGGCGAATGCCGGAATTCAGCGCGTTCGACAGGGCGAAGTCGATGATGCGCGCCTTGCCGCCGAAATAGACGGCGGGTTTGGCGCGTCGGTCGGTCAGTTCCTTCAGACGGCTGCCACGCCCTCCCGCCAGCACATAGGCCATCGCGTCTCGCGACAGTGGCTGGATCCTCTTTTCCGTCATGCGCTCATCCTCCCGCAAGCCTTTCTCGATCTATTCCAGTTCCAGCATGATCACCGCCAGCGGCGGAAGCGACAGGCTGGCCCTTGCCCAGCCTCCTTCCGCTGCTTCGGCGTCCACGCGGCCGCCATTGCCCTTGCCGCTGCCGCCGTAAATATCGGCATCGGTGTTCAGGATCTCCCGCCAGCGCCCCGCCGCCGGCAGCGAGATTTCATACTGCGGATGATAAAGTGGCGTCAGATTGGCGATCACCGCAACCGGTTTTTCGCCCGGCGCCTTGCGCAGCCAGGCAAAGACCGATTGCTCCATGTCTTCCGAGATCAGCCATTCGAAGCCTTCGCCCTCGCAATCGCGCGCATGCAGCGCCGCCTTGCTGCGATAGGTGTAGTTCAGGTCGCGCACCAGCCGGCGCATGCCTTCATGCATGCGGTATTGCAGCAGGTTCCAGTCCAGCGGGCGGCTTTCGCTCCATTCGCTCCACTGCGCGAATTCCTGGCCCATGAACAACAGCTTCTTGCCCGGATAGCCCCACATGAAGGCGTAATAGGCGCGCAGATTGGCAAATTTCTGCCAGTCGTCGCCCGGCATCTTGGCAATCATCGAGCCTTTGCCATGTACCACCTCGTCATGGGAGATCGGCAGCACGAAATTCTCGCTGAAGGCGTAGATCAGCCCAAAGGTGATTTCCTGGTGGTGATATTTGCGATGCACCGGATCACGGGCGAAATAGCTCAGCGTGTCGTGCATGAAGCCCATGTTCCACTTGAAGCCGAAGCCGAGCCCGCCTTCATGCACCGGCTGCGACACCTTCGGCCAGGAGGTGGATTCCTCCGCAATGGTCATGATTTCCGGGTGCGCGGCATAGACTTCCTGGTTCATGCGCTGGAGAAAACGCACCGATTCCAGGTTTTCCCGCCCGCCATATTCGTTGGGAATCCACTCGCCATCCTTGCGGGAGTAATCGAGATAGAGCATGGAGGCGACGGCATCGACGCGCAGCCCGTCGAGATGGAATTTCTCTGCCCAGTAGAGCGCGTTGTTGACCAGATAGGAGAGCACCTCCACCCGCCCGAAATTGTAGATCGCGGTGTTCCAGTCGGGGTGGAAGCCCTTGCGCGGGTCCTCATGCTCGTAAAGTGCGGTGCCGTCGAACCAGCGCAGACCGTGGGCGTCGGTTGGAAAATGCGCCGGAACCCAGTCGAGAATGACGCCGATGCCGACCTTGTGGCAGCCATTGACGAAGCGGGCAAAGCCCTCCGGCTCGCCGAAGCGGGCGCTCGGCGCGTAAAGCCCGGTGGTCTGGTAGCCCCAGGAGGGATCGTAGGGATGTTCGGTGACGGGCAGGAATTCGATATGGGTGAAGCCCATGTCCACGACATAGGGAATGAGCGTATCGGCCAGTTCGTCCCAGCTTAGAAAGGTGCCATCGGCGCGTTTCTGCCAGGAGCCAGCATGGACTTCATAAATCGAGATGGGCTGACGGCGCTTGTCGATGCTGCCCCAATGGGCGCGATGGGCGTCATCTTCCCATTTCGGCTTAAGTTCGGCGGCGGTGACGGAGGCGGTCTGCGGGCGAAGCTCGCTGCGCCTTGCAAAGGGATCGGCCTTCAGCGGCATGAGCGTGCCGTCCGGGCCGATGATTTCGAACTTGTAGGCCGAGCCTGCCGAGATATCCGGCGCGAAGATTTCCCAGATCCCGGTATCGCGCCTCAGCCGCATCACATGGCGGCGACCATCCCAATCGTTGAAATCGCCAACCACCGAGACCCGCTTGGCATTGGGCGCCCAGACCGCGAAATGAAAACCATCCACCCCCTGATGCTTCATGGGATGGGCGCCGAGCTTGTCGAACAGCCTGAGATGCGAGCCTTCGCGGACGAAATAATCGTCCATCGGCCCCAGCACCGGCCAGAAGGTGTAGGGGTCGGTCACCGACCATTCCACATCGCCGCGCTCGGCGCGGTAGCGCAGCGGCTGATAGGTCTTCAGCGCCACCGGCCCGGCGAAGAAGCCATCGGGGTGAACAAGCGCCAGCTCTCCGGCAATGGCGCCGTCCAGCGTCAGTGCCGTCACCTGTTCCGCGCCGGGAATGAAGGCGCGCGCCACAAAACCCTCCGCCGTCTCATGGGCGCCCAGCACGGAGAACGGATCGGTATGCGTGCCCGAAAGCAGCGCCTCGATTTCCGCAGCCGGGGGAACAGGCGCGACGGCGGCGCGTGCGCCGGTCTCGCCCTCAGGGGCGTTTTTTTTCATCAGGCTCTCCAGATGTCAGCCGTATATTGTCTGATCGTCCGGTCGGAGGAGAACCAGCCCATGCGGGCCGTGTTGAGAATGGCCTTGGAATTCCAGGCGGCCTTGTCGGTCCAGAGCTGGTCCGTATCGCGATGGGCCTTGGCATAGGCATCGAAATCCGCCGCCACCATGAACCAGTCGTGATTGTAGAGCCCGTCGATAAGGCCGGAGAAGCGGCTGCGATCGTCCGGCGAGAAGACGCCCGAGGCAATCGCCGACAAGGCCTGCGACAGCTCGCGGGAGGCTTCGATGATGGCGCGGGGATTGTGTCCTTCCGCCCGCACCTTGCCGACCTGTTCCGCCGTCATTCCAAAGATGATGATATTCTCCTCCCCGACGTGGTCGCGCATTTCCACATTGGCGCCGTCCAGCGTGCCAATGGTCAAGGCACCGTTCAACGCGAATTTCATGTTGCCGGTTCCGGAGGCTTCCATGCCGGCGGTGGAAATTTGTTCCGAGAGATCGGCGGCGGGCACCATGACCTCCGCCAGGGAGACGTTGTAATTGGGTACGAATACCACTTTCAGCAGGCCGCGCACGGAAGGATCGTTGTTGATCACCCGCGCCACGTCGTTGATGAGTTTGATGATCAGCTTGGCATTGTGGTAGCTCGGCGCGGCCTTGCCCGCGAAGAGCTTGACGCGCGGCACCCAGTCACGCTCGGGATGCGAGCGGATCTGGTCGTAAAGCGCCACGGTTTCGATAATGTTCAGAAGCTGGCGCTTGTACTCGTGAATGCGCTTGATCTGGATGTCGAACATGGCCGACGGATCGAGGCGAATGCCCATGCGGCTCGCCACCAGATTGGAAAGCGCCTCCTTGTTGGCGCGTTTGACGGCGGCGAACTTGTCCCGGAAGGCGCTGTCACCGGCAAAGCCGTCAAGGCTTTTCAACGTCTCGGCGTCATCCATGAAACCGTCGCCGATGGCCTCGCGCAGCAGGCTGGTCAGCTTCGGATTGCATTGCAGCAGCCAGCGGCGCGGCGTAATCCCGTTGGTCTTGTTGTTGATACGGTCTGGATAGAGCTTGTGCAGGTCGGCAAACACCGTCTCCTTCATCAGCTCGGTGTGGAGTGCTGAAACGCCGTTGATCGAATGCGAGCCCATGAAGGCGAGATTGCCCATGCGCACCCGCCGCTCGCCGCTTTCGTCGATCAGCGAGATGGCGGCAATTTCCCGGTCGGAGAAATTCTTCTGCTTGCGCGCTTCCACCAGACATTTGGCATTGATGGCGTAGACGAGCTGCATGTGGCGCGGCAAAAGGCGCTCGAACAGCGGCACCGGCCAGCTTTCCAGCGCTTCCGGCAAAAGCGTATGGTTGGTGTAGGAGAAGGTGCCCTTGGTGATTTCCCAGGCGGTATCGAAATCCACGCCGTGAATATCGGTGAGAAGCCGCATGAGTTCCGCCACCGACACCGCCGGATGGGTGTCGTTGAGCTGGATCGCCACCTTTTCCGGCAGGTCCGTCAGCGTATTGCCCTGTTGCAGGTGGCGGCGCAGAATGTCCTGCAGCGAGGCGGAGCAGAAGAAATATTCCTGCCGCAACCGCAATTCCTGACCGGCTGGCGTCGCATCCGCCGGATAGAGGACGCGGGTGAGCGATTCGGCCTTGTTGCTCTCGCGCAGCGCCCCGATATGATCGCCAGCATTGAAGGCGTCGAGCAGGATCGGGTCGATCGGCTGGGCCGACCAGAGGCGCAGCGTATTGATCCGCTCGCCGCGCCAGCCGACGATCGGCGTGTCATAAGCGGCAGCAATCACCCGTTCGCTCGGCTTCCAGACATGGCGCACCTCTTCATTGCTGCCCGTCAGCGTTTCGACACCGCCGCCGAAGCCGATTTCATAGGCGCTTTCGCGGCGCTCGAATTCCCAGGGGTTGCCGTGGGCCAGCCAGGTTTCCGGCAGTTCCACCTGCCAGCCATCGGCCATCTGCTGGCGGAACAGCCCGTGCACGTAGCGAATGCCATAGCCATAGGCGGGGATGTTGACGGTGGCCATGCTCTCCATGAAGCAGGCGGCCAGACGGCCAAGGCCGCCATTGCCAAGTGCGGCATCCGGCTCCAGACCGGCGATGACGGCAAGATCGACGCCAAGCGAGGTCAGCGCCTCGCGGATTTCCTCCATCAGCCCGAGATTGGACATGGCGTCGCGCATCAGCCGACCGATCAGGAATTCCAGCGAAAGATAATAGACGCGCTTGGCATTGGCCGCGTAGGTGGCGCGGGTGCTTTCCATCCATTTGTCGATGATCCGGTCGCGCACCACATAGATGGTGGCGGTCAGCCAGTCATGCGGCTGGGCGACCTTGGCATCCTTGCCGATGCTGTAGGTCAGCCTTTCGATGATCTCGGCGGCCAGTGCCTGCGGATCGGAAACGCGGGGGCTCGGGAGCGGGAGATCTGTCTTGCTGATGGACTGGGTCACGACAAAGCCTTGAAAAATGGAAGGAGTTCAGCCTGGCCTCTGCCGGTTCATCCCGGCTTGTGGCCTCATGAGCACTCTATGCATCGTTGCAGGTGAGTTGCAACAGCCGATTTCAGCCATGACCGGGCGATGCTTGCGGCAGTCCCTGGCAGGGCGGGTGTTCAGGGGTCATGCAGACGTCCGTGATCGTGGGAACTGTCGGCAAGACCTCGCAGGATGCCGCACTCTCCCACTTTCCCATGCCCGCTACCGCCCAGCATGAGGACGAGTTCCGCTTTCAGCCGTTCGAGCCTTTCAATCCGTTCCTCCACCGCCGTCAGATGCTTGCGGGCAATGGCGTCCACCTCGGCGCAGGGCCGGTCCGGCTCCGCCGAAAGCGCCAGCATTTCCCGGATCGCCTCCATGTCGAAGCCCAGCTCCCTGGCATGGCGAATGAAGCTCAGCCGTTCCACATCCTGCCGGCCATAGATGCGGCGATGGTTTTCGGCCCGCTCTGCTGGCGGCATCAGCCCGGTTTCCTCGTAATAGCGGATGGTCGTCACCTTGATGCCGCTTTGGCGCGCCAGCGTTCCAATGGAAAAATTTGTCATTGGCTCTTGATCCTCCAGTCACTGGAGACTGTAATGTCCAAGCCCGAAAAGTCACGAGGCTGTTTTCCCTTGAGCATTGTCCCGAGAAAAATGGATACCGGTTTTCCGTCCGGAAATGCTTGAGAGAAGGCCGGCCAGCCAGGGAGCAGGGCTTTATGTCCATTTCAAATCACCGTCATTCCCATGTTGGGCATCCCCATGCCGGGCATGCCCATCACGGCCATGACCACCACGACCACCATCATGACCACCATGGCCATTCCCATGGCGGCCTCGGCCATGGGCATGCCCCGGCAAGTTTTGGCCGGGCCTTCGCCATCGGCATTGCGCTCAACATCGTTTTCGTCGCCACCGAGGCAGGCTATGGCTTTTATGCCAATTCCACCGCGCTGCTCGCCGATGCCGGGCATAACCTGTCGGACGTTCTGGGCCTGATCGTGGCCTGGGTTGCCGTGGCGCTTGGCAAACGCCTGCCGACGGCGCGCTACACCTATGGGCTTGGCGCCTCCTCGATCCTGGCGGCGCTGGTCAATGCCATGCTGCTTCTGGTCGCCATCGGCGCCATTGCCTGGGAGGCGGTGCATCGGTTTTACGAGCCCGCCCCGGTTGAGGGGGTGACGGTGATGATCGTGGCCGGGATCGGCATTTTCGTCAATGGCATCACGGCCTGGCTGTTTGCATCCGGCAGCAAGCACGACCTCAATATTCGCGGCGCCTATCTGCACATGATGGCGGATGCCGCCGTCTCGGCGGGCGTGGTCATTGCCGGTCTTCTCATCATTTATACGGGGTGGAGCTGGGTGGATCCGGCGGTCAGCCTTGTCATCGTCGTGGTGATTTTCATCGGCACCTGGGGCCTGTTGAAGGGCAGTGTGGCGCTCTCCTTGCAGGCCGTGCCCTCCGGCGTCGATGCGGCGGCGGTGCGCGCTTTTCTTGCCGGATTGCCGGGAGTGAGCGCCTTGCACGACATGCATATCTGGCCGATCAGCACCTCGCAGACGGCGCTGACGGCGCATCTGGTGATGCCGGAGCATCAGGGCTCCGCCGATGCGTTTCTGGATAAGGTGCAGGATGAACTGCTCCGCCGTTTCGGCATCGATCACGCCACCTTGCAGATCGAGACCGGTGAGATGGCATGCAGGCTCGCACCCGATCACGTCATTTGAACGGCGTTTAGGGTGCAGATCTGATTAAATCAGATCATTGCCGAAAATGCTCCAGCCATTCCGCCGACAGCGTCAGATCGGCCTGCGACAGGTTGTGACCTGCGGGCAGGATCTCCTGGGTGACGCTGTGACCGGCACCCTCTAGCGCGCGCACCAGCCGCCCGGCATTGTCCGCCGGAACGATAGGGTCCATCAGGCCAGACAGCACCAGCACCGGCACGCCTTTTTCTCTGGAGACCGGCGGTTCGGCAAGCGGCGCCATGGCGCGCAGCAGCACGGCCCCGGCCAGCGCCTCACGATGCAGAAGCAGCAGGGCGGCGGCGATATTGGCGCCGTTCGAAAAGCCCACCGCAATCGGTGCTGCAAGACCATAGGCTTCGCGGGCAGCGGCAATGAAGCGTGCCAGATCGGCGGCGCGGGCCTTCAGATCCGCTTCATCGAAAACGCCTTCGGCCAGCCGGCGGAAGAAGCGCGGCATGCCCTGTTCCAGCACCTGTCCGCGCGGCGACAGAAGTGCGGCACCCGGGCTCAGCCGCGCACCCAGCGGCAAAAGGTCGTTTTCGTCGCCGCCCGTGCCATGCAGCATCAAAAGCGGCGCACGGCTCTTGTCCGTGCCGGGAACGAAGCGATGGACGAAGCCGAGATCGGTGGTGGAGAGGCTCATGGAAATCTCCTCGAAATCATGCCCGGTCGTCAGAAGCGAATGACGGATTTGCGATCGGCGGGCTGTGAGAGGGAAAAGAGCGGCCTCCACTCCTGTTGAGAGTGGAGGCCGGGCGATCAGGCGAGTTCCGGAAGAACCTGCTCGATCCGGTCGCGATAGGGTTCCAGACCCTTCGGCAGTTTCAGCGCCTGACCCAGCTGGTCGGCAGGCTCGTCCACGGCAAAGCCCGGATCGTTGGTGGCGATTTCGAAGAGCACGCCGCCCGGGCTGCGGAAATAGACGGAGCGGAAATAATCGCGATCCTTCTGTTCCGTGGTCTGGATGCGGTAATCCTTGCGCAGCTTGTCGGCAAGGGCGGCCTGCTCGGCATCATTGGCGGCGCGGAAAGCCACGTGATGCACCGAGCCTGCGCCCGGACGGGCAGGCAGGAATTCACCGGCGGCCCGGAGGTCGACAATGCCGCCGATCTCGATGCCGGGCGCCTTGTAGCGGGTGACGGTGCCCTGGGTGCCGATCTTCTCGAAACCGAAGACGTCGGTGAGGATGGCCGCCGTGGCCTCGATCTTGTCGAGCAGTAGGGTTACGCCCTGGAAGCCGCGCAAGGCATGCTCTGCCGGAATGCCATCCACCGTCCAGGCCGCTTCGCTTTCGATGCCCTCAATGCCCACCAGCGACAGGCGCATGCCGTCCGGGTCCTTGAAGGGCAGCACGGTTTCCCCGAAGCGCTGTTCCAGCCCCTCATGCACCACGCCCATTTCCACGAAGCGATGCATCCAGAAACCGAGCGACGCCTTCGGCACCCGATAGGTGGTTTCCTGGGTTTCGCCGATGCCGAGCCGTCCCGGTGCGGCATGTTCCCAGGGGAAGAAGGTCATGATCGTTCCCGGCTGGCCGGCCTCATCGCCGAAGTAGAAGTGATAGGTGCCGGGATCGTCGAAATTCACCGTCTTCTTGACAAAGCGCTGGCCCAGCACCCGTGTGTAGAAATCCAGGTTGCGATTGGCCGGACCTGCAATAGCGGTGACGTGATGAATGCCGTTTGCCATGATCGTTCTCCTTTTCAGAGACAGCGGCGCTGGGGCGTGTGCGGCAGCGTCCAATCCCTATGATAACTCTTTGATTTTCTTGAAGTGGAACTGTCCGTCCCGCTTCCGATGAGCAAGATGTAGGCGCATTCCCGCCGCTTTGCACGTCATTTAGCTTGCATAAATGCAAGCTTGACTTTGCAATGGCTTTTGTCACCTTGCGTAGAGGAAAGATGGAGGTTCGATGTCAAAGCCGCTTGCCTGGGATGATCTGCGTCTGGTGAAGGCCGTGGCCGAAGCAAAGGGTATGGCGGGGGCGGCGGCAGCGCTACAGGTGGATCACTCCACCATTTTCCGCCGTCTTGGTGCGCTGGAGAGGGCGCTCGGCACTCCGCTTTTCGAGCGGCGCCGTGGCGGTTATGACCTGACGCCTGCCGGGGAAGAGGTGCTGGCCGCCGCCGAACGCATCGATAGCGAGGTGCACCGGCTGGAGCGGCGTCTGACCGGCAAGGAAATTGCGCCAGCCGGTGAAATCCGCGTGGCAACCGCCGACAGTCTGTTGATGCATCTGTTGACGCCCTTGTTTTACCGGTTCCGCGCCACCTGTCCGGCTATCCGCCTGGATGTGGTCATCGGCAATTCAGCCCTCAATCTCTCGCGCCGGGATGCCGATATCGCGATCCGCGCCACCGATACGCCGCCCGAAACGCTGGTGGGCCGTCGCATCGGTTCCATTGCCTGGGCGCTTTACGGCCGGGGGCAGGATCGGCAGGCGAGGGGGGAGGCTTTCATCGATACGGCAGATTGGGTGGCGCTGTCGCAAGACATGGCGTCGCTGAAGGTGGTGCGCGATACCCGCCAGCTTCAGCCGGAGCGGCTGGTCTACCGCGCCAATTCGGTTCTGGCGCTGGCCGAAGCGGTGGAGGCGGGTATCGGCATCGGCCATTTGCCCTGCTTTATCGGCGATGTCCGCCCGGGCCTTGCCCGGCTCTCTGATCCTGTTCGTGATTATGCCGCCGAGCTTTGGCTGCTCACCCATCAGGATATCCGCCACGCGCCGCGAATCCGCGTCTTCATGGATTTCATTGCCGCCGAACTCGTGCCGCTGCGCCCGCTGATCGAGGGTATGTCAGGCCAGTTTCAGATCGGCTGAAACCGCCCAGAAGGCAAGGCTTCGAGCCTTGGTATCAATTCGTCAGGCGCGTATCGCTGGTGGTGGCTTTCTGGGCAATGTCGCCAAAGGCCGCGACAAGGCCCGCCATGGTGGTCGGTTCGTAATAATTGGCGCTGCTGCTGGCGCAGGCGCTGAGCAGCGACTTGCCCCGGGTCGGCGCCATGAAGGCGACGGAAAAGATCTGGATGCCATCCGCCTTGATGGTGGCGCATTGGGTGCGCACCGCCGAATCGATGCTGGAACTCCAGCTTGAGGAGCTTCCAGTCATTTCGCCATCGGTCATCAGGATGATGTAGCGGTCGAAATTGGCCACTCCCGCGCCGGTATGGGCGGTGGCCTCCGTGGTGTTGGCGGACTTCAGCGCGTCATAGGCAATGGTCAGTGCGCCGCGGGCATCGGTGCCGCCGGTCGGATAGGTCGGAATGTTCTGCACATAGGTGTTGGCCGAGGCCGTGCCCCAGGCAACCGACTGTGCCGTGAAGGCGGAGGAATTATAGGCCACGGCCCCAACGCGGACCAGTTTGGACGAGGGCGAGCCAGAGGCGGTATAGGTCGCATCGGCGGCATTCAGTGTCTGCGCCATATAGGCCACCGCCGTTTTCAACGAGGTGATCTTGTTGACATAGCAGGGCGAGGTTGCCGCCAGTTTTGGATATTTGCTCCAGTTGGATTCGGTATAGTTCTGGCAGGAGCTGCGGCTGCTATCCACCGTATCGGTAACGAAGGACATGGAGCCGGAGCGGTCCAGCACGAGGTAGAGAGACAGCGCCTTCTGGTCCACCTGCTTGGCGGCTTCCGCCTTGCCATAGGCGGTGATGGTGACGCTCGTCCAGCCCATGACCTGGGAAAGCGGGTTCATGGCCAGCGTATAGCTTCCCGTGAGCGCGATGTCATAGGTGGCGCTGCTGGAGGAGGTGGTTGTGGTATTGACCGTGCCGATGGCGTTCAGGTCCTTGGCCAGTTGCTCGGACGCATCCTGATCGTTGTCTTTCACCAGACCGTTGGCCATCTGCGAGGAGATGAAGGACTGCGCCAGTTTCATCGCATCGTCCTGGCTCATGCCCTTGCTCATGGCCGAGGCGGCGGCAAGCGCTGCGGCATCCACCGAGTTCTGGAGCAAGCTCTTGATCTGCACCATTTTCGTGACATCCATGGCCAGCCCTGCGACGCCGACGGAGACCGGCAGGAGAAGCGCGGTCATCAGGCCGAAATTGCCGCTTCTGTCGCGTAGAAAATGCCGAAATGCTGCCATCGCATTCGAAAGCGTCGTCATGACCGTCCTCAACAGCTGCGACTATTACGCCGCGGTCTTCTCCGCGAGCGGCTGAACAGCACCTCATGTGCTGCCGAATGTCCGCTGCGTCCTGCTGTAGAGCTAGTCTGCATATATTGCAGTCGGCTTAATCAAATTCCTAAAATTGCGAACAATCCCACATTGGGTTCGCTTCATCCCGACTTTATTTCAGTGGAATGAGATCAACCGCCTGGATTGTACTGTGGCTGCCATAGCTGCGCAGCACGCCGATCACCGGCGCGACGTCGGAATAGTCCCGGCCATAGGCGACCACGACATGATCGGTGCCGGCGGGAATATTATTGGTGGGATCGAATTCCAGCCAGCCGGTGGATTTTCCGCACCAGACCCGAACCCAGGCATGCATGGCGTCGGCGCCTGCCAGCCGCTCCTTGCCGGGCGGCGGAATGGTGCGCAGGAAGCCGCTGACATAGCCGGCGGGAATGCCGAGGCTGCGCAGCGCGAGAATCATCACATGCGAAAAATCCTGGCAGACGCCGCGCTTCAGCTTGAAGGCATCGGCCACGCCGGTATCCACCGTCGTGGCCTTGGCATCATAGGTAAAATCCTTGTGGATGCGGGCATTCAGCAGCTCTGCAATCTGCCGCACCGTCAGGCTTGGGCGGATCTGCTCGCGCGCATAGGCGGCAATCTCCGGATTGAGGCCAAGGCGCGGGCTGGGGCCGAGAAAATGGTGGGGCGATTGCGCATCGAGCTGCCAGACAGCGGCAAGCTCCGCGCCAAGGCTTGCCAGGAGCGGCGAGAGATCCGCCGTCATCGCCTGCGGCTCCACCTGGATGCGGGCCTGCATGCGGATATCCAGCTTCTCATGCGATGAGCGATAGGCGAAGGTGATGGCCGGATGCTCGAAGAAATCGTTGAAATTCGCCCGCTCTTGCGGGGCCGGGTCGATGGTGATCGAACCTGCAATCAATCTCTGCCGCCCCGGCAGCGAGAGCGGCATGATGCGCAGGATATGCCGCCCGCCTGCTGCCGGCACGTCATAGCTGTAACCCATGTGAAGGGAGAGGTCGTAAAGCATGTGCCGGTTCGTCTCCTCTCAGCCGAGATAGGTATTGGCCATGAGGTCGGAGAGCTTTTCCAGCTCCCGCTCCAGCTTCTGGTAGAAATCCCGGTCCAGCCCCTCCGGCGTCATCACCGCAAGGCTTGCCTGCACCCGCATCGTCTCGCGGAAGAAGGGCGACATCTGGCCATTGATCTGCGCATTCGGCAATTGCTCCACCTCCGCCCGAATCTCGTTCAACTGAAAGAGGATCGAGCGCGGGTTGAGCGGATCGAGCGCCAGAAGATCCGTGACCGTCAGATGCGCGGTGTTGACATTGTAGCGGCGGCGGTGGGTCATGACGTTGTCACCGATTTCCAGCAGCATGTCGAGCGCGCCGTCCGGCACGTCCTCGCCGGTCATATGGCCAAGCAGCCGTGTCATGTGCAGGCCGCGTTCGAGCATGCGGCCCAGCGTCAGAAAGCGCCAGCCGGTGAAGCGATACATGTTTTCATGCACCAGACCGGCAAAGCCCGCGAGCTTGCGCAGCAGAATCGTCATGGCATGGGCTGCATCGTCGCCGGGCTTGACCTTTTCATGCAGCCGCCGCGCGGTCTTGGCGAGATCGTTCAGCGCCAGCCAACCATCCGGCGAAAAACGGTCGCGGATATTGCTGGCGGAATAGACGGCGCTGTTGATATTGGCGATCAGGCTTTCCGGCACGCCCTTTTCCGTCTTGATGTCCAGCGCTTCCAGATACTGGCTGACATAGGCGAGCAGCGGCTGTTTCGGGTCCGCCGTTTCGGCAAAGCGGGCATTCCAGGCGCGCAGGATGCGCAGCGCGCCTTCCGCCCGCTCGATATAGCGGCCGAGCCAGTAGAGATTGTCGGCAGCGCGGCTTGGCAGGCTGCCCGGCATGTTGCGGGTAAACTGCTCTTCCGGCGGCAAAAGCGTGATCCGCTCCACCGGCTTGTCGGAGACGATCCACACATCCGCCGCCGAGCCGCCCGCCTGCATGGCAATGGCGGCCACGTCATCGCCGCTGCCGATGCGTCCAAAGCCGCCGGGCATGATCTGCCAGCCGTCCCGCGTGCGCGCGGCAAAGACGCGCAGGCTCATCGGGCGCGGCTGCAGCCGCCCCTCCACCATGGCCGGGGTGGTGGACAGCGTCACCGCCTCCTGGCCCACCAGCCTGCCGCCTTCGCCTTCCAGCCAGCCGACCACGGATCGCTGGGCATTGCTCCTGAGCGATGCCCCCAGCACCGACTGGCGGTTGTCATCGAAGAAGGGCTGGCGGGAATAGGCCGGGCCGATCACCATTTTCTCGATATTGCGCGCCACATGCTCGCGCTCGGCCTTCTGGCCGCACCACCAGGTGGCGATGGAGGGCAGCAGCAGTTCCTCGCCCAGGAGGTGGCGGCAAAGCGTCGGCAGGAAGGCGAGCAGCGCCCGGGTTTCGAGAATGCCGGAGCCGAGCGCATTGACGAAGCTCACCGCGCCGTTGCGCAGCGCCTGCACCATGCCCGGCGTGCCGATATGGCTCATCTGGTTGAGTTCCAGCGGATCGGCAAAGGAGGCATCGAGCCGCCGCCACAACACGCTCACCGGCTTCAGCCCGGCCACGGTGCGCACCATCACCTTGCCGCCCACCACCGTCAGGTCTTCCCCTTCCAGCAGCATGATGCCGAGATAGCGGGCGATATAGGCGTGCTCGAAATAGGTTTCGTTGGCCGGACCCGGCGTCAGCACGGCAATGCGCTCGTCGCTGGTCTGCTTCAGGCCCTGCAGCGCATCGCGAAACGCGCCGAAAAAGGCGGCAAGGCGGTGCACATGGGTTTCGGCATAGATGTCGGAAAAGGCGCGCGCCGTCGCCACGCGGTTTTCCAGGGCAAAACCTGCGCCCGAGGGGGCCTGGGTGCGGTCGGCCAGCACCCACCAGTTGCCGTCCGGTCCGCGGCCGATCTCGAAGGCGCAGAAATGCAGGTAATGGCCGCCTGCAGGCTTGACCCCCACCAGGGGCCGCAGGAATTCGCTGTTGGAGGCAATCAGCTGCGGCGGCAGGAAACCCTCCTGCACCAGCCGGTTGTCGCTGTAGAGGTCGGCAACGACCCGCTCCAGAAGTTCGGCCCGCTGCACGAGGCCCCGGGCCAGCCCCTGCCATTCGGCATCGGAAATCAGCACCGGAATATGCGAGAAAGGCCAGGCGCGGTCGCCGCCGCCCGCATCCGCCCCATAGGCTCGGTAAAATACCCCGGCATCGCGCAGATAGCGGTCGGCGCGGGCAAAGCGTTCCTGCAATTCCTCGGGCGTGCGCCGGTCGAGCGCTGCGACGAAATTCTGCCAGACCGGACGGATGCGGCCTTCCGCATCCAGCATTTCATCGGCGGCGCCGGGCAGAACGCGATAATCCGCGGCGAAGGTCTTGCGCACCTCCGCTGATGGCTCCATCACCTCTGCCACTGGCACATCTGCCGCCGGGCTCTTCGTCATCGTCTCACAATCCTTGCGGCCGCCTCAGGTCCAGCGTGTGCGGAAATTCCGGTGACACGCTTTCCGGCCAGAGCGGGTATGAACCGGCTGTATGGCCCCATGGTTCGAAGCGTGCAAGCCGCCGGGCTTCCGCTTCATTACCGTTCACAGGGAAAGTATCGTAATTTCGACCGCCGGGATGGGCGACATGGTAAATGCAACCACCGATCGCCCGTCCCGTCCATAGATCATAAACATCGAATGTTAGCGGTGTGTTGACGGGCAGCACCGGATGCAGGCCGGACGCCGGTTGCCATGCCTTGTAACGCACCCCGCCGACGGCCACACCGTTGACGCCGGTGCGCGACAGCGGCACGCGGCGGCCATTGCAGGCCACGGCAAAGCGCTCGGGATTGCCGGTTTCGAGCTTCACCTGCAACCGCTCGACGGAGGAATCCACATAGCGCACCGTGCCGCCGATGGCGCCCTGTTCGCCCATGACATGCCAGGGCTCCAGCGCCTGCCTGAGTTCGAGCTTCGAGCCTTCGTATTCCACCTCGCCGAAGAAGGGGAAGCGGAATTCCAGCTGCGCGGCAAACCATTCCGGCTTGAAATCGAAGCCGTGATCCTTGAGATCGGCCAGCACCTCCAGAAAATCCTGCCAGACATAATGCGGCAGCATGAAGCGGTCATGCAGCGCCGTCCCCCAGCGCACGAAATTGCCGGTGATCGGGTTTTTCCAGAACCGGGCGATCAGCGCCCGGATCAGGAGTTGCTGCGCCAGCGACATGCGGGCATTCGGCGGCATTTCAAAGCCGCGGAATTCGACAAGGCCAAGCCGCCCCGTTGGTCCATCCGGCGAAAACAGCTTGTCGATGCAGATTTCCGAGCGGTGGGTATTGCCCGTCACGTCCACCAGCAGATTGCGGAACAGCCGGTCCACCAGCCAGGGCAGGGGCGGGAGCGCGCCTTGCCCGGGAAGCGGGATCTGCGCCATGGCGATTTCCAGCTCATAGAGACTGTCATGGCGGGCTTCGTCGATGCGCGGCGCCTGGCTGGTCGGGCCGATGAACAGACCGGAGAACAGATAGGAGAGCGAGGGATGGCGCTGCCAGTGCAGCACAAGGCTTTTCAGGAGGTCCGGACGGCGCAGGAAGGGGCTGTCATTGGGGTTGGCCCCGCCGACCACGACGTGATTGCCGCCGCCGGTGCCGGTATGGCGGCCATCGATCATGAACTTGTCGGCACCCAGCCGCGTCTGGCGGGCCTCCTCATAGATCGCCGTGGTGATGTCCACGCAATCCTGCCAGTTGTGCGCCGGGTGGATGTTGACCTCGATGACGCCCGGATCGGGCGCGACGCGAATGACATTCAGCCGCTCGTCATGGGGCGGCGCATAGCCCTCGATATGGATGGGCAGCGAAAGTGCCGCCGCCGCCCGCTCGGCAGAGGCGAGCAGATCGAGATAATCCTCCAGCGTCACCGTCGGCGGCATGAAGACGCAAAGCCGCCCGTCGCGCACTTCCACGGAAATCGCGGTGCGCACATGGCCGCCGATCTCCTGATAGGACTGCTGCATGCGGTTCTGCTGGGTAATATCGGCCTGGAAGGAATGCTCCGGCATCACCCGGCCCTTTTCCGTGGAAAAATCCGGCAGCGGCGGGCGCTCGACCGTCGGGTCGGCGGGGTTGATATAGGGATACCAGGCGGGCGGAATATAGGGGAGCGAATTCAGCGGCAAACGATAGCCCACGGGGCTGTCGCCCGGCACGAGGTAGATACGTCCGCGCCGCGTGCTCCACACCTCGCTGACCCATGTGCGGCCGGAAATCCGCGCCTGCCAGGCCTGAACGGGAAGCACATAGCCGGAAGGCGTGGTCAGCCCGTTGGAAAACACCTTGGCGATGCGGTTGCGCTCTTCCGCATCCTTGAGCTTTGAATTGGCCGGATCGACATTTTCCGGCAGGTTGGATTCCTTGACGATCCATTCCGCCGGGTCTTCATAGGCTGGCATCACATAGCGTGGCTCCAGATCCAGTTCCACGGCAATGGCTTGCAGCAGCTTGGCGGCATCCTCGTGGGTGACCTGATAATTTTTGTCCTCCAGCGCCACCAGATCGGGGTTCTGCCAGACCGGCAGACCGTCGCGCCGCCAGTAGAGCGAGAAGGTCCAGCGCGGCAGGCTTTCACCCGGATACCACTTGCCCTGACCGTAATGCAGAAAACCGCCGGGGGCGAAGCGTTGACGCAGGCGGCGGATCAGCTGGTCTGCCTTGGCGCGCTTGGTCGGGCCGACGGCGGCCGTGTTCCACTCGTCGGACTGGAAATCGTCGATGGAGACGAAGGTCGGCTCGCCGCCCATGGTGAGGCGCACGTCGCCCGCCTGCAATTCGGCGTCCACCTTCTGGCCCAGCGCATTCAGCGCCTCCCAGCTGTCATCGGAAAAGGGCTTGGTGATGCGTGGATGCTCGGCCACCCGCTTCACCTGCATGTCGAAGGCGAAATCGGTCTTGACCTCGCCAAAAAAACCGCCGGAAATCGGCGCGGCATTGCGGTAATGCGGCGTGGCGGCCAGCGGAATATGGCTCTCGCCCGTCAAAAGGCCGGAGGTCGGGTCGAGCCCGATCCAGCCCGCCCCCGGAATATAGGCTTCGCACCAGGCATGGAGGTCGGTGAAATCCACCTCCGTACCCGAGGGCCCGTCCAGCGCCTTCAGATCCGGCGTCAACTGGATGAGATAGCCGGAGACGAAGCGGGCGGCAAAACCCAGACGCCTGAGAAGATTGACCAGCAGCCAGCTTGTATCGCGGCAGGAGCCCTTGGCCTTTTCCAGCGTTTCGTCCGGCGTCTGTACGCCGGGCTCCATGCGGATGACATAGCCGATTTCCCGCTGCAGCCGGGCATTCAGCCCGACGATCATGTCCACCGTGCCCTGGCCCGGCGTCTGGTCGATGGTCTTCATATAGTCATCGAGCAGCGGGCAGTCCGGCTCCGGCTTGCGGTAGATCGCCAGATCCTCGGCAATCTCGGCGGCGTAGCTGAACGGCCATTTCACCGCCTCTTCCTCGGTGAAGAAGTCGAAGGGGTTATAGACCGTCATGTCGGCGACGAGATCGACTTCGATCTTCAGTTCCGTCACCGGCTCGGGAAAGACGAAGCGGGCCAGATAATTGCCGTAGGGGTCCTGCTGCAAATTGACGAAATGATTGGCGGGTGAAACCTTCAGCGCGTGGCTGAGAACCTTGGTGCGCGAATGCGGCGCGGGCTTCAGGCGGATGATCTGCGGGCCGAGCCGGATCGGCTTGTCGTAGATGTAATGGGTCAGGTGATAAATGCTTGCCTTGATTGCCATGGAACCCCTCGTCCGTCATTGCGGACAGTCTTCTGTTATCGGGGTTGATCTTGTGCAATGCGGCAGAAGAAAGCAAGGCGGGGTTGATGAATATCAGTCCCGCCGAAAGTGTTGGATCAGGCCCGGCCGAATTCATCGACAAGGCGCACGATGTCGTCCTCGCCCAGATAGGAGCCGGTCTGGATTTCGATCATCTCCAGGAGGATCTTGCCGGGATTGCTCAGCCGGTGCACTGCCCCTTGCGGGATGTAGACGGACTGGTTCTCGTGCAGGATCATCACCTTGTCGTCGATGGTCACTTCCGCCGTGCCCTTCACGCAGATCCAGTGCTCGGAGCGGTGGAAATGTTTCTGCAGCGACAGCTTCTTTTCCGGATGCACGAAAAGCCGCTTCACCTGAAAGCGGTCGCCGTTCAGGATCGAGGTGTAGCCGCCCCAGGGGCGCAGCGACGTCGGGTGGGTCTCGGTGAGATTGGCTGTTTTCCGGTCAGCGGCGAGCGTCTTCACCAGCGCGCCGACGGCCTGGGCATTGTCGAGCCGTCCGACGAAAACGGCATCTTCCGAAGCAATCACCGCCACCCCTTCCATGCCCTGCACGGCAAGGTGATTGTGGCGCGAGACCACCAGCGAATTGCGGGTGTCATGCACGGTGGCATTGCCCTTGACGACATTGCCTTGCCCGTCGCTGTCGCCAATCTTCCACACCGCATCCCAGCTTCCGAGATCGGACCAGATGATCGGTGCGGGAACGACGGCGGCGTTCGGCGTCTTTTCCATCACCGCATAGTCGATGGAAATCGATGGTGCGGCGGCAAAGGCTGCCGCATCGAGGCGGATGAAGTCGAAATCGCGGGTTGCTTTGGCGACGGCGGCGCTGGCGGCTGCCATCACGTCCGGGGCGTAGCGCTCCAGCTCGGTGATGATCGCCCCGGCGGAAAACAGGAACATGCCGGAATTCCAGTCATAATTGCCGGAGGCCAGCAATTGTTCGGCGCGTTCGGCATCCGGCTTTTCCACGAAGCGGCTGACGGCGTGCACGCCATTGCCGAGTTCGGCGCCGCGCTCGATATAACCATAGCCGGTGGCCGGTTCGGTGGGGGTGATGCCGAAGGTTACCAGCTTTCCGGCGCGGGCTGCTTCCGCCGCTTTGCCGATGCAGTCGCGATAGGTGTCATTGACGGTAATGGCGTGGTCGGACGGCAAAAGCAGCATCCGCGCTTCCGGCCCGAAGCGATCGGCCACGACGCGGGCGGCCACCGCGACGGCGGCGGCGGTGTTGCGGGCCGTGCGCTCGAGCACGATGCCGGAAAGGGCGACACCCTGTTCGCGCGCCTGTTCGGCGACGAGAAAGCGAAACTCCTCATTGGTCACGACGAGCGGTGCTTCGTAAACCTTGCTGTCCGATACCCGCGACAGGGTGGACTGAAACAGCGTTTCATCGCCCACGACCTTGAGAAACTGCTTGGCCGCCGTGGCGCGCGAGAGGGGCCAAAGCCGCGTTCCCTTGCCGCCTGCCATGATGACGGGCACGATCTTCTCGGTCATGTTCGGTCCTTTCCGTTCAAAGCGGAGGCTGGCCGCGTGAGCCTACTGGCCCCGGACAGACCTCCGAACCTGAGCACCGGGTTTGTTGCATGTTTTCAAAGCCAGTCCAACCCCCGGCCTTGCCAATCACGCAAAGCGGTTAAGGGCGGATGGGGGAGTGGCGGCTGTCTAGAGCATGTCCGGTGAACACGGGTTCACCGGACATGCTCTAAGCTTTTGTTTCTACGCATTTCCGGACGGAAAACCGCAACTGCACTTTTCCTGGAAATGCTCCAGCGCTTCCCTTGCCTGTTGAAACCTTCTAGAACCTTGTCCAGTCAAACGGCGGCTGGGAGACCGTTCCCAGCCGGTTCAGGAGATGCCCATGGCTCTGAAAGTTGCGGTCCAGATGGACCATATTGCCTCCATCAACATTACCGGCGACAGCGCCTTTGCGATGATGCTGGAGGCTGAGGCGCGCGGCCACGCGCTTTATCATTATACGCCCGACCGGCTGGCCATGCGGGCCGATGAGGTCTTTGCCGCCGTGGAGCCGGTAGCGGTGCGCGACGAAAAGGGCAACCACTTCACGCTGGGCGAAAAGCAGCGCGTCAACATGGCGGAGATGGATGTGATCCTGATGCGCCAGGACCCGCCCTTTGACCTCGCCTACATCGCCGCCACGCATATTCTGGAAAAGATCCACCCGAAGACGCTGGTGGTGAACGATCCCTCCGAGGTGCGCAACGCGCCGGAAAAACTCTTCGTCACCGAATTCGCCGATCTCATGCCCCCGACGCTGATCACCCGCGACCGCGCCGAAATCGACCTGTTCCGCGCCGAATATGGCGATATCGTCATGAAGCCGCTGTTCGGTCATGGCGGGGCGGCAGTGTTCCGCATCACCAGCGACGATCTGAATTACGGCTCGCTCTATGACTTCTTCGCCGCCACCTTCAAGGAACCCTGGGTCATCCAGCAATTCCTGCCGAATGTAAAGCATGGCGACAAGCGCATCCTGCTGGTGGACGGCGAATTTGCCGGTGCCGTCAACCGTGTGCCACAGGAAGGCGATCTGCGCTCCAACATGGTGCGCGGCGGGGCTGCCCGCGAAGCGGAACTGACGGAGAAGGAACGGGAAATCTGCGCTCGCCTCGGGCCGAAGCTGAAGGAAAAAGGTCTGATCCTCGTCGGGATCGACGTTATCGACGGGCGTCTGACGGAAATCAACGTCACCGCGCCCACCGGCATTCGCGCCGTCAAGCGCCTGGGCGGCCCGGATGTAGCGGCCAGGGTATGGGATGTGCTGGAGGCGAAGGTCGCCGCCGGACGATAAAGGGCTTTTTTAAAAACATTCTGGAGGAGTTTTCATGCCGCGCCGCCTGGTTGACCTTTCCATTGCCATCGACAATGACACGCCTGCCGATCCGCCGCCCATGCGGCCTGCGATCAATTATCGCGATCATGCAGCGGGCGCCCAGGATATTGTCGGCATGTTTGCCGGGCTGAAGGCGGAGGATCTGCCGGATGGCGAGGGCTGGGCCATCGAGGAGATGCGGATTACCACGCATAACGGCACGCATCTCGATGCGCCGTGGCACTATCATTCGACCATGGATGGCGGCAAGCGCGCCATCACCATCGATGAAGTGCCGCTGGACTGGTGCTACCGCCCCGGTGTGAAGCTGGATTTCCGGCATTTGCCGGATGGCCATGTCGTGAGCGCCGCCGAGGTGGAGCAGGAACTGGCCCGCATCGGCCATGTGCTGCAACCGCTCGATATCGTCGTGGTCAACACGGCGGCAGGCGCCGCCTATGGCCGCCCGGATTATCTCGGCCGTGGCTGCGGGATGGGTCGTGAGGCCACGCTTTATCTGCTGGAGCGCGGCGTGCGCGTGACCGGCACGGATGGCTGGAGCTGGGACGCTCCCTTTTCCGCCACGCTGCAACGCTATCACCAGACACAGGATGCCTCACTGATCTGGGAAGGCCACAAGGCCGGGCGCGATATCGGCTATTGTCATCTGGAAAAGCTGGCCAATCTGGACCAGCTTCCCGCCACCGGCTTCGAGATTTCCTGCTTCCCCGTGAAAATCAAGGCCGCCTCCGCAGGCTGGACCCGTGCGGTGGCGATTTTCGACGAGGCGTGATGACTTGAGGGCGATCTCTATCCCTTCGCCGCATAGCGGTTGACGGGGGTGGAAAGCCCGAGATTGGCGCGCAGCGTCTCTCCTTCATAGTCGTCGCGGAACAGGCCGCGGCGGCGTAGTTCCGGCAGGACCAGCCGCACGAAATCGTTGAGGCTGGCCGGAAGCGTCGGCAGCATCAGGATGAAGCCATCGGCGGCACCCGCCTCGAACCATTCCTCCATGAAATCGGCGATCTCCGTCGGCGTGCCGGTAATGCCGTTGCCGGTGCTTTTTTCCGCGTAGAAACGGATGAGTTCGCCGACGCTATGACCTTCCATGATGAAGTCCCTCAGCCATTCGAACATCGCTTTCGACCCCTTCGGCTCGGCAGGCAGGCGTTCCAGCGGAAAGGGCTGGTCCAGCGGCACGCCGGAAAGATCGGCTTCCAGGAATTCGCCCAGCATCCAGCGGCCGACATCCGGGTGTAGATTGTCGATCAGGAAATTCACCTTGGCCTCGGCTTCGGCTTTGGTCTCGCCGACATTGATCACCACGCCCGGCATCATCTTCAGGTCGGCGGGTTTGCGGCCAAAGCGGGCCATGCGGCCCTTGATATTCTCGGCAAAGGCCTTGTTGCGTTCCAGGTTGGAGGCAAGGCTGAAGACGATATCGGCGGTGCGGGCGGCAAGCTCCATGCCCGCTTCCGAGCCGCCGGCCTGGGCGATGACCGGACGCCCCTGCGGGCTGGCGGCGATGTTCAGCGGGCCGCGCACCTTAAAATGCTTGCCCTTGTGGTTCAGCACATGCAGCTTGGTCTTGTCGTGATAGAGCCCGTTTTCCTTGTCGAGAATCAGCGCGTCGGGCTCGAAACTGTCCCAGAGGCCAAAGACCACATCCACGAATTCGGAGCCGCGCTCATAGCGCTCGGCATGCGGCGGCAGGCCTTCGAAGCCGAAATTATAGCCGGTCTCGTCATGGTCTGAGGTCACGACATTCCAGCAGGCCCGCCCGCCGCTCAGATGGTCGATGGAGGCGAAGATGCGGGCGATATTATAGGGCTCGTAATAGGAGGTGGAGGCGGTGGCCACGAATCCCAGCCGCTTAGTCAGCACCGACAGCGCAGAGATCAGCGACAGCGGCTCGAAGCGGTTCATCTTGGTCGGCGACCGCGCCAGCGCATCGGCATCGCCAACGGCGGCGGCGGGCGAATCCGCCAGGAACATGAAATCGAACTTCGCCGCTTCCGAGATTTTCGCGACGTTCAGCAGATGGTCGATGCGGTTTGCGCCGTGAACATCGGCATCCGGGTGCCGCCAGGCGGCGGGATTGAAACCGAAGGTATAAACGAAGGTGCCAAGCTTGAGTTTGTCGGTGCGTGCCATGGTCAGGATCTTTCGGCAGGAGCGGTGGAGAACAGTTGCGAAGGGGTGAAGCGGGCGGTGAGCCTATGCTGGCCGCCGGGATAGGTGAGCCGCACCTCGGTGATGCAGTCGGTGAGCCGCCAGGTCTGGCGTTCCACCACCAGCACGGCCGAACCGGGCGGCAGGTTGAGGGCGGCGCTGGCAAGGGGGGCGGCGGTGTCGGCGGCAATACGATGCTCGGCAGCCGTCCAGGGCACATGCTGCAACAGCCAGGGACCGGGGGAGGTGGCGGTGAAGTCGGCATCCGCCGCTTCGGGAACGGCGGTCAGGTTGATCAGCCGCTCCTCCAGACAAAAGGGCTTGCCACTGGCAAGATGCAGGCACCGCACCACAAGCAGCGGTGCATCCGCACTCACGGCCAAGGTCTTTGCCCGGTCTCTGCCAGCTTTTTCCGTGCTGACGGACAGGATGCGGTAGGCATGGCGCCTGCCGCTGGCGGCGACCTCGTCGCGAATGTCGTAAATGTCGAGAATGGCGCTCTGGCTTTGCTGCGCCAGCACGATGCTGCCGGTCTTGCGCCGTCGCTGCACCAGCCCCGCCCGGGCCAACTGGGTGAGCACCTTGTTTACGGTCATTCGGGAGCAGCCGTACTCGGCGGTCAATTGCTGTTCCGAGGGAATTTTATGGCCGGGCGGCCAGCGGCCCGTGATGATATTGGCTTCGATATCGCCCAGAATGCGGTCATGCAGCGAGCGGCCGGGCGCGGAATGCGCTGTTGTGTCTCCGGCCTCAGCCATCACCACCGCTTCCTCCCTCACGCCAGCATGGAAGCGCCGCGATCCAGATAGGTATCGAGAAACTGCTCGAGACGCGGATGGCGCGGCTTGGCGAAAACCTCCTGCGGCGGGCCGGAAAACAGAAGCTTGCCGTGGTCGAGAAAGCCGATCTGATTGCCGACGGTCGCCGCGAAACCCACCTCATGCGTGACCACCACCATGGTCATGCCTTCGCAAGCCAGATCGCGCATGACGTTCAGCACCTCGCCGGTCAGTTCCGGGTCCAGCGCCGAGGTCGGCTCGTCGAACAGCATGATCTTCGGCTGCAGCGCCAGTGCGCGGGCAATGGCGACGCGCTGCTGCTGACCGCCGGACAGCTGGGACGGATAGTGCCCGGCGCGGTTTTCCAGCCCCACCTTGCGCAATTGCGCCATGGCGCGGTCTTCCGCCTCCCGTTTCGGCAGTTTGTGCACGGTTTTCAGCGCTTCCGAGACATTGCCCAGCGCCGTCATATGCGGCCAGAGATTGAACTGCTGGAAGACCATGCCGATCTTCGCCCGCACCGCGCGGATTTGCGCGGCGGGCAGGCGCTCGCGCACCCCCCGGCTGTTTTCAAAAAAGCCTAGCGCCTCGCCATTGACGGTGATCATGCCCTCGCTGGCTTCTTCCAGAAAGGCGAGGCAGCGCAGCAATGTGCTCTTGCCGGAGCCGGAGGGGCCGATCAGGCAGCAGACCTTGCCTTCCTCGATATCGAGATCGATGTCCTCCAGCACGGTGGCGGTGCCGAAACGCTTGACGAGGTGCTTGACAGAAATGGCGGGCAGGCTCATGGCGCGGATACCTTGAAGGTGGACAGACGGGCTTCAGCGAGGCGGCCAAGCCATGCGGCCACCTCCACCGTGACCCAATAGACGAGGGCGAGCACGAAAATTGCTTCCAGAAAGGCATATTCCTGCGAGCCGATGGCGCTGACGGTGGCCGTCAGTTCCGGCACGGTGATGATGGACAGCACCGCCGATTCCTTGAGCAGGATAACCGCGAGGTTGACGGAGGGCGGCAGGACGATCAGCGCCATTTCCGGCAGCAGGATGCGGCGGATGATCTGCGGGCGCGAAAGCCCCAGGCATTCCGCCGCCTCGACATGGCCATGCGGCACGGCGGCAAACCCGGCCCGGAAGATTTCCGAATAATAGGCGGCGGAATAGACCGTCAGCCCCAGCAGACCGCAGGGCACGGGATCGAGCGACAGGCCGATGAAGGGGCCGCCGTAATAGACGAGGAAGATCTGGATGAGAAAGGGTGTGCCGCGCAGCACTTCCACCACCAGCCCCAGCGATGCGTCCACCGCCCTGCCGCCATAGCGGCGCAGGGTGGCGACCATGAAGCCCAGCGCAATGCCAAGCGCCATGCCGGCGATCCACAGAATAAGGGTGACGGCGGCGCCGCTGGCAATCTCCGGCAGGTGATTGAGGATGACCTTGGGATCGAAGATCATTTCACCCCTCCCGGCAGGGCTGCTTCCGCCCGGCGGCCGATCAGCGCGACAGTGGAGCATATGACCAGATAGATCAGCCCGGCGGAGGAAAAGATCTCGATCGGCAGATAGGTGGAGGAGGCAAGGTCCTGCGCCATGCGCGTCAGTTCGACAATGCCGACCACAGAGACCAGCGAGGAGGATTTGAGGATCATGATCGCTTCATTGACCAGCGCCGGAAAGGTGAGGCGAAGCGCAATCGGCACGCGGATACGCAGAAAGGTCTGCCGGGCCGAAAAGCCGGCCATGTCGGCGGCCTCGATCAGCCCGATGGGCACGCTTTCAAAGCCGCCGCGCAGATTTTCCGCCTGATAGGCGGCGGTGCAGAGCGACAGCCCGAGAATGGCCGCAACGATGCTGGGCACGTTCAGACCGATGAACGGCAGGAGATTGTAAATGAGCAGCAATTGCACCAGGAGCGGCACGCCGCGAAAGAAGCTGATGAAAAGCGTGGCGGGAAGCGTATAGACGCTTTTGCCCGAAAGCAGCGCTGCAGACAGCAGGATGGCCAGGGCAAAGCCGATCAGGATGGAAATCGCACTGATGCCAATCGTCCACAGGGCAGATTGCAACAGAAGCGTAAAGAGCTTGAAGGACATGGCGGTCTGGTCCGCTTTCGACCCCTGTGTAAAGGGGAAATTTCCGGCGATGGCCGCTCCTTTGCCGAAGAGCCGTCGTAAGATTATCCCCTGAGGCCCGCTTGCCGATTGGCATGGAGAAGGCAGGCCTCAGGATGAATTTCTGCTCCTGCATCATTCCTTAAATCGGAATCGGTCTAAGGATAAAATCATGCAGCAGATGGAAAGCGCTACCGCGAACCTTTGTGCGCCATATAGGGCGCACGGCGCTGTAGGGTGATCAGAAGGCTGGATCCTTGACCGCGTCCGGCGTATCGAACTTGGTGCCGAACCACTTCTCCTGAAGCTTTGCCATGCGGCCATCGCCCTTCATCTTGAGAAGGGCGGCATCCACCGCATCTATCAGGCTGGCATGATCGGCATCCTTGGTGCCGATGAAGCCGAAATAGCTCTTCTGGCCAAAGGGCGGCAGCACCACTTCGAAGGCGCCATTGCGCTGCTTGGCGACAAAGGCGATGTTCGGCAGCGAGTTGGCGACCGCCACCACACGGCCTGCCGCCATATCGGCATAGGCATCGTTGAAGGAGACATATTCCCGCACCGTGACCGGCTTGGCGAGCGTCTTGGAATATTCTTGCAACTGCGCCAGCTGCGAGGTGGCCTTGCCGACACCGACGGCCTTTCCGGCAATGTCTTCCGGCTTGGTGATGGTCTTGTCACCGGCCTTCTTCAGAATGGCAACCGTGGCTTCGGCGATTGGTGCGGTGAAGCGATAGCGCTCCATACGGGCCTTGGTAATGGTGGCCGGACCAGCGACGATATCGAACTTGCCAGCTTCCAGACCCGGCAGCACGCCATCCCAGGGCAAGGTGACCCATTCGATCTTCACGCCGAGTTCCTTGCCGATTTCGGCGAAGAGGTCGACATTCAGGCCGACGTGATCGCCGGCATCGATGAAATCGAAGGGGGCAAAGGCGGTTTCCGTGCCCACTTTCATGACGCCGGCGGCCTTGATCTTGGCCAGCGCATCCTCGGCATGGGCGGCAAGGCTGGTGCCCAGCAACAGTGCCGCGCCGAGCGCTGCCTTCAGCAATAGTCTTTTCTGCATGATATGTCTCCCGTTTCACCCGTGACCGCACCGCGCGCCAGATAGATGCGCGCCGGATGCCGCTGTTCTTCAACCCTGCTGCCCTGGATCTTGATCGATCCAAGACATTCCACAGGACGCCGTTCCCTTATCCATCGGTCTTGAACGACCGTCTTTTGACTAGACAAATAGAGCGAGGCGGAAGGCGGATGTCAACGAATTTGTGCAGATTTTTATTGTGCCTTTTTCTTCGGCAGAAACGCAAAGAAAAAGGCTTTCCCAGAAAAAAGGAGCCCTTACAGCGCTGTGCGTTTTATCAAACGCACAGCGCCGTAAGTCTTTAAATCTGCTGCATAATTTTCACCTTAAATCGATTCCGATTTAAGGAATTATGCAGGAGGCTCCCTTTTCCCATCCCGTGTTTTCAGGACATCAATCGGTCAGCGTGCGGACGCCGGAGGCGGTGCCGACCGGGGTTGCGATCAACTGCATGAACTTCAGGAAGTCCACCGTCGGATGACGCGATGCGTAGATAATGTCGCGGTTCTTGATCGGGAAGCTCTGGCCGACGATCAGGCTGTCCGGCGCATGCATGTTGAAGCGGTAGACGATGGGGTAGCGGCCATCCTTGTTGGCCATCATGCCCTTGGCCTGCAGGTCGTGGAAGCGCTGGGGTCCGAGCAGGTCCATGACGATTTCCGGCTCTTCGTAGCGGAATACGAAATAGCCTTCGGCATCCACCTTGTCGTCGGAACCGCCACCGGCCATGGCAATGGCTTCGAGCAGGTTAAGGTCGTTGGCGCCGAAATTCTGGCGGGCGTTCTTCGCCACTTCGCCGAGCACGGTGAAGGTGCGCGGGTCATGTGTCACGAAAATCTGGTCGCGCGGGTCGACATAGATGTTTTCACGCGGGTTTTCGATCAGCGATTTCAGCAGCACGGAGGCGGTCTTGTTGCCGCGCACCAGCGTGACATAGGTCTCGTAAGGCTCGCTGGAGGGTCCGCCCGCCCGGGCGATCACCTCGGTAATGCGGTCGCCAGCCAGACTGAGTTCCACGCTCGACGGCTTGCCGACCGCACCCGATACGGTGACGCTGCGCGAGGTGGTGCCCGCAGCCGTGACCAGCACATCCGGTTCCACAGCCTTGTTGACGAGCTTTTCCAGAATGGCCTTGCGGGCCTCTTCCTGCGTGCGGCCAGCCAGCTTGATCGGACCCACATAGGGAATGGTGCCGGTGCCGTCCGGTTGGACCACCACTTCGATGGTGGTCTGTTTGGATTCGGAGGTGGAGAACAGGCCATCGGAGCCCGCCTCGAAAATGCTGATCTTCAGCTGGTCGCCGACGCCGATGACGACGCGGCTCGCTGCGCCGCCAATGCCGAAGCGCCGGCTGAGCAGGCTGCTGGAAAAGCTTGCCACCATGCGGGCCGTCTTCTGGTCGACATCGACCACATCATAGACGGCCGCATTCGGCCTGTTCAGTTCCTGGCGGGATTTACCGGCCTGTTTTTCGATCTGGGAGGAAAGCGGCCCGGAAGCGGGAAGGGTGTCGCAGGCTGCAAGACCCGCAGTCAACATCACTGCGATGACCTTTTTCAACGGAAAACTCTCCACTCGCATCCACTCCTGCACGCATCCGACTCGCGATCGAAACTCGATCTCTCATGAGGGGCGTCATTCTAGTAGCCACCTTCCGCGGCTGTTTCAAGACACCCCCGGAGGCCGGAGGCTATTGAATCATTCTTAACGAATTACCTTTGCCGAAGCTTTTCTCATGCTTTCTTCGCTGCATTGCGACAGAATCTGTCTGAAAACGGCACAGGCTCTGGGAAATGGGAGCTTTCAGCCTGTGGATAAAGATGCTTCTCCGCTTTCGGCGGAGGCGGCAGGCGGCGCAGGGCGCAGAATTTGAGGGGTTTTCCCTTGTGGATGCAGAACATCCCGGCTCGGTAAACGCCGGGATGGATTTACAGATCGACGATATCGACGGAGATATCGGCGGGACGGGAGCTTGCAATCACCCGGCGGCCATTCGGCAGGTCGTTGCCGTTCAGCTTCCAGTCGATCGCCGCCTCGTCCAGGCCGTAATGCACCCAGCGCTGGCGCAGGCGTTCTTCCAGAACCTCAAGCGGCGGGCCGACGAAGATTGTCAGGTCAAAACATCCGCCAAGCCGCGTCCAGGGGGCTTCATCGAGCAGCAGGTAATTGCCTTCCACCAGAATGAACCGTGTGTCGGGGGAAATGGCGCGCGCCGAGGCGATGGCGATTTCCCGCGAGCGATCGAAGACGGGGACGAGAACTTCCTCATCACCTTTGCGGACGGCGGAGACGATATCGAGAAAGCCGCGGACATCGAAGGTTTCCGGCGCACCCTTGCGGGGCAGAAGGCCGCGTTCTTCCAGCAGGACATTGTCCATGTGGAAGCCGTCCATCGGCAGGATTTCCGAGGTTTCGCCCGCCTCGATCAGCGCCTGGCGCAGCGCGTCCGAAAGGGTGGATTTGCCCGCGCCGGGCGGACCGGCAATGCCGATCATGAAACGGCTGGCCCCCTGGGCCAGCCGCAAAACCTCGTCTTTCAATGTCTCGAGCTTCATGCCGCGAGCACTTCCTTCGGCGGCTCCTTGGCACCGGTCATGAAGGCCACCGCGTCGGACATGGTATAGTCCTTCGGGTTGATCACGCAGAGCCGCTTGCCGAGCCGGTGCACGTGAATGCGGTCGGCCACTTCGAAGACATGCGGCATGTTGTGCGAGATCAGCACGATCGGCAGCCCACGCGCCCGGACGTCGAGGATCAGTTCCAGCACGCGACGGCTTTCCTTGACGCCAAGCGCTGCGGTCGGCTCGTCGAGAATGACCACCTTGGAGCCGAAGGCGGCGGCGCGCGCCACGGCCACTCCCTGGCGCTGGCCGCCCGAAAGCGTCTCCACCGCCTGGTTGATATTCTGGATGGTCATCAGGCCGAGTTCGGAAAGCTTGTCGCGGGCAAACTTTTCCATGGCCGGACGATCCAGCTTGCGGAACACGCTGCCCATGACGCCCGGCTTGCGCAGTTCGCGGCCGAGGAACATGTTGTCGGCAATCGACAGCGCCGGAGACAGCGCCAGGTTCTGATAGACGGTCTCGATCCCGGCCTTGCGCGCCTCGATGGGCGAGCGGAACTGCACCGGCTTGCCTTCCAGGCGAATCTCGCCCTCGTCCGGGGTGATGGCTCCGGAAATCGCCTTGATCAGCGAGGACTTGCCGGCACCGTTATCGCCGATGACGGCCAGGATTTCGCCCGGGTAGAGGTCGAAATCGGCATTGTCGAGAGCGGTCACCTTGCCGTAGCGCTTGATGAGGCCGCGAGCGGAGAGAATGGGGTCGTTAGCCATTAGCCTGCTACCTTTCTGATCCACTGGTCGATGGCGACGGCGGCAATGATGAGCACGCCGATCAAGAGATAGGTCCATTGCGGGTCGGTGCCGACGAGGCGCAGGCCGAGCTGGAACACGCCGACGATCAGCGCGCCGAACAGCATGCCGAGAATGGAGCCGCGGCCACCGAAGAGCGACAGGCCGCCGATCACCACGGCGGTGATGGATTCGATATTGGCAAACTGCCCGGCGGTGGGCGAAACGGAGCCCAGACGACCGATCAGCGCCCAGCCGCCCAGCGCACAGATCAGGCCGGACAGCGTATAAACGGAGATGAGCATGCGCTTGACGTTGACGCCCGCCAGTTCCGCCGCATCCGGATCGTCGCCCACGGCATAGAGATGGCGGCCCCAGGCGGTCTGGTTCAGCACGTACCAGAGCGCCAGAACCAGCAGCACCATGGCGATGACGCCATAGGTGAGAACGGCGCCGCCGAAGCGCAGGTTTTCACCGAAGAACTGCAGGATTGGTGCATTGGCCACAAGATCCTGCGAGCGGATCGTCTCGTTGGCGGAATAGAGGAAGTTCGAGGCAAGCACGATCTGCCACATGCCGAGCGTGACGATGAAGGGTGGCAGCTTGACGCGCGCCACCAGCCAGCCGTTGATGAAGCCGCAGGCCGCCCCCGCCACAAAGCCACAGAGAACGGCCAGCGGACCGGGAATGCCGTAATGCACGGCGAACTGGCCCATGATGACGGAGGAGAGCACCATGATGGCGCCGACCGACAGGTCGATACCGGCGGTCAGGATGATCAGCGTCTGGGCGGCGCCGATGATGCCGGTGATGGCCACCTGTTGCAGGATCAGCGTCAGCGAGAAGGCGGAGAAGAATTTCGAGCCGAGAATGGCGCCGAACACCGCCACCGACAGAAGCAGCACGATCAACGGCACGGCAGCCGGGCTGCCATGCAGGAAGTGCTGGAATTTCTGCAGCGGTGTCTTGTCGTTGGTGTCGAACTGGGCAACTTGCGTCGAGCTGCCAGAAAGCACTTTTTCATATTCGAGATGCGGTTTGGTGGCGGCTTGTGGCTCGCTCATCGATCTTCCTCCCGTCTGCCTCTTGCGAGGATGTGAGGGCCGCACGGGCGCACGCATTTCTCCCGTTCGGCAATGAAATTTTAACTATTTTCAAAAGGGCGATTGCACGCTTCAGTTGCTTGCGCCTCTTGCGGGAAGGGCGGCCCTTGTGCCGGCCGGTGGGTTTGCCCACCGGACCCGTTCCAGGCCGCCCTTTGCCGTGTCAAAAAATTAGCGAGGCATCAGCCCCAGCACTTGGCGGTGCCTTCCTTGGTGTCGATGGAAGGAACGCCCTTGGCCGGCTTGTCGGTCACCAGCGAAACGCCGGTGTCGAAGAAGTTCTTGCCTTCGGTCGGCTTCGGCTTGGTGCCGGTATCGGCGAACTTCTTGATGGCCTCGATGCCGAGAGCCGCCATCATCAGCGGATACTGCTGCGAGGTTGCGCCGATAATGCCTTCCTTGACGTTCTTCACGCCCGGGCAACCGCCGTCAACGGAAACGATCAGCACGTCCTTCTGCTTGCCAACAGCCTTCAGCGCTTCATAGGCGCCAGCAGCAGCCGGTTCGTTGATGGTGTGAACGACGTTGATGTTCGGATCCTTCTGGAGAAGGTTTTCCATGGCGGTACGGCCGCCTTCTTCGTTGCCGTTCGTCACGTCATGGCCGACGATGCGCGGGTCGCTTTCATCGCCGATCTTGTTCGGATCCTTGGGGTCGATGCCGAAGCCGATCATGAAGCCCTGGTCGCGCATGACGTCGACGGACGGCTGGGCCGGCGTCAGGTCGAGGAAGGCAACCTTGGCGGTCTTGGCCTTGTCGCCGAGCGTTGCGGCGGCCCACTGGCCGATCAGCTTGCCTGCGAGCAGGTTGTCGGTGGCGAAGGTGGCGTCGGCAGCGTCGATCGGGTCGAGCGGCGTGTCGAGGGCGATCACCAGCAGGCCGGCGTCGCGGGCTTCCTTGACGGCGGGAACGATGCCCTTGGTGTCGGAAGCGGTGATCAGGATACCCTTTGCGCCGTCGGCGATGCAGGTTTCGATGGCGGCAACCTGGCTTTCGCTATCGCCGTCGATCTTGCCGGCATAGGATTTCAGCGTCACGCCGAGTTCCTTGGCCTTGGCGGTGGCACCTTCCTTCATCTTGACGAAGAAGGGATTGGTGTCGGTCTTGGTGATGAGGCAGGCGGAAACGTCCGCTGCGTGCGCACCGGAAGAAAAGGCAACGCCGAGGGCCAAGGCGCCGAGCGTGGCGCCGATCAAACTGGTCTTCATTTGAATCCTCCCAAAGGATAATCGATAAACGGCGCCCGCTGAAGGCCCCGTCCGGTCAACAGAGGCCTGCATCTCCCGCCCGGCTCTCCCTGTTTCCGGGGTTAGAACAGCATCAAAGCGCGGCCCTGTCAATAAATAAATCGAGTTGAATTATTAATTCGCTGTGGCATTCTGCACAGCATGCGACGGCGCGGGAGGATTGGCTGACGCCGAAGGATCGATCGTGTATCGCGATGCTGCCGGGTGGGGAACGGGGAGCGGGATAGGCGGTCGGTGCACCGGTTGATGAGCCGGAAAGAAGAAAGCCGGGAGGAATGGCAATGACGGATCAGGCAAGCGCCGAGCAGGCGCAGCAGTCCCCGATCCTGGAGATCAGCGGCGGCGCCAACCAGATCGGCGTGCGCGCCTATAACGAGCGGCTGGTCATGTCGCTGGTGCGGCGGCATGGCGGCCTGTCGAAGGCTGAAATCGCGCGCCGCAGCGGCCTTTCGGCCCAGACGGTCACGGTGATCATGCGCGCGCTCGAAAAGGAAGGCCTGCTTATTCGCGGTGAGCCGATGCGCGGCCGTGTCGGCCAGCCGTCCGTGCCGATGCTGCTCAATCCCGACGGTGCCTTTTCCTTTGGCGTGAAGATCGGCCGGCGCAGCGCCAGCCTCGTGCTGATGGATTTCGTCGGCACCATTCGCCAGGAGGTGACCTGCACCTATCCCTATCCCATGCCGGACTCGCTTCTGGACTTCATCGTCGATGGCATTGCTGGCATTGAGGCGCGGCTGAGCGTGGCGGAGCGGCGGCGGGTGGCGGGTGTTGGCATTGCCGCGCCTTTCGAATTGTGGAGCTGGGCGGAAGAAACCGGCGCGCCCGCCGAGGATATGGCCGCCTGGCGCAAGGCCGACCTGCATGCCGATGTCGCCGCGCGGGTGCCCTATCCGGTCTTTCTGGAAAACGATGCAACGAGCGCCTGCGCCGCCGAACTGGTCTTCGGCGTTGGCCCGCAATATCCGGATTTCGTCTATTTCTTCATCGGCTCCTTCATCGGTGGCGGCATCGTGCTGAATTCGGCGCTGTTTTCCGGGCGCACCGGCACGGCAGGCTCGCTCGGTCCGCTTCCGGTGCAGAACCGGCAGGGCAAGACGGTGCAGCTTCTGAAGATCGCCTCGATCTTCGTGCTGGAAAACCTGCTGCGCGACCATGGCTATGACAGCCAGCCGCTCTGGTATTCGCCGCGCAACTGGATCGACTACGGCGAGCCGCTGGAGATCTGGATCCAGGATTGCGCTGCGGCTCTTGCCCAGGCCATCGTCGCCTCGGCCTCCGTCATCGATTTTTCCGCCGCCGTCATCGATGGCGGCTTTCCCGAATGGGTGCGCAGCCGGCTGGTCGAGGCCACGCGGGCGGCGGTGCAATCCCTCGACCTGCAGGGCGTGCTGATGCCCGACATCGTCGAAGGCGTGGTGGGTCATCAGGCCCGCTCCATCGGCGGGGCCAGCCTGCCGCTGTTTTCCCGTTATCTTTTGGATCAGAATGTGTTGTTCAAGGAGCGTCAATAATGCTGAAAGGCATCAATCCCATTCTCAGCCCCGATCTTCTCGCCACCTTGCGGGCCATGGGCCACGGCGATGAGATCGCCATCGTGGATGGGAATTATCCGGGTCTCGAACATGGCCGCCGGCTTGTGCGCCTGGATGGTCATGGCCTGATCCCGGTTCTCGATGCGATCCTGTCGGTCATGCCCATCGACGATTTCGTGCCGGAAGCGATTTTCCGCTCCACCGTTGGCAAGGATCGCGATGCGCTCGACCCCGTGCATGAAGAAATCATCGCCTGCTGCGCCCGCCATGAGCCAAAGCAGCCGGTGGTGCCGCTGCTCGGGCCGGATTTCTATCCGCGCGTCAAGGCCGCGCACACGGTCGTGCAGACCGGTGAGCCGCGTCTTTATGCCAATGTCATTTTGAAGAAGGGGGTCATCTATCCGTGACCCGCCGCACTCCGGGCCGCTGTTTGCGGACCGCAGCGGCCCGGATGCATTCATTCATCTCTCAATAGACAAAGGCAGCGAATGCGAAAGACGCATTCGCTGCCTTTAGAGCATTTCCAGGAAAAGTGTAGTCACGGTTTTCCGTCCGGAAATACGTAAAAACAAAAGCTTAGAGCATTGCCGCGAGAAAAGCGCAATCGCGGTTTTCCGTCCGGACATGTTTTAGACGCGGCGGAAGAGCCTGCTGACCAGCGAGATCAGGAAGAGAACGATAAAGACGAAGAAGAGGATCTTCGCGATACCTGCCGATGCACCGGCAATACCACCGAAGCCGAGGGCTGCGGCAACAAGGGCGACGACGAGAAAGAGCAGCGAATAGTAAAGCATGGACGACCTCCTGTCATATCCGTGGGAAACACTGTCCTATCCAGACAATGATGTTCGGACTGGAAAACGGGCCACCGTGCATTAAGTTCCACTAAATCATGACGAGCAAAGAGAAGCGCCCGCTTGCGACGAAATTCTGCATTGTTCGAAATAGTTCATAACAGGCAGGAACCTTCGTCCCGATTGCCCGTTAACGGAGCGACTTGAAATCAAGGCTCAGAAACAGCATGAATAACAATTATCACAACATGAAGGATGCGGGCGATGAAGCGCCGGGCCATGCGCAGTCCGGGACGCATCACACAATAAGCGCAAAGCTCAAGCATTTTTACAATACGGTTCAGGAAGAAGGCATACCGGACCGCTTCGTGGAACTGCTGGAGCGGCTGGAAGCTGCGGAAAAGCAGGCTGGCACAGGAAGCGCGATCAAGGACAAGGCCCGATGAGTGTAGACAAGCAAGGCGAAGACCGGGGCTTCAAGCGCGAGATGCTGGCAGCATTGCCAAATCTTCGCGCTTTTGCCGTTTCCCTGACCGGCCGTCATCATCTGGCCGACGATCTGGTGCAGGACACGATTATGAAGGCCTGGGCCAAGCAGGATCATTTCGAGCCGGGCACGAATATGAAGGCGTGGCTGTTCACCATCCTGCGCAACGAATTCTATTCGCAGATGCGCAAGCGCGGTCGTGAAGTCTCCGATCCCGATGGCATTTTTACCTCCCAGCTTGCCGTCCATCCGCAGCAATATGGCTCGCTGGACTTGCAGGATTTCCGCAAGGCGCTGGAGCAGCTTCCTTCCGATCAGCGCGAGGCGATCATTCTGGTGGGCGCTTCGGGCTTTGCCTATGAGGAAGCCGCTGAAATCTGCGGCTGCGCCGTCGGCACCATCAAGAGCCGCATCAACCGCGCCCGCAACAAGCTTCAGGAAATTCTGGGCGTGAGCGGCGAGGGCGATTTCGGCCCCGATGCCAATGATGCAGCGGTGACGAAACGCGCTTTCGCGGTCTAATACCAAGGCTCGAAGATGCTGACGCATCCTCGCCTTGAAGGGATTCGAATATCTCAAATGCATCCAGGGCTTGAGATATTCGAAAAGGGAACACGAACGGTCATTTTCAATGACCGTTCGTGTAATTCAATCGATTGTCCTGAGTGAAAGTCTGCCCGCGGCGGTGCGAACCGCCGACAGCAGGCTTTGCTCATGAAAGGGTTTGGGCAGGATTGCGACGTCGTCTTCATGGCCGGTCAATCCCGGCACATCCTCGAAGGATGTGAGAAAGACGATGCCGAGGCCTTTCTGCCGCAGCAGCGTATAGCGGCTGCGGTTGCTGGCGGCGGAGGCGGCCGCCGCCAGCAGCACGATATCGAAGTGAGCGCTGTCAAGCTCCCGTTCCATGTCACGTTCGGCGCAGACCGTCACGGAGCTGCCGGTCAGTTCCGTCAGCAACAGCTCGATCTCCAGCGAGATCAGGGCCTGTTTTTCCGCAACCAGAATTCTCAACGCATCGGGGGCCATGCAGGGAACCTTTTTCAAAAAGGTGCCTTATCAGGGAACAAGATGATGCCGTCATTTAAAAAAGACATGACCGCCGGTTTTCCTGAAACGGGAAGGTGGGAAGAGGGTGAGCCAATGGAAGAAGACCGCCTTCGTCTGGGCGTGCACACGGCCTGTCTGGTCTGCCCGCTGCGCAGCAATCCTGCTTATCGCGATTTTTCGCCGGAGGAGCTGGAGTTTACCCGGCATTTTCGCAGCGGCGAACTGCATGCCGGGGCCGGTTCGGCGATCTTTCATGAGGGCAACCAGAATGCGCATCTTTATACGGCGCTGTCAGGCTGGGGCTTCCGCTACAAGACGCTGTCCGACGGGCGCCGGCAGATTCTCAACTATATCCTGCCGGGTGACATGATTGGCCTACAGGGCGCGATTTTCGAGGAAATGAACCATTCCGTCGAAGCGCTGACGGAAATGCGGCTCTGCGTTTTCGAGCGCAAGCCGCTTTATTCGCTCTTCGAGAAACATCCTGGGCTCGGCTACGACCTGACGTGGATCGCCGCGCAGGAGGAAAGCATTCTCGACGAGCATCTCTTGAGTGTCGGCCAGCGCACCGCAATCGAGCGTGCCGCCTATCTTCTGGCCTTCCTGCACCATCGCGGGCGGGCAAGCGGCGTGCTGACCTCCGAGCGCACGCTGATGCCGCTGACCCAGGCGCATGTGGCCGACACCCTGGGGCTTTCCATTGTCCACACCAACAAGACGCTGCGCAAACTGGCACTGTCCGGCGCGCTGCGCTGGCTGGATCGCGGCTGCGAGGTGCTGGACCCGGACGCCTTGCAGCGGCTTGCCAAATGGACGCCAAACGACCAAAGGCGGCGGCCATTTCTGTGAAATTCCTGCACGCATGAAAAAAACATAGGGTGCAAATGCAAATGGCCGGTTCGAAACCGGCCATTTTTCTTCATTCTCATACGTGTCACGCCACGACGATCACGCCCGTGACCAGTGCGATGATAACCAGCACCAGCACGATGAGGATCAGGATGCGTGCGATGCCGAAGGACGCGCCCGCAACACCGCGAAAGCCCAAAAGGCTCGCCACGGCGGCGATCAAAAGAAAAATCAGGATCCAATGCAGCATTTGCCAGCCTCCTTTTTAATTGCGATCAACGCGTTAACGCGGGCCAGTAGCCAATGTTCCATGGCTTGAGCCGCCCGGTAAGACTGGCCTTTTCGCCATGTTCACCGAGGTGAGACATCAGGGTCCTCCAGCAGGATGCGGCTTTTCCATCGAATATTACTTGAAAAATCCAATCATGTTTTATATCGGGTGGATAACAGTCTCCGCGTGCAGGCGGAAACGAGGCGTCAGACATCGGAAGGGTATCGTCATGGTCCACCGTCGCCGGAAACCATTCATTGCCGCAGGTTTTGCCGTGTTGCTGGCAGCCGTCCTGCCCCTTTCCGGGGCCAAGGCCCAGGATTCAACGGCACCTCAGGCCGTGCCGCCGCAGGTGGAGGCGACAGAGCCCCACTCCGGCCAAGCCGCGCCACAGCCGGTCGCTCCGGTTCCTTCTCAGCCTGCTCCGCAGATCCATGCGCCCGAGCTTGCCGCCGCTCAAGCCGGGGCGGCAAGGGCGGATATTCCTCATGACCTCTCGCCCGTCGGCATGTTCATGGCGGCGGATTGGGTGGTGAAATCGGTGATGACAGCGCTGGCTCTTGCCTCGCTTGCCACCTGGACCATTCTGATTGCCAAGACCCTGCAACTGTCCACGGCCAAGGCCGGGCTTCGCCGTGGTCTGAAGGCGCTGACGCAGGCGCGTTCGCTGGCGGAGGCCGTTGCGGTTCTCGGCGGGCGTCGCGGCACGGTGTCTGCCATGGTGCGGGCGGCAGCCGAAGAGGTGAAGCTTTCGGAACCGGCGCTCGATCACGCAGGCAATGAAGGTGTCAAGGAACGTGTCACCTCGGCGCTGACGCGCCTTGAAGTGCGGGCGGGCCGGGCGATGACCGGCGGCACGGGCATGCTGGCGACCATCGGCTCCATTGGCCCCTTTGTCGGCCTGTTCGGCACGGTCTGGGGCATCATGAACTCCTTTATCGGCATTTCGCAGGCGCAGACCACCAATCTCGCCGTCGTCGCGCCGGGCATTGCCGAGGCGCTGCTGGCCACGGCCATCGGTCTGGTCGCGGCCATTCCGGCCGTCGTGGTCTATAACATCTTCGCCCGCGCCGTGACCGGCTATCGCCAGCAACTGGTGGATGCCGCCGCCGTCATCGAAAGGCTGGTCAGCCGCGATCTCGACTTTCGCAAGCTGCCCGCCGAAGTAAAGGCCGCCCGGCTGAAAGTGGTGACGGAGTAGGTCCATGGCTGGCGGTATTCGCGATCATGGTGACGATCTCGTGGAAAACCACGAGATCAACGTCACGCCCTTCATCGATGTCATGCTGGTGCTGCTGATCATTTTCATGGTCGCTGCGCCGCTGGCGACGGTCGATGTCAATGTCGACCTCCCAGCCTCCAGCGCAGCGCCCTCCAAGCGCCCGGATGAGCCGGTCTATCTGACGCTGAAGCAGGATCTGAGCCTGTCGCTCGGCAATGAGACGGTGCCGCGTGAACACTTGGCCGCAGCGCTTGCGAAAATCTCCGGCGGCGACAAGGAAACGCGGATCTTCCTGCGGGCCGACAAGGCGGTAGGCTATGGCGATTTCATGGGCGTGATGAACCTTTTGCGGGATGCCGGCTATCTGAAAATCGCGCTGGTGGGGCTTGAAACGCTGCCGCAGCCGGGCGTGGCCCCTGTCACAGAGGATATAAACGGGCAATGAGCGGCATTGATCATCCGACGGGCCGTCCGTCCCTGGTCAACGGGCTGATCTGGTTCGTTGCCGGGCTTGCGGCGCTCGGCGTTCATGCCGGAGCGGCGGCGCTGATGCTGCGCGAGGCGCCGGTGGAGGTGGGGGATAACCAGCCACCCGCCGCCATCATGATCGAGATGGCGCCCGAGCCGGAAGCCGTCACTACGGATGATAATCAGGTGTCGCCGGACCAGAAGACGGTCGAAGAGGTCAAGACCGCCCAGGCGGAGCCGACGCCCGAGCCGGTAGAGCCGCCGCCGCAACCGCAGCCGGACCCACCACCCCCCGAGCCGGTGGTCCAGCCGGAACCCGAGCCGCAACCGGAACCGGAACCGGCGCCACCCGAACAGGCAGAGGTCACGCCGCAACCGGCCCCCGAACCTCCGAAGGAGGAGCAGGAGGTGACGACTGCGCTCGACAATGTCGAGGTGCCGCTGCCCCTGACACGGCCCTTGCCGGAGAAGCCGAAGCCGGTGGAGGAGGCCACACCCGCCCGCAAGCCCAAACCCAAGGCCGCCCCGCAGCCGCAGGCGCAGAAAGAGCAGGTCGAGGCAAAGGCCGAGACGGCCCCTTCAGAGCGCACGGCAGCACCGAAAACCAGTTCCGGACTGTTTTCTTCCGCCCAGACCCCGGCAAAATGGCAGGCGCGGCTGATGGCCTATCTGGAGCGGCGCAAGCGCTATCCGCGGGAATCAGAGGCGCGGGGCGAGCAGGGAACGGTCTATGTGCGGATGCAGATCGATGACGAAGGCAATGTCATCGCCGCATCGATCAGCCGCTCTTCGGGGTTTCCGGCGCTGGACAATGCGGTGCTCGACTCCATCCGCAAGGCCTCTCCGGTGCCGGCGCCGCCGCCCGGCGTCAACAAAACGATGAGCCTTCCCTTCCTCTTCCAGTCGAAGGGCTGATCTCAGCCTTTTGGGTTAGACCGGCAGGAAGCCTGCTGATGTCAGGCCGCTCTAGGGTCAAAACTCAATCAGGATGGGTGTTCTGCAAGGCGTATTTTGTGTCTGAGTAGGAGGAAGGGTGCAGGAAATGCCGATCATTTTCAAACCTTTCCGACGCCCGCAGGCGCAAAATACGCCTTGCCCGAAGGGTTGAGCGGGATGGGCAGCCTGATTGCGAACAATGCTCGACAAGGCCTCAGGGCCTTGCCTTGCGCTTGTTCGCGGCCATCCAATCCCATCCCGTTCAACAGAACACCCATCCTGATTGAGTTTTGACCCTAGGGTGTGTGGACATTCGCCCTTGAGCGGGCTGCAAACGGCAATTTCCTGCGCTTACCTAGGCTCATGTACTCAAGTACACTCCGCTCCGGGTCTCGAAAATCACCGTTTTCGCCACGCCCAAAGCCGAATGTCCACACACCCTACAGCGCCGTGCGCCATATATGGCGCACGAAGATTCGCTGTGTGCTTTATATCTGCTGCATAATTTTATCCTTAGATCGCTTCCGATTTAAGGAATTATGCAGTAGCAGGCCAGTTCCTGCGGCAGGCAATGGCGTGTGGCGGCAATCATCTCGCCGAACATCTGCTCCGCCCTGGCAAGACCGATGGGCTGCACCAGCGGGTCCGAGAGAAAAAGCGGCAGCAGCGCATCGGCGTTGCGGTTCAGAACCGCGTCCAGCAGTGCCGTCTGGCGCAGCGCGTGCGGCAGAACCAGCGTTTCGACGGCAGGCGGCAGGCGGCCCGCGAAAACCGGCTGGATGCCGAGGCCGCTGAAACGGGCATTGGTTTCAACGATCACGCCTTCCGGCAGACCCGCCACCTGGCCGCGATTGGGCAGGTTGACATTGCTGACATGTTCCTCGCCACCCAGCAGCGCGCGCAATTGCTCAACAATAGCTTCCTCGGAAGGGGCGGGTGGAGGCAGGGGCGCGCCCGAATCCAAGGCTTCTGCCGCCGCCACCTTCTGGCTGCGCTCGCGAATACGGTACTCCACCGGCGTCAGGCCGAAGGCGAAGTCCCGGTGCCGGTCGAGATACCAGCTCTGCGGCACGAATTCGGCAAGGTGCCGGTCGCCTGCGGCGGCGGCAATGCCGAAACGGCAGGTGAGGTCGAACTTCACCTTGCTCATGTCTTCGAAATAGCGCTCATGCTCATCATTCATGTCGATAGGCCGCTCGCGCCAGCCGCTGTCACGATGCTGCTCGGCAAAGGCCAGATAATCGGCCATCATGTCCACGCCATCGACGCTCATGGCATTGACCCAGGTGAAGTGGTTGATGCCCAGCACGTTGACCTTGGCATCGGCCATGCGATAGTGGATTTCGCCCCGCTTCTGGTTGGCCAGAAAGGCCAGCGTGCGCCGCGTCTTGATCACTTCATGGCAGGCGCCCCAGGCACGGATGTCCGGGAAAGCGCGAAACAGCGCACCCGTCAGCACCGACATGGGATTGGTGAGGTTCACCACATAGGCTTTCGGGCAATGTTCGCCAATGGCAAGCCCGATCTCGTAAATGGCCGGAATGGCGCGCAAAGCTCGGATGAAGCCACCCGGCCCGACGGTATCGCCAACGGACTGGACGATGCCATAGCGCTCCGGAATGGCGATGTCGCTTGCCATTTCGGCGAAGGTGCCGGGCAGGATGGAGATCACCACGAAATCCGCCCCGGTCAGGGCGGCGGCCAGCGTTTTTTCCGCTGTGTAGGTGACCTTGGCGCTGGGCGCTGCCGCCGAATAGCGTTGTCCGATGCGGGCGTTCCGTTCGGCGGCGGCATGGTCGATATCGTAAAGCGCCACCTCCGCTGTCAGCGTGCCGTCATGGGCCAGATCGCCCATCAGCTTCGTCGCCCAGTTCAGCGAGCCGCCGCCCACATACGCAATCCGCACCGGCCGTGCATTGTCAAACGTCCGCATATCGTTCCTCCCAAAACATATCTGCTAGTATGTCAGATTGTTGGGCGGCAGTATACCGTTGACACTGGATTGATCCCTACTTCCTGAGGATCACCCAGATTGCGTGGATAATGCCGGGAATATAACCGCAGAGCGTCAGAAGGATATTCAGCCAGAAGTGCAGGCCAAGTCCCACCTGAAGAAAAACGCCGACCGGCGGCAGGATAATGGCAAACAAAATGCGGATGACGTCCATCGTTAATCCTTTCCTGTTTGCTTTCTCAAATGGCAATGCCCGCCCTTTTGATCCAGAGCGGGCATGATAAATTTTATTTTAACTGCATTTTACAGCAAAAACGTGTCTTGTCCTTATAATTTCGCCTTGCAGCGGAGCAGCATGCCATAGAGATCGCGCGGCTCGTCCGGGTCGGCCAGCAGGTCCAGTTCGGTAAAGAGGCCGGTTTCGGCAAGCTTGTCCCGCACATAGCGCAGCGCCGAAAAGTCCTCGATGGCAAAGCCGACGGAATCGAAAAGGGTGATATCGCCGGGGCTGCGACGACCGGGCGCACGGCCTGCCATCACCTGCCAGACCTCCCGCACCGGAAAATCCGCCGGCATTTGCTGGATTTCGCCTTCGATGCGCGTCTGCGGCGGATATTCCACGAAAACATCGGACCGTTGCAGAATGTCCCGATGCAGTTCCGTCTTGCCCGGACAGTCACCGCCCACGGCATTGATGTGCACGCCGGGACCGACCATGTTGTCGGTGAGAATGGTGGCGCATTGCTTGTCGGCGGTGACGGTGGTGATGATATCGGCGCCTTCCACCGCCTCCTCAGCCGAGGCGCAGATGGTGATCTCGAAGCCATGGCCCTTGAGATTGCGGCGGCATTTTTCGCTGGCGTCACGGTCGATGTCGAAGAGGCGCAGCCGGTCGATGCCGCAGATCGCCTTGAAGGCAATGGCCTGGAATTCCGATTGTGCGCCATTGCCGATGATGGCCATGGTCCGGGCATCGGGCCGCGCCAAGTATTTTGCCACCAGCGCCGAGGTGGCCGCCGTGCGCAGCGCCGTCAGAATGGTCATTTCCGACAGCAGCATCGGATAACCATTGCCGACATCGGCCAGCACGCCGAAGGCGGTGACGGTCTGGCGGCCTTCCCGCATGTTCTTGGGGTGGCCGTTGACATATTTGAAGCCGTAAAGCGTGCCGTCGCTGGTGGGCATCAGTTCGATCACACCCTCCTCGGAATGGGAGGGAATGCGGGGGCATTTCTCGAACATCTCCCAGCGGCGGAAATCCTCTTCGATCACCGCGGCAAGCTCGGTGAGGAACCGCTCTACACCCACCCTCAGCACCAGTTTCATCATGTCGTCGACACTGACGAAGGGCACGACATTCAGCTTTGGCAAAGGGGTCATGGCCGGTGTCGCAAGGGTGGTGGCTGTGGTCATCGAAAGCTCCCGCTAAAATCCTGGGTGGGCCGGTCCATCACCTGCCGTCCCATCAGGCTGGCCGCCAGATCCGCCATCAGCGTGGCGGTTCGGCCGCGTTCATCGAGGAAAGGATTGAGCTCCACGAGGTCGAGACTGGTGACGAAGCCGCTGTCATGCAGCATTTCCATCACCAGATGCGCCTCGCGGAATGTCGCCCCGCCCGGCACCGTGGTGCCAACGGCAGGCGCAATGCCGGGATCGAGAAAATCCACGTCCAGGCTGACATGCAAAAGCCCGTTGGCGGCTTCCACCCGGGAGAGGAAATCGCGCAGCAGCACGGCAACGCCATGTTCATCGATCATCCGCATATCGTGCACGGTGACACCGCTGCCCTTCAGCGCCTGCCGCTCCGCCGGGTCTACGCTGCGAATGCCGATCATCGTCACCCGCGTGGGGTCTACAGAGGCGAGGAGCGGCGGATAATAGCCGTCAAAGCCGGGCCTGCCGGTGAAATAGGCAACCGGCGTGCCATGCAGATTGCCGCTGACGGTGCTCTCCAGCGTGTGAAAATCCGTATGCGCATCCAGCCACAATACGAAAAGCGGCTTTCCCTTCTCCTGGGCGCGGCGCGCCATGCCGGCAACCGTTCCGGCGGACAGCGCATGATCGCCGCCAAGAAAGATTGGCATGGCGCTGGCGCTTTCCCGGTAGGCGATCTCCGAAAGCGTTTCGATCCAGGCGGCGGTTTCGGCCAGATGATGGACGGCGGCATTGGGATGCGGCATGTCTGCGAAGGGGCGGGGTGCGACGTTGCCGAGATCTGTCACGCGGTGGCCGAGGTCGCGAAGGGCATCTGGCAGGCCTGCAATGCGCAGCGCACTCGGCCCCATTTCGCAGCCGAGGCGGCCAGCACCGGTCTGAATGGGAACGCCCACGAGTGTCACATCCATCGAACTCTCCTTTATTTATCCATTTGAGCAGGCAAAGCTGGCGGTTTGAACAGGGCATATTGGCAGAAATGGCAAATTGGCTTATCATTCTGGCAAATAGCTTTGAGCATTATGGCAGATGGACGCTCTCGACGAACACCTCATCACGCTGCTGCGCCACAATGGACGGCGCAGCATTTCCGATCTGGCGGCAGAAGTGGGGGCCTCGCGCGCCACGGTTCGGGCGCGGCTGGAAAAGCTGGAAAAGGATGGCATCATCCTGGGATACACGGTCATTCTGCAGGCCGATACGATCGAACTTCCGGTGCGCGGCATCATGATGATCGAGATTGAAGGCCATGTGACGAACAAGGTGGTGCGCAGCCTGAGCGGCTTCCCGGAAATCTCGGCCATTCACTCCACCAATGGCCGCTGGGATCTGATCGTCGAATTCGGGGTGAGTTCCCTGGGGGAGTTCGACCGCGTGCTGAGCCGCGTGCGGCTGGTGCCGGGCATCAGCAACAGCGAGACCAGCCTTATTCTCTCCACGCCGCGCAGCAGCCGGGCGCGGCTTGGATAATCATCGACTGTCCGGTTACCGCAACTGGTCGAGCGCCACGGCGCGAACCCGGCCATTGACCGGGCTTTCACCGGCCAGAGCCCGCAATTGCGCCGCCGGCATGATCTTTTGCAGCGGTTGGGCAATAGCGTCCGGCGCCACCGGCACGCAGTCCCCGTACATCTTCAGGGAATAGCTTTCGAGCGCCTTCAGGCGATCCGGCAGTGCCGCCCGGCATTCAGCCGAATTCGTATAGCTGATGACGGCCACCGGCTCTTTCACGCAGCTGGACTGTTCCGGGTGGCAGGCAACCACCACCATGATGGCAGCGAAACTGATCATATCCAAACTCCTTACCCTTGACCGTGAAACGCAGGCTTGATCAGCCGGTTCCGGTCAGGATGGGGAGATTGTGGGGGCGTGCACGCAATTGTGACCGGAAAGTCACAATTGCGGACAGGGATAGAGATGATTTTAACGCTTGCGAAGGGCGGGGCAGTCTCCCGATGCGGCGGAATAGTCCTTGAGGAAGGGTTGCAGGCCTGCAAGCTGGGGCCGGTCGCCGCTCTTGCCCGGCTGGATGTTCAGCATTTCGCTTTCCGGCCACCAGTCGCCTGCGGACCAATAGGCCCAGCCGACCCAGCGGTCGCTGTTTTTCTCGACGGCGGCCGTCATGCTGCGGATGGCATCGACGCAGGCCGGTGCGCCCGGCGCGCCGAATTCGCCTAGATAGCCGCGCTTGCCGTTCTTGCGCAGCCAGCGGGTGACGTTGTCGATGGCTGCCACGGCATCGGCAGCGCGGCTGCAATTGTCATGGGTGCCGGAAAAATCCTCGTCGAAATACTGGTGCACCTCATAGGCGTAATTGTTGCCGGGATCTTTCACGCCCAGCATGATCACGCCATTGGCGCCGCCATAGCTCTCGCTTTCCCAGCTATGGGCGCCCGTCCACGAAACGCCCGGCACGAGGATGAGGTTTTTGGCGCCGGTAGCGCGGATTGCGGCAATGGCGCCATTGGCCGCTGCCAGCCATTGGCTGGCCGGCATGTCGAACGGCTCGTTCATCAGGCCGAAGACGATGGCCGGATCATTGGCATAATGCTCCGCCAGCCTTCCCCAGAAATCGGCGAAGACCTCCACCGGTACATCGGCGGTGTTGACCTGCTTGCCATAGTAGATGCCGAAATTATGCGGATCGAGAATGATCCGCATGCGCTGGCTTTTCAAGGATTTGATCGTTGCGTCCAGCCGCTGCAACTCCTCCTCCGCCAGGTCCTTGCCCGGTTCCGGCTGCAAATGCTCCCAGCGAAAGGGCAGACGGGCGGAGTTGAATCCCTTTTCCGCGAAATAGCGGATGGTCGCCTCGCTCGGATAGGCATAGTCCTTGAACGGCTTGCCGCCGACATCGCCGAATTCTGCGCCCGAAAGATTGACCCCGCGAAAACACGCCTCTGCCGCCTGAACCGGCGTGACGCAGGCGGCAAGGGCTGCCAGTAGCCAGGAAAAGCGACGGGCGAGCGTTTTTCCGTGCTTCATCGAACCACGGAAAACCGGGTCCCACTTTTCCTGGAAACACTCTAGGCCTGCGGCACAAGGCTTCTGAGGCATGTTCCTTCCTTTCCGCTGTCCTGGAGTTGGACAACAGATAGTGCATTTCAAGGAAAAGTATAATACCCGCGCCTGTCTTCTCAAACCCTCATGCATATGCCGTCCTCATCGGTAAATGGGGTGCCCTGGATCGGCGTCATGGCGGAACTCGGCTTGAAAAAGCCGCTCCAGAGCGGATGACAAACCGCAACTCTCCGTAATTTCCCTTAAGGATCGGGGGCGGTTGGCCCGAAACGCTTTGCGGATCATTCCTATCCCGATTATAGAGCATTGCCCCGAGAAAAGTGCAGGCGCTGTTTTCCGTCCGGAAATGCATAAAAACAAAGGGTTATCGTGATCCGAAACCTGCGGCGGTTTCCGGATCGAAGGTGTGGCCGAGCCGCGAGGCCCGTAGAGGATAATGGTATGACGAGCTATGTTTTGACGGTAACCTGCCCTTCGACGCGCGGCATTGTGGCGGCGATTTCCGGCTATCTGACGGAGAAGGGCTGCAACATCGTCGATTCATCGCAATTCGACGATCTCGGCACCGGCAAATTCTTCATGCGCGTCAGCTTCATCTCGGAAGAAGGCGTTGTCCGCGAGGAACTGGTGAAGGGCTTCGAGCCGATTGCCAAAAAATTTGCGATGGACGTGGACTTCCACGATGCCAGCCAGCGCATGAAGGTGCTGCTGATGGTCTCGCGCTTTGGCCACTGCCTGAACGATCTGCTCTATCGCTGGAAGATCGGCGCGCTGCCCATCGAGATCGTCGGCGTCGTCTCCAACCATTTCGACTATCAGAAGGTGGTGGTGAACCACGACATTCCCTTCCACCACATCAAGGTGACGAAGGAAAACAAGCCGCAGGCGGAAGCGCAGCTGATGGACGTGGTGGAGCAGACCGGCACGGAGCTAGTTGTTCTGGCACGTTACATGCAGGTGCTGTCGGATGATCTGTGCAAGAAGATGTCGGGCCGGATCATCAATATCCACCACTCCTTCCTGCCAAGCTTCAAGGGGGCAAACCCCTACAAGCAGGCCTATGAGCGCGGCGTAAAGCTGATCGGTGCGACGGCGCATTACGTCACCGCCGATCTCGATGAAGGCCCGATCATCGAGCAGGATGTGGCGCGCATTACGCACGCGCAATCGGCGGAGGATTACGTCTCCATCGGCCGCGATGTCGAGGCGCAGGTGCTGGCGCGCGCCATCCATGCGCATATCCATCACCGCACCTTCATCAATGGCAACCGCACCGTGGTCTTCCCGGCCAGCCCCGGGTCTTACGCTTCGGAACGGATGGGCTGAGCGGGGGCATTTTTGCCTTTTGCGCCCTTTCGACATGGTCATTGGACGATAATCCACAGAAAAATCAAGGATTCCGACCGCTCTTGACGCCCGGGATGGACGGCGATTGACTCTTTGATAAGCTTCCGCTGTTTTGATTTCGGGGAGGCGACGGCAATTCTGAGTCGAAAGCCTCCCTTGTTATGCGCCTGTAGCGGAGACTGTGCCTGTCTTCGCCATGCGCCATGAGGAGAGGCAGCCATGTCGGAAACGGCTCTGTTCCAGCGGACTGAACTGCCGCGCCCGGAGGTGAGCCTTGAGCAGGCCGCCGCAATTGCCAGGACGCATTACGGCCTGAGCGGCACGGTGCGTGAACTGGGCAGCCAGCAGGACCGTAATTTTCTGATCGAGGCGGGGGGCAAGCGCTTTGTCCTGAAAATCTGCCGCGCGGATTATGCGCTGGCCGAACTCGAAGCGCAGAATGCGGCGCTTAAACATCTGGCCGAGATGACGGATGCGCCGCAGGCGCCGCTGCCGATTTCCGCGCTGTCGGGCGAGGATATTGTCGAGGCTCAGCTGGATGAGGCGGCCTATCACGTCCGGCTTCTGGAGTTTCTGGAGGGCGAGCCGCTGACCCGGCGGAAATATCTGCCGGTCGAAACCGTGGCGGCGCTGGGGGCATTGTCGGCCCGGCTTTCGCTCGCCCTTGGCGATTTTGAACATCCGGGCCTCGAAAGGGACCTGCAATGGGATCTGCGCCATGCGGGACCGGTGGCGCTGCATCTGCTGACATCGGTCAGCGATCAGAAGCGCCGCGATGACGTGGCCAAGGCGATGATCGTCGCCATGCGCCATCTGAAACCGCTGATTCCGGATCTGCGCGTTCAGGCCACCCATCACGACCTGACGGATGATAATGTCGTGGCTGAGGTCGCTGAGGATGGCCGGTTGATGCCCGTCGGGGTCATCGATTTCGGCGATCTCACCGCAAGCTGGCTGGTGGCGGATCTGGCCATCACCTGTTCAGCGCTGCTGCATCATGCCGATGGCGACCCCTTTTATGTGCTGCCTGCCGTACAGGCTTTTCACGCGCTGCAGCCGCTGACGGAAACCGAGCGCAAGGCGTTGTGGCCGCTGGTCGTTTCTCGGGCAGCGGTGCTGGTGGCCAGCAGCGAGCAGCAACTGGCCATCGATCCCGACAATGACTATATTCGCGGCAATGTCGAGCATGAGCGGGAAATCTTCACTGTCGCCACTTCCATTCCCTTTTCGGTCATGGAGGCCGCCATTCTCTCCGCCACCGGCTATGAATGGCCCGAAGAGCGGCCGGTCATGGGCCGTCTGTTGCCGGATATCGATCCGGCTAGCGTCAATCTGACCGATCTTTCCACCCTCAGCCCGGATTTTCTCGAGGATGACTGGGCCGATCCGCAGATCGACTGGAAGCTTCTGGCCAAGGCCGCCACGGTGACGGGTGTCGCCGCCACCCGCTACGGCGAACATCGCCTTTCCTATACGCGGCTTCTGTCGCCACAGCCGCCCGCAAGCTTTGCCCTGCATGTGGATGCCTGCCTGCCCGGCGGCGCACGCGCCGTGGTGCCTTTCGATTGCGTGCTGAAGCGCACCAGCCAGCATATCATTCTGCAATCCGCCGATCTCGCCTTGCATATCCATGGCCTGGATTGCGACCTGGAAGAGGGCGCTGAGCTTGCGGCGGGCGATGACCTTGGCCGCATTGCCGGGGCGGAAGGCGCTGTCGGCGGCCTGCGACTCCAGCTTTGCAGCGATCTCGATCTGGTGCCGCCGCTCTTTGCCCGGCCCGATCATGCCAGCGCCTGGGCACGGGTCTGCCTTTCACCGGCAGCACTCTTCGGGGTGGATCTCGATGCTGCCGCCGAGGATGCCGCCGCGCTGCTTGCCCGGCGCAAGCGGCATTTCGCCAGCCCGCAGAAACACTATTACCGGGAGCCGCCGCGCATCGAACGCGGTTTTCGCGAACATCTCTTCGACATGACGGGCCGCGCCTATCTGGACATGGTCAATAATGTCGCAACCGTAGGCCATGGCCACCCCCGTCTCGCCAATGCCGCCTGGCGGCAATGGTCGCTGCTCAACACCAATTCCCGCTTCCATTACGGTGCGATTGCCGATTTCTCCGAACGGCTGGCGGCACTGGCGCCGGAGGGACTGGATACGGTCTTTCTGGTCAATAGCGGTTCGGAAGCGGTGGATCTCGCCATCCGCCTGGCCTGGGCGGCCACCGGACGGCGCAATGTGGTGAGCCTGCTGGAGGCCTATCACGGCTGGACGGTGGCCAGCGATGCCGTTTCCACCTCGCTGGCCGATAATCCGCAGGCGCTGGAAACCCGGCCCGACTGGGTCCATCCAGTGCTGTCACCCAATGCCTTCCGGGGCCGCCATCGCGGGCCGGATGCCGGGGCAGCCTATGCGGCTGCAGTGGAGGAAAAGCTGGCCGCGCTCGAACAGGCGCCGCCTGCCGCCTTCATTGCCGAAAGTATTTTCGGCAATGCCGGTGGCGTGCTGTTGCCGGAGGGATATCTGCCGCGCGTCTATGACGCGGTGCGGGCCGCAGGCGGGCTTTGCATCGCCGATGAGGTGCAGGTGGGCTATGGCCGGCTCGGCCACTTTTTCTGGGGCTTCGAGCAGCAGGGCGTGGTGCCGGATATCATCACCATCGCCAAGGGCATGGGCAATGGCCAGCCGCTGGGGGCGGTCATCACCACCCGCGCCATTGCCGACGCGCTGGAGCAGGAGGGCTATTTCTTCTCTTCATCCGGGGCAAGCCCGGTCAGCTGCGCCATCGGCATGACGGTGCTGGACATCATGCGTGACGAGGCGCTGCAGGACAATGCCCGCGATGTGGGCGATTTCCTGCGCGACAAACTGGTGGAACTCACCGAAATCCATCCGCTTGCCGGGGCCGTGCATGGCATGGGGCTCTATCTCGGCCTGGAACTGGTGCGTGACCGGGACACGCTGGAGCCGGCCACGGCGGAAACCGTCGCCATCTGCCACAGATTGCTGGATTTCGGCGTGATCATGCAGCCAACCGGAGACCATCTCAACGTGCTGAAGATCAAGCCGCCGCTCTGCCTCTCCTATGAGAGTGCCGCCTATTTCGTGCAGATGCTGGACCGGGTGCTGAGCGAAGGGTGGTGAGCGGGCTTTCCGCTCTCTCAGAAGGCCGTAAAAGTCATGGTGGTCAGCGAGCGGACGATGCCGGGGATTGCGGTGATCTTCTCGTTGACGAATTTGCCGATATCCTGACCTTCCTCGAGATAGACCTTCATCAGCAGGTCGTATTCGCCGGAGGTGGAATAAAGCTCGGAGACGATTTCGGCCTTGTAGATGGCGTCCGCCACCTCATAGGTCTTGCCTGGAACGCATTGCAGCTGCACGAAAATCGGTTTCATCACGTCCATCCCGGATTTGCTTTGCCCCTGACTATAACAGAGGCTCGCCCGGATCAATTGCCGATCCCTCATCGATATACAGCATAGGGCCGCGCATGTGAGCGTGATAAGGTCATGCTTGCCGGGAATGAGGTCTTGAGAAAATATCGGTATTTCGGGAGGTTTTCCCGGGTTACGATGATCTTGACTGTAAGAACCGGAATGATCGGTGCAGTCTCACGCTCTAAAGCACGTTGCGGCTTATCAGCCTCATGCAACGTGCTTTACATTCTTGTTTTAACGCATGTCGTTCTCGCAAAACCGCTGCACACTTTTGCGCGACATGCTCTAACCGGACATCACACATGCTGAACGACCCGCGCTCCCATGGTCTTTGGGAAAAAACCGCTCCCGCAGCACCTGCTACCGCTCCGCTGAGCGGGGATGTCACGGCGGATGTCGCCATTGTCGGTGGCGGCTATACCGGGCTTTCGGCAGCCCTGCATCTGGCTGAAGCCGGCAGCCGCGTCGTACTGCTGGAGGCGGTGGAGATCGGCTTTGGCGGGGCGGGCCGCAATGTCGGGCTGATCAATGCCGGCATGTGGGTGATGCCGGATGATCTGCCGGGCGTGCTGGGGCCGGTGCATGGAGAGCGGCTGCTTGAGCTTCTGGGCAATGGTCCCGCCGTGGTCATGGACCTGATCCGCAGGCATGACATTGCCTGCGAACTGGAAACCCAGGGCACGCTGCATTGCGCCGTGGGCGCGGTCGGGCTGAAGGAAATCGAGTCGCGGGCCGCGCAATGGGCCAGGCGCGGCGCGCCGGTGCAGGTGCTCGATGCCGAGGAAACCGCCCGGCGCATCGGCACCAACCGTTACAGCGGTTCGCTGCTGGATCTGCGCGCCGGGACATTACAACCGCTTGCCTATGCACGCGGGCTGGCGCGGGCGGCCATCGCCGCAGGTGCCACGCTGCATACCGCAAGCCCGGTGACGGGCTGCGAGGAGCAGAACGGGCAATGGCGTTTGACCACCGCGCGCGGGAGCCTGACTGCGCCGCGGGTGATCGTTGCCACCGATGCCTTCAGCCATGGCCCCTGGGAGAGCGTGCGCCGGGAACAGGTGCGGCTTCCCTATTTCAACTTCGCCACCAAGCCCCTGGGCGACAATCTGCGCAAGGCCGTGCTGCCCAACCGTGAAGGCTGCTGGGATACCAAGGATGTGCTCTCTTCCTTCCGCATGGACAAGGCGGGCCGGCTGGTCTTCGGCAGCGTCGGCGCGCTGCGCAATAGCGGTACGGCCATTCATCGCAACTGGGCGCGGCGCAGCCTTGCGAAGCTTTTTCCGCAATTGGGCGAGGTGGAATTCGAAAGCGAATGGTATGGCTGGATCGGCATGACCGACAATGCCCTGCCGCGCTTTCACCGCTTCGCACCGGGCGTCATCGGTTTTTCCGGTTATAATGGCCGGGGTATTGCGCCGGGCACCGTCTTCGGCAAGCAGCTTGCCGCGCATCTTCTCGGCGAAATCAGCGAGGAGGACCTGGCGCTGCCGGTCACCGATCTACAGGAACCGGCGCTGCGCCCCTTGAAGGAAGCCTGGTATGAGGCAGGCGCGCAGCTTGCCCATCTGGCCGATGCAAGATTTTAGAGCATAATCCGACCGGAGTGAAACGAGGATCGGCAAGATTATGCTCCAAAACTAGGGCTTTAGGGTGAGCGACATGCTGGGGACGCGGTGACAGGATAGGGATCTGTGCTTTCGATAAGTGCTGCCCTATCTTCCCAGAATGCTGAAACCCGAAACCCTGCTTTATCCGAGGCCTGCCGGGCTCTACTGTCCGATGGGCGATTTTTACGTCGATCCGGTGCGGCCGGTGGAACGGGCGCTGATCACCCATGGCCATTCCGACCATGCCCGCGCTGGCCATGCGCATGTGCTGGCGACGCGGGAAACGCTGGACATCATGGCGCTGCGCTATGGTGAAGACTTTGCGGGATCGAAGCAGGCGGTTGCACTGGGCGAGAGCCTTGAGGTCGGTGGTGTCAGTGTGCGCTTTCACCCGGCGGGCCATGTTCTGGGCTCAGCGCAGATCGCGCTGGAAAACCGGGGCCTGCGCATCGTCGTCTCCGGCGATTACAAGCGGCGGCCGGACCTGACCTGCGCCGCCTTCGAGCCGGTGCCCTGCCATGTCTTCATCACCGAAGCCACCTTTGGCCTGCCGGTCTTTCACCACCCCGATCCGGCGCGGGAAATCGGCAGGCTGCTCACGTCGCTGACACAATTTCCCGAGCGCAGCCATCTGGTCGGCGCCTATGCACTGGGCAAGGCGCAAAGGGTGATTTCGCTGATCCGCGCCAGCGGTTATGACAAGCCCATCTACATTCATGGGGCGCTGGCCAAGCTCTGTGATTACTACGTCTGCGAGGGCATCGATCTCGGCGATCTCCGTCCCGCAACACTGGAGGGCCGCTCCGGCGAACATTTCAAGGGTGCGATCATTCTCGGGCCTCCCTCGGCCTTCAATGATCGCTGGGCGCGGCGTTTTCACGATCCGCTGGCGATTTTTGCTTCCGGCTGGATGATGGTGCGCCAGCGCGCCAAACAGCGCGGGGTGGAGTTGCCGCTGGTGATTTCCGACCATTGCGACTGGCCGGAATTGCAGGACACCCTTCGCGATGTCGCGCCCGAACAGGTCTGGGTGACGCATGGGCGGGAGGAGGCGCTGGTGCGGTGGTGCGAATTGCAGGGCATTGCCGCAAAACCGCTGCATCTCGTCGGCTATGAGGACGAGGGGGACTGATGCGCGCTTTCTCCACCCTGCTGGACCGGCTGGTGCTGACGCCGAGCCGCAATGGCAAGCTGAAACTGCTGAGCGATTATTTTGCCACCACGCCGGACCCGGATCGCGGCTATGCGCTGGCGGTGCTGGCGGGCACGCTGGACCTCAAAAGCGTCAAGCCTGCCATGCTGAAGGAACTGGTGCTGGAGCGCATGGACCCGGTGCTGTTCGGCTACTCCTATGATTATGTTGGCGATCTGGCCGAAACCATCTCGCTGGTCTGGGACCAGGATCGCGGCGAGGCGGCGGAGCGGGCCGAACCCCGGCTGAGCGCGGTGGTGGAGCGCATGCAGTCGCTGAGCCGCCTGCAGGTGCGGGCTGCGGTGCGCGACCTTCTGGATCAGCTCGATGTGTCCGGCCGGTTTGCTTTTCTGAAGCTCGTTACCGGCGGTTTGCGCATCGGCGTTTCGGCACGGCTGGCCAAGCAGGCTTTGGCCGAAATGGCGGGCAAGGATGTCACCGAAATCGAGACGCTGTGGCATGGGCTTGAGCCCCCCTATGAAAGCCTGTTTGCCTGGCTGGAAGACCGGGCGGACAAGCCGCTTCTGGCAACGCCGGCAATCTTTCACTCCGTGATGCTGTCCAATCCGGTCACGGAGGGCGATCTCGACGGGCTTGATCCCGGCGATTATGCCGCCGAATGGAAATGGGATGGGATCCGCGTGCAGCTTTCCCATCATGGTGGCACGCGGCGGCTTTATTCCCGCTCCGGCGACGATATTTCCGGCGCCTTTCCCGACATTATCGATGCGGTGGCCTTCGAAGGCGTCATCGACGGTGAATTGCTGGTGGGTGGCACCTCGCGCTCCAACCAGCCGACCCGCACCTTTTCCGATCTGCAGCAGCGCCTGAACCGCAAGACCGTGACGGCCAAGATGCTGAGTGATTACCCGGTCTTCATTCGCGCCTATGACCTGTTGTTCGACGGGGTGACAGACCTGCGCGGGGAGGCCTTTCTGGACCGCCGGGCGCGGCTTGCCACGATCATCGAGAGCGAGCGACCGGAGCGCTTCGATCTCTCGCCGCTGATTGCCTTCGAAAGCTGGGACGAACTGGACCGGCTGCGCCACAACCCGCCCGATCCGGTGATCGAGGGCGTGATGATCAAGCGTAAGGACAGCATCTATCAGGCGGGCCGGGCCAAGGGGCCGTGGTACAAGTGGAAGAAACAGCCGCTCAATGTCGATGCCGTGCTGCTTTATGCCCAGCGCGGCCATGGCAAACGCTCCAGCTATTATTCGGATTTCACCTTTGCCGTCTGGAAGGGCGAGCCGGGGGAGGGGGAACTGGTGCCGGTGGGCAAGGCCTATTTCGGCTTTACCGATCAGGAGCTGGAAATTCTCGATCGCTATGTGCGCAACAACACGGTCGACCGTTTCGGGCCGGTACGGGCGATCCGTGCCGAGCCGGATCATGGCTTTGTGGTGGAGGTGGCCTTTGAGGGGCTGAACCGCTCCACCCGGCACAAATCCGGTGTGGCCATGCGCTTTCCGCGCATCGCGCGGCTGCGTCAGGACAAGTTGCCGCGCGATGCGGACAGGTTGGAGACGCTGCTGAAGCTCTTCGATTAGACCGCGGTGATGGAACACTTCACCGCCTGCGACGTTTCCAATCCGAACCGGCTGCAGGACGGTGGCCTTGGCGGCATCATGTCACCTTGCCCACTGCGGTCTGATGCGTTGCTCTTGGCCTGTCCATTTCCAAGGAGATTCTGATGGTCGATCCCCATAATTCCGGTTTCACGGACAATCTCAACGATGCCGAGGCCAAGGCGGCATCGCTGGAACTCGAAGCGCAGATCGAGCAGCTGAAGCGTGACATCGCCGGGCTGACCAAGAGCCTTGCCGATCTCGGCAGCGCCAAGCTCAACCAGGCGGCCAGCAAAGCCAGCCAGTTGAAGGACGACGTGGCCGAAGCCTCCGCCGATGCGCTCAACAGTGCGCGCGGCACCGTGGCTGCCGTTGAACGCGACCTCGAAGATCATATCCGCCAGAAGCCCCTGCAGTCGATTGCCATCGCCGCTGGCCTTGGCTTCCTGCTGGCGCTGATCTCGCGGCGCTGATCATGTTTGCACTTCTTGCCCGATTGGCGATCATAGGCGCGCAAGGCGTCAGGCCGAAGGTGGAAAAGGTCAAGCGTGACCTTTTCGCCGCTCTGGTGGCCGGATTCTGCTTTCTGGTGGCACTGGTGGCGGCCATCGTTGCAGCCTGGATCTTTCTGGCCGAGGTCATCGGGGCCGGATGGGCCGGACTGGTCATTGCTGCGGCTGCCATTCTGATTGGCGCCATTACGCTCGCTGTCGTGTCGCTGATCAACCATCGCGAGGCCCGCCGCCGCGCCGTGCTTCAGGCTTCAACTCTTGCGGCTACCGATCCCCTAACACTCGGTGCCATGGGTTCACTGCCGAAAATGTTGAAGGTCAACCCTGTCATCGGTGTTCTGGCGGTGGGGGCTTTGACTTTCCTGTTTGCACGCAGCCGGATGGATCGGGATTGACGGTATCCGTCGGCAGACACTGATCCGACTTTTGCATGATGAAGACATGCCAGCGCGGCCCGCCCGACCGCGATGGCCAATACGAAGAGCCATTGAAAATGGCAGTTCGTATTCCCCTTTCGAATATCTCAAGCCCTTGATGTATTTGAGATATTCGAAATTCTTTCAAGGCGAGGATGCGTTAGCATCTTCGAGCCTTGGTATAAATATTTTCCAAACCCAAGGAGAACGTTATGGCGAAGACTGCTGAAGTACTGAAACCGCGTGCCCGGGTCGAAAAAATTGGCATTGGACTTGAGGATGGTTACCGCCAGGAGGCGGCCCAGGAACTGTCCGCTATTCTGGCGGCCACCTATGCGCTGACCATCAAGACCCAGGTCTATCACTGGAATGTCGTCGGACCGCTGTTCAAGCCGATCCATGAACTGACCGAGGAGCACTACAACACGCTCTTTGCAGCCATCGATATTATCGCCGAGCGCATTCGCGCCCTCGGCCACCTGGCGCCGGTCAATTTCGACAAGACGGCGTCCTTCGCCCCGAAGCGGGGCGATACCGAACACCGCGCCGCCGTCGATATGGTGGAAGATCTGATCGCCGATCACGAAGCGGCAGTGCGCCAGATGCGGGAGACGGCGGAAAAAGCCGACGAAGCCGGTGACGTCGTGACCGCCGACATGCTGACCGACCGCCTGACCTTCCATGAAAAGGCGCTGTGGATGCTGCGCGCCATTGTGGCCGTCTAGGGTCAAAACTCAATCAGGATGGGTGTTCTGTTGAACGGGATGGGATTGAATGGCCGCGAACAAGCGCAAGGCAAGGCCCTGAGGCCTTGT
>NZ_JAUSWH010000008.1 GCF_030815125.1 Allorhizobium paknamense
GCGGGGTGGAGCAGCCCGGTAGCTCGTCAGGCTCATAACCTGAAGGCCGCAGGTTCAAATCCTGCCCCCGCAACCAATTCCAAACATAAATCAATTACCGCTCCCATCAGGGGGCGGTTTCGGCGTTCTAAGGACTGAAAACACAAACAAACTAATCTTTGACCCGAGGTAAGGTGGTGCAGATGTTGCCCTGAGACCCACTTGTCTCCTGTTTTCGGAAGAGTGTCTGGCTTTGAAGTCAGGCCTCGTTTGGCATGTTTTCCATTACCTTTGTCATTGCGAACTCCCGGGGTGATATCGCCCAGCGAAAGTGTTGTTTGTTGCTGCTATAATCATTTTTCCATGCAGTGATTGCGGCTCGGGCTTGAGTAAGGGACGAGAAGAGGGTCTCGTTGAGGAAACTGCCATTGAAGTTTTCAAGGAAGCCGTTCTGCATCGGCTGGCCAGGGGCGATCTAGTGCCATTCGATCTTCGTCTCTTGGTTTGTATGTAAGGATAGCCATACTGGTTATCTCCGTGGCGTTGTCCGAGATAATTATCTTCGGCTTTCCCCGCCTAGCGACGAGACTGCCCGTTTGCGGACAAACCGAGCGCGAAACAGGTAAGTTTCGCCGATCAAGAATAGAGGCTAAGCGCCAACCGCAACTGCACTTTTCCCGGAAATTCTCTCACTCGCGTCTGGGGTTTGGCATTACCAGCGGTTTCTGCCGCAGCTCGCTCTCACGATCAGTTCGTAGGGAAGTATTTGCGCCTGCGTTTCGCTCAGGTCATCCGAGATCGATCTGAGCAGCGTCTGCGCGCCGACATATCCAAGGTCACGCCTTGGCACGGATACGGTTGTCAGCGGTGGGCTGAATGCCTCGCTGACCGGGTGATTGTCGAAACCCACGAAGGCAATCTGCTCTGGGACCTTGATCCCGACTTCCCGGCAGGACTGTATGGCGCCGAAAGCCAGTTCATCGCTTGCGCAGAGGACCGCATCCGGCAGATGACGCCGTGTGAGAATGTCTCTGAGGGCCTGTCTGCCGGACGTGATGGTGAAGAACGGCAGGTGCATGACTTCAGCATGGGCCTCAAGGCCCGCTTCGGCCATGGCCGCATGATATCCTTTTGCGCGCGCCGCGAAGATGGAGCTTTCGCGTGGGCCGGAGAGATGCAATATCCTGCTCCGGCCGAGCGATATGAGATATTGTGTCGCCTCAAGGGCCGCGCTCTCATTGTCGATCCCGATAAATGGCACGCCGGGAAAATCAACCGGGCGGGAAACGGCAACAATGCGTTTTGCATATTGTGGAAGCCCCTGGAATTCCTCGGGTACCCTTCCGTTCAGCAGAATCAGGCCATCGGCGGCTCCGGTAATCAGCTGCCTTGCAAGCGCATTTTCACGCTCTTCATTGCCTTTGGTGCTGCCGATGATCACACCGATTCCATGTTCTTCCAGCGCCTCTTCCACACCGAGAATGACATCGGGATGGGAAAAGGCGGCAATGTTGGGAACGATGACGAGGATCTGATGGGCCTGGCGCGAGCGCAGCATCCGGGCGTTGTGGTTGGCAACATATCCGTTCGCCTTCGCGATGGCGGCGATCCGGTTGCGGGTCTCCTCCGTGACGGATTGCGAGCCGGAGAGGGCTCTGCTGACCGTGGACGGATTCACGCCCGCGAGGCGTGCGATATCCACGATCGTGATGCTCGTTTTCGTTTTCGAGCGCCGGATATCCCTGTTGGAACTGCTCACTCTCATTGGCCTCATCAATGAACGAAGAATTTCGCTCGTGGCTGGTTGCGAGAGATGACACAGCACGCCGTTTTCTAGCGGCTGTTATGCGTGCTGTCTCGCTGTTGGCTCTTATGACCCGATCCGCGCGGACAGTCAAAAAGAACAGTGCGCGTGTGAAGTCCAACCCCACCGGGAGAGGCTTGGCCCTTTGCAGACATAACCGGCCGCCCGGGCGGGAGCGACCGGTATGCGCGTTCGAAGTCCCGATCTTCGTCTGGAGAAAGCACGAAACCGGGCTCCTGTTTCAGGCTGCCCCGAGGGCCTGCCTGTGCTCGATCTGAGCCGCGATCCCTAAGCGTTTCCGGCTTTCCCGGAAGCACTCCAACTCTCTGTTTTTAAACATTTCAGGACAGAAAACCGGTTTCCACTTTTCCTGCAAAAGCTTTAGAGGGAAACGTTGATATATTCCGGCCCGGCAGCGCCTGCGCCCTTATATGCCGTTACCTCGATTTCCACGCGGTAATCAGGTCCGCCAAGCGGGGGGCAGGTAACGGTGCTGCAGGGGTCGATACCGCGAAACTTTTCGCCGACAAACGCCATCACGGCCGCCGCGTCCTCAACATGCGGAATGACAACGCGGGAACGAACGACGTCGGCGAGAGTTGCGCCTACGGATGCCAATGCGCCTTCGATATTGTGAAAGCACTGCCGGGCCTGCTCGACCGGATCGGTCGACATTTCGCGTGTCTTGTAATTGCGGCCGGCGGTGTTGGAGACGAAGACCCAGTTATCGACGGCGACAACGCGTGAGTAGCTCTCCTTTTCCTCGTACAGGCTGCCGGACTTAACTTTAGTGACTTTGACCACAGGTCCATTCCTTCTTCATTCGGGAGATAAACAGGCGCATCCTGATTTTCTGCCAGCCCGTCCTGGGTTGGACGGTCACGGCCTTCCAGGTGATGCTCCTCTCGAAATACACACGTTTGCACAAAATGTGTATAGGCATCTCTATATCAGCGATAAAATGGACTCAATACCCGATAAAACGAAAAATTATCCGCAGAATAAAACATGCAAACGTATGCTTGACGAATGCGTGGGCCTTGTGTCTAATGAATGAAAATCAGGACGCGCTTATGAAGTGCGCGGGAACTCATTTCGCCCCGGCAGGCGACCGCAAATGTCTTTTGCGGTGGGGAAAGGCTTAGGCTTTGCCGCGCGCATGCCGCAGGGAGGGAGCTAAAAATGGTGTTATATTTGGCCAAACGGCTGGGCTTCGCCGTTGTCACGCTGTTCAGCGTGCTGACGTTGGTGTTCGTTATGATCCGGATTCTGCCCGGCGATCCGGTCGCCTTGATCCTGGGCGATCAGGCAAGTCCGGACAGCATTGCGGCAATGCGGGAAAGACTGGGTCTCGATCAGCCGATTTCCGTTCAGTATCTTCACTTCCTGGGGAATGCCGTGACAGGCGACCTTGGAAGATCCCTCGTAACGGGACGACCTGTTGCCGAGGATATTCTCCTCGTCTTGCCCTATACGCTCGAATTGACCTTTTCGGCGCTCCTTCTGGGTGTGGTGCTGGGTGTTCCGACCGGCGTCTGGGCAGCTGTCTATCGCAACAGAGCCCAGGATTATCTGTTGAGGACGGTATCGCTTCTCGGTCTTTCCCTGCCTGGCTTCGTCTCCGCCCTCATTCTGCTGATCGTATTCGCGATCAAGCTTCCCTGGTTTCCGGTGATCAGCGCAGGTGACGGCAGTGGTCTGTCGAACCGTGTCTGGCAGATGACCTTGCCTGCGGTTTCTCTGGGGCTGATCATGATGGCCTATGTGACACGCGTTACGCGGTCTGCGATGCTGGAAACGCTCGGTCAGGACTTTATCCGCACGGCCCGGGCAAAGGGTGTTACGCGGCGAACTGTCATCTGGCGGCATGCGCTTGGAAACTGCCTCATTCCCATCACCACCATCGTCGGGTTGAACCTCGGCATTCTGATCGGCAACTCGGTTCTGACGGAAATCGTATTTTCAAGACCAGGCCTGGGCAAGCTCATCCTGACGGCCCTCAGCCAGCGCGACTACACCCTGCTTCAAGGCATGATCGTCATCTACACACTCATCGTCGTCCTGGTGAACCTCGCGACCGATCTGACCTACGGCTTCCTCGATCCAAGGGTGCAATACAAATGAAGGCGTCCATGACAGTGTCCACAGCACGAACTCATAAACTTCCCCGGTTTTTCGCCGCCCTGGGCCAGCTCAATGCAACAACCTGGGCAGGGCTCGTCATCGTTGCCGTTCTCGTGGCTGCCGCCGTCTTCGCGCCGCAACTGGCGCCCTATGCTCCGGCAAAGCAGAATATTATCGACCAACTTGCGCCTCCGGGCGGGGACTATCTGCTCGGCGCGGATCAGTATGGGCGCGATACCCTGTCGAGAATTCTGTTCGGCGCGCGCTACTCCCTTGTCATCGGGTTTTTCGCCGTGCTTGTCGCCATGGTTCTCGGCACGATCATTGGCATGATCGCCGGTTTCAAAGGCGGAAGGACGGACGTTATCCTGATGCAGATCATGGATGTGGTGCTGGCTTTCCCCTCTCTGATCCTCGGCATTGCTCTGGTTGCGCTGATGGGGGCGACCATCACCAATATCGTGGCCGCCATAGCCTTCACCTCCATTCCGGCCTTTTCCCGGGTGGCCCGTTCCGCTGTGATAACCCAGCGGGACAGGGAATATGTGCAGGCATGTCGCGCCATGGGTTTTTCGCCAACCCGCATTCTTCTTCGGCATATTCTGCCGGCGATTCTTCCGGAAATCATGGTCATTGCCTCGCTCTGGATGGCCAATGCGGTTCGAACGGAAGCCTCTCTCGCCTTCATAGGTCTGGGCATCGCCCCGCCTGCGCCCACCTGGGGCGGCATGGTGCGCGATGGCTTCGAGAACATCCTGAGCTCGCCCTATCCGGCACTTTTCCCGAGCCTGGCAATCCTGTTGCTGGTGCTGGCCTTTAACCTGATCGGCGACGGTCTTCGCGATCTGATCGACCCGCGCATGAGGGATGCTTCGTGATGCAAGAGCAAACCATATTATCCGTCCGCGGTCTGAAGATTGCCCTGGGCAGGAAGCAGATCGTCCACAATCTGAGTTTCGACATTCCAGCCGGCTCGACGCTTGCGGTGGTGGGGGAGTCCGGCTCCGGCAAGAGTGTCACCTCGCTTGCGGTGATGGGATTGCTGCCGGAGGGGTTGGCGAAGGTCGAGGGCTCCATTTCCCTTCAGGGTCAGGAACTCGTGTCCCTGACGGAGTCAGAGATGCGCAGGGTCCGTGGCGGCAAGATCTCCATGATTTTTCAGGAGCCCATGACCTCGCTGAACCCGGTGCAGCGGATCGGCGACCAGATCGGTGAGGCCATCGCCATCCACAGGGGCCTCAAGGGACATGAACTGAGGAATGCCGTCCTCGACATGCTTCGCAAGGTGGGGATTCCGGATCCTGAACGGCGGATCGACAACTATCCCCACACCTTTTCCGGCGGCATGCGACAGCGCGTCATGATCGCCATGGCGCTCGCCTGTAGCCCGGCGCTCATTATTGCCGATGAACCCACCACCGCACTCGACGTGACCGTTCAGGCGCAGATCCTCGCCTTGTTGAAGGATCTCCAGCGTGAAACCAACACGGCTGTCCTGTTCATCACCCATGACATGGGCGTGGTTGCCGAAGTGGCTGATCGCGTTCTGGTGATGCGGGAAGGCAGGGAGGTGGAATCCGGTCCGGTCGAGCAGGTCTTTTCATCGCCGCAACATGCCTATACGCGCGTGCTGATCGAGGCGGCGCCGTCGGTTGCGGGCAAGCTCAGCCCGTCGAAAGAGCCCATCGAAACCCTACCGGCGCTTCCCATGACCTATCAGGGTGATCGCCCCGTTCTGGAGGTTCGTGATCTTTCCGTCCGTTTTGCCTATCGTGGCGGTTTTCTCGGCAGGGCAATCGGTCAGGTCCATGCGGTGGAAAAGGTCTCCTTCGCCATCGGCAAGGGCGAGACCCTGGGATTGGTGGGCGAATCCGGGTCGGGCAAATCCACCATCGGCAAAGCGATCATCGATCTGGTGCCCCGGCATGGGGGCGAGATCGTCATCAATGGAAAGACTGTGAATTACGGCAATTCCGACAGCCTTGCTGCGCTTCGGCGCGATGTGCAGATGATCTTTCAGGATCCTTTCGGTTCGCTCGACAGCCGCCAGACCATCGGCTCGGCCATCATGGAACCGATGCGCGTTCATGGCATCGTGTCGGGAAAGGAACTGCGCGAAAGGATGGAGTGGCTCCTCGATAAAGTGGGGCTCAATCCCAACCGGGCTGGCAGCCTGCCCCATGAATTTTCAGGTGGGCAGCGACAGCGGATCTGTATCGCCCGGGCGCTTGCCATGTCGCCGAAGCTGATTATCGCCGACGAAGCCGTTTCCGCGCTCGATGTCGCCATCAAGGCTCAGATCATTGATCTGATGATGGACCTGCAGCATGAGTTCCAGGTTTCCTACCTGTTCATCAGTCACGACATGGCTGCCGTCGAGAGAATATGCGATCGCGTTGCGGTTATGTATTTCGGCGAACTGGTGGAAATCGGCAGGCGGGACGATGTGATCGGCCGGCCGGGGCACAGCTATACCCAACGGCTGCTGTCGGCCATTCCCATCACCCATCCGCGCCAGCGGCATCTGCGCGAGAAGGAGCCTGGCGATATGCAGCCGCCCAGAAGCCCGATCAAGCCGATCGGTTTCGAGGCGGAGCAGCAATCCTGGGGCAAGATGAGCGAAGGGCATTTCATCCGCCGCCCCGTGCCTTCGACCGTGGCTGGTGAGAGCATTTCCAGGAAAACTGCCTAAAGCATGTTGCGTGAGGCTGAAAAGCCGTAACCGGCCTTCAGTCCGGCAGCCCGTCCATAATGCAGCGCTTTGGTTGGATGTCTTGCCTTGAGCCTCCGGCGGTCAGCCGGAGGGGCGGACGGGTTTGTCCATCGCGTCTTCGCTAGCCACCCATCAATCATCCACACAAAGGGGAACCACCATGAAAGTGAAATCCTGTCTTGCAGCAACAACGATTTTTGCATCGATCGCGGGAGGTGTTTTTTCAGTTCCGGCTCCGGCCTTCGCTGCAAAGACGGAACTGGTTCTGGGGGCTGCTGCTGCCGATATCGGCTCGCTCGATCCGCATTTTGCCAATAATACCTCGGACCGGACCGTTGTTGGCTGGATTTTTGGCGGGCTGGTCCGCTTTGCTCCTGGCTCGGCCAATCCCGAGACCATAGAGCCGGATCTGGCGGAGCGCTGGGAGAGCAGCGAAGACAAGTTAAGCTGGACTTTCCACCTTCGTCAGGGCGTGCAATGGCAAGCGGGCTACGGAGATGTCACCGCCGACGATGTGGTCTTCAGCCTCAACAAGACCAAAGACCCGAAGCGCTCGGCCTTTTCAGGAGATTACACCGCGTTCAAGACAATAGAGGCGATTGATCCCCACACGGTCAAGATTACGCTATCACGGCAGGTTCCAAGCCTGTTGGGTCTGTTGACCAATTATGCCGGCGGTTTCATCATCAGCAAAAAGGCCTATGAGGAGCGGGGCGAGGATTTCAAGCGCAATCCTGTCGGCTTCGGCCCCTTCTCGGTTCAGTCGGTCACGCCAGGCCAGGCGGTGACGCTGGTTGCCAATGAAACCTATTTTCGTGGCAAGCCACAGATCACCAAGGTAACCTACCGGTTTCTGCCGAACAATGCGGCCCGCGATCTCGCCTTCGATGCCGGCGAGCTCGATGCCGAGGCCGGGGTGCAGGATCAGCAATGGGTGCAGCGCATCACCCGAAATCCGGCTGTCATTGTGGATGCGTTCCAACCCGTTGAGCTTGCACTTTTACATATCAATGTCACAAAGCCGCCGTTCAACGATATCCGGGTCCGCCGGGCGCTCGCCTATGCGGTTGATGTGCCAGGGATCGTCAAATTTATCGGTCCGGTGGTGGGGCAGGCCCCTCAGTCGGTCATTCCCAGTTCCAATCTTGGCTTTACGGAGAATGCGGGTGTCCTGAAACATGATCCGGCCAAGGCGAAAGCCCTGCTGAAGGAGGCTGGATTTCCGGACGGGTTGAGCGTGACGATGATCGCCAGTCAGCTTCCGGGCATGGCAAGCGTCATGCAGGTTATCCAGGCGCAGGTCGCGGAATCCGGCATTACGCTCAATCTGCAGCCCGTCGAACATGCGAGCTGGCATCAGATGATCCGCAAGGATCTGAGCCCGATCGTCTACTACGGCGCTGCCCGGTTCCCCGTGGCAGATTACTATCTGACGCAGTTCTATCATTCCGCAAGCGCTATCGGACAGCCCGGCCAGGTCACCAATTTCAGCCACTGCAGTGTTGCCGACAAACAAATCGAGGCGGCCCGCACAGAAACGGATACCAGCAAGCAGATTGAACTGTGGCAGGAGGCGCAGAAGCTGATCGTCTCCAATGTCTGCGCCATCCCGATCATTGAAACCCGCACGGTATGGGCACACAGGAATACGGTCGACTGGGGCTACAAATTCGAGGGATCCATGTCGCTCGGCCCCCAGATCACCGAAAAGACCCGTATCAAGGGCCAATAAAGACCCGGTTGACCGGACGCAGGGGGCATCCCGGGGGGGGCGGGACGAGCTAGAGTCTGTCAGGTGCATAACGCATCAGACAGACTCTAGCTTCTCTTGTTTTCGCTTGTCTTTCAGGAAAGCCGGGTGCCACTTTTCGGTGACGCACTCTATTCCATAATTTAAGGTGTTACAGCGTCCTTTGTGCGTTTGATAAAACGCACGGCGCTGTAGGGCAGGTCGACATTCAGGATTTCTAAAAGAGTTGAAGGGTGTTTCATAGGCTGCCGTGTCGGATCCTCGGCAGCATGCGCTGAAGCGTTGCATCCTTACGCACGAAGTGATGCCAGAGCGCAGCGAAGAGATGCAGAAGAACCAGGCTTGCGGCCGTGTAGGATAGTGTCGCATGCACGGTCTTCCAAAATGCTTCCGCCTGGTCGGATATCGTCATGGGTAAGCCTGGTATCACGATCAAATTGAAAATATAGCTTGGGATCTGCAACGGTGAGGTTGAGGCGACCGCCCAGCCAGCGAGCGGGATCGCCACTGTCAGCAACATCAATAGGACGTGCACGCTACGGGCAGCGAGATTTTCGAGCGTCGCGCCACCATGCGGTTTCGGGTTAGGCCGGACAAGCGACCAGCCAAGACGGAAGACAGCGAGCACCAACACCGTAAATCCGACGGATTTATGCCACTGGAACAGCGTGAACTGCAGCGCCGGATCGACATCGGTCCCTGACATCACATAGCCGACACTGATCTGGCCGATGAACAGCAGGGCAATCGTCCAGTGGTAGAAGATGGAAAGCCAGTCGTAGGGCCGTCCCGAAGCGTTCTCGCTTTGCGACTGCCTTGCGGTTGCAGGTTTGATATTTTCTAAAGCCATGGTCAGCTCAATTGCTTGTAGGTTTCATCGGCCAGCACCTGCATGTGCTCCTTGGGCAGATCCCCGATCATGGCACAGCGGATCGTTTCGTCATTCCAGAACAGCGCTTGCAGGCCGCTTGCCCCGGTCGTCAGATGGGTCCATCTGATGGTGGTTTCGGGCTCATCGTCGGATGGGACGATATACAGTGTGACTCGCTGCCCGCTCTCATCCTGATACATCAACTGGGCCGCAGCTCCTTCCTTGCTTGGCAGCAACCTCCCGCCGACAAGTGAAAAGCCATGTGCCTTGAGATCGGGAATATCCAGCGGTCTGTTAAGCCGTTTCGACAGCCAGGTTTTCAACTGCGGGGCATTGGTACCCGAGACCTCGACGGGATGAAGCACCTCGCTCGCATAAAGCTTATGTGCTTGTGTTGCTTCCGCCAGCAACGGGTCGGGGGCAGCGTCTGCGGGCATGAGCAGTCCCCGGCCGAACCAACCGCCTGTCAAGCCCACTGCAAGCAGGACCACGGCGGCTGCGGCAAATCTGCGCCACGCAGCCCGTTCATCGCGGATGCGACGCTCCATGGCGTGCACATCGAGGCGGGATGGCAGCGGTCCCGTTGGCAGGGTAGCGTACAGCGCCTGCAAGGTTGAGGTCTGCTGGCGCCACATCTCTATTTTCTCAGCCGCATCCGGATGTGAAGCAAGATAGTCGGTGACAGCTTTGTGCTGAGCATCATCGAGCCGTCCATCTGCGAAGGCAATGAGGTCACTTTCGGTTATGCTTGGCTCGCCATTTCTCATTTTATGACTCTCAACTTTGGCTGGTCCTCTTGGGTCAGGCGGCTCAGGCTTGCGCGCGCCCGGCCAAGGCGCGACATCAGGGTCCCCACAGGGATGTCGAGCACATCTGCGGCTTCCGAGTAGCTCATCCCCTCCACCACGACGAGAAGCAGTGCTTCCCGTTGCTCGGGTGAGAGTTGCTCCATAGCCCGTGCCATTTCTGCCAGTGCCAGACGTCCACCCTGGGCGGCAGGGACGGACAACTCTCCCGTAACATCCTCGATCGGCACGGCCATGGGACGGCGCCGACGATCACGCAGATTGTTGCGGTATATGTTGAGAAGAATACTGGTGAGCCAAGGCCGCAGCGGTCCTTGCGGACGCCATAGCCCTTTTTTGCGGATTGCCCGCTCCAGACAATCTTGCACGAGATCGTCAGCCACGTCGCGATCATGCGTCAGAGCATGTGCGTAGCGCCGCAACCCGGGAATGCAGTCTGCGATTTCGTCCAGAAAATCGGGCATGGAAGCCTATTCCTTGACGATATGCCAAACGTTACCCACGCCATCTCCGGTCATATCACCAGGCTTTTTATCCATCTGCCAACGGTACAGCGGCTTGCCGTCATGCGACCACTGCATTGTGCCGTCTTTACGGGCAATTGGCTTGTAATCGCCCTTGACCCTGTCGCTCTTTTTTGCTTCGAGTGGCGGCCATTTCTTTGCGCAATCGTCAAAGCACACAGACACGTCTTTTGGGTCCTTGTCAAATGTGTAGAGTGTCATGCCCTTGGCATCGGTGAGGATCGTGCCCTTGTCGGTTTTCTTTTCCCTGATGGCACCGTCGGCATAGCTATCGGCAAGCGCTGCAGTCCCCGACATGCCAAGAAGGAGACTGGTCAGAAGCAGGTGATGTGGACGCATGATATTGTCCTTTTTCAAGAGAGGATGAGAGTAAGAGTGCTGTTCGGACATTTGGTCCTATGGGGGATAAACACCGGCCAGCGGCATTTAATCCCGGCACGGATCCTGTTTTTTGGATGACGGGAGCTTTATTTGATCCCCTTCAGATCCATGTCGAAAACGACAGCGTTGGAGTAGAGCGGTATGCCGATGCCCATGCCATACGGCACACGGAAGATCGTACCGGTGACATGGAAGGCAACGGATCCTGGCTTCTGTTCCACAAATGTCGCATGAAAGGTCTCCGTTCTGGAGACGCCCTTCGCTGTCAGCACCCCTTCGATCAGGGCGCTGGTCGGACCTTCCTGTACGACACGGCTCGAATGGAAGGTGATCTGCCGGTAATCGGTCACGTTGAAGACGGCGCTCGAGCGTAGGAAATTGTCTATGCGCTCCTGGCCGGTTTTAACGCTGGCAGGGTTCAGGGTTATTTCCACAAAGGACTGTGCTGGATGATCGGCATCAATGTCGAACCGGCCAGATATGTCGGGAAATCTGCCGTTTATGCCGGGGCCGGCGACCTGTGCAATGGAGAAGCCGATCCGGGATTCCGGATCGATACGGTAGCGTCCCGCAGCCGAAGAAAACTGCGATGCGGAAGCGCTTGCTGCGTTGAGGGCGACGGCTGTAGCGACTGTCGAGATAATTGACAGGCAACCAAGCGAAAGACGAAGCTTCAAGGTGGGATCTCCTCTGGGGCGGACGAAGATTGTCCACAGAGGAGAACACCGTGATTGCTGATTTAATCCCGTAACACCAAAAGAAGGGTGGAGGCTGCCGAGAAGATCACCATCCGGATTGAGTGTTGACCTCAGAGCCCTTCCGGTGAGCACGGGTTCACTGGACGTGCTATAAGTTTTTGGTTTTACGCATTTCCGGACGGAAAACCGCGCTGCAGTTTTCCTGGAAGTGTCCTAGCTCGGCAAGAAGCGGAGCGAGATGACCGGCCCGCATCTGCTCCAATGCGTTTTGCATGTCCACCATCGCGCCGGGTCGCATCTGGTGATAAGCCAGACGGTGGAATTTCTGGAACAGCATGTCCCAGTCCATCGGGTTGGTCGGCTCTCCCAGAGGGGCCATCACGGTTTCGGTGAAGACCGTATCTCCGCACGAAACGGAGATACGAGCTGGAACGGCTGCGGAAAAATAGCTGTCCATTTCCTTGTCCAGCACGACCTCGACCAGGGAAGCGATCAGGAGGGCTGCGTGGTCTTTCAGCAAGCCCGGATCGGTCATGGGCAGCAAGGCTTCGGGGCCGCGCGAGGCAGTCACCCCGAGACAGAACGGTGTGCTGAACTGTGCTGCCTCGAGTGTCTTGGGTGCCTTTTGATTGTTCAGCGTATGCACGCCCTTTCCGAAGGTTTCGACACGGATCCGGCTGATATCCTGAAAGGACAGTTTTTGATCAGCCATGATTTTGACCAGACCGTCTATCGGTGCATGGATCCAGCGGCAGCAGCTATAGGGCTTGAAATAAGCCGTCTCGATCAGCCAGCTTTCGCCAAAGCCGCTCAGGAGCGCCTCCGCACTGAAGTGCCGCGGGTCATCGAAAATATCCAGAGGTCCGGCAAAGCCCCGCTCGGCCAGAGAGAGGCTCATGAAACCATTCGCTGTCGCATGAGGAATGGCTTCCTTCACATGATTGCCGACCTGGGTAAATTCGGCCACTGGCATTTGCGGTGCCACCATTCCGGCGATGGAAATAGCTTCGGCCAGAACGCGGGGCGGAAGCCCCTTCAGCCAGCCGACAGCTGCTGCAACGGCCTGCCCGCACCATCGGCCACTATTGACGGTATCCAGGCGACGCAGATCGCGTGACGCGGCAATGCGAATGCCCACTTCGTATCCGATAGCAATGGCGGCTGGAGCGCGCGCTTCCAGCGCCGGATTTTCATGAACCGCCGCCAGTACCGCAGGAATGATGGACGCGCCGGGATGTCCTGCGGCGGCGCGGTGACCATCATCCAGATCGAGAATGGAGGCGGCGACAGAATTGGCAAATGCCGCGCCCGTCACAGACGTGCGGGCAGAGGTCAGCCATATCGGAACCGGCCCTTGCCCCCAGATGTCGATGGCTGCTTCTCGCCCGGCTTTGCCGCCCGGGGTGACGAGGCCTGCGACGGCAGCGGAAACCGTATCAAGGATAGAGCGGCGCGCCGCTTCGCTTGCAGAGGCCGGAACTGAATCCAGCATCGAGAGAAGGTTTGCAAGTTTTTCGGAGGTGTACATGAGACTTCCTGTGTATCGGACCGTGCAACACCAAAAGGCTCCGCAGTCAGCGGAGCCTTGATGCGAAAACCGCGAAGTGTCAGGCCGCCTTGGTCTTCCTGAAGCGTTCGAACCGGAAAAGTGCCGGGTCGATGGTGGGGCGATCGCCCGTCACCAGATCAGCCATCAGCTTTCCAGCACCCGGACCGATCCCGAATCCATGACCGGAAAAGCCGCTGGCGATATAGAAGCCAGGATTTCCAGGCACGGGGCCGATGACGGGCACGGCATCTGGCGTCACATCGATGAGCCCTGCCCAACTCTGCGTCAGCCGGCTCTTGGCAAAGGCGGGAAAAGCCTTGACCAGATGTGCAAAACCTTCCCGATTGAACCGCTCATACGGAGCGGGGTCCAGGATGCGAACCTGCTCGAAGGGAGTGATGTCGTCGGCGGCCCAACGTTTTGGAGTACGCCATTCCTGAATGAAGTGGTTGCCGACCCGCAAGGTCAGTTCTCGCCAGCTTTTGATGAGGGTCGGCATGAAATCCGTGAAAAGGCGAAAGCTGTCCGGCACGATCGGTGCAACATTGGCATTGCGCATGGCAACGGTGAAGCTGCCATCGAGGCGCCTGCGGAAGGAAAAATTATCCGCTCCGACCGGCATGTCCGGCACCCCTTCCACGGACGTCGCCCGCGCTACGGAGGCCAGAATTTTCAACTGCGGAAAATCCACGCCCATATTACCGCTGAAGAGCCTTGACCATGCGCCTCCGGCCAGGACCACGGACGAGCAGGCAATGGGTCCCCGTTCCGTGACGACGCCACTGATGGCGCCTGCCGTGCGCTCGATGGAGCGCACGGCGCATCCGGTCAGCACGTGAGCGCCTGCCCGCATGGCTCCCCTGGCAATGGCTGGTGTCGCCTTCAGCGGTTCGGCCCGGCCATCGGTAGAGGTATGAAGGGCTGCGGTAAAGTCGCCCGTGATACCGGGAAATTGCTGACCGAGTTCTTCTGATTTCAATAGCCGTGAATCCAGGCCGAAAGCGCGTGCGTGCACGAGCCACGCTTCATAATCCGCCTCCTGCCGCCTGTTGCGGCAAAGATAGGCAATACCGGTTTGCCGGAAGCCCGTTTCGTCCCCAATGCGGCTGTTCATGCCCTTCCAGAGCGCAAGACTTTCGATAGCCAGAGGTAATTCAGAGGGATCGCGGCCCATTTGCCGGACCCAGCCCCAATTACGGCCGGACTGTTCGCCGCCGATCAATCCCTTTTCGCAAAGCGCAACGCTGACACCCCGCTCGGCAAGGGTCAGGGCGGTGCATGCACCGACAATGCCTCCGCCGATGACAACTACGTCAACTTTCTCGGGCAGCACATTGCCGGTGGGGACGGCTTCAGGAATGATGCGGGACATGGTCTTGTTTCTCTCGGATAGCAGTGGATGCCAAGGCGAGGATGCGACCCCGCGTCCTCACCTTGAAAGAATTTCGAATATCCACCAGGGGCTGCTTTCACCGCCCTTGGTGGAAATGACGAAAACGATGTCGCATCGGATGACATGCAATCGTTTGCGAAATGGCTAGCGCTTGACTGACAAAAAATCAATTTAAAAAGCATAAACCCAATAAAATTCGCAAAAATCGCTGAAATTGATACGTGCAGACCTATGCATTAGAAATGGTCGGTTGCCGGGCCGGGAAATGAAAGGGCCTGCGCCGGGCTGGCCGCCATCGGCATGGCTTTGCGCTCTTGCAGGAACGGGCGCGGTGGTGGCGAGGCGGAATCCGGATGGCGCTGTCTGCTGCGATCCTGAAGGCAGGCATTGTGTTGCTTGAGTGGCGATTACCTGTTTGGCGGGGTGATGTTCTCAGCGGTGCTGGATGCTGTCCTTCAGCTCATCCAATGGCCCTTCCAAGGCCGTCCTTGGCAGGACGAGTTGTGGTGCGACCAGCACGATACGGGAGGCATTCGCCGGTGTGTCCAGGAGTTCGAAGCCTTTTTCCAGCATGTCCGCGATGTTGGGCCTGATCATGTAGACCGGAAAGGGCAGGAAGGAGCCGAAGGGGTCGTAGTCGAAACAGCCGACGACAATATCGCCGAAGGCTTCGCCGTCATGCTTGCCCATGAAGCGAAGCAATCCTTCGAAGTTGATCGACGAGTTGATGAAAAAGCACCGCGGCAGTCTGCCATGGCGCTCGTAAAAACGCTCGAAGGCCAGGGCGGTCATGCTCGGTGAGTAGCCGGTGCTTTCAATGTCATCGCTGGCATAGGTTCCGAAGATCTCCGCCTTTGCGGCATGAAAGCCGATGATCCGTTCGCGGCTGGCGTGATCGTTCCGCCCCCCGAACATGTAGACATCTTCCGGGAGGAGGGGAGCGGTTTGCTGCGCATGCCGGATAATCGCGGCGGTCAGTTCTCTGGCGCCGCGTCTGTTGTCGGAAATGACCGAACTTGCCAGCTCGCCCGGCAGGTCGATATTGACATGCGGTATACCTGCCCGCACACACACCTTGTGAACGCCGTCAGGGTCTGTGGCGCCTGCGATGAACAGGGAATCGATGGAATAGGCCACCAGCGATTCGACGGTTCGGCGCTCTTCGTCCGGATCGCGGCGGCCCGAGACGACGACCGGCAGTAGGCCGCGCCTGCGCGCCTGTGCCTCGAAGGTCTGCGCCATCGAGGAGAAAAAGCGCGTGTCGTAAACCGGCAAAAGCAATCCCGCCATTCCCGATCGTGAGCTTCTGAGCGCTCTGGCCTGCTGGTTGGCGGTATATTGATGTTCCTCGGCCAGGGAGATGATCTTTTTCGCCGTTTCTTCAGAAATGCGGCGCTTGCGCCAGGTGCCGTTCAGGACGGCGCTCACCGTGGAGGCTGAGGCACCGGATTTGACGGAAAGATCGTAAATTGTTGCTTTTTTTTGTTCTTTTTCAGTCATGCCTGAATCTCCCCACTTCTGACATTTTGTAGAGGACCAGCCCTCTTGACGAAAGTCCGCTGCATGATAATGTAATTGCACCATCGATTGTGCAAGAAAGAAATATCGATTGTGCAGGTGGTTCGCTTGAGGAGCGATCAGGGAGGAGCCTGGCACGGCCTGAAGAGTTGCGACGCGGCGCATCATGCTCTGCGGACCTGTCTTCGCGTGCCGGGGATGTTCAGAGGAGGAGGAACCCATGAAGAAAATTCTTGCAGTGGCGCTCGGTGTTTCGCTGGGGTTGCTTTCGTCAACGGCGTCATTTGCCGCCGAAACCAAGGTCGGCGTTGTTGTCAAGATCGGCGGCATCCCGTGGTTCAACGCCATGGAGGCCGGTATCAAGGAGCAGAGCGCAAAGCTTGGCGTGAATGGCTTCATGGTGGGGCCGACCAGCGCCGACCCGGCGCTGCAGGTGCGTGCCATCGAAGACCTGATTGCGCAGAAGGTTGATGTCATCGGCGTTGTTCCCAACGATGCCAAGGTGCTGGAGCCGGTGCTGAAGAAGGCCCAGGCCGCGGGCATCAAGGTCATTACGCATGAATCGCCGAAGCAGGCCGGTGCGGATTGGGATTTCGAACTGGCTTCCGCAAAGGGTTTCGGTGAAGCGCATGGCAAGTTGCTGGCCGAAAAGATGGGCGGCAAAGGCTCTTATGCCGTCTTCGTCGGTTCGTTGACAGTGCCGCTGCATAATGCCTGGGCCGATGCGGCCATTGCTTATATCAAGGCCAATTATCCCGACATGAAGCTGATTGGTGATCGCTACGGTGTTGCCGAGGATCTGGACAAGAGCCGGTCGACCGCGCTGGACCTCATGTCGGCCAATCCCGATCTCAAGGGCTTCCTGGCCTTCGGTTCGCAGGGGCCGATTGGCGCGGGCCGCGCGGTGGAAGAGCGCCGCAAGGACGGCAAGGTCTTCGTGATCGGACCTTTCTCGCCCGGGCAGGGCGCCAAGCTGATCAAGAGCGGCGCCTTGACCGGTGGGTTCATGTGGAACCCCAAGCAGGCCGGGGAAGTCTTCGTGACGCTTGCCGACCGCGTTGCCAAGGGGCAGGCGCCCAAGGCCGGTGAAACAATCGAAGGTCTCGGTACCATTCATCCCGATGGCAACACCATCGTCGTCGATCAGCTTTTGAAGATCGACAAGGAAAGCATCGACAAGCTGGTGTCCATGGGCCTCTGATCCGCGGTTCATCCAAGGGGCCGTGCGCGGAAGCTGACTCGTGCGGCCCTCTTCTTTCATGCCTGAGATCATTCAAGTGACTGCGCTGTCGCGCAGCCAGACGGGGAAACGCGCCATCATGAGTGCAGAACCGCTTCTTTCTCTGAAAAACATCAGGGTGACGTTCGGTGGAGTCCGGGCTCTCAAAGGCGTATCGTTTGAAGTCAATCCGGGTGAGGTGCATTGCCTGGCTGGTGAAAACGGCTGTGGCAAAAGCACGCTGATCAAGGTCATCACCGGTGTCTACACACCGGAGGAGGGGGCCGAACTGATCTTTGACGGCAAGCCGATTGCCGCCATGACGCCAACACTGGCGCAATCCCTCGGCATTCAGGTGATCTGGCAGGATCTGGCGCTGTTCGGTGAAATGTCGGTGGCCGAAAACATCGGTTTTCAGTTGGCGGTCAACGCCAGATACGGCCTGATTGACAAGCGCGCCATCGAAGAGGCGGCGAAAAAGGCCCTGGCACGGCTGGGCGTCAGCCTGGATATTCATCAACCCCTCAAAGAATTGCCGATTGCCCAGCGTCAGATCGTGGCCATCGCCCGGGCGCTGGTCGGCGAGGCCCGTCTCGTCTTCATGGATGAGCCCACCGCTTCGCTGACGCAATCGGAGGCGGATTACCTGATCGACATCGTGCGCACTCTTTCGGCCTCCGGCGTTGCGGTCGTCTTCGTGTCCCATCGTCTGGCGGAAGTGCTGGAAATCTCCCATCGCATCACGGTGCTGCGGGATGGGGCGCTGGTCGGGGTCTATCCCGTGGAGGGCATGACACAGTCACGCGTCACCGAATTGATGACGGGCCGCAATTTCGACAGCAATGTCATTGCCGCCGATCATGATGACGCGCCTGTCGTGCTTTCGGTCAGGAACCTGACGCGCCACGGTGAATTCACCAATGTGTCCTTCGACCTGCGGCGCGGAGAGACCTTGGGCATTACCGGCCTTCTGGGCGCGGGCCGCACGGAACTGGCCCTGACGCTGTTCGGTATGCGCAAGCCGCATTCCGGCGAAATTTTGCTGGAGGGGCAGAAGGTCAATTTCGGCTCGAACCGGGATGCGATCAGCGCCGGTATCGCCTACCTCTCCGAAGACAGGCTGTCGCTCGGGCTCAACCAGCCGCAGTCCATTGCCGATAACCTCGTCATGGCATCGCTGAACCGTTTGTTGTCGGGTGGCCTGATCTCGCCTTCCAGGAAGGCGTCTGTGGTTTCGCACTGGATCTCGGAACTGGGCGTCAAGATCGGCCTGCCGGAAGACCCGATCCGCACGCTTTCCGGTGGCAACCAGCAGCGGGTGGCGATAGCCAAGTGGCTGGCCATCGGCCCGAAGATCCTTATCCTCGATGCGCCGACTGTCGGCGTCGATGTCGGCGCGCGGGCCGGTATCTTCGAGATCGTCCGGAAACTGGCCGCGGAAGGCCTTTCGATCATCCTTATCTCCGACGAACCGCCAGAGGTCTATTTCAATGCCGATCGCGTCATCCACATGGTGGAGGGCCGTTTCCAGGCCGTCTATGACCCGCGTCATACATCGCTGCACACGTTGGAGGCCGCCGTCTATGCCTAGGCTCATCCAAGGTCATACGACCGAGTTCACCCTTCTGGCCGTGATGATCCTGCTTTGTGTCGGACTATCCTTCGGCACAGACCGGTTTTTTACCGTCTCCAATGCCTTTGATGTGCTGAATGTCTCTGCCGTCAATATCATCTTTGCAGTGGGGCTGCTGGTGGTGCTCATCTCCGGCGGCATCGACATCTCGTTTGCCGTCGCGGCATCGGTCGTTCAGTATGTCACGGTACTGGCGCTTGCTGCGCTGGGGGGTGGAAACTGGGCGGAAGGCTTTTTGATTGCCGGGGTCGTCGGCATCGGGCTTGGCTCCATCAATGCCTTTCTGGTCTATCGCCTGCAGATCATTTCCATTGTCGCGACCATCTCGACCTTCAACGTCTTCTTCGGCCTTCTGATGTTCTTCACCAAAGGCGTGTCGATCTATGACCTGCCGGACTGGCTCTCCACCCGCGTCGTGTTCTACGAGCACGAAATGGCGGACGGTTCCTGGGTGGAACTGACGCTTCCCGTCGTGGTGATGATCTTCTGCTGCCTGGCCACCTCCTTCATGATTTCGCGGACCACGACGGGCCGCAAACTCTATGCGTTCGGGGACAATCCCGAGGGTGCGCGGCGCTTCGGCATCAATATCGGCGCCATGCATTTCATCTCCTTCGGCTGGTTGGGGCTGATGGCCGGCATTGCCGGACTGATGCAGGCCCATTACGCGCAGGAGGTGGTGCCGAATGCGCTTTACGGGCGCGAGCTCGATGTTCTGGCGGCCACTGTACTGGGCGGCGCTCGGCTCGGCGGCGGCAAGGGATCGGTGCTGGGATGCGTGCTCGGCGTGCTGCTGGTCTCCATCACCCAGAACGGGCTCAATCTGATGGGGGTTTCTCCCTTCGCCTTCAAGATGATCGTCGGCGCCATCATCCTCGCCGCCATCACGCTGTCTTCTGCGCGGTTCGACCGGCTGCTGCCGGATGCCCTGAAGACATCCGCACGCAAGGGGGGCAAGCGGTGATGAAGACCTTCGTTCGGACATTCAATGCCATTTTCGGCGCGGATATGGGCGGGCCGGTGCTTGCCTTTGTCGCGGTCATGCTGATCTTCGGTCTGGCGGCAGACAACTTCCTTTCCATGGCGACCTTCGGTTCCGTGGCCTTCCAGCTTCCCGAACTCGGCCTGCTGACGCTGGCCATGCTGCTGCCGCTGCTCACCGGTGGCATCAATCTCTCCATCACCTTTGCGGCAAACCTCTCCGGGCTGGCAGCTGCCTGGGTGCTGCAAGCCCATGGCGGCGTGGATGCGCCTGCCAGCGCCTTCCTGCTGGCCTGCCTTGCAGCGCTTGTCACCGGTGCCGCTGCCGGTGCGCTGACGGGCATTGCCATTGCCTATACCCGCGCCCATCCGATCCTGGTGACGCTGTCGATGATGATCTTCCTCAGGGGGCTGGGGGAGTTTCTGACGCGCGGCGGCGATGTCTCCGGCTTTCCGGCCTATATTGCGCCCGTCGGTCATGGGTCGCTTTTCGGCCTTCCGATCCCGCTGCTGATCTTCATCCTTTGCGTGGCCGTCTGGCATGTGCTGCTGACCCGCAGCAAGCTCGGCTTCGGGCTGCTGATGATTGGCTCCAACATGGAAGCCGCCCACTATTCCGGCTTGAATACCCGCCGGATCGTGGTGCTGGTCTACACGCTGTCCGGCATCATGTGCGCGGTTGCCGGCCTCATCATGCTGGCCCGGTTCAATTCCGTCCGCGTTGGCCACGGTGAATCCTATCTGCTGATCACGGTGCTTGCGGCTTTTCTCGGCGGCGTCAATCCGTTCGGCGGCTTTGGGCGCGTGCTGCCGGTTTTCGTCGCCCTGATCGTGCTGCAATTGCTGTCGTCGGGCCTCAACCTGATGGGGGCAAACCAGCATCTCGCCACGGCGCTTTGGGGCGTGTTGATGATCGTGGTCATGGCCGCGCGCACGCTTGCGTCGCATTATCGCATTTTCATGAGAAAGAAGGCCTGACGTGCAAGGACTTGGCATTCACGCAATGATGTGGACCACGCGGTGGGACCATGCCGGGGCAGAGCGGGCCATTGCCGGTGCCGCCCATTACGCCCAGGATTTTATCGAAATCCCCTTGATCGATGTAGATGCCATCGATGCAAGCCACAGCCGTGCGCTGCTGGAAAAGCATGCGCTTCGGGCCGCCTGTTCCCTGGTTCTGCCGGAACCGGCCTGGGCCTCGGTGCGGCCCGATGCGGCCATCGACCATCTGACATCGGCGCTCGACAAGGCCGCCGAAATGGGCGCCGAGGCGCTGACCGGCGTAACCTATGGCGGCACCCATGAAAGAACCGGTTTCCCGCCCACTGAGGGCGAATATGACAATCTGACCCGGGCGCTCACGGCGGCCGCGAAGCACGCGAAGTCCCTTGGGCTTCAACTTGGCATCGAGGCCGTCAATCGCTACGAAAACCATCTGGTCAATTCGGCTGCCCAGGCGGTCGCCTTGGTCGAGCGGATCGGCATGGACAATGTCTTCGTGCATCTCGACACCTTCCACATGACCATGGAGGAGAAGGGCATCGCCAACGGCATTCTCGTCGCGCGCGATCACCTCAAATACATGCATCTCTCCGAAAGCGACCGCGGCACTCCGGGATATGGAAATGTGCCCTGGGATGCGGTTTTCGCGGCTCTGGCCGCCATCGGCTTCCGCGGCGCGCTCACGCTCGAAAGCTTCGCCAGCATGCCGGTGGAGATGGCGGGCGCCATCTCCACCTGGCGTCCCGTTGCCCCGAACGCCGAGGATGTCTTCGAAAACGGCCTCTCCTTCCTCCGCAACAAGGCGGTCCAGTATGGGCTCGTGTGAGCACAGGCGCGCAGGGAGGGAGAGAGTTCATGGCTGATACGGGTACGGCAGGTCTGGAGGCAACAGTCAGAAAGATCGCGGCAGCCTCCGCCGCATGTTTTGAAAGGCAAGGTCGCAGCCGGGTGCTCATCGCCATTGCCGGTGCGCCGGGTTCCGGCAAATCGACGCTGGCGGAAAAGGTCGTTGAGCTTTTGCGGGTTGAAGAGGGGCGTCAGGCAGCGCTCTTTCCGATGGATGGCTACCATTATGACGATGCCGTCTTGCGCGAGGTGGGGCGGCTCGCCTTCAAGGGCGCCATCGATACCTTCGATGCTCACGGTCTGCGGCATATGCTTGAGCGGCTGAAAGCCAATGAAGACGATGCGGTGGCGGTTCCGGTCTTCGACCGCGCAATCGAGATCGCGCGCGCAGGGGGGCGGCTGATCCCGCAAACGACGGAAATCATTGTCTGCGAGGGCAATTACCTGCTGGCGCGGCAGGCGCCCTGGGATCGGCTGAAGCCGATCTTCGACCTCACCATTTTCGTGGATGTCCCGGTGCAGGAGTTGCGTTCCCGCCTTGAGGAGCGGTGGCGCGGCTTTGGCCTTTCTTCGCAGGAGATCAGCCAGAAGGTCGAGGAAAACGATCTGCCGAACGGCATTTTCATCCAGTCAAACAGCGCGGAGCCTGATCTTCGCGTCAACAATAGCGCGGCAGTCGGCACAGCATCCGGCGAAGCCGCATCCATCCATCATGAAGGGAGGCATCCATGAAGCACGGAATCTACTACTCCTATTGGGAGCACGAATGGAGCGCCAAATTCGGCCCCTATATTGAAAAGGTGGCGAAGCTCGGCTTCGACGTGATCGAGGTCGCGGCGCACCATATCAATGAATACAGCGATGCCGAGCTTGCGGCGATCAAACAGAGCGCCATCGACAACAACATCATTCTGACCGCCGGGATCGGTCCGTCGAAAGCCAAGAACCTGGCCTCGCCGGATGCCTCGGTGCGCGCCGCAGGCAAGGCATTCTTCGAAAAGACGCTCACCAATGTTGCCAAGCTGGACATCAAGACCATTGGCGGCGCGCTGCATTCCTACTGGCCGGTCGATTATTCGCAGCCGGTGGACAAGGAAGGGGACAGGGCGCGCGGCGTCGAGGGCATTCACGGCATTGCCGATTTCGCAAACAATCTCGGCATCAATCTCTGCATCGAAGTGCTGAACCGGTTCGAAAACCACGTGCTGAACACCGCCGCAGAGGGTGTCGCTTTCATCAGGGATGTCGGCAAGCCGAACGTCAAGGTGATGCTCGACACCTTCCATATGAATATCGAAGAGGACAGTTTCGGCGATGCGATCCGCACCGCAGGCTCGCTTCTCGGCCACTTCCACACCGGCGAAAGCAATCGCCGCGTTCCGGGCAAGGGCCGCATCCCCTGGCACGAAATTGGTCTCGCGCTGCGCGAGATCAACTATACCGGCGCCGTCGTCATGGAACCCTTCGTCAAGACCGGCGGCACGATCGGGTCGGATATCCGTGTCTGGCGCGATCTGACCGATGGGGCAGATGAGGCGAAGATGGATGAGGATGCACGTAATTCGCTTGCCTTTTCCCGCTTCGTGCTGGGCGGGTGACGCGCCACAGCACACCTCGTCAGATAAAACCTATCGACATCATGTCCGGCGAACGCAGGTTCGCCGGACATGATTTTAGCTCGGATCAATTGAAACACCGGTTGCAAAAGCGTGATTTCAATGTTCCTGGAAAAGCTAGGGTTTTACACCCTCCGTGAGAAAAAGCAGCGCTGCTGCCCCCACCAGGCCGGAGTTCTGCCCAAGGGCGGCAGGCGTGACCATGACATCCTTGAAGGCAGGCATGGCCCATTGTGAGATATAGTTCTGGATGCCAGGCCGAAGCCGTTCGAACTCCTGGGAAAGCCCGCCTCCCATAATGAGGAGATCCGGGCTGAACATGTGAATGAGGCTGACGAACCCCCGCCCTAGAATTTGCGCTTCCTCATCGATCAGGCTGTTGGCAAGCCCATCTCCGGCACGCGCTGCCGCGAAGACGGAGCGACTGTCGATCGTGCTTCCGCCAGTTCCGAGCAAAGTCATCTCTTCACAGGAAAAGGCTCTTTCTCGCGCCCTTTGCGTAAACGCGGTGCCTGATCCATAGGCTTCGAAGCATCCTCGATTGCCACACGGGCAGAGCGCACCGTCCGGCATGACGGACATGTGGCCCACATGGCCCGCCATTCCCTTCCGGCCCCTCAGCACCCGGCCATCGGCAATCACACCGCCGCCTATGCCGGTGCTGACGGTGACGTAGACAAGGTGTTGCCTGCCTTTGCCAGCACCGAATTGCCATTCGCCAATGGCCGCGGCAATGCCGTCATTCTCCAGGGTCACCGGAAAATCGAACCGCTTCTGCAGTTCCGATTTCAGAGGAAAATCGGAAAATCCCAAGAGTGTCGGAATATCGCGGGCAATGCCGGAAACGGTATCGATCGGCCCGGGCGCGGAGACGCCAATGCCCATCAGCGGGATTGGCCCAAGGGAGGACGTCAACCCGTCGACGAGATGGCGAATTTGCGCAAGCACGCGTTCCGGACCCGCCGTGGCGGCGGTCGGCTCCTCAGCGCGCGCCAGCATACGCCCTGCCTCACTGATCAGCGCAGCCCGGACCCGCGTGCCGCCGAGATCGATGCCAACGGCAATTCGCTCTGATGCCGGATCTGCCGTCAGAGCGCGTGCAGCCATGCCATCCGGTCCGTCAATGAAGGAGCGTTGAAGGCGAGCGATCCCAGCACCACCGTTTCCGCCCCGTTCTGGCGCAGCAGTGGCACGGTATGTTCACGAATGCCGCCATCTGCGGCCAGCACGATCCGCTGCGCCGCTCCGGCTCCGGCAATAATCTTTCGCGCCGCACGCAGGCGCTCGCCCGCCCGTTCATCCAGCCCTTGCCCCTTGACGCCGATGGCGGTGCCGAGCAGCGTGACGAAATCGAGGCGATGAACGTAGGGCTGCAGCTTTTCAACGGGCGTTTCTACCTTCAGGACCATGCCGGCGGCAATACCGCGCCTTTCCAGAAGGTCGAGGGCTGCATTGGCAACGCTTTCATTTTCGGCGTGCAGGCTGATGAGATCGCTCCCCGCATCGGCAAATTGTTCGATCTGTGAAAGCAGGATTGCGTCCGCGACCATGAGATGAACATGGATCGGATGTTTGGAAATTCTGCGGATACCGGCAACCAGATCGGGAAAGAACAGCATGGCCGGGGCAAAATGTCCGTCGGCGACATCGATATGCAGAACATCGACGTGAGGATCGACGCGGGCGAGATCGTCGGCCAGCCGCACGAGATCGGCAGACCAGACGGAAAATTCCGCGATCAGCCGGTCCGCAGGAAGCTTGTTGATCCAGAGCTTGTCCGGTTTCGTCATTGGGGGAGATCCTTCAAAAATGAACTGATGGCGAGATGGAGATCGGCCAGATAGCGGCTGCGGCTTTCCGCTTTGGGCGTGATGTCCTTGAAGCGTGCGGAGGGGATGCGCTCGGCCAGTGCCCTGGCCGATGCAATGGGATGAATGGCATCCCGTGTGTGTCCGAGGATCAGCACGGGCAGGGAAAGCCGGGCGAGATCCTGATCGCTGACGCCGGGACCATCCTGCGAAATGCGGGTGAGCAACGCAGCCGTCACGCTCAACGGCTCCCGGTGGAAAAAGCCGGTCAGCGAAGCTAGATTGTCGGGCGCCTCCTGTGAGAGATGCCGCGCGGTTTCGCCAACCAGAAAGGCGGCTTTCGCCTCCTTAGCGGGCAGGGCCTGAAGAAGCCGCCCAACCTCGGCATTGGGCTGCATGTTGGCGGGCTGGGCTGCCGTGATCCAGGCTGGCCGCACCAGCACCAGTGCTTTCACGAGATCGGGGCGGTGAACCGCAAGCCGCAGCGCAATGGCCGCTCCCATGGAAATGCCGCCAATGGGGAGGGGAAAGGGCAGATGCGTTTCGATATAGGCGGCAATGTCCTCGGCGAAGGTTGCAATGGACAGGCGCGTCAGGTCACCGGCATGAGAGGGGCCATGGCCTCTGACTTCGACGGTGATGCGGCGAAAACCGGCCTTGGGCGGAAAGGCTTCATCCGTCTGATTGGCATCACCGCATAGGCCGTGCTGAAACAGCACCGGCGCACCCTGTCCGGCGGAATCGACATTCAGCACCGTTCCATCGGAGCATTTGAAAGCCTCGGATATCCTCATGGTCCGGCACCATGCAGGCATTGCATCAGGAAATTCGCGACACCGGCTGCTTCGGAAGCATCCAGTCCATGGGTGACAAGACCCTTGTCGAAGCCGATGGCCTTCAGCCTGCCTAGGTAATGCGGATAATCCAGCACACCCTTTCCGGCGGTGGCAAAGCTGCCGTCTGGATTGCGGTCCTTGGCATGGGCCATAACGATGCGGTCTGCGAGAAGATCGATGGCGGAAGCCACAATCCGGCGCTGTTCGTCCGGTGCCGCGCGCTCGAACAGATTGGCAGGATCGAGAACGATTTTCAGGCGCGGGCTTTGCAGGTCCTCGATCAGCCGATGTGCCTTTTCAGCGGAGTTGATGACATTGGCGAGTTCGGGCTCGATGCCGAGGTCCACTTCGTGGCGTTCGGCGATGTCAAGCGCAACGGCCATGGCGTCCAGAAGATCGCACCAGGCTTCGGGCGTGTTGTTGTCGGGATGCTCCTTCCACTGGTCGGCAGCGTCGCGCGTGCCGGTGCACAGCGTGATCAAGCCTGTCGACATGGTTCGGCATTGCCGGGCGATGACGTCAAGCCGCCGATGCCCGGCGCGGCGCACCTCGATATCGGGATGGATCATGTTGTAGGTGCCGGAGACGGCGACGATGCTGACCCCGGTGGTGGCGGAGGCCTTCGCAACGGCACGAGCCTCTTCCTCGGAAATGTCATCCGGCATAGAGGGCAGGCCGGAGCAGGCCATATTGTATTGCGTGCAGGCGAAACCCGCCTCGGCAACGGCCTTCAGCACATGCTGCGGATCTGTGCCCTCAAAAGTCTTGGCGAAAATCCCGATCTGCATCAGACGCCACCCGTGACATCTGCCAGTGCCACCGGTTTGCCGGTCTCCGCGGATCGGGCAATGGCCACCATGGCCCGCACGGAGGCAAGGCCGTCATCGACATCGGCCCCCTCCATTGGCGTTCCATCCAGAATGGTGCGGGCAAAACCTTCGACCTGGCGACGGTAGAAATGACCATCGGCCCCCAGCACGCGATGGGTTGCGCCATCGGCCTCGCGGAAGATATCGACCTCGCTGGTCTTGTAATACCAGGGATTATAGGTCTTGCCGATCACGCTGCCATTCTTGCCGTAAATCTGGAAACCCTCATGCCAGTCCATCCGTACCTGGACGGTAAGATCGAGGTGGCCAAGTGTGCCTGAGGCGAATTCCACATCCACGAACCAGCACCAGATGCCCGCGCGCTCGGAAAGCCGCGCCTGTACGGCGACAATGTCGCCAGCAAAATAGCGGGCGGTATCGATCAGGTGGCAACCATGGGCGAGCATATAGTAGCGCCGCAGATCGGCCTTTGGATTGGCGGAGGGTTTCTTTGCATGGGCGCTGGTGACGATCAGAGGCTGCACCGCATCCGTCATCGGATAACGGTGGGTGCTGTCGCAATACCAGGCCTTGAGCGCGATCATGTCGCCCATCTCATCGGCAATGAAAGATTTGGCCGCCTGAAGACCGGCATCGAAGCGCTTCATGTGGCCGACCTGAAATACCTTGCCGGATTGTTCGACGGCAGACTTCAACTCAAGGCATTCCTCTACCGTCAGTCCCACCGGTTTTTCGCAGAGGACATGCTTGCCGGCCTGCAGGGCGCGTAACGAAGCTGGCACATGGAAGGCGTCAGCTGTCGCGATGATCACGGCATCGATCTCCGGATCGGCCAGCATGCGGTCATAATCGCCATAGGTCTTTTCAGCGCCATGGGTGATGGCCATGCGCTCGCGTAGGTCATCGGCAATATCGCAGATCGCAAAGAGATCCGCATTGGCCGCTTTGGTGCAGCTTTCGAAATGGGCGGCCTGGGCGATCTGCCCCGCACCGAGCACACCCACCCGCAGGCGTCTTTCATGTTTGGCTGGCATTTTCGAAATCCTCTACTGTCGGGTCATGCCCTGGACGAAGGGTTGGGAGCATCATCGGACCGGCGTGACAGGAAGCTGGCCGGATGATGCTTCAGAAAAAAGGTTACAGCGCGAGACCGCTTGCGGCGTCGAACAGAACGGCTTTCGATAGATCGAGTGCGAAAGCGGCCTTCTCGCCGATGCGGACCGGGCTGCCGGTCGGCAGGCGCGCCATGATCTCCTGTTCGCCGCTGCGCAGGGCCACAAAGACATCGGGCCCGGTCGGCTCGATCACCTCGACATGGACATTCAGAACCGGACTTGCGGTTTTTTCCGTCGAGGCCAGCGACAGCCATTCCGGACGAAGCCCGAGCAGCACCTCATGCCCTTCCGGAAGCGATGTCCCGAGAGACGATGGCAGCGGCAGGGTGACATCTGCATCCGTCAGCGTCAGGATGTCGCCGATGATCCTGGTGCGCAGCAGGTTCATGGGTGGCGAGCCCATGAAGGTGGCCACGAAGACATTGGCCGGGCGATCATAGATGTCCTCCGGCGTCCCGAATTGCTGGAGAATGCCGTCCTTCATCACGGCAATGCGGGTTGCCATGGTCATTGCCTCGATCTGGTCATGTGTGACATAGACAATGGTTGCACCAAGCCGCTGATGCAGTTTCTTGATCTCCGTGCGCATCTCGACGCGCAATTTTGCATCGAGGTTGGACAGCGGTTCGTCGAACAGAAAGATCTTTGGCTGGCGCACCAGTGCCCGGCCCATGGCGACGCGCTGGCGCTGGCCGCCGGAGAGTTGGGCCGGGCGCCGCTTGAGAAGGTGTCCGATCTGCAAGAGATCGGCCACCTTGCCCACACGCTCCCGGCGTTCTGCCTTCGGCACTCCGCTCATTTCGAGGGAAAAGCCGATATTTTCCTCGACTGTCATGGCCGGATAGAGCGCGTAGGACTGGAACACCATGGCGATATCGCGCTCTTTCGGCTCCAGGCCGTCTACGGAATGTCCGTCGATGGTGATGCTGCCGGAGGTGTGGGCATCGAGACCTGCAATGATCGACAACAGGGTGGATTTGCCGCAGCCCGACGGGCCGACAAGCACCAGGAACTCGCCGTCCTCGATGGCAATGTTGATGTCCTTCAGAACCGCGAGGCTGCCGAAACTCTTGGTGAGATGGGTAATCGAAAGATGGGCCATATGTGTTATCCTTTGACGGCACCGGCCATCAGGCCACGGAGGAAATAGCGCCCGGCGGCGACATAGATGATGATGGTGGGCAGGGCCGCGATCATCGCCGCTGCCATATCCTCGTTATAGGCCTTGGTGCCGGTGGAGGTGTTGACGAGATTGTTGAGCGCCACTGTGACCGGCTGGTTGGAGCCGGCGGCGAAGGAAACGCCGAACAGGAAATCGTTCCACACGCCGGTGAATTGCCAGATGATCGACACCATGACGATTGGCCAGGAGATGGGCAGGAGAATGCGGAAGAAGACCGCCCAGAAACCTGCGCCATCGACCCGCGCCGCCTTGAAGATCTCGCCGGGCACCGTGACGAAGTAGTTTCGGAAAAACATCGTGGTAAAGCAGATGCCATAGATGACATGGACGAGAACGAGGCCGGGAATGGTGCCCGCAAGCCCGAGCAGGCCCAAGAGCCCAGCCATGGGAATAAGGACGATCTGAAAGGGAATGAAGCAACCGAAAAGGATGAGGCCGAACAGGATATTGTCGCCTCTGAAGCGGCAGATGGCGAAGACGTAACCGTTCAGCGCCCCCAGAGACACCGAGATCAGCGTGGCCGGAATGACGATCAGGAAGGAGTTGCCGAAATAACCCTTGAGACCGCCGCAGGTGACCCCGATGCAGGCCGAATTCCAGACGGATCGCCAGGCATCGAGCGTTGGCGTCTTTGGAAAGGACAGAAGATTGCCGCTGCGGATTTCATCCATGCTTTTCAACGATGTGAAGACCATGGAGAGAAGCGGCGCCAGAAAGGCGGCAGCGGCCACCGCAAGGCAGGCATAGACGAAAACCCGCCCGGCAATCCGGGATGCCCGCATTGCTGGTCTTGAACGGTTCGGCGGGCTTACACGATCAGGCGCGGCGATCATGGCGAAGCTCCGAATAGAGATAGGGAATGATGATGCTGGCAAGGGTGGCGAGCATGACCGTGGCGCTGGCGGCGCCAACTGCAAGCTCATTGCGGGTAAAGGTCATGGAATACATGAAGGTCGAAGGGAGTTCGGTGGAAACACCCGGCCCGCCCTTCGTGAGCGCCACGACGAGATCATAGCTCTTGATGGCAAGATGGGTTTCGATGACAAAAACCGTCAGGAAGACGGGGCGCAGGGCCGGAATGATGATGCGGATATAGACCTTGTGGATTGGGGCGCCATCGATGCGGGCCGCCCGCAGAATTTCCGTATCGATACCGCGCAGGCCCGCCAGGAACAGAGCCATGACAAAACCCGTCACCTGCCAGACGCCGGCAATGACAATGGTGTAGATCGCCATGTCAGGCTCGACCAGCCATTGGAACGTGAAGCTTTCCCAGCCAAGGCTGCGCATCATGTGCTCCAGCCCAAGGCCCGGATTGAGCATCCATTGCCAGATCACGCCGGTCACGACAAAGGAAAGCGCCATGGGGTAAAGAAAGACCGCCCGGAAAAATCCCTCCATCCTGATCCGCTGATCGATCAGAATGGCGATGAACAGGCCAAGGCAGGTGGCGCCGAGGATGTAGAGGCCGCCAAAGATTGCCATGTTTTCGACAGCCGTGATCCAGCGCGGATTGGCAAAAAGCCGCTCATATTGCCGCCAGCCGACAAAATCGAAACGGGCAAACATTTTCGACCCGGTAAACGACAGGATCGCGGTATAGGCAATGAAGCCGTAGACGCATACCGCGATGGCAGCGACCGACGGTGACAGGACAATGGCTGGCATCCCGTCCCGGAGGCGTTTTGAAATGGACATGGTTCTGTTCCGGATTGGCTTCTGGATAGCGCGACCGGTTCCGCCGCATGGGGCCTTGCGGCGAAACCTCTGGTATCGGCTCCGTCACCTTGCCGCGTCGATGGCCTTGACCAGCGCTGCCACGGCATCCGCAGAGGACATGTCGGAGTTGAAATGCTGGGTCACGACATCGAAGATGGCGCGCTGGATCGCAGCAGGTTCGGCGTGACCATGGGCAAGCGAGCCCATCATCGTGCCGGAGGCCTCGGCGGTCTTCAGGTCGGCCATGGATTTCTGGGCGCAGGCATCGAAGCTTGCGACAGAGACATCCGTGCGGGCTGGGATCGATCCCTTGACCTTGTTGAAGGCCTCCTGGAAGGACGGCGACATCACGCTGGATGCCAGCTTGCGCTGGGCTGCGACCTTGCCTTCGCCAACCGGGAACATGGCAAAAAAGTCGGTGTTGAACAGGAAGGAGCCGTCCGTGCCCGGGGCGGTGACGCAGAGAATATCGACACCCGGCTTCAGATTGGCCTTGACGATTTCACCCTTGGCCCAGTCGCCCATCAATTGCATGCCGGCCTCGCCCTTCAGCACCATGGCGGTGGCAAGGTTCCAGTCCCGGCCGGAGAAGTTGGGATCGACATAGCCGCGGATCTTGCGCATCTGGTCGAAGACCTTGAGCATCGTCTCCGAGGTCAAGGCCTTTTCATCGAGCTGAAGGATTGCCTTTTTATAGAAATCCGGACCGCCAATGCCCAGCACCACGTCATCGAAGATCGTCGTATCCTGCCAGGGCTGACCGCCATGGGCGAGGGGAATGATGCCCTTGGCCTTCAGCTTGTCGGCCACGGCGTTGAATTCATCCCAGGTCTTTGGCGGTGTCAGGCCGTTATCGGCAAAGACCTTTGCGTTGATCCACAGCCAGTTCGGGCGATGGATATTTACCGGCACCGCCTCCCATTTGCCGTCATGCACGGCAAAGGCCTTGATCGCATCCGGCACGACCTTGTCCCAGCCTTCCTTGGCTGCAACATCGCTCAGGTCGCCCAGCAGGCCTTCTTCCGACCACTCGTTGACCGCCATGCCCAGCAATTGCGCGGCGGTCGGCGGATTGCCCGAGGTGACGCGCGCCTTCAGGGCGGTTGCGGCAGCTTCACCACCGCCACCGGCCACCGGCATGTCCTTCCAGGTCACGCCCTGCTTCTGCAGGTCGTCCTTCAACACGCCGACCGCAGCCGCTTCGCCGCCAGATGTCCACCAATGCAGTACCTCCACGCTCTCCTCAGCAAAGGCGCTTGCAACCACGGAACTGCTGAAGAAAGCCGCAAGGGCTATCGTTCTTACCCTGAAATGCATAGTTTTCCTCCCTTGGGCGGACCCAATGCCACCCTTCCGCAAAACAACCAGATCCTCCTCTGTTTGTTTGGATTGAAAACAAACATAATACGCGGTAGGTGTCAAGCAGTGAACAAAGGAGCCTCGCATGCTGGCCGGATTAACGGTTCTTCTGGTTTTCCAACTGGCCGGAGAAATCCTCGCCTACAGTCTGGGCGGAGTTGTCCCCGGCCCGGTCATTGGCATGGCGCTGATGACCGTGACGCTTGCCGCCACGCGGCATGTGGAAAGTCTGCAGACGACCCATCAGCGCACCATCGCGACCTCCGGCGCCATTCTTGCCAATCTCGGCGTTCTCTTCGTGCCGGCAGGTGTCGGCATTCTCCAGCATCTCGATCTCATTCGCGAACGGGGATTTGCGCTGTTTGCCGTGCTGCTCCTGTCGACCGTGGTGACGCTGACGGTTACCGTCTGGGTCTTCATCCTGGTCAAGCGGCTTTCCGGAGGCTATGCCGATGAATAACAGTCTTTGGGTCTATCTCGCGACATCGCCGCTGATCTGGCTGACCGGGACGCTCGCCGTCTGGCTGGCGGCCAGAAGTCTGGCCGCGCTTCGCCCCGGCAACCCCTTGCTCAATCCCATCATGATCTCGATTGCGGTCATCACGACCGTGCTTTACCAGAGCGGCATTGCCTACAAGACCTATTTCGCGGGCGCGCAATTCATCCACTTTCTGCTCGGTCCGGCAACCGTGGCGCTTGGCATTCCGCTTTATGAAAAACTGCCGCTGGTGCGGCGAAACCTCATCCCCATGCTTGCGGCCCTGATCGTGGGGTGCCTGACGGCTGTAGGCTCGACCGTGTTCCTCGCACATCTTTTCGGCTTCACGCCATCCATTGTCGCCTCGCTTGCGCCGAAATCCACCACGGCGGCGGTTGCCATGGCTATTTCCGAAAGTCTCCATGGCGATCCGGCGCTGACCGCCGCTGTCGTCATTCTGACCGGTATCTGTGGTGCCATCATCGTGACGCCGATGATGAACGCCATGCGGATCAAGGATTATAGCGCGCGCGGCTTTGCCGTCGGCCTGACGTCTCATGGCATCGGCACGGCGCGCGCCTATTCGGTTGATCAGGTGGCGGGACTGTTCTCCGGCATCGCAATGGGCCTGAACGCGATCCTGACATCGCTGATCGTGCATCTCTTTTTTTGATAGGGTGCGGTGTTTCAGTAAAGCAGGAAATTGCTTTAAAAACTTGTTTTTACGCATTCCCTGACGGGAAACCGGTTCACATTTTTCTCAAGACAATACTCTAGATCGGGAGTTCGCGATGTCGATGCCAAGTGCCGTCCGGCACATCAACGAAAAACGGGTGCTGGATGTCGTTTTCCGCCAGGGCAAAGTCAGCCGTGCGAATATCGCCAGGGAACTCGAGATCACCCGCTCGACAGCCAGTAATCTTGTGGCGGGCCTGGCGGAAGAGGGGCTGCTGGTCGAGGACACATCGGAGGATGACAAGAGTGCCGGCACCGGGCGCCCGGGCACCTTTGTCCGGCTCAACCCGCACCACGCCCTGTTTGTGGGCGCCGATATCGGCGTGGGCCGGATCACGGTCGTGGCCCTCGATTTTGCAGGGGCGGTCGTTTCGCAACAGCATTTTCCGTTGGCGCCGGATCAGTTCGATCCGCAAGCCACGCTGCGGCAGCTTTCCGAGCGGGTAAAGGAAGTCGTGAAGCCCTATCAGCAGGAATACGGGGTCAAAGGCCTGTGCGTTACAGTTCCCGGTGTCATCGATAAATCCGGCATGGTGCTTCGCGCACCGTTTCTCGGGTGGCGCAGCGTTCCCATCCTGGAGGAACTTACGCAATTGCTGCCGGACATGCCGGTGATCGTCGCGGAAAACGATGCCAATGCCTTTGCCTTTGCCGATCACTATCGCAATGGACATCCTGTCGAGGAAACGGAAGTCTATCTGTTCCTGGACGCGGGCATTGGCGGCGCCATCATTTCCGGCGGGCAACTGTTACGGGGTCATGATGGTTATGCCGGAGAACTGGGCCACATGATTCTGGGGGAGCGCGGGTTTGTCGAGGTTGCGACACTGCCCGGTTCGTTTGAAAGCTTCATCGGGCGGGATGCGATCCTTGCCCGCCATCGGCACCATGGCGGACAGGCGGATGACATAGATGCGTTCCTCGCCAAGGCCGCCGGGCCGGATGAAGCCGCAGTTTCGGCCATGCGTGACTGGGCCTTTTATCTCGGTCGCGGCCTTGCCATCATCAGCAGTATCTTCAACCCCACCCGCATTGTTCTCGGTGGCCCGGTGGCTCGGCTTTTTTCCAGGTGTGAGGAGGATGTGCTGAGGAACACCCGCCAGAACCTGCTTTCAGACCATCCTGTTCCGGCTATTCTGCTGTCCCGGCTTGGCCTTGAGGGGCCGGCACTGGGCGGCGCTTCCATGCTTCACCGCAGCCTGTTTTCGGTTCAGGAAAGTCTGGTCTTTCGCAAGGGCCAGACCAGAGTGTTTTCAGGAAAAGGGGAAGCCGGTTTTCGGTCCGGAAACGCGTAAAAACAAAGATTCCCGCGTCCCATTGGCCTGCCCATGATACCTACAGCGAACCTTTGTGCGCCATATATGGCGCACAAAGGTTCGCTGTAGCGCTTTAAATCTGCTGCATAATTCCTTAAATCGATTCCGATTTAAGGAATTATGCAGTAGGGCAAAACCCGGATTTTACTCCGGGTTTCGCAAGGTGGTTCACGCCGCCGCAGCCCATTCGCCGCAGTCATCGTCCTTGAACATGCGTTCGAGGTTCAGCAGGCAGATCATGCCTGTGCCATGCACGATGATGCCATCGGAAAAATCCGTGCCGGTGCTGCTCGTGGGCGGAACGGGTTGCAGGTTTTCCGCAGGAACCGTCAGGATGTCGGAGACGGCATCGACCAGGAGCCCTACCACCGTATCGGCAACATCGGTGACGATGATGGCGCTGCGCTCGTTTGCCTGCATGCCCGGCATGCCGAGCTTGACGGCAAGATCGACGATGGGCACGACGGTGCCGCGCAGATTGATGACGCCGACGACCTCCTGCGGAGAATGCGGCAAGGGGGTTGCGGGGGCCCAGCCGCGAATCTCGCGGATCGCGGTGGTTTTCACGCAAAACTCCTGACCATGCAGCCGGAAGGCCAGGATCTCAAGGCCACCGGCTTGGCCATTCAGCACGGCGCGCATCAAAACTCCTCCCAGCTTTCAGCCTTGGCTGCCGTTTGCAGGCCCATGGCGCGGGCGACTTGCCCCACCATCCGCCGTGCGGGAGAGGCCACCGGGCGGTGTTGTGCCTCAGCGGCAACCGGTCTTGCCGAGCCTGAGGCCACCGCCGGAGCGTAACGGCTGGCTCCAGCAACCTGACCGTCGAGCTGGAACTGCGAAATCAGTTGGCGCAACCGTCCGGCCTCTGAAGCCAGCGAGGAACTGGCCGCCGTCGACTGCTCGACCATCGCGGCATTCTGCTGGGTTACCTGATCCATCTGGTTGACGGCGGTATTGACCTCGGCAAGGCCAACCGATTGCTCGCGGGAGGACAGAGCAATGGCATCGAGCTGGGTGTTGATGGTGATGACATGGGTTTCGATGGCCTTCAAAGCCTCGCCGGTTGCCCGCACCAGCGTCACGCCATTGCTGACCTCGCTGGCCGAGTTGCGGATCAATTCCTTGATCTCCTTGGCGGCCTGGGCTGAGCGCTGGGCAAGCTCGCGCACTTCCTGGGCAACGACCGCAAAGCCCTTGCCCGCTTCGCCCGCACGGGCGGCTTCGACACCGGCGTTGAGCGCCAGAAGGTTGGTCTGGAAGGCGATCTCGTCGATCACGCCAATGATGTTGGAAATCTGGCTGGAGGACTGTTCGATACGCTGCATGGCATCGACGGCATTCGAGACGACTTCACCGGACTGACGGGCCGAGTGATTGGCTTCCATCGCCACGTGGCGGGCTTCTTCCGCACGCTTCGAGGAGTTGGCGACATTGGTGGTGATCTGGTCAAGAGCGGCGGCGGTTTCTTCCAGAGATGCGGCCTGCTGCTCGGTCCGCTTCGACAGATCCTCGGCGGCCTGGCTGATTTCCCGCGAGCCGCTATCGATGGAGCCCGTGGCTTCGGCGACGGCTGCGAGGGTCTCGCTGAGCTGGTTGACGGTGGCATTGAAATCATTGCGCAGGCTTTCGAAATCGGAAGCGAAAGGCTGGTTCAGACGGAACCGCAGATCGCCACGCGAAAGATGCTTCAGGCCATCAGCCAGACCGGACGTGGCCTGGGCCATGTCCTCAGCGCGCTTACGGTCCAGTTCTGCCACGCGAGCGCGTTCTGCTTCACTGGCGGTGCGGACACTTTCAGCCTCACGTTCCAATTCCCGCGCCCGCAGACCGTTTTCCTTGAAGACCTGTACGGCCTTTGCCATGCCGCCTACTTCATCACGGCGCTCCGTGCCGTCCACGGTCACGGAGAGATCGCCATCTGCCAGAGTTTGCATGGTTGCGGCCACCTTGCGGATCGGCAGCACAAGCCAGGCGCGGATGGCAAAGAAGCCAATGGCCAGAACGATGGCCAGACCTGCGACGATAGCACCCACCGTCGCCATGGCGGCCTGGTTGGAGCCGTCAGACAACACCTTGCTCTTACTATCGGTCGACGCATTGAAGTCGTTGACGATCTGGCTGAATTTCGGGGTCACGGCCCGGAAAGCCGGCTGACATTCCTGAAGAAAAGCATTCTGGGCCTGCTGGACCTGTGCATCGGAATTGCCGCTTTGGCCCAATGCAATCGTGTTCTGGCAGGCGACATCGAGAATGCGCAGACCCTCGGTTTTTATCGCCTGAAGATCAGGGTTTTGCGGTGCCGCAGCCATGGCCGCGTCCATGAATTTTGCGAAGGAAGCGCGCGACTGGCTGATCTCCTGTGCAGCACTCGCATTGTCCTTGTCCGAGCGGGCGATTGTCAATTCAGCGATGGCCGTACGGGCGCCCTGCAGATTTCTGTTGGCCCGCGATACCGCCGTTGCCGCCGTTGCATCGTTCGACAGGAGATCGGAGTATGAGTTGTCGATTGAAAGAATACGCACGCCTGCATAACCGGCAACGCCGAGGGCAAAGACCCCGAACAGCGCCATAATGGTTAAAAATTTGCCAATAATCGGGAGGTTTTTCATAGAAGGTTTCCGGGTTTTGTTTCTTTTCAGGCCCGGAAAAGCGCAATTTGTTACTTTGTTCCGCTAGCGGTTCGAACATGATTAAAGATTTATGTATGAAATAGTATGATAGGTTGATAGAGCAACTTCAGATGACGCCTCGTCATCTTTGGGTTGCGTGAGGGGCGTGCCGAAGCAAGGGGAGTGGGTTTCGGCTGATAATGGATGCGCGTTGACAGGTGTTCGATGGGCAGCAGTCCGTTCTAGCGCTCCCCATGGGGCATGAAAAATTCTTCCGCCAAATCGCAAAATTATATTCTATAATATCTATAGAATTATAGCGGTTCTGCGATGCTTCTCCCAAGGCTTCATGCCAATGGGGAGAACACGATGACCGGCACAATCCATTTCAACGCCTTCGATATGAATTGTGTGGGGCATCAGTCACCGGGGCTTTGGGCGCATCCGCGGGATCGTTCGTGGAAATACAAGGATCTGGATTACTGGCAGGATCTGGCCCGCACGCTGGAGCGCGGCATATTCGATGGCATCTTCATTGCGGATGTCATTGGCTATTACGATGTCTACAAGGGCAGCAACTACCACGCCATTCATCAGGCCGCGCAGTTCCCTGTGAATGATCCGATCCAGCTTGCGGCTCCGATTGCCCTTGCCACCGAGCATCTCGGCATCGGGATTACGGCGTCCACCTCTTTCGAACATCCATACACCTTCGCCAGACGGCTGGCGACCGCCGACCATCACACCAAGGGCCGTATCGGCTGGAACATCGTCACCTCCTATCTGGAAAGCGGTGCCCGCAATGTCGGGCAATCCGGTTTGCAGCGGCATGACAATCGCTATGAGATCGCCAATGAATATCTGGAGGTGGTCTACAAGCTGCTGGAAGGTTCCTGGGAGGAGGGGGCCGTGGTTCGCGATCGGGAAAAGCGCATTTTCACCATCCCTGAAAAAGTTCATGAGATCGGCCATCACGGCAAATATTTCCAGGTGCCGGGCTATGGCTTGACCGAGCCTTCTCCGCAGCGCACGCCGGTGCTCTATCAGGCTGGCGCTTCCGGTCCCGGCAAGAAATTCGCCGCCGAACATGCCGAATGCGTCTTCGTTGCTGCCCAGACCAAGACCATTCTCAGAAATTACATCCGCGATATCGAGGAGCGCCTTCAGGCGGCTGGCCGGTCTCGCGACGATATCCGCATTTACAATCTCCTGACGGTGATTGTGGACGAGACGGATGAGAAGGCGCGCTCCCGCTTCCGGGATTATCTCGATTATGTCTCCTATGACGGCGCGCTGACCTTCATGTCCGGCTGGACCGGGGTGGATTTCTCCCGCTATGCACCGGATGACCTAGTGCGCAAGGTCGAGACCAATGCGATCCATTCCGCCATTGAAAGCCTTTCGGAAGGTGATCCGAACAAGCGCTGGACCATCCGCGAACTCGCCGAATGGGGCAGTATCGGCGGCATGGGGCCGGTCGTGGTCGGTTCGCCGCAGACGGTGGCGGATGAATTGCAGCACTGGGTGGAGGATACCGGCGTCGATGGCTTCAACCTCGCCTATGCGGTCACGCCGGAGACCTTCGAAACCATCGTCGACCTGCTGGTGCCGGAACTGCAAGCCCGCGGCGTATATCCCAAGGCTTACCGCCCCGGAACGCTGAGGGAAAAGCTCTTCGGCAAAGGTCCTTATCTTGCCGAAAATCATCCTGCAAACCGCTACCGCGATATCGAAGCCCTCAAGCGCAGCGAAGCGCTTCTGGCCACCGGCAGTTGACCCCTTCATCCAGAAACAAGGTATCGATCATGGGCACTCTTCCAGAGACGAAGTTCGACTATAGCGTTCACCCGCGTGTCAATTCCGCCGACCCCGTGCCGCCGCGTCCGCGCCCGGCGGTGCCGGCCCATATCATTCGCAGCGATGCCGAGGCCATTGAAATTGCCGAGCGGCTGGCCGAGCGGTTCAAGGTGGGAGCGGCGCTGCGCGATCGCGAGGGCCTGTTGCCGTTGGCTGAACTCGATGAATATTCGCAAAGCGGGCTGTGGAGCATGAATGTGCCCAAGGCCTATGGCGGGCCGGAGATTTCCTATGCCACGCTGGCCAGGGTCATTGCAATCATTGCCTCTGCCGATCCGGCCATTGCCCAGATCACCCAGAACCATCTGGCTGTGGTTGCGACGGTCGAACTGGACGGAACGGAGCAGCAGAAGCAATTGTTCTTCAATTGGGCTTTGTCCGGCCTTCGTTATGGCAATGCCTTTTCCGAACTGAAGAGCAAGACCGTGGCTGCCTTCGAGACCAAGGTGCGGTTTGAAGGCGATGAAGTCATCGTCAATGGCGAGAAATTTTATACGACCGGGGCGCTTCTCTCGCATATCGTGCCGATTGTCGGGGTGGATGAAACCGGTCAGGGCTATCTGGTCTTTGCCGAACGGGATGCGCCGGGCCTGACGGTCACCAACAACTGGTCGAGCTTTGGCCAGCGCACCACGGCCTCCGGCTCGGTGAAGATCGAAAATGTGCGGCTGCCGCGTGTCCGCGCCTTGAAGGTCACTTCTTTCGATCACCCGACCGTCGGCGGGCCGATCTCTCAGATCATCCAGTCGGCCATCGATGCGGGCATTGCCCGGGGAACGATCGAAGATACGATTGCCTTCATCAAAACCCATAGCCGCCCCTGGATCGACAGCGGCAAGGAGACGGCGGGTGAAGATCTTTTCACCATCGCCGCTGTTGGCGATCTGAAGATCAAGCTGCATGCTGCCGAAGCCCTGCTGGACATTGCTGGCCGGGCCATCGATGCGGGCCGCGCCAATCCGACGCTGGAAACGGTGTCCGAGGCCACGATCAAAACCGGCGAATCCAAGGTCTTGACCACGGAAATCGCTATTCTGGCCGCCAACAAGCTGTTTGAGCTGGCGGGTACCCGCTCCACGCTGGCCGAGCATAATCTCGATCGTCACTGGCGCAATGCCCGCGTTCACACCCTGCACGATCCGGTGCGCTGGAAATTCTTTCATGTCGGCAATTATTACCTGAACGGCGTGCACCCGCCGCGTCACGCCTGGAATTGAGGCCGTCTCATGAGCAGCGATGATCGCATATTGCACCGTCAGGCGGCGCTAGTGGCCGGGCGTCCTGCGCCGCATATTCCGCCGCGCCGCCAACCGGCGCACCGGATTGCCGACGATGCGGAAGCCATAGCCACGGCGGAGGCGCTGGCGCGGGATTTTGCCGGGGGTGCTGTGGCGCGGGATCGTGAGCGGCGCTTGCCGCTTGCTGAAATCGAGCGGTTTTCACAGTCGGGTCTTTGGGCCATCACGGTGCCGAAGGCCTATGGCGGTGCAGGCGTTTCCGCCGCAACGCTGGCCGAGGTGACCGCCATCATCTCGGCTGCCGATTCCTCCATTGGCCAGATCCCGCAAAACCATTTCTACATGGTCGAAGCCTTGCGGCTGGCGGGAACGGAAGAGCAGAAGCGGCATTACTTCAGCCGGATTCTGGACGGCGACCGGCTGGGGAATGCCTTTACCGAGATCGGCACGAAGACGCCCGTTGATTACAAGACACGCTTTGCCGAAAGAGACGGCAAGCTGCTGCTGAACGGCCAGAAATTTTATGCTACGGGCTCGCTCTTTGCCCATATCATTGTTGCGGTTGCCAAAAATGAAGCGGGCAGGGTGCATATCGTCTTTATAGACCGGGCAACGCCGGGGGTAGATCTGGTCGATGACTGGAGTTCCTTCGGTCAGCGCTCGACGGGAAGCGGCACAGTGACCTTCGACGATGTCGAAATATCGCCGTTTCAGGTGGTGGATCACGAGGTGGTTTTCGAACAGCCGACACCGATGGGGCCGCTGGCGCAGATCATCCATGCCGCCGTTCAGGTGGGGATTGCCCGGGGCGCATGGAAAGAAACCCTATCCTATGTGCGCGCCCATGCACGTCCCTTCTTCGAACTGGAGATTGAGCACGGCTACGAGGACCCGCACAGCATCCATGCGGTGGGGGATGTTTCCGTCAGGGTCCATGCCGCAAATGCGCTGTTGGCACGGGCCGGGCAACGTCTTGATGCCGCCATCGCTGCGCCGGATGCAAAGAGCGTGGCTGAAGCGTCCATCGCGGTTGCCGAGGTCAAGGCCTATGGGACGGAAGCGGCACAGCTTGCGGCCACGAAGCTGATCGAACTGGGCGGTGCCCGTTCGACGCTGGAGACCTACGGCCTCGACCGGTTCTGGCGCAATGCCCGCACCCATTCCCTGCACGATCCCGTGCGGTGGAAATATCACCATGTCGGCAATTATTACCTCAACGGTCAGTTGCCGCCTCGGCATGGGGCGATTTGAGATAAGCCTCTTCAAGGCGAGGATGCGTTACCATCCTCAAGCCTTGATATTACTGATTTCGCCGCCGCCCTTCCATGAGGTCGAGAATGGCGCGGGCGGCGTCCAGCACATTGGTGCCGGGGCCGAAGACGGCGGCGACACCGGCATCCAGCAGGAACTGGTAATCCTGCCGGGGAATGACGCCGCCGACCACGACGATCACATCCTTTGCGCCGCGGGCTTTCAGCGCGTCGATCAGCTGTGGCGCCAGCGTCTTGTGCCCGGCTGCCAGTGAGGACATGCCGAGAATCTGAACCTTTTGGGCAAGCGCCAGTTCTGCGGCCTCTTCCGGTGTCTGAAAGAGCGGGCCCGCGACGATCTCGAAGCCGATATCGCCAAAGGCGGAGGCAATCACCTTCGCGCCCCGGTCATGCCCATCCTGTCCCAGCTTTGCCACCAGCATTTTCGGCTTCAATCCCGTGGTTTCGGCAAAGCTTGAAAGCCTTGTCGTCAGCGTTTTGTATTCGGGGTCGTTGTCATAGGCCGGGCCGTAAATATCGCTCACCACCTCCGGTATGGCGGCATGATCGCCGAAGATGGCGCGCATGGCATCGGAAATTTCGCCGACAGTGGCACGGGCGCGCGCCGCCTCGACGGCGGCTTCCAGTAGATTGCCGTCACCGCTCTCCGCCACAGCTTTCAGCGCGGAAAGGGTCTCTTCCACCCGCTTCGTATCCCGTTGACGCCTGATCTGCTCCAGCCGCTTGATCTGCGAATTGCGCACGGCGGTGTTGTCGATATCGAGAATGTCGATGGGTTCTTCGTTCTCCAGCCGATACTTGTTGACGCCGACAATGATCTCATCGCCCCGGTCCACCCGCGCCTGACGGCGGGTGGCGGCTTCCTCGATCATCCGCTTCGGCAGGCCATCAGCCACGGCCCTGGTCATGCCGCCCATGGCCTCGACCTCTTCGATCAAGGCCCAGGCCTTCTCCGAGAGCTCATGGGTCAGGCTTTCAACGTAATAGGAGCCCGCCAGTGGATCGACCACCTTGGTCACGCCGGTCTCGTGCTGGAGGATGAGCTGGGTATTGCGGGCGATGCGGGCTGAAAATTCGGTCGGCAGGGCAATGGCTTCATCCAGCGCATTGGTGTGCAGCGATTGCGTGCCACCCAGCACGGCGGACAAGGCCTCATAGGCGGTGCGGATGACGTTGTTGTACGGGTCCTGTTCCTGCAGCGAGACGCCGGAGGTCTGGCAATGGGTGCGCAGCATCAGCGATGAGGGTTTTTTCGGCTGAAACTCCTCCATGATCCGCGTCCAGAGCAGACGGGCGGCGCGCAACTTTGCCGACTCCATGAAGAAATTCATGCCGATGGCGAAGAAGAAGGAAAGCCGCCCGGCGAAATCATCGACATTCAGGCCGCGCGCCAGGGCGGCACGCACATATTCGCGCCCGTCCGCCAGAGTGAAGGCCAGTTCCTGCACCAGCGTCGCGCCCGCCTCCTGCATGTGATAGCCGGAGATGGAAATGGAATTGAACCGTGGCATCTCCTTTGCCGTATAGGCAATGATATCCGCAATGATCCGCATGGAGGGTTCCGGCGGATAGATATAGGTGTTGCGGACCATGAATTCCTTCAGAATATCATTCTGAATGGTGCCGGAAAGTTGTGCGCGGGAAACACCCTGTTCTTCCCCGGTGACGATGAAATTGGCAAGGATCGGGATCACTGCGCCATTCATGGTCATGGAGACGGAAATATCCTGAAGCGGAATGCCGTTGAACAGGATTTTCATATCCTCGACACTGTCGATGGCCACGCCTGCCTTGCCGACATCGCCCACGACACGGGGGTGATCGGAATCGTAGCCACGATGGGTGGCAAGGTCGAAGGCGACGGACACGCCCTGCTGACCGGCGAGCAGCGCCTTGCGATAGAAGGCATTGCTTTCTTCCGCCGTCGAAAAACCGGCATATTGCCGGATCGTCCACGGGCGGCCCGCATACATGGTGGCGCGGGGGCCGCGCACGAAGGGGGCAAAGCCGGGCAGGCTGTCCAGATGCGCGATATCCTGCACATCCTCCTTCGTATAGAGCGGCTTGACGGCAATGCCTTCCGGCGTCTGCCAGACAAGCTTTTCCGGCGAGGCCTTCAACTCTTTTTCCGCCAGCGCCTGCCAGTCAGCGATGGTTTTTCTCGTCATTGGCCATTTCCTTCCGGTGCCGTCGCCGTCATGAGCGCGGTATCGAGATTGACGAAATTGCTACTGGGTAGCATGATGAGAGTGTCCATCATGGGAGTGTGCCACCATGACCGTAAAAGCATCGGTTTCCATTTCCGATCAACAGGAAGCGTTCGCCCGCCGACTCGTTGATGAAGGACGCTATTCGAGCCTGAGCGCGGTGGTGCAACGCGGGCTGGAACTGCTGCGCGAAGAAACGGAGTTGCGTGAAGAGGAACGCGCGGCTTTGCGGACCCTCGTTGAGCATCGGCGCCAAGGCAGTTTCCTCTCAGAAGACGAAAGCCACGAGCGTATCGAAGCCATGATTGCCGCGAAGAAAGCGCAATATGGGCTTTGAGGTTCAGCTTTCGGAAGAAAGCGAGATCGATCTCGCTTTGATTCTGGATCACCTGATAGAGGCTTATTGTGCCCTGGGCGACCCCATCGCCGATGCCGTCAATCAGGCTGCCGGGCGGCTTCGCAAGATCCGAGACGATATCTTCAGTATTGGCGCCAGTCCCTATCAGGGCACGCTTTCCCCGGACATAGCCGCCGGGCTGCGACATGTGACGAAGAACCGCGCTATCATCTATTTCGATGTCGATGATGCCCGACAAACGGTTCGGGTGATTGCCGTTTTCTTCGGTGGACAGGATCATCAACGGCACATGTTGGCAAGGCTCGGCAAAGGATACCGCGACGCCTGACCTTTGATGCCAGCCGTAAGAGCCCATCTTATTCGAACTCCATGATCAACTCATCCACTGCAAGGCTTTGGCCCGCGCCTGTGGCCACCCGTTTTACCACGCCCCGCCGCTCGGCTTTCAGGACATTCTCCATCTTCATGGCTTCCACAGTGGCCAGTGTCTGGCCCGCCTCCACCGTATCGCCGGGCTGGACGGCAATGCTGGTGATGACGCCGGGCATGGGGCAGAGCAGCATTTTCGAGGTATCCGGCGGCAGTTTTACCGGCATGAGGCTTGCAAGCTCCGCCACGCGAGGGGAGTAGACACGGGCCGTGAGATCAACCCCATTGTGCCGCAGCCGGATGGCGGAGCCCTTGAGGTCAACCTTCACGCCCAGCTTTTCGCCGTTCAGCAGAAAATGCGCATGGGTCTGGCCCGGCTGCCAGGTGCTGGCAAGGGTGATGGTGTCTTGCGTTTGCGCAAATTCGACGCGGTCGATGTCGCCATCCGCTGCCAGTGTCACGGCGTGGCGCTCCTCTCCCAGATCCACCACCCAATCCGCGCCGATCACCCGGGCATGGTTGCCGATAGTGCCGGAAATCTGCGCCGCGCGCCTCTGGAGCCTCTGGTGAATGACGGCGGCAATGGCAGCGAGCGCCTGCGATGTGCTGGCATCCGGTCTGACGCCGGAGAAGCCTTCTGGAAACTCTTCCGCAATATAGGCCGTTGTCAGTCTGCCGGAGCGAAAACGCTCTTGCCCCATGACGGCGGACAGGAAGGGGAGGTTGTGGCCTATTCCCTCCACCTCGAAATCATTCAGCGCGGCTTGCATTGCATCGATGGCGGCTTCGCGCGTTTCACCCCAGGTGCAGAGCTTGGCGATCATCGGATCGTAATACATCGAGATTTCACCGCCCTCGAAGACGCCGGTATCGTTGCGCACCACCGTGCCATCGGCCTGCCTTCCTTCCTGCGGCGGCCGGTAGCGGGTGAGACGACCAATCGAGGGCAGGAAATTGCGATAGGGGTCTTCCGCGTAAAGGCGGCTTTCGATGGCCCAGCCGTTGAGCGTCACATCCTCCTGCGCAAAGGACAGCTTTTCGCCCGAAGCCACGCGGATCATCTGCTCCACCAGATCAAGGCCCGTGACAAGTTCCGTCACCGGATGCTCCACCTGCAGCCTCGTGTTCATTTCCAGGAAATAGAACTGGTTGGCCTTGCCATCGACGATGAATTCCACCGTTCCGGCGGAATGATAGCCAACGGCTTTCGCCAGCGCCACGGCCTGTTCGCCCATGGCCTTGCGGGTGGCGGCATCCAGAAAGGGTGAGGGGGCTTCCTCCAGAACCTTCTGGTTTCGCCGCTGGATCGAACATTCGCGCTCGCCGAGATAAAGGCAGGCGCCGTGCTTGTCGCCCAGAACCTGAATTTCGATATGGCGCGGCTCGGTGACGAATTTTTCGATAAAGATGCGGTCGTCGCCAAAGGCGCTTTTGGCTTCGTTTCGCGAGGACTGGAAGCCTTCCCGGGCTTCCGCGTCATTCCAGGCAATGCGCATGCCCTTGCCGCCGCCGCCAGCGGAGGCCTTGATCATCACCGGATAGCCAATCGATGCGGAAATGCGCACCGCCTCGTCCGCGTCCTCGATCAAGCCCATATGGCCGGGCACGGTGGAAACGCCTGCTTCCGCCGCCAGCTTCTTTGAGGTGATCTTGTCACCCATGGCCTGAATGGCGCCAACCGGCGGACCGATGAAGGTGACGCCCGCCTTTTCCAGCGCTTCGGCAAAGGCGGCATTTTCCGAGAGAAAGCCATAGCCGGGATGCACCGCATCCGCCCCCGTCTGGCGGATGGCCTCGAGGATCCTGTCGATGACGATATAGGACTGGTTGGACGGGGCCGGGCCGATATGTACTGCCTCATCGGCCATTTTTACGTGCAGCGCATTGGCGTCCGCATCGGAGTAAACCGCCACCGTCTTGATGCCCATCTTCTTCGCGGTGCGGATGACGCGGCAGGCGATTTCGCCACGATTGGCAATGAGAATTTTGGTAATCGTCATGGTTTGCCCCTGTCTCACAGCGGTATCGTGTCGTGCTTGCGCCAGAGGCAGTCCTGCTTCTTGGAGCGCAGGGCGGCAAAGGCCCGTGCAATGCGCCTGCGCGAGGAATGCGGCATGATCACCTCATCGATGAAGCCGCGTTCCGCCGCAACGAAGGGATTGGCAAAGCGTTCCTCATAATCGCTGGTGCGCCGGGCGATCTTTTCCGCATCGCCAAGCTCGGAGCGATAGAGAATTTCCGTTGCGCCCTTGGCGCCCATCACGGCGATTTCCGCCGTTGGCCAGGCATAATTCACATCCGCGCCAATATGTTTCGAGGCCATCACGTCATAGGCGCCGCCATAGGCTTTGCGGGTGATCAGCGTGACCATGGGCACGGTGGCCTGCGAATAGGCAAAGAGCAGTTTCGCGCCGTGCTTGATGATGCCGTTATATTCCTGGCTGGTGCCGGGCAGGAAGCCGGGCACATCTACCAGCGTCAGCAGTGGAATGTTGAAGGCGTCGCAGAAGCGAACGAATTTTGCCGCCTTGCGGGAGGAATCGATATCCAGGCAGCCCGCCAGCACCATCGGCTGATTGGCCACCACGCCGACAGTCTGGCCTTCGATTCGGATGAAGCCGGTGAGAATGTTGCGGGCAAAGCTTTCGGCAATCTCGAAGAAATCGCCCTCATCGGCAATGGCCAGAATGAGTTCGCGCATGTCATAGGGCTTGGTGGCGCTGTCGGGGATCAGCGTATCCAGCCGCATGTCCAGCCGCGCCGGATCGTCGTAAAACGGTCTGACCGGCGGCTTTTCGCGGTTGCTGAGGGGCAGGAAATCGAAGAGATCGCGCACCCGCATCAGCGCCTCGACATCGTTGTCGAAAGCGCCATCGGCCACGGAGGATTTTTTCGTATGGGTGGCCGCACCGCCCAGCTCTTCCGCCGTGACGATTTCATTGGTCACCGTCTTCACCACATCCGGGCCGGTGACGAACATGTAGGAGCTGTCGCGCACCATAAATATGAAATCCGTCATGGCCGGAGAATAGACGGCACCACCGGCACAAGGCCCCATGATCACCGAAATCTGCGGAATGACGCCGGAAACCTCGGCATTGCGGCGAAACACCTCCGCATAGCCCGCCAGCGAGGCAACCCCTTCCTGAATGCGTGCGCCGCCGGAATCGTTCAGCCCGATGACCGGCGCCCCGACCCTTGCCGCCATATCCATGACCTTGCAGATCTTCTGGGCATGGGTTTCCGACAGGGAACCGCCGAGAACGGTGAAATCCTGCGAAAACACATAGACCTGACGGCCATTGATCGTGCCCCAGCCGGTGACCACGCCGTCACCCGGCACTTTCTGGCCTTCCATGCCGAAATCGACGCAGCGATGGGTGACATACATGTCGTATTCTTCAAAGGAGCCTTCATCGAGCAGAACCTCGATGCGTTCCCGCGCCGTGAGCTTGCCCTTCTTGTGCTGGGCGGCAATGCGGGCTTCGCCGCCACCCAATCGGGCGGCCTGACGCCGCTGCTCAAGTTGATCCAGGATGTCGCGCATGTCCTCGCCCTTGCTCCTCCAGCATCTCCAGGAAAAGTGCGTAGCGGTTTTCCGTCTGCAGATGCATAAAACAAAGAGGGAGCGCGTTTCTGCGTTTCCGTGAAATATTGAAACGCTCTCCCCGCCTTATCAAAGGGATACACGCGCTGCTCACATTGCAAAACCGTGGAATGTGTGAAAATGTGCATACTTCAAAACTTCACTCTGAATTTTGTGAAATTGTGAATGGCGATCGGCAAACTCTATATCGGGCGCAAGGTTCGCGACCTTCGCCTTGCCAACCATGCGACGCAGGCCCAGTTTGCCGAGCGGCTCGGCATTTCCGTGAGCTATCTCAACCAGATCGAGAGCAACCAGCGCCCGGTCTCTGCCGCGGTACTCCTGTCGCTTGCCGACAAGTTCAAGATCGACCTCTCGGACCTTTCTGGCGGGGAGGGGGATCGCCTGCTGTCGGCGCTGGCGGAAACGCTGGCCGATCCGCTGTTTGGCGTGCATGGCGCAAGCGTTCAGGAATTGAAGATGGTGGTGCACAATGCGCCGGGCATCGCCCATGCGCTGATTACGGCCCATCGCGCCTATCGGCATAATTCCGAGCGGCTGGCCAGTATTGGCGACACGCTGGACCGCGCCGCCACCACCGTGGAGCAGACCCCCTATGAGGAGGTGCGGGATTTCTTCCACTTCATGGACAATTACATCCATGACATCGATGTACTGGCGGAAAAGCTGGCGGAAGAGATCGGCATCGGCGAGCAGGAGGCGAGCGGTGCGCTCTCCGATTATCTGGCAAGCCGGTTTCAGGTGCGCGTCCGCCGCATGGCCGAACCCAACGATGTCATCCGCAGTTTCGATGAGACGGGCCGCGTGCTGACGCTCAGCCCCTATCTTCAGCCCGCGACGCGGGATTTCCAGATGGCGTTGCAAATTGCGCAACTGGCGGGGCAGGAGGTGATCGATCGCATTCTACGGAATGCCGGTTTTCGCTCGAAGGAAGCGGTGGAGGTGTGCCGCATCGGTCTGCACAATTACTTTGCCGGTGCTCTGATCCTGCCCTATCGCCGCTTTCTGGCGGCTGCGCGGGATTTACGGCACGATCTCGATCTCTTGTCGGCGCGTTTCGGGGCCAGCCTGGAGCAGGTCTGCCATCGGCTCTCGACCTTGCAAAGGCCGGGTCACAAGGGCATTCCGATCTTTTTCGCCCGTATCGACCGGGCCGGAAACATCACCAAGCGCCACAGCGCCGCCAAGCTGCAATTCGCCCGCTTCGGCGCGGCCTGTCCGTTATGGAACGCGCATCGTGCTTTCGAGGCGCCGGGCCAGATTATCCGGCAACTGGCGGAAACACCCGATGGCGTGCGCTATCTCTGCATCGCCACCCAGATCACCAAGGGAGATCGCGGCTTTCACGCCCATCGCCAGCATTATGCCTTGGCGCTGGGCTGCGAAATTTCCTATGCCGACCAATTCGTCTATGCCGATACCATGGATCTTGGCAGCCGGATTGCCTATGATCCCATCGGCATTTCCTGCCGCATCTGCGAGCGCACCGATTGCGCCAGCCGCGCCGTTCCCTCGATCAAGAGCCAGTTGATCATCGATCACCACCGGCGCGGGCCGCTGCCCTATAAAATCCGCTCGATCACGGAGACCGAGCGGCAGGTATGAGCTTTTTTGCGCGTGTTTCCGTGAAACCCTGAAGAAAACTGTCAGCTCCAGGCATGCAAGGGCGGTTTTTCGCCATTGAGGAAATAATTGCCGAGAATGGCGTATTTCCAGCGCACCGGATCATGCAGGGTATGGGTGCGGGCATTGCGCCAATGGCGGTCGAGCTGGTGTTCTGCCAGCGTCGAGCGGGTGCCGGCCAGTTCGAACAGCTTGTTGGTGGCGGCAATGGCAATTTCCGTCGAAAGCACCTTGGCTTCTGCCGTCACGATCTGCGCTTCCGCAACGGTGTCGGCAGTCGGATTGAGGATGGCGCGGTCGATGGCATGGCCCGCTTTTTCCAGCAGGGCCTGGGCGGCATGCAGCCTGAGCGTCAGGTCGCCCACGGCCTGAATGGTGTAGGGGTCCTGCCAGGCGTGATCCACGCCGCTATCCACCCAGGCGCGGCTTTTGCTGCGCACGAAGGAGACCGTTTCATCAATGGCTGCCTGAGCGATGCCGGTATCCACGGCCACCTGGATGATCTGGAAAATCGCACCATCGGCGGTGGGGACTTCATAGCCTTTGTAGCCCGGTACCAGATGGGTTTTCGGCACTTTCACATTGTCGAGGATCACCGTCCCGGAGAGCGTGGTGCGCTGGCCGAAGGAGGACCAGTCGTCGATCACCGTCAGGCCGGGCGCATCGCGTTCGGCAATGGCATACCAGGCGCGGCCCTGATCATCGAGCGCGACGATGGGCACCAGATGTGCCAGAAGCGCACCGGAGGAGTAGAATTTCCGGCCATTGACGATGACGTGGTCACCATGATCGGTGAATTTCGTCTCGAAATCCACGGCGCGCTTGGAGCCGAATTCGGAAAAGGCATTGCCGAAGCGCGTGCCTTTCAGAACTTCGGCAAAGAGAAGGCGCTGTTGCGTCTCATCGGAGACCGTCCTGATGGCCGCCACGACGCCGAGATGGTTCTGCGCGATCTGGCCAATGGAAGAATCGGCGGCGGAGATGATCTCGATCACCTTGGCCAGCGTTGCATAGGAAACCTCCGGCCCGCCGAATTTTTTCGGCACATTGATCGACCACAGACCGCTCTGGGAGAAGGCATCCAGTTCGCGTACCGGCCAGATACGGTCCCGGTCCCGCGCCGCCGCGCCGGGCGCAAATTCTGCCGCCAGCACTTTTGCCACCGCAATGGCTTCGGCGTCGTCCTTGATGATGTGGGCCGGTTCGCGCGGCCGCGCTACGGCTGGCACGCCATGGGTTTCGTCGCGGCTTTGAAATTGGGCAATGGTCATGGAAAACTCCTTTGAAAGGCAAGGATGCGTGAAAGGCTGCGCCTGCCCGTGGATTATTCTGCAGCGATGGCGGCTGCGGCTTCCGCCTGTTCCAGTTCGCGCACCAGCGGAATGACGTGTTTGCCGAAATAGTCCACCTCCTCCTGGAAATGCAGGAAGCCGAGAAGGATGAGGTCAGCCCCGGCCTGTTTCAGCCGCAGAATGCGCTCTGCCACCTGGCGTGGCGTGCCGATCAGGTTGGAGCGGAAGCCGTCATTATACTGGACGAGATCCTCGAAGCTGGATTTGGCCCAGTTGCCTTCCCCTTCCGGTGAGGCCTTGCCCGCGTTCTTGACCTCATGGCCGAAAGCATTCACGGCCTCGGGATTGGCCTTTTCGATGATTTCCGCCAGAACCGCCTTGGCTTCCTCCTCCGTCTCCCGGACGATGGCGAAAGCGTTGACGCCCACCTTGACGCTGTGATTGTTGGCGCGTGCCTTGGTCCGAATATCGTCCACCTGCTTGGCGATTTCTTCCGGCGTATTGCCATTGGTGAAGTACCAGTCGGACACACGGGCGGCCATGTCGCGGGCGGCGCGGGACGAGCCGCCCTGGAAGATTTCGGGCTGCGGATCGATCGGCTTCGGTTTCAGGGAATAATTGTTGAAGCGGTAGAAATCGCCCCGGAAGGTGAAATTGTCTTCCGTCCAGATACCGCGCAGCGAGCGGATGAATTCCTCAGAACGGCGATAACGTTCGTCATGGTCGTACCATGGTTCGCCAATGGCATGGAATTCGCCCCGGAACCAGCCGCTGACGATGTTGACCGCGATACGGCCATTGGTGAGATGATTGATGGTGGCAATCTGCTTTGCAGCCAGCGCCGGGTTCCACGGACCGGGCAGAAGGGCGGCAATGACCTTGAGCGTCTTGGTGGATTCCAGCAGGGCATGGCTGAAAGAGACAGATTCATGCTGGAATTCCGCGCCGTAACCGGCGGTAAACCGGATCTGGCTCAGCGCATAGTCGAAGCCGCTGGCCTCGGCGATCTGGGCGAGCTTGCGGTTATAATCAATAGTCCAGGACGTGCGTTGCTCGATATTCGAGATTACCAGTCCGCCCGAGACATTCGGAACCCAGTAGGCAAATTTCACTGCATCACGATGTGCTTCAGTCATGCTCTTTCCTCCGGTCAAATGCGAGCGCTTCGGTCAGTTCGAGCTTTCGCAATTGCCCTATTAATCTATGGAATTTATAGAAATTAAAGCAAAACGGTTCCAAATCCGGCGGGTGAAACGGTGCCGTTTCCCTTGGCGGGCAGCTTTGCGGAAAATCCGAAAATTGGATTGTTCAGGCGGAAGCGGGCGTGAAGCGGGCGATCAGCGCATGCTGCTCACCGGGATAGGTGAAGCGCACGAAGGTAACGGCCTTGCCGTCATGCCAGGTGCGGCGCTCCACCACGAGGCAGGCGGCATGACGGGAAAGCGAGAGGGTGCCGGCCATCTGCTTGTCGGCGGATACGGCGCGGATTCGGTGCTCGGCGGCGCTCCACGGCACTTCCATCCGGAGCCATTTGCCCGGTGCCGTTCCGGCAAAATCCGCCTCCCGCGCTTTGGGCACCACATCGAGATTGATCAGGCGGTATTCATGGCAAAAGGGCGCGTCTGCGGCAAAATGCACGCACTCGATTTCCAGAAGCGTCGTATTCTCACCCAAAGCCAGTCCCGTGAGATCCTCGTCGGATGCCCGGCGCAACCGCTGTGACAGCACGGCAAAGCGGTAGTCCCGGTTCAGCGAGCGAACTTCAGCCTCGATATCATGGAGTTCGAGAACGGCGGACTGGACCTGCGGCTGGGCGACGAAGCTGCCGGACTTCTTGCGTCTTTCGATCAATCCGGCGCTCGCAAGCTGCGTCAGCACCTTGTTCACCGTCATCCGCGAGACGTTATAGGATTTTGCAAGCTCCACCTCGAAGGGCAGGCGAAAGCCGGGCGGCCATTCACCGGAGACGATACGGGTCTCGATATCGCCGAGAATTTGCTGATGCAGGGTCGGTGAGGGCTTCGCGGTCATGAGTGTTTCCGACGCAATGGTCAGGCGTGGCTTATAGACTATGATGATACCGGAGCAAACGCCGGTGCTTCCCTCGCTACCGTGAAAGCAATTGCACCATCGTTTTCTGAAAAGCACGGGCGATTTCGCCGCGGCGGATATGGTGGCCTTCGCGCACCACCTGCTGCCCACGGACCCAGACCGTATCGACACCGATGCCGCCTGCGAAAATCCAGTGATCCAGCACCTGATCCGGCGAAAGATAGGGCACGGCGCTGGTGTCCAGCGCCACCATATCGGCATCGCCCCCGATGCTCAGGTGGCCTGCCCCGTGCAGCGCAAGGCCGCCGCCGCGAATGGCGCGGTTAAACAGGTTGAGCCCGGTGGATTGGCCGGGGGCTGCAATGACGTTGCGGGATTTCAGATGCAGGCGCTGCGAATATTCAAATTGCCGCAATTCTTCGGACACGGAGATCCGGATATTGGAATCCGATCCCACACCGAACTCGCCGCCCTCTTCAAGGAAAAGCGGGCCTGCAAAGGTGCCATCGCCCAGATTGGCTTCGGTGATCGGGCACAATCCGGCAATGGCGCCGCGCCGGGCCATGGTGGCGGTTTCGGCTTCCGTCATGTGGGTGGCATGGATCAGCGTCCAGCGCCGGTCCACCGGCGCATGATCCAGCAGCCATTGCACGGGTCTTGCACCGCTCCAGGCTAGGCAATCTTCCACTTCCTTCATCTGTTCGGCGACATGGATATGGATCGGTCCTTTTTCGGCGAGCGGCAGGATCTCTATGAGTTCCTGCGGTGTGACCGCCCGGAGGCTGTGGGGAGCGATGCCCAGGCGGGCGCTTGGCATGTCTGCCAGCAGATCCCGGCAGCGCGTGATCAGCGTCGTAAAACTGTCCACCGAATTGATGAAGCGTCGCTGGCCTGCCGTGGGCGCCGCGCCGCCAAAGCCGGAATGGGCGTAAAATACCGGCAGCAGCGTCAGGGAAAGCCCCGTTGTCTCAGCGGCGGCGACGATGCGGCCAGCCAGTTCACCGATATCGCCATAGGCCTGCCCGTTGCTGTCGTGATGCAGGTAGTGAAATTCGCCGACGCGCGTGCAGCCGGCTTCCAGCATTTCCATGTAAAGCTGGCCGGCCACGGCTTCCAATTGCTCCGGCGTGAAGGCAAGTGCCATCTCGTACATGAGCGTGCGCCAGCTCCAGAAACTGTCGCTGTCCAGCCCACGCCGTTCGGCAAGGCCCGCCATGGCGCGCTGAAAAGCATGGCTGTGCAGATTGGCAAGGCCGGGCACGAGCGCGCCATGCCGCTCGTCTTCCGCTTCTGGGGCTTTGCCGGTCTCAAGCGAGGCGATCAGCCCGTTGTCGATGCCGATCCGCACATTCTTCGCCCAGCCGGTTTCCAGAAGCGCTGCCGTTGCATGAATGTGTTTCATCTGTGCTTTTCCTCCGGTGGACCTCTTCTGGCTTTTCACGCCGTGGGGGGCATGATGAGCATGCAAAAAGCCGGTTGCCAATCTGAAATTATGTATATACATGTTTTGAGCAAAGGGAAGAGCAAATGGGGAGCGCCTTGGATAACAGCGAGCTTGTGATTCTCCGCAATGGCCGCATTGCCACGCTGCAGGCGGGGGCCGCCGGGCTTGGAATCATCGAGGGTGGAGCGGTAGTCTTTGCCCGCGGCCGCATTGTGTATGTGGGGCCTGAGCGGGATTTGCCGCTGGGGGCGCTGGTGGGCGGCGAGGTGGTGGATCTTGAAGGCCGCTGGGTGACGCCGGGGCTGATCGATTGCCATACGCATATCGTTCACGGTGGCAACCGCGCCCGCGAATTCGAGATGCGGCTGCAAGGCGCCACCTATGAGGAGATTGCCCGGGCTGGCGGCGGCATCGTCTCCTCTGTCAAGGCCACCAACGCGCTGTCGGTTGAAGCGCTGGTGCAGACGGCGCTGCCGCGTCTCGATACGCTGCTTTCGGAAGGGATCACGACGGTTGAAATCAAATCCGGTTACGGGCTTTCCATCGAAGGCGAGCTGAAAATGCTGCGCGCCGCGCGGGCTTTGGAGCAGGTGAGGCCGGTGCGGATTGTTACCTCTTGGCTGGCTGCCCATGCAACGCCGGTGGAGTATAAGGGCCGCAACGGGGATTATATTGCCGAGGTGGTCATTCCCGGTTTGAAGCGCGCCCAGGCGGAAGCTCTGGTGGATGCGGTGGATGGCTTTTGTGAAGGCATTGCCTTTTCCCCCGCCGAGATCGCCCAGGTTTTCGATGTTGCCCGCGAACTGGGCCTGCCGGTCAAGCTGCACGCAGAGCAATTGTCCAATCTGGGCGGGGCGAAGCTCGCGGCCTCTTACGGGGCGCTCTCAGCCGATCATCTGGAATATCTGGATGAAGAGGGCGTGGCTGCAATGGCAGAGGCCGGGACTGTGGCCGTGCTCTTGCCCGGCGCTTTCTACGCCATTCATGAGACGCGCAAGCCGCCGGTCGCTGCTCTTCGCGCGGCGGGCGTGCCGATGGCGATTGCCACGGATTGCAATCCCGGCACATCGCCGCTGACCTCGCTGCTCTTGACCATGAACATGTCCGCCACCCTGTTTGGCCTGACGGTGGAGGAGTGCATCGCGGGCAGCACGCGGGAAGCGGCGCGCGCTCTGGGTCTTCTTTCGGAAACGGGAACAATTGAGGCCGGAAAATCCGCCGACCTCGCCATCTGGGATGTCGAAAGCCTTGCCGAGCTTGTCTACCGCTTCGGCTTCAATCCCCTTCATTCGCATGTCTTCAAGGGACAAAGGATTGCATCATGACGATCACCCTCCTGCCGGGTCAGGTCACGCTGTCTGAGCTCATGGCCATTTACTGGGATGGCGAAGCCGCGGTTCTGGATGCGTCCGCCGACGCCGCCATTGCCCGCGCCGCCCAGCGTATCGCAGAGATTGCCCGGGGCAATGCACCGGTCTATGGCATCAATACCGGCTTTGGAAAGCTCGCTTCGATCAAGATCGACGCCGCCGATGTCGCCACGCTTCAGCGCAATCTCATCCTGTCGCATTGCTGCGGCGTGGGCCAGCCGCTCAACGAGAATGTCGTGCGGCTGATCATGGCGCTGAAGCTTGTGTCGCTGGGGCGGGGCGCCTCCGGTGTGCGGCTGGAACTGGTGCGGCTGATCGAGGCCATGCTGGAAAAGCGCGTGACGCCTGTCATTCCGGAAAAGGGATCGGTCGGGGCCTCCGGCGATCTTGCCCCGCTTGCCCATATGACCGCGGTGATGATGGGCGAGGGCGAGGCTTTTTACCAGGGCGAGCGCCTTTCCGGCAGCGAAGCGCTGAAGCGGGCCGGGCTGGAGCCGGTGGTGCTGGCCGCAAAGGAAGGGCTGGCGCTGATCAACGGGACGCAGACCTCCACGGCGCTGGCGCTTGCGGGCCTGTTCCGCGCCCATCGCGCGGCGCAGACGGCACTGATGACCGGTGCGCTCTCCACCGATGCCGCCATGGGGTCTTCCGCGCCTTTCCATCCCGATATTCACATCTTGCGCGGCCACAAGGGCCAGATCGATGCAGGCAATGCGCTGCGACGCTTGCTCGAAGGCTCGGAGATCCGCGAAAGCCATGTGGAAGGCGATGAGCGCGTGCAGGATCCCTATTGCATCCGCTGCCAGCCGCAGGTGGACGGCGCCTGCCTGGATCTGTTGCGCTTTGCCGCCCGCACGCTGGAAATAGAAGCCAATGCGGTCACGGACAATCCGCTGGTGCTTTCCGACAATTCCGTGGTGTCCGGCGGCAATTTCCATGCCGAGCCGGTGGCTTTCGCGGCAGATCAGATCGCCATGGCGGTATGTGAAATCGGCGCGATTGCGCAGCGGCGCATCGCGCTGCTGGTGGATCCCGCGCTGTCCTATGGCCTGCCTGCCTTTCTTTCGAAAAAGCCGGGGCTGAATTCCGGCCTGATGATTGCCGAAGTGACCAGTGCCGCGCTGATGAGTGAAAACAAGCAGATGGCGCATCCGGCCTCGGTGGATTCAACCCCTACCTCCGCCAATCAGGAGGATCATGTCTCCATGGCCTGCCATGGTGCGCGGCGGCTGTTGCAGATGACGGATAATCTCTTCGCCATCCTCGGGATCGAGGCGCTTTGTGCTGTGCAGGGCGTGGAACTGCGCGGCCCGCTCACCACCAGCACGGAGTTGCAGAAGGCCATGGCCGTGCTGCGGCAGGCGGTGCCGGCGCTCGAAGAGGACCGGTATATGGCGCCCGACCTTCAGGCCGCCGCCGATCTCGTCGGCTCTGGCGCGCTGGTGCAGGCGGTGTCCCCGGGTATTCTGCCGGTTCTGGAGAGCTGACATGGCTGTTTTTGAAGTGGTTCAGGGCTCATCGCCCGTCATTCTCGCTTTTCCCCATACCGGCACAGAGGTGCCGCCCGAGATTTGGGAGAGGCTGAACGACAATGGCAGGCTGCTGGCCGATACTGACTGGCATATCCACACGCTCTATGCGGGTCTGTTGCCGAACGTCACCACGGTGCGCGCCACCTTTCATCGCTATGTGATCGATGCCAATCGCGATCCGGCGGGCAAGAGCCTTTATCCCGGCCAGAACACGACCGATCTGGTGCCCACCACGGATTTTGACGGTCTGTCGATCTGGAAAGACGGGGCCGCACCCACCAAGGCCGATATTGCCGCCCGGTTGCAAGGCTTTCATCAGCCTTATCATACGGCTCTTGCCGCTGAGATCAAGCGCGTCAAGGCGCTGCACGGCGTGGCGGTGCTCTACGATTGCCATTCCATCCGCTCGCTCATTCCTTTCCTGTTCGAAGGGCGGCTGCCGGATTTCAATATCGGCACCAATTCCGGTGCAAGCTGCGATGCTGCGATCGAGGCTGCGGCGGCGGGTGTGGCGCAAACGGCAGACGGCTTCACGGCCGTTGTCAATGGCCGCTTCAAGGGCGGCTGGACCACGCGCCATTACGGCAGGCCGCAGGATGGAGTGCACGCCATCCAGATGGAACTGAGCCAGATCTCGCATCTTGCCACGGAAGCCGTGCCCTTTGCCTATGACGCTGACAAGGCGGACAAGCTTCGCATCTATCTCCAGGCCATTCTGACGCGCATCGAAGCCGTCGCGCTGGCTCTCAAGACCAAGGGGGAATGACATGACCAATCCACGCCACAATATCCGCGAGGTTCGTGCCCCGCGTGGTCCGGAACTCAACGCCAAGAGCTGGATGACGGAAGCGCCGCTGCGCATGCTGATGAACAATCTGGACCCGGATGTTGCCGAGCGCCCGCACGAACTGGTGGTCTATGGCGGCATTGGCCGCGCCGCCCGCACCTGGGAAGATTTCGACCGTATCGTCGCCTCTCTCAAGGATCTGAATGAGGATGAGACGCTGCTGGTGCAATCCGGCAAGCCGGTGGGGATTTTCCGCACCCACAAGGATGCGCCGCGCGTGCTGATCGCCAATTCCAACCTGGTGCCGCATTGGGCCACCTGGGATCACTTCAACGAACTGGATAAAAAGGGGCTGGCCATGTATGGCCAGATGACCGCCGGTTCGTGGATCTATATCGGCACGCAGGGCATTGTGCAGGGCACTTATGAAACCTTCGTCGAGGCCGGTCGTCAGCATTATAACGGCAATCTCAAGGGCAAGTGGATCCTCACCGGCGGCCTTGGCGGCATGGGTGGCGCGCAGCCGCTTGCGGCGGTTATGGCAGGGGCCTGCTGCCTTGCGGTGGAATGCGACGAGACCCGCGTCGATTTCCGCCTGCGCACCCGCTATCTCGATGCCAAGGCCCAGTCGCTGGATGAAGCGCTGGCGATGATCGATGGCTGGACGAAGGCGGGCGAGGCCAAATCCGTCGGCCTGATCGGCAACGCGGCAGAGATTTTTCCGGAACTGGTGAAACGCGGCATCCGCCCCGATATCGTCACCGACCAGACCTCGGCCCATGATCCTATCCACGGTTATCTGCCTGTCGGCTGGACGGTTGCGGAGTGGCGCGAAAAGCAGGAGAGCGATCCCAAGGCAGTGGAAGCCGCCGCCCGCTCGTCCATGAAAACCCATGTTCAGGCCATGGTGGATTTCTGGAACATGGGCGTGCCGACGCTGGATTACGGCAACAATATCCGGCAGGTGGCAAAGGAAGAGGGGCTGGAAAATGCCTTTGCCTTCCCGGGCTTCGTGCCCGCCTATATCCGTCCGCTGTTCTGCCGGGGCATCGGACCTTTCCGCTGGGCGGCGCTTTCCGGCAATCCGGAAGATATCTACAAGACCGATGCCAAGGTGAAGGAACTGCTGCCGGACAACGCCCATCTGCACAACTGGCTGGACATGGCCCGCGAGCGCATTGCCTTCCAGGGCCTGCCCGCCCGCATCTGCTGGGTGGGGCTGGGGGATCGCCACAGGCTGGCGCTGGCTTTCAACGACATGGTGCGCAAGGGCGAGCTGAAGGCCCCGGTGGTCATCGGCCGGGACCATCTGGACAGCGGCTCCGTTGCCTCGCCGAACCGCGAGACGGAAGCGATGAAGGATGGCTCCGATGCGGTCTCGGACTGGCCACTGCTCAATGCGCTGTTGAACACCGCCTCCGGGGCCACCTGGGTCTCCTTGCATCATGGCGGCGGCGTTGGCATGGGCTTTTCCCAGCATTCGGGCGTGGTGATCTGCGCCGATGGCACCGACGATGCCGCCAGACGGCTGGAGCGGGTGCTGTGGAACGACCCGGCAACCGGCGTCATGCGCCATGCCGATGCGGGCTATGACATCGCCATCGACTGCGCAAAAGACAAAGGGCTACGGCTGCCGGGCATTCTCGGCAACTGAGCCCGAGGTTTCGGAAAGGACGGCATATGCGGGTTCTAAGAGCCGAAGCCTATCAGACCGTGCCCTGGAAAAATGGCGGCGGCGTCACCCGGGAGGTGGCGCTGCATCGCGATGATGCCGTGCATTCCGAGTTTCTCTGGCGTGTGAGCATCGCGACCGTGGCGCAGGATGGGCCGTTTTCCCGCTTTGACGGTATCGATCGCAGCATTGCGATGCTGTCTGGCGCAGGCATGCGGCTGGAAGGTGAGGAGGGAGCAGCTCCCGTTCTTTTGCTCCCGGAGAGCGCGCCCTATGCTTTTCCGGGAGAGGCAGCCATCCATGCCGTGCTGGTAGATGGTGTCACCACAGATTTGAACCTGATGACCCGGCGCGCGTTTTTTCGCCACGACATGCAGCGTTTTCCGGTGGAGGGCTCTGCCTCTTTCAGGGTGGATTGCGACGAGATGCTGCTGTTGGCGACATCGCCGGTCACGATTCATCATGCGGGTGAGCGTGTGGTCGCCGGGGCGCTGGATTGCATCGCCGATCTGACACCGGGAGAGGCGGTCTGCCTTACGGCAGATAAGCCTGCGGAGATTTTCATCCTGAGACTGTGGCAGCGTTCCTGATCGTTTTGTCTGGAACCGGATTTGCATCTGCTCCGTTGTTGCAGCATAGCAAGGAGGTGCAACCATGAGAGATGAAACATCCCCCGCCGTCGAATCGCTGGAGCATGAAAAGGCATCCCAGCGGCTGGATAAGCCAGGTAACGACCTTCAAAAGGGTCTGGAAGATACGTTTCCGGCATCCGATCCCGTTTCCATCACCCAGACCAGCCAGCCCGCTGGCCGTGTCGACCGCGATGATGCGGAACATCAACACCGGATGAACCGTGCGCAAGACCGCGACAACGATGACAGCGATGTGCCGAATGTTATCTCCGCTCTCAACGAGCACCAGCGGGAAACGGAGGATGAGAACCTTTCTCCGGAAGAAAAGGTGGAGCATCTGAAGAGTGAAGTGCGGCGCTTGCAGGATCGCCTCGCACGAAACGGCGGACAGGCAGTTGCCACAGGTTCGGGCGACGTTGTCACCGATATCAAGAACCTGATCCGCAGCCGCCCGCTGAAGGCCATCGCCGGAGCGGGATTGATCGGCTACCTCTGGGGTATGAGCCGTTAGATCGCCTTCCGATCTGAGTGAATCAGATCGGTGCTCTAACATATTCCTTTTTAAGCATAATCGTGATCGTCCTTGCTTCAATCCGCTCGGATTAGGCTCTAAACGTGACGGCCGAAGATTATTGCTCTTCGAACAGATGGGCGCGGCAGTGGCCAATCGCGGCTGCTCCGCGCTCTGCTTTTTTATCAATGACATACAGTTGAGCGAAGTCGGTCTGCGCGACCGGCTTCAGGGCTTGCGGAACGGCGTTACCGCCAAACACATCCGCAATATCCGTGTTCAAGATCAGCACATAGTCGAAATCCTGCTGCCAGTGCCGGAGATAGGGTACTTCGATCAGGGCTTCCTGCAAAAGATGCGGGCAGGTCAGCACTGCAGACGTCATCAGGCTTCCCTCCGGCACGGCAATCCTGGACCAGGGGTCTTTCACGGCCAGCGGCTGCTTGCCCTTGGCGGTGAAAATCGTCGGTACGAAAGCGTTCGAGAACGGCACCGCCAGTGTTGCAAGATGGCGGAACGTGTCCTCGTTCCAGGCATAGTAGCGAGACGGAAACTCCAGAGGCCGGTTATCCGGAATATGGGTGAGTGGCAGGATGGCCGCGCCGGGCGGCACATGGCTCAGCACCGTGAGAACGGCCTGGGCATCCTTGTTGCCGCGCCACCAGTTATAGCCGATCCAGCCGGAGCGTCCGAACACCGCGATGCAGACGATCATGGCCAGAAGAAGGGTTCGTCTGGGTGCAAGGAGAGGCCATGGCAGCAGCATGGCCATGCCCGTGAGTGCCGCCATGATCGGAAAGCGCCAACTGATCCAGCCCGTCGCCATGATGTGGCGGGGTGATAGTGTGGCCAGCAGCAGAAGGCCCAGTGTGGCAAGGCAAAGCCCTGCATGGATACGATACTGTCTGGCCTTCAGCGCCCGCGTCACGATCAGAATGATGGGAATGGCGAACAGGACATCCACCACGGGGATATAGGTGGAGATCATCGTTAGCAGGTTCAGGGCAATCAGCACCGGATTGGCGTTCCACATGGCCATGCCCTGATTGGCATCGGGGGTCGGTTGACCTTGCGCGGCAATCAGAAGAACCGGCAGAACGACAGCGAGTGTCGCCATGCCGATCCGGCGAAGTGCCGCAAGCCGGGCCGTGCGCTGACGCCAGGGTTCCATGGTGCTGCCGAAGGCGAGCCCCCACAACAACGCGAGATAAAAGCCCGTGGCAAAGATATGCACGATGGTCAGCAGGAAGGCGGCCAGCACACGGACCATGAACACCACCGCTGGTTTGCGCGCGGCCAGCCGGTGATCCAGTGCGGCCAGCAAAAGAGCCAGCCCAAGCCCGATCTGGAAGTTGATGAAACCGCCGATCAGCGTCGCGCACCAGGCCAGAAACAGAATGGCGATTTGCCAGAGATGCGCGCGTCCGAACAGGCTGCTGTTCAGTGCAATGGCGCCGAGCGGCGGCAGGGTGATGGCGAGAAACAGCAGGCAATGCGCCAGCAGGGAAACGCCGAGCACCGGGCCAATCCACCGCGCCATGAGGTCGATGCCGACATTGGTGACAGCCCGGTGCCAATCGACCTCATAAATGGCCGGAAACGGGGCCTGATCGATCCCGCCGGCCAGAAGCCACATCCGCGCATAATGATTGGGAAAATCCAGAAGCGGTGGAAAGGGGAAGCAGGCAATCAGAATAGTCGTGAGCAGCAGGAACGCGGCAATCGCTGCACGAACCAGCCGCTTTTCCAGGCTTCCGCGCTCGTCTTTCTCCCGGAGGTCGGTGATCCTGTCCATTAGATGCGGGCTCTTGATCGGAAGGTATTAGGGCAGTCACGCCGAGCGGCCGGATTGTTTTCGCTGTGCGGTTTTATCGACCGTCGCGGCATCCATCGCCTCGCGTTTCGCCTGTGGCGGCAGGCTTGCAAAATCGACGGGAAGCTCGGCCAGATCGCCATGGCGAATAATCGCTTCCACCATGAACATCGGCCTTCCCTTATGTTCCTGAACGAGACGTCCGAGATATTCGCCAATGACGCCAAGGCCGATCAACTGGATGGCGCTGAAGGTGGTGATGGCGGCCATCAGGCTTGCCCAGCCGGTGACCGTATGGCCGATAAGCCAGCTTGCCAGGGTGAAGACCAGCAGGGCCAGCGCCACCATCGCTGTGATCAGTCCAAGCCATGTCGCCACCCTGAGCGGCACGGTGGAAAAACTGGTAATCGCATCCAGGGCGAAGCTCACCATCTTCCGCAAAGAATATTTGGTCTCTCCGGCGTAACGCGGATCGCGCTCATAGGGGAGCGCCACCTGTTTCCCGCCGATCCAGCTGACCATGCCGCGAATGAAACGCTCCCGCTCCGGCATGGACAGGAGAATATCCACCACCCGGCGGTTCATCAGGCGGAAATCGCCGGTGTCTCGCGGGATTGCCACCGAACTCAGCCGCGAGAGCAGCCGGTAGAAGGCGGAGGCCGAGGTCAGTTTGAACCAGGTTTCGCCTTGGCGGCGTTGCCGCTGGCCATACACCACGTCGGCACCGCGATCCATGATCGCCATCATCATCAACAGCAGTTCCGGCGGATCTTGCAGATCGGCATCGATCAGCAGCACACGTTCGCCGCGCGCCGTGGCAAGCCCTGCGGTCGCGGCCAGTTGGTGCCCGTGATTGCGCAACAATCTGACGCCGAGAATGGCCTCGTGATCGCGACTGAGAGCGGAGATCTTCTCCCATGTGCCATCGGTCGAGCCGTCATCCACCAGGATGATTTCATAAGCGTCGCAGCAGGCTTCCGCCGCCGCTGCCGCCACCCGGCGGCAAAAAAGATCCAGCCCCTCTTCCTCGTTATGGCAGGGGGCGACAATGGAAAGGCGTGGTCTGGTTATAGAAGCAGGCATGGAAACTGTCCGATTATGGAGCAGACCGTAAACACGAAAGATCAATCTTCCTTTAATGCCGCGCGTTCCGCCGGAACTTCGCGATGGCGGACCGGTTATCCTGTAACAACCGAAGGAATGAGGATACCGACATGGCAGAAGGTCGTAAGGCAGCCCCCGAGCAGGCACCGGCAGGCGGGTGGGGCGCGTTGAACGCGGTGGAAAAACATCTGAGCAATCAGAAAATCCTGTTCAAGGGCAACCGCGCCCTGCTGTCCATGAACAAGCCCGGCGGTTTCGACTGTCCAAGCTGCGCCTGGCCTGATCCCAAAAAGCCTCATATCGCGGAATATTGTGAAAACGGCGCCAAGGCCGTGGCCTGGGAGGCGACCAAGAAAAGAACCGATCCGGCTTTCTTTGCCGACCATACCGTCGAGGAACTGAAGACCTGGAGCGATCACGCGCTGGAAGACAATGGGCGGCTTACCCATCCCATGCGCTATAACAGTATGACTGACCAGTATGAGCCTGTCACCTGGGAGGCCGCCTTTGCGGACATTGCAGAGGAATTGCTGAAACTCGATCCAAAGCGGGTGGAGCTTTACACCTCGGGCCGCACCTCCAATGAGGCGGCCTTTTTCTGGCAACTGTTCGGGCGTGTGCTCGGCACTAACAATTTTCCCGATTGCTCCGACATGTGCCATGCCACCACCACCGTGGCGTTGCCGGAAAGCATCGGCATCGGCAAGGGCACGGTGACGCTGGATGACTGGGAAGCATGCGATGCCCTCTTCATCATCGGTCAGAACCCTGGCACCAACAGCCCGCGCATGATGGGCTATCTGCACGATATGGCCAAGCGCGGTGTACCGATCGTGACCTTCAATCCGCTGAAGGAGAGAGCGCTGCTCAGATTCACCGATCCGCAAAGCCCGGTGGAAATGCTAACCGGCGGCGGCCAGCAGATCAGCTCCCGTTATTTCCAGCTGCGCACCGGCGGCGATATCATGGCCCTTCAAGGCATGTGCAAGGCCGTGATTGCCGCTGATGATGCCGCGCGGGAGCGCGGAGAAGCCCGCATTCTGGACGTGGATTTTATCGAGGCGCACACGCACGGCTTCGAGGCTTTTGCGGATTATGTGCGCGCGCTCCCCTGGCCGGATATTGAATACTACACCGCGTTGCGGCGCGAGGAGATCGAAGAAGCGGCGCGGATCTACATGCGGGCCGAGCGCGTCATCGCCTGCTGGGGCATGGGCATTACCCAGCACAAACATGGCGGCGATGCCATGCAGCAGATTTTGAACCTGCTTTTCCTGCGCGGCAATATCGGTCGTCTGGGCGCGGGGGCCTGTCCTATTCGTGGCCACTCCAATGTGCAGGGCGACCGCACGGTGGGGATCAACAAGACGCCCACGGAAAGCTTCCTCTCTCATCTGGACAAGGCGTTCGGGTTTACCAGTCCAAGAGAGTTCGGCCACGATACGGCCGAGGCTTGCGAGGCGATTTTGAAAGGCGAGGTGGATGCCTTTCTGGCCATGGGCGGTAATTTCTTCCGCGCCATTCCGGATTTCGACCGGATCGGCGCGAAGGTGCCGGATATCGGCCTGACTGTTCATGTCGCCACCAAGCTCAATCGCAGCCACCTGATCCACGGCAAAAAGGCCTTCATCCTGCCCGCCCTTGGCCGCACCGAACTCGATCTGCAAAAAGGCGAGGCTCAGACCGTGACCGTGGAGGACAGTTTCTGCATGGTGCACGGCTCCACAGGCCGCCTGAAGCCCGCCAGCGAGGAATGCCGCTCCGAGCCCTGGATCATTGCGCATCTTGCCAAAGCGACCGTCGCCGGTCGTGCGCCGATCGACTGGACGGGACTGGTGGAAGATTACGACCGTATCCGCGACAAGATCGAGGAGGTTATTCCCGATCAGTTCACGCGCTTCAAGGAGCGTATTCGAGAGCCAGGCGGTTTTCGCCTGCCCAATGGCGCCAGCGAGCGCATCTGGAACACGCCGACAAAGCGGGCGAATTTCCTCTTCAATCCCGAAATCAGGGACCAGAACGACCAGTCGCCGGACCATCCCCATATGCAATTGATGACCGTTCGCAGCCATGACCAGTTCAACACCACCATCTATTCCTATAATGACCGCTATCGCGGCGTTTCCGGCGAGCGCATGGTGGTCTTCATGAACGAGATGGACATGGCCGAGCAGGGGCTGAGCGAGGGCGATGTAATCGAATTCGCCTCTGCCGACCGGGACGGTATCGAGCGGCGGGCAGCGGGCTTCAAGGTGGTGGCCTTCGATGTGCCGAAAGGCTGCTGCGCTGCCTATTATCCCGAAACCAATGCCGTCATGTCGCTGGCGCACCGGGATGAGCGCAGCAATACGCCGGCGGCAAAGTCGGTGCCGGTCACGATTGCGCGAGTGACGCAGGGTGAGCCCGTCTCTCACGAACCGGAGGTGTCAGAGCGTTTTCCCTCAGGGCGACATATGTCCGTCCCAACGGCCTAGGGTCAAAACTCAATCAGGATGGGTGTTCTGCAAGGCGTATTTTGTGTCTGAGTAGGAGGAAAGGTGCAGGAAATGCCGATCATTTTCAAACCTTTCCGACGCCCGCAGGCGCAAAATACGCCTTGCCCGAAGGGTTGAACGGGATGGGCCGCCTGATTGCGAACAATGCTCGACAAGGCCTCAGGGCCTTGCCTTGCGCTTGTTCGCTGCCATTCAATCCCATCCCGTTCAACAGAACACCCATCCTGATTGAGTTTTGACCCTAGAGCACCGATCTGATTGGATCAGATCGGTGCTCTAACGTTTTCTTTTTTGAAGCATAATCTTATCGATCCTCGTTTCACTCCGGTCGGATTATGCTCTAACGCATGTCCGGATGGAAAACCGCGACTGCATTTTTCTCGGGACAATGCTCTAAAAATTGCCAAGCTTTGTCTTAGACTCCGACACATACAGGCCGGGCGGCGGGGAGGGTGCCCGGCTTGCCTTTGTCAGGGCTCACAAGCAACATCGGAAGATGCCACTGTTACGGCATAAGCCGTGAGAATCGGGGCATCTTTCCCACGCCAATCCATCAGGGAGATCAATGTGGCAATCAGGACGATCGTCTGGGGCGAGAATATTCATGAGCATATCAATGCCGTCGTTGGCGGCATCTATCCCGACGGGATGCATTCCACCATCGCCGCAGGGCTGAACGGCGATGCCGCCATTGAAGCGACAACGGCAACGTTGCAGGAGTCTGAACACGGGCTGACCGAGGCCCGGCTTGAGGCGACGGATGTGTTGGTCTGGTGGGGCCACAAGGACCATGGCGGGGTGCAGGATGCCGTGGTGGAGCGGGTGGTGCGCCGTGTGCATGAGGGCATGGGCCTGATCGTTCTCCATTCCGGTCATTTCGCGAAGGTGTTCAAGCGGCTGATGGGCACGCCCTGCTCGCTGAAATGGCGGGAGGCGGGCGAGCGCGAACGCATCTGGACCGTCAATCCCGGCCATCCCATCGCTGCCGGTGTTCCGGAACAGTTCGTGCTGGAAAACGAGGAAATGTACGGCGAATTCTTCGCAGTGCCCGAACCGCTGGAAACCGTGTTCATCTCCTGGTTCGCGGGTGGCGAGGTGTTTCGCTCGGGGCTGACCTGGCGGCGCGGGGCTGGCAATATCTTCTATTTCCGCCCCGGCCATGAGACCTATCCGACCTATCACAACGAGACGGTCATGCAGATTATCCGCAATGCGGTGAAATGGGCCTATCATCCGCATCCGCCGCTCAAGGGGATCCATGATGCGCCGAATGTGCCTGTCGATAAGGCATTGGAGCCGATTACCGAGCGCGGTCCGAAGCTGCATAAGGCTGGAGAGGAGGGCTATCGATGAGCGCACCTGTTCGTCTGCTCATTCTGGGCACTGGCGGCCATGCCAACCGGCATGCCATGGAATTTGCCACCAATAGCGATGCGAAACTGGTGGCTGCGGTGGATGTCGATATCGCCAAGGTCCGCGCCTTTGCCCTGCGGCATGATATTCCCGAAACCTTCACGTCGCTGGAGGAAGCCCTCGCATGGGGAGAGTTCGACGCCGTGGCCAATGTCACCCCGGACCGCGTGCACTACCCCACAACCTTGCAGCTTCTGGCCGCAGGCAAGCATGTATTCTGCGAGAAGCCCCTGGCGGAAACCTATGCCAAGGCGGATGAAATGGCGCGGCGGGCTGAGGAAGCGGGCCTGATCAACATGGTGAACCTGACTTACCGCAATGTCGCGCCGGTGCAGAAAGCCCGGCAGATGGTGCTTTCCGGTGAGATCGGCAGGGTGCGTCATATCGAAGCGTCCTATCTGCAAAGCTGGCTGGTGTCGAAAGCCTGGGGCGACTGGGCAACCGAGGACCAGTGGCTGTGGCGGCTCTCCACCAAGCATGGCTCGAATGGTGTTCTGGGCGATGTCGGCATCCACATCCTCGATTTTGCAGGCTATGGGGCGGCGACAGATGTGGAGCGCATCTTCGCGCGACTGAAGACGTTCGAGAAAGCACCCGGCAACCGCATTCGCGATTACGACCTCGATGCCAATGACAGCTTCACCATGACAGCCGAGTTTGCCAATGGCGCAATGGGCGTGGTGCATGCCACCCGCTGGGCCACCGGCCATCTCAACGAATTGAGGCTGCGCATGCATGGCGACAAGGGTGCGCTGGAGGTGATCCACACGCCGACCGGAAATTCATTGCGCGCCTGCCTGGGCGAGGATGTGGAAAAGGGCCAGTGGCAGGACCTGGACGCGGGAACGGTTGCCACGAACTTCGAGCGTTTCATCGAAGCCATTCGGGAAGGCCAGACGCGAGAGCCAAGCTTCCGCCACGCGGCGGATTTGCAGAAGGTTCTCGATCTTGCCATGCTCACCGAGATGGAGCGCCAAGAGAAAGCCGTCAGCGAAACAATTGCCGATCATCAGCCAAGGCTTGTTTCCGGCTAAATCCTAGGATGTGTGGACATTCGCCCTTGAGCGGGCTGCAAACGGCAATTTTCTGTGCTTCCGGTGCTCATGTACTCAAGTACACTCCGCTCCGGTTCTCGAAAATCACCGTTTTCACCACGCCCAAAGCCGAATGTCCACACACCCTAGAGCATTGTCCCGAGAAAAGTGCTTAGCGGTTTTCCGTCTGGAAATGCGTGAAAAATAAAGAATGAGAGCGGTTCAGTGTTTCTCGGAACACTGAACCGCTCTCATGTTTTCATGCGTTCACATCGATCACCACCCGGCCGCGAATGCGGCCATCCATGATGGCATCGGCCAGGGTGGGGAGGTTAGAAAGCGGCTCTACCGTGGTCATGGCGGCGAGATGGTCGCGGTTCAGTTTCTCCGCCAGCCGTTGCCAGGCACGTTCGCGCTTTACCATCGGTGTCATGACCGAATCGATGCCAAGCAGGCTCACTCCGCGCAATATGAAAGGCATGACGGTGGCGGGCAGGTCTGCGCCGCCTGCCAGTCCGCAGGCCGCGACCGCGCCGCCATAAACGGTTTGCGCCAGCACATTGGCAAGCGTGGTGCCGCCGACACTATCGATGCCGCCTGTGAAGCGCTCCTTTTGCAAAGGGCCGCCCTTCTCAGTCAGACTGGCCCGATCCATGATCGCAGACGCCCCCAGGTGCTTCAGATAATCATGGGTTTCCTCGCGTCCGGTGGAGGCCGTCACGAGATAGCCTGATGAGGCGAGCAGGCTGACTGCGATGGAGCCGACCCCACCTGCCGCGCCCGTGACCACCACTTCCCCCTCGCCGGGCTTGATCCTGCTCCAGTCTTCCAGCGCCAGCACGGCGAGCGCTGCCGTATAACCAGCTGTGCCAATGGCCATGGCCTGTTCCAGGCTGAAACTGTCGGGCAGCCTCATCAGCCATTCCGGCTTGACGCGCTGATAGGGGCTATAGCCACCGGCTTCCGTTTCCGACAGGCCGAAACCGTTGATCAGCACCTTGTCGCCGGGCTTCCAGGCAGCGTTTCTGGATTCGACGACTGTGCCGGCAAGGTCTGCGCCGGCGATGATCGGCATGCGCCGCGCAATCCTGCCTTTGCCGGTGAAGGCCAGGCCATCCTTGTAGTTCAGGGTGGAATAGGCAACCTGCACCAGCACGTCGTGATCGGGCAGGTCAGCCATGGTCAGGCTGCGGAACTGTCCCTTCGGTTTTCCGTCAACCGAATCAATGACGACGGCGGTGAATGACTGGCTCATGAAACTTCCTCCTATGCCGGGATGAAATACGTCGAAGGGAGCTTCGGTTCATCCTTTCCCGGTCCTCTTCCTGCTGCATAATTTAAAGCGCGACAGCGAACCTTGGTGCGCCAGATATGGCGGACGGCGCTGTAGAGCCGCAGGTTGCCATGGCTTGTGCGATTATGCCAGCCGATCCCTGCACGGAAAGCGTGCGGGACGAACGCCGTTTTGCCCGACAAAAAATTTTACCGTGCCGTTTCAAGCCCCTGCGGCGGCGTCAATAATTTCCTGATCTGTGGATTAAAGAGAAAAACAAGCAATTTCAGCTGCTTGCTTCGTCATTTCACCTTTCGTGAGGGCTGTGGGGCGGAAGGTTTGCCCGGTCATGGAAAGGAGTGATTAACCTTTATTTTTTACTTCCTTAGGGAGACGAGTCCTTTTACCGAACCGTAGGCACCATGCGTTTTCCACCGAACTCATCCTACCCGAATGTAGACCCGGCTGCTGGCGAGCAGCCCGACACTCAGGCGGCCATGCCGCCCGGGCAGGAGCAGGTGGGCAAGCCTCTGGCTTCGGCACAAGAGCTTGAGCCCTGGCACAAGGCTTTCGTGCTGGGGCCGAACGTGCGGTTTACCCGCACGCCGGAAAGCGCCATCGCCCGCCGCCGCGAAGCGGAGGCCGCTGCCGCTGCCCAAGCCGCGGATGCAGCGCAACAGCAACAGGCTGTTGCCGCCTCCGCTCTCCCTGAACAGCCAAAGTCCGAACCGGTGGAAAAAACGCCCGCCTATTTCGGCCTGCCAAAAACCGGAGCCCCCTTGCTGATCAAGAATGTCATGAGGAAACAGGTAGAGGCGGAGAAGCCCCAGCCCGTATCCGACACCACGGCGCCCGAAGCCGTGGCCGAACCCGTTGTCATGAAGACAGAGCCGGCTTCCCAGCCTGCCGTGGATGTGGAAGCCTGGAGGTTGCGTCAGGCGGCGGCAGCCATGCGGATGCCGGAAAATATCGAGGTCCATTTGCGCCACGAGGAAGAAGAACGAAAGGCCCCGCCAGCCGAACCAGCCAATCTTTCGGTTGCCCCGCCGCTGCCCGTGCTTGCCATTTCGGATTTCGCCTTCTTTGAAATGATGCCGGAGATGGGCGAGCTGCCGCCGGTGCAGCCCATGCCGGTTGCCGCGCCGCCGCGTCAGGCCATGCCTCTGGTAGGGTCGGTCGCCGCCCTTTATCGCGAAGTGAAGCCGAAGCGGGCCGAAGTAGCGATCCAGGCTGTGCCCGTTGTCCAGCCTGCCGCGCCAGTAGCCCCGGCACCTGTGGCTGCTGCACCCGTCGCTGCCGCCGTCCAGCCGGTTGTTGCTCAGGCTGACGCGCCCGTTGAAGCCCCTGCGCCCGCCCCCGTGGTGGAAGACCGGGCGCCCTGGGAAGAGCCACCCGCGCCTGTTGCCGCCGAACCTGTGATGGAAGCGGCGCCCGCCATCGTTCCGCCTCGCGTCTCTGTCGATCTCGCACCGCGTCCGCAACGCCATGTTGCTGGTGGTATCGAAATTGCCCGCAGCCATCCCTTCGACGGTGATTTCATTTTCCCGTCCATCGGTCTGTTGCAGGAGCCGCCTGCCATCCGTGCCGAAGCCATGCTGCCGGAAGCGCTGGAGCAGAGCGCAGGGCTTCTGGAGAGCGTGCTGGAAGATTTCGGCATCCGTGGCGAGGTGATCGACGTTCGCCCCGGTCCCGTGGTGACGCTCTATGAATTCGAGCCCGCGCCCGGCATCAAATCCTCCCGTGTGATCGGTCTTTCCGACGATATCGCCCGCTCGATGTCGGCGCTGTCTGCCCGCGTGGCCGTGGTGCCGGGCCGCAATGTCATTGGCATCGAACTGCCGAATGCCGTGCGCGAGACGGTCTATCTGCGCGAACTGATCGAATGCGAGGATTATTGGGAAAGCAAGTACAAGCTTGCGCTCTGCCTCGGCAAATCCATCGGCGGCGAGCCGGTGATTGCCGAACTTGCGAAAATGCCGCATCTGTTGGTGGCTGGAACCACCGGATCCGGAAAATCCGTGGCGATCAACACCATGATCCTGTCGCTGCTCTACCGGTTGAAGCCAGAGGAGTGCCGTCTGATCATGGTCGATCCCAAGATGCTGGAGCTTTCCGTTTATGACGGTATTCCGCACCTGCTGACGCCTGTCGTGACCGACCCGAAAAAGGCCGTGATGGCGCTGAAATGGGCCGTGCGCGAGATGGAAGACCGTTATCGCAAGATGTCGCGGCTCGGCGTGCGCAATATCGACGGCTATAACCAGCGAGCGGCGCAGGCGCGTGATAAGGGTGAAATCATCAGCGTCAGCGTCCAGACCGGCTTTGACCGCCATTCCGGCGAGCCTGTCTACGAGGAGCAGGATCTCGACCTGTCGCCCATGCCCTATATCGTCATCATCGTCGACGAAATGGCCGACCTGATGATGGTGGCCGGCAAGGAAATCGAAGGTGCGATCCAGCGTCTGGCACAGATGGCCCGTGCCGCAGGTATTCACCTGATCATGGCAACGCAGCGTCCCTCGGTCGATGTCATCACCGGCACGATCAAGGCAAACTTCCCGACGCGCATTTCCTTCCAGGTCACCTCGAAGATCGATAGCCGCACCATTCTGGGCGAGCAGGGTGCCGAACATCTTCTGGGCCAGGGCGACATGCTGCAAATGGTCGGCGGCGGCCGTATTCAGCGTGTCCACGGTCCCTTCGTTTCGGATGCCGAGGTCGAGCAGGTGGTGGCCCATCTGAAGACCCAGGGTCGCCCGGAATATCTCGGAACCGTCACGGAAGAGGATACGGGTGAAACCGCACCGCCTGAGGAAAGCTATGAGCGCAGCCCGGCTGCGGCCTCTGCCGCTACAGGCAGCGATGACAGCGACGATCTTTACGAAAAGGCCGTGAAGGTGGTGCTGCGCGACCAGAAGTGCTCGACGTCCTATATCCAGCGCCGTCTGTCCGTTGGCTATAACCGCGCCGCCTCCCTGGTGGAGCGCATGGAGCGGGAAGGACTGGTTGGTCCTGCCAACCATGTCGGCAAGCGCGAGATCATTGCCGGCGGCGGCCAGAGCGCCGTAAACCCTGGTATGACGCTGGATGATGCGGAGTAACCAACAAAAAACCCGGCTCTCGCCGGGTTTTTTGCGTTCTCCTGTGAGTTCCTGATCCTGCCTTATGCCAAAGCGTGAACCTTGCCCTCGACGGCAAGATGCATGACATCGCCGGGATTGGGCAGGTCAAGCCGTGAGAGGCGCAGGTGCAGCGGCGGGATCGCCTCGTCGCTGTTCAATGCCACTGTCACGCTGCCGGTCGCCCCGGCAAATTCCACATCAAGAACGCGGGCCGTGCAGGATGACGTCTCTGTGGAGGAGGCGATCCTGATCTGCTCAGGCCGCAGCATCACACGGCCAGCGCCTTGTCTCGCGCTGTGCAGCGTGAGACGGCCAAGGGCGCAATCGGCAAAGCCGCCCTGAAGCGAGGCGTTCAGCATCACGGCTTCCCCCAGCAGGATGGCGGTATCGGCATCGCAGGGCTGTTCATAGAGGGTGCGTGGCGGCCCGGCCTGCACCAGCCTGCCCTCACGCAGCACCGCCAGTTGATCGGCAAAGGACAGGGCTTCGGCCTGATCATGGGTGACCAGGATGGTGGTGATGCCCGCCTTGGCCAGCACCGCTGAAACCGCCTTGCGCATGGTTTCCCGAAGGCCGGTATCGAGGGCGGAAAAGGGCTCGTCCAGCAGCATCAGCCGGGGCTCGCGGGCAAGTGCCCTTGCCAGCGCCACGCGCTGTTGCTGGCCGCCGGAGAGCTGGTGCGGGCGGCGTTTCAGCATGGCGGGATCAAGCTCCACCATGGCCGCCAGCTCTTCGATGCGTTGCTGACGGCGCGGGTCGCGGCGTTCGATGCCGAAGCCGATATTCTCGGCAATGCTCAAATGCGGAAACAGCGCCCCATCCTGGGCGACAATGCCAATGCCGCGCAGATGCGCTGGGCAGGAAAAGCCCGGGGCGACCATGCCGGTCTCGCCCAGCATCACGCGGCCCTGATCCGCAGTCTCGAACCCGGCCAGAATGCGCAGAAGCGTCGTTTTTCCAGATCCGGACGGACCGACGATGGCCGTGCGGCTGGCAGAGGCCACCGTGAGGTTGATATCCTCCAGCGCCCGCACAGGACCGTAATGTTTCGAAACGGCTTCGATCTTCAGTTCTGTCATTGTCCGGCAGTGCGTCTGGATTGGGATTGTACGATGAGTGTCAGCGGCAGCGACAAGACCACCATCATCAGCGCATAGGGGGCGGCGGTCACGTAGTCGATCTCGCTGGTCAGTGACCAGAAGCGGGTGGCGAGCGTTTCGACGCCGTTGGGCGCGAGCATCAATGTGGCGGTGAGTTCATTGGTAATGCCCATGGAAACGAGCGCAATGCTGGCGCCCGCGCCGGGTGCTGCGAGCCGCATGGTCGTCGCCCACACCGCCTTTCCGGGCGAACGGCCAAGGCTCATGGCGGCACGCTCCAATTCCACAGGCGCCTGGGCAATACTGGCGCGCAAGCCAACGATGGCGCGCGGCAAAAACAGCAGGATATAGGCGGCAATCAGCGTGGAGAAGGTTTGATAAAGCGGCAGGGCGACGCGCACCGTAATGGTAACGAGCGCCAGCGCCACAACGACACCCGGCAGCGAGCCGACATAGTAATGGCAGGTTTCCAGCACCTTTTGAAAGCGCCCCGGCGCGCGCACCGAGATCCAGGCCATGGGCGCAGCCACCAGCGTCGCGATAATCCCGCCTGCGAGCGCCAGCAGAATGGACTGGATAAAGCTGCTTGCGACCTCCGGGCTGGCCCAGATCGCAAACCCGCCCAGCCAAAGCCAGCGACCCAGCGTGTAAAGGGGTACACCCAGCGCCAGCAGTGTCACAAGCGCGGGCAGGAGCAGAGCGGGGATCACCCAGGGACCGAGGCGCTTGCGCTCCGCCGGGCGGATCGAGCCGGTGCCGACACGGGCGTAGCGCTCATTGCCGCGCAGCATAAGGTCCAGACCCAATACGGCGGCGCAGCACAGCACCAGCACGCCGCTCAGCATATTCGCTGCCGGGCTATTGTAAGCGGACTGGAAGACATCGACGATTGCCGTGGCAAAGGTGTCGAAACGGATCATTACGAAAAGGCCGTATTCCGAGAGGAGGTGCAGCGCAACGAGCATGACTCCGCCCAGAATGGACAGCCGCAATTGTGGGAGGACGACGCGAAAAAACACCCGCCAGGGCCCAAGGCCAAGCGCTGCGGCGGCATCTTCCATCGCCGGATCGAGCCGGCGCAGCGTCGCGGCAATCGGCAGGTAGAGAAACGGAAAATAGGCCAGAACGGAAACCAGAACCGCGCTCCACAGCCCCTGCATGCCGGGAACAAGCCCGATCCAGGCATAGCTGTGGACGAAAGCCGGAACAGCGAGTGGTGTGACCATCAACCATGACCAGAGTGCTGCACCCGGCAGCCGGGTGCGCTCGATCAGCCAGGCCAGTGTCACGCATAGAACAATGCCGATGGGCAGGGTGGTGATTTCGAGGAGGGCAGTGTTGAGCAGAAGATCCGCAACGCGCTGGCGAAAAACCAGTGCCTTTACCGTTTCCCAGCCAACATCCACCGTAATCCAGAGGATAAAGCCCAGCGGCAGCAGGCTGAAAAGCGCGACCAGGGAGGCGGTAAGCAGCAATGGCCAGTTGGCGGGCAACAGCAGGGCGATGCGCGGAGAGGGGATCCTCGCGCTTCCGGCTGCCGCAGTCTGCGTCCACCTGTTGTCTTGCAGCACTCTGTTCGTTCCGCCTCTTTCAGGCCAATACGGGGTCACGCGCCCGGTGGGCGCGTGCCGTTGACGACAGGCGATTATGCCTTTCTTGAGCAAAAGACAATAGTTTTGCCCAGGCCGTACACCTCTATTGCAGAAGCAATTGGCTTAGAGAATACCTGCTGCGGTCATCATCTCGGTAACCTTCTTGCTGTTCAGCTTCGAAGGTTCGACCTTCGGAGCACCGAGATCCTTGAGCGGCACCAGTTTGGCATTGGATTCGGCATCCTTGCCAACGGCATATTCATAGGACGTGCCGTTCTTCAGAATCTCCTGGCCCGCCTTGCCGGTGATGAACTTCAGGAACGCCTGCGCTTCCTTCATATGCTGGGTGGACTTGATGATGCCGCCGCCGGAGATGCTGACGAAAGCGCCCGGATCGCCGTTACGGAAATAATGCAGGCCGACATTGGCGCTGTTTTCGCCGGTCTTGGCCTGATCGCCGAACCAGTAATAGTGGTAGATGACGGCGCCTTCCACTTCACCGGCATTGACCGCTTTCATGGCAACGCTATTGCCCTTGTAAAAGGTGGCGTTTTCCTTCAGCGCCTTCAGCCATTTGGCGGTTTCTTCCTCACCCTTCAGCTCCAGCAGGGCGCTGACGATGGCCTGGAAGTCGGCACCGGAGGGCGAGGCGCCCCAGCGGCCTTTCCAGGCAGGATCGGCAAGATCAAGCAGCGATTTCGGCAGCTTGTCCTCGCTCAGTTTGCGCTTGTCATAGGCAAACACGGTAGAACGGGCGGCAATACCAATCCAGCGGCCATTTTCCGGTTGGAATTCGGCTGGAACCTGCGCAAGTGTCTCCTTGTCCAGAGGCGCGAACAGACCGGCGGTATCCACCAGCGCCATGGCCGGGGAGTTTTCGGTGAGGAACACATCCGCCGGCGATGCTTCGCCCTCTTGTATCAACTGGTTGGCGAACTGCATGTCGCTGCCCTGGCGCATGGTGACCTTGATGCCGGTCTCCTTGGTGAAGGCATCGATCCACTCGCGGCCAAGGCTTTCATGCTGCGCGTTGTAAACCACAAGCTCTGCGCCATCGGCGGCCTGGAGGGCTGCGGGCGTGAGGGATGCGACGAGAGCCGAGACAAAAATCGCGGCGCGCAGCTGACCAGATCCGGGGCGTTTCAAGGGCTTCTCCTAATAGTGCCTGTCCCCTGCCTGCATGAGGCGGGACATGTGTGTGAACCGCTTGGCCTGCCGGTTTCGGGAACATGCCAAGGTGTCCGGGTCTTAAATAAGATGAATTTATGCGTCAACTTAACAAAAGTTGAGTCACGGACGGGTGATTTTGAATTGCCACTTATAGCAAGGCATCGAAGATGCATATGCATCCTCGCCTGCAATGGATTTCGAATATCTCAAATGCATCAGGGGCTTGAGATATTCGAAAACGGAATAAGAAGAGTCATTTTCAATAACTCTTCTTATTAAGGCACGTTAGCGGCCTGTACCGGGGTTGCAAGGCTTGCAGCAGCACCTTCCACGCTGGTGCCGGTGCCACTGCGTACCACCACCGCATTGGAGGCGAGGTTGAGGCCGGCAGCCTTGAAGGCATTCAACAGCCTTTTGATGCCCTCACGCTTGATCAGGCTGGGATTGCCCGGCCTGGAGGTGAACTTGAACCGCACCACCATGGAGGTCTCGTTGACCTCCTGAATGCCTTGCATTTTCAGCGGAATGAGGAATTCGTGGCCGAATTCCGGCTCTTCCAGCATTGCAAGGCCCACCTTCTTCGCCGTCTTGCGGATGAGTTCGAGATCGGCTTCCCGATCGAAGCGCAGTTCGAATTTCACGGTGCCCCAGTCACGGCTGAAATTCGTGACTGCGGAAATCTGCCCGAACGGAATGGTATGCACGGGCCCATTGTGGTGGCGAAGGCGAATGGAGCGCAGCGAAATCTGCTCCACCGTCCCTTTCAGCTTGCCGGTATCGATATACTCGCCGATGCGGAAGGCGTCTTCTGCAAGGAAGAAGATGCCGGAAACCACGTCTTTCACCAGAGTTTGCGAACCGAAGGACAGGGCCAGACCCAGCACTCCGAAACCGGCGAGCAGCGGAGCGATATCGACGCCCGCGCTTTGCAGGATCGCGAGAACCGCAACCGCTGCCACAATGCCGAGGATCAGGTTTCGAAGCAGCGGCAGCATGGTGGAAAAGCGGCTGGTGGTTTTGGTATGACCGTCATCCTGCCCTGGAAGCTGGACTGCATTCGAAGGCGCGATGGTCTCGAAATATTTCCAGAGGAAGCTGCAAACAGTCCAGCTTAACGTCATTGCTACCGCGAATTTCTGGATATGGCCAAGCCAGGGAGCAGGATCCATGCCGGATTCGTTGATGAGCGGCTGCCATAGCAAAATGGTGCCCTCCAGGCCGATCAGCCAGACGGCGCCGCTGAGCGGGATCGGCAGGGTCCAGAAAATGGTGGAGACAAGACCCGGTTGCGTATCCATCGCTTTTTTCCGGGCCAGATACCGGAACAGGGTGAAGAATGCCCGGTCGATAATGGGTGTGATGATGATGAGCAATTGGCTGAGACCGGCGGCACGGTTCCAGATGGCATTCTGATCCGTGCCGACCACCATGAAGCCCAGCAGCCATATCAGGATTGCCGAGGCACTGTAGAAATCCGCAATAAACCCGGCGATGGCCGTGCGAACCGATCCGGCGTCTTTTCCGGCGAAGGCCTTGGCGATATCGCGGCGGCTGGAGATGAACCAGAAAAGTTTATAAACGGTCAGGATTGTTGAACTCAGAAAGACCCAGCCATCGGTTGCCATAGGGTCCAGACCGCGTGCATCGGCGAGGCTGAGGGATGTATTGCTGAAACCGGCCAGGAACCCGAAGCCGGTCATCATATAAAAGTGCCAACGGGGGTTTGAAACTTCGAGCAGCGGTCCGCTCGTGCCGATCGGAGCGAAAAGCAACCTGCCAAAGGCAGTATAAATGGTGCCAACCAGAATAAGGCGGGTGAAACCTATCGCAACGGTGCGGGCGAAACTGCTGGAATCCATCGCCATGAGCACGCCAGTACGGGCAATGGAGTAAAAGATACCGATTGCGACGAGGTCGCCGGCAAGCCGCAGAATTGCGAACAGCGCTTTAGGCGGTGTTGCCGAAGGCCGCATCATGAAGGCGAGCGCCTTATGAAACACCAGGAGGAAAAGAACCGCGCCTGCAAGGCCACTGACAATCGCGCTCGGCGCTGCCGTGCCAAGATGGGCTACCCCCCTCTCTTCGTTTTGCAGCATTCTCCAACTGTTGCCAAAAGCCTGCGGAAGACCCTGAAGCCCGGTCAACGCAATCTTTGCGCCGCGATGGAATGCGGCAGCCCCTTCCTGTGCAAGTTCTGACAGGGCATTGTCCGGCATCGCGGATTGCGGCGGCTCCGATTTCACGGTGGGCGGTGCCGGAGGTTTTTCCGCAGTCCTATCGTCAAATTCGACAGTCACGCGCTGACCCGCAGACGCTGCGGCCTGGACGGCCTTGCTGATGGTATCCGGTGGATCATCCTTATGGAGCAGCAGGCGAACTTCGTCGCTGCCTGCTCCATGGCTGGAGACTGGCAGTGACAGAAACAGGCATGCAAAGACAATCAAAGCGGGAGCGTATGCCGCACGGAGCTTCAATAATCGCAGGAATTTGAGCATAAGCCGTGTGCTGCTCCTGGCCAGACAGATCTAATGGCCAGACTTATAGCACGGCATTTTAAAAAATTCGGTAAGATAGCAAGCGGAGCCGCACCTTCACCGCTCGAAGGCGCGATTCCAGTTTCATCGGTGCTAGTGGAATGAATTTGACATTTGATACCCACTTGCGGAGATCTCGAGGGTCAAATGTCAAATTCGAAAATTCCACTAGAATCATAAGGTTGCTAGTGGTTTTCATGATTGTGACATTTGCTCTCGAGAGTGCTGCACTGCGTGCAAATGTCACAATCAAACCACTATGCGGCTTTACCGATAAGGCGAAATACACTGCTGGCGCGGCCCGTTATAGGGCTGGAAGGTGTTATCATAGGCCCGGTATGACCGATACCTGTTTGCACACCAGCTGACATGGGCGTTGCCGCCCGTATACCGGGGGGCATAGCGCGGCTGGGATGCCAGCGCTCCGCCGATAATGGCGCCAGCCGCGAAGCCGCCAATAATGGCGCCAGCATTGCCGTGGTGGTGACGGCGATAGTAGCGGTCGCGATAGTATCGGTCCCGATGATCGCGATCCCGGTAGTAACTGCCGCGATAATCATGATGACGATAGATCCGCGGCCGGGTTCTGCGGTCATCGGCCCAGGAGTTTTCTGCCACCTGCACGCCTTGGGTTTGCACCTGCACCGAACTGGCCGTGGAGATGGACTGTGTTGCGCCCGCAGGAATGATGCTGCCCAAAAAAGTGGCTGCGGAGAGGGCGATTGCGATCAATCTGGTCATTTTCTCACCTTTTCCTTTCTGATGAGCATATCGTCCTGTTTTGCGTATGAACCAGAGGTGACTGATTAATTTTTGCCGATCAAATGCCCGTGAACAAAAGCCTCACATTCGATGGAACAAAATATTCTGTTTGGGAATTCTAGGGGGTGATCCGGCGGGACGAAAAAGAAGAGTTCGGATCAGGCATGGAAACAAATCTTTTGATCGCTCCGGTCATCAGGATGTTGTTGGCTGTCTGTTCTTTTGTCCTGCAAGCCGCAGCACCTTTCGCCATACTCCAAGGAGTATCCTCTTGAAATATATTCTTCCTGTTTTCCTTCTCGTTTCAACTCCAGCCTTCGCGCAGTCTCCGCCGCTGGAACAGGCCTGCCTGAGCGTATTACAGAATTTTCTGATGAAGCCTCAGGTGAAAACCGGTATTTCGCAGAGCTTTCCGGAACTGAAGCCAGCAGGCGCCCGTATCAGCTATGCCGAGCGGGACAATGTCGAACCTTCGGATATGGACGATGTTATCGACTGCCAGTTTCAAAAGCCGACGGCGCCCTTCGGCCTGATACGGTTCTGCATTTCCAGCACCTGTTATTCCGCCGATGAGCAGAATGCAGATAGAAAGCGCCGTTTTGAAGAGGTTCGCGCCTTGATGGACCGCCAGGCCAAGTAATACGAAGAGTCATTGAAAATGACTCTTCGTATTCCTCTTTCGAATATCTCAAGCCCCTGATGCATTTGAGATATTCGAAATTCTTTCAAGGCGAGGATGCGTTAGCATCTTCGAGCCTTGGTATGACGGGCTATCAGGCCGAACCAGCTTTTCCGCCTCCCCAGGCAAAGCCAGCAGTGATCTTTTGGAGTATCATGAGCAAAGCCAATCAAAAGCCGAAACGCCATATGGCGACTTTCGTGACATCGCTCTTCGTCCTGGCGTGTATCGTCGGCGGCGTTTATCTGTTTGCCTATCACCCGGGAGAGGTGGAGCCGGAAAATCCTGCTCAATCCATTTCCCGTCCGTGAGACCTGCCGGAAATCACGGAAATTAGAACGCTGATCTGTTTGAAGCAGATCAGCGCTTCAGCGTTGTTGAGGGCGACTCTCCAAAACGTTGGCGGTAATTCACGGCAAAACGGCCAGCATGGCTAAAACCCCAGCGCGCCGCGATCTCTGCCACAGAGCTTCCCGGCGGCGCCTCCAGAAGGGTGCGGCGGACGCATTCCAGACGCAGGCTTTGAAGATAGACAGTCGGTGTCGTGTCCTTGAACTGCCGAAAGCTCTGCTGAAGGGTTCTGGCGCCAACGCCACTTGCAGCGGCAATGTCTTCCAGGCTGATTGGTTTATGGAGATTCGCTTCCATGAAGTCGATCGCACGTGATACGTGGCGCGGCGTGGCAATCGGGGCAGGCAGTTGAAATTGCTCGGCCAGATTATGGGGCAGGAGCGTTGTCAGCATGCTGTTCAGCGTCATGGTCAGTCTGGCGCGGCACATGTCCTGCGCCAGAAGATCTGGATGTCTGGATAATTCCGCATGAAGCGTCTGGGCCATCGTACGGAAGATCAGCCCCGTGCCGCTAGTCACGTCCCACTCCGCAGGGAGCCGCAATTCGCCCTTTAGCGACGTCTCGAGATAACGCTCCGTATGCCGGGCCAGATCCGCCTTGTCGATGATCAATGCAATATGGTCTCGCGGTCCGTTCAGCGACATGCGTGTATTGCGCCTGCATTCCTGCAAGGTTGCTTTCTCGGGGGAAGAGATGCTGATTTTCCCTTCACTATCGATCAATGCACTGCCAGCGAAGGGAAGGAAGATGACACATTTGTCCGTGCTTTCTTTTCTGTTCGTGGAAAAGATGCCCTCATAGTGGGCGCGGCTGATGGTGTGTGCTCCCAGCTTCCAAGAGTTCCAACGAAACCGCAGGGGGACGGGGCGAGCATCGACGGTAATGGGCGAAGCAGGGCTTGAAAGCGTTTGTTCCAATGCTTCCGCATCGTCACCCGCTGTCATGAGCTGCTTTATGCTGGGCGCGTCCATTGGGTACCTGTCTACACAAGCTTAGAGCATAATCCGACCGGAGTGAAACGAGGATCGATAAGATTATGCTTTAAAAATAAAATGCTAGAGCGCCGATCTGATTCAATCAGATCGAAAAGCGCTCTAGAGCGAGGTTTTTTCAACGGCTGATCGCGCGAAACGGCTGTCCCGGACGATCGCAATATTGAGTGATCACCAGAAGACTATAAAAAGCCGATAAGGATGTTTTCGCTTCATGCCCGAAAGCAAAGCCTTTTTACCGCATGGTTTCCTGTTTGTTGCGGAATTTACCTCAAGTACCCGCTTTGCTTGATGGCGACAGGCTGAACTCTGAGGTTGGTCGAGATGCGATCCTTCGGAAGGTCTTTCCCCAACAGAAGTCAGTACCTTTATGTGCTGCGTGAGTATTGCGGTGTGCTGATACCGGTAAACGCACTGGATGCCGCTTGTGCTTATAAAAGTGTGCCGGTCCCGCAAAGGGCGGATCATAGGGGTCAAGACAGCGTCGCAGGACTGTCATGAAGAGTTCACACTAGAAATCAGACGTATTCGTACATAAAAAAATTATAAAATTCATGATTAGCTGGCGGTTTATCAGTGTTAATTATGAATTTTATGATTACCGTTCTGTTAACGGCAATTATTGACTTGTTTCTCTCTCTTACATAAAGCTTTCTTCAGGAAAAGCGGAGAGATCAACATGTCTGTCGAGCAAGTATCTGGCGTTTCGGGGTCGACTCTTGTATCCACACCTTCAGGTGGTGGTGACGATAAGTCTGCATCTGGGTCGACGACAAAGAAATACGATCCGAATACGGAAGAGACTATTCTGGAAGAAGGAATTGCTTCCTTCCTGCCTTCCGCAATGTCGAACCTGATGCAGTTGAACAATTCCATCTTCAACTACGCCAAGGATGCCATAGACGAGGCTTCGGACGAGTAGCGCCACGTGGCGCAGGGGCGGGTCTGAGCCCCCAATTTCCATCGCAGCAAAGGTGTTCCCAGAGGCTGGAAGGCTCATCTTCCCGGCATTTGCAATTGTGTGTCTGAAGTAGGATTGCCGATGAGTGTTGAAGATCCATCCGGGCGTCTGATCGCCCTTCAGGCGACTGCCGGTCAGGCGGGCATGCCAAACGAGATTACGGCTCGGTTTGCGGAGATCATCAATGGCAATGATGTGCCGCTGAATTCGGTTCAGGGCAGTCCAGCCGAGCTTGCGGTCGATGCCAGCCGCGGTTTGAGGATCGGTGCGGACAGCATCGACCTGCCCATCCAGATGCCACCTCACGGGGCGGGAGGGGGCGATGGCTTCCTCAGCCGTATTTCCAGTTTTTTTCAGAAATGGACTGAGCTGCCGCAGGTTAACGGGGAGAAGGTCATTCTTTCGACCTCCCGAAAAAACGAGCCGCAGGCAACGCAGGAGTTGAACGACACGCTGGAGCGGTTTGAGGCCTCGCAACGCTTTGCGGCGGGAACAGCGCTTTTATCGTCCCTCACACAATCGGTGTTGTCTTCGTCCAAACGTCTTACGCAGGGGCAGTAACGTGGGTGTTTTAGAAAGAAGGCAGAATGTCAGGGGCGCTTTGCCAGCGGCCACCGTGCTTGCTGCTCTCTTGTGTCTGTCCGGGTGCTCGGAGGATGCCTTAACAGGGCTGAGCCAGAAGGATGCATTGGATGCGCAAATCCTGCTTACTCGTTCCGGCATTGCCGCCTCGATGCGGCCGGAGAGCAATGGTTTTACTATCGTTGTCGATGCCAAGGATCGGGGCAGGGCACTGGAACTGATGGTGGAAGCGGGGCTTCCCCGGGAAAAACGCAGTGATATTCCGCAGCTTTTTCCTGGTGACGGCTTTCTGGTGACCCCTTACGAACAGCGGGCAAGGCTTGCTTATGCGACCGAGCAACAACTGGCAGAGACGCTGTCCACGCTGGACGGAGTGGCCTCGGCACGGGTGCATGTGGTGCTGCCGGAGGATAATGGCCGCGGGCTGATCAAGGAAAAGGCGAGGGCGGCTGCACTGTTGCAATATCGCCCGGGCGCTGATGTCGGCGATATTGATGTCAAAAGCCGGGCGATGCTCGTCAATAGCGTGCGTGGCCTGGGGTATGATGACGTATCAGTGGTTTTGAGCCCGTGGGCGGATGGCGCGGCGGCTCCGGCTCCGGTTGCGGCGGCTCAAGGGGAGGGGGCGAATGTGGCTGTTTCTGCGCCGGACCATGTGCAGGCCGGACTCTTTTCACTGCTGAAGGGCAGAATGGTGTTGGTCATCGCCGCTCTCTGTCTGGCAATTGCAGGGATCATGACGCTGCTTCTGCCGGAACGGCGGGAGGGGCGAAAATGAGGACCATCGTCCGGCAAGTGCCCGAGGCGATCCGGGATGCTCATGGCGAGGTGGCCTTGATGGAGCGAGTGCAGTGGCTTGCGGTTAAGGATTGGCCCGCTCTGTTGGGATCGGGATTGGCCGAGCGGATGTTCGCTCCGCAAACACGGCTGGCCCGCCGCGGCCTTGAGACGGTGATGCGGCACGGGGACAATCCTCTGCAACTGCAAGGATCGGTGCGCAGGCTTTTTATCTTTCCTCCTGAAACCATCACCATGCTCGCTGCCGCCTGCGGTCTCGCCTATCACCTTCCGGCCTTTGGTGCGGTACTGGATCGGAAGACCCTTGCGAAGCTTCAGGCGCAATTGGGGGAGGCGGCAGTATCGCTGGTGCTTGGTCAGCCAGTGGCCGAGCGTGCGAGCATTGGGCTGATCGACCCGGTGGATGCGAAATGCTTTGAGACGATCCGGGCGGATGGATGGGCGCTTCTGCATTTATGGGCGGATCTTCAGGGGCTGTCGCGCTTGTGGCGGCGGCATTGGCTATCGGGCGAGCGTGGCTCCGCCTCCCTCGATCTGCGCAGCGGCATGAGACTTGTCGAAGAGCTTGTCTCTGACCTTGCTTATTCCGGAGGCGCCTGATGGCCGCCCAAATCATTCCAGGCGAGGAAATGGGGATTTTTATCGATGCCAAGTCCCTGCTGGTAAAGGCCGAGCATGTGCTGGCTGTGGCAGAAAGCGAATGTGAAGCGAAGGCCGAGGCCGCCCGCAACGCTGGCTATCGCGATGGCTACGAGCGGGGGCTGGCTGAGGCCTTGGGCGCGGTAGAGCCACTGGTGCAGCAGGCGTCCCAGGCTCTCCGCTCTCTGGAGCAGGATATCGAGGCCGTCGTTATTCAGGCGCTCGGTCTGGTTTTGGGATCTATTCCGCCGGAGACCAGAATCCGATTGCTGATCAACCGCGCGCTGGCAGAGGTCAACGCGGCGCGGCAGGTGGTGCTGCGGGTTGCGGTGAGCGATGAACCTTCTGTTCGACGCGCCATCGCTGGCCTGGGGGATCATATCCGTGTGGATGTCGATCGGCTGCTCCAATCAGGCGAGATGACGCTGGAAACGGGCACTGGTCATCGGCATATCGGGCTGATGGCGCAGCTTTCCCGCGTGATGGAAGGGCTGTCTCATGCCTGACCGTCCGTTCGAGGATTTTGCGGCGGAGGCGCGCAACTCCGGGGCCGCGACATTGCAGCGATGGCGGGCGCGGCTCGACGATCTTGCCCCGGTGCGGGAAAGTGGCCGTGTCATGCGTGTCACGGGGCCGCTGGTGCAGGCGATAATGCCGAGTGTTGCAATCGGTGAGCTTTGTGAATTGCGGGAGCCTGGGCAGGGGCTGATCGGTCTGGGCGAGGTGGTGGGGATTGAAGGCGAGCACGCCGTGCTGTCGCTCCATGGCGATACGCGGGGATTATCCCAGCGTACCGAGGTAACCCCCACGGGGCAAAGTCCGGCTATTGCCGTGGGTGATTTCCTGCTGGGGGCGGTGATCGATGCCCACGGGCGCATGATTGCCGCGCCATCCAGGCCTGTTGCCGGAGCAGGAGAGCGGATCATGCAGCCTCTGCACGGTCACCCTCCGCCGCCCTTGAAGAAGCTGGAAATCGAACAGCCGTTTGTCACCGGCATTCGCGCCATTGACGGCCTCCTGACCTGCGGGGAAGGGCAGCGGCTTGGCATTTTCGGCCCGCCGGGCGCCGGTAAATCCACTTTGATCAGCGATATCGTGCACGGTTCGAATGCCGATGTGGTGGTCTGTGCGCTGGTGGGCGAGCGGGGACGTGAGGTCGGCGAATTCGTCCGCGCTGTCATGCCCGACGGGGCGGCCTCCAAGGTCGTGCTGGTCGTTGCCACCTCGGACAGGCCCTCGCTTGAGCGCTACAAGGCCGTGCTGACGGCGCTTTCGGTGGGCGAATATTTTCGCGACAGGGGACGCCGTGTGCTTTTGGTGGTCGATAGCGTGACGCGCGTCGCCCGTGCCTTGCGGGAAATCGGGTTGGCCGCGGGTGAACCGCCGGTGCGGCGCGGCTATCCGCCTTCCGTCTTTGCGGCACTTCCCAAGCTTTTTGAACGTTCCGGCAATAGTGAAAAGGGCAGGATGACAGCCTTTTACACCGTGCTGGTGGAAGGCGAAGATCAGGATGATCCGATTGCCGAGGAAACGCGCTCATTGCTGGATGGGCATATCATTCTATCCGACAAGATCGCGCAGGCGGGTCTCTTTCCGGCAATCGACGTGCTGATGAGCCGCAGCCGCACCATGAATGCGGTGGTCACGCCCCAACACAGGGCGGCTGCCGAAGCGATCCGCTCCATGCTGGCCCTTTACCGGGAGGTGGAATTGCTGATCCGCGTCGGCGAATATCAGCCGGGCCGGGATGCGGCTGTGGACAAGGCGGTGGCGAAACGCCCGCAGATCCTGGATTTTTTGCATGCATCGGCGCGGCAGCATGAGGATTTGCCGGCTGTCGTGGCTCATCTGGAGGCGCTTGGGCGATGACCATTCAAACCTCTGCGCAAGATCTGCTTTTCAGCCGCAAGCGCCCGGGCCTCGGGTTCGGCGGTTGCGAACCCGTCAGCTTCGGCACTGGCCGATTGGCGCTGACGCTGAGGCCCATGGCTGCGGACATGGCTGCTGCGAAGATTTCTGACCCGGTTTTCCTGCATCTCTCCTATGCGGGCCGCTTGCAACCTCTCTGTTTTTCAGCCGGAACACTGAAGCTGATGGTGCAAAGGCTGGAGCCGATGCTGGCCTGGGAGCGCCTGCCGCCGGAGGGAATGGCGGCTGTGGTGGAGCATCTCTTTGCTGGCGTCTTCGAAGCCGCGGAAAATCAGTGCGGGCAGCCCTTGGCGCTGTTGGCCATCACCAGCGAGGCGCCAGCGGATTTCATGCCGAACTGGGGGTTTGACATCTCCTGGAACGGGCTCACGGCACATGCCGCCCTCAAGGCCGATGCAGAGGTTCATGCCAGCCTTTTGCGCTGGGCAGCTCTGCTGCCTCGCCGGTCGCTTCGGCATCTGCCTGCCTGGGTGGCAATCAGGCGTGCCAGTGCCGAGGTGACGCTGTCCCAAATTCGCGCCCTCAAGCCTGGGGACGGCATCTTGCTCGGCCTTCAGTCGCCAGACATGGCCGTTGCTGTGACCGAAGAACGCTATGCGGCTCATTGCATCATCCGGTCCGAAGGGGCCGTTCTGGGTGAGCGACTGCTTGCCCCCATTCTTGGATCCAAGAGGCATTTCATGGCCAACGACCTTGACGATACCGATGTGAATGACAAGCAGATTTCCGGGCTTTCGGATATTCCGATCCGGCTGGTTTTCGAGGCCGGGCGGCTGGAACTGCCGTTGCGGGATCTGGAAAGCCTGGGCGAGGGCCATGTTTTTCCGCTGGAGCGGCCACTGACGGATGCGGTGGACATCGTTGCCAATGGCCATGTCATTGGCCGTGGTGAAATGATCATGGTCGACGGCCTCAGCGCCGTGCGCGTGACGGCCTTGCAACGCTGATGGACCAGAGCTTTCCACTGAGCCAGGGTCTTGCCGCCATGGCGGCAATCTCCTTTTTGCCGGTCATTGCCGTGGTGGCGACCTCTTTCACCAAGATTTCCGTCGTGCTGCTGATTGTTCGCAACGCCATCGGCATACAGCAGACGCCGCCCAATCTTCTGGTTTTCGCCGTCGCTATTGTGCTCTCGGCCTTTGTCATGAACCCGGTCCTTCAACAGAGTTGGCATTTGCTTCTGGCCAATTCCAGCCGGTTTGAAAGCCTGGGCGAAATGGCCGATGCCGTGGCGGTGATTGCCGCACCGCTCAAGGCCTTCATGCTGAAATTCTCGCAGCCGGAGGTGCGGGATTTCTTTGTGGCCGCCTCCGGCAAAATCTGGGCGGGCGCGCCGATGTCTGAAGTCGGCTCGGAGGATGTCATGGTGCTGACGCCGAGTTTTCTGGTGTCGGAACTGACCCGCGCCTTCCAGATCGGTTTTCTGATCTATCTGCCGTTCCTGATGATCGATTTTGCGGTCTCCGCCATTTTGGTGGCGCTCGGCATGCAGATGATGTCGCCCACGGTTGTCTCGACGCCGCTGAAACTCCTCCTCTTCGTTTCGATTGACGGGTGGCGGAGGCTGCTGGAGGGACTGGTTCTCTCCTATGCTAATTGATGGAGGTTCGTGATGCAGGAAGATCAGGTCGCCGCTGAAATCGGCATGTCGGTGATGGCGACTTTCGCCTTTGCAGGGCCTCTTCTGGCGATTGCCGCAGCGCTTGGCATCTTCATCGCCATTTTTCAGGCCGCCACGCAGATTCAGGAGCAGACCATTTCGCAGATCGTCAAGATCGTCGTCGTTTCGGCCTGTCTTCTGGCGTTCGGGCGGGTCCTGGCAACGCCGCTGATCGAGCACTCGACGCATATCCTCAATGATTTTCCCACCATGGTGCAATAGGATCTCATGGGGCAAACCGGCGCGATGATGGTGACTGCGGATGTGGCGCTGCCAGCAGCGGCCATGGTCGGTGCGGCACGGGCGCTTGGCATCCTTTCGATTTTTCCGATCTTTTCGCTCTTCAATATCGCGGGCATCCTGCGCTTTGGGCTGGCGATCGGTCTTTCGGGGCCAGCCGTCAGCTTTGCCTTTTCGGTTCTTACCAAGGGCCAGACCAGCTATTTCGATCTTGGCGCGCTTTCGCTCAAGGAGTTTTGCGTCGGTGCACTGGTGGGGGCAGGTCTCGGGCTTCCTTTCTGGGCGGCGCAAGCCGCGGGTGACATGACGGATGTTTATCGCGGCGCCAACGCCGCCAATCTCTTCGATCAGGTGAATGCGCTGGAAACGACGCCGCTGGGGCAGATATTGCTGTCTGCGGCCCTCATGCTGTTCGTGGCGGGCGGCGGCGTGGTCGATCTTGTGGCGATTTTCTACCGTTCATTCACGTTTTGGCCCCTTCTGGTCATGCAGCCCGCCTTTCCGGGGGACGGTCTCGCCATCATTCTCGATCTGTTTGCTCTCCTGTTTCGGCTGGGTGCTGTTTTGGCCTCGCCCTTCATCATTCTGACCTGTGTGCTGGAACTGTCGATTGCCTTTGTCAGCCGCTCGGCGCGGCAGTTTTCCGTCAATGACAGCCTTGCCACCTTCAAGAACCTCGCGGTTTTCCTCATTCTGATCGTCTATGTGGTGTTCATCGCCAGCTATATGAAAGAGGCTTGGCAGGCGGGATTTGCCGATATAAGGGCGATTTTCGATACGGTGTTGCATGGCCAAGAATGACGATACCGAAGAAAAATCATTGCCGCCCAGCCAGGTGAAGCTGAACAGGCTGCGGCGTGAAGGTCAGGTGCCGCGCTCCAAGGATCTGCCGCTGGCGCTCTCTCTTCTGGTGGTGACAGGCTATATTTTCTGGACCTTTCCGACCTTTCTCAGGCAAATGTCGGAAAGCTTCGATTTCATGCTGATGGCGGCCCGGCAGACCGATCCCTCCGAGGCGGTGATGATGGCCTTGCCACAGGCGGGCGCTGCCGCCTTTCAGATGATCTGGCCATGCCTGCTTCTGGCCTGGGGCATGGTCCTGCTGATCTCGATTGCCGATGCCCAGGGCTTTCCTGTGGCCATGAAGAACATGGCGCCCGATTTCAACCGCCTCAATCCGACCGAGGGTTTGAAGAAGATCTTTTCTCTCTCCAGTCTCTCCGAGTTCGTCAAAGGCTTTCTCAAGCTAGTTCTGCTCGCCATTGGCGGTGGCGGGGCAACGCTTTATTTCATGAATGCAGTGTTCTGGTCGCCGATCTGCGGGGAAAGTTGCGCCCTCACATCCGGTATTCGCTTTATCGGCACGTTGCTGGTGATCGGGGCGCTCATTCTGCTGCTGTTTGCCTTTGCCGATATTCGCCTGTCCCGGGCGCTGTTCCGGTGGGAGCATCGCATGACCAAGACAGAAGCGCGGCGTGAGCAGAAGGATACACAGGGCGATCCGAAGATCAAATCCGCACGCCGCCAGATCGGCGCGGAAATGCGAAACGCCCCGCCCCGAAAAGAACGACCGTCGTCCGAATAGAGCATTTCCAGGAAAAGTGGAATCCGGTTTTCCGTCCGGAAATGCGTAAAAACAAAAGCTTAGAGCATTTCCAGGAAAAGTGGAATCCGGTTTTCCGCTGACGATACGTCAACATCGGCTGACTTGTATCAAAGAATATGCCCGGCGAGCTGGGCTCACCGGGCATATTTTTTAAGCTTGGTGTCTTTTTTACTGCTGCGTGCCGTTGAGCTTGGAGGTCAATGCCTGCAGCAACTCCGTCAGCAGCGATTGCAGATCGGACTGGCCAGAGTCTTTTGTCTGGTCATTGTTTTCGCCGGTTGAGCCGTCGCCGGTTTTGTTGCCTGAGCTTTGATCCAGCTTGCCGCCGAACAGCACGGTCAGAATATCCTTCAGCAGGGATTTCATATCGCTGTCGAGGTTCTTCGTGGCGGCGCTGCTGTCCACCAGATCGGAGACCATGGACGAAATCGACTGGTCGCCGCTTGTCGAAGATGAATCGTTTGAGCTCGTGTTTTCGCTGCCTGAGGTTTCATCGCCGCTTGTGGTGGAAGACGCGCTATCCTGCTGTTTCTGCTGAAGAAGCGTCAAAAGTTCCTTCAACAGCTTCTTGATGTCGGGATCGAGCGTGCTGCTGCCATTGCTATTGCCGAAAATCTTGTCGATGAGCTTGTCGATATCATCGCCAACCGATGAATTGTTGCTGGAATCGCTGCTGCCGCTGCCACTTCCGTTGCCGGTGGACTGTTCGCTGCCGCTGCTCTTGTTGCCGGTCAGCATGGAGAGGATTTGCTCCAGAAGGGAGACGAGGGAGGAGTCCATGCCGGAATTTTCCGCAGCACTCTTCAGCTTGTCGGAAAGCGCACTCAGATCGCTATCGCCGGAGCCTGATCCCGAGCCGGTCGTGCTGTCCGAACCCGAACCCGAACCCGAACCGGAGCCAGAACCAGAACCGCTCGTGCCACTCTTGCCGCCCATTTCCATCATCAGCAGCACCAGCATCATGGCCAGAAGCTCCTGCTTCGACGTGGCCTGGCTGTCCTTGGTGTCCGACCCATTCTTGTCGGTTCCGTCGCTCTTGTTCGTGCTGTCGTTCTGGCCGGTCTGCTTGTCGCCTTGAAGAAGCGCGATCAGTTGTTGCAGAAGATCGGCGATTTTCTGGTCGGTGCTGCTGGCGCCGTTAGTTTGCGAGGGAACGTAGGATGAAAGCTGTACCCCGCCGGTCTTGCTCTCATCGAAGGGCGAAACCTTGCGGGTTGGCTGGTCCTGCGACGGCAAGGTCAAGGACAATGTGTTGTCGCCATCGCCAAGCGTGCGATCATTGCCCAGACGATTAAGATCCAGAGATTGCTGCAAATTGACATCTAACATCGGTCTCTCCACGTTGAGGCCAGTCCCCGGCCGTTGTTATCCTTCACCTGCCCGCAAAGGGTCAGGCTGCACGCTCACTGCCTCTGCCGATCGTCGCGACGATCTGGCAGGTGATGTCCTGTTCGATCTCATCCACCGCCAGCACGGGGATGATGCAATTCCGTCCAGCCAGCATGGACTGGGCAGCTATCCGCACATGGCTTGCCACCACCAAGACCGGATCGACGCCGCGCTGATTGGCCTCTTCCAGCGCTTTGCGAACCTGATCGGCCAAGTGTTGCGCCCGGCTGTTCAGCCGGTTCTTGCTATCGGGATCAGCCAGAAAGCGCTCCCAGTCCGGCGACAGCGCCAGAGTGGGCAGGACGCCGTTCCGATCCAGAAGAGCGTAGGCGATCTGGTGGCTCAGCCTGTCGCGCGCCTTTTCGGCAAGGGCGTCCGGTTCAAGCGCACCGGCGTCGCTGAGCAAAACTTCAAGCAGACTGCGCGGCTGCGAGAGCGTCACACCGGCATCCAGGAGACGGCGCACCACCGCTACGATGGTGAGAGGCGGAACCTGAGCCCGCACATCTGCGGCCAGCTTTCCAAGCCGTGGCTCCAGGCCCGTCAGCCATTGTGCGGCATCGTCGACGCTGAAGATCGCTCCGACATGGCGGCGGACGATCCGCACCATATCCTCGGCAATGAGGTCTATGGACCGGCCTTCTTCGCAGCGGATCAGGCCTGCCGGAACATTTTCCACCTGCACATGGATCAGGTTGTCGCCCATGCGTTCATCGATGTTGAAGGTGGGCACCGTCACGGCCACGCCTGCAATTCTTGCCGCGCGCCGGATACGGCTTTCGATCTCCGCCCCGAGATTGGCAGCGTCCAGACGGAGAAAGGCGTTGGGTGACAGGGTCGCCATGACCGGATCGCCGTATTTGGCGCGATCCAGAGGCTGGTGCTGCTGCGCCGGGTCTTCATTCGCGGGCGGTTGCCAGCCCGGTCGTAGCTCGGCCTGTCTCCGCCGATAGGCTGTCATGCCTGCGGCGGCTGCCAGCAGCAGGCCGATCGGCAGCAGGACGGCGGCGGGGAAGCCTGGAACCACGCCGAGCCCCAGTAACAGAAAAGCCGCAACGCCCAGGGCACGGGGGTGTCTGGACAATTGCCGCCCGATATCGGAACCGAGACTGCCGCTGCTTTCATCCGCAACGCGGGTGACAACCGCACCTGCGGCCACTGCCATCAGCATGGAGGGGATTTGCGACACCAACCCGTCGCCAATGGACAGCAGCGAATAGAGATGGGCTGACTGCGAGAAGGACATGCCGTGCTGAAAAATGCCGATGGCAAGGCCGCCGATCAGATTGACGGCAACCACCACGAGACCGGCGATGGCATCGCCCTTCACAAAGCGCAGCGCGCCGTCCATCGCGCCGAAAAACTGGCTTTCCTTTTCCAGTTGCTGGCGTCTTTTTTGCGCAGCCTCCGCCGTGATGTGGCCATTGCGCAGGTCGCTGTCGATGGCAAGCTGTTTGCCGGGCATGGCGTCCAGCGTGAAACGCGCACCAACTTCGGCGATGCGCTCCGCGCCTTTGGTGACGACGATGAACTGAACCAGGGCGACGATCAGGAACACCACCAGCCCGACGACCAGATTTCCGGCAACGACGACAGAACCGAAGGCGTGAATGATATCCCCGGCGTGACCTTCGGCCAGCACCAGCCGGGTGGAGGAAATCGTCAGGGCCAGACGGAAGACGGTGGCAATGAGGATGACAGCCGGAAAGGTGGAAATTTCCAGCACGTTCTTGAGGTAAAGCGTGGTGATCAGCACCACCAGCGCGAAGGACAGGTTGAAGGCGATTAGGATATCGATCAGGAGCGGCGGCAATGGCAGCACCATCATCGAGACCATGACCACGAAGAAGACGGCGAACAGCACGTCGGTCCGGCGCGAGAGGGCTTCAAGGGTTTTGGACGATGTGCGCATCAGCGGAGCCTCGCCTGTTCGGGGTGGGGCATCAGGCGCAGGCTGACATTGGTGTCTGCAGAGCCCTGCGTCCTGCCGAATGGAACGAGCTCGACCGAGGCTTCGTGGGCAAGGCGAATGGCCTGATCCTGAATGGCCTGCAACCGCCAGCCGCCTGGCAGAAGATCGCCCTCCCGGTAGCGCTTGCCATCGGTGCCGACGATGAATTTCATGGGTTGATAGCCAACTGCTGCCACGAAACCCTGCAAGCCGGAGGTCAATTGCGTCTGGTCGACGACCGGCAGCGGGCTTCGGCGCGAAATGGTCCTGATGATGTCGGCAAGGCGGGCCTTGTCCTCAAGGCGCAGTCTCACGTCGGGTCGACCGATGGTGATGCGGTCCTCTGCCGTCTCTACCGTGACCTGATCGGGTAAGTGGGCCAAACGCAGCGACTGGCTGATTTCCGCAGCCACGGCGCTGGCAGGGAGATCTTCACGAGATGACGCGATAGGCATGATCTGGCGCTGTGGCGTATCATCCGGTCCGCTGAGGGTGCCCGCAAGCAGGAGCAGCGCGGCGGTAAACAGCAAGCAGGCCGCCATGACATGCCGCTTCTTTCTGAAACCTCTGCCTTTTTGATGGAAGCCTGAGGCAGGTAGCCTGCATTCCACATCCTGAAAGGACAGTGCTGCACCGATAGGCCATGCCGCTGGTTCTCCAGGCTTCAACAAATGCCCATCGAGCATAACGCCGTCCTGCAATGCTTCGACATTCCAGGTCTGGCCGTTATCGGCGCGCTGCATCAGGAAGGTCTGTGCCGATGCAATGCCAATGATGACAATGTCACAGTCTGCGCTGCCACCTATGACGAGCCGGTCCGCCTCAAGGGTAAAGCGGCTTTCGCGCCCCTGCCGGTGGATCAGCAATTGTTCGGACATGGAAGGCACGACTGTACCGGACGCGGCGGAAACCGCGGACGTGATCCTGCCTGGAAGAGGGCTGACAAAAGCAGAGGGCATGGATTTAAACAGTCCAAATGAAGTTGAACGCGGCTCGACGGTGATTTTCTAATGAAAAGGAAGGCGGAACATCCGGAAATGCTCCGCCATGCCAGATATCAGCCGGGGCTGATCTTCTTGATGGCGTTGGCAACGCCGTTGATCTTGGTGATCTCTGTTGCAACCTTCAAGCTTTGCTCAGTTGCTTCATTTTGAGCCGATTTGAACTGGCTGATCGCCGAAGAGACGCCCGCATCAAGCGTAGAAGTTGAACTGTTGTTTGTTGATGTCGCCATAGAGTAGCTCCTCTGTGCTGTGGCAGTTGAGAGCTTATTTATTTCAGAATAAATTTCAACTGCCTGGTTAAATATTGGTAAACATATAATTTTCTAAACTTCGTTTTTAAAAGAAACATGACAGTCTTGACGACGTTATTTGTTATATTATTAATTCATTGATTTCTGAATATTAGCGTTTACCATTTATTGACCATCTTCTTCACATTTTTACGGGCTGCCTGTACAAGGCTTCTGTATTTAACGGAGCATGATCCATGCGTAGTGTCCTGACAGTCTTTCTTGCTGCCGTTGCGATCTTTCAGGCTCGTCCGATGTATGCGGAACCGGAAACTTTGCGACTAAAGGTGATTTCGGAGCCGCTGCGGGAGGTGGTCGATACGCTTTCCTATATGTCCGGCCTACCGGTGAGCGTCGTTGGAACACTCGATGGCCGTGTGGAGGGCTGGACACTGGAGGCTGCCGGGGGGCTGGACGCTTTCGCGCGCCTGGGCGCCGATTATCGGCTTTTCGTGGCCTATGATGGCAGCCGCATCATCGTTGCGGCGAGGGACAATCTTTCCACCCGGCTTTTCGATGGCCATATGATGAATTGGAACAGTGCGCAAAGTCTCGTCAGAGCGCTCTATCCGGTACTTCCTGAGGATGCGCTGCAGAAGGATAAGGCCAGCGGGATGATCGTTCTGCGTGGCCCTGATACGGTGGTGAAAGCCATCGCAGAGGTGCTGAGCCGGCCCGATGATCGGGATATTCAGGTTATTCGCAGTGGACATGTTCAGGTCGTGAAACCCGGAAGCCAGAGCTGAGCATGGGATTTGAGGCTGAATGGCAGGCTTTACTGAAGATCCGCCGCTCAAGGGCGGATAATCGCCGCCGTGCCTTTTCCGTTGCAGAAAGGGCTTTGCAGGAGACGGCTCTTGCCGTTCAACACAATCAGACGGAAACGGAAAAGGCAGCGCAAGCGCTTGATGAGGCGGGCTTGGGTCATATGGCCGAGGCTGGCATCAGCTTTTCCGGTGAAAGCCTGAAAAACCTGGCTGCAAGGCAGGAGGTTTGCCGCGCGCGGGAGCTGGATTGTCATCAAGACCGGCTTCAATTGCAGGCGGCTTTGCTGGCGCGTCAGGATGATCTTGCCGCAGCACGCCAGGAACTGCACCAGGCGGAGCGGAAACTGATCTTGACCGAAGAAGCCCTGGATCTCGTGAAGCAATTGCGCTGATCCTTTTCCAATCCCGCGTCTGTCTTTTCGTGATAAAAGTCAAAGACCTTACAAAAAAAAGCATGTGGTCCAGCGACGGATTTCCGGCTTTTATCCGTTAAACCGCAACTACGCTTTTCCTGGAAATGCTCTAAAAGTCATCGTCTCACTTTGCTCGGGGAGAGGTTTGAGCGCTCTTGTCATTGGAACGAGACAACAGTCCGGAGCGCCTGCGTCATGCCGCATGAACTGATGCAGAAAGATCCTGACATCGACCTGGTGAAGGCCGTCGGGGAGGGGGATGCGGCAGCTCTTCGCCGTATGGTGGAGCGGAAACTGCCTCGCGTTCTGTCACTCGCCCGGCATGTTTTGGGCGATGCAGCAGAGGCAGAGGATGTTGCCCAGGAGACCTTTCTGCGTATCTGGCGTCATGCGCCAAAATGGAAGCCTGGACAGGCCCGGTTCGACACCTGGATGCATCGCGTGACGTTGAACCTGTGTTATGACCGGCTGCGCAAGCGCCGCGAACGGCCCATGGCGCTCCCGCCGGAACAGGTGGATGAAGGCCCCTTGCCGGATGCGCATCTCCTGGGACAGGACAGCGATGAGCGGCGTATGCAGGCAGCGCTGCAACGTATCGCGCCAAGGCAAAGAGAGGCGATCGTGCTGGTTTATTATCAGGACCTTTCGAACCGCGATGCGGCCGAGGCCATGAATATCACGGTGGAGGCTTTGGAAAGCCTGCTTTCAAGGGGAAGGCGCTCCCTGCAAGGGCTGCTGCAGCGAGACGACGAGGATTTGGACAAGGAGAGTGATGTATGATGAGCGAGGAGATGAACTTGTCCCGTTTCCGGCAACTGACCGAAGCTTACGGAGCCGATTTTTTCCGCTGGCCGGAGGAATACCGGGCTTCAGCCCGGGCTTTCGCGGCAGAGCATGACGTGACGGACCTGCTGGAGGAAACGCATCAGTTTGACGCGCTGTTGATGTCCGCAGCCCGCTTTTCTCCCACCCAGGCGCTGACAGAGACCATTATCCGCAAGGGAGAGCAGCAGTTTGCCTGGCGCAGACGCTGGCGCCGCTGGTGGATCGGCATGGGTGTTCTGGCGGTGGGGCTGGCTGGCGGACTTTCAGGAGCTGTCGCCGTGGCGGTGATTACGCCACAGCAGGGACTGTATGGCGAGGATCCGGTGACGGCTTTCGGTATCGTTCAAAATGATGCAGCAGGAGAAACGCCATGACGGAGAGTGGTTTCCGGCGTCTGGTGCTTGGTCTTCTCGTTTTCAATACCTTCCTGATTTCGGCGCTTGCCGGGGCGGGGATATTTTACATTCAGCAGGATCCACCCTTGCCCGTTTCGCGCCTTCCGCTGGCCGGGGAGCAATTGTCCGGCGATGACAAGACCGCCTTTCAGGGCGCGCTGGCCGATGAGCGCCGTAAACTGCGCTCTCTTGGGCTGGAGGCGCGCCAGGCCCGAATTGAGGCCGCTTCTCTGATGGGTCAGCCGGATCTCAACAAGGTAGCACTTGCGGACGCATTGAAACGGGCCCGGGATGCGGAGCTTGCCTTGCGTCAGGGGGTGGAGCAAAGGGCTGTCGATTTTGTCGCCAACCTGACGCTCGATCAGCGCCGCAGGCTTTCGGAGGGGTTGATCGAACGGGAGGCGCCCAAGCCGCCTGCCACGAAATGATCACATTCCAAAAGCGACGGATTTGTCGCTTGCGCCCGTTGAATGGCCGATTGAGAAACGGAGTTTCAATCGGCCATGACCACAACAAACATGACCAATTCAAAGGAAGTGGATGCCGCGCTCGCCCTCTGGCGCTTTGGACTGGGGGCACGTCAGGGTGATCTCGCTGCGATCAAGGATGACGCGCGTGATCTTCTGCGGGAAGAAATCAATGAACGCGCCGTTCCCGTACCTGTGGGCGCCAAGCTGCAATCGACCCCGGCGCTGCTTTCGGCCCTTTACGTCTACCAGGATGAAGTAAAGGCGGAGCGGGAGCGGGAGCGTAGTCAGGCGGCGGCTGTCACGGCCAGCGCCACCACGGCAGACATGAAGGCAATGGCGCCCGCCGGCGGGGATGGCGGAAATGCCATGCAAGGGCCGCCGATGATGGCAAAGCCGCAGGATATGCCCGTGAGCAAGCGGCCTTATTTTCCGCAGCAGATCTTGCTGGCGGAGGCCGAGGCCCGGTTTTCCGGAACCATTCATCAGCCGCTGATCGGTTTCGGAGAAAGGCTGGCCATGTTCTGGGCCAACCATTTCTCCGTGGCAATCAGCAAGGGCGGTGAGGTCCATATCCTGGCCGGTGCCTTTGAACGTGAGGCGATCCGCCCGCATCTGTTCGGTCGGTTTGACGAAATGCTGATGGCGGTGGAGACGCATCCCGCCATGTTGGTCTTTCTCGACAACCAGCAGTCCGTGGGACCGAACTCCCCTGCCGGGCAAAAGGGCAAGCGTGGCCTGAACGAAAATCTGGCGCGTGAAATCATGGAACTGCACACGCTGGGCGTGAATGGCGGCTATAGTCAGGCGGATGTCACATCGCTTTCCCGTATCATTACCGGCTGGACATTCACACGGTCCGCCAAGGCAGCAACCCCCGGCGTTTTCGGCTTCAATCCCGGGATGCATGAGCCCGGTGACCATGCGGTGATGGGCGTGACCTATGCCGAAGGCGGGTTTGAGCAGGGCAGGCGTGTTCTTGCCGATCTCGCCAGACATCCGGCCACCGCGCGCCATCTCTGCCTGAAACTCGCGCGCCATTTCGTGGCCGACCAGCCGCCGGAGGCATTGGTGGCCAGCATGGCCGCCGCCTACACCAAAAGTGACGGCAACCTTTCCGAGGTTTATCGCGCGATGATCGATAACGACCTTTCCTGGCAAGCTGATCAGAGCAAACTGCGTCAGCCGATGGATTATGTCGTGGCAATGATCCGGGCAGCGGGCCTCCGTCCGAAGCCGGAACAGGTGGTGTCCATGCTCAAGGCACTGGGCCAGCCGCTCTGGGACCCCTCAGGACCGAATGGATTTTCCGACGTCAGCGACGGCTGGGCCTCATCCGAGGGGCTCGCAACGCGCATGGATGCCGCCAGCCTTTTCGCCCATCAGGTCGGAGGGGGTATCGATCCGCGTGAATTTGCCGCCGACCGGCTGGGGCCGCTCGCCTCCCAGGAGACGTTGACGGCTGTGGCGCGCGCCGAAACCAAGCCGCAGGGCCTTTCCATCGCATTTCTTTCCCCCGAATTTCAGAGGCGTTGATCATGCTGTGCGAAAATCTCAACCCTACTCGCCGCGCCGTCCTGGGCGCTTCCGGTGCCCTGTTTGCCTGGGCTTTCCTGCCGCGTTTTGCGACAGCTGCGCAGGGACGGGATCCGCGATTCATCACCATCATTCTGCGCGGAGCGCTGGACGGCCTGACGGCTGTTCCGCCCATTGGCGACCCGGACTATGCAGGCCTGCGCGGCGATATCGCGCTGAGGCTCGACGGCGACACGCCCGCCCTGCCGCTGGACAGCTTCTTTGCCGTTCATCCCTCCATGCCGAACTTTCAGCGGCTTTTCCGCGCCGGTCAGGCGGCTGCGGTGCATGCCGCAGCGACAGGCTACCGCGAACGGTCGCATTTCGATGGGCAGGATGTGCTGGAGTCCGGCTTTCCCACCCCGGGCCATGTCGAAACCGGCTGGTTGAACAGGCTGATGGAGGCGCTGCCGCAGGGAGAAAGCCTGGATCCGGGGTCGATCCAGGGGAGCCGAGGGCTTGCCGTGGGCACAACCGCGCCGCTGGTGATTCGTGGCAAGGCGCCGCTGCTCGGCTGGGCGCCATCGGTGCTGAGGCCTGCCGACCCTGATCTCGCGCCCCGCCTTGCCGATCTTTATGGCCAACGCGACCCGATGCTGGCTTCCCTGCTGGCGGAAGGCGTGGCGACTGGCAAGATCGCTTCTGGTTTCGATATGAAGGCAAAGGGTGGCCCGGGTGACCCGGACGGCATGGAGCAGATGGCGCGGGGGGCAGCCCGGCTTCTGGCTCATCCTGAAGGGCCGCGTATCGCGGCGCTCGCCTTCGAAGGCTGGGACACCCATGCGCAGGAAACCGAACGTCTTTCGAAACTGCTGCGCGGTCTGGATCGGAGCTTTGCGGCCTTCGAACAGGAAATGGGGCCGGTGTGGAAGGACACGGTCATTCTCGTGGCCACCGAATTCGGTCGTACGGCGCGCATAAACGGCACGGATGGGACCGATCACGGAACGGCAACAACGGCATTTCTGGTGGGTGGAGGTGTCAAAGGTGGCCGCGTGCTGTGTGACTGGCCGGGATTGAAGGAAAATCAGCTCTATCAGGCCCGCGATCTTGCGCCAACGACCGATTTAAGGGCAGTTGTCAAGGGCATCGGTGTGGACCTGTTCGGGCTGGACGCCCACGTGCTTGCAAATACTGTATTTCCGGGAACCGAAAAGCTGATGCCGATGCGCGGAATTCTCGTGTAACATTATGCTTTGTTAAGCTCCATTGCCTGTATATTCTACCGGCAATGGAGTTGATTTGTTTCAACTTCTATCTATTTACATCCAGTTTTTCTTGAGCATGAACATCATTTTTTCACGCGAATCCAATCGGGATAGAAGAAATGTAGGCTTTGACTTACCATCCGGCGGAGGTCTCGGGGCTGGGGAATTGTTCCTGCTGTGTCTTTCCAACGCTTGCGCCTTGCCCGCTTGAGCCAATTAGGTGTATCCGCTCCCATTTTCATCCTATCCAGTTGATCAGCAAGGCCTTTTAAATCGATTGGTCTTTCTGCTCGCTCCGGGGCCTTGTGTCCGCGATCTGCGAAGATAGGCAGGATTGTGCTACAAACTCGCTTGTTGGTAAGCGTAGGGTATTGATTATCATCAAGAATGTGAAGGCTATATGTCAACCGAGGCGGGAATGCTGCGACTGCGGTGTGCAACCCCTGGAATTTTGGGGTGCTATGAATAATTGCATTAAATTCACCGAAGACAACTTGACAGTTGTTGATGCAGACTTATGATGAAACTCAATTATTAATCGCGTGTAAGAGTTTATACCACTTATTAGCGATATAAAAATCTAAAACAAAAAATAAAAATATTCTAAATAAAAGGTTATTGATATTCATTTACTGGAGGCGTGCCTTGCGGTCTGTTGCTATTATTGGGTCTGGAATTTCGGGTCTTAGTGCGGCCTATACGTTGAACAGCCATTTTGACGTTCATGTTTTTGAGCAGGACGGACGGCCTGGCGGACATGCCAGCACCGTTGTTGTGGAAGAGTCGAACGGGTCTGTCGGTGTTGACACCGGTTTTATGGTGTTCAATCCGACCAATTACCCAAGACTTTCCAAGTTTTTCAAGGAGCTGAACGTTCCTTTGAATGATCACTTCGGTGGTTATAACTTCTTCGATCTGGACAAGAAGACCTATTACGGTACAGAAGAGCTTGAAAAAGACGAAGATTATATTCGTGCAAATTATGATGCCGAATTTATTTCTGTATGGGAGCAAGCCAGTCGTCTGCTGAGGGAAGCGCCCCGGCATATCATGGAAGGTAAGTGCCGGGTTTCGCTTGAGGATTATCTCCGCGAGCATGGCTATACCGACTCCTTTATCAATGGCTACATGATTCAGATTTCCTGCTCTTACTGGTCTGTGCCGGTCGAGCTCGCGCTGAAATCGCCGGCTGCCATGGTTATTGGCATGTTCCTCAACCACGGCAAGGATGGGCTTGGTGGCCGCGGCGTGAAATGGTGGTCCGTTCGCGGTGGCTCGAAAAGCTATGTGGATATCGTTGTTAGTCTTTTGAAGAACAAGCCCAACTACAACGCTGCCGTCACCAAAATCCGGCAGTTGGACAATGGTGTGGAAGTGCACGCTGGCGGCGAAGTGAAGTTTTTCGACTACGCGATTGTCGCGACACACGCCGATCAGGCTCTGTCCTTGCTGGATGCTCCAAGCGCCAAGCAGAAGGAAATCCTCAGCGCCTTTGAATACAACAAGTGCTATACGGTTCTGCATACCGATGCGTCCGTGATGCCGATCCCGCGCGAGCGCTGGAAGAGCTGGAACTACGGTCTGGTGAACATTGAGGGTAAGCCGCGTCCCTATCTGGTTTACCACATGAACTCTATTCAGGGGCTTGAGGCTGAGAACGACTATTTCGTTTCGCTGGAAAGTCCCATCCCGATCGACCCGGCCAAAATCATCAAGACCTTCGATTACGAACATCCGGTCATTACCGTGGAAAGCGCGGCAATGCAGGATCGCCTTCCGTCTATCAATGACGAAGGTCCGGTCTATTTCGCCGGTTCGTATTTTGCGGTCCGTGACCTTGGTCCTGATTATGTGGCTTTCCATGAAAGCGGCATTTATTCGGGTCGTCAGGCGGCAAATGCAGTGCTGCGGCATGCTGCTTCAACGGGTAGTGCCGTCGCCTGAATAATCTGACTGCTCCAAAAATTTAAAAAATAAGGCGCATCCGGATGGGAGGCAGTGAGCATCTGTATCCGGATGGTGCCTGGGCGGAGCAGTCGGCTTTCCGGTTCGTTATAAATGCCGGAATGCTCTTCCTGTAGAGGGTTTCCGAGCGGCGAGTTTTAACAGGCGGCTGCAAGGATATCGATGGTATTCGAGGGTGTTGGGACAATCATGTCTGATATTTTCAAGATCATTCATGTCATCGCTGCAGTTCTGTTTCTGGGAAACATTATTGTAACTGCCGTATGGAAAGTGATGGCAGATCGGCGGAAGGCACTTGATGTACTCCGCTTTGGCATCGATCTGGTGATCCTTACCGACATTCTGTTTACCTTTGGCGGCGCGGCGATCCTGATCGGCTCCGGCGGTTACATGGTGATCAGCTATGGCATGTCGATCCTGGATACGCCCTGGCTGCTTTACGGCATTGGTTGCTTTGCGGTCTCTGGTTTCATCTGGCTGCTCGGGCTTGTTCCCAATCAGTTCAAGCAGAGACAGCTGCTTCGGTCAGCGACCGATTACCGGCTCATTGCTCAGGAGTTCGAGCGTCTGGCGATGAGGTGGAATGTACTTGGGGTTATTTCAACACTTTTTGCCATTGCGGCAATCGTGTTCATGACCGTCAAGTAAAAAACCGTTCCGGCAGGGGCGCGCAAGGCGTCACAAAGGACCAGGGCATCTCTGTGTCCAGGAATCGGTGAAGCTATGTCTTCCTGCTGCCGGGTAAATTTAAACGTCCATTATTTTTTGACCAAAAGAGGTATTCATGTCCGATATTGCGACGACTTTCACCGCAACCGAAGCGAAGAACTGGCTGGTTGAAAAGTTTGCTTACAAGCTCGAAATTCCGGAATCGGAAATCGACCTCCACAAGCTGTTCTCGGACTTCGGTCTCGACTCCACGGAAACCCTCGTCCTTGCGGGCGAGATGGAGCAGTGGCTGGGTTTTGAACTCCCGCCGACTGCCATGTGGTATCACCCCAACATTGAGAAACTTTCGACCTATCTCGTTGAATTGAAAGATCTCCACGAGCGCGGCGAGTTGTAACAAGGCGCCGTTCGCAGACATTCCTTGGAATGCTGCATCGGCCTGCTTGACCTCTTCAAGCCATATGCAAGGCCTCCCGGGTTCTGGCGGGAGACCAAGGTGATTTTTTGCCTTGTCTCAAGCCGTTGCGGAAGGGCCTTGCAAAGAAAGTGCACGCTACGAAAGTAACGGCAGGCTTTCGTGCGCGTATGTCCCCGGTAATTGTGCCGCTCTTCATAGATGGGCTTTGCTGCAGTCAATAAACAAGCCAAACATTTTATAAGCTATATTATCACCTAATTATATTTTCTTTCTTTGCAGTTTTAGGCTTTTTCGTGTCGCACTTAAACGAATTGTCTTTCGTATTTTGAGGTTTTATCAATGTCATTGCCAAAATCAGCCATGGAACTGGTTCGACGCGATGAGAGCGACACGGTCGTTATCTGCGTGCATCCGGGTGGCATGCCAACGCGCAGCTATATGCAGCTTGCAACGCAGATGACGGACTATTCGTGGCATCTCGTGGAATTGTCCCTCAATCGGCGTTATGCCTCGGCGGTCGGCAAGTCCGATCTGCCATCGACCATCCTTTCCGAAATTGCCGATGAGGTGATCGAAGAATTGGGCGAGCTTTGGGAATCCAAACGAATCTGTCTGTTGGGATGGTCTTTCGGAGGCGTTTTGGCCTCCGAAATGGCGAGGCGGCGGCATGATGCGAGTTGTGGCGTGATCCTGCTCGACAGTATCGCCCCCCGGCTTTTCGATGATGTGATGGATGGAACGCAACCGGATCGGCTGGTCAGGCTCAGCCGTACCCAGGTGGTGACTGTTCGGTGGTTCACCGATTACATGCGTGTCCTGAAGCAGGTGGACTGGGAAATAGAAGGCAGCGATGCCCATAACCTGTCCGAGGAAGCACTTATCGAGCTGATGTGCAGCCGTTTGATAGAGAAGGGCGGCCTTCCTGCCTCGACCTCAACGGTCGGCTTTTCAAAGGTTTACCGGGAATTTGCAAAAGGAATGAACCGCAATATTGCGATCATCCTGGCGCATCAGCCGGAGACCGTTGATTATCCGTTGCATCTCATCCGATCGGAATATCCGCTTTACGAGATATTCCACATCCATGAGGACATGGGGTGGGGCAAGCTTGCCACTGATCTCAGCGTCTCCAGCGTGCCTTTCGGACATTACGACATGCTGCTCTCGCAGCCGTCTCTCGATCATATTTCAGTACAAATTGAAAAAATGTCGCGTCGCTTGACGTAATCACTTTATTTATTGGGGTTTCAAAATGGATGGTTTTTCCCAGCAGAAGAATAGTGGTTTTGCATCAATTGCAATTGTAGGCGTCGGTGCCCTGTTTCCCGAGGCTCGTACTGCCGATGAGTTCTGGCAGAACATTGTCACGGCGAGAGATTGCCTGAAGGATGTCCCGGAAACCCACTGGAAAATTTCCGATTATTACGATCCAAATCCCGCCGCGCCCGACAAGACCTATGCCCGGCGCGGCGGTTTCGTGCCGGAAATCCCGTTCAATCCGCTGGAATTCGGCCTGCCGCCCACCCAGCTCGATGTCACCGACATCCTGCAGATTTTGAGCCTCACTGTCGCCAAGCAGACCTTCCTGGATGCCGGCTATGATCACGCCAAGCTCAATCGCGAAAAGACCGGCTGCGTTCTCGGCATCACCGGCGCGAATTCGCTGGTGACGCCGTTGACCTCGCGCCTGCAATATCCGGTCTGGAAAAAGGTGCTGGCAAGCCGTGGGCTCGATGAAAAGCAGGTCGACGACATCATCGAAACCCTGAAGCTCGCCTATGCGCCCTGGGAAGAAAACTCCTTCCCCGGCATGCTGGGCAATGTCGTTGCAGGCCGTATCGCCAACCGCTTCGACCTCGGCGGCATCAACTGCACGGTGGATGCCGCCTGCGCCAGTTCGCTTGCGGCGATGCGCATGGCCATCGATGAGTTGCATAGTGGCCGCGCGGACATGATGCTGACGGGCGGCTGCGATGCCGAGAACACCATTCTGATGTATATGTGCTTCTCGAAGACCCCGGCCTTCAGCAAGAAGGGTGTGATTTCGCCCTTCGATGAAAAGGCTGACGGCACGCTGATCGGCGAAGGCATCGGCATGATGATGCTGAAGCGGCTCGAAGATGCCGAACGTGACGGCGATCAGATCTACGCGGTCATCAAGGGCCTCGGCTCCTCCAGCGATGGCAAGTTCAAGAGCATTTACGCCCCGCGCGCCGCAGGCCAGATCAAGGCCCTGGAGCGCGCCTACAAGCAGGCCGGGATTTCGCCTTACGACGTGGACCTGCTGGAAGCGCATGGCACCGGCACGGCAGTGGGCGATGCCACGGAAGTGGACGGTCTGAAGAACTTCTTCAAGAACTGGCAGCCGGAAGGCCAGCCGTCGCCGATCGGTCTCGGCTCCGTCAAGTCGCAGATTGGCCATACCAAGGCTGCTGCCGGTGCGGCTTCTGCGATCAAGGTGACGCTCGCCCTGCAAAACGGCGTTCTGCCACCCTCGATCAATGTCAACAAGCCGGACCCGAAGCTCGGCCTGGAAGAGACCCCGCTTTACATCAATACCGTATCGCGTCCGTGGTTCCGCGATCCGAAGAAGGGCAAGCGCCGGGCAGGCGTCAGTGCCTTCGGTTTCGGAGGCACCAATTTCCACCTCGTTCTGGAGGAAGCGCCGAAAAATGCGCGTCAGCCGCGCTATCGCGGAGTGCTGCCGCGTCCGGTTTTGATCTCCGCCCCGGATGTCGCAGCGCTGCGCAAGCGTTTGCAGGAGTTGAAAGGCCTGACGGGTGAGCCGGCATGGCCGTATGAAACCGAGATTCCGCCCCATCATCCGCGTCTCGGCTTTGCTGCCAAAACGGAAGAAGCTCGGCAGGAACTGATCGGCCAGGCGCTTCAAATGCTGGAGAGCCGTGCTGCAGAGACCGCCTGGCGTCACCCCAAGGGTATCGTCTTCCGCGCGTCGGCCTTGAAGGACGGCAAGGTGGCCGGTCTTTTTGCCGGACAGGGTTCGCAGCATCCGGATATGGGCCGCGCCGCAGCCCTTGCCATGCCGGAACTGCATGGTTTCGTCACCACGGCGGATGGGCTTTTCCTGCAATCGGGCGACCAGCGTCTCAGCCATGTCATGTATCCGCTGCCCGCCTATGATCCGGAAGAGAAGAAGGCACAGGAGCGGTCGCTGCGGCGCACCCAGTATGCGCAGACGGCCATCGGTGCGCTTTCTGCCGGTCATTTCCGCTGGTTTGAAAAGCGTGGGCTGAAGCTGGATGCCGCCGCAGGTCACAGCTTCGGCGAATTGTCCGCCCTCTGGGCCGCAAATGTGCTGAGCGATCAGGATTTCATGACGCTTGCCAAGGCGCGTGGCGATGCCATGGCGACCTTCACCAGCGATGGCGCGAGCACCATGACCGCCGTGAAAAGCGGTCGTGCGGCACTGGAAAGCCTGGTGGCAGAGAGCAATCCTGCCGTTCATTTCTGCAATCTGAATACCCCGGCACAGACGGTCATTGGTGGTTCTCTGGAAGCCGTCGAAGCCTTCGAGGGCAAGCTGAAGGCCGCCAATATCGCCTTCACCCGCCTCAATGTTGCCGGTGCTTTCCACACGCCTTTCGTCGCGGGTGCCGTGGAAGCCTTCGCAGGTGCAATCGACAAGGTTGCCTTCAACGCACCGCAGATCCCCGTCTATGCCAACAAGGATGGCAAGGCCTATCCGGGGGATGCGGCGGCAGTGGCCGCACAGTTGCGCACCCAGTTGAAGGAGCCGGTGGAATTCCTGAAGATCATTGAGGAAATGTATACCAACGGCGTGCGGATCTTCGTGGAGTTCGGCCCGCGCTCGACACTTTCGAAGATGGTGGCCGATATTCTGGGCGACCGCCCGCATCTCGCCATCGCCCTCGACCAAGGCCAGCCGGACAAGTCAGACCAGACCCTGATGGATGCGCTGGTGGAACTGGCCGTTGCCGGTCTCAAGCTGGAAAATCCTGTCACCATGCCTGCACTCGGCGTGCAGACACCGCAGAAGGGCGAAGTGATGCTGAACGGCATCAACTACGTTGCCCCGGCCCGCAAGCAGGCTTTCCAGAAGGCGCTGGATAACCCGGTGGTGGTCGCTGCCAAGCCCGCACCGGTCGCCCAGCCCGCACGGCCTCGCGCCGCGGCTGCTGCGGCGGCCGTGGAGAAAATCTCCAGCCCTGCACCGGTTGCTTCACCGGCCGTAAAGCCGCCCGTTGCGGTCGCGCCGCCAGCCCCTGTCGCCGTGGCGCAGCCTGCTGCCGTTCCGGTGGCAAAAGCTGCTGTCGTGGAAAAGCCTCTCACGCTCACGGGTGAAACCATGTCCTCCAACGCCCATCGCCAGGCTTCGGCCAATCTTGTCACCGGTGCGGATTTCATTGCCGATCTGGCCAAGACCAATGGTGAACTGCACCGCGAATATCTGAAGTTCGAACAGGCCGCCCTCAGCGCCCTGCTGCACAATCCGGGAGAACTGGGTGACGCGCATATTGCAGCCCTTGCCGATATTCACGGCGAAACCAACGATACGCATCGGGAGTTCATGCGCAGCCTCGTCAGCCTGTGCACGGGGCCGGTGGTTTCCGGTTACAAGACAGTGGATGCCGTGGCAGAGCCCCGCCGCATCCCCAGCCTGCCGCAGCCCGCACCTCAGCAGCCTGCCGCTTCTGTCGCCAAGGCCGTAACCCAGCCGGTCGAGGCACCGAAAGCCCCGGTGGCGGCTCCGGCACCTGTTGCCCCCACTCCGGTCGCCGCGCCTGTCGCCGCCGTTGCCAAGCCGCAGCCTGCTCCGGTTGCTGTTGCTGCTCCGGCTCCTGCCGCTTCTGTTCCGGCGAAGGCCGGTCCGTCTGCTGCCGCCGTCAAGGATGTGCTGCTGGCCGTGGTCAGCGAAAAGACCGGCTATCCGGCGGAAGTCATCGACCTTGGCATGGATCTGGAAGCTGATCTCGGTATCGACTCCATCAAACGCGTCGAAATCCTCGGCTCGCTGAAGGAGCGCCTGCCGCAGATGCAGGACCTGTCGCCGGAAAAGCTGGGTGAACTCCGCACGCTGGCGCAGATTGTTGAGCTTGCCGGTGAGACAGCGGCCGCAGCTCCGGCTGCTGCACCGCAAGCCGCTCCTGTCACTTCTGCTCCGGTTGCGAGCGGTCCGTCGCTTGATACTGTCCGGGAAGCTCTGCTGGCCGTGGTCAGCGAAAAGACCGGCTATCCGGCGGAAGTCATCGACCTTGGCATGGATCTGGAAGCCGATCTCGGCATCGACTCCATCAAGCGCGTCGAAATCCTCGGCTCACTGAAAGAACGCCTGCCGCAAATGCAGGAACTGGCGCCGGAAAAGCTGGGTGAATTGCGCACGCTGGCACAAATTCTGGACGTAGCAGGCGCTAGCGCCGTTGCCGCCGCACCGGTGGCCGCACCTGCTGCTGTCGCTGCCGCACCGGCCAAGGCTGGTCCGTCCATCGATGCGGTACGCGATGCCCTGTTGGCGGTTGTCAGCGAAAAGACCGGTTATCCGGCAGATGTGATCGATCTCGGCATGGATCTGGAAGCCGATCTTGGGATCGACTCCATCAAGCGTGTTGAAATCCTCGGTTCGCTGAAAGAACGTCTGCCGCAAATGCAGGAACTGGCGCCGGAAAAGCTGGGCGAGTTGCGCACGCTGGCGCAGATCCTTGAACTTGCCAGCGCCGGTCAGCCTGCCGTCGCAGCCGCCCCCGTTGCCGTGGCCGCACCTGTTTCCGATGGTCCCTCCCTCGACACTGTTCGCACGGCTCTTCTGGAGGTGGTCAGTGAAAAGACCGGCTATCCGGCGGATGTGATCGATCTTGGCATGGATCTGGAAGCCGATCTTGGGATCGACTCCATCAAGCGCGTCGAAATCCTCGGCTCGCTGAAGGAACGCCTGCCGCAAATGCAGGAACTGGCGCCGGAAAAGCTGGGTGAACTGCGCACGCTGGCGCAAATCCTCGAACTTGCCGGTGGCAGCCAGGCCGCAGCCGCACCGGCTGTCATTGCCCAGCCCGTGGTCTCCGCTCCCATTGCGGCTGTGGCTCCGCAAAGCGGCATCAGCACCGCTGCTGCCCGCACGGCACTGCTGGAAGTGGTCAGCGAAAAGACCGGCTATCCGGCGGATGTCATCGATCTCGGCATGGACCTGGAAGCCGATCTCGGCATCGACTCCATCAAGCGCGTCGAAATTCTGGGCTCGCTGAAGGAGCGCCTGCCCGACATGCCGGAACTGGCCCCTGAAAAGCTCGGCGAACTGCGCACGCTCGGTCAGATCCTCGATATGGTCGCCCAATCCGGCAGCGCCGGTGGCGAAGCCCAGCCGGTCACTGCGCCTGCCGCAGCAGATCTGGATGACGGTGTGGACCTGATCGGTCGTGGTGTCGTGACACTTTCGCCGGAACGGCTGGACCTGACGGTGGAAACACCCTTCCGCAGCGGTGCGCGCATTGCGATTGCCGGTGCCGATGCCGGGGTGGTGGCAGCACTTCAACATCAGCTGACGGAAAAGGGCCTGACGCCGGTCTGGCTGGACTTCGATGGCACCGCCAGCGGTGAAGGCGTGGTCAAGGCCAGCGATGACGAGGCGGCTCTCAAGCAGCTTTGGAATGAAGGCGTGTCCTTTGACGGTGTGATCTATGTGCACCCGACCGCCATCGACAACAGCCTGCCGGGCTCGACTGCCGATGCTTCGGTGATCTGGCTGAAGCGTGCCCTGCTGCTTGCCAAGCTTTCGATTGCAACGCTACCCCAGCGTTCGAAGGAAGGCCGCACGCTGTTCGTCACCCTGACACGGCTCGATGGCGCCCTGGGCTATCAGGACCTCGACGCCGCCAAGGTTGCAGCGGGCGCTCTGTCCGGTCTCGTCAAGACCTATGCCGCCGAAGCGCCGCATGTCTTTGCCCGCGCCGTGGATATCGCCCCGGTACTGGACGATGCGACGGTTGCAAGCCTCTTTGTGCAGGAACTCTTCGACGCAAACCATCAGATCACCGAAATCGGTCTGAGTGCCGATCAGCGCCTGAAGCCCGGCATTGTCGAGGAAAGCTCGCTCGGTGCCGAACTGGTGGGCGATCCGAATGAACTCTTCATCGTCACCGGTGGTGCGCGTGGTGTGACGGCAGATTGCGTACAGGCTCTTGCCGCCTCGGCTCCGCGTCGCTTCCTGCTCATTGGCCGCTCTTCGCTGGAGGCGGAACCCGCCTGGGCTCAGGGCATCTGTGATGAGGCGGGCCTGAAGACTGCGGCTCTGACTGCCCTGCGGCAGGCGGGCGCTGCTGTTACCCCGAAGGCCATCGATCAGGCTGTGCGTCAGGTCCAGGCGTCGCGGGAAATCACCGATCTTCTTGCTGCCCTGCAAAAGGCCGGTAGCCAGGCAAGCTACCTCTCGCTCGACATTTCTTCGCCTGCCGTCGTTACGCTGGCGGACCATGAAGAGATCAGAAAGGCGGGCAAGATCAGCCTCGTCCATGGCGCAGGCGCGCTTGCCGACCAGATGATCGCGCAGAAGAAGATTGCCGACATGGACAAGGTCTTCACGCCGAAGATCTTCGGTCTCGCCGGGCTGCTCAAGGGTCTGGCCGGCAAGTCGCTGAACCGCGTAGTGCTCTTCTCCTCGGTTGCCGGTCTCTTCGGAAATCCCGGCCAGTGCGATTATGCCATGGCGAACGAAATCCTGAACCGTCTTGCTGCCAGCGGCGCTTCTAAGGGCCAGGATATGCGCGCCATCAACTGGGGCCCGTGGCTGGGTGGCATGGTCACGCCGGAAATCCGGCAGATCTTCCTGAAGCGCGGCGTTCCGATCATCCCGCGTGATCTTGGCGGCCAGTATTTCGCCAAGGAAACCGGCATGACGCTTCCGGCTACCGGGGCCATCCTGGTTGGCGGCCTGAAGCCCATCAACGCCCGCTTCGTGAAGGCTGCCGAACTGGCGCTGGCCGAGCGCAAGCTCTCCATCAATGGCGCGCATTGGGGTCAGTCGGTTCTGCTGGAAGCCCACCGCATCAAGGGCCGTCCGGTGGTGCCCGCCGCCTTCGTGCTGGGGCTTGTGGCCGAGGGTCTGGAAAATCTACTGCCAGGCTGGACTGTGGCAGGCTTCGGTCAGTTCAGCGTGCTGAACGGTCTGGTGATCAACAAGGACTGGTCGGGTGAGTTCGAGCTCCGGGTGAGCGCGCTGAAGCCGGTGGGGGATAAGTCTCTCTCCGTCGATGTCCTGCTCTGCGACCGCAGTGGCCGTCCGCGCTACAAGGGCGAGAGCATTGCGTTGCGCCCCGCCGCCGAAGAGGTGGGCCTTGTCACCCGCTCACTCGCCTCGCTGGAGGGTGCCGACAGTGCGGCATCCTTCTACAAGGACGGCACGCTGTTCCATGGTCCGGAACTGCAACTGCTCGACAGCGTCAAGCAGCTTGGCGAAGGCCATATTCTCTTCGGTGTGCGCCAGCCGGATGCAAGCCTGAGTGCGGCCTTGAACGGCTTTGCCGATAGCCGCCTGGTGGATGCTGTGGCCATCGATGTGGTGTTGCAGGCCGCACTTGCTTCCACGCGGTTGACCGCCGATAGCGCCAGCCTGCCCATGCGCCTTGGGGCCGCAAGCTTTGCCGCCCGCCCGGCCTTTGGCAGCAACTGGATCATCGAAGCCCGCCTGCAACAGGCCCGCGCTCAGGAACTGGACTGGCAATTGACCGGCTTCGACCTTGGCGGCGTGCAGCAATTCCAGCTGATCGCCACCACGGTGAAGCGCGAGCAGACCGGCAGCACCACCGGCAAGCAGCAGGAGGCGGCTGAATAATGAGCCGAATAGCCATAACTGCCCTCTCGCTTTGCTTTCCGGGGGCGAATGACCTGGACAGCTACTGGCGAAACCTTCTCCAAGGCAAGGACTCCCGCTCGACGGGCGGGGTCAACGAATTCCGGATCGATCCGGCCTTCATCGACGGCCCGGGCACCGATGTGGATCAGCTTCGCTGGACGCGGGGCGGCTTCATCGATCTGAACGATCTGGCCCGGACCACCCCTGCGGATATGCCGCAGGGACTGGACCTGCCCTGGCAACTGGCCTGGCGGGTCTCCAACGAAGCTTTGGTCGCCAGCGATCTGGCGGCCAAGGCCGACCTCAGCCGGGTGGGCCTGGTGCTTGGCAATTACACCTTTCCCACCTTCGCCTCCAATGATGCCGTGGTTCCGGTGTGGGAGAAGGAAATTGCCCGCGGCGTGGAAGAAGGGCTTGATCTGGGCGAAGGCGCGCTGTCTTCAGGCCCGCTGGCGGTGCCGCTGCCGGAACAGGGCATTCTCAGCGCCAACGGCATCTATGCCGTCACCCGCTCGCTCGGGCTTGGCGGCCCGGCCTTCAGCCTGGATGCAGCCTGCTCGTCCTCGCTTTATGCCATTGAGCTTGCCTCCAGCTATCTGCGCAGCGGCAAGGTGGATGCCATGCTGGCGGGCGGGGTCTGCCTGCCTGATCCGTGGCTGATCCATGTGTCCTTCGGCGATCTCGGCGCCTTTCCCAATAATGGCGTCAGCCAGCCCTTCGATAACAGCTCCGATGGCATCGTCACGGGGCAGGGGGCAAGTGTCGTCGTGCTGCGGCGGCTGGAAGATGCGCTGAAGAGCAATGACAAGATTCTGGCCGTCATCGAAGGTGTCGGCCTCTCCAATGACGGCACGGGCCAGCACATGCTGGTGCCGAATGCTGCGGGCCAGCGGCTGGCCTATGAGCGCGCCTATGCCCGCACCGACGTGAAGCCTGCCGAGGTGGATTATGTCGAATGCCATGCCACGGGCACGCCGCTGGGCGACCGGACGGAACTCACCTCCCTGCAACGCTTCTTTGCTGCCGATCAGGCGCATTTTCCGCTGATCGGCTCGGTCAAGGCCAATGTCGGCCACCTGCTGACGGTTGCGGGCATGAGCAGTCTTGCCAAGGTGATCCTCGCCATGCAGGAAGGCACCATCCCGGCGACGCCCGGTGTCGGCGCGCTTCAGCAGAGCCTGGATGCGCCGGGCATGGAAAAGCATCTGGTGCTGGAAAATCGCGCTTGGCCGACGCCTTCGGGCAAACGTCATGCGGCGATTTCCGCCTTCGGTTTCGGCGGCACCAACGCGCATATGGTGGTGTCGGACAGTTTCGATCCGCATCAGGCTGGTCCTTCGGGGCGCTTGACGCTGCCGTCGCTCGACATTCTCGGCATGGCCGCCCATTTCGGCACGGCCACCAGCCTTTCCGCCTTCGAATCCGCCTGCTTCAACGCCCAACCGATGGTGACCCAGCCTTCGCAGCGCCGCTGGCGCGGGGCGGCAGACCATCTGAACCCGGAGCCGCAGGGCGCGATCAACGCTTATGAGATCGATTTCCTCGGCAACCGCATTCCGCCTGCCGAAACGGATGCCTTCAACAGCCAGCAGGGACTGGTGCTGAAGGTGGCCAATGAGGCGCTGATCGATGCCGGTTACGGCAAGCTTGGCGGCAAGCATCCGCCGCGTCCGGTGGCCGTGCTGGTGGTTCTGGAACTGGACCTCAGCGCGCACCTGCGTCGCGCCCGCGTGCTGGTGCCTGCCTGGATCGACAGCTATCTGCAAAGCCAGGGGATCACGCTGTCACCGACAGAGCGGCTGGAGTTGGAAACCGCCTGCAAGAAGGCGCTTCTCGGACCGCTGCGGTCCACGGAAATCACCAGTTACATCGGCAATATTTGCGCCAGCCGTATCGCCTCGCAATGGAATTTCACCGGCCCGGTCTTCACGCTCTCCGCTGGTGATCTGGGTGTGGCCTATGCGCTGGAACAGGCGGGCCTGATGATTGCCGACGACAAGGCGGAAGCCGCCCTTGTCGTCGCGGTCGATCTGGCCTCCGGCCTTGAATCCTTCGCGCTGGAACAGGCGGGGCAGGCCGCGCCCGCGGGGCCGATGGGCGATGGCGCCGGTGCCTTGGTGATTGCTCCGCACAGACCGGCATCCGAAACAGAAAAGCCAGCTGCGGCCTATGCGGTTCTTGATCGGCTCTCCATCCATCACGCAACGGCGGACAAGCCGCTGCCGGTAGATGCGGCCCTTTCCGCCTGCGCGGCGGATGCCAAGCCCGGTCTTTTCGAAGTTGCAGGCATGCCGGGTGGCCTGATGGCCGAAACCGATGCTGCCGGGCGGCATGTGCCCGGAGCTGTTCTCGCCGGAATTGGCCAGATGACCGGCAATTGCAAGGTGGCGCAGCCCATGGCGGCGCTGATCCGCGCGGCCTTGAGCCTTGCGCGCCGGACCTTGCCCGCCACGCCGCAGGCCTGGCTTGCCAGCGATGGCAGCAAGGCTTCGGTCGAGGCTGTCGAAAAAGCCGGTCTGACGCTGATGGCGGAAAGCGCACCCTGGATCCGCGAGGAGCGGGCAACACCGCTTTCCGCCGTTATCGGCAATAGCGGCCCCTTCGGCAGCTATGCGGCTTTCCGGCTGAGCGAGGCTGAGGATGCCGCAGCCTTCGAGACGGTGCGGTGCGAGGTAGAGCAGGGCTTTGCCTTTCTGCCGCTGGCCGGAGAAAGCCGCGCGGACTTGCTGGCAGACCTTGCAAAACTCGTGACAAGCCTTGAGGCCGGAACGCCTTGGCAGCAGCTTCAGCGTGAAACGCTGCTTGCCTCCCAGGAGGCGATTTCCGCCCTGAAAGCGGTGCTGACCGGCAGGGATGCAAGCCAGCTTCTGGCGGAAGCCCGTCAATTGGAACGCTTCCTGAAGGACGGCAAGCCCGGCGAGTGGCAGACCCCGATGGGCAGCTATTTCACCGACCAGCCGCTGGGCCGCAAGGGCAAGATCGCCTTTGTCTATCCGGGTGGCTTCAACAGCTATCCGCTGCTGGGCCGCACGCTTCTGCATCGCTATCCCAACGCGCTGCGGCAGTTCGAACGCTATGTGCCCGATCCGGCGGCGACGCTGTGCCAAACGCAGCTCTACCCGCCGCACAAGGCAGGGCTGGATGCCAATATGCGGCTGATGCAGGTGGAAGCCGGCATGCAGCAGGATATTGCCGCGATGATGAAGACCGGCGTGGGCTTCGCGCTGATCTATACCGCGCTGCTGCGGGATGATTTTGCCATCAAGCCGCAGGGTGCGATCGGCTACTCCATGGGCGAGGTGAGCATGCTCTTCGCCAATGGCGTCTGGCCGATCGAGGATCACGGACTGAGCAATGACCTGCCACTGTTCAAGACCTGGATCGGCGGTCCGCGTCAGGTGGTGCGGGACGCTTTCGATGTGGCGGAAAAAACGCCGAATTCGAAGCTTTGGGCCAGCAGCGTGCTGCTTGCCCCTGTGCAGGAGGTCCGCGATGCCGTTGCCGCCCGCAGCGATGTGTTCATCACTCATGTGAACACGCCGAAGGAAGTGGTGATCGCCGGTCTGCCGGATGGTGTGAATGCAGTGGTGAAGGGGCTTTCGGCCTATTCTTCCTATCGCAGCCCCGTCTCCTTCATCCTGCATGTGCCGATCCTGCGCCGTGTGGCGGATCTGATCGGCGATCTGCATGATCACCCCTCGACACCGATTGCGCCGGATTTCGAGCTCTTCACCACGGCCACCTATGGCACGATGGGGGATTTCGACCGTGGCGCGCTGTCGCGCACCATCACCGATGTGATGTGCACCGAGGTGGATTTTGTGCGCATGCTCGACAAGGCTTATGACGATGGCTACCGCATCTTTGTGGAGTGCGGGCCTTCGGCAACCTGCAGCCGGTGGGTTTCGTCTACCTTCGCAGGCCGGGAGCATCTGTCGATCAACCTCAACCAGAGGGGCGCAGATGACGAGAAGAGCTTGATTGCCGCCCTGGCCAAGCTGGTGTCGCACGGTGTGAAGGCTGATCTCACCAGCCTCTTGCCGAAGGAAGTGCAGCCCGCTTCCCGGACCATCATCAGTCTTGAGCCCGGCGGAGCACCCTTGCGGGCAGCAGCCAAGGCCGTGGTTGTGACGCTGAAGCCGCAAGCGCGAGCTGAACTGTCCCAACCCGAAGCGCTGACGGAGGCCTCCGCCCCCATGCCCGCAACCTTGATCTGGGGTCCGACTCCGGAATGGCTGACCAAGTCCGCAGCGCCGATGGTCGCATCCGCCCCGATATCCCAACCCGCCGCAGAAGCCCCGAAACAGGAGAGAGCCGTGCCCGAACAGACCTTTACGCCCGCTCCAGCCCCCGCCGCAGCGGCCCAGGCCGAAACCACGGCGCAGCCGCGCCTGCCCGCCCGCGCGGAACCGGCCTATACCAGAGCGGCAAGCCGTGCCGCATCGGCTGCCCCGCGATCCACCCATCTCGTGCAGGCCATTCTTGAGCGCCACAAGCTTGGCCACCAGACCTTCCTGCAAACCCAGGCAGCCTTGATCGATCTCTGGCGCGATCAGATCGGCGAGGGCAGCCAGTTGATCGAGCATGAAGCGGGTGCCGCCGTGCTGGAGGTGGAGCGCCCCGTTCCGCCGCAACCGGTCGTGATCGAAGCGCCGGTTCTCCGGGAAGAGCCCGTTGTCGTGCAGGTGCCGAAGGTTGCCCCGACCCCGGCTCCGACCGTCATCACCGTTCCGGCCAGCCAGAAGCGGGCAAAGCCGGAAGGCGTTTTCCTGGATGAACAGGATCTTCTCACCTTCGCAAGCGGCAAGGTTGCCGATGCCTTGGGCGAGCAATTCGCCCCGATCGATGCCTATCCGGTGCGGGTGCGCCTGCCCGCGCCGCCTTATTTCTTCGTTTCCCGCGTCACCAAGGTGCAGGCGGAGTTCGGCAAGTATCAGCCTTGCTCCCTGACTACGGAATATGACGTGCCGCATGATGCCTGGTATCTGGTCGATGGTCAGATGCCGCCCGGGGTTGCGGTGGAATCCGGCCAGTCCGACCTGCTGCTCGTCGCCCTGCTCGGTATCGACTTCAAGAACAAGGGCGTGCGCAAATACCGCCTGCTCGACGGACGGCTGAGTTTCTATGGCCGCCTGCCCAAGGCGGGCTCGACGCTGCGCTTCGACATTTCCATCGACCGCTTCGTCTGGCAGGGCGATGGGCTGCTGTTCTTCTTCCGTTACGATGGCTATATCGATGGTGAATTGGCCTTGCAGCTTCACAGCGGCTGCGCCGGTTTCTTCACCGAGGACGAGCTGAATGCCGGTGGTGGCGTGGTACTGAAGGAGCCGCCGAAGCCGCCGCTGGAACTCGTCAAGCCGCTCCTGCCGCGGGTGCGCAACACGCTGGAAAAAGCCGATCTCGTGGCGCTGTCGCATGGCCGTATCGCGGAGGTTTTCGGTCCCGGTTCGCAATATCCGGAATCCGGCAATTCCATCCGCCTTCCGCCGGAAATGTTGCTGATGATCGACCGCGTCACCGATATCGGCTCCTGGCGCGGCGAGCATTATGTGATGGAGGCGGAGAAGGAATTCGACGCTGAGGGCTGGTATTACACCTCGCATTTCGTCGACGATCCGGTTCTGCCCGGTTCGCTGATCGCAGAAGGCGCGACCCAGCTTCTCAAGGTGTATCTGATCGCCAACGGCATGCACCAATGCTTTGCCGATGGCATGTTCGAACCGACCACCCATCGGGAAATGCAGATCACCGTGCGCGGCCAGATCACGCCCGCCGTCAAGAAGGTGCGCTATCGCCTGTTCCTGCAGGAAAGCGGCCTGCTGCCAAGACCTTACGTCATTGCCGACGTGCTGATCTATGACGAAAACGACAAGCCGCTGGTGCGTGTTTCCAATCTCGGCCTGCAGGTCGTGGAAAAGCCCGGCGCCTCCATCGAACCGCGCTTTGGCGATCCAAGCTGGTTCAGCGGTCGCAAGACCAAGGATGGCGAAAAGGTCGTGCTCAACGAACTCAGCATGGCGCACGCCGCCAAGGGCGAGTTGCGCATCGGCCTGGGGCCGGAGTTCAACATTTATGGCGAACAGCACCGCGCGCCGCATATTCCGAACGGTTGCTTCCAGTTCGTGGACCGCTGCCTGGAAACCACCGGCAAGCGTGGCGAAATGAAGCCGGGCGCGGTGATGGATACGGAATACGACGCCCATGCCGATAGCTGGTATTTCCAGGAAAACAGCCATCCGCATATGCCGAATTTCGTGGTGCTGGAATCGGCGCTGCAGGCAGCCATTCTCAATGGTTATGCACTGGGGCCGACGCTGAAATTCCCGGACAAGGTCTATTCCATCCGCAACCTCGATGGCACGGCGGTCTATCTTTCCGATCCGGATACGCGCGGCACCACCATTCGCCATAGCCAAACCCTGCTGAACACGGCGCTTCTGTCGGAATCCATCCTGCAGAATTTCGACTTCAACCTGAAGGTCGATGGCCAGCCATTTTACAAGGGGCAGTCCTCTTTCGGTTACTTCACCGCCAAGGCGCTGGAAAACCAGCTTGGCCTCGACCAGGGCAAGCTCAGCCGCTTCTGGCTGGAAGACAATGCCGGCGCAAAGGTCGAAACGCTCGATCTGCAATCGCCTGACGAGGCGCATCTCTTTACGGGCACCGATGCCAAGCCCCATTGGCGTCTGCCGCCCGGCCATCGCTTCCGGCTGCTGCACAAGGCGGAACTGGTGCGCGACGGTGGCAAGTTCGGGCTGGGCTACATCAAGGGTTACCGGGGCATTCATGCCGGTGAGTGGTATTTCACCAACCATTTCCACCGCGATCCGGTGATGCCGGGCTCGCTGGGGCTGGAAGCCATCCTCCAGGCCATGCAGCTCTTTGCGCTGAAGACCGGTCTCGACGCTGGAATTCCCAATCCGCGCTTCGGCATTGCCGTCGGCGTGCCGGTGAATTGGCGCTATCGCGGCCAGTTGCTGCGCACCGACAAGGATATGAACATCGAAATCCACATCAAGGAAATCCGCAAGGAGGCCGATCAGGTCGTGGTTATCGCCGATACCGATCTCTTCAAGGAGAAGCTGAGGATTTACGAAGCCCTGTCGATGAGCATTTCGATCAAGCCGGCATAAGCCTTCCTCGCTCCGGCATGGCGGGCGGTCGGGCCGGTCGTGTCGGAGCCTGTTTTTCGCAAGAAGCTATTTTCGGGATTTTCCGCCTCAGAGCATTTCCATGAAGAGTGGAAGCCGATTTTTTAGGACGAAACCATGACGATCAACGCTAAATTCGAAGAAAAGGCGGCGACGCCGGAGATCTTCTGGGACCCCGCATCGATTGCTGCGCAATTGCAGAAGCTGGAAGAGCCGGGCACTATCGTCACCGATGGTCAGCGCTTTGGGGTCACTCCGCGTCTGGCTCCGAGTTTTCCGCAGCTTCAGGTGGTTTGCCACTATCCGGCACTGCCGCCGGAAGCGCTGGGCGATCCGGAATTCGCCGCTCTTTATGGCGTGCGCTATCCCTATATGTCTGGGGCCATGGCCAATGGTATTGCTTCGCCGGATCTGGTGATTGCGCTGGCGGGGCAGGGCTATCTGGCAAGCTATGGTGCAGGCGGTGTGCGGCTGGAACATGTGGACAAGGCGCTGCAAAAAATCACCTCGGCGCTCGGGGATAAGCCCTTCTCTGTCAACCTCATCCATAGCCCCAGCGAACAGGCGATGGAAAACGGGCTGATCGATATCCTGCTGCGCTATAATGTGCGGATCATCGAGGCCTCGGCCTTCATGGGGCTCACGCCCGCGCTGGTCCGTTACCGGGCAAGCGGTCTTTCCCGCCGACCCGATGGCACGATCGAGATTGGCCACAAGGTGATTGCCAAGGTGTCGCGTTCGGAAGTCGCGGCGGTGTTCATGGAACCTGCGCCGGAGACCATTCTGAAGAAGCTGGTCGATCAGGGCGTGATCACTGCAGAACAGGCAGAACTTGCCCGGCAGGTGCCGGTGGCGGACGATATTACGGCGGAAGCCGACTCCGGCGGTCATACCGACCGTCGCCCGCTGGTGGTGCTTCTGCCGGTTCTGCTGCGTCAGGCAGAGCGCGTGGCGTTGAAAAACGGCTACGCCAAGCCGATCCGCATCGGCGCGGGCGGCGGCATGGGCTCTCCCAAGGCGGTGGCTGCCGCCTTTGCCGCCGGTGCCGCCTATGTGGTGACGGGCACGGTCAACCAGGCCTGCCAGGAATCCGGCTCTTCGCCGGTGGTGCGTGACATGCTGGCGCGGTGCGGCTTTGCCGATACGACCATGGCGCCCGCCGCCGACATGTTCGAGCTCGGCGTTGAATTGCAGGTGCTGAAGCGCGGTACGCTTTTCGCCAGCCGTGGCAAGATGCTCTACGACCTCTATCGCCGCTATGACAGCCTGGACGCGCTGCCGCCCGAGGTGGTGCAGGAGTTGGAGCAGAAGCTCTTCAAGCAGAGCCTGGCCGATGTCTGGAAAATGACTGCGGACTATTTCATGGGCCGCGATCCCAAGCAGGTGACCGAGGCCGAGGCTGACCCGAAGCGGAAGATGGCGCTGGTGTTCCGCGCCTATCTTGGCAAAGGCTCTCACTGGGCCAATGCCGGTGAAGAGGGACGCCAGCTCGACTATCAGATCTGGAGTGGCCCGGCGATTGGCGATTTCAACGACTGGACGGCAGGCAGCTATCTGGAAAAGCCGGAAAACCGCCGCGTGGTGGACGTTGCCACCCATCTCATGCGTGGCGCCGCCTTCGAGACGCGCCTCAACTGGCTGAAACTGGTTGGCGCGCGCCTGCCCAATTCTGTTTCCTACACGATTGCGCCGCTATGACAGATATGACCATCCTACCCTATCTTGAGCACCTGAGCGCCGTGCTTGGCGATCCGCTTGAGGCGGATCAGCCCTTTTCCTATGCCAAGGCCGTGGCCGCCGATCTCCAGGAAGATCCGCTGGATGAGCAGGCGGCGCTGCTGATTGCCTCCGGCTTTCCCGCCCAGCTTATCCCTGCCCATTGGCAGACGGGCGGGCAGTTGCGCAACCTCTCCACCATTCTCGATATCGCCCGGCGGCTGGCCGGGCGAAATCCCTCGCTCATGCCGCGGCTGATGTATTCCATCGGCGCCATCGTGGTGCTGGATCTGGCCGGTACGGAAGCGCAGCGCGCCCTGCTGTCGGAATGGTTCCTGGCGGGCCGCAGTATTTCGCTGGCCGTCAATGAGCCGGATATTCGCAGCGATGTAATGAACAACCGTACCGTCGCGGAACGCAAGGGTGACTGGTACATCATCAATGGCCGCAAGTGGCTGGCCGGTCAGGCCAGCCGCGCCCGCGGGCTGATGGTGTTGGCACGCACCGGAGCGGCAGGCCCTGCCGGTTCCTCGCTCTTCCTCATCGACCGGCAGCCGCAATGGGAATCCACCCTGCCGGGCCCCCGCGCCAGCCTGACCGGCATGCGCGGTATCGATGTCGCCGATGTCGATATCGATGTGGCCTGCGTCAATGCCTCGGCGCGGGTTGGACAGGAAGGTGAGGGGATCGAGCTGGTCTTCCGGGCAGAATCGATCATCAAGCTGCTTTCAATCGGAGCAATGATCGGGCCATGCGAAAGCGCCTTGAAGCTCGCCTATGATGAAATTGCCAGCCAGCCGCATGGCGTGCATCCGCATCAAAAGCTTCTTCTATCGCAGGCGCTCACCGATTTTCAGGTCATGGAAACCGTGGCCCGGGCAGCCGCCCGCTTTGCCTCTTTCCGTCCCCAACATTTTCCCATTGCCGCTGCGGTGGCAAAGCAGATCGCCCAGGAGTTCAGCGGGCGCATTCTCTCCGCACTGCTCGCAGCCCTTGGGGCGCGGTCGGTGCTTGCCTCCAATCCGGCGGTGGCGATGATCCAGAAATTCAAGCGCGACGTGGAAGTGGCGCATTTCATGGACATCAATCCGCAGGTCAATCTCGGCATGCTGGCCAATCAGTTGCCCATGCTGGCCAAACGTCGCGCCGGGCTTTCGGGGGAGACTGCCGATGCGCTTTATGCCAAGCTCATCGCAGAACTCTCCAGCGCAACGCCTTGTCCCGACATGGAAATGCGCAAAGTGCCAATGCTGAACCGGGGCGGCGAGCCGCTGACCGACCTTCTGCCCGGCCTGGGCGACAGGATCGCGGCGGAGCCGGGTCTTGCCGATGACGACCGGCAGGCGGTTCGGGCTGCGCTGGGCAAGGCGGTAACCGCCTTTACAGCGCTGGAAGAGGGGCTGGCCGCCCTTGCCGCCTTGAAACAGGGCGAGCGACCGGAAGCGGTCAATGCCGGGGCGCAGTTCTCGCGGCTGTTTTCCGTCAGTTGCGTCGTGCTGTCCTGGCTTGCGGCTTCGGAGAAGGAGCGGAAAGGCATGCGCCTACCCGCCTTGCTCAACCGCCTGATGGAAGCAGACCCGTATGCCTTTTCCGGCCCCTATCCCTATCTCGATGACGGCTGGGAGCGTCTGCGAATGCTGAGTTCGGCCCATTGAGGCAGGAGAGACAGCCAGCGAAGGCCGGTGCTTCAGGATATTTCCTCTGCGGCTTCACTTGAAGCCACGATGCATTGTCAAATTTTAATCGATCAGGATTTCAAAAATGCTTTTTCCAGAAGTCAAAAAGAAGGGTTCGGACGAGGTTCTTCAGACGCTGCGGCAATTGGAACGGGCCATGGGCGATCCTTGGGACGACAAGGCCCCCGCTTCCTTCGCGCGGATCATGGCCGATGACGAAGCCGAGCGCTTTCCGGTCACGGCCTATGATGCGCTGGTGGGGGAAAAGGTCAGCCGCTGGCTGGTGCCGGAAGGCTGCGGCGGCATGATGTTTTCCTATGCGGAATCCCTGCAGATGTACCGCGCCATCGCGCGCCGAGACATGACGCTGGCAACGGTGGCCATTCTTCCCTTCATCGGTTATCTTTCGATCGTCACCTGCGGCACGGAAGAACAGATCCGGCGTTACGGCAAGTTCGTCGCCGCTGGTGGCTCGATCTCCTGGGGCTTGAGCGAAGGCCAGCACGGCAGCGACGTGTTGACCAACGAAACCCGCGCCGATCTGCAAGGCGATGTCTACAAGGTCAACGGCGAAAAATGGCCCATCGGTTTTGCCGACCGCGCCGGCGCGATGATCGTTCATGCCCGCACGGCCGAGGGAAGCTCGCCCGTCACGCATAGCATGCTGATCGTCGATCGCACCCACCTGGACCGCAGCCAGTATCGCGTTCTGCCGAATGAGCGGCTTTACGGCGTGCGCGGCCTGCCGCTGGGCGGGGTGCGGTATGAAGATGCTCCGGTTCCGGCAAGTCAGTTGCTGGGCCGCGAGGGGGCAGGCCTTGAGGTTACCCTGAAGAGCCAGCAATCGCTGCGTCTCGGCGTTGCTGCTCTATGCCTCGGCGGTCTCGATACCGGCTTGCGCCTGACTTACGGCTTTGCGGTCAACAGGCCGCTTTACGGCGGGCAGAAGGTCAGCCAGATTCCGGTCAGCGCAAGGCAACTGGCAGATGCCTATGCGGATCTGATGATTTCGGAAATTCTCGTGGCCTCTTCCACCCGTCTGGTCCATGTGCTGCCGAAGCAGATGTTCCTCTATTCCTGCATTTCCAAATATCTGGTGCCGAACCGTCTCGATGCGGCTTTGAGAAGTCTTTCGCAGGTGCTGGGCGCCCGTTTTTACATGCGTGACCGCTTCGGACATGGCGTGTTCCAGAAAATCCTGCGTGACATCGGCATGACCAGCTTTGTCGATGGCAACAGCTATGTGAACATGCGCATCGTCGGGACCCAGATGGGCCTGGCACTCGGCAAGGCGCTGAAGGCCTATGAGGCGCCCGAAGACGCAAAGCGGCGCGAATTGCTGGATGAAATTTATGATGTTCAACGCCCGGTCGGCCCGCCGCGCTGGCACCAGCTCGGGCTTTCGGCATCCGGCGAAGATCTGGCGCTGTTTGACCTCGTCCACGCTCTGGAGCGGTTGAAGCCCTCAATTTCCGCGCAGGAATACGCCCTGGGCCGCAAGATAGTTTCCGAAGTCGAGCGGCTGGAGGAGGATCTCAAGGCCGATCAGGCCCGGCTGGGTCGCGATTTTGCCAATAGCGCCAATTTCTACGCGCTGACAGACCGCTATTGCAGCCTCAACGCCGCTGCCGCCTGCGTGCAGTTTGCCTTGGCCAATCTCGATCACCTGCCGGAATCGCTGCCGCTCTCTTCCGGCTGGCTCGGCTATGTCCTCAAGCGCATCCTGCACTGGAACGCCCCGGTCGATTACATTCCCGAGCAGGAAGAAACGACCCGCCTTCTGTCCGTTGTGGATGAGCTGTACCGGCAGAACAAGGCCTTCTCCGTCTTCCCCGTGGAATATGAAGGCACGGTGGAAACCATGGAACAGGCCGGCGTCTTCATGACCTCAAAGGCCAGCATCTATGACCTGAATGCAGAACGCCCGCTTCCGTAAGTGAGCTTCACCCAGCTCTCAGCAGCCTCGCCATCGCATGGCGGGGTTGTTTTGCGTCTAAAAGCTTTACGTCAATTCGTAAATCTATCCACCTGAATTTATGAGGAAAATGGCGGAAGAGGTGGGATTCGAACCCACGGTACGGTTTCCCGCACGCCGGTTTTCAAGACCGGTTCCTTAAACCACTCGGACACTCTTCCTCAGGGCCTATGCTTCGTCCCTCGAATATCTGGCGTTATAGTGGAGAACGGGAAGAGGTCAACAGGGACATGCACTGCTTGTGCAAACTTCCGGATGCTCATGATTTGTCATGGTGGCCATAGTCTTCCAGAAGCGGAAAAAGAGCCAGGATACCGAGTGGAAAAGCCAGCAGCAGCGCGGCCGAGGTGCCGAGATGCTGGAAGACGAAAGCGCCGCTTACCCCGCCGATAAAAAACAGCAGGATCATTTCGCACAGCAATTTGAGCTTGGGCTTGTCCGCCGTCACCGGGGCCTTGCCGTCGCGGGCGTGCCCATTCCAGTAAAACAGCTTGCCGAGTTCGATCCCTGTATCGGTGACCAGCCCTGTGACATGCGTGGTGCGGATGCGGGCGCCGGACAATTTTGTGATCATGGCATTTTGCAGCCCCATGATGAAGCAGAGCAGGGCAATGATCATCAGCAATCTTGCCGGGGTATAGCCACTGACCGCGAACAGCATCATCAGCCCGCATTCCAGGGCCAGCGGCAAGGCATAGACGGAACGCAATGCGCGCCGTCTGGCCCAATTGATCAGAATGGCGGAGATGGCGGCACCCGCCATGAAACTGCCAAGAGCAAGAGCGCCCGTCAGAAAGAGATCGTACCGTCCAAGAACCAGCGTGTCCGCCATGCCCGAGACGATACCGGACATGTGGGACGTATATTGCCCCACAGCCATGAAGCCACCGGCATTGGCCGCGCCGGCAATGAAGGTCAGGTAGAAGGCAAGATGCCTGTCGCTGTTTTCCGTCCGGTCGCGATGGGCAAGGCTTGTAAGATAGGCTTTCATGAGCGCGCACGCTCTCTTTCAACGTTTCAATGTGATGAGTTGCCGGAAACATGCGTCTTGTCAGGTCCGCCGTTTCTGCTCCATCAGTCGACACTATTGCGCGCCTATGTTAACCAAGCTTTATGATCGATCGAAAGAGTGCGAATCCTGAAGGTGAGGACGTGGCAGCGGCGCAAAGCGCTGTGCGTGTCCTCATGCTTTGGCTTTTGCTGGTCTTCATTGCCATTTTGTGTTTTCACACCGGGCTTTGGGGCGGTCGCTCGACCTTTTCGGGGCGGGATCTGGAGCTTTCGGCTCGGCTTGCACGGGCGAGTGCCCAGCTGGGGCCGCGAGAGGACATGCGCGCACCGGAACTGGAGCCGGTGCGTGACAAACACGCTCCCGGCCCCGGAGATCTGACGCTCCCCTCTATTCCGAGGAACTGGCTCCCTCGGGGGGATATGGGGCTGGTTACTGGCGGAAATCCGTCTCAGCCGGTCCTGCGCCTTGCGTTCAATCCGTCTGCTTTGCCGCGCGCACCGCCCTTTGTGGTGGCGATCGCCTGACCTTTCCATTCGTCATGGCCGCGAATGCGGCATGATGGTGTTTGGCGCTCTGCTGCGCGTTCATGGGATGCGCTTCAGCGCCTGTGCCTCGGCTTGGTCCGGGGATGCTTCTTCTGGATATTGCGAATGAAAACTTCTCGCTGGCTTATCGCGGTCTATTCCGTGGTTATTCTTTTCGGCGTTCTAACGGCGCTTCCCAATGTGCTGCCGCAGACCGTTCTGGATAAAATTCCCTCCTGGCTTCCCCATCAGAGGGTATCGCTTGGCCTTGACCTTCGTGGCGGGTCGCATCTCGTGCTGGAAGTCGATGCTGCCGATCTCATCAAGGAACGCTTGCAAAATCTCACCCAGGATGCCCGTCAAAGTCTGACCCAGGCCGGGATCGTGTCCACGAGCATCCGGCGCGTGGATCGCGGGATTGTCGTCACGTTGCGTGATGCTGCGCAGCGCAGCGCTGCTTTGACAGAGTTGCAGAAACTGTCCGTTTCCGTTGGCGTTGCGGGTTCGGCTGATCTTGCCTTCGGCGGCAATGGCGGCGAAATCACGCTGACCCTGACCGATGCCGGGCTGGCCGACCGTGTGACGGCGGCTGTGGATCAGAGCCTTGAAATCATCCGTCAGCGCGTGGATCAGGTCGGCGTTGCCGAACCGACGATCCAGCGTGTCGGCTCAGACCGTATTCTGGTGCAGTTGCCCGGTGTGCAGGATCCGAAGCGCCTGCGCGATCTGCTGGGGTCTACAGCCAAGATGAGCTTTCACATGCTGGCCCAACCCGGACCGGACGGCCGGATGCCGGCAGGTGTCGTCACGCTGGCCGATGACGAAGGCCGGCAATATCCGGTGGTGGAGCGCCCCGAACTTTCCGGCGACCACCTGACGGATGCCCGCGTCAGCTTTAACCCCAATACCAACGAGCCTGTGGTCAGCTTCCGCTTCGACACCCTGGGTGCGCAGCGGTTTGCGGCCATTACCCAGGCCAATGTTGGCAAGCCTTTTGCGATCGTTCTCGACGACAAGGTATTGAGCGCGCCGGTCATCAACGAGCCGATTACGGGTGGCGCGGGCCAGATTTCCGGAAACTTCTCCGTGCAATCGGCCAATGACCTTGCCGCGCTACTGCGCGCCGGTGCATTGCCTGCAAAGTTGACGGTTGTGGAAGAGCGGACCGTTGGCGCCGATCTTGGCGCGGACGCCATTGCTGTCGGCGTGACGACGGGCGTTATCGGCTTCGGGCTGGTCGTTGCCTTCATGGTGTTTCTCTACGGTGCCTGGGGCCTGCTGGCCAATCTGGCACTGGCACTGAATGTGGTGCTCACCTTTGCCGGTTTGACCCTCTTGGGTGCGACGCTGACGCTTCCTGGTATTGCAGGTATCGTGCTGGGCATCGGCCTTGCGGTGGACGCCAACGTTCTGATCAACGAGCGTATCCGGGAAGAAACGGCGAAGGGTCGCGGCGCGATGGCAGCACTCGATGCGGGCTTCAGCCGCGCCTATTCCACCATTGTCGACAGTAACGTTACGGCGCTGATCGCAACCGCTTTGCTGTTCTGGTTCGGTACTGGCCCCGTGCGTGGCTTTGCGGTGACCATGGGTCTGGGCATTGCCATTTCCATGTTTACGGCTGTGTCGATCGTCCGCGTCATCATGATCGGCATCGTTCGGCGCCGGAAGTTCAAGACGCTCACCATCAAGCCGCTACTGCCGCTGAAGCTGGTGCCGTCGGGAACCAAGATCGCCTTCATGAAGGGGCGTTTCATCGGTATCGGCATTTCGGCTGTTCTGTCCATCGCGTCCGTCGTTTTGTTCTTCAAGCCGGGCTTGAATTACGGCGTGGACTTCCGCGGCGGCATTCAGTTGGAAGTGGCGACACAGCAGCCGGCTGACCTTGCGGCCTTCCGGTCCGGTCTGGAGACGTTGGGCCTCGGGGATGTCGCCTTGCAACAGTTTGGTGACGAGCGTCGTTTCCTGGTGCGTGTCGAGCGGCAGCCGGGCGGCGAGGAGGCGCAGAGCGTGGCCGTACAGGCCTTGCGCACCAAGCTGGCAGCGATCGATCCGGCGGCCTCCATTCAGCGGACGGAAGTCGTGGGGCCGAAGGTGAGCGGCGAATTGGCCACCGCAGGTTTCCTCTCCGTGCTGCTCGCCAGCATCGCTATGATGATCTACATCTGGGCGCGTTTTGAATGGCCGTTTGCCGTTGGTGCGATTGCGACGCTGGTGCTCGATGTGACAAAGGCGGTCGGATTTTTTGCGCTGACAGGGTTGGATTTCAACCTCACAGCCATTGCCGCTCTGTTGACGCTGGTGGGCTATTCCGTGAACGACAAGGTGGTTGTGTATGACCGCATGCGCGAGAATATGAGGCTCTACAAGGCGATGCCGCTGCGGGATATCATTGATCTATCCATCAATGAAACCCTGGCTCGCAGTCTTTACACCTCAGCCACCGCATTTCTCGCCCTGCTGCCCATGGCGATCTGGGGCGGCAGCGCGGTGGAGAGTTTTGCCGTGCCCATGGTCTTCGGCATTCTCGTCGCGGCAATTTCCTCCGTCTTTATCGCCGCGCCGATCCTGCTGTTCCTCGGCGACTGGCGTCGTCGTCATGCCTCCGGAAAAACCGTTACGCCGACGACGGCGGCATCAGGAGGTTGATCACGGACATGGAGAGCGCCGGCCTGTTGGAACAGACCGGCGTTCCGATGTAACAGCAAATGCCTTTTCGCTCCTGTCGTTGCAGGAGGGAACAAACGGGCGTAGCGCATCGTGGATCGTTGCGCCTGCTTTTGTTGGATGAGGTCAGTGCTTGTAGAAATACTGTAGAAGTTAATCATAAGCAAAATCGTCGAACCTGCTGAAATCCTCAGGTTTTTAATCTGGCCGTGCTTTCCCGTTTGTCTTCCGGCCGCTTTTGTTGCACAACAAGCCGGGGCGCTCATGAGTGGGGGAAGACGGATTGGCACATGACGCGTGTTTTATTGGTGGACGATGATCGGGAGCTTTCCGGGCTACTGACGGAATATCTTCTGGAAGAGGGATTTGAGGTTCAGACGACGGATGACGGGCGTCATGCGCTGGATGTGGTCGCGCAGAAGCTGGTCGATATCATCGTTCTCGACATTATGATGCCGCGTCTCGACGGCATGGAAGTCTTGCAGGCGCTTCGCAAAGTGTGTGACGTGCCCGTGATCATGTTGACGGCGCGCGGCGATGAGGCAGACCGGATCGCCGGACTGGATCTCGGGGCCGATGACTACATGCCAAAGCCGTGCTCTCCGGGCGAATTGGTGGCGCGGCTCCGGGCCATCCTGCGCCGTAGTGGGCTGGGACAGGCAAAAAATCATCGGGAAGTGCTGCAAAGCGGCAGCCTGATGCTTTATCCCTCCGCGCGAAATGCTTTTCTGGACGGGACGCCGCTCGCACTCACCGGCACGGAGTATAGCCTTCTTGAGGTGCTTGTGCGCCAGGCCGGGAAGGTGGTCTCCAAGCAGGAAATTTCAACGATTGTGTTCGGCAAGGCGCTCACCCCGTTCGACCGCCGCATCGATGTGCATCTGAGCAGTGTGCGGCAGAAGCTTGGGGTGCGCCCGGACGGTCATAGCTGGATTCAGTCGGTCCGGGGTCAGGGATATATCCTGGTTCAGGATTGAGGGGATGCCACCGGGTGATGGTGCGACCAGAATGGGTGTCGCGACCGCGATGAAACGCTTTTTACCGAAGATAAGCTTGGGTTGATCAAGGCTCTTCAATCTTCGGCTTCGGGAGGAGCCGCGTGATCAGACTGTTCTGGAAGTTTTTCATCACCATCTGGCTTACGGTGACGCTGACGGCCTTTGTGCTCATCAGCTTTGCGCATCAGAGCGACGGAGGCCTGCCGCCGGATGAAAGGATGGTGCTGGACATGCAGCACTATTTGCATGGCCTTGTGCAGCCTGTGTTGACGGAAGAGGGGCCGCAGGCCGTGGAAACGCTGCTGGAGCGCGCGGGGGCAGAAGCAGGATCTGTGCCTTTCCGAATGATTTTGAGCCCGATAGCCGATTGTTCGTCACAATCCCACATTCTCAGGGGCGAGAATGGCCTTTGCTATCAGGTCAAACTGTTTCACATGCCCCGCGAGTTTGATTGGAAAATCGGCTTGCCCTGGGTGACGGCGGCTCTTGCCGGGTTGGCATCCGCCCTGATGCTAACCTCCTATCTCTTCAGGCCGGTCGCGCAATTAAGACGGGGTTTGCGGGCGCTTGCGGAGGGCCGCTTCGATGTCCGTATTCATGACGGCGTGGCGGGGCGGCGTGATGAAATCGCCAAATTGACCCGGGATTTCGATCTGAGCGCCGCGCGGCTTCAGGAACTGCATGAGGGGCGGCAGCGGCTGTTTCACGATATTTCGCACGAATTGCGCTCCCCGTTGTCCCGCCTTCAGGCCGTCACGGGAATTTTGCGGCAAAATCCCGTCCGTCTTCCGGATATTCTCGACCGGATTGACCGGGAGGTGGAGCGGCTGGATGGACTTGTCGGAGAAATCTTGACTTTGGCGCGGTTGACAGCCTCTGACGAGACTTACCGTGCACGTCAGGCTCTCGATGTGATCGATCTCGTGGAGAGCATTGTCGAGGATGCGACATTCGAAGGGCAGTCACGCCGGATCTCCGTGGTTTTCGAACGGCGCTTTGCGTTTATTTCTACCGTGGACGGAGAGCTGATCTATCGGGCTATTGAGAATGTCGTACGCAACGCCCTGCGCCATGCCCCGGAGGGCACGGCGGTGGTCATCGAAACACGATTGATCGACAAGACCTTGCACATGACTGTCTGCGATGAAGGGCCGGGTGTCGCCGAGGCAGAGCTCGGCAAAATTTTTCGGCCTTTTCACCACGGTGACAACGGCGTCAAAGCCGGTTTCGGGCTGGGGCTGGCGATTACGCGGCAAGCCTTTCTGCAGCATGGCGGTGAAGTGACGGCGTCCAACCGGAAACCCACCGGGCTTTGCATCGGCTTTATCCTGCCTCGCCACGAGGTGGCATAGTGGCTCTGAAAAGCCGGTCAGCTCTGTCGGATGCCGCGGCCTTTCCAGAGAAAAACCAGAAAGCCGATACTCATGATCGCCATGGCAAACCAGGTCAGGGCATATTGCAGGTGGTGATTGGGAAACTGGACCTGGGTAAGGCCGCCAACGGGATAGCCGCCGGGGATGTCGCTGCGATCCGCATCGATAAAATAGGGGGCGACCCTGCCAGCGGCTAGACCGCGCTTTGCCGCAATCGCCTGAACGTCTCTGGAATACCAGCGATCGGCAGCAACATCGTTGGATCTGAGCAGTGTGCCCTTGGGTTCTGCGATGCGCAGCAAGCCGGTGACCTGAACTGTGCCCTCAATCTGCCCGGCTTTTCGGGTGGAGGGATCCTTGCGATCGAGGGGGACGAAGCCGCGATTGATGAGCGTTATCTGGCCGCCGCTTTCAAGTGGCGTCAAAACCCAATAGCCGGGGCCGAGCACAGTAGACGCATAGACCAGCGTTTCCTTTGAATGATCGAACTGACCGCTCAGTTGCACATGGCGGTATTCGTCATCACCCGCATTGATCCGGGGCCAATCCTGAACGCCGGGTGCTGGGACTGGTTCGGCATGAACCCGTGCATCGACGCGGGCGATCAGGTCTTCCTTCCAGCCAAGACGCTCCACTTGCCAGATGCCGAGGCTGACAAACACGGCGGTCGCCAGAATCAGAAAGGCGGAAAGCAGAAACCCGCGTCCTTTGGATGTGGAACCGATCTGCTTTTCCGCCATGGGATATCATCCGCAAAAAGAGGCGGCACCGATGTGCCGCCTGTTTGGTATCAGGGCATGTTGCGCATCATGTCCGGGCTCATCGGCATCATGTTGGTGTTCAAATGATGCATGACCCAGAGCGAACCGGCCAGCGCGATGACGACGATGATGATCGTGAAGATCAGCGCCATCATCGTCCAGCCACCCTCGGACTTCGTGTTCATATGCAGGAAGTAGATCATGTGCACGACGATCTGCACCGCACCGATGCCCATGACCAGAGCAGCCGTAAGCGCCTTGTTGTCAATGGCGCCGGACATGACCAGCCAGAAAGGAATTGCCGTCAGGATGACCGACAGGACAAAGCCGATCATGTAACTCTTCATCGAGCCATGGCTGGCTTCATGGCCGCCATGGTGATGATCATGCGCGTGGGCGTGTGAATTCTGGCTCATCCGAGGACTCCCAGCAGGTAAACATAAGAGAAGACGCCGATCCAGATCACGTCCAGGAAGTGCCAGAACATTGAAAGGCACATCAGGCGGCGGCGATTGGCTTCGATCAGGCCATGCTTGGCAACCTGGGTCATCAGCGTCACCAGCCAGATGATGCCGAAGGTGACGTGCAGACCGTGCGTACCGACCAGCGTGAAGAAGGAGGACAGGAAGGCGCTGCGCTGCGGGCCTGCGCCCTCGTGGATCAAGTGAATGAACTCATAGAGTTCCAGCGCGATAAAGACCGCGCCGAATGCACCCGTCACGGCGAGCCAGCCGAGCGTGCCTGCCTTGTTGTTCTTTTCCATCGCCAGCATGGCAAAGCCATAGGTGATGGACGAGAACAGCAGCATGGCGGTGTTGATGGCCACCAGCGGCAGATCGAACAGATCAGCCGGCGAGGGGCCGGCCGCATAGTTGCGGCCGAGCACGGCATAGGTCGCGAAGAGCATCGCGAAGATGAGGCAGTCGCTCATCAGGTAGAGCCAGAACCCGAGATTGGTGCTGCTCTCCGGATGATGTTCCTCGGTGAGGTAGAATTCAGGCTTTGTGGCCTTGTAACTTCTCGGATCCATCAGATCACCCCTTCTTGGCCAGAAGTGCGGTCCGCGTGGCTTCGGTATTCACCACCTCTTCGGCGGAGATGTAGAAGTCGCGGTTATAGTTGAAGGTGTGTCCGATCGAGACTGCGACGATCGCGACGAAGGACACGATGGCAAGCCACCACATGTACCAGACCAGACCGAAGGCCAACGCTACGCTCAGCGCGGAGAGAATGACACCCGTGCCGGTATTCTTCGGCATGTGGATGGGCTTGAAGCCCAGAAGCGGACGGCTGTAGCCGCGCTTCTTCATGTCGTCCCACGCATCGTGGTCATGCACCACGGGCGTGAAGGCGAAGTTGTAGGCGGGCGGCGGAGAGGCGGTGGACCATTCCAGGGTCCGGCCGTTCCACGGGTCGCCGGTCAGATCACGCAGCTGCTCGCGCCGCATGACGGAGACGGCGAGCTGGATGATGAAGGAGCCGATACCGCAGGCAATCAGCACCGCGCCGAACGCAGCGATGACGAACCAGATCTGGAGCGACGGATCGTCGAACTGGCTCATGCGGCGGGTGACGCCCATCAGGCCCAGCACATAGAGCGGCATGAAGGCGAAGTAGAAGCCGACCAGCCAGAACCAGAAGGACATCTTGCCCCAGAACGGATCGAGCTTGAAGCCGAAGGCCTTCGGGAACCAGTAGGTCACTCCGGCCATCAGACCGAAGACCACGCCGCCGATGATCACGTTATGGAAGTGCGCGATCAGGAACAACGAGTTGTGCAGCACGAAGTCCGCCGGCGGAACTGCCAGAAGCACGCCCGTCATGCCACCGATCACGAAGGTGACCATGAAGCCGATGGTCCAGAGCATAGGAACTTCGAAGCGGATGCGGCCACGATACATCGTGAACAGCCAGTTGAAGATCTTCGCACCTGTCGGCACCGAAATTATCATCGTGGTGATGCCGAAGAACGAGTTGACACTCGCACCCGAACCCATGGTGAAGAAGTGGTGCAGCCAGACCAGATAGGACAGGACGGTGATACAGACCGTGGCATAGACCATCGAGTTGTAACCGAACAGCCGCTTGCCGGTGAAGGTGGAAACCACTTCGGAGAAGATACCGAAGGCCGGCAGGATCAGGATGTACACTTCCGGGTGGCCCCAGATCCAGATCAGGTTCACGTACATCATCGGGTTGCCGCCGAGATCGTTCGTGAAGAAGTTGGTGCCGACATAGCGGTCAAGCGACAAGAGCGCCAGCGTTGCCGTCAGGATCGGGAAGGTGGCGACGATCAGTACGTTGGTGCAGAGCGAGGTCCAGGTAAAGACCGGCATCTTCATCAGCGTCATGCCCGGAGCGCGCATCTTGACGATGGTGGCAATCAGGTTGATGCCTGAGAGCGTTGTGCCGACACCGGCGACCTGCAGGCCCCAGATATAGTAATCCACGCCAACGCCCGGGCTGTAGTCCACGCCGGACAGCGGCGGGTAGGCCAGCCAGCCGGTGCGGGCAAACTCGCCGACGAACAGCGAAATCATGATGATGATGGCGCCAGCGGTGGTCATCCAGAACGAGAAATTGTTCAGGAAGGGAAAGGATACGTCGCGTGCGCCGATCTGCAGCGGCACGACGAGGTTCATCAGACCCGTCACGAAGGGCATGGCCATGAAGAAGATCATGATCACGCCATGGGCGGTGAAGACCTGGTCGTAGTGATGCGGCGGCAGGTAGCCTTCATTGCCGTTGAAGGCAATGGCCTGCTGGCCACGCATCATCAGCGCGTCGGCAAAGCCGCGCAGCAGCATGACGAGCGCGAGCACGACATACATGACGCCGATCTTCTTGTGGTCGACGCTGGTGAACCATTCCTTCCAGAGATAACCCCAGAGGCGGAAATAGGTCACGGCGCCCAAAAGCGCGCCACCACCGATCATCACGGCCAGCAAGGTGACCATGATGATGGGCTCGTGAAGGAACGGGAATGACTCGAGCGTCAGACGACCGAAGATGAATTTTGTAATGTCAGGGTTGCTAAACATGGTGTACCCCGTTTTCTCCTGGCTTTAAGACCGGCTCAGTTCTGGGCCGGTGCCGTTTCGCCGTTACCGTTGTCGGGCATGTTCATTCCCGGCATGGAGTGATGCATGGTGTGGCCTTCATGGGCAGCCGGAGCTTCCTTAACCGATCCCGTGGTGCCGGTATCGGTTGCGGGGGTGGGCTCATGGCTTTCCAGGCCTGCGGTTTCGCCGTGGTTCGGGCTGACGCTCAGGTCCACACCGCGATTGTCGTATTGCAGCTTTTCGCGATTTTCTTCGCTTTCCTTGCCGCCGCCGCCCATCATGTCGATGTGCATCATGTCCTGCATGCACATCTTGTTGGGGTCGGCGCAGAGGTTGACGATGTTGTTGAACAGCGCCTTATCCGCAGAAGCGAAGTAGCGAACCGGTTCCTTTTCGCTCGGCTTTTCGAGCTTCAGGTAGGCGTCGCGGCTAAGCGGGCTGCCCTGTGCCTTGACGCGGGCCACCCAGTCATCGAAGCCCTGCTGGTTCAAGCCATGAAACTTGAAGCGCATGTGCGAGAAGCCGGCGCCGGAATAGTTGGCGGAGAAGCCGTCATAGACGCCTTCCTTGTTGATGACGCCGTGAAGCTTGGTCTGCATGCCGGGCATGGCGTAGATCTGGCCTGCGAGCGCCGGAATGTAGAAGGAGTTCATGACCGACTGCGCGGTGATCTTGAAATTGATCGGAACATCCACCGGCGCGGCCAGTTCGTTCACCGTGGCAATGCCCTGATCGGGATAGATGAACAGCCACTTCCAGTCCATGGCCACGACTTCCACCGTCAGCGGCTTCACATCAGCAGGCAGGGAGCGTTCGGCATCGATGCGTTCCAGCGGACGATAAGGGTCCAGCTTATGGGTGGCGATCCACGTCACGGTTGCCAGCACCAGGATGATGGCGATGGGGGCAGACCAAACCAGAAGCTCGATCTTGGTGGAATGGTGCCAATCCGGCAGATAGGTCGCGGACGTGTTGGAGGCCCGGTAGCGCCAGGCGAAGAACAGGGTGAGGAAGATCACCGGCACGATGATGATCAGCATCAGCACCGTGGCGAAAATGATCAGATCACGCTGCTGCGCCGCAATATCGCCGGAGGGCGCCATGACGACCATGTTGCAGCTCGAAAGCAGCAGAAGCGGTGCCAGCATGATGGCGGGCAGGAAAGGGATTTTTTTCATCTCATTGACTCACATCAAGCACGCTAACGCGAATTAGACCTTTTTCTTCCCAAGGAAATGCGCGTTTTGTCGCAGGTGTGACGCGGTGTCTAGGAAAAATATCCTTAACAATTTCCGCATTTTCTAACAAAAAACCCCCTGAAATTCAGAGAAGTCTATGGATTGGCTCACGGATTCCGGATTGAGCGCATTTCGCATCTGCACAAATTTTGAGGTTCAGACCGGCTCCGGATGATGAAAATCAAATTGTCGCACCTGCTTCCCACAAAAAAATGTGAAGGGATGGAATAGGTGCGCCCTGCGCGGCGTATATGCAGGTGATGGACAAGAAAACTCGGAAATTTGACGTGATCGGTCAGTTGGGCGCGCTTCGGCGCTACGCCCTGTCGCTGGTGCGCGATCGTGAGGATGCCGAGGATCTGGTCAACGAAGCCCTGGTGCGGGCACTCGAGAAGGAAGGCAGTTTCAGGCGCGACGGCAATCTGCGCAGTTGGCTTTTTTCCATCTTGCACAATGCCCACATCGACCGGCTGCGGCGCAAAAAGCGCCTGGCCCGGCACGAGGAAGGCGGGCTGGAGACGGCTGACGCTCCCCTTGGTCCCGGGCAGGAGCATGCGGTGCGGCTGGCGCAGATCCGCCGGGCTTTCCAGCATCTGCCGGAAGAGCAACGTCAGGTGCTGCATCTCGTCGCCATCGAGGATCTTTCCTACGAGGAGGCGGCGCAAATCCTTGGAGTTCCCGTGGGAACGCTCATGTCGCGGCTGTCGCGGGCAAGGGCGCGGCTGCGGGATATGGAAGATGGAAAGGTCAGCGTTCCGACGTTGAGGCTGGTTGGAGGCAGTGATGAACAAGCAGAGTGATCCGGTTCAGGACTTTGATCTCCACGCCTATGTCGATGATCAACTGCCGGTGGCGCGTCGGATCGAGGTGGAGGCCTATCTCTCCGGGCATCCTGACCTGGCTGCAAGGGTCATGGGCGACTTGCGGGTCCGTGATGAGTTGCGTCTGGCACTGGCCGGGCAGACCGTGCCGCCCAGGGCCGAGACTCGCGAGACGGCGCGCAGGCTGGAAGCCGTTCTCGGGCAGGAGCAACGGCTGGCCTTTCTGCGCCGTGCCGCCGCGGTGGTGATCTTCGTGGGCGGCGGATGGCTGGCGCACTCGGCCTTCAGCGTCTTCACGCCGTCCGAAGTGGTGGCCTCCGTGCCGCCGCCTGCCTTTGTGGATGAGGCGGTTAAGGCACATGAGACGGCGATGCTGCGGGAAAGTGTGAGCGGACCGACGCAGAAGGCGGCTTTCGGGCCCGCCGAGATCCGTTCGGCAACGGGCATCATGCTGCCGGAGCTTCCCGCCCGTTGGACAGTGCTGGATAGCCAGATCTTTCCTTCGGCCTATGGGCCGAGTGTGGAAATGGTGGTGAAGCCGCTGAGCGGCGGTGAGATGTCGCTTTATGCCGTGCGGCCCGGCAGCTTCAGCGTGCAGCCCGTAACCCTCCGCCTGTCCGATAAAGCCAATGCGGCCTATTGGCAGATCGGCGAGGTGGGTTACGCCCTGGTTGCAGGGCATCAGCGTCCCGATGAACTTGCCGCGACAGCGCGGCAGTTGGCACGGACGCTTTATTGAAACAGGAATTCAAAGAGTTCATCAAGAGAGGAGACATTATCATGGACCCCTTCAACCGTCAGTATCCGCTCGGTGCCTCGGCCCGTGCCGATGCCGGTCTCGATCAGGGATTGCGGCAGCACATGCTGCGCGTCTACAACTATATGGGTGCAGGCCTGATCATTACAGGACTGGTGGCTTTCATCGTCGGCTCGACGCCTGCGCTTTACGTGCCGATCTTCCAGTCGCCTCTGAAGTGGGTGGTGATGCTGGCGCCGCTGGCCTTCATCTTCTTCTTCTCGTTCAAGATCCAGACCATGTCGGCCAGCGCCGCACAAATGGCATTCTGGGCCTTCTGCGCCGTCATGGGACTTTCCATGGCGTCGGTCTTCCTGGTGTTTACTGGCACGAGCATCGCGCGGACCTTCTTTATCGCCGCCACCATGTTCGGCGCGATGAGCCTCTATGGCTATACCACCAAGCGTGACCTGTCTCAGTTCGGCTCCTTCCTCATGATGGGCCTGATTGGCGTGGTCATCGCGTCGCTGGTCAACATCTTCCTTGGCTCCAGCGCACTGCAGTTCGCGATTTCCGTGATCGGTATTGTGGTCTTCGTCGGTCTGACGGCCTGGGACACCCAGAACATCAAGGAGCAGTATGCCGAGAATTACGATCAGGAATCGCAGCAGAAGCTTGCAGTGTTCGGGGCGCTGTCGCTCTACCTGAACTTCGTCAATATCTTCCAGCTCCTGCTGAATTTCACGGGTGAGCGCGAATAAAGCACGATCTCATCGGCGTTTGTAAAAGAGAAAAGCCCCGATTTCGGGGCTTTTCGCATGTATGCCATCAGGGAGAACCGCATTTTTGTCTTGGCCCAATGAGGGGCTGATAGGTGTTGTCGAAGGCGCGGTAGGAACGATATCGCTCCGCACAGCGCTCCTGTCGGGAGGGGTTCCGGGTGGACCTTTCAGCATCCGGCGTGCGCGGAAGCGGGCGGGCACCGAAGGCCGAGAGTGGATACCAGAAGCCGTCGCTGTGGCGGCGATAACCGCTTCGAGGAGCCGTGGCGCCACGATATCCCTTCCACAGTCCGGGCGGGTTGTCGCGATACTGAACCCGTTCGACGTCAGCGGCTTTGGGAAGCGGCAGATGCTCGAAGGTGATGGCCTGAGCAGGGGCAATGACGGAAGCCGTCATCAGGCCACTGAGGACGAAACCGGCGAATGCGCGGGAAAAGGTCGGCATGGTTCTTCCTTTCCGGGATGTTCTGCGGCCAACGTGCCCCTGACGACTTTGTTCCCGCTAACGCGATACTGACGGTTTCGCCAGACAGCCGACTACTTTAAGGAATCCAGTTCTGCGGCAATCTTGTCCTTTGCCTTCTTCGGCAGGGTGTTGTTCTTGATCGCATCCGCATTCGGGGCAGGAGCGTCGCCCACGACCACAACGGCAACCATCCCCATGCCGACATGCGGCGCGCATTTGATGGCGTAGGCGCCCGGGGTGGTGAATGTCACCTTCACGCTTTCATTGATCTTGCCCTTGAAGGTCTGTCCGCCCGCCGGCACAAGACCGTCAATGGTTTCGGCGCTATGGGCCTTGTCGGTCGGAATAAAGGTGACGGTGTCGCCGGGTGCGACCTTCAGCGCAGCGGGTTCAAACACCATCGCCGTTCCATCCGCACCTTTGTTCAACATATGGATTTCGTAATCAGCCGCCATGGCGGGAAGAGAAAAACCGGCAAGGGTCAGCGTCGCCAGGGTAAGGCTTGCAATAGCCAGGGGTTGTGCGAAAACGCGCATATTGGTCTCCATGATGTTACACGCCGGTCGTGCATTTCCATGCTGCGGCGTTGTCAGCCTTGTTGCTCCTTTCCGTGCGGACCGGTCCTGGCTGCCTGCCTCGGTCTCGTCACGGATGGGTTGCTATGCGTCTCTTTAGGGGGCGGGAGAGCTGCCGACTTTGATCCTTCGCAAATCCCCTCGAAAAAGCGGGGCGTTTTTCCGAAAAACCGGTGTTCTCGTATTTGAATATGCGCAGCTGATAAATATTCCAAAAGTGGTAAGGTTTGATTGGCCTTGGGGGCCGGTTGCAGGTAGAGTGTTCTGGGGCTGGGTAACGCATTGAACGAGGACGGGCATGGCCAGCAAATCTCTTCTGAACGCCTTGGGCGAGGCGCTCTACTACAGCGGCGACCCCACGCATTGGTATTCGGCGACCGGCGTCACCGGCACGCTCTCCGGATCCACCGGCAATGATGCGATGTATGGAGACAGTGCCTCCAATGTCACCATGGCTGGCGGCACGGGTGATGACGTCTATTATCTCTATTCGACGATCAATCACGCCACGGAAGCGGCCAATGGCGGGATAGACACCATCAACACCTGGATGAGCTATACGCTGCCGGACAATTTCGAAAACCTCGTCGTGACCGGCAACAATCGCTATGCCTTCGGCAACAGTCTCAACAACATCATCACCGGTGGTACCGGAACCCAGACCATTGACGGCGGTGCCGGCAATGACATCCTGATCGGCGGCGGCGGCGCGGATATTTTCGTGTTTTCCAGCGGCAATGGTAGCGACCGGATCACTGACTTTTCCAGCGACGATATGGTGCGGCTTCAAAATTACGGACTGACATCCTTTGACAGTGTCGTCAGTCATATGACGCAGCAGGGAAGTGACGTTTGGCTCGATCTCGGCAATAGCGAGGGCATCCTCTTCAGCAATCGCGAAATTGCCGATTTCAGCGCTGATCAGTTCCAGCTGACGCTGGACCGGACCCATCTGACCCAAACCTTTTCGGATGACTTCAACAGTCTTTCCCTTCATGGCACCGCCCAGGCAGGCACCTGGGATCCCGGTTTCAACTGGTTTGCCGCCAATGGCGGGACGCTGACGGACAATCAGGAACTCCAGTGGTACATCAACCCCTCTTATGCCGGAACGTCCTCGGTCAATCCTTTCTCCATCTCGGATGGGGTGCTGACCATCACGGCAGCGCACGCCTCGGAGGCGGTGCAAAGCCAGATCGGCGGCTATGACTACACGTCCGGCATGCTCACCACCTATTCCTCCTTCAGCCAGACCTATGGTTATTTTGAAATGCGGGCCGATGTGCCGGATGATCAAGGCGCGTGGCCAGCCTTCTGGCTGCTGCCAACAAGCGGCGCATGGCCGCCGGAACTGGATGTGATGGAAATGCGCGGCCAGGACCAGGGCAATGTCATCGTCACGGCCCACACCATGGAGACCGGAGAAAAGACGGCGATTGCCACCGGCATCAGCACGGATACTGAAGGCTATCATACCTATGGCGTGCTGTGGACGGCGGACAAGATTACCTGGTACATCGATGACGTTGCTGTGAAGCAGATCGATACGCCCAGCGATATGCATCAGCCGATGTATATGATTGTAAATCTTGCCGTGGGCGGCATGGCGGGAACGCCCAACAGCGATTTCGACGACGGCTCGCAATTGAAGGTGGACTATATCCGCGCCTATTCCCTGGATGAGCACGCCGCCGCCACGACGACAACCCACGACACATTGCTGTGAGTTTTGTCCCGGTGGGAATAGGAAGCTTTGGGCACGATGCAGGATGAAAAAAGGCTCCCCCGATGAGGGGAGCCTTTGCATTTTCAAACCTGTGATATGGTTATTCCGCAGGCTGGATTGCAGCTTCCGGAACGGTGACTTCCTCCGGCAATTCTCCGGCCATGGCGGCGCGGAACTTGGTCTGGTCCAGTTCATTTTCCCAGCGTGCCACGACGATGGTCGCAACCGCATTGCCGACGAAATTGGTCAGCGCGCGGCATTCCGACATGAAGCGGTCGATACCGAGAATGAGTGCCATGCCAGCAACCGGCACCGAGGGCACGACCGAAAGCGTGGCGGCCAGTGTGATAAAGCCGGCGCCCGTGATGCCTGCGGCACCCTTGGAGCTTAGCATCGCCACCAGCAGCAGCAGGATCTGATCCCCCAGCGACAGGTGAATATCGGTGGCCTGGGCGATGAAGAGCGCCGCCAGCGTCATGTAGATATTCGTGCCGTCAAGGTTGAAGGAGTAACCGGTTGGGATGACGAGGCCGACAACCGAGCGCTTGCAGCCGGCGCGTTCCATCTTCGCCATCAGGCCCGGCAGCGCCGCTTCGGAGGAGGAGGTGCCGAGAACCAGCAGCAATTCCTCCTTGATGTAGCGGATCAGGGCGAGAATGGAGAAGCCGTTATAGCGGGCAACAGCACCCAGAACCACCAGCACGAACAGCAGTGAGGTGACGTAGAAGGTGCCAATCAGGAAGGCCAGATTGGTAACCGAGCCGATGCCGTATTTGCCGATGGTGAAGGCCATGGCGCCGAAAGCGCCGATGGGGGCGGCCTTCATGAGAATGGCAACCAGCTTGAAGATCGGCGCCATCACGGCCTGCAGGAAATCGACGACCGGCTTGCCGGCATCGCCGACGATGGCGAGCGAAATGCCGAACAGGACGGAGAAGAACAGAACCTGAAGAATGTCACCCTGAGCAAAAGCGCCGACAATGGTGTCGGGGATGATGTTCATCAGAAAGCCGGTGATGGTGGAATCATGCGCCTTCTGGGCATAGGTGGCGACCGCCTTGCCGTCGAGCGTTGCTGGATCGATATGCATGCCAGCGCCCGGCTGCACGACATTCGATACGATCATGCCGACGATGAGGGCAAGGGTTGAAAAGACGAGGAAGTAGATCATCGCCTTGCCCGCCACGCGGCCGACCTTCTTGAGGTCGGTCATGCCGGCAATGCCGGTGGCGACGGTCAGGAAAATCACCGGCGCGATGATCATCTTCACCAGCTTGATGAAGGCATCGCCCAAGGGCTTCAGGGATTCGCCCGTCGACGGATAGTAATGACCGAGCAGAATGCCGGCGACGATGGCGACGAGCACCTGAAAGTAGAGGTGACGGTAAAAGGGAAGCTTGCCGCCGGTTGGGGCAGCGGGGGTGGAAATATGCATCGGATCCTCCGTAGACCCCCAACCGGCATCTGCCGGCCTCCCGGGGGAAATGGACTTTCAACATCCCTATGAATGTTTGTGGGAGTAAAGCAAGGGGTGTGCCAAAGTTCTGCCCTTTCTCAAGCAATTGAAATACCTCGGAAATTCCCGGGCTTTTCGCAGTTTTGACGCAATATGTGCGGAATTCCGCACATTTATCTTGTCTTGTGTGCTGAAAGCTGCTCAGTTGACATCATGGTCACGGGAGAAAGACAGGCGGATACCATGATCCGGCCAGAGGGAATGTGGAGCAGGGCGCAGGCCTGGGCGATCTACGGTGCCTGCCTCATAGTGTTCCTGGCGCTTGGTTTTTATGGCGCGGGTCTTTACGCGGATCGCCTTTCGCTGGTCGATCTTGAGGGGCAGGCCCGTGACGACGCCAATTTGAAGGTCGCTCTTTTGCGGGCCGTGCTCGAAAGGCCGCGGTCTCTGCCGCTGTTGCTCTCTGAAGACCAGCAGGTTCTGGATGCGTTGACCGAGCGCACCCCGCAGGCCGTGCAACGGCTGAATGAAAAGCTGGAACGGCTGGTAACGGGCACCAGTGCGTCCGTTCTTTACGTCACCGATGTCAGTGGGCGGGCAATTGCGTCCAGCAATTGGCGTGAACCGCTGAGCTTCGTGGGTGTGGACTATTCTTTCCGGGATTATTTTTCCAAGGCCATGGCCTTTGGCACCGCGGAGCATTTTGCCCTGGGCAGCATCAGTAAGCGTCCGGGGCTCTATATTTCGCGGCGGGTCGGCGCAGAGCAGGGTGCGCTGGGGGTCGTGGTCGTCAAGACCGAGTTCGATCAATTGGAGACGGACTGGCGGGAAGCCACACGCTCTGCCTTCGTCACCGATGCCAATGGCGTGGTGCTGATTTCCAGCATTCCCTCCTGGCGGTTCATGACCCTGTCCCGTCTGGCTCCGGAGCAACTGGCCTCCATTCGTGAAAGTCTGCAATTCGGCGATGCGCCGCTTCGGCCGCTGCCGATCAATCATGTCGAGCCGGCAGGGGATGAGGTGTTTCTCGTCCGGTCGGTTTTTCCCGGTGATATTCCCGCCCAGTACCTGCATCTCGCCGTCCCTGTTCCAAGTACCGTGTGGAGCCTGAATTATCTGGTGCCGACAGAGCCAACGCTTGGGTCCGCCGAGCGGGAAATGCGGCTGATCACGCTTGCGGTCCAGGTGCCGGTGGCGGCGTTTTTCGCGCTTCTGCTCTGGCGGCGGCAGGCCAGCCTTGCCCGGATGGCGAAGGCGCGGTCCGACCGGCTGGAGCTGGAACGGCGGGTGGAGGAGCGGACGCGCGATCTCTCCCAGGCGCGAGATCGGCTGGAGGCTGAAATGACCGGCCACAGGGCGACGGAAGCGCGGCTACAGGTGGTGCAGCAGGAACTGGTGCAGGCCAACCGTCTTGCCATTCTGGGTCAGGTGGCGGCGGGTGTCGCCCACGAGATCAATCAGCCGCTGGCGACTATTCGCGCCTATGCGGAAAACGCGCAGGTTTTTCTGCAGCGCCAGCAGACGGCGCCTGTCTCCGAGAATCTCGGGGCCATAGCGCGCCTCACTGAACGCATCGGCACCATTACCGATGAATTGAAGGCTTTTGCCCGCAAGGGCCGCACGGCGCCAGAACCCGTTCTGCTGCGGGAGGTTATCGAGGGGGCGGTGGTGCTGCTCAGAAGCCGTTTTGCCGGGCGGCTGGAGGCGCTGGTCATCCACCAGCCGCCTGCGGACCTTGCGGTAAGGGGGAACCGTATCCGGCTGGAACAGGTGCTCATCAACCTGTTTCAGAACGCTCTGGAGGCTCTTGAAAACCGTAGCGATGCGCGTGTCGAAGTGTCGGCGGCGGTCAGCGGATCCGAGGTGGTGATCAGCGTTCGGGACAATGGTCCCGGCATTGCCGAGGAGATCAGGCCGCATCTGTTTGCGCCGTTCAACACCTCGAAAGACAAGGGGCTTGGCCTCGGCCTCGTCATTTCCAAGGATATTATCGGGGATTATGGCGGCAGGCTGGAGGTCGAAAGCGATACCCTTGGAACCTGTTTTACCATTCATCTGCCGAAGGCTGAACCATGAGTGACATGCCCTCCGTCATCCTGATCGATAATGACCGCGACCTGCTGATGGCAACGCGTCAGACCTTGGATCTGGCCGGTTTTGACGTCTTATCCTTCGATCATCCGCTGGAAGCCTTGAAGGTCATTCATGCCGATTTCGGTGGGGTGGTGGTTTCGGATATTCGCATGCCGCACATGGATGGCCTGGAGCTTTTTGCCCGGGTTAGGACACTGGATCCCGAATTGCCGGTGATCCTGGTAACCGGCCATGGCGATATTGCCATGGCGGTCGAGGCGATCAAGTCCGGCGCCTATGACTTCATCACCAAGCCTTTTTCCACGGATCGGCTGGCGCAGACGGTGCACAGAGCCGCTGAAATGCGCCGCCTGATCATGGAAAATCGCAGACTGCGCCATGCCGCGGAGGCGGCACAGGAGGGGCTGCCGCTGATCGGCCAAACTCCCGCCATGGAGCGGCTGCGGCGAACGCTCCGCCAGATTGCCGATACCGATGTGGATGTGCTGGTGGTGGGCGAAACCGGCAGTGGCAAGGAGGTCGTCGCCAGCCTGCTGCATCAGTGGAGCCGCCGCGCCAAGGGCAATTTCGTGGCCCTCAATTGTGGCACCCTGCCGGAGAGCATGATTGAAAGCGAGCTGTTCGGCCATGAGCCGGGCGCCTTCACCGGAGCGCAGAAAAAGCGCGTGGGCCGGATCGAGCATGCGAGTGGCGGCACGCTGTTTCTCGATGAGATCGAGAGCATGCCGCTTTCCACCCAGGTGCAGATGTTGCGCGTGCTGGAAATGCGCGAGGTGACGCCGCTGGGGACCAATGAGGTGCGCCCGGTGGATCTGCGGGTTGTGGCGGCGGCCAAGATCGATCTTGGCAATCCGTCCGAGCGGGGTGATTTCCGTGAAGACCTCTATTATCGTCTGAACGTGGTGACGCTGACCATTCCGCCGCTGAGGGAGCGGAAGCCGGACGTGCCGCTGCTCTTCGCGCATTTTGCCGAGCGGGCGGCGCAGCGGTTCCGCCGCGATGTGCCGCCGCTGACCCGCGCGCTGGAGCGCTACATGTTTGAGCACGATTGGCCCGGCAATGTGCGGGAGCTTTCGCACTTTGCCGAACGGTGTGTTCTGGGTTTGGATATGCCGGAGGCGGCTCCCGTGCCGGGCTTATCTGAAACGGACGGCCCGTCGCTGCCGGAGCGGGTCGATCTTTATGAAGCAGGTCTTATTCGCGAAACGTTACGCAGTTTCGACGGTGACGTTCGCCGCACGCTTGAGGCGCTGAAAATTCCGCGCAAGACCTTTTACGACAAGCTGCAACGCCATGGAATCGTGAGAAAGGACTTCCTTGAGAATGGGTGAGGTTCAGGGCTTGATCGAGGCCAATGTCACGCTGACAATATGTTCGCCCCACGCTTCCAGCGCCTCCTGCTGAAACAGATCGCGACCGAAGATCGTTGAAATCGTATGGCGATTGTTGAGATAGAAGAAGCCGAGGGCGGCAATGGTCATGTAAACGGAGAGCGGATCGATGTCCGGGCGAAACACGCCGCTTTTGGCGCCACGATCCAGCACCGACGATAATTCGCCGATAAAATGCGAATGCATGGCAGCCAGCGTTTTCGAACGCTTCAGATGCTGGGCCTTCAGGAGATTTTCCGTGGCCAGAAGGCTTAAGAATTCGGGGTGATTGAGGAAATATCGCCAGGTGAACAGCGCAAGGTCGCGCATGGCCTGCAACGGATCGCGATGGGCAAGATCAAGGCCCTTTTCCGCCTGACGGATGGCGCCGTAAATGCTTTCCAGCACCGCGAGGTAAAGCGCCTCCTTGTCCCCGAAATAATGGTAGAGCATGCGTTTATTGGTGCAGGCGCGGGCCGCAATCGCATCTACGCGCGCACCGCCATAGCCGTGGTGTGAAAACTCCTCCACAGCGGCGGCCAGAATGGCCGCGCGGGTAGCTCTCGGATCGCGCAGCAGCCTGCGTCCCGGCGTCGGCGGGGCTGATGCAGGCGGCGCAGCGTCGCCATTTGTCTTCAGGTTGTCGGTCATGCCCTTCTGACCTTATCCACAGAGATTGCCCCCGCATCCTGGCCGATGATTACGCAGCCCCATGTTGACCAGAATGTGGCTTGACAGCTTCATTATTTGCCGACAGTTTTGTAACCAAACGGTTATTTGTCGCAAGACAATTCGCAAGTTCATCTGGACAACTGGGGAGGAGACCAGGATGACACTGACGACGAACCGCCGTGGCATGCTTTTGGGAGGAGCTGCTACCTTGGGTTGCTTTTTGGCTGGGCGTGCGCTTGCTCAGTCTGAAACGCGGTTACGCTTCCTGTGGTGGGGGTCCAAGGAGCGTTCCGATCGCACCTATGCCGCCATCAACGCTTATCAGGCGAAAAATGCCGGGACCAGGATCGAGGGCGAATCCTTCGGCTGGGATAATTACTGGACGCGGCTGGCGACCCAGACGGCGGGCGGCAATGCTCCCGATCTGATCCAGATGGATTATCGCTACATCTTTGAGTATGCGCGGCGAAATTCGCTTCTCGACCTCACGCCCCACATGGGCAAGGGCTTGACGATCGATGATTTTGGCGCGGCCAATATCAATTCCGGCAAGGTGGACGGCAAGCTTTACGGCGTCAACCTGGGTGTGAACTCGTCCATCATGCTGTTCAACCGCACCGCCTGGGAAGAGGCTGGCGTCGAGCCGCCGCATGACGACATGAGCTGGGACGATTTTACCGCCGCCTGCGTCAAGCTGACAGAAGCCAAAAAGCGGCGGGCCTTTTACGGCACGCAGGATGGCAGCGGTCTGGAGCCGACGCTGGAATGCTGGCTGCGCCAGCGAGGTAAGGCGCTCTATTCTCCAAGCGGAGATGTTGCGTTTACCGCCGCCGACATGACCGACTGGTTCAAGATGTGGGCGGAGATGCGCAAGGCCAAGGCCTGCGTGCCACCGGATGCGCAGGCTCTTGATCAATTGACCATCGAAACCAGCATGGTGGCGCTTGGCAAGGCGGCTGTGGCTTTTGCCCATTCCAACCAGTTCATCGGTCATCAGGCCATCAGCAAGGAAAAGCTGGGCCTGACCAGCTATCCGCTGACGCCGGGCGGCAAGCCCGGACAGTACCTGAAGCCGTCCATGATGGTCTCTTTGTCGGCGCAGACAAAGAACCCGGATGCTGCGGTGGCGCTGATCAATTTCCTGGTGGAAGATCCGGAAGCTGCAAAGATCCTTGGCGTGGAGCGCGGCGTTCCGGCATCGGAGAAAATCCGCAATGGTCTGACGTCCAGCTTGAGCGACAATGAACAGCAGGTCGTTGCCTATATCGATCGGCTGACGCCCAAGGTTGGCGCCCTGCCGCCGCCGCCGCCGAATGGCGCGGGCGAAAACCAGTTCATGCTGAAAAAGATTGCCGAGGAAGTTGCCTTCGGCAAGACCAAGCCGGAAGACGGCGCGGCAAAGTTCGTTGAGCAGGCCGCCGCCAATATCAAGCGAGGCTGAGCGCGTGAGCCAGATCAGAAGCAATGCAGCCGGTGTCATTGACACCGGCAAGGCTGCCTCGCCACCATTGAAGGCGGTAGATACGCCCCTCCAGGCGGCCTTGCGGCGCAATGCGCCCGGCTATCTCTTTCTTCTTCCCTGGTTTGTCGGTTTTTTCGGGCTGACGCTCGGTCCGGCGATTGCCTCTCTTTATCTTTCACTGACGGATTACAATCTGCTGCAGTCACCGAACTTCGTTGGTCTTGCAAATTATGCCCGCATTGCCACGGCGGATGACAAGTTTGCCACCTCGCTGCATGTGACGCTGGTCTATGTGGTTCTGTCGGTGCCGCTCAAGCTGGTCTTCGCCCTGCTGGTGGCGCTGCTGCTCAATCGCGGTATTCGCGGGCTACCGGTCTACCGGGCGATTTTCTACCTGCCGTCGCTGCTGGGCGCCAGCGTTGCGATCTCCATCCTCTGGCGGCAATTGTTCGACGGTGACGGGGTGGTCAACATCCTGCTGTGGAACCTCTTCGGTATCGAAGGTCCAAGCTGGATTTCCAATCCGGACACCTCGCTCTACACATTGGTGGTGCTGGCAATCTGGCAATTCGGTTCACCGATGATCATTTTCCTCGCTGGCCTGCGGCAGATCCCCGTCGACCTTTATGAAGCGGCCAATCTGGATGGCGCCTCAAAAATCCGCATCTTCTACAAGATTACCCTGCCATTGCTGACGCCGGTGATTTTCTTCAATGCGGTGGTGCAGACCATCGATGCCTTCAAGGCCTTTACACCGGCCTATATCATCTCATCCGGCACCGGTGGGCCGATCGATTCCACGCTTTTCTACACGCTCTATCTCTATCAGGAAGCCTTTGGCTATTTCCGTATGGGATATGCGGCGGCGCTGGCCTGGATCCTGGTGGTGATCATCGCGCTGTTCACGGCCTTTTCCTTCCTGACCTCACGCTATTGGGTGCATTACGATGACTGACGCTCTCCTGACACCAGCAGGGCCGGATCACGCCCCGGAGGAGGGCAGGCCCTGGTATCTGTCCCTGTTGATCCATGCCGGATTGATCGCTGCCTCCGTCGTCATGCTCTATCCGCTGTTGTGGATGCTGGCGGGGTCGGTGAAGGACCAGAGCGAAATCTTCGGTCAGGCATCGCTTCTACCGGAAAAATGGGATTTCACCGCCTATACGCGCGGCTGGAGCGGCATGACCGTGTCCTTCGGCACTTATTTCTGGAATTCGCTGGTGATTGCCGTGCTCTCGGTCATCGGCAATGTACTGTCCTGCTCGCTGGCGGCCTTCGCCTTTGCGCGGCTGCAGTTCTGGGGGCGGAATTTTTGGTTCGCCCTGATGCTGGGCACGCTGATGCTGCCCTATCACGTCACGCTCATTCCGCAATATGTGCTGTTTCTGAAGCTGGGCTGGATCAACACCATCCTGCCGCTGGTCGTACCGAAATTCCTGGCGGTGGATGCGTTTTTCATCTTCCTGATGGTGCAATTCTTTCGCGGCATTCCGCGCGAACTGGATGAGGCGGCGATGATGGACGGCTGCAGCCCCTGGCGCATCTATTTCCGCATCATGCTGCCGCTGTCGCTGCCAGTGCTGGCGACGGCTGCCATCTTTTCCTTCATCTGGACCTGGGACGATTTCTTCGGTCCGCTGATCTATCTGAGCAATTCCGGCTCCTACACGGTGCAATTGGGGCTGCGGTCCTTCGTCGACTCCACTGGCAATTCCGACTGGAGCGGCTTGTTTGCCATGTCCAATCTCTCTCTCATTCCGGTGTTTCTGATCTTCCTCTTCTTCCAGCGCCTGCTGATCGAGGGAATTGCGACTGCCGGTCTGAAACGCTGATTGTCACTTTCAGGGATGTTTTCATGAGTTCTCTTCGTTTTGCGGTCATTGGTATCGATCACGATCATATTTTCGGGCAGGTGCAGTCGATGCTGTCGGCGGGCGCGGAACTGGTCGGGTATCATGCCGATGACAATGACCTGACGCGCCGTTTTGCCGAGACCTATCCCGATAGTCCGCGCGTCAGCGACAAGCGGCGGCTGCTGGAGGATGAAACCGTCGCGCTCATCGTCAGCGCCGCCGTTCCCGCCGACAGGGCGGCGATTGCCGTCGAAGCCATGCGTCATGGCAAGGATGTGATGGTGGACAAGCCGGGCGTGACAAGTTTCGAACAGCTTGCCGAGGTCAAGGCCGTTCAGGCAGAAACGGGGCGCATTTTCTCCATCTGCTATTCCGAACATTTCGAGACGGGCTCGACCGTCAAGGCCGGTGAACTCGTGCAGGCGGGCGCGATTGGCGACGTTATCCACACCACGGGGATCGGGCCGCACCGGTTGCGCAAGCCTCAGCGTCCCGGCTGGTTTTTCGAGCGGCAGCGCTATGGCGGCATTCTCTGCGATATCGCGTCGCATCAATGCGAGCAGTTTCTGTTTTTCACCAACAGTCTCGATGCCGAAGTGCTCTCCGCCACCGTTGCCAACCGTGCCAATCAGGATAAGCCCGGCCTCCAGGATTACGGCGACATTCACCTGCGGACGGGCAGCGCCACAGGCTATATCCGGGTGGACTGGTTCACGCCGGATGGCCTGCCGGTCTGGGGTGATGGGCGCTTGTTCATCCTTGGGACCGAAGGCACCATCGAGCTTCGCAAATATATCGATGTCGAAGGGCGGCCCGGCAAGGATCACCTTTTTCTGACAGATCGAAAGGGGACGCGCCATATCGATTGCTCCGGCGTTGAATTGCCTTACGGACGGCAATTGCTCGCCGATATTCGGGACCGGACCGAAACGGCCATGCCGCAGGCCCGCTGCTTCAAGGCCATGGAACTGGCGCTGACCGCCCAGCGGCTGGCCGAACAGGGCAGGGGGTAAGCAATCATGGCAAAGATCATGAAAGTTGCCCTCGTTGGTCTCGGGATCGGGCAGGCGCATATCGAGCGAGGCTATGCCCAGAACCGCGATATTCTGGAGGTGGCGGTGCTCTGCGATCTCGATCGCCAGCGCCTTGCGCAATGCGCCGAGCGCTTCGGTGTTGAGCGGACCACGACCTCCTATGATGAGGTTCTGGCGATGCCGGATATCGACATCGTCGATCTCTGCACACCGCCGATGGCGCATCTTGAGATGATCCTGAAAGCCTTGAAGGCGGGCAAGCATGTGATCTGCGAGAAGCCGCTGGTTGGTTCGCTGGCCGATCTTGACCTCGTCATGGCGGCGGAGCGGGAGGCTTCCGCGCGGCTCATGCCCATCTTTCAATATCGCTTTGGCGATGGCGCGCTGAAAGCCAAGCGCATCATCGAAGCCGGGCTTGCAGGCAAACCCTATGTCGCCACGGTCGAAACCCACTGGCGGCGCGAGGCGGATTATTATGACGTGGCCTGGCGCGGTAAATGGGCCACCGAACTGGGCGGGGTGCTGATGACCCACGCCATTCACCAGCATGACATGCTGACCTTTCTGATGGGGCCTGTCGCGCGGCTGTTTGGCCGCACGGCCACGCGCGTCAATCCTATCGAGGTGGAGGATTGCGTCAGCGCAAGCCTCTTGATGGAAAACGGCGCGCTGGCGACACTGAGCGCGACCTTGGGATGCGCGGAAGAGATCAGCCGGGTTCGTCTCTGCTATGAAAACGTGACCTTCGAGAGCAATCACGAGGCCTATAATCCCGGCGAGGATCCGTGGCGCATTCTCCCTGCAAGACCTGAGATTGGCGAACAGATCGATGCCTTGCTGGCCGGTTGGGAACCGGTGGGCAATCGCTATATCGGCCAGTTCCGGCAGTTTTACGAGGCGCTGCAATCTGGCGGTCCGCTGCCTGTGACGACCGAGGACGCCCGCCGATCGCTGGAACTGGTGACGGCCTTTTATCACTCCTCCGAAACCGGACAGGATGTGCTTCTGCCGCTGGATGCGTCCCATCCCAAATATCAGAGCTGGAGACCCGCATGACCGCACATCCCGTTCAGGCTAACCGCAGGGAGGCATCGATGGCGACACGGGTCGTTCTTGACAAGGTTTACAAGCGCTATGGCGAGTTGCAGGTCGTTCACGGCATCGATCTCACCATTGAGCCGGGGGAATTTGCAGTCTTCGTGGGTCCCTCGGGATGCGGGAAATCCACCCTTCTGCGGATGATCGCCGGGCTGGAGGCCATTTCCGGCGGCGCCCTGCTGCTGGATAATCAACGGATGAACGAGGTGCCCGCCTCGCGGCGCGGCATCGCCATGGTGTTTCAATCCTATGCGCTTTATCCACATATGACCGTCTATAAAAATCTGGCTTTCGGGCTGGAAACGGCAGGGATGAAGCGGGCGGAAATTGAGCCGCGTGTGGCGCGGGCGGCGGAAATTCTGAAAATCGGTCCGCTTTTGCAGCGCAAGCCGAAGCAGCTGTCCGGTGGTCAGCGCCAGCGTGTGGCCATCGGCCGGGCTATTGTGCGCGAGCCGAATATTTTTCTCTTCGATGAACCGCTCTCCAATCTCGATGCGGAATTACGGGTGCAGATGCGGGTGGAAATTTCCAAGCTGCATCAACGTCTCGGCAATACGATGATCTATGTGACCCATGATCAGGTGGAGGCTATGACCATGGCCGACAAGATCGTGGTGCTGAATGGCGGGCGCATCGAGCAGGTGGGCGCGCCGCTTGAGCTGTATAACCGGCCCGCCAATATGTTCGTGGCGGGCTTTGTCGGCTCGCCGCGCATGAATTTTCTGGAGGGTCGTGTCGAGGCTGACGCCGAGGGCGGGCTGAAACTGAGCATGGGAGAGGTGTCACTGCCCTTGCCGCAAGGCATGTCCGGGCTGCAGGCGGGTGAAAGCATTCACCTCGGCGCGAGGCCTGAACATATCGTGCTGGGGCAGTCCGGTCTGTCGCTCGGCGAGGCGCGGGTCGATCTGGTCGAGCAACTGGGTGGGCAGACCATTCTCTATGTTACGACCGCCTCCAGCCAGCCGCTTGCCGTGGCCTTGCAGGATCAGCAGGCCATTCGGGCCGGGGAGCGGGTGCCCCTGACCATTGATCCCAATCGCTGCCATATCTTCAAAGCCGATGGAAGGCGGCTGGGTTGAGATATTACAGCGACCTTTGTGCGCCAAATATGGCGCACAAAGGTCGCTGTAACACTTTTAATCTGCTGCATAATTTTCACCTTAAATCGATTCCGATTTAAGGAATTATGCAGTAACGGCCCTGACGGGTTTTCCGGGGGCGACGGTAGAGCCGACCGCGAAAGCGGCTCTTGAAGAACAAATTTGCTCCTCCGGCCCGTGATTATAGAACAGTAATTTTGTAGAAAATATTGACCTTCCGCCTTCTTCACGTCACACTGGTTAACACTCGCAACAATGCGTGAAGAGCAGGAGGAATGGAAATGGTGATTGCAGCCAACTTGTTTTCCTTCGATCTCTTCGGCCTGACACGCCGCAAGGGGGATGATGCTGGCAAGGAGCAGAAACCGGCTTCGGTTTCGTCTGAAACCCGGCAGAGTGATAGAGATGACGTGAAGCTGGGCGAGGCCCAGGGCATTTTCTATTTTGGTCTTTTTCCCGTTCTTTAAGGAGGCAAAGATGAGCACATTGCTTCGTTCTTCGCCGCGTGGCGACAGCCATTTCGTACACCAGCACCAGGGGGCATTGCGCGGTCTTGCGCAGAAACTGCCGATCATCGCTTGTGCTGCGGCTTTTCTCTTCGTGATCGTCGCGCTGTTTGCGCTTTGATCGGTGGGGAGGCACGGCAAGCCTCCCCGTAAGCTCTAACGACTTGTTTTTACGCCTTTCCGGACGGAAAACCGGATTCCACCTTCCTGGAAATGTTATGGAAATTCAAAGAGTGTGGTAGCCCCGTTGAAAATAGATCAGCGGGGCATTTTCATGGGTGTGAATGGCCAGAACCTGCGCGATAAGAATATCGTGGGTGCCGCCATCGACCATACGTTCGATGCGACAATCGAAGCTGGCGAGTGCATCGCTGAGAATGGGGCAGCCGGTATCTCCGCTTTCCCACGTTCCGGTCGCAAAGCGCTCCTGCATTGGCGTCTTCCCGCCGAACACCTGCGATACCGGCTGGTGCTGCTGGCCGAGTACGTTCACCGCAATGATGCCGTTCGCCTTGACCGCCGCGTAGGCGGATGACCCCTTGTTGAGGCAGACAAGCAGCGTAGGCGGCGTGTCGGATACGCTGCAGACGGCGGTGGCGGCAAAGCCAGCACGGCCTGCCTCGCCATCGGTGGTGACAATGGTCACGGCGGCGGCGAGATTGGCCATCGCCTCGCGATAGGCGGCACGGGCCTGTTCGGCTTCGGTTATCATGTCGTCACTGCGGGCCAGCATGCTCGCTTCTCCTGTTTCTACCGTCTCAAAAAATCAACGACAGTTTTGTTGAACGTTTCCGGATGGACGACATTGACGGCATGGCCGCCACTTTCCATCAGCTCAAGCGTCGCATCTGGCAGGCCTTCGGCCAGACGCAGCGATCTTTGATAGGGAACGAGCAGATCGTCCCGGGTAGCCAGCACGAGGGTGCGTGTGCTGATCGCGCCCAGCCGATCATCCACATTGAAAGCGCGAAGCGCTGCGATGCGGCGGCGGATATTGGTCTCGCCCTGGAAGTGCGCAAGACCATGGGCTTCTTCCTGTGCCAGCCGTTCGGTTTGCTCGCTCATCCACCATGCCGGATAGAGAAAAAGCGGCTGCGCTTTCAGAAAGGCAGGAATACCTGATTTTTCAAGCAGTTCCAGCCGGATATCGAAGCAGCGGCCCGAATGTGGATCGGCCTTGCTCCAGGCATTGATCAGCACCAGGCTTTCCAGGCGCTCCGGGCAGCGCAAGGCGAGGTCGAGACCGATCAACCCGCCCAGCGCATGGCCCATGAGGTGAAAGCTGGACAGGCCAAGCGTGTCGGCAATCTCCAGCACATCCTCCGCCATGGCGCGGATGCCGCCGTCTGGCGGCACCTCGCCGCCGGTTCTGCCGCAGCCGCGATGATCATAGGTGATAACGCGAAAATGGGGCGTCAGCGCCTGCAATTGCGCGGCCCAGTAACCGGCGGAGCCGCCGAGCCCGGAGGAGAGGATCAGCGCCGGGCCGTTTTCGCCATGAACGTCGTAATGCATCGATCATCCAGGCTCAGGCTTTGCCGATATGGGCGACGGTGGCAATTTCCACCAGCGCATCCGGCTTGACGAGGCCGCATTGCACGCAATAGCGTGCCGGCTTGTCGCCGGGGAAATATTCGGCATAGATCTTGTTGATGGCCTGGTAGTTGGCCCAGTCGGTGAGGAAGATGTGGTTCATGGTCACATCCTCCATCGTGCCGCCCGCCGTTTCGATCACCGATTTGATGAGTTCCAGCACATGCCGGGTCTGGGCAGCGGCATCGCCGACATGCACGACATCATTGTTCTTGTCGAAGGGCAGCGTGCCGGAGACGTAGAGCACGCCATCGGCAAGGGCACCGGGGGAATAGGGGGCGATGGGCTTTTGCGTGCCTTCAGGAACGATAATGGTCTTGGGCATGGAAGATCCTTTCGAAGAATGAGAGCGGAATGGGACGCGATCAGGCCGGAGCGGCCTGACCGATGGCGCCGCAGAAATCATTGACGGTGGAAACCCAGCCGAAGAATTTCTCGACATTATAGACTGTGGCCTGCTGGATATAATCCGGGCCGAGATGGTGGGTGGCGTCTTCCAGCATCACGCCGAAATATTCGAGATGGAAGGCATCCCGGAGCGAGCTTTCCACGCAGACATTGGTGGCAATGCCGACAAAGACGAGATTGCGAATGCCGCGCGCGCGCAGCACGCTGTCCATATTGGTGTTGAAAAAGCCGGAATAGCGGGTTTTCGGCACCAGAATGTCACCGGGTTTCGGCTGAAGTTCATCGACAATCGCATAATCCCAGGTGCCCTTGGCCAGAAGCTGCCCCTGAAGCTCGGGCCGCGCCCGCATGGTTTTAAGCGCGTTCGACTTATGCCAGTTGGGGGAGCCGGGGCCGCCTGCTTCGATATAATCCTTGTCCCAGCCATTCTGGAAATAGACCACCAGCACGCCTGCGGCGCGGGCGGCATCCAGCGTCTTGCGGATGTTGGAGATGGTGGATTTCGCGCCGGAAATATCAAAGCCCGCCAGATCCACGTAACCGCCTTCGGTGGAATAGGCGTTTTGCATATCCACCACCACCACGGCTGTTTCGCTGGGCTTGAGGGTAATCGGTTCGGGTCTTGCGGGCAGCGTTACGCTGGCCGCATGATCGGGACGAGGCTGATAGCCGGCGGCAGTCACAGGCGTGCTCATTCAGCGGCCTCCAGCGCAGGCTTGATGTGCTGGCGGCTCTTCATCAGCGGCTGGACATATTTGCCAAACTTCTCGATGCCTTCCACGAAATCGTCAAAAGTCAGCATGACGCCGCCAGTGCCGGGCACTTCGCTCATTTCGTCCAGCATGGCCGCAACTTCCGCATAGGAGCCGATGATCGTTCCCATGTTGATATTGACGGCGGAAACCGGGTTCGACATGTGGCGGACATTGGTGTCCGAACCGGATTTCGTATCGGCAGCACTTTGCAGGCCAAGCCATTTGATGGCTTCCTCATCGGCGCCCACTTTATAATGCTCCCACTTGGCCCACGCCGCTTCGGATGTCTCTTCCGCCAGCACCATGGTCAGCACGAATGAGCGCACATCGCGGCCCGTTTTCTCGGTGGCGGCCAGCAGGCGCTGGTTGGTGGGCGCAAAGGCCTTCGGTGTGTTGACGCCAACGCCGAAGCAGAAGCTGTAATCGGCAAAGGTGGCGGAGAAGGCGAGGCCCTTGTCGGAAGAGCCTGCGCAGATCAGCTTCACATCCCCTTCCGGCACCGGCTTCATCCGGCAGTCGTCCATGGTGAAATGCTTGCCCTTGAGATCGGAAACGCCCGTCGTCAGCAACTCCTTCAGCACGGTCGTATATTCCGAGAGGTATTCGTAGCGATCGCCGAAATAGTCGTCGCCCGGCCACAGACCCATCTGGCTATATTCAGGACGTTGCCAGCCGGTGACGAGATTGACGCCAAACCGGCCGCCGGAGATGGAATCGATGGTGGTTGCCATGCGCGCAACGATGGCTGGCGGCATGACCAGCGTGGCCGCCGTGCCAAACAGCTTGATCTTGGAGGTGACGGCGGCAAGGCCTGCCATCAGGGTGAAGGATTCCAGATTGTAATCCCAGAATTCCGTCTTGCCGCCAAAGCCGCGCAGCTTGATCATGGAAAGCGCAAAATCGAATCCGTATTTCTCGGCTCGTAGCGTGATTTCCTTGTTGAGTTCGAAACTCGGCTTGTACTGCGGCGCATTTTCGGAAATGAGCCAGCCATTATTGCCGATGGGAATGAAAACGCCGATTTCCATGTCTTGCTCCTGCCTCTGGTGTGCGGGGCGTGCGCCCGTTTGACAAAAGAGAAGCAATGACTGTGCCAGTTTGAAAAGTGATGCAAAGTCAGAGGCTTGGAATTCTGATGGTCAAAAAATTTATCAAAAGGTCAAAAATGAAGGTGGGTTGCGTCATTTTGCCCGTTTTCACGCCGCTCGGGCGGCCACGCTGCATGTCGGGCAAGCGGAGGTGAAGGCGTCGTCCCTGGAGCCTGGAATTAACTATTTGAATTTATGAAGAAAGGATTGCCTTTAGGCAAAGGAAGAGTGTGCCCGCTTATTGGGCAGGGCGAGCAGATGTCTTTAATCCCAGCAGTGCGGCGCCCATCAGGCCGGGTTCGATCCGGCATTCGGCGGGTACGACAAGCGGGCGCTGGAACTGCCGTAAAATGCGCCGGCGCACGGCCTGATCGATGGAGGCTACCAAGCCTGTTGCGTTGGAAAGCCCGCCAGCCACCGGAATAATCGTCGCGCCCGTCAGGTTGACGGTCAGCGCCAAGGGCGCGGCAATAATATCGACAAACACATCGATCGTGCGGCTGGCGGCGCTGTCGCCTTCCGTCCAGCGCTCAACAATGCTTTCGCTTGTGCGGGCTTCGCCATGCAGATGCTGGTGCAGCCTTTCCAGTCCTCTGGCGCTGCATGTGGCATCAATACAGCCCGCCTGGCCGCAGCCACAGGCAAAGCGCGGTATGGCTGCGGGCGGATTGCCCGCAAGCGTGGCGGCGATGGGTCCATGCCCCCACTCCCCCGCGAAGCCGCCATCGGCATTGATCAGGCTGCCATCGATGACCAGGCCGCCGCCCACACCTGTGCCGAGAATGATCCCGAATACGACGCGGTGGCCGCGCGCAGCGCCAAGCCCGGCTTCCGCCAGCACGAAGCAGTCGGCATCATTGGCAATCAGCACCGGCAGGCCGAGAGCGGTTTCCAGATCCTGTTTGAGCGGCCTGCCATGGATACAGGGGATATTGGCGACCACGGTATTTTGGGTATCCGGATCGATGATGCCGCAGATGGAAATGGCCACACAGTCCGGCTTTTCATCGGCCTGATCGATTACGGATTGCAGGGCGGACACAAAGGCTGCGAAATCCTGCGTCGGGGTGGGCAGCCGGGGCAGGGGGCGAATGTCGTCGGGTGAAAAGGCGAGCGCCCCTTTGATGGCCGTGCCGCCAATGTCGAAACAGACGATCATGATCTTTTCGCCTCATACACGCAGCGTCCGCCGATCCAGGTGGCCGTCAATTCAAGCTTCGGGGTGAGAAACAGGAAATCGGCATCCTTGCCGGGAAGGAGAGCGCCCTTGCTGGCCGCTCCGATTGCCTCTGCGGGATGGAGGCTTGCCATATTAAGGGCCTCCGGCAACGGCACGCCAAGCTTTTCCGTGACGAAGCGCAGGCAGGCGAGCATGTCGATATCGGCTCCGGCCAGCGTCCCATCGGCCAGCGTCAACCGGCCATTGCGACGGTAGACCATGCGGCCGTTCAGTTCGAAGCTTTCATCATCCACGCCAATGGTGCTCATGGAATCGGTAACGAGGAAAATCCGTCCCGGCCCTCTCTTTGCCCGCAGCGCCAGCGTCATGCAGGCAGGATCGACGTGAAAACCATCGGCAATCAGACCGCAGGAAAGCTCCGGCAGGAAAAGACCCGCGCCAACCAATCCCGGCTCTCGATTGGTCAACTGGCTCATGGCGTTGAACAGGTGGGTGACGATGCTGGCCCCGGCGGCCACATAGTCGCGAAAGGTCTCGAAGCGTTCATCCGTATGACCGAGGCTGACGACATAGCCCGCCTCGCTCAGAGCCCGCACCTGCGCGGTGGTGACGCTTTCGGGTGCGATGGTGGTGAGCGCATAACCAAACTGCCCGGCCTGATCGAGAAGGAAAGCGAGATCCTCCTCCGTCATCCTGCGGATCAGGGCCGGGTCGTGCGTGCCTTTGCGGGCAAGGGAAAGATGTGGCCCTTCGAGGTGCAGGCCCAGATAGCCTGGAACCTGCGCTTTCAGGGCCTCACAGCCGGCCTGCAAGGCTTCTGGCAGAATGTCGGGCCTGTCAGTGATCAGGGTCGGGAGCAGCGCCGTGGTTCCGAAGCGGGCGTGGGCGGCGCAGATGCGCCGAATGGCTCCAAGGCTGGTGTCATTGTTCAGGAGAACGCCGCCGCCACCATTGACCTGCAAATCCACGAAGCCGGGGACGACGAAGGCGCCGCTCGCATCCACAAGGGCAATGTCGGCGGGTAATGCGCCCTGTTGTATCCGAGCCTCGATCTTGCCTTCCCTGACCAGTAGGGCCTGCCCTGTTTGAAACTGTGTTCCATCGAAAATCTGCCCGCCTGTGATGGCGTAGGGCGCGCGGATGTCAGGCAAGGCGTTGTCCATCAGGATTCCAGAGTCAGTTCGGCCACGAGGTCATACGCGTCATGGCGGTAAAGGGCGCGGGAGACTTCCATGACCCTGCCCGTGTCGAGATAGGCGATGCGCTGCACGGAAAGGGCCGGCGATCCTGCGGATACGCCGAGTAGCTCCGTCTCGTCATCCTTCAGCAGAACGGCTGAAATGCGCTGATTGGCGCGCACCGGGCGGATGCTCCGCTGCCCGAGCAGATGATAGAGTGAGTTTTCCACCGTTTCCGGGTCGGGCAGGAGATCGTCCGGCAGGCTGGTGCGCTCCAGCGCAATCGGCATGTCGTTCGCGGTGCGGATGCGGATGAGGCGTGCCACCCGCGCCGAACTGCTCAGGCCAAGCGCCATGGTTTCCTCCGGGGTGGGGAAATGCAGGCCACGCTCCAGCCAATGCGATCCCGCGATCATGCCCCGGCGGCGCATGTCTTCCGAAAAAGAGGTAAGGCGTGTCAGCGGCTGCTGCATGCGGGGAACGGGCTTGGCGACGAAGGTGCCCGAGCCGCGGCGGCGGACGAGAAGCCCGTCCTCGACCAGATGATCCAGAGCCTTGCGAACCGTGACCCGGCTGATGTCGGCTGCGTCCGCAATGTCCCGCTCCGGCGGCAAGGCATCGCCGTGGCGCAGTTGGCCGTTGGCCACGGCTTCTTCGATCAGCCGCTTCAATTTCACGTAAAGCGGACCGCCTGAACTTGTCTGCAGCCTGTGCAATGGAAGCGTTTGCGTCATGCCCTGTCCTTGCCCCACGGCGTCTTTGGATGCAACCGGCATTTTTCGTCCTGTTCGGCGGCAGGCGAGAAGGAAACCGTACCAAGACAATACCAGTTTCCGGCTTTGGTGCAATTGGTTATGTCGTTTTGCCGGAATGGCGGTAAAAATGCTGATATTTCAGCGAAAATAGCCCTCTTGATGAAGAATTTCAATTCGTGCTGGACGATTGGCATTTTTTTGGTATGGTTTGTTAAAACACGTTAAACAGGCTGAAGGCGGCGGGCTGGGTTGCGGTCCATCGACCTGGAGAGATCGAGGGGCAGGCGACAAGGACTAGGGTTTTGAAAATCATTTTCGCGTTTGGATGCGAATTTGGCCCTGACTTGACGATGCGCTGAAAATTTCTCAGGCTGAAGAAAATAAGTTACAAACAGGGGAAGATATCGATGAAGGTCGCCATTATCGGGCTCGGATTCCGCATGGGCTATCTCGGTCGGGTGTTCGCCGAACTCGATCCGACGTTCGAGATCGTGGGCTATGCGGATCCTTCTCCTGCCGGTCTTCCTGGTTTGACGGAGGCCGGGATTCCCGTTGGCAAGCGCTATGAAACGCCTGAAGCGCTGATTGCCGGTGAGCGTTTCGATCTTTTGATGATCGGTTCACCCAACCACATGCATCTTGGCCATATCCGCATGGGGCTTGAGGCAGGGCTGACAGTGTTTACGGAAAAGCCCATCGTCATTTCCATCGCTGAAAGTCTGGAATTGGCGCGTTTGCTCAACACTCATGGGCATGATCGGCTGCTTGTCGGTCTGGTGCTGCGCTACTCGCCGCTCTATCGCGATCTGCGGGCGGCGCAGGCTCAGGGCAGTCTGGGTGACGTGGTCTCCATCGAGGCATCCGAGCATATCGAACCCTATCATGGTGCATTCTTCATGCGCGACTGGCGGCGCTATGGCCGCTATACCGGCGGCTTCATGCTGGAGAAATGCTGCCACGACCTCGATCTTTACAATGGCGTCGTCGGAGCGAGGCCGCGCTTTGTCGCGAGTTTCGGCGGGCGCAAAAGCTTTGTGCCGCAGAATGCGCCGGAGCCGGGCGTCAACGATCTGGAGATCTACCACCGCAAGCCGAGCGGCTGGATGGGCTCCGACAAGGTGTTCGACAGTGATGCCGATATCATCGACTACCAGACAGCCATCATCGAATACGAGAATGGTGTGGCAATGACCTTCCATACCAATCTCAATGTTCCGGACCAGTTTCGCCGCTTCTGCGTCATCGGCTCGAAGGGCATGGCGGAGGGCGATTTCGTGCGCGGCTACCTGGATGTGCACAGTGCCCGCACCCATGAAAAGCTGGTGGACAAGCGCTATTCGGCACCTTCCGAAAAATCCCAGCATTATGGCGCGGACGAGCAGATGGCAGCGGATGTGCTGGCTTTTATTCAGACCGGCGCGAAGCAGCCGGTGTCGGCGCTCGACGCCATCGAGGCTGGCATTCTGGCGCTTGCCATCGATCAGGCCAGGTTGAGCCGCACCGTCGTGGATCTTGCGCCGCTCTGGAAGGAATATGACGCCTGCCTGCACGGCGATGATGCGGGCCGTGACGTGCCCGTGGCAAAGCAAGCCTGAGGAGGCGGCCATGGATGCGAAGCGTAGTTCCCTTCTCTTCGCCTGGCTGCTGCTGCTTCCGGCGGTTCTTTATATTACCGTCATCGTCGCCTATCCGCTGGTCGATACGGTCATCCTGTCCTTCACCGATGCCTCGCTGAAGCGCACCACCAACTGGGTCGGCTGGCTGAACTATCAGAAGATCTTCAATGCGACTTTTGCGGATGTGATTATCCGCACCTTCGTCTGGACCTTCTTTTCCGTCTCCATCAAGATGATCATTGGCGTCTTCGGCGCGGCCATGCTGAATTCCGCCGTGCCGGGGCGCACGCTGTTTCGCATCCTTACCATGCCGCCCTGGATCGTGCCGATGGCTATTGGCATTTTCATGTGGGGCTGGATGTATAATGGCCAGTTCGGCATGATTTCAGGGCTGTTGCAACGTTTTGGTCTCGTGGATGGCCCGGTGGCCTTTCTCGCCTACGGCTCTACCGCCTTCTGGGCGACCATCTTCACCGATGTCTGGATCGGTGTGCCCATGGTGACGCTCTACATGCTGGCCGCCATGCAGGCGATCCCCGACGATCTCTATGAGGCCGCCTGGACCGATGGCGCGGGCCGTTTCTACCGCTTCCGCCGCATCACGCTGCCGCTTTTGAAGCCGGCGATGATCACCATGTCGATGCTCTCGCTGATCTCGACCTTCAATTCCTTCGACATCATCTGGATCCTGACGCAAGGCGGCCCCACCGGCTCCACCACGACGATGATCATCGATACCTACAAGACGGCCATTGGCTCCAACAAATACGGTGAAGGGGCCGCGCGCGCCGTGCTGATCTGCATTTTCCTGTCGATCTTCTGCTTTGCCTATTTCCGTGTCACCAGCCGCCTTTCCACAGGAGACAAGCGATGAGCAAGCCGCCCTCCCTGATGAACCGCTACCGCTGGTATGAGATTATCGGCATTTATGCCGGTATCGCGGTGTTTCTGAGCTTCGTGCTGTCTCCCTTTGTCGAAGGGTTTCTGGTTTCGCTGAAGCCACTCAGCCAGCTTTTTTCCTCGCCCTATCGTTTCTGGCCTGAAAATGGCTCGTTCGAGGCCTATCGCACCATGTGGGAGCATGTGCCGGGTTTTGGCTGGTACATGTTCAACTCGCTGTTCATTTCCTCCGCCATTACGCTGATTACGCTGATCCTCGTCATTCCGGCGTCCTACGCTTTTGCGCGGTTCGAATTTCGTGGCAGCGCGCTGCTTCTGGGAGGCTTTCTGGCGGTCAAGATGTTCTCCGGTGCGGTGCTGCTTATCCCGCTGTTTCGGTTGATGCGCTCCTTCGGCCTGCTGAACACCTATTTTGCGATGATCGTCCCGGGTGTTGCCTTTATCATTCCCTCCGCAATCTGGCTGCTGCGCACCTATATGATGCGCATTCCCAAGGAACTGCACGAGGCGGCCTATGTGGATGGCGCCAGCCATTTCTATACGCTGCGGCGGGTCATCCTGCCGATCTCCATGCCGGGTATTGCGGTGGTGGCCATCAGCGCCTTCATCGAGGCCTATGCACAGCAGTTCATCTATGCGCTGACCTTCAATTCCAAGAGTGAATACATGCCACTGCCGGTCGGGCTGTTTGCCTATTTCGGGCGTCAGGAAGTGGTGTGGAACGAATTGATGGCTGCGAGCTTCGTCGGCATAGCGCCTGCCATGATCGCGATTTTCTTCATGCAACGCTACCTCGTCAGCGGCCTGACCGCCGGCGCGGTGAAATAACGGATCTGGAACAAGAGCGGATCTAACCTGTCAACAAAGGGGAACAGGACATGAAAAAGACCTTCATCATCATGACCGGGGCGCTGTCGCTGCTGGCTGGAACGGCGCTGCCGGGCCTGGCGGCGAATAAGGAAATCAGCTGGATCTATTGCGGTGACAAGATCGATCCGGTGCATGAAAAATACATCAAGCAGTGGGAAGAGAAGAATTCGGGCTGGAAGATCGCGCCGGAAGTCGTGGGCTGGGCGCAATGCGAGGATAAGGCGACGACACTTGCTGCCTCAGGTTCTCCGGCTGCCATGGCCTATGTTGGCTCCCGCACGCTGAAGGAATTCGCCCAGAACGACATGATCGTGCCGGTGCCGATGACGGATGCGGAAAAGAAAAGCTATTATCCGCATATCGTCGACACCGTGACCTTCGACAATAACCAGTGGGGCGTGCCGATCGCCTTCTCCACCAAAGCACTCTACTGGAACAAGGATCTCTTCAAGAAGGCAGGGCTCGATCCCGAAACGCCGCCGAAGACCTGGGCGGAAGAAATCGCCTTCGCCAAGCAGATCAAGGAAAAGACCGGCATTGCCGGCTATGGCTTGCCTGCCAAGACTTTCAATAACACCATGCACCAGTTCATGCATTGGGTTTATACCAATAACGGCCAGGTGATCGACAAGGACGGCAAGATCACCATGGACAGCCCGGAGGTTCTGGCAGCCCTTCAGGCTTACAAGGATATCTCGCCCTATTCGGTGGAGGGCGCGACCGCCTATGAGCAGAATGAAATCCGCGCCATCTTTCTCGATGGCAAGGTGGGCATGATCCAGTCCGGCTCTGGTGCGGCGACGCTGCTGCAGAAGACCAATATCAATTGGGGCATTGCACCGCTGCCGCTCGGGCCTTCCGCCAAGGGACAGGGCACGCTCCTGATTACCGACAGTCTTGCCGTGTTCAAGGGCTCGGGCGTTGAGGAGAAGGCCATCGAATTCGCCAAATTCATCACTTCGCCGGAGCCGCAGGGCGAATATGAGTTGCAAGGTGGTGCTGGTCTCACCCCGCTGCGTCCCTCGGCCAAGGTGGATGAATTCGTGAAGAAGGATCCCTATTGGAAGCCGCTGATCGATGGCATTGCCTATGGCGGTCCGGAGCCGCTCTTCACCGACTACAAGGGCTTCCAGAACGTGATGATCGAGATGGTTCAGTCCGTCGTGACCGGTAAGGCCGAACCGGAAGCCGCGCTGAAGAAGGCAACAGGCGAGCTGGAGCAATATAAGTGATCGTGAGCGAGGGGCCTGGAACTGCAGGCCCCTTTCCTTGCGGGTCAGGATAGACGCAGCCGGATACACCGGTTGGCTGGAGATGGATGAACGTGGGTCAGCTTTATCTGAACAAGGTGGTGAAAACCTATGGCCATTTCGAGGTCATCAAGGGGGTGTCGCTCGATATTCCCGAGGGTGAATTCGTCGTTTTCGTCGGTCCGTCCGGCTGTGGGAAATCCACGCTGTTACGAATGATTGCCGGACTGGACGACACCAGTGCCGGCGATATCGTCATCGACGGCGAGCGTGTCAACGACCTGCCACCGGTGAAGCGCGGCATTGCCATGGTGTTCCAGTCCTATGCGCTGTATCCGCATATGAGTGTGTTCGAAAACATCGCCTTCCCTTTGCGGGTGGAAAAACGTCCTGAGGCTGAAATCCGGGACAAGGTGGAGCAGGTTGCGCGCATCCTCAAGCTCGATCAGCGTCTCAATCAGAAGCCGGGGCAATTGTCCGGGGGGCAGCGCCAGCGCGTTGCCATTGGCCGCGCCATTGTTCGCGAGCCGAAAATCTTTCTGTTCGATGAGCCGCTTTCCAATCTGGATGCGGCGCTGCGTGCGGACATGCGCATTGAACTGACGCGGCTGCACCGCGACCTGAAAGCCACGATGATCTATGTGACCCATGATCAGGTGGAAGCCATGACCATGGCCGACCGCATCGTGGTGCTGAATGGCGGCCATATCGCGCAGGTGGGCATGCCGCTCGAACTGTACCACAAGCCTGACAATCTGTTCGTGGCAGGTTTTATCGGCAATCCGAAGATGAATTTTCTTCCCGTTCTCTGCAAGGGCGTCTCGGATGAGGGTGTGACCGTTGCCTATGGAGAGCAGCACATCACCGTGCCGGTGCGGGGAGAGGTTGCGCATATGGGCATGGAACTGACGCTCGGCATTCGTCCGGAACATTGCGGGCTGGGCCGCGGCGACCTGACCATCCATCTCAGCCCCGGCGTGATCGAGAGACTGGGTGTCAACACCATTGCCTATGCGACCCTTGCCGATGGCGCGGCCTTTAGTGCCCTATTGACAGGTTCCGCGCCGGTTCAGGTGGATCAACCGATGTCTGTCGCCATTGCTGCGGATCATTGCCATCTCTTTGACAGCCAGGGCAAGGCGCTGGAGCGGATGATGGACTGGCGGGACCAAATTCTGCCGGTTGCGATGACGGCGGCGGAATAAGGCACCTGCGCTGGAGGAAGCCGGTCAAGCTCAATCACTGCCGTGCGGATGATCCACGATCGGCCAGATGTCGCGCCGGGCATGCCTGTAGGGCGTGACCTTCGGGTCATTGGGATAGGGCCTGCCTGCGGAACAATAGACAATATCGGCGGCAATCCTCGAAAAGGCAGCATGAAAATGGTTGGTGGACTTGATGACCAGAAGCCGTTTTTGCAAAGGATCGATATCCAGCGCGGTGAACAGCGACGGGTCGTAGCTCTGGACCCGCACCGAGCCCAGGACCACGTCGATACCGCGAAAATGCACATGCGCCGCATCGCCAAAGGGGGCAATGCTGGCGCCAAAGCGCATCTCGGCCTGACGTTTCAGCCTTTTCACCGTGACCCGGGCATCGATGGGATGGCCAGTGCCAGGGGCGGATTTGGCGCCAAAGCGCAGCGGGATTTCCGCCCCTTCGCCCGCCGCCATGCAGATCTGCACCGCAACCGGATCCCAGATCAGGCCAATCGCAACATTTTCAATGCCGCGCGCCAGCAATTCCTCAAGGATAACGGTGGAGTCGCCTGCGGTTCCGCCGCCGGGATTGTCCCAGACATCGGCAATCACCACTGGCGATCCGGGGGTGGCCAGCGCCGTGGTGATCGCCTCGCGCTCGTCAAGTTGCGGCACCATGAAGGTGCCGCGTTTGGCAAACAGTTCAAGGCCCAGTTCCCGTGCAAGGGCCGCACCCTTTTCGGGAGAGGCATTGGTCACGGCAAGAATTTTCGTGCCCATGTCCGGCACATCGCCAGCCATGAACCCATGGATGACGGAAAGAGAGAGAATGTCCGGATCTTCCGCTTCGATCCGCTTCAGCTTGTCCACGAAGCTGCGCATGGGCTCGCGCGAGGTGGGGAAGACGTCGATCATCCGGCAATCGAACACCGACATCGCCGGTTTGACCCGTCCTTCAAGCGTATCGATGGCGATACGCCACAAATCTTCCGCCCGCTCGACAAAATCGGTGTGCGGAAATTCCTTGAAGACGACCAGGACATCCGTGGCATTGACGCGCCTTTGCGTCAGATGGCTATGGGGGTCGAGTTCGGCGCAAAGCAGAATATCGGGACCGATAAGAGCGCGGATTCGCTCCAGAAAATCCCCTTCCGGATCCAGATAGCCGTTGGCGATCATGGCGCCGTGCAGGCCGAGTATGACGGCATCCACCGGCAGCGCCGCCTTCAATTGTGCGAGAATTTCGTCTCGCAGGCTTTCATAGGCATCGCGGTTGATGAGCCCGGCAGGGTCTGCCCAGGCTGCCGTTCCTTCAATCAGCGTCCAGCCTTTTTCCCGGCAGATGTTGCGCCCCACCGTGATCGGGGCTGTGCACAGTGTCGGGGTGGCCGGATGCATGCCGGGTGGCGCGTAGAGCGACTCCTCGAAGGCGCGCCGGTCGATGCAGATCGGGGAAAAACTGTTGGTTTCCGTAGCCAGTGCGGCGGTGAATATTCGCACCCGTATTTCCCTTCCTGTACGCTGAAGTCTTGCCGGAGCCCGGATCCGGGCCTTTCAGGTGGATATGGAGCCCATGGAATAGGGCAGGTAGCCGGTAAAGCCGCTCAGCTTCCATCGACCTTGATGCAACCGGCAGGAATAAAGTGTTTGCCATTCCATGCTGTCGAAGGCGCCATCGGCGCGCCGGATGCCGCCCTTGAACCTCTTGCGGGCCAGGGCCGCGTCACCTTTGACATCAATCTCTTCAAGCGTGGTGGTATTGAAAATCGCGATACGCGGATCTTCCGCATAGCGCTTCGCCGCGAAGTCCTCCGCCTGACGAAGCCATTCCGCCCGATAGGCGGCAAGGGTTGGAAAAGCGAGTGTCCATTGTCCCGGATCGGCCTGATGATTGCCGCTGATGCCGTAAAATCCGTCTTCTATGAAGTCTCCCGCCACCACAGTCCAGTCTGCCGCCAGGAATGCATCGATATCGCGCGGCACCAGCATCTCCCAAATGGCATGACGCGCTGGATCATCCGGGCTGAAAGGGTTGTGAAAGGGATCGCGCATGGTCTGCGTCTTTCTAAATTAATTTCACTGATCCACCGAAATTCTGTAAAGAATTTGGTGGAAAGGCTGATTTGTCAATCGTGTATGAAAATAATTTGCATAAGATGGTGGCGATCAGGCGGTGCCATGCCGTGCGCGGTATGGCATTGGCGATGCGCCAATGGCTTTCCCCGATGATGGTCGATTGCAAGGTGAAAATGGACTGCGTAGCGTACGGGCCCGAACGCTTTGGGAGGCCTCTGCCATGATGGATATTTTCGCGACCCTGCAGGAGGACCGAGGACAATTTTCCGGTTCCGAGCAGCGCATTGCCGATGTGCTGCTGAACGATTTCGATTTCGCGGTCAAGGCATCGATCATCGAACTTGCTGGCCGCGCCAAGGTATCCCCACCCACCGTGACGCGCTTTTGCCGGCGATTGGGCTGCCGGAGTTTTGCCGATTTCAAGATCAATCTGGCGAAAACTGCCTATGTCGGATTGCGCTATCTGAACCCGGAAGCACGCAGCACCGAGCCCTTGGACGTTGCCGAGGATGTGGTGACAAAGGCGCAGAACGCTTTGTCGCTGATGCATCGGTCTCTCGATGCCGGTGTTCTGGAGCGGATGGCAGACAGGCTTTCGCGGGCGGAGATGATCTACGCCTTCGGGTCCGGCGGCAATTCCTCGATGATGATACAGGAATTGCAAAACCGTCTCTTCCGGCTGGGATCCCGTATTACCGTCTGCTCGGATCATGTGCTGCAATTGATGATGACGGCCGCAGCACAGACCAATGACGTGCTGTTCGGCTCCTCCTTTTCCGGGCGAAATCGAGAGCTTATCCGCTGCTTCGAACTGGCGCGGGAAAATGGCATCAGCACCATGGCGCTGACGCAAAACGGCAGCCCGCTTGCGTCAGTCGCTGAACTTGTGATCGGCATCGACTTGCCGGAAGGCAGCGACATCTACCGGCCAACCTCCACCCGGTTCGCCTATCTGGCGGTCATCGATATTCTGGCCAGTCTGGTGGCCTATCGAAACCGCAAGCTCTCCACCGTGACACTCCGGCACATCAAGCAGCAACTTGTCGAGCACCGCGATGGTGATGATCGGCAAAGTCTCGGGGACTAGAGAATGAATAGCAAAGGGGACATGCATGTCTGAAGCGCTGTTTCGGCTTGAAAATACCTGGCATCCGATAGAGGGAGACGAAGGCGGCGGGTTCGTTTTCGTGCTGGTCAATCTCTCGGACAAGGCTTTCTCCGGGTTCAAGCTGGCCTATACCTCGCTGACCCGTGTGAAAGCCGACCCCCGTTGTGAAAACGCTTCGTTTTTGCGCCGCCATGCGAATTTTCATCAGTTTGCCCCGCCTGAGGGTTTTGTGCTGGCGCCCGGCGCTTCCTGGCGCTTTACGGTGCGTGACCTCTGGCGTCCGGCGCACCATCGGACCGATGGGGCCAAATCCGCCTATGTGACATTCCAAGATGGCAGTCATGCCGCCGTCAGTGTCGATGATCTGCTGCTGGAGGGCTATTCCCCGCCAGCGCCTGCTCGGCTTCTGCCGGAGGGTGAGGTCAAGGAGTCGTTCTTTCTCCTTCCCTGGCCGGCCGAGATGACGCTGACGGCTGGGGAAAGCCTGCCCGCTGCGCTTTATCCGGTGGCGGGCACATTGGTGGATGATCTGAAGGCTCTTCAAGTGGTGAACGGGCTGCATCGGCGGCTGTTTTCCGCAGCGCCTGCGATCTTTGCCCTGACGCCACACAGCCATGGTTTACCCCTGGTTTTTCAATCCGAAACCCATTTGCAGGCCGATGCCTACCGGCTGACATTCGCAGAAGCGGTGGTGCTTGCCTATGGCGGCAGCGCTGGCCGCCAATATGGGTTGACGGCGCTGGCGCAATTGCTGCATGGCGCGCGGCAGGATGCGCGGTTCCGCTTCCCGGTCTCCGGCCATATTGCCGATCATCCGCGCTATGGCTGGCGAGGCTGCCATCTGGATGTGTCGCGCCAGTTCTATCCGGCTGGGGATGTTTCCCGTCTCATCGATATTCTGGCCTGGTTGAAGCTCAATGTTTTCCATTGGCACCTGACCGATGACGAGGCCTGGCGTCTGGAAATCAAGGCCTTTCCGCAATTGACGGAAATCGGTGCCTGCCGCGGGCCGGATGAACCGCTGCTGCCGCAACTGGGGAATGGCGCGGATCCGGTGCGCGGCTACTATACCCAGGAGGAGGTTCGCCATATCGTTGCCCATGCCGGGCGTCTTCATATCGATGTCGTGCCTGAGATCGACATTCCCGGCCATAGCACGGCGACGCTGGTGGCGCTGCCGGAGCTGACCGATGGACAGGAAGCTCCCGACAGCTATCGTTCGATCCAGGGCTATCCCAACAATGCGCTCAATCCGGCGGTCGAATGGACCTATACCTTTCTGGGGCAGGTCTTCGATGAAATGGTGCAACTCTTCCCGTCGAAAATCCTGCATGTCGGCGGCGACGAGGTGGCGGCCAATACCTGGATGGGATCGCCACTGGCGCTTGCCTCTATGGAAAAACATGGGCTGGATGGGACTTTCGGCCTGCAAAGCCATTTCATGAAGCGCGTGCAGGAGATGCTGCGCGCCCGTGGCAGGGAACTTGCGGGTTGGGACGAAGTGTCCCATGGCGGCGGCGTCGATCCCAATGGCACGGTGCTTATGGCCTGGCAAAAGCCGGAGGTGGGTCTCGATCTTGCACGCCAAGGTTATGACGTGGTGATGACACCCGGTCAGGCCTATTATCTGGACATGGTCCAGGACGATGCCTGGCAGGAGCCGGGTACGAGTTGGGCCGGCACCGTGCGGCCCGAGCACACCTACACCTATGAGGCTGTGGCGGAATTCCCGCCGGCGCTGAAGCCGAGACTGAGAGGCGTGCAGGCCTGCATCTGGTCGGAGCATTTCCTCAACCGTGATTACTTCAACCATCTGGTCTTTCCCCGCTTGCCCGCGATTGCGGAAGCGGCCTGGACACCGAAAGACCGGAAGGATTGGCTGCGTTTTGCTGCCCTGGCTCCGCTTTCTCCCCGTTATTGAGGTCTCTCCATGGCTTTGCGCATTGCTGTTGGCGGTATTCATACCGAGTGTTCCACATCGTCGCCGGTGCTGATGCATGCGGAGGATTTTCGGGTATTGCGCGGACCTTATCTTCTGGCGGCGGACTATTTCAGCTTTCTGCCGGAAGGGCAGGGGATCGATCTGTTTGCGCTTCTACATGCTCGTGCCGTGCCCGGTGGGCCGGTGGCACGGGAAACCTATGAGACATTCAAGCAGGAGTTCCTGCAGCGGCTCTCCGAGGCCTTGCCGCTCGACGGCCTATATCTTGCCATGCATGGCGCCATGAAGGTGGACGGCATGGACGATGCCGAAGGGGACTGGATTGCCGCCGCCCGCACCCTGGTGGGGCCAGATTGTGTTGTGGCAGCAAGCTACGACCTGCATGGCAATGTCACCCAGAGGATTATTGACCAGCTCGATATCTTCGCGGCCTATCGCACGGCACCGCATATCGATGTGCGGGAAACCATGCAGCGTGCCTGGTCGATGCTGTTGAAATCGCTTGAGAGTGGCGTGCGCCCGGGAGTGGTTTGGGCCCCCATCCCGGTGCTGATGCCGGGGGAGCGGAGCTCCACCGAGGATGAGCCCGCCCGCTCGCTCTATGCCGCCCTGCCGCGCCATGACCAGCGCGCCGGCATCTGGGATGCGAATATCATGGTGGGCTATGTCTGGGCGGATGAGCCGCGTGCCACGGCCTGCGCAGTGGTCACGGCCACCAACCGTGATGAGGCAGCAAAAATTGCGGCGGAACTTGCCGAGGCCTATTGGCAGGCACGCGCTGATTTTCGCTTCGGCCCGGTCACTGGCCCTCTGGAGGATATGCTGGACCTGGCTGAGAAGGCCGAGACACGACCCGTCATTCTCGCAGATTCCGGCGACAACCCAACTGGCGGCGGGGTAGGTGACAGGGCGGACGTGCTGAAGGCCCTGCTTGCTCGTGGCTTCGAAGGGGCGGTGCTGGGCGGGATCACCGACAGACCTGCGATAGAGGCCTGCTTTGCCGCAGGTGAAGGCGCGGAACTCAAGGTGAAGATCGGCGGCTCCCTTGATCCGAAAAGCCCGTCTATCGAAGCCACCGCGAAGGTCGTGCGTTTGGATGATCCGGGTGCGGCGTCGGACCGGCAGGCAGTGATCGCAATCGGTGGTGTGACGGTCATTCTGGCGGCCAAACGCAGGCCTTATCATAATATTGCCGATTTCACCCGCCACGGCATTGATCCGAAAACTGTGCGCCTGCTTGTCGTAAAGTCCGGCTATCTGTCTCCTGAATTGCAGCCCATTGCCAATCCCAATCTGATGGCCTTGACCGATGGGGTGATCAATCAGGATATCGAAGCTCTGCCGAACACAAGGCGGCGCCAGCCGATCTATCCTTTCACCCGGGATTTTTCCTTTGAACCGCGTCCGTTTGCCTCTGCCCGCTGGGCGGAGAAGTAGGCAGGCCGAGACTGACGATCCCTCTTCTTCAGACAACTCCCTTCCGCGGTCTTCGGCGGCGGAAGGATGCAAAGCCCCAGATCATGCTGTCCACCCTTTCGCTCATCGTGCGCAATCCCGGCATTCGGGTGAGCGCCATTGCCATTTTTTTCTTCGGGCTTTCGGGCGCGACGACATCACCTTACATGTCGATTATTGGTATCCATGAGCTTGGGCTGACGGATGCGCATTATTCGCTGCTGATTTTTGCTGCGTCCTGCGTCAATGTTGCCGCCAGTATTTTCGTCGGTATCGCTGCCGATCGCATGGGGCATTTTCGCCGTCCGATGATTTTGCTCAGCCTTTTCGGCGTCATCGGTTACGGCATTATTTTCCTCTTGCCGCGCGCCGGTATTTTTGTCGCGGCGGCACTGGTGCTGCTGCCGGTTTACAATGCGCTCAACTCACTGATCTTTGCCAATGTCCGGGCGGCCTCGCAGGGCATGGCGGTGCGGGACCTGATTGCCGTGAACTCCGGAGTGCGGGCTGTGATTTCCGCATCCTGGGTGCTTGTGCCGGGCATGGTGGGATTTCTGCTGGCGGGCAGCCCCAGCATGTTGCCTGCCTTTTTACTGGCAAGCTTCGGGGGGCTGATCTGCTGCCTGTTGTTCACCTTTGCCTTGCCAAAGGCCACAACGCAACGGACGAATGAAGCGCATTATGCGCTGTGGGCCTCACTGAGCAAGATCCTGTCGGCTACGCTGCTTCTGCGGGTTTTCGCGGTGGCGCTGATCTCCGCCACCATGCAGATGAGCGGTATTGTGCTGCCGCTGGTCATGACCGGGCCTGCCCATGGTACGACCGGGGATGTGGGCATTGTTGTTGGCATGATCGCCTTTCTTGAAATTCCCTTCATCGTCTTCTGGGGCGTGGTCGAGCGGCGAAGCTCCAGCATTTTCACGCTCGGCATGGGCGCACTGTTTTACTGCCTGTACCTGCTGCTGCTTGGTTTTGCGCATGCACCAGAGCATGTCTATCTGTTGACATTGCTGGCCGGGCTCGGTGCTGCTGCGATCATCTCCGTGCCGATCACCTATCTGCAAAACCTGATTGCCGATCGCGCCGGACTTGGCAGCTCGCTGATTGCCGTGAATGTTTTTCTGAGCGGCGGGTTAAGCTCGCTGCTGTTTGCCTTGGGAACGGCGATCAGCGATTATTCCGGAACGGCGAGGCTTGGGGCGCTCTCGGGCCTATGCGGTATTGCGCTGTTGCTGTGGCTTGATGGGCGGCAGGCAGCCCTCCCATGGGTAAAGAGGATATAGGGCATGGGGACAAGGGCAGGAAACTCGATACTGGAAGTGTGCGTCGATAGCGCCGAGGGACTGCTCGCGGCCGTTCAAGGCGGGGCGGATCGCATTGAGCTTTGCGCCGCGCTCGATTGCGGTGGATTGACACCAACGGTGGGGCTGATGCGGCTTGCCGCAAGGCAGCCCGTACCCTGTTTTGCAATGATTAGACCAAGAGCGGGAGACTTCGTGTTTTCGGCTGCAGATAAGGACGTCATGCTCGCCGACATCGAAGCCGTGCGTCAGCTAGGCCTTGCAGGCGTGGTGCTTGGTGCCTTGCAGCCAGACCGACGGCTGGATGAGCCCTTGCTGCGCGATATGATGATCGCAGCGCAGGGCCTGGGTACGACACTGCATCGCGCGTTCGATCTTGTACCGGATCTGTCGGAAGCGTTGGAAACCGCAATGTTTTTAGGGTTCGGGCGGATTTTGACCTCCGGCGGCAGGCAAGCGGCACCGGAGGCATTAGACGTCTTTGCCACATTGCAGGATAGGGCTAAAAACAAGATCGCGTTGATGCCGGGCGGAGGGATGAGGCCAGAGCATGTGCCCGCTTTTCATGCTTTGGGCATCCGGCAGTTTCACGCCTCTTGCCGGAAAAAGCTTGCGATTGTTGACGAGCTTGTTCGGTCGGGATTTGCCGCGCAATCGGCGGGCGAAACCAGCGTTGAGACCGTCACTGCTTTCCGCCAGGCGCTTTCGGTCGCGGATAATATCTCAAATTCGCAGAGCGGGAACGTGACGCTTTAACTTATGGATGATGAAGATTCACCAGTGAGGATGTTGCTTTTGCTTTCCTGTTGGAAGGCTTTGTCAGCCTCATGATTTTCCGGTGTTTTCCTTGGGATTTGCAGCCTTTATTTGTCCTTCGGATAATCTTCAATCCTTGGGGGGTTATAGTTTTCACGTTTCTAATTTTTTAAGGCTCTGTCGTTTATAGTGGGTATAGCGGTGAAGTGAATCCAGCGTGCCGCAGGATTGACCGGCTAAGGTTCGTTTCAGGACGCAGGTTTCCGTCTCGCGGCCCCGGCTGTACCGAAGCACCGAGACCGGACAGGAACTTTGAGATCGGCTTAACCGAGCCGCATATGGGAGATAGCAGATGACGTCTTTTGTTGGTCAGGCAGATGCGCTGGAAATCATCGCCTTCCGTCTTCATAATCAGGAATTCTGCGTCAAGACGACTTCGATCCGCGAAATTCGCGGCTGGGCGCCGGTGACGCCCATTCCGCATGCCCCTTATGAAGTCATCGGCGTGATGAACCTGCGCGGCACCGTGATCCCGATCGTGGATCTGGCCGTGAAGCTTGGCATGGCCAGCACTGAAGCCAGCGAGCGCAGCGCCATCGTCGTCACCGATGTCAATGGCATGACCATTGGCCTCCTGGTAGATGGCGTTTCGGATATTCTCACCGTTCCGGGCGACCGTCTTCAGCCGCTGCCGCAGGCCACCGGTCCGAGCGCTGCATTTTCCGATGGCATCATTGCCCAGGGGCAAAGCATGATCTGCTTCCTTAATCTGGAGCGCATGTTCGGTGCCGATGACCCATCCGAATGGGGCATGGTTGCCTGATCCATTTCAGATAACGTGACTTGAAAACCTTCAGCGAACTTAGGTTTGCTGAGGGTTTACCTGTTATTTGATGCCCATCAGGATGGATCGACGGCCCGTGGTTTCCCCTGTTCATCAAGGGCAACCATGATGAAATGCGCATCCGTCACCTTCTGGCGTTCCTGCGAATATTGCCGCCGAACCCAGCATTCTACGTAGAGGGTGAGTGAGGTGCGGCCGACCTGCGTGACGCTGGTATAGACGCAAAGCGTATCTCCCACCTTGACCGGTCGCTTGAAGCTCACTTCCTTGACTGCGGCGGTGACGGTGCGGCCTTTCGCGCGCTCCGCCGAGCGTATGCCTGCGGCGGCATCCATTTGTGCGAGAACCCAGCCGCCGAAAATATCGCCTGCCGGGTTTGTATCTGCGGGCATGGCCAATGTGCGCAGTGTCAGTTCGCCCTGCGGCTCTTCCAGGTTCATTCCTCTTACCTCGTGCACGGTACAGCAGCACCTTATACCAAGGCTCGAAGATGCTAACGCATCCTCGCCTTGAAGAAATTTCGAATATCTCAACTGCATCAGAGGCTTGAGATATTCGAAAAGGGAATATGAAGAGTCATTTTCAATGACTCTTCATATTATATCTGCGGCATAATGCCTTCAATTGTTTCCGATTTAAGGAATTATGCCGCGAACGGCGATGTTCGGCGGTTTAAACAGTTTGGGCCTGGATTGAAAAGAAAAACGTGGAAAGGAGCCTTTCGGGATGGGGGGGTCAGTCTCGCTTCAAAAACGCATTCAGCCGGTCAAGATAGGCGTCGAAAATCACCACCATATCCGTGCTCTGCGGAAAGCGGAGCCACAGCATTTGCAACCCGTCCATCATCGCGATGATTTCGCTGGCGAGAGATTGCGGATCGGTATCGTCACGAATTTCCTTTTCATCGATAGCTTGATGAATGGAGTGAGCGAGGCGATCCCGCAAATCCAGCGTTCGTTTGTGGAACCAGGCCTTGGCGGGGTGGTTTTCCAGCAGGCTCTCGGCATTCATCAGCGAAAATGCCCTGATGGTCTCCGGGATTTCGACATTGCGCCGGTTGATTTCCTTGAGAGCGGCCAGAAAATCATCCCAATGGGGTATCGGGTCCGGGACCAAATGAACGGTCGCCTGATCGCGCTTGTCCAGAACGGCCAGCAACAGCTCCACCTTTGTCGGAAAATAATGTGTCAATCCGGCAACCGAGAGGCCGACCTCCTCGGCGATCATGGTGAAGGATGTTGCGTGAAAGCCGTTCTTGAGAAACAGCCTGACGGAGGCTTCAAGGATGGCTTCCCGCCGCTCACACCCGGCCAGTTTCTTTTTGCTGCGCGGGCGGGTATTCGGGGAGGGAGATTTTTCTAAAGGCATGCGGAATCCTGAAACAGCTTACGTCATCAAAAGTGATGGCGTAACGCTGAATGATTCCCGTAACAGGAACAATGCGCGTTTCCGCTATGAGCCGAAGAAAGTCTGCCTTACCTCATCGGATTACCGGGTTTTTCCTCTGCAACTGGTGAAAATCAGGAAGGGTTATGGTTACGGCGTGACCCAGCATCGATCCTGGAAGGACCGTGCCATAGCGTGAATGCTGCGCTCGATCCGCAACCCATCCTCAAAACCGATGATATGCGCCGACTGCCCCTGAACTGCAGACAGAAGTTCCCTGCATTCGATGACTTTGAGGTCGTTGAAGCCAAGGCCGTGACCCGGGGCCGGGATGAAACGGCCATAGGGCGCATGCTGCGGACCGGCAAGAATGGTGCGGAAGCCTGCAGTTTCAGCAGGACCTTCAGCTTGATAAAGCTGAAACTCGTTCATCCGCTCCTGATCATAGAGAATAGACCCCTTCGAGCCGTAGATCTGCAGGGCAATGCGACCCTTTCTGCCCCAGGCGCTGCGGTTTGCGGCGAGAAGTGCCGAAATATTGCCTTCCAGTCGCATCAGGACGTTGGCAATGTCATGATTTTCCACTGCCCGCTGCCCACCCTCCTTCAAGGGCCGATGCTCGTAAGGCTTCGCCATGTCGCACGTCACGGCGGTGACGTGGCCGAAGAGCGTGAAGAGCAGCGACAGCGGATGCACCGCAAAATCGTCCAGCGCCCCATAGCCGGAACTCGCCTCGCTTTTCCAATAGAAAGGCTGGGCGGGATTGGCCATGAAATCCTCATCCATCTCCACGCGAACATGGTTGACGGCGCCGATTGCCCCTTGATCCAGAAGCGCCTTGATCTGCCGGATCAGCGGGTTCTGGATATAGTTATAGCCCATCGCGGCAACCCGGCCGGAGGCCTGAGCGGCGGCCAGCATGGCTTCCGCTTGCTCAAGCCGCGGTGCCATCGGCTTTTCACACCAGACATGCTTGCCAGCTTGAAGGGCGGCAATGGCCATTTCAGGATGAAAGGCGTTCGGCGTGGTGATGGAGATGACGTTGATATCGGGATTGGACAGAAGGTCCCGCCAGTTGGCTGTATGACTGGCGAAGCCGAATTCCCGCGCCTTCTGCTTTGCCAGATCGTCATTGATCTCGGCCAGCGCCACCAGCGACGGCTTTTCGATATCGCCAAACACGCTTGCCACGTTGTTCCAGGCCAGGGCGTGGCATTTTCCCATATAGCCGGTGCCGATCAGGCCAACACCCAGCGGCTTGCCATCATGAGCGGATGTCATCAGTCATTCCTTGAATTAGAGGGCGATGTCCAGGTGGCACAAGCGTTAGAGCGCTTTTCGATCTGATTGAATCAGATCGGCGCTCTAACGTTTTATTTTTGAAGCACAATCTTATCGATCCTCGTTTCACTCCGGCCGGATTGTGCCCTAACGGGTCTTGCGCTTCTTCTGCCGATGAACGTCGACCACCACAGCCGCAACGATGATCACGCCTTTGACGATCTCCTGGTAATAGGCGTCCACCCTGAGGAAGGTGAAGCCGGAGGTCATCACGCCAAGGATAATAGTGCCGATGACCGTGCCGGTAATGCGTCCGGCGCCACCTGTCAGCGACGTGCCGCCGATAACGGCTGCGGCAATCGCGTCCAGTTCATAGCCGACCCCCATGCCGGACTGAGCCGTCTGGGCGCGGGCTGCCGTCACGATACCGGCGAGACCTGCCAGCAGGCCTGCAATGGCATAGACCTTGACGAGATGCGCCTCGATATTGATGCCGGAGACCCTCGCGGCCTGCATATTGGCGCCGATGGCATAGGTGAACTTGCCATAGCGGGTGTAACGCAAGGCAATGTGGAAGATGATGGCAACGGTCAGGAAAACCACGACAGGCCAGGCGCCCGAGCCGATAAAATTGAAGCTGTCCGTCAAGCCGGAGATCGGTTGACCCTTGGTGTACCATTTTGCCAGACCGCGCGCGGAGACATACATGCCGAGCGTTGCAATGAAGGGCGGAATTTTGGTGCGCGCGATCAACTGGCCGTTGATAAAGCCCGCCAGCAGACCGACGGCAAGCCCCACCAGCATCGGCACGATGAAAGGCAGGTCGGTCAGCGAGGGGTAAAGCGCCCGTGTCCAGGTGGAGCTTTGGGCGAAACTGGCGGCGATCATGGCCGTCATACCCACCACGGAGCCCGATGAGAGGTCGATGCCGCCGGTGATGATGACTTGCGTAACGCCCACCGAGATGATGCCGATGACCGAGACTTGCAGGATCATGATGGTCAGGCGCTGCTGGTTCATCAGGAAGCTCTGGCCCACGAAGATCCAGCCCAATGCCTCGTAAAGCAGCGCAATGCCGATCAGCACCAGCAGAATGCTGGCTTCAGGCGGCATGCGGCGCTTGCGGTTTCTTTCCGTCCGCAGCGGGGTTGCTGATGTTGCAACATCGTTATTCATCGAATCCTCCCTGTCATTCCTGCCCTGATCCGCTTGGTGTTTCATCACCGCGAGGCGAGGTCCATGACCTTGATTTGTGTGGCTTCCGCCCGATCGAGAAAGCCGGTGACGCGGCCCTCATGCATGACCATCACCCGGTCGCTCATGCCCAGTACCTCCGGCATTTCGGAGGAGATCATCAGCACGGCGACGCCGTTTCGCGCCATCTCGCAGACCAGCCGGTGAATTTCTGCCTTTGCACCGACATCGATACCGCGCGTCGGCTCGTCGAGAATGAGAATGCGGGGATTGGTCAGCATCCAGCGACCGATCAGTACCTTCTGCTGATTGCCGCCGGAAAGGTTTTCGATCCGCTCGGACAGGTTGGGCGTCTTCACCCGCAGTTTACGCGCCATTTCCTCGCAATCGGCAGCAACCTGCGCTTCCTGCACAAAGCCGGATTTGACATATTTGTCATGCAAGACAGCGATCTGCATGTTTTCCAGAATGTCGAGAATGAGCAGGCAGCCCGTATCCTTGCGGTCCTCTGTCAGGAAAGCCATGCGGTTGCGGATGGCTTTGCCGGGTGTGTCGATGACCACCGGTTTGCCATCGATCTCGATGGAGCCGGAGGTTGCGGGCGTGACGCCGAACAGGGTTTCCGCAACATTGGAGCGGCCAGACCCCACGAGACCGGCCAGTCCAAGAATTTCACCGGCGCGAAGGTCGAAGGATACATCGCGGAAAACGCCGTCCAGCGTGAGGTTTTTCACGGAGAGAACGACATCGCCGATGGGGACTTCTTCCTTCGGAAACATCTGGGTGATTTCGCGTCCGACCATCATGCGGATGATGTCGTCGCGGGTGACATCGGAGGAAGCATGGGTGCCGATATATTTGCCGTCGCGGAAGACGGAAAATTCATCGGCAATCTCGAACAACTCGTTCATCTTGTGGGTAATGTAGACGATGCCGATGCCCTGGGCGCGGAGATCGCGAATAATGCGGAAGAGATGCTCGACTTCCCGCTCCGTCAGTGCGGAGGTGGGCTCGTCCATGATCAGGACATCGGATTCGTAAGAGACGGCCTTGGCGATTTCCACCATCTGGCGGTTCGCGACGGACAGTTCCCCAACGGTCATATCGGGGTCGAGGGAAATATTCAGCCGGTCGAACAGGGCGCTGGTGCGCCGATACATCTCCGCATGGTCCACGAAGCCGAAACGGGTCAGCGGTTCGCGGCGAATCCAGATGTTTTCGGCAATGGTCATGTAGGACATCAGGTTCAGTTCCTGATGGATCATGGCAATGCCGTTTTCCAGCGCATCGAGGGGGGATTTCAGCTGTATATCCATGCCCTTGAGCTGCACGGTGCCGCTATCGGGCTGATAGATGCCGGCGAGGATTTTCATCAGGGTGGACTTGCCAGCACCGTTTTCACCCATCAGGGCATGAACGGTGCCGCGCTTCAGGCGGAAGGTAACGTCATCAAGAGCAACAACACCCGGAAATTCCTTGCGGACCCCTTCCGCCGTCAGCAAAAATTCGCTGTTGGGAACAGCGCCGCTCTTGCGGACAGCCGCCATCGTTGTCGGACTGACCATGTGTTCCTCCCGTTAGATAAGATCATCAGCCGGGACTCCACCTGTCCGGCTGTGTCATGGAGGGACGTTTCAGCCCCTCCATCTGCTCTCTTAGTTCTTGTTCTGGTACTTGCTCAGATTGGCAGGCGTGACCAGTTCGAACGGAATGTTGACATTGCGCTCGACCTTTTCGCCCTTGGCCAGCTTGACCGCTGCGTCCACTGCACCCTTGCCCTGGCCAACGGCGTTCTGGAAGACGGTGACATCGAGGTCGCCGGCCGACATGGAGGCCAGTGCATCCTGCGTGGCATCGACCCCGGCGACAACGACGGAATTCATCGGCTTGCCAGCGGCCTTGAGGGCCTGAATAGCGCCAATGGCCATTTCGTCATTATTGGAAATCACGGCATCGAACTGAAGACCGGCGGAAAGCCAGTTGGTCACAAGGTCGGCGCCCTGGGTGCGCGACCAGTTCGCCGTCTGCTCTTCAACGATTTTCAGGCCCGCGCAATCACCCTTGCCAGCCAGATCCTTCACAGCCTGGGTACGAACGCGAGCAGCCTGGTTCGACAGTTCGCCCATCATGATCACGGCATTGCCCTTGCCCTTCAGCAGGCGGCAAACTTCCTGGGTTTCAAGCGTTCCTGCCTGATGCTCGTCGGAGCCGACAAAAGCCTGCTTTTCTGGCAGCTGGTTGAGATTGGCAGGCTGACGGTTTACGAAAATCAGCGGCACACCTGCATCGGCGGCAATCTTCGACATGGCGGCCGTCGCATCGGTATCCACCGGGTTGACGATGATGGCATCCACACCAGCGGCCACGAAATTCTGGATCTGGCTCTGCTGCTTGGCAACGTCGTTCTGCGCGTCTTCGATCTGCAGGGAAACGCCCTTCAGGGTCTTCGAATAATCCTGCATGCCGTTGCGCAGGACCGTCAGGAAATTATCGTCGAACAGCGCCATGGAGACGCCAATCGTTTCCGCATGCGCTACGCCCGACAGCATGAGAGAAACGGCTGCGCCCAAAATAAGCTTTCTCATTGAATCCTCCTCGGCGGGTGTCCGGCGCACCCCCAGAAATGCTGGAACCGGCCGCTCCCCAGCCGGTGGCCACCCCCGCAACCCCGTGGACCTGAGTCGCGCGGAATAAAAGAACCGTATTGCTTCGGTGGCGGATAATTTATTCCATTTTCTGCTGCGGTCGTCAATGGGGATTCCCGAAATGCCAGAGGAAATGACCGCAAATTGATAGTTCTCAAGCAATGAAATGGAATGTTCATTCCATTTCTGGCTTTCAGCTTTGAGAATGGGGGAATGAGGCTGAAAAAAAAAGAGCACCGCGCGGGGGTGCGCGGTGCTTAAAAAAATCCCGATCTGCTAGGGGAACAGCGTCGGGTTGGCCACAGGAACGTGACAGGAGAGCGTTAGCGCCTGAGGGGAGGCGGAAGGCTTTCCAATCCCTGTATAAAGGACACTAGCGGGATTCCATTACTGCAATATTAAAATTACCTAATAAAGATTATTCTTTGCCGTATTTTTCCGCGGTTGCCCGTCTTTCAAGCAGATCGATTTGAATTTGCTGGAGTTCTGCCAGCCTTTCCCATTGCCGTGCCATCTGGTGATCGATCTTCTCGTGCAATTGGCGGATCTCCAGTTCGGCGCGCAGATTGACCATGTAATCGTTTTCCGCCCGCTGCCGGTCTTTTTCCTCCTGCCGCTTCTGGCTCATCATGATGATGGGAGCCTGAAGGGCTGCGACGCAGGACAGAACGAGATTGAGGAGGATAAAAGGGTAGGGATCGAAGGGCTGGGAAAAGAGGCCGATGGTGTTGATCACCATCCAGATGACGAGGATGGCGGTGAAGAGCAGAATAAAGCTCCAGGAGCCGCCGAAAGAGGCAACAGCGTCCGCGGCCTTGTCCCCGAAGGAAAGCCTGCGTTCTCCCTCCTGGCTTACCTGCTGAACGGTGGAGGCACCACTGCCAAGATCGGCGATGACCCGGCGGTCGAGGGCCGAAAGCTCGCCGCGTTCGTCTTCCAGCAGTTTTTCGACATGCCGGCGGCGCAGCGTGTTGAGGTCGTCCTCGCAGATAAAGCCGTTTTCCGGCAATTCGCCAAGATCCTCCTCCATCAATTGCAGGGTCGCCGGGCGCAGATGCTGCAGGGAATGAAGGCGCTTCAGCGGAAATTTTTTGTGGCACACACAACAGCTGTGGCTGTCGCTTGAGGGGGTGGTATGGCGGCCGCTCACGCAAGTCTCCCGGAAAAAACAAGAGACTTTTCCTTACCGGATTTATCAGAAAAAGGCAGCGTTTTCCGGTTGCCGCGGAGGAATGCTGCCAGCCGTTTCAGCAACAACTGGCAGCATGAATGAAAATGTGATCAGACGATGCCGCCGCTGCCACCCTTGACCTGCGGACGCTCACTGGCAACCTTTTGACGGTAGCCGCTGGCGCGATAGGCGGCAACGGGATCGATTGCACCGCCATTCAGCCGTCTGGCTTCGGCAAGGATCGGTTCGACATCGGTGCGATAGGCACGCTTGAGGGTTTCTGTTGCCATCAATGCGTCATTATCGGCCTGATAGCTGTCCAAGGCGCCGCGATCCACCAGAAGAGCCTGCGCATAGGCGCGGCGGATTTCGTTGGCGCTGGCCATCAGGCTTTCAATGGGATCGGTCACGTTGTGGCTCTGGTCGATCATATGGGCCGGGTGGAAGCCTTTTACGCCACGATGGTCTGCATCCACCAATTCGTTGAAGACGAGGAACAGGCGATAAGGATCGACGGAACCGGCGTCCAGGTCATCATCACCATACTTCGAATCGTTGAAATGGAAGCCGCCGAGCTTTCCAAACTGGATGAGCCGGGCCACGATCATTTCGATATTGGTGTTCGGGGCGTGATGGCCGAGGTCCACCAGGCAGTAGGCCTTCTCGCCCAGGGTCTGGGCGATGAGGTAATTGGTGCCCCAATCCTGTACGACGGTGGAATAGAAGGCCGGTTCATACATCTTGTGTTCGGAAAACAGCCGCCAATCCTCCGGCAGCGCCTTGTAGATATCGCGCATGGCATCGAGATAGCGTTCAAAGGCCCGGGTGAAATTGCTTTGGCCCGGAAAGTTGGAACCATCGCCGATCCAGACCGTCAGCGCCTTCGAGCCGATGGCGTTGCCGATCTCGATACATTCCAGATTATGCTCGACCGCCTGACGGCGCGTACCGGCATCGACATGCGAGAGCGAGCCATATTTATAGGAATGCGCCTGATCCGGCGCATCGGAAAATGTGTTGGAATTCATCGCATCGAAGCCAAGGCCCAGCGCCGCGCCCTTGGCCTTCAGCTCTTTCGGATCCGCCTTGTCCCACGGGATATGCAGCGACACCGTCGGAGTGGCGCGGGTTAATTGCTGGATCACGCTGCAATCTTCCAGCTTGTCGAAAATGTTGCGCGGCTCGCCGAGGCCCGGAAACCGCGCAAAGCGCGTACCGCCGGTGCCCACACCCCAGGAGGGGACGGCCACGAAAAACTCGGAGACCTTTCGGGTTATCCTATCGATATCAACGGATTGGCGCGAAAGCTTTGCGCCCAGCGCCTCGTAATCGCTTTTGAGCGCGGCTGCGCGCTTTTCATTGTCGGCGGCAATCACATCGCCGGAAATCAGAAGATCGGTCATTGGCTCCTCCCAAACAGATGATCCCTCTCCCGGTTGGTTCCGGGAGAGGGGAGGGCTGATTTATCGCGTAAAGCTCTGGGCGTTCCCGGCATCGACATTGATGATGTTGCCGGTGGATTTGGCCGAGGCGTCCGACGCGAGGAAGTAGATGGCTTCGGCAATATCCTCCGGCAGCACATTCAGCTTCAGCATCGAGCGCTTGCGGTAATGTTCCTCCAACTCGTCCACCTCGATCTTCGAGGAGGCTGCGCGCTGTTCACGCCACTCCCCATTCCAGATTTTCGAGCCGCGCAGCACGGCATCGGGATTGACGGTGTTGACGCGGATGCCCGCTTCCGCACCCTCCAGAGCAAGGCAACGCGCCAGATGAATTTCCGCCGCCTTGGCCGTGCAATAGGCGGACGCATTGGGAGACGAGGCAAGACCATTCTTGGAGGCGACAAAGACGATGTTGCCGCCGATGTTCTGACGGCGGAACAGCCGGAAGGCCTCGCGCGATACCAGGAAATAACCGGTGGCCAGAATGTTGATATTCTTGTCCCACATGGCAAGCGTCGTTTCTTCCACCGGGGCGGAGGACGCAATTCCGGCATTGGAAACGAGGATGTCCACCCCCCCGAATTCGATGGCAGCCTCGGCAAAAGCGGACAGGACGGCGTCTTCCTTCGTCACATCCAGAACGACGCTGCGCACGGCATCGCTGCTGAAACGTTTTGCAAAGTCCTGCTCGGTTGCAGCCAGCGCATTTTGATCGATATCTGCCAGAACCACGCATGCCCCTTCAGAGGCAAGACGCTCTGCCGTAGCCCGGCCTATGCCCCCGGCACCGCCGGTAATGAAGGCAACGCGTCCAGCCAGGCTTTTCGGCTTTGGCATGCGCTGCAACTTCGCTTCTTCCAGTAGCCAGTATTCGATGTCAAAGGCTTCCTGCTCGGGCAGGCCCTGATATTCGGACACCGTGGACGCGCCGCGCATCACATTGATGGCGTTGACGTAAAACTCACCGGCAATACGCGCCGTTGCCTTGTCCTTGGCAAAGGACAGCATGCCAATGCCGGGGATCAGGAAGATCACCGGGTTGGGATCACGCATTTTCGGCGAGTTGTCGTGGCGGCAGGTGTTGTAATAGCGGCTGTAATCGGCGCGGTAATCCTCGAGTGCTTTGTCCAGGCCGGCAATCACCGCCTCTACATCCGGCTTTGCCGGATCGAATTCCACGATCAGCGGCCGAATTTTGGTGCGCAGGAAGTGATCGGGGCAGGAGGTGCCAAGCGCCCCGAGCGGCTTGAGGTCCTTGGAGTTGACGAATTCCAGCACCGCATCCTGATCATCGAAATGACCAAGCTTGCGCTCCGCGTTGCCGATCCGGCCACGGATTTCCGGCATCAGCCTGGCGGCGATTGCGCGGCGTTCTGCCTGAGGCAGGCTTTGGGTTACGGCGCCACCGAAGATGGTCTTGCCTTCCGTTTCTCCGGCAAACCAGAGGATGGCCTTGTTGATGATGTCGAGCGTGAGTTCATAGCAGGCCCTGGCATCATTGGCCCAGGTAAAGAGGCCGTGACTTTCCAGTACCACACCCTTGGCCTGCGGATTGGCGCGGACGAAGGCTTCCAGATCGAGACCGAGCTGGAAACCGGGGCGGCGCCAGGGCAACCAGCCGATGTCGTCTCCGAAAATCCGCTGCGTCAGATCGCGCGAATTCTTCGATGCTGCGATGGCGATGATCGCATCGGGATGCATGTGATCGACATGCGTAAAGGGCACGAAGCCATGCAGCGGCGTGTCGATGGAGGCCGCGCGCGGATTGAGGTTGAAGGTGCAATGGGGCAGGAAGCCCACCATGCGGTCTTCATCGTGAACGCCTTGGTAAAGCCCCTTCAGAGCTTCCAGCTTGTCCTGATAGAGGGTTGCAAAGCCGTCGAGCTTGATGGTGCCGACATCGCCGCCGGAACCCTTGACCCAGAGAACCTTGACGGTCTCCCCCGTCAGCGGGTCCTTCTCCATCACCTTGGCAGAGGTGTTGCCGCCGCCGTAATTGGTGATGCGCTTGTCTGCGCCCAGCAGATTGGAACGGTAAAGCAGCTTGCCGGGCTCATCGAGCGTTGCGGCATAAGCGTCGTCCCAGCGGTTTTCGAGTAGGCGGGGCTGGCCCGTCATTGGCAATCCTCCCGATATGGTGTTGTGGCCGCACCCACAGGACACGGCGTTCCTTCCTGCAGTGGTATTGCGCAGGCAAACGTGTCGTGTCAATCAAAAACGATCATAAACATTCTTATTGCGCTGCAATATAATCTTTTTTGATCGATTGTGATTGACTACGTAAAAGCTTTCTGAATTAATTTCCGTCAGGAGGACCCCATGCACGAACGCGAACGCCATCGGATTATCTTGAGCGCGATCCAGGAGAAGCCTGTGATCACGGTGCAGGATATTGCCGAGTTGACGGAAGCTTCCGAGGCGACGATCCGGCGCGATATCGCGGCTTTGCATGTGCAGGGCAAGCTTCGCCGGGTGCGGGGCGGTGCGGAAGCGATTCATCCGCCACAGCTTGGCAATCTGGCGGCGCGGCCCTTTCGCGTTTCCGAATCGATCAATATCGATAAAAAGCGCGCAATTGCGCGCGCTGCGGTGGAATTATGTGAGGAGGGTGATTCGGTCATCCTCAATGGCGGCACCACGACCTTTCAGATGGTGCATTTCATGGCCGCGCGGCGGCTGCAGGTGATGACCAATTCCTTCGCCATTGCCGAACATCTTATCAAGAATTCGAAGTGCACGGTGAATGTGCCGGGCGGCGCGATCTATCGGGACCAGAGCCTGATTCTCTCGCCGTTCGAGAACGATGCGATCCGGAATTTTTATGGCAGACGCATGTTTATCGGCGCGCAGGGCATCAGCGCACTTGGCGTGATGGAGCCGGACGCGCTGGTCATTCAGAGCGAGCAGCGGTTGATGCGTCAGGCCGAGGAACTGATCGTCATGGTCGATTCTACAAAGTTTTCCCGGCGGTCCAGCATGATCCTGTGCCCGCTGGAAAATGTCTCCACCATCATTACCGATGATGGTGTGCCGGAGGAGGCCGCCGCCATGGTGGAGGCGGCCGGGGTGAAATTGCTGACGGTAAAGCCCATGGCGTCGTCGCAAAAGGAGGGCTCTTCTTCGGTCGCATGAACGGGTTGGGGCCCTTGCACAAGCGCTGACAAAAGCGCTCGCACGGGGATGCTCAAGCTTTGGCCGCTGGGGAGCAAGGTCAATCAAAAGGGAGGATGAACATGAAACTGACAAGACGTTTATTCGGAGCAGCCAGCATTGCCTTCGTGGCCACCACGGGCATGGCGAATGCGGCTGATGTCAAGATCGCGCTGGTGGTGAAATCGCTCGGCAACGGCTTTTTCGAGGCTGCCAACAAGGGCGCGGAAGAGGCCGCCAAGGACATCGGCGGCGTGAAGATCATTTATACCGGCCCGACTACGACGACGGCGGAGGGCCAGATCGAGGTCATCAACTCGCTGATCGCGCAGGGTGTGGACGCCATCGCCATTTCCGCCAACGATCCGGATGCCGTGGTGCCGGCGCTCAAGAAAGCCGCCCAGCGCGGTATCAAGGTCATCTCCTGGGATTCCGGCGTTGCACCGGCAGGCCGTATCCTGCATCTCAATCCTTCGTCCAACGAGTTGATCGGCAAGATGTGCCTCAAACTCGCCGCCGATCACCTGCCGGATGGCAAGGGTGATTTCGCTATTCTCTCGGCCACCACCACCTCGACCAACCAGAATATCTGGATCGAGGAGATGAAGAAGCAGCTCAAGGATTTCCCGGGCCTGAACCTCGTTACCACGGTTTACGGCGACGATCTGGCTGACAAGAGCTATCGCGAGGCCAATGGTCTGTTGACCTCGAAGCCGAACGTGAAGGTGATTGTGGCGCCGACCACGGTTGGCGTGCTGGCGGCGTCACAGGCCGTGAAGGATGCCGGCAAGATCGGCCAGGTCTACGTGACCGGGCTTGGCCTGCCCTCTGAAATGGCAGGCGCCATCAAGTCCGGCGCCACGAAGGAATTTGCAATCTGGAACCCCATCGATCTTGGCTATTCGGCCACCCAGATCGCCTATCACCTCGTCAAGGGGGATGCGACCGGCAAGCCGGGAACGGAAATTCCCGCAGGTCGCATGGGCTCCATCAAGATCGGCGCCAATGGTGAGGCCGCTATGGCCGATCCCTTCGTCTACGACGCCAAGAACATCGATCAGTTTTCAAAGATCTTCTGATCGGTCTTTCTGGAGCATTTCGTCCGGAAATGCTCCAGACCAAACGGATTTGTCGAAAATTCGAGGCCTGCGGATGCAGGCCCCGGATCCGTGCATTTGAAATCCAGGACATGATGATGAGCGCCCAACTCCAGACAAACGCGGCTTCCGCTCCGGCCCATGCAGGACCGGTGCTGGAAATGCGCGGCATTTCGCAGATCTTTCCCGGCGTGAAAGCGCTGGATGGGGTGGATATTGCGCTTTATCCGGGCGAAGTGACGGCGTTGATCGGTGAAAACGGCGCAGGAAAATCGACGCTCGTCAAAATCCTGACCGGCATTTACCGACCGAATGAAGGAGAAATCCGCATTGACGGTCAAGCGGTACAGTTTGCCAGCGCTCAGGATGCCATCGATGCCGGCGTTACGGCCATCCACCAGGAAACGGTGCTGTTCGATGAATTGACCGTGGCGGAAAACATCTTTCTCGGCCATGCCCCGCGCACGCGTCTCGGGCTGATCGACTGGCAGCGCATTCACGCGCGCGCCCGGGCGCTGCTGGAACAGTTGGAAAGCCACATCGATCCGTCGATCCGCTTGAAGGATCTCTCCATCGCCCAGCGGCATCTGGTGGCGATTGCGCGCGCGCTTTCGGTGGAAGCGCGCATCGTCATCATGGATGAGCCGACGGCGGCCCTGTCACGCAAGGAAATTGACGATCTGTTTCGCATCGTCAACGGCCTGAAGGCGCAGGGCAAGGCGATCCTTTTCATCAGCCATAAATTCGATGAGCTTTACGAGATTGCCGAAAATTACGCCGTCTTCCGGGATGGCCGCATGGTGGGGGCCGGAAAGCTGCAAACCACGCCGCAGGAGGAGATCGTGCGGCTGATGGTGGGGCGCGACGTGCATGACGTTTTTCCCAAGGCGAAGGCGCAGATTGGTGGGCCGGTGCTGTCGGTTCAGGGATATAGCCACCCCACCGAGTTTCGCGATATTTCCTTTGACCTGAAGAGGGGCGAAATTCTCGGCATTTACGGTCTGATCGGCGCCGGGCGCTCCGAACTGTGCCAGGCGCTGTTCGGTATTACGCGTCCGTCTTCCGGAACATTGTCGCTGGAGGGCAGGGCGCTTTCGATTGCCTCCTCCGCTGACGCGATTGCCGCCGGTATCGTTTATGTTCCGGAAGAGCGGGGCCGCCATGGGCTCGCGCTGCAAATGCCGATCTATCAGAACATGTCGCTTCCATCGCTCGGACAGACGTCGCGCAAGGGTTTCCTGCGGGTTGCGGAGGAATTCAGGCTGGCGCGGCATTATGCGGAACGGCTGGATTTGAGGGCTGCTGCCCTCTCCGTGCCGGTCGGCACGCTCTCCGGCGGCAATCAGCAGAAAGTAGTGATCGGCAAATGGCTGGCGACGAAGCCGAAGGTCATCATTCTCGATGAACCCACCAAGGGCATCGATATCGGCTCCAAGGCTGCCGTTCACGGCTTTATTTCCGAACTGGCGGCAGAGGGGCTTTCGATCCTGATGATCTCGTCCGAACTGCCGGAAATTCTCGGCATGTCAGACCGGGTAATGGTGATGCGCGAGGGCCTGATGGCAGGCCTTTACGACCGGGAAGGGCTGACGCCGGAAATGCTGGTGCGCGCTGCCACCGGCAATATGTGAGGTTCCAACATGAAAACCCTTTTGCGACATCGCGAAGCAGCGCTGGCCGTGATTATTGCCGCGCTGGTTCTGATCTTCGCCAGCCGGGCCGATGGTTTCGCCAGCCCAGGCAATCTTGGCAATATCTTCAATGATACCTCCATTCTGATCATTCTGGCGCTGGGCCAGATGGTGGTCATCCTCACCAAGTCGATCGATCTCTCGGTCGCGGCCAATCTGGCACTGACCGGCATGGCCGTTGCCATGCTGGATGCCACCTATCCAGGCCTGCCGCTGATTCTGCTGGTTCTGGCGGCGATCGTTATCGGGGCCGCCCTCGGGGCCTTGAATGGCTATCTTATCTGGTGGCTGGGCATGCCATCCATCGTGGTGACGCTGGGGACATTGACCATCTATCGCGGCATGGCCTTCGTGTTGTCCGGCGGTGCTTGGGTCAATGCGCATCAGATGACCGCTGATTTCCTCAATATGCCGCGTCAGGTGCTGTTGGGGCTACCTGTCTTGTCCTGGCTGGCAATCCTGGTGGTGGCGCTGGCCTGGCTGGTGATGCGTCGCACACCCTTCGGCCGTGCCGCTTATGCGGCGGGCGGCAATCCAACGGCGGCGGTCTATGCCGGGATCAATATCGGCCGCACCCAGTTTCTCGCCTTCGTGGTTTCCGGCACGCTGGCCGGTCTCTGCGGCTATCTCTGGGTTTCCCGTTATGCCGTGGCCTATGTGGATGTCGCCAATGGGTTTGAACTGGATACGGTTGCGGCTTGCGTAATCGGCGGCATTTCCATTGCTGGCGGCATTGGCAGCGTGGCGGGAACGGTGCTTGGGGCGCTGTTTCTGGGAGTTATCAAGAATGCCTTGCCGGTCATCGGCATCTCGCCGTTTGCGCAGATGGCCATTTCCGGTTTCGTGATCGTGCTGGCGGTGGTTTTCAATGCGCGGGCCGAACGGCGCAAGGGGCGGATCATCCTGCGTGACCGTTCAGCCGCGACGAGCAAGGAGGTGACGGCATGAGCGAGCTTTCTTTAAAAGACGGCGCTGGCCGTCGGCGCATTCCGGATCGTCTGGCAACGCCATGGCGACGCTTGCTCGGCAGTTGGGAATTGCTGCTGTTGGGCGTGGCGGTGCTGATCTTCATCGCCAATACACTGGCATCCCCCTACTTCCTCGATGCCTGGAACCTCTCCGACGCAACCTTCAACTTCACGGAAAAGGCAATGATTGCCTTTGCCATGACCCTGCTGGTGATTGCGGGCGAAATCGATCTCTCCGTCGCAGCCATTATTGCCCTTGCGTCCACCGCCATGGGGGCCGCAGCGCAGATGGGTGTCGATACGCCGGGGCTGGTGGGGATTGGAATCGGCGTCGGCCTGATCTGCGGTGCGATCAATGGCATCATGGTGGCAGGGCTGAAACTGCCCTCTATTGTCGTGACCATCGGCACGATGAGTCTGTTTCGCGGCATTTCCTATATTGTGCTGGGGGATCAGGCCTATGGCAAATATCCCGAGAGTTTCGGGTATTTCGGTCAGGGTTATGTGGCCTGGGTGTTTTCCTTCGAGCTTTTGCTGTTCGTGCTGATGGCTGTGGTGTTTGCGCTGCTCCTGCATGCCACGAATTTTGGCAGGCAGGTGTTCGTCATCGGCAATAACGCTTTCGCTGCACGCTTTTCCGGAATTCCGGTGGAGCGGGTGAAGTTCATTCTTTTCCTGCTGACCGGGTTGATGAGCGGCATAGCCAGCGTCTGCCTCACCTCGCGGCTCGGTTCTACCCGTCCATCGATTGCGCAGGGCTGGGAGTTGGAGGTGGTGACGATGGTCGTGCTGGGCGGCGTCGCAATCACCGGCGGGGCAGGGACCATCGGCGGCGTGGTGATTGCCGCCTTCGTCATGGGGCTCGTGACCTTCGGCCTTGGGTTGATGAACGTGCCTGGTATCGTGATGTCGATCTTTATCGGCCTGCTTTTGATCATCACCATCGCTCTGCCCATTCTGGTGCGGCGGCTGCGCAATCTTCGGAGTTGAGCCATGACGGAAACCGAAAAATACGCTTTCAAAATGCAGCTCAATCCCGGCATGGAGGCCGAATATCGCAAGCGGCATGATGAGATCTGGCCGGAACTGGTGCATCTTTTGCAAGAGGCGGGTGTCAGCGATTATTCGATCCATCTCGACCGGGAAACCAATACGCTGTTCGGCCTGCTGACGCGGCGTAAGGATCACCGCATGGCGGAACTGCCGCATCACCCGCTGATGAAACGCTGGTGGAACCACATGGCGGATATCATGGCGACCCATCCTGACAATTCGCCGATTGCCATCGACCTCGAGCCGGTCTTCTACATGTCATGAGCCAGTATCGTCAGATTGCGGTCATCGATATTGGCAAGACCAATGCCAAGGTCGTCGTGCTTTCCAGTGAGGACGGGCAGGAAATCGCGGCCCGGCGCACACCCAATCGGGTCTTGTCCGGGCCGCCCTATGGGCATTTCGATGCGAAGGGGCTCTGGGCTTTCATTCTGGAAAGCCTGCGGGACTTTGCAGTTCAGCCGGGGTATGAGGCGATTTCCATCACCACCCATGGCGCCAGTTGCGTGGTGCTGGATGGGGATGGTGAACTGGCGCTGCCAATCATCGACTACGAATATCTCTATCCGCCGGAGGTGGTTGCGGCTTACGAGACCATAAGGCCGGGCTTTGCAGAGAGTTTTTCACCCCGCCTGCCGGGGGGATTGAATGTCGGCGCGCAACTGCATTTTCAAAGGACGTGCTTTCCCGAGGCCTTTGCAAAGGTTCGCACTGTTCTGACCTATCCGCAATATTGGGCTTTTCGTCTGACGGGTGTTCTCGCCAATGAAGTGACCTCGCTTGGGTGCCATACCGATCTCTGGTGTCCTGAAGAGGGCGCGTTTTCGCCGCTCGTCGATGCGCTGGAGATGCGGGAGAAGATGGCGCCGATGCGATCGGCCTTTGACGTGCTTGGCCCCGTGAAGGACGATGTGCGGCAGGTGTTGCAACTGCCGGCACCGGTCCCTGTCTATTGCGGTATTCATGACAGCAATGCCTCGTTGCTGCCGCATCTTTTGAGGCGCAAGCCGCCCTTTTCGGTTCTTTCCACCGGGACGTGGATCATCAGCTTTGCAGTGGGCGGTCGGGCCGAAGGGCTTGATCCCGGGCGGGATACGCTTTGCAATGTCGATGCCTATGGACGTGCCGTGCCCTCTGCCCGCTATATGGGCGGACGGGAATTCGAACTGCTGACGGCGGGGGTGACGCCGCCTTCCGATGGTGAGATCGAAGCTGCCGTCTTCGCGGTGCTTGAGCGGGGAGTGATGATCCTGCCGAACGCCGGGGAGGGATGCGGGCCACTGCCGGGGCAGAGGCTGGAATGGGTTGGCAAACCGGTCAACGCCGCGGAACAGGTTGCGGCAGTCTCACTCTACAGTGCCATGATGACGAATGCATCCCTGGCTCTCATCGCTGATGCGGGTCCGGTGGTGGTGGAGGGGCCGTTTGCGAAAAATCACCTCTATCTCAGGGCGCTTGCAGCGCTGACCGGTCGTAAGGTGATCGTCGCGGAAGGCGGTACGCCAACGGGCACGGCCGAAGGCGCCGCTTTGCTGACGGGTATTGCTGCCCCTGCCATTCAGGAAAAAGTGATCGGCCCGGCGGGGCTGGATTTATCGCGCTATCACGCTCTCTTCCAGCAGCGCGTTGCGGCAAGGCAATAGACATCGCTTGGTTTTACGCCCTTGGCTTGCTACCACGGTTGTATTGGTGCGGACGTGATTTTCGATGACGCAGGCGCCCGTGCAAGGATGGAGCGATTTCATGAAGTTTGTAAGTTTTACCCGTTTGGGCAAGGCGGGTTTCGGTGCCTGGATCGATGGCGGCATCGTGGATCTGACTGGCCGGCTGGCTGCCGATTGCCTGACGCTGAAGCAGGCGCTGGTGGAAGACCTTCTGGAAATTGCCGCAGAATATGCAATAGATCGAAAGCCGGAACTGGCGCTTTCCGATGTCACGCTTCTGCCAGTCATTCCCGATCCCCAGAAAATTCTCTGCATTGGCGTGAACTATGTTGCGCACCGTGAGGAAACCAAGCGGCCGGAAGTGCAGTATCCTACGGTGTTCATCCGCTTTGCCGATAGTCAGATCGGCCACGGTGCGCCGCTTGTGAAGCCCGCCCGCTCCGAATGCCTCGATTTCGAGGCCGAACTGGCGGTGATCATTGGGCGGGGTGGCCGCAATATCAGCGAAGAGGATGCGATGTGGCATGTGGCGGGCTATGCCTGCTATAATGACGGTTCGGTTCGCGACTGGCAGCGCCACACTTCGCAATTTGCCCCGGGCAAGAATTTTCCGGCCACCGGCGCCTTCGGCCCGGCTTTGGTCACGGCGGATGAGATCGAGGATTATACGGCTCTTTCCATCACCGGACGGCTGAATGGCACCGTCGTGCAGCAGGCAGGTCTTTCCGATCTGATTTTCACGATCCCGCAATTGATCGCCTATCTGTCGGCCTTCACCAGCTTATCCGCGGGCGATGTCATTCTCACCGGCACGCCGGGCGGCGTGGGCGAGCGGCGCGACCCGCCGCTCTATCTCAAGGCTGGCGATGTATTTGAGGTGGATATTCCAGGTGTCGGGCGTCTGCTCAACCCGGTGATCGCCGAAGGCTGAAACGCGACTTAGAGCATTTCCAGGAAAAGTGGGAACCGGTCTTCCGCCCGGAAATGCGTAAAAACAAAGAGTTAGAGCATTTCAGTGTTTCCGTGAAACACTGAAATGCTCTAAAGACCCAGTGCATCCTTCAAGGCCAGACCTTCGCGCAGACGAAGGTCCAGGTCTGCTTCTATATGGTCGATATGATGCAGCATCAGCGCGCTGGCCGTTGCTGCATCGCGGTTGCGCAAGGCATCCAGAATGCCATGATGTTCGTTGTGGCCGCAGCTGGAAATGCCGGAGCCGCCGTAAAGGGCAATGACCAGCGATGAACGTGCGACCAACTCGTCCATGAATTTTTGCAGGATGGCATTGCCTGCCACTTTTGCCAGCAACAGGTGAAAGTCCCCAGATGCCTTGATTTCCGCACGCCTCGCCGCCGGGCCGCGCGCATTGAGGTGGCGTTCTTCATCCTCCAGGTGTTGCTGAAACAGGGTAAGATCCGGTTCCGTCAATCGCTCGACAGCGGAAAGGACAATTCCGGGCTCGATCATTCGCCGTGCCGCGAAGACCTGGCGAGCCTCTTCCGGCGTTGGATTGGATACAAAAGCACCCCTGTTTCGTTCCGTCTTTATCAGGCCTTCGAAGGCCAACATCTGGAGTGCACTGCGGACAACCGTGCGGCTGACGTCAAACAGTTCGCCGACTTCAGCCTCGGAAAGCTTGGTTCCCGGCGCAAGTCTTCGATCTATGATTGCATTTCTCAACGATTCGCGAACAGAAAAGGCGCGATCTTCGCTCAGATTATCCTGAAAAATCCATTTGTCCTGAAGGCTCATGATCACCGCCTCGTGCTTATGCCGTCCCTTGTACATGGAATGCGGCACAGTGGAAAGGGAGGTGTTTTGATAGGTCGGGTTAGGGATTGCATACGATTTAGTCATTGACTGGAAACAATCGCTGGAAAATTGCGCATTTGCGATGCGTTTGCCGACTTGCATTGGCGCGACTTTCAAAAGATCGATGATTAACAACAGTTTAAGCGGTCTTCTCGAGTTTGGCACGCCAGATGCATTCATTGGGGTGGGTGCATGAAAGGGACTGCTGAATGAGCAAAGCTGCCGCGATCGATATTGCCGGAGTTTCCAAAATCTACGGAAATACCACGGCGGTGCATGAGATCAGCCTGAAGATTCCGGCTGGCACCTATTGCTGCCTGCTTGGCCCTTCCGGCTGCGGCAAGACCTCAACGCTGCGCATGATTGCCGGTCATGAAACCATCTCCGCCGGGGACATTCTGCTCGGCAACACCAATATCACCGATCTGCCGCCCGCCCGGCGCGGCACGGCGATGATGTTTCAGTCCTACGCGCTGTTTCCCCATCTTGACCTGATCGACAATGTTGCTTTCAGCCTGAAGATGAAGGGCGTGGACAAGCAGGCGCGCCATGCCAAGGCGTTGGAGATGCTGCGGCTGATGCAGCTTGAGCCCTATGCCAACCGCCGTCCGGCGCAGCTTTCCGGCGGCCAGCAACAGCGTGTGGCTCTTGCGCGCGCGCTGATCACCGATCCGGAAGTGCTGCTCCTTGATGAGCCGCTTTCTGCTCTCGACCCCTTCCTGAAAATCCGCATGCGGGCGGAGTTGAAGAAGCTCCAGACCTCGCTGGGCATTACCTTCGTGCATGTGACTCACAGCCAGGAAGAGGCGATGGCACTGGCCGATCTGATCGTCATCATGAATGATGGCCGGATCGAACAGGCCGCCCCGCCGCGGACAGTTTTCCAGCGTCCCGCGACGGCGTTCGTCGCTCGCTTCATGGGCGATCATAATGTCATTTCCGGTCGCGTGACCGCAGTTGGCGAAGGCTCGGTCACGATTTCCGTCGCCGGTGGCGGTGATTTCACGGCCTCCGGCCAGGCTGAAATCGGAGCGCCCGTGGATATCGCGGTACGTACGGACCGGGTGCGGATCGGAGAAGGCGGCGTGCCCGGTCTCGGTTTCACCGGCTCGGTCACCAATGTCGAATATCGCGGCTCGACCGTGAAGCTGATGCTGAGCGGGGCGGGGGTCGAAGACTTCACCGCCATTCTTAGCGAAAGCGCCTATTTCGCCAACCCGGTCAAGGTTGGCGAGGCTGTGGTCCTGAACTGGGACCTGGCCGATGCCATTCTGCTCGGCGGCCCTGCCGCCGGATAATCATAACCAGAGGAGAACGATAATGACGGATACCAAACAGCAGAAGACGGGTGTGACGCGGCGCTCGCTGTTGAAGACGGGCGCAGCTGCCGCCGGTCTTGCAGCGGGTTCGGGCGCTCTCACCGGCTTCCCGACGATCTGGGCGCAGTCCAAGATCACCCTGCGTCAGTTCGGCACCGGTGTTTCCAACATCAATGCTATTGCCGAACAGTGCAAGAAGGACCTCGGCATTACGCTGGAAATGACGGCAACCGATTCCGACGCCGCTGCCCAGCGCGCGGTCACGCAGCCGAATTCCTATGATATCGCCGATATCGAATACTGGATCCTGAAAAAGGTTTACCCCACCGGCGTGATCCAGCCGATGGATGTGAAGAAGCTGAAATATTACGACAAGGTCGTGCCGCTGTTCAAAAACGGCAAGCTGAAGCCGGACAGTGTCATCGCACAGGGCACCGCACCGCATACGGTGGGCTATGTCGAGAAGGCTGGCGCCAAGACCTTCGCCAAGGGTGAGACCGAATGGTTCACCATGATGCCGACGATCTACAATGCCGATACGCTTGGCATTCGTCCCGACCTGGTGGGCCGCGAGATCACCACCTGGGCCGATATCATGGATCCGGCCTTCAAGGGCAAGACGTCGATCCTCAACATTCCCTCCATCGGCATCATGGATGCGGCCATGATCATGGAGGCCATGGGCCAGATCAAATATGCCGACAAGGGCAATATGACGAAGGCCGAGATCGACAAGACCATCGAATTCCTGATCAAGGCCAAGCAGGGCGGCCAGTTCCGCGCGTTCTGGAAGAGCTTTGATGAATCCGTCAACCTGATGGCCTCGGGCGAAGTGGTCATCCAGTCCATGTGGTCTCCGGCTGTTGCTGCCGTTCGCTCCAAGGGCATCGCCTGCAAATACCAGCCGCTGAAGGAAGGCTATCGCGCCTGGGGCGGCGGTCTCGGCCTTGCATCGCATCTCAAGGGTGCGCAGCTCGATGCCGCCTATGAATACATCAACTGGTACACCTCGGGCTGGGTGGGCGCTTACCTCAACCGTCAGGGCTATTACTCGGCCTGCATGGATACCGCCAAGAACTTCATGACGGCAGATGAGTGGGGCTACTGGATCGAGGGCAAGGCTGCCCAGGGCGATATCCTCTCGCCAGAAGGCAAGGTGATGGAAAAGGCCGGTGCCGTGCGTGACGGCGGTGCCTTCGAAGACCGCATGGGCAAGGTTGCCTGCTGGAACTCCGTCATGGACGAAGACCGCTACATGGTCCGTCGCTGGAACGAGTTCATCGCGGCCTGATGTCGATGAGGCTCTCCCCCGGCCAAGGGGGAGGGCCTTGCAATTCCCGAACGAGGACGAGGAGACTGAATGATGGCAACGGTGCGCTTTATCGGCGCTGGCGAGCCCCGCCAAGCACGGCATCTAAAGTTGCCGTCCTGGCTGCCGGCCTATCTCGAGGCGCTGCCGCTGACGCTCATTCTCGGGGGCTTCCTCGCCTTGCCGATCCTGATGATCGCCGTCGTCAGCTTCTGGGATTATGACTTTGCCCAGATGTATCCCGGTTTCGTGACCTTCAACTATACCGAAACGCTGGGCTCCTGGGTGACCTGGAAAACCTATCTGAATACGCTGAAATATGCCGCCATCGTCTGGGCGCTGACCCTGGTGATCGGTTTCTGGATTGCCTATTTCCTGGCCTTTCACATTCGCTCTGCTGCCATGCAGGGGCTGTTGTTTCTGGTCTGCACCGTGCCGTTTCTGACCTCGAATATCATTCGCATGATCTCGTGGATCCCGGTTCTGGGCCGCAATGGCATCGTCAATCAGGCGCTGGTTGGCTCCGGCATCCTTTCCGAGCCTGTGGAATGGCTGCTTTATTCCGATTTTGCCGTCATTCTCGCCATGGTGCATCTCTACACGCTGTTCATGGTCACGCCGATCTTCAACACGCTGATGCGTATCGATCGGTCTCTCGTTGAGGCAGCGCGTGATGCGGGCGCCTCCGGCTGGCAGATCCTCACCAATGTCATTCTGCCGCTGGCCAAGCCCGGCATGGCGATTGGCACCATTTTTGTCGTGACGCTGGTCATGGCGGATTTCTCGACGGTGCAGGTGATGTCCGGCGGTCAGAGCGCCTCCGTTGCGTTGATGATGAAGAACCAGATGTCACTGCTGCAATATCCGGCGGCGGCGGCCAATGCGGTGGTTCTGCTGGTGCTGGTCTTGCTGATGGTCGCGGGCATCATGCGCATTGTCGATATTCGCAAGGAGCTTTGAGATGGGGTCGGAAAAGCGTTCCCGCGAATTCTATGTTCTGGCGGCATTCTTCGGCCTGTTCGTGCTGTTTCTCTATGGGCCTTTGTCAGCGATCTTCATTCTCTCTTTCCAGGGGGAAAATGGTGGCCTGACCTTCCCTCTGAACGGGGTATCGCTGCACTGGTTTGCCAATCTGTTCGAAACGCAGGCCGTGGGCGATTTTGGCGGTTCTTTCCGCCGCTCGTTTTCGCTCGGCATTATGGTCATGGTGGTGACAGTGGTGGTTTCGCTGCTGGCGGGGCTTGCCTTTCGTCGGAAATTCGCTGGCGCCACGGCACTCTTCTATCTGTCCGTCGCCAGCCTTGTGGTGCCGTCCATCATCGTCTCGCTTGGTATTGGCGTTCTTTTCCAGCAGCTTGGGCTGGAACCTTCATGGTATAGTTCGGCCTTTGGTGCGCATCTGACCTGGACGCTGCCTTTCGGCGTTCTCATCATGTTTGCCGTCTTCAATCGCTTTTCTCCGGCTTACGAGGAGGCCGCGCGCGATCTCGGCGCCAGCGCTTGGCAGACCTTTCGCTATGTGCTGTTGCCGATGATCGCGCCGTCCCTGATCGGTGTCGGCCTGTTCGGCTTTTCGCTCTCCTATGACGAGTTTGCCCGCACGCTGATGACCGCAGGCACCTTCAACACGCTGCCTCTTGAGATCTACGGGATGACCACGAATGTGACGACCCCGGTGCTCTATGCGCTGGGCACTGTGACGACGCTGTTCTCTTTCCTGGTGATCCTGGCAACGCTGTTCATCATTCGCCGCATCAATGGCCAGCGGCGCGGGGCTTGATCTGTTCATGCGCATTCTTCTGATCAATCCCAACACCACCGAAAGCATGACCATGACGGCTGCGAAAGCAGCAAGGGAGGTTGCGGCGACGGGAACCGAGGTGCTGGCGAGGACATCCCGCATGGGGCCTGTGTCCATCGAGGGCTATTATGATGAGGCGCTGGCCGTGCCGGGTCTGCTGCAGGAACTGGCCGTGGGGCAGAAGGAGGGGGCTGAGGCGGCGATCATCGCGTGCTTCGACGATACGGGACTGGATGCGGCCCGGGCGCTGGCAACCATACCCGTCATCGGTATTTGCGAGGCTGCCGTGGCCACGGCCTGCTTCATCGCGCAAAGGTTCACGATCGTGACGACCATGAAGCGGTCGCGTCTGCCGCTGGAGCATCTGGTGCATCGCTATGGTGCAACGGGCCGGTGCAAGGTTCGCGCGGCGGATATTCCGGTTCTATCACTGGAGGATCCGGCTTCGAACGCGCGGGATCGCTTGCGTTCGGAAATCCGGCTTGCGCTTCAGGAAGACAAGGCCGAGGCGATCATCCTCGGCTGTGCGGGCATGGCCGATCTGACCCGAGAGCTGCGGCTGGAATTTGGCGTGCCGGTGATCGATGGTGTCGCGGCAGCGGTTAAACAGGCGGAAGCGCTCATCAGCCTTGGACTTTCGACAGCCAAAAGCAACGCTTACGCCTTGCCGGTCGAAAAGGAGTATGTCGGCCTTCTTTCAGCTTTTGCCCCCCAAGCCCTTCGGTAAACAGGATCGGCGGTTAAGCGAGGCGTTCAGCCGAGCAGGCATTGGTGCCGCGATAGGACACGGGGCCGGGGACATAGCTTCCTTCTCCCACCAGCAGGTTTGCCACTTCATGGCTGGCCATGGCCTTTGAGAAGAGATAGCCCTGCCCAATCTGGCAACCGAGCCGCCGCAGAATGGCGTGCTGTTCTTCCGTTTCGATGCCCTCGGCGGTAACCTCGTAGCCAAGGCGCGTGCACATCGACAGCAGGCTTTCCACGATGACGGAGGCGTTGCGGTCGCTCAGCAACCGTTCCGTGAAGCATTTGTCGATCTTGATGATATCGACCGGCACGGTCAGAAGATGGGTCAGCGACGCATAGCCTGTGCCAAAATCATCAAGCGCAACGCTGATGCCCGCCTGTCTCAGTTTTCGAACCTGATCGATCACATTCTGGTCGCGCTGGGTGAGATAGACTGTTTCGGTGATTTCCACCCCAACCTTATGGAATGGAATGGAGGCGCGATCCAGGATGGTTGTTATTCTATCTGGCAGCCTGCCATCGATGAAATCGGCAGCGGAGACATTGATGCTCAACCGGCCGAAATCCAGACCTCTGTCCATCCAGTTTCTGGCATCGCGGGTCACGGCATCCAGCATGCGCGCCGTTAGATCGCGTGCCACTTGCACGTCGCTGGTGGCATCCTGGAAATGCCCTGCGGACACCATGTCGCCATTGCGCAAACGCATGCGACAGAGCGCTTCGAAACCAATGACTTTCTGGTCCGACAACCGGATCAGAGGCTGATAATAGGCGTTGATCTGATCGTCCCGTAGCGCATCCGAAACCTGCTGGATGCTGCGGTAGCGGCGGGCGATGGCAGAGCCTGAACTCGGTCCATATTCAAGATAATGGCCCCGACAGCGTTCTTTCGCTTCGTAGAGCGCGAAATCGGCGTTCTGTCGGACGTCTTCGGCAATATCGCCGTTTCGAGCAACGGCGCCGCCGATAGTGCCTGCCGGGATGATGGTCTGACCCGCGCAGAAACAGGGCGTCTTGAAGCTGTCCAGCACATGGCCCGCGTAAAAGCCGAGATCGATACAGTCCTTGCCGGTGATAATCAGGGCAAACTCATCCCCGCCAAGGCGGAAGACTGTTTCCTGGTCACTCATGGCTTGAATTCGATGTGCGACGCTGCGGATGAGATCGTCGCCAGCCTTGTGGCCGAAAGTGTCATTGACCATTTTCAGGTTGTCGAGGTCGATCAGCAGCAGGCCCCATGGGTCGGTGTGCTCGGCCTTTTCCGCGATGACTTCATTGAACCGCGCACGGTTGGGAAGGCCCGTCAGGACATCGGTATAGGCAAGCTTCCGGCGTTCTTCATTGCGCAATTCGCGTTCCAGGCCTATCGCGCAGAGGTGGACGCATGCATCCACGATGGCCTGTTCGATTTCACTCGGTCCTCGCTTGGAGCGAAAATAGAAGGCGAAAGTGCCCAGCACCTTATCCTGGGACAATATGGGGGTGGACCAGCAAGCAAGATAGCCGAGCGGCAGCGCCAGCGATTTGAAGGGTGCCCAATAGGGATGCGTTTCAATATCCTGGACGAGCACAGGTTCGGCGCGAAACGCAGCGGTGCCGCAAGAGCCTACGCCATCGCCAATCTTCAAACCGTTGATGGCGCCGGAATAATGGGGAGGAATCGAGGGGCCAGCGAGATGCAGCAGCCGGTCTTCCTCATCGAGACGCAGGACCGAACACACGATATCCGGGATCATCTGCTCGACTGTCCGGCACAGGTAATCGACCGTTTCGCTCAAGGACTGCCCCTTGGCGATCATTTCCAGCACCGTGTTCTGCAGACGCATCAACATGTATCGACATCGCTCCTTGATGGAACACAAAATAACCCCCTGTTATTAAGGCCTTCTTACGAACTTTAGGAAAGTCTTTTCAAAAGCTCTATTTTTGAAGAGGCCTCAATAGCCTTCGACAGAAAGCTCTTTCCACGGCGAGAGAATTCGCGCCTGGCTTGCCGGTATGATCGGTGATGAATAAAAGTCTCATATGCGCACCTCGTGTAACAGGGGTGCCGAAACGCCAATCTGGGTTTTCGCAGTAGGAACACTCGGGACATGAATACGGACGAAAAGCGGATAAAACATCGGGCCAGGACACTGAAGGCTGGGCGGATCATTTATAATCATGGAAATTCCACCATGGATTGTACTGTTCGCAATCTTTCGGAAGGTGGCGCAAAGCTTGCGGCGGACAATCTGGGTGTGGTGCCTGACCGGTTCGAGCTGCAACTTGAGGGGCAACCTCTCCATCACTGCGAAGTTCGGTGGAGAAAACTGACCGAAATCGGTGTTCGTTTTCACGATGCAAGTTGATTGCACCATGTGCCTCGATTGGTCTTGCCGATGATCAATTTCGAGCAGGATGCCGTTTCAGTTGCCCGCGCGCTGATAGGCGCGAAGCTTTATGTTGGCGGTTGTGGCGGCAGGATCGTTGAAACTGAAGCCTATGAACCCGACGATCCGGCGTCCCATAGTTTCCGAGGTCCGAGCCCGCGAAATGCCGCGATGTTCGGTCCGGCAGGGCATGTTTATGTGTATCGCTCCTATGGCATCCACTGGTGCCTCAACATTGTGTGTCGACGGGGCAGTGCCGTGCTGATACGGGCCGTGGAGCCGATGCAAGGGCTGGAGATTATGAGGGCGCGGCGAGGGGTGGAGGCGGTAAGACAGCTTTGCTCCGGGCCAGGCAAGCTGGCGCAGGCCATGGGCGTTACAATTGCCTTGAATGGCTTGCCGCTGAATGAGGCGCCTTTTGCCTTTGACGCAGCGGAAGACGATGTGCCGGTGGTGGCAGGGCCGCGGATCGGTATCTCCAGGGCGATTGAACATCCGTGGCGGTTTGGCCTTCAAGGGTCCGCTTTCCTGAGCAGACCATTCCCCCGTGTTTGAAAGGAACCTTTGAAGGTGCCTGCGGTTGGCTGAGGATTGTCAGATCATGGACGTCGTCCATGCTTCGCAGTCTGACTCTAAAACCGCTTAAGGGAGATCAGCCATGAATACCGCCAATGCGCAGTTGGAAGGTCTTTATCTTGCCATCGCCGCAGTTAACCGGTTGCTGGTGAGGAAAGGTATCGTCTCTCGCGAAGAATTGCAGGATGCTTTGCAGGAGGCAGAGATGGCTGCCTTGAACAGTGGCAAGGATGACGGAATTTCCCATGCTCACGAACTGGCACTGGTGTTTCCCATTCGCTTGCTGATCAAGGCTCTCTCGGCGGAGCACACCGCGGATTTTCGGGAACTGGCAAGGCAAGTAGGGCGCGCGGATTGAGCAGGAAGCGAGCAGGGATATTTTCCCTCTCATATGAAAACACCGGGCAAAGCCCGGTGTCCTACTTTCAGAGCTTTTACGCATTTGCGGATGGAGAACCGCGACTGCCGCTTTTCCTGGAAATGCATCAGATCTGCGATCTAATGATTTTTTCTGAAGCATAATCTTACCGATCGTCGTTTCACTCCGGTCGGATTATGCTCTAATTGCTGCCATCGTTGGGTCGGTTCTTGCGTCCCTTATCCTCGACGGTGGATGCGGTCTTGGCATCCGGGGCCTGGCCGAATTTGGTGCCGCCGAGATGGCCGCCCGCGCTTGTATATTCGGCTTTGTCCGGCTTGATGTCAGATTTGGTCATGGCTCGGTTCCTTATTTGGATCTTGCATCATGGGTGTGGTGGCTATCTTTTTCGCCGCCTCCGCCGGAAACCCTGCTTGTGGCCTTGTTATCCGGAATAGCGGAAGGCTTGCGGAGATCGAGCGGGCTTTTGGCATTTTGTTCGGAAGAGCCCGGGCCACCCTGGCGGATGGTGGCTGGATGTTTGGATGAGGTTGACATGTGCCGTTCCTCCTATCGGTCCTGCTGATAGCCTTGATGTGTTGTATTGATCTTGCTGTTGCCCTGTTGGCCCTGCTTTTCGGGGTTGTAACCCTGCTTGCTGCTTGCCTCTCGGGCAGATGCGGGATGGGACTGGTCCCCGGGTCCTTTCTGGCTTTTGCTTTCGTTGGGCACGGGCGGCGGTCTTGTGGTCATGATGTCCTCCTGTGAACCTCACTGTGCTGTCGACCCAACAGGTCACGTCGGGGGAAGGTTCCCGGCGGCTTTGTTTTGTGATCGCGACAGCCGGGCGATTGCCCTTCGCATTTGCAGCGTTATCTTCAGCGCATGAGCGAGAGGATGAAATGGTTCTGCGTCTGGAAGAAGTGACCAAGAGTTATTCCACATCGGAAGGCCCGCTGCCCGTTTTGCGGGGCGTAAGCCTGGCGCTTGAGGCAGGCAGCAGCATGGCTTTGACAGGAGAATCCGGAAGCGGCAAAAGCACGCTGCTGCATCTCGCCGGGGGATTGGATTCGGCGGATGGCGGCAGGATCATCATTGGTGATCAGGATGCGTCGGCGCTGGATGACCGGGGGCGGGCGGCCTTGCGTCGCCATACCGTCGGGCTGATCTTTCAGCAGTTCAATCTCATTCCGTCGCTGGATGTGGCGGCCAATCTTGCCTTTCACGCGCGTCTTGCCGGGCGGCATGATCCCTATTGGGTACGGAGCCTTGCGGCACGGCTTGGGCTTGAGCCCGTTCTCAATCGGTTTCCCGAGCAGCTGTCCGGTGGCCAGCAGCAGCGTGTGGCCATTGGCCGGACGATTGCCGCCAGACCGAAGCTGGTGCTGGCCGATGAACCCACGGGCAATCTGGATGAAGCCACCGGTGAAACGGTCATGGATGTGCTTTTATCGCTGGTGCGGGAAAGCGGAGCGGCCTTGCTGATGGTCACCCATTCCCCACGTCTCGCCGAGCGGCTGGATCGGCGTGTGCATTTGCGTGGCGGACGGTTGGCCTGATGGTACGCGTTGTCTTTTCTGCGCTGCTGTCCCATTGGCGGGCCAAACCGCTGCAACTCGCCATGCTGATGATGGGGTTGTCGCTTGCCACCGCATTGTGGTCCGGCGTTCAGGCCATCAATACAGAGGCGCGTGCTTCCTATGCGAGAGCAGCCGCGCTGTTGGGTGGATCGCAACTTTCGGAACTGGTTTCCGTGGACGGGGCCGGGATCGATCAGCAAAGCTATGTTGCCCTGCGCCGGGCAGGCGTGCCGGTCTCTCCGGTTGTGGAGGGAGATTTGCGTTTCGGCACGCTGACGCTGCGGCTGATCGGCATCGATCCCCTGAGCCTGCCGGTGGAGGCGGCACCGGCCGTGATGACGGGTGGAAACGATATAGCTGCCTTTTTGCTGCCGCCCGGCCAGTTCCTGGTGTCGCAGCGCACGGCAGATCTGTTGAAGGCAGAAAAAACCCCGCCCTTGCGGATCGCGGAAAACGCCCCCTATGCCACGGCCTTCGCCGATATCGGCCTCGCCCAGCGCCTTCTTGGAAAGGAAGGGCGGATAGACAGGATGATCCTTGCTCCAAGTTCGCGGATGGATCAGGCAAAGCTTGATGCTATCTTCCCGGGATTGAGATTGAAACAGCCCGATAGCCAGGGCGACATTGCCCGCCTCACTGACAGTTTTCATCTCAACCTGACGGCTTTCGGTCTTCTATCGTTCATCGTTGGCTTGTTTATTGTCTACGCTACCATTCGTCTGGCCTTTGAACAGCGCCGAGGTGTCTTTCGCACGCTCCGCTCCCTTGGGCTATCCGCCCGGCTGCTGGTGGCGTTCCTGCTGGCGGAACTCTTGCTGCTGGCTCTGGTTGCCGGGCTGATCGGTGTTGTTCTCGGCTATGTCATCGCTTCCGTTCTGCTGCCGGATGTATCCGTGACATTGCGCGGTCTCTATGGCGCGGATGTGCCGGGTAGCCTTAGTTTTCGCCCGGGCTGGTGGGGCGCAGCGATCGGCATTGCCGTTTGTGGGACGTTTCTGTCTGCCGGGCAGAGCCTGTGGCAGGTTTTGCGCATGCCGTTGCTGGCCTCCGCCCAGCCGCGCGCCTGGGCAATGGCATCGCGTGCAGGCTGGCGCTGGCAGGCGCTTTCGGCACTTGCCCTGTTTGGGCTGACGGGCCTGCTGCTCCTCTTCGGCCAAGGCCTGATTGTCGGGTTTGCCACCCTCGGCAGTTTGCTTCTGGGGTCTGCACTGCTTTTGCCGGTCATTCTCAGGCCGCTTCTGGCGCTCTGCGAGCGCTGGGTTACAGGTCCAGTCAGCCAATGGTTCTTTGCCGATACACGCCAGCAATTGCCGGGATTGTCGCTGGCGTTGATGGCGCTGCTTCTGGCGCTGGCCGCCAATATCGGCGTTGGGACCATGGTCTCCAGCTTCCGTTTGACCTTCGTGGGATGGCTAGACCAGCGCCTTGTGGCGGAGCTTTATGTCACGGCGCGCAATGAGGAAGAGGCCGCCGTGCTGAGAGCCTGGCTGCCGCAGCATGTGGATGCCGTTCTGCCCATCTGGACGGCGGATGCCTCGGTGAACGGCAAGGCCGTTGCCATTCACGGCGTGGTGGATCATGCGACCTATCGTGACCACTGGCCGATCATTAGCGGAGAGCCCTCCCTGTGGGACCGCCTTGCAAAGGGGCAAGGCGTGCTGATTAACGAGCAGATGGCGAGGCGTGAAGCGCTTTCACCCGGCGATGGTCTTGACCTGCCCGGCCCCTGGCAAACCCGGGTTCTGGGTATTTATTCCGATTACGGCAATCCCCGCGAGGAGATCATGATTGCTCAGCCGGAACTTGAAAAGCGGTTCAAAGAGGTCTCGAAATTGCGGTATGGCCTTAGGCTTGCTCCGGAACGGGTTGAAGGCGTGCGCGATGAGATCATCACCCGCTTTGGCCTGCCAACCGGCAATGTTGTCGATCAGTCCTCGATCAAGCGGCGCTCGCTGGAGATTTTCGAGAAGACGTTCACCGTCACGGCCGCACTCAACGTGTTGACCCTCGGCGTAGCTGGGCTTGCGCTTTTTGCCAGTCTGGCGACGCTTTCCGGCATGCGTCTGACTCAGCTTGCGCCCGTCTGGGCGCTGGGGCTAACGCGGCGTAATCTGGTGTGGCTGGAGCTTTGGCGTACACTTGGTCTTGCGGCGTTGACCATGCTGCTTGCCCTTCCGGTCGGGCTTGGTCTGGCCTGGGTCCTGTTGGCTGTTGTCAATGTCGAGGCATTTGGGTGGCGGCTGCCGATCTATCTCTTTCCCATGGATTGGCTGCGGCTTGCCGCGTTGTCGCTTTTGGCGGCGCTGGTTGCTGTACTTGTTCCGCTTCGCTGGCTCAGCCGCCGCAAGCCGGCCGATCTTTTGAGAGTGTTCGCCAATGAGAGATAAGCCCTTGCTTCTGCTGATGCTGGCATGGCTGTTGATGCCAGTAGCCGTCGCCGCTCAGGGCTTTGCCGGGTTGGGAACGACAGCGGAAGGGTTCAGCGTGCCGAAGCCGGGCCATGCATTGTCCTTTCCTGCCGATCATGGGCCGCATCCCGATTTTCGCGTGGAATGGTGGTATGTGACCGCAAACCTGCAGGATCAGCAGGGTAACAGCTACGGTGTGCAATGGACCTTGTTTCGCTCCGCCCTGAAGCCGGGAGAGGCGGCGGGTTGGCAAAGCCCGCAGATCTGGATGGGACATGCAGCCTTGACCACGCCATCCCACCATTTCGTCGCCGAGCGATTTGCCCGGGGAGGCATTGGTCAGGCAGGCGCCATCGCTACGCCTTTTGCCGCCTGGATTGATAATTGGCGGTTCGCTGAAACACCATCGGGCGAGGGCTCTCTCATCGATATGCGATTGACAGCAGGAGGCGCGGATTTCTCCTACGATCTCGGCCTTCTGGCCAAGGGGCCGCTCGTGTTGCAGGGAGATCATGGCTATTCGGTCAAATCGGCCTCCGGGCAGGCCAGCTACTATTACTCTCAGCCGTTTTTCGAGGTGCAGGGCACGCTTAGTGTTGCGGGCCGGTCCGTAGCCGTCACGGGCAAGGCCTGGCTGGACCGGGAATGGTCTTCTCAGCCGCTTTCGGCGGATCAGACGGGGTGGGACTGGTTTTCCCTGCATTTAAACGATGGCGCCAAGCTTATGGCGTTCCGGCTGCGAGACGGAGGGGATGGTTTCATTTCAGGAACATGGATAGAGCCCGATGGCAAAACGCGTGCGCTTTCCCGTGATGCTCTTCGGTTGACGCCGCTTGAGGAGGCGGAGGTTGCCGGACGCCGCATTCCAGTGAAATGGCGGGTTGAATTTCCTGAAAAAGGGATCAATCTGGTCACGGAGCCGCTGAATCCACAAAGCTGGATGTCCACACGCTTTCCTTATTGGGAGGGGCCGATCCGCCTTTCCGGCAGCCATGGCGGTGTGGGTTATCTTGAGATGACAGGCTATTGAAACATGCATCTGGCATGAGGTTTGCGTTTATCGGGCTGCGGTGAAAGGCTGGGTTATGCGGCTAGTGGTTTGATTGTGACATTTGCACCCCCGTGCAGCACCCTCGAGAGCAAATGTCACAATCATGAAAACCACTAGCAACCTCATGATTCTAGTGGGATTTTCGAATTGACATTTGATCCTCGAGATCCCCGCAAATGGGTATCAAATGTCAAATTCATTCCACTCGTCTTTATCGCTTGGCGATGGAATTTGTGCAGCCGACGTCACTGAATGATGATAAAAGAGGCTGCAACCCGAAGGGAGTAAGTCGTGGCGAGCTATTCGATCATGCTGGGGCGCGAGCGTCATGTGTTTGACGATTTAAAGAGCCTGATGGCGTCTGCCTCTCCCGAAAAATCCGGCGATCAACTGGCCGGGATTGCGGCATCGAGCAATGAGCGCAGGGTGGCCGCCCGCTATCTGCTGGCCGATGTGCCGCTGAAGGCGTTTCTTCAGGAAGCACTGATCCCCTATGAAGAGGATGAGGTGACGCGGCTGATCATCGATACGCATGATGCCGTGGCCTTTCAGCCCGTTTCGCATATGACGGTGGGGCAGTTTCGCGATTTTCTTCTTTCCTACGAGGCAACGACCGAGGTGCTGACCGCGCTTGCGCCGGGGCTGACGCCGGAAATGGTGGCAGCGGTCTCGAAACTCATGCGCAATCACGATCTGATCACCGTGGCCGCCAAATGCAGTGTCATCACCGGGTTTCGCTCGACCATCGGGCTCAAGGGCCGTTTATCCAGCCGTCTGCAGCCCAATCATCCCACCGATGATCCAGAGGGAGTGGCCGGATCGACGCTGGATGGTCTGCTCTTTGGGGTTGGCGATGCGGTTATCGGGATCAACCCCGCGAGTGATAATCTCGATGCCTGCATGCGGCTGATGGAGCTCTTCGACCGATTGCGCCAGCGCTTCGATATTCCGACCCAATCCTGCGTGCTGACCCATGTGACCACCTCCATCCAGGCGATCGAAGCAGGTGCGCCACTTGACCTGGTCTTCCAATCCGTCGCCGGGTCAGAGGCGGCCAACAAGGGGTTCGGTGTCGATCTTGCCTTGCTCCGCGAAGGGCGAGAGGCGGCACTGTCGCTGAACCGTGGGACTGTTGGGCGCAATGTGATGTATCTGGAAACCGGGCAGGGCAGCGCGCTTTCCGCCGAAGGCCATCACGGCGTCGACGAGCAGACGCTGGAGGCGCGCGCCTATGCCGTGGCGCGGGCGGTGGATCCTTTGCTGGTCAATACGGTCGTAGGCTTTATCGGTCCTGAATATCTCTATGATTCCAAGCAGATCATCCGTGCGGGGCTGGAGGATCATTTTTGCGGCAAGCTCCTGGGCGTGCCGATGGGCGTCGATGTGTGCTACACCAACCACGCCGAGGCTGATCAGGACGATATGGATAATCTCATGGTCCTGCTGACGGTGGCAGGGGTGAATTTCCTGATTGCCGTGCCGGGCGCCGATGACGTGATGCTGAATTATCAGAGCCTGTCCTATCACGACATTGTCGGGTTGCGGCATCAGTTCGAGCGTCCGCCTGCGCCTGAATTCGAGGCCTGGCTGAAGCGCATGGGGCTGATCGATAAATCGGGCCGTCTTGCCCCCTTGTCTCCTTCGAGTGGCCTTTCCCGTAATCTCCTTTCCTACAAGGCTTCAGCATGAGCGAACCTGTTGATCTCGATCCCTTCGCCCGCTTTCGGCAGGTCACCCGGGCGCGTATCGGTCTTGGACGGGCGGGCGATGCTTTGCCGCTGTCAGCCGTTCTGGAGTTCCAACTGGCCCATGCGCGCGCCCGCGATGCCGTACATGGGGCGGTGGATTTCGAAAGCCTCGCGGCTGAGCTCGCCCCGGCGAAATCTCTCGTGGTGCCGTCACAGGCGCCGGATCGGGCCACATATCTGCGCCGCCCCGACCTTGGCAGGCGACCTGATCCCAGTGCGCTGCCCTCGGGGCTGGGGCCGTTCGACATCGTTTTCATTATTGCGGATGGATTATCGGCTGCGGCAGTGCAGCGGCATGCGGCGGCTGTCTATCAGGCGGCCCTGCGTCGATTGGGGGGATTCTCGATTGCTCCCGTTATTCTCGGTCGGCAGGCACGCGTGGCATTCGGCGATGAAGTTGCGGAAGCGCTCGGTGCTCGTGTTGCCATTGTCCTCGTCGGGGAACGGCCGGGACTGAGTGTTCCCGATAGCCTCGGTGTCTACATCACCTTCGATCCGAAGCGGGGGCGCCGGGACAGTGAACGCAACTGCATTTCCAACATTCACGATGACGGCTTGCCGCATGAAGTGGCCGCCGACAAGATTGCGTGGCTGGTGAGAGAGGCTCTCCGGCTGGGTCTTTCCGGCGTTGGCCTGAAGGAAAATGCCGAAGGTGAAAAATTATTGGGACAGCAAAGCGAATGATGAAGCGGAATAGCCCATCGTCATAAGGATGAGATTTTTCCGAGATACGGCTGTGGGCTGTCTCTTTTAAATTATCCGTAAACGATGCGGGCCTCTGTTAATTTTTCAGAAGCGCGTATATCTTTCTCCGAGAGAATCAGCAGATATCGATTCCGGCGTTCTGCCCAAAGGGGGGAGCGGTGTGGATAGGGAGAATGATGTAATGGCAACCGCGTCCGGACAGGTTACGCAGGATCAGCAGGCTTTGCGGCCTGCCGACGAGACCATTGCAGAAGATGCCCAGGCTCTTTCGGCGCAGTTGAAGGCCATGCGTGAAAGGCTTTTTCCGCCAGCCTCCCAGAAGACGTTGCGCAGTTTCACCTCCGGTGAGGCCGCAAGGCTGGTCGGCGTGTCCGATGGCTATCTCCGTCAGCTTTCGCTGGCGGGCGAGGGGCCGCAGCCAGTGGTGGGAGCGGCCGGCCGGCGCTATTATTCGCTCGCCGATATCGATGCCCTCCGTCATTATCTCGCCGAACAGGCACTGGCTAAAGGCAACATCTCCAAGGCGCGAACCTATGTCAAATGGCGCGACCAGAGCCTTGGCGAACATCTGCAAGTGATTTCAGTCACCAACTTCAAGGGTGGCTCTGGCAAGACGACCTCCGCGGTTCATCTTGCACAATATCTGGCGATGACAGGTCACCGGGTTCTGGCGGTCGATCTCGATCCTCAAGCCTCGCTCTCTGCTCTGTTCGGCTATCAGCCGGAACTTGATCTGGTGGGCAATGACACGATTTACGGAGCGATCCGTTATGATGAGGAGGCCCGTCCGCTTAGCCAGATCATTCGCAAGACCTATTTCCACAATCTCGATCTGGTTCCTGGCAACCTCGAACTTCAGGAATTCGAGCATGTGACGCCGAGGGCGCTGGCCGAGCGGAAAAGTGGGGACGCCCACAGCCTGTTCTTTACGCGGGTTCAGGCTGCCTTGCAGAGCGTTGCCGATGATTATGATGTCGTCGTGATCGATTGCCCGCCGCAACTTGGCTATCTCACGCTTTCGGCCCTGTGTGCATCCACCTCGGTGATCGTGACCGTACATCCGCAAATGCTGGATGTGGCGTCGATGAGCCAGTTCCTCTTCATGACCTCGGATCTTCTCGGGGTCGTGCGGGAAGCTGGCGGCACGTTGAACTTCGATTTTCTGCGATACCTGATCACCCGTTTCGAGCCGAATGATGGTCCGCAGGCGCAGATCGTTGGCTTTCTGCGGTCACTGTTCGGGGAGCGGGTTCTGACATCGCCAATGGTCAAATCCACCGCCATTTCGGACGCCGGTCTGACGAAGCAGACGCTTTATGAGGTCGGTCGCGAGAATTTCAGTCGCGGGACCTATGACCGCGCGATTGAATCCCTTGAAGCGGTGAACTCGGAAATCGAGCAACTGGTTCATTCAGCCTGGGGGCGGAAAGAATGATCGGAAAAAATCGCAAGAACGAATTGCGTGCGCTGTTTTCAGATCCTGCTCCGGCTCCGGCAGCGCCGTCCGTTGACGCCAGGCAGACGGATGCCCAGCCGTCGGCACCGGCTTCTGATGTGCCGGTTGCGCAGCCGCCTCGCTCTGCATCTGGCGCAATCAAGGCGATGGGATTGACCCTGTCGTCGATCACCCGGGAGGCCGAGGAGGCGCGCGTGTTGCGCCAGGCGCTTGAGGAGGGTGAACGCGTGGTCTCGTTGGAGACCGACCGTATCGACGGATCGTTCATTTCGGACCGGTTGAGCGATCAGGAGCGGGATGATCCGGACTTTCTGACTCTAGTGGATAGCATTCGCGAGAGCGGGCAACAGGTTCCGATCCTCGTGCGGCGCCATCCAGGCGATGCCGAACGGTATCAGGTCGCCTATGGCCATCGCCGTCTTAACGCTGCCAAGCGGTTGGGGATTGCGGTCAAGGCTCTCATTCGTCCTTTAAGTGACGATGAACTGGTTCTTGCCCAGGGCAAGGAAAATGCCGAGCGGCGAAATCTGACATTCATTGAGCGTGCTTTGTTTGCGAAAGCGCTGAGTGACCGGGGATTTGACCGCAAGGTGATCGGTGATGCGCTGTCGGTTCAAAAAAGCGAATTGTCGCGGTTGATCCAGGTTGCAGAAAGCGTTCCAGACCGCTTTGCCAGGGCTGTGGGACCTGCCCCGAAGGCCGGGCGCGAGCGCTGGATGGCGCTTGGCCAGCTGCTGGCCAGCGAGCAGGGACAGGAAAAGGCAGCCGACGTGATTGCCTCCGACCTGTTCCGGGGGGCGGCAACAGATGAGCGTTTCCAGATGCTTTTTGAGCGTCTTTCGCAAAAGAAAGCGGTTGAGAAAAGCGAGGGAGACGATATTCGCGGCCCCGATGGAAAGGTGTTCGCGCGGTTTGGGCGCCAAGGCCGGCGGATCAGGATCGAATTTCTTGCCGAAGCCGATCCGGGCTTTGTCGAACATTTCGCAGATCGTATGGCTGCGGCCTACAGGGAGTTTTTGCAGGAGAGCAAGTCGCGCTGACGCGAGGACGATTTGGTGAGACGCCGTTGTCTGAAGCGTATCGGGTAAAATGGCGGAATGTCTTTGCTCTGCTGATAGGCTGAAGGACAGAGGATGGCGCGTGGATGTGAGGCGTGCGGACCTATCTTCCCGGGATCGGAATGGATTTAAGGGAGAATGCCGCAGGCTCAGAGCGAAGCGACATCGTTGCCTCGGTTCGATGGGGAGACTGTGCCGGAGGCACTCAAAGGAGTTCCGGTGCGCGCTGCGGCATAAACCAGCCGTGTCGTGGCATCGGCAATTTGGCTTTAGGCGCTGTTCACCTGCCTTGCAAAGGTGGTGTGCAGCATAATCAAAGGGAAGGTAGCGGAGACAGAAAAAAGGCCCCAAAACGTCGCCATTTCGGAAGCCCTCTTCTATGTAGCAATAAGAGAGAATCACTTCCGGCTTTAAAAGTCAAGCACTGTCTGCCGTTCTGCGGCAGCGGACGACTTTTTGCGATCACAAGATTGACCTGAGGCAATACCGGTTTCTTCCATGCGCGGCGTAAGCGTGTCTTGCATGGGCTCTACTGCATAATTCCTTAAACCGGAAACGGTTTAAGGTGAAAATTATGCAGCAGATTTAAAGTCTTACGGCGTCCTTAGTGCGTTTGATAAAACGCACGGCGCTGTAAAGCATGTCGCGCAAAAGTGTTCAGCGGTTTTGGGATAACGACATGCGTTAAAACAAGAAGTTAAAGCCCGTTGCATCAGGCTGATAAGCCGCAACGTGCTTTAGGGACTGGCTTTTTCCTCATGAATTCTGCGTTTACGTGAAGAAGCGTAGGTGCGGAAGATGAACAGCTTATTTTGGGGCGGCTCTTTGCGTGTCCCTGGAACGTCGTACCGGAAATGGTGAAACAGTTTTCGGATGAATTCGACGGTCGCGAAAAACTGGAGCTTGTAGGGTACTCCAGGGCAAATGTGGTCGTGCGAGAGCTGCAAGTGCTTTTGCGGTCATGGCCTGTGCGGGTAGGAACGCTGTGTTGTCTGCCTGGACGAAACATTTTCCGCGCTGTTTGGGTCTTTGTCTTTTCGCAGAAGGTTGCTGGCAGGGTTCGTCAGTTCGGTTGTGGAAGCGGTTTTCGCCGAAACTCCCTTCCCGTGCTGCCGGAACTCGTTTGGGCGAGCGATCTCCCCCTTGCTGGCTTGGTGATTACAGGCGGCGTCAGGATCCTTTGTCTCCCCAGAACGGGGAAGAAAAATGGAAAGACTGGCAACAACACCGTTCGGAGGCGGACGGGTTTCTGCGCGTGTCCTGGCCCGTCAGGCCTATCTGAATGAGCGGCAGGAACGGTTACGTGAAGGCGAGGGCGGTAACGCCTCAGGCCGTGCGGATAAATGGCAGTTGCTCAGGGCGCTGACCGAGGCTCGGGTCCATTTCGGCCTGGGAGATCGGACGATATGCTTGCTTGAAGCCATGGTCAGCTTCTTCACGGAGCGGGAGTTGGACGGTAGTCAGCCTATCATTGTTTTTCCCTCTAATAACGAATTGTCTCTGCGTGCTCGCGGAATGGCGCCCGCAACCATTCGCCGTCATATCGCCGCCTTGGTTCAGGCAGGGATGATATTTCGCCGCGATAGCGCGAACGGAAAGCGTTATTGCCGAAAGGATGATCGTGGTCAGGTCGAGGATGCATTCGGCTTCGATCTCGCTCCCCTGGCTTTACGCGCGGATGAAATTTACGCTGCCGCAGAAGAGGTGAGGGTGCAAGCCCGTGCGAGCCGCGCAGCCCGTGCAGAAATAACCATTCTGAACCGTGACATCAGCAAGATTATCGAGCTTGCTCTTGATGAGGGCAGGCCCGGCAAGTGGATGGATTTCTCCTTGGAGCAACGCAGTGTCAATGGCCAGGCAAAGACTGACAGGTCGGCCGAAGCATTGCAGAGATTGGTTGAAGAATTGCGGTTGCTGCGTCAAGCGGTGGAGAATGCATATCTGGCGCAAATGTCAGACGAAGAATTGAGCGCCAATGACGCTCATAATGAGCGTCACTATCAAAATTCAAAAACAGATCAGACATTTGAATCCAGCGGCAATGAAAAAAATAATGCCGGGCAGCCGATCGTCTCTTCCCGCAAACTGGCGGTAAGCCTGAGCATGGTGAAAAAGCTGTGCCCTCAAATCGCAGATTATGCGAGCCAGGGCATCGGAACTTGGACGGATTTCATTTCGGCCGCAGATGTCGTGAGGGCCGTGCTGGGAATTTCACCGGATGCCTGGTTGAAGGCGAAGGCGGCGATGGGAGAACAGGCGGCAGCGATTACAATTGCCGCCATGCTGGAAAAGGCTGAATCCATCCGATCAGCAGGCGGATATCTGCGGAGTCTGACTGAAAAAGCAGCGAAGAACCAATTCAGCATTTATCCGATGCTGCAAGCGCTGGATAAATCCAAGGCTTCCCCAAGGCCCAAGCCCAATTAGAGCATTGTTCCGGGAGAAGTGGAAACCAGTTTTCCTAGAGCATGTTATGCGAAAGTGTGCAGCGGTTTTTGCGATAACCACATGCGTTAAAACAAAAACCTGAACCCCGTTGCAGAGGGCGATAAGCCGAAAAATGCTTTAGGAACGCGTAAAATACTCTCGATTTTGAGAGGTTCCGCTTTGATACCCGAGAATGGTGATTGTCGAGCACCGGGGCTTGAGTGGACAAATGCAGGACGGGCTGCGTATTGCTGTGCCCAACTGACCTGAGGCCGAATGACTGTTAGGCAGTCATGGCTACGGCATCGACAGCCTATCGCTTGGGAACCAGCCGCATAAGGCTGCCGGGATTGCCGTCCTCAATTAGCCAGAGTGCGCCATCCCTTGCGATAGCAACATCTCGAATACGGGCACTCATATCCCAGCGATCAGCTTCATCCGGCTGACCAGCTTTATCAAAGCTGATGCGAACCAAAGATCTGACTTTGAGGCCGCCGACGAAAGCGGAGCCTTGCCATTGGGGAAAGAGGTCACCGCTATAGAAGGCAAGCCCGGCTGGAGCGATGACCGGTGTCCAGTAAACGAGGGGAGCGCGGAACTCCGGGCGTGTGACGTGCCGTGGAATGGGAGTGCCATTGTAATTGTCGCCATTGGATACCACTGGCCAGCCATAATTCACGCCTGGCTCGATCAGATTGAATTCGTCGCCACCACGTGGTCCCATTTCGTTCAGCCAGAGTTTTCCGTCCGGTGCAAAGGCAAGGCCATAGGGATTTCGGTGACCTGTTGTCCAGGTCTGGGCGCGAACGCCGCCTTCGCTCGCCTGCGGATTGTCTGGGGGGGTGGTGCCGTCCAGGCGCAATCGCAAAACTTTGCCACGGGCTTGATCGGGATCCTGCGCGCTGTCAGGCTGCATGCGGTCCCCTACGGTCAAAAACAGATGTTGTCCCGCCGGATCAAAGGCAATGATGCCGCCGGGTTGTCCGCCACCTCCAGACGGCGTTTGCCGCCACAGTACGGTAATATCATTAAGATGCGGCTTATCAGCTTGCAGCAAGAGTGTGGCACGGGCCAGAACCAGGCTGCCGCCCTTGTTATCCGGCGCGACATAAGTAAAGAACACCTGGTTGCTTTTACTGAAATCTGGCGAAACAGCGACGTCCAGCAAGCCATTTTGCCCTTTGGCGGCGACCTCGGGTATGCCGCTAACCTCTGTTTTGTGGCCATCTTGGCTCACGAGAAAAAGATGTCCGGGCTTTTCGGTCACCAGCAATCGGCTATCTGGCAAAAATGTCAAAGCCCAAGGGGTGTTGAAGGAGGCAATGTCCTGAACGAGAAACGGGCGGTCCTGGCTTTCCTTCCGTTCTCCGGCATTGATGCTTTCTGCAGAAGTTGAGCCAGCCGCTGAGATCAGGGTCAACAACATTGCCGGCAATGCGAATGCGCGATGGATCGGCATGATTTCCTCCCATTAAGCCGGTTGCGGCTTATCAGCTCTCTGCAACGTGCTTTACGTTCTTGGTTTAACGCATGTCGTGATCGCAAAACCGCTGCACACTTTTGCGCGACAGGCCTTAGGTCTTTTCGAGCGTCCTTGCACTAAGATAGGGATGGATTTCAAAGAGGAATGTCCCAACGGATAAACTTCCTGTTATGTCTGAACCATAACAGATGGAACGCTCCATGTGTGAGTTCATGCTGAAGCGCGACTTGCGGGCAGGGCGAAGCTACCCGGTACGCCTTAATTGTGCGAGCAGCTTCTTGCGGAAGACTTCTGCCG
>NZ_JAUSWH010000009.1 GCF_030815125.1 Allorhizobium paknamense
ACCTCACCATCCATCGCCAACCTCCAAAAGTTAGCGTTGAATCTGATTTGCGCCTCAAAGGGAATCCCAAACCATTAATTTGTCACTACAGCCTAACTCGGCACCTTGTAAATCGACAGATTATAAAAAAGGCCTCCGGCGATTTTGTATCGCCGGAGGCCTTTTCGATTTTCGCAGACGGTTTCCCTACTGATTGTCCACCGGCGGCTTCACCCAAGGCGGCGGCGGACGGCGATCGGCGCCGGGGGGCGGGCTGCCCGGCGGCGGAGGCGGCGGCCTGCGATCAGGGCGCTCTGCCTGCGGCGGCGGACGACGATCCGGTCGATCCATATCCTGCGGCGGGCGGCGATCCGGACGGTTCATATCCGGTGGCGGACGCCGGTCGGGGCGATCCATGTCCGGCCCACGCCGGGGATCGCGGCGATCCCAGTCGCCCGGACGGCGGCCATCCATGGGCGGAGGCGGAAGACGGTCATCGCCGCGATGCCAGACCGGCGGGGCCGGGGGAGCGCGCCGCCAGCGGTCACGCTCACGATAAAAATCGCGGCCTCTATAATAACGGTCCCAATAATCGCCGACGCTGAAGGTAATGATCGGAATACCGAGCGGACGATAGTAATCGGGGTCTACGTAGATGCGGCGTTCGGCATAGACGGTCTGGAGATAGCTTCCGGAAATCCAGCCACGATAACCGGCATAGGCCACATCGCACCAATTCGCGGTGGCCAGACATCCATAGATATCCACCCGGTTCCCGGCGGGCACGACGAGGACCGGAGGATATTGCGTGCTGGGCCCAGCCCTGAGATTAACATTGGCGGTGGCGACGGCCTGCGCGGCCTGCGCCGCGACCGGCAAGGCCACGGCCATCAGGCCGGCAAGCGCCGTGAGATAAACCGGTTTCATGATGTTTTCATCTCCCTTGAAAGGCGGAATCGAAGACACGATCCCGGCCAGACCCCACTCGTGCCCGGGAAAACGGCAGTAATAAGACCCCGCTCCCCCCGTAATCGCATCGTTGCGAAAGTGCTTGTAAACGCGATGGATCGATGCTTGTTCCGCCCACCACCCCTGGCAGCGAGGTGGAACGGATGTCGCACCCCTTGACTTTGGAGGGCGATCGTCCGACTTCACTGGATGAATTTCGAGGCAAACGGCTCATTCGATTTCGGTTCGAAGACGCAATGAGCAAGGCGATGGGATAGTCCGCTTGAACAGGGCAGGCACCCACCCCTGAAAGGCACGGTCTTTCAGGCATGAGGAGACGATGATGAGCGACATGGGCGCAAACTTGGGCGCAACGGCAAAGAGCACCATCGACCAGACGGAAGTGGACCGTTTTTCCGCCATGGCGGCGGAATGGTGGGATCCGACCGGCAAGTTCAAGCCGCTGCACAAGATCAATCCCGTGCGTCTCGCCTATATTCGCGACAAGGTCTCGGAGAATTACGGTCGCGATCCGCTCTCGCACAAGCCGCTTTCCGGCCTGCGGATCCTCGATATCGGCTGCGGCGGCGGGCTGCTTTCCGAGCCGATTGCCAAGATGGGAGCCAATGTGCTGGGCGCGGATGCCTCGGCCAAGAATATCGGTATTGCCAGCACCCATGCCGCCCAAAGTGGCGTCAGCGTGGATTACCGCGCCATCACCGCAGAAGCGCTGGCAGAGGCGGGTGAAACCTTCGACGTGGTGCTGAACATGGAAGTGGTGGAGCATGTGGCGGATGTGGAGTTCTTCATCTCCACCTGTGCCTCCATGGTGCGCCCCGGCGGCATGATGCTGATCTCCACCATCAACCGCACCATGAAGGCAGCAGCACTTGCCATTGGCGCCTGCGAATATGTCCTGCGCTGGCTGCCACGCGGCACCCATCAATATGAAAAGCTGGTGCGCCCGGAAGAGCTGGAAAGACCGATTCTTGCCAGCGGCATGCAGGTGGTGGAAACCACCGGCGTCTTCTTCAATCCCTTCCAGAACCGCTGGAACCTCTCCAGCGATACGGATGTGAATTACATGATGCTGACCAGGCGGCCTCAATCTGCATAACTGCGCTACCCTGGCCAAACTGGGGGCTGCACTCCCTTTTTAAAAACGCTTCTTTTATACAGGCAGCGTAAGCACCGCTTCCAGAAGATCGGCCTGACGCTTCAGGTTCGAGGCTGAAATCGCCTTGACTCGCCCTCGATCAATGCTGGCGGGCAGCCCGAAGGGATCAAAAGCTGTCTTGAATGTGAAGGCAAAGGCGGACGGTCCGTGATCCGCCAGATGCTCCAGCCGCATCACCGCATCCCGCCAATCAGGCTTTGAACCTGCCTTAACCCACCAAAGCACCAGCGGTGGCCAGGACTGCTTCTGGTTCCAATGCCGCGCATTCTTCAGCGCATCCGCATGCACACCGGAGTAGGTAAACGCCATCAAGCTTTCCAGATCGTGCCAGAGAGAAAGCGACGATGGACCGGACTCGAAACCGCTCCCCTCAATGAAGCGGGGAAAAACCTGCAAACCCCAGCTTTCCGGCCCGGGTTCCCCTTGATAGCCAGACCGCGCAACAAAACCTTCAGAGCGCAGAGCCGCTTGCCAGTTGAAAGGCTCCCGGTGCAAAAAGCCGTCGATACGCGGATCACCGGACGGGCCAACATGGAGGCCGAAATTATAGATGGCAAGGTGATGACCGGTCCCACCAGACATCAATTCGCATCGTCCGGCAGGAATGGCAGGGGCGCAACCTCGATCCCCTCTTCGATCAGCGACCGCGCCTCATCGGGGCTGGCCTGGCCGATAATGCCGCGGGCGTCGGCTTCGCCATAATGGATCTTGCGGGCCTCCTCGGGAAAGCGCTCGCCCACATCCTCGCTATTGGCCTTGATGGCCGCCACCGCTTCCTTCAGCTTCAGATAGGCCTCGCGCTGCGCCTGGTCAAAGGCGACCATCTGGCGCTCTTCCTTCTTGCGCGCCGTGGCGACGGAAGGGGCCATCAGCATCTTGGAAATGGCTGTCGATGCACACATCGGACAGGTGAGAAAACCGCTCTCCTTCTGGCGCTCGAAATCGGCGCTTTCGGAAAACCAGCCTTCAAATTCATGCCCCTGGTCGCAAATCAACTGGTAGCGGATCACGCGGTCAGGCCCCCTTTCGCCAGAGCCGGAAGTGTTTCGAGATTGAAATCACGCGCATTGCGCAAATTGGGAATCCGGGCTCGCGCCGCAGCGGATGCGGCAATATCGACCTCCGCCACCAGCACGGCCTCGCCCGCCTCCGGCCCCTCCGCCAGAATCCGGCCCCAGGGATCGATGATCAGCGAATGCCCGTAGGTTTCGCGCCCATCCTCATGCTTGCCGCCCTGGGCGGCAGCAATGACGAAGGCGCCGTTTTCAATGGCCCGTGCCCTGAGCAGAATATGCCAATGCGCCTCGCCGGTCTGGCGGGTAAAGGCGGCAGGAACGGTGAGGATTTCCGCCCCCGCCACCGCCTCGGCGCGAAAAAGGGCGGGAAAGCGCACATCATAGCAGATCGCGAAGCCAAGCCTTGCGAAATCGAGATCGATAACGCGGGCCTCCTTGCCCGGCGTATAGGCCGAGCTTTCCCGCCAGCTTTCCCCATTCTCCAGATCGACATCGAACATGTGGATCTTGTCATAAGTGCAGGCAAGCCGGCCCCGGGGATCGAACAGGAAACCACGATTGGCAATCTTGCCATCGCCCCGCGCAATGGCCGTGGAACCGACATGCACATGAATGCCGAGTTCAGCGGCAAGGCTTGCGGCGCTCCTCGCGATGATGTCGCTGTCCTGGTCCCGCAAAATGGCGGCCAGCGCTGCCCGGTCGCGTTGCAAGGCGCCGGTCATTTCCGGCGTCTGCACATAGATCGCGCCTTTGGCTGCGGCCTCGCGCACCAGCCGCGCCATGGTCTCGGCATTTCGCTCAGGATCCGTGCCCGAACACATCTGGATGGCCGCAAGCTTGACTGTCATCTCATCGTCCTTCCGGGATCAGCCGTCCGCCCCGCCTTCGGTTCAGGCCGCCAGCATGGGATCCAGCTTCCCATTCCGGTCCAGCGCATGCAGATCATCGCAACCGCCGATATGGGCACCACCGATGAAAATCTGCGGGAAGGTGTTGCGGCCGGATTTTTCCACCATCTCGGCTCTCAGTTCAGCATTGCCCGTTGCGTCGATTTCCTGGAAATCGACGCCCTTGCCCTTCAACAGCGCCTTGGCGCGGGCACAGTAATCGCAATATTGCCGCGTATAGATCAAAACGGAAGCCATGCGCATCTCCGGCTCAAACAAGAGGATTTCAGAAAAACAGACCTGTCATATAGGCGTGGATAGCGCCATTGCAAAGGTCAAAACCGAGACCTTTGCCGCCCCTGCCCGCTTCAGGGCGCGGGCTGCAGCATTGACGGTGGCGCCGGTGGTATAGACATCATCGACCAGCAGCAGGTGACGGCCCGCCACCCCTTCCCGATCCCGCACCTGAAAAGCGCCGCGCACATTGTCAGCCCGGCCTTTCTTGGTCAGGCCCACCTGCTTCTCCGTCGCCTTTACCCGGCGCAGCAGCAGGGGCCGAAAGGGCAGCCCGGCTTCCCGCGCAAGCCAGCGGCCAAGCTCGGCGGACTGGTTATACTGGCGGGAAAACAGGCGCCAGCGATGCAAGGGCACCGGTATGATGACCTCGGCATCGGGCAGAAGGTCGCACCCCGCTCTCGCCATCCATGCCGCCATCAGCGGCGCGAGATCGGTGCGATCGGCATATTTCAGGCCATGCACCATGTCGCGCACCACGCCGTCATGCACGGCCACCGACCTCAGCCGGTCGAAGGCGGGCGGGTTGGCAATGGCTTCGGCGCTCACCATGCCTTCGCCGGGATCATAACTGAAAGGCAGGCCGAGCACGGCGCAATAAGGCTGCTCAATGAAGCGCACCGAGGCCCAGCACGGCGGACAAAGACCGACACCTTCGGCCAGCGGCAGGCCGCATCCGGCACAACCCGGCGGATAGATCAGGTCGCGGCACGCATGGCCGAGGCGCTCAAACCCGCGCAAGGACCGATGCGCCATCCGGCCCATGCCGGTCAGCACCGCATGTCCACTCCATCCGCCTGCCGTTTCCCGCATCAGCCCATTCCCGCAACCAAAGGGTGTTATACTCTCCATTCCCGCTGCTTGGAACAGGGGCAGCCAAAGCCGACGGAAAAAAAGCTTCACCCGCCTGCCCCAAATGCCTTAGAGAGTCTTCGTACTTCCGGACGGAAAACCGGTTCCCACTTTTCCTGAAAGTACTCTAAACAAAGTCGGGACAGGCCACCTCCGCCACAAAAGCCCGACAACCAGCGAAATAAAGCCCCATGGAACAGATCTTTGACGCCAACCTGCTTGCCCGCAACCGGGAGCGCGCCTTTATCCGGCATGGCGGCGAAGCGGGCTTCCTGCTCGACATCGTCGCCGAAGAACTGGCGGAACGGCTGGCCGTGGTGGAACGGCATTTCGAGGATGCGGCAGAATTGCACGGGCTGGATGGCCGCGTGGCCGAAACCTGCAAACGCACCGGGCGGATCGGCCGATTGCAGCGGATCGAGACGAGTGACGTCTTTTCCAGCCCCGGCCTGCCGGTTACCGAGGCACCGCTGGAAACGCTGCCGCTTGTACCGCAATCGATCAATCTGGCACTGTCGCCGCTGTCGCTGCATCTGGCCAATGATCTGCCCGGCCTGCTCATCCAGATCCGCCGTGCCCTGAAACCGGACGGCCTGCTGCTGGCCGCCGTGGCAGGCGCGGGAACGCTTGGCGAACTGCGCGACGTGCTGCTGTCCACCGAGGCGGAATTGACCGGCGGCGCAAGCCCGCGCGTCATTCCCTTCGCCGATGTCCGCGATCTGGGCGGGCTCCTGCAACGGGCAGGTTTTGCACTGCCCGTGGTGGATGTCGAAGATTACACGGTGCGGTATGATTCGCTTTTTCCGCTGATGCAGGACCTGCGCGCCATGGGCATGGCCAATCCTCTGCTTGGCCGCAGCCGCAAACCGATCAGCCGCGCCTTTTTCCTGCGCGCCGCCGAGCTTTACGCCGAGCGCTACAGCGACCCCGATGGCCGCATCCGCGCCACCTTCTCGATCATCTACGTCTCCGGCTGGGCACCGGATGCCAGCCAGCGCAAGCCACTGAAACCCGGCTCCGCCACCACGCGGCTGGCGGATGTGCTGCGCCGGGCGGAAGACCTATAATACCAAGGCTCGAAGATGCTAACGCATCCTCGCCTTGAAAGAATTTCGAATATCTCAAATGCACCAATGGCTTGAGATATTCGAAAGGGGAATACGATGAGTCATTTTCAATGACTCATCCTATAAAAAGGGCGGGTAAAAACCCGCCGCCTTTCATCAGATTTGTCAGGTCAATCAGGCGATCAACGCGCCGTGGCAATGCTTGAACTTCTTGCCGGAGCCGCAGGGGCAAGGCTCGTTGCGGCCAACGCGGCCCCAGGTGGAGGGATCGGCGGGATTGCGGTTTTCCGGCGCGACAACGGCCTCCGACGCGGCAAACTCGTTCTGACCTGTCAGCGGGTCCTGATGCACGGCTTCCATCACCGGCAGCGTCGGCTCGGGCGGGGCTTCCCGCACGATTTCCACCCGCATCATCTGCGCCGTCACCGCTTCGCGCATGTTGGCGAGAAGCGCCTGGAAGAGTTCGAACGCTTCGGCCTTGTATTCCTGCAGCGGATCGCGCTGGGCATAGCCACGGAAACCGACGACGGACCGCAGGTGATCGAGGTTGACGATATGCTCGCGCCAGAGATTGTCGATGGTCTGAAGCAGCACGGAACGCTCGATATAAGCCATGATTTCCGGCCCGAAGCGCTCGGTCTTGTCGGCCATCACATCATCGGCGGCCTTCTTGATCCGCTCGACGATGTCGTCTTCGGCAATGCCTTCTTCCGTCGCCCATTCCTCGACCGGCAGATCGAGATTAAGGAGGTTGGCGACAGCCGCCTTCAATCCTTCCACATCCCACTGTTCAGCATAGGCGCGTTCCGGAATGTGGGTGCGCACGATGGTGTCGATCAGTTCGTGGCGCATGTCGGTGACGGTTTCGGTCAGGTCCACCGCATCCATAAGCTCCAGACGCTGTTCGAAGATGACCTTGCGCTGATCGTTCAGCACGTCGTCATATTTCAACAGGTTCTTGCGGATGTCGAAGTTGCGCGCTTCGACCTTCTTCTGGGCCCGCTCCAGCGCCTTGTTGATCCAGGGATGGACGATGGCCTCGCCTTCCTTGAGCCCCAGCTTCTGCAGCATGCTGTCCATGCGGTCGGAGCCGAAGATGCGCATCAGGTCGTCCTGAAGCGACAGGTAGAATTTCGAGCGGCCCGGGTCACCCTGACGGCCGGAACGGCCGCGCAGCTGGTTGTCGATGCGCCGGCTTTCATGGCGCTCGGTGGCGATGACGTAAAGACCGCCAGCGGCCAGCGCCTTTTCCTTGAGTTGCTTGACCTCTTCGCGGATCGCCTGTTCCCTGGCATCCCGCTCCGGCCCCGGCTCCATGCCTTCCAGTTCCCGCTCGAGGCGCATGTCGATATTGCCGCCGAGCTGGATGTCGGTACCACGGCCAGCCATGTTGGTGGCGATGGTCACGGCCCCCGGCACACCGGCCTGGCTGACGATATAGGCTTCCTGCTCGTGATAGCGGGCGTTCAGAACCTGGAATTTGTCGAAGCCGCTCTTGCGCAGCATGGTCGCCAGCAGTTCCGATTTCTCGATGGAGGTGGTGCCGACCAGCACCGGCTGGTGACGCTCATGGGCGGCCTTGATCTCCTCGATGATCGCCTTGAACTTCTCCTCGAAGGTCCGGTAAACCTCGTCATCCTCGTCGATACGGGCAATCGGCAGGTTGGTGGGCACTTCCACCACGTCGAGGCCATAGATGTTCTGGAATTCCTCCGCTTCCGTGGCGGCCGTACCGGTCATGCCGGCCAGCTTGTCGTACATGCGGAAGTAATTCTGGAAGGTGATGGAGGCCAGCGTCTGGTTTTCCGGCTGGATCGTCACCTTTTCCTTGGCTTCCAGCGCCTGGTGCTGACCTTCCGAATAACGGCGGCCCGGCATCATGCGACCGGTGAACTCGTCGATGATGACGATTTCGTCATTGCGGACGATGTAGTCCTTGTCGCGCTGGAAAAGCTTGTGGGCCTTCAGCGCGTTGTTGATGTGGTGGACGATGGCGACGTTCTCGACATCGTAGAGCGAGGCGCCCTTGAGCAACCCCGCCTCTGCCAGAAGCCGCTCCAGCTTTTCGGTGCCGGCTTCGGAGAAGTTGGCCGAACGCTGCTTTTCATCGATTTCGTAATCTTCCTCCGTCAGCAGCGGAATGAAGGCGTCGATGGTGTTGTAGAGATCCGAGCGATCGTCCAGCGGGCCGGAAATGATCAGCGGCGTGCGCGCCTCGTCGACGAGAATGGAGTCCACCTCGTCGACGATGGCGTAGTTATGGCCTCGCTGAACCATCTGCCCACGCTCATATTTCATGTTATCGCGCAGATAGTCGAAGCCAAGCTCGTTATTGGTGGCATAGGTGATGTCGCAGGCATAGGCCGCGCGGCGCTCCTCGTCATCCATGCCATGCACGATGATGCCGGTGGTGAGGCCGAGAAAGCCGTAGAGCTTGCCCATGATGGTGGCGTCGCGGCGGGCAAGATAGTCGTTGACGGTCACGACATGCACGCCCTTGCCGGAGAGCGCGTTGAGATAGACGGCGAGCGTCGCCACCAGCGTCTTGCCTTCGCCCGTCTTCATTTCGGCAATGGCGTTTTCATGCAGGATCATGCCGCCGATCAGCTGCACGTCGAAGGGGCGCATGCCCAGCGTACGGCGCGCGGCCTCGCGGGCCACGGCAAAGGCGGGGATCAGAAGATCGTCCAGCGTCTTGCCATTCTTGAGCTGTTCCCGGAATTCCGCCGTCTTTCCGGCAAGTTCCGCATCGCTCAGCGCCTTCATGCTGTCTTCGAGCGCGGTGATGGCGGCGACGCGCGGGCGGTGGCCCTTGATGCGCCGATCATTGGAGGAGCCGAAGAGTTTGCGGGCAAGCCCACCGAGACTGACCATGTTCATGGTCCTTTCTTATTCCGTCACAAGGTTCACGCATTTGCGTGCCGCTCCCGGAAACTGCTCTGGACGCGGAGTTGCGTGACAGATAAGAGGGGGGTCGAATTATGTCAACGGGACAGCACGCACCAGAAGCGCCACATTCCAGTGCTTTTGAGTGTTTTCGAACCGATTGACGGTGTCGATTGGCCTATCAACCGAAGGGTTATTTCATGCTTCGTTCCCATAAACTCGTGCTGACCGCCTGTGCGGCCCTGACGATGTTCGTTTCCGCTGCCTGCGCCGAGGATGCCGTGGTGGCCAAGGTCGGCAACCTCGAAATTCATCAGTCCGAGCTCGATCTGGCCATGGCCAATCTCGACCCGCAATTCGCCCAGATGCCCGATGAACAGAAGAAGGTGGCCGCCCTTTCCGGCGCCATCGACGTGAAGCTTCTGGCCGGCAACGCCATCACCGAAGGCATGAAGGACGATCCGGCCTACAAGCAGCGCATGGCCTTCATCGCCGACCGCGAACTGCACAATGCCTACTTCAAGAAACATGTGGTGGACACCACCACGGATGCCGAGGTAAAGGCCCGTTACGAAAAGGAAATCGCCGCCCTGCCGAAGGAGCAGGAGGTGCATGCCCGTCACATTCTGGTCAAGACCGAGGATGAGGCAAAGGACATCATCAAGCAGTTGGATGCCGGCAAGGATTTTGCCGAACTCGCCAAGGAAAAGTCGACCGATTCCAACAAGGATGACGGCGGCGATCTCGGCTACTTCACCAAAGGCCGTATGGTTCCTGAATTCGAGGAAGCCGCTTTTGCGCTGAAGCCCGGCACCTACACCAAGACCCCGGTGAAGACGCAGTTCGGCTATCACGTCATCAAGGTCGAGGACCTGCGGGATGCACCGCCGCCCTCCTTCGACGACGTGCAGCAGCAGGTTCGCCAGCTTGTCATGCGCGACAAGTATCTTGCCCTTCTCGAAAAGGCGAAGAGCTCCGAAAAGGTGGATATCCTCGATCCGGCCCTGAAGAAGGGCTATGAGGACATCAACGCCCAGCAGCAGCAGACGCCGCCGCAGCAATAAGCCGATCGGCCTCAAGGCCGCCTTTGAGCAAAGGCGGCCTTTCCCTTCCTGAACAGTCTCAGAGTTTTCCAGCGAGCAGCGCCAGATCCATGTCCGCGACCGTCTCTCCCCTTGCCCCGAAGCATTTTGCCGACATGCCCGCCATCCGTGGCGTGGCCATGGCCACCGCCGCCGCCGGCATCAAGTACAAGAACCGCACCGATGTGCTGCTGATGGCGTTTGACCGCCCGGCAAGCGTCGCAGGCGTCTTTACCCGGTCGAAATGCCCTTCGGCGCCGGTGGATTTCTGCCGCAAGAACCTGCCGCACGGCGTGGCGCGTGGCGTCGTGGTCAATTCCGGCAATGCCAATGCCTTTACCGGCGTCAAGGGCCGCGCCGCCACGGAACTGACGGCGCAATCCGCCGCTGCCGCGCTTGGCTGCGCGGAGCATGAAATCTATCTCGCTTCCACCGGCGTGATCGGTGAGCCGCTGGACGCCACCAAGTTCGCAGGCGTGCTGGGCGAGATGGCCAGCACCGCCAAGGGCGATTTCTGGCTGGAAGCCGCCAAGGCGATCATGACCACGGATACCTATCCGAAGGTCGCCACCCGCAGCGCCGAGATCGGCGGCATCACGGTGACGATCAACGGTATTGCCAAGGGTGCCGGCATGATCGCGCCCGATATGGCCACCATGCTCTCCTTCGTGGTCACGGATGCCGATATCGCGCCCGCCGCCTTGCAGCAACTGCTCTCCGAGGGCGTTGGCCCGAGCTTCAATTCCGTCACCGTCGACAGCGACACCTCCACCTCCGACACGCTGATGCTGTTTGCCACGGGCGCTGCCGCCGATGACGGCCAGGTGCGCGTCAACGCCGCTGACGATCCGCGCCTTGCCACGTTCCGTGCGGCCCTGAACGACCTTCTGAAAGATCTTGCCTTGCAGGTGGTGCGGGATGGCGAAGGTGCGCGCAAGATGGTGGCTGTCACCGTCAAGGGCGCCGAATCCCATGCCGCCGCCAAGCGCATTGGCCTGTCGATCGCCAATTCACCGCTGGTCAAGACGGCCGTGGCCGGCGAGGACGCCAATTGGGGCCGTGTCGTCATGGCTGTCGGCAAGTCCGGCGAAGCGGCGGACCGCGATCGTCTCGCCATCTGGTTCGGCGATGTGCGCGTCGCCGTCCATGGCGAGCGCGATCCGGATTATTCCGAGGCCGCCGCAACAGCCGTGATGCAGCAGGAAGATATCAGCATTACCGTCGATATCGGCCTCGGCTCCGGCGAGGCCACGGTCTGGACCTGCGATCTGACCAAGGAGTATGTTGCCATCAACGGAGACTACCGGAGCTGATGGTCTTGATCGAACGGATCTCACAGGACGCCAACCTGCCGCAGGTGCGCCGCCTGGAAGCGGTGAGCTTTCGCGCCTGGCCGGCAGCTTCGGTCCATTATGACGGCAGCTGGCAGATCCGGCTGACGGGCGGATACCCGTCCAAGCGCGGCAATTGCGTCGTTGCGCTGGATCGCTCCGACATCAGCGATATTCGCCTGCGGCTGGAAAAGGCGGCGCGCAAGTTCGAATCCTACGGGCGGCCGATGATCTTCCGGGAAACGCCGCTGGCGGCGCCGCAAATCATCGAGAGTCTCAAGGAAGACGGCTGGCAGCGTTTCGAGGAAAGCCTGGTGATGACCCTCGATCTCGCCGCTCTGGACGGGCACGACGGCATGGACCATCTGCCGAGCCATGATATCGGCCGCTTCGTGGATGCCAGCCTCACCCTGCATGGCGAAGATCCGGCGCTGAAGCCGGGCCTTGCCGAACTGATCGGCAATATCAAGCCGCCCTATGGCCTGTTTCTGAAGGAAGTGCCAGGCAATGGGCCTGTCGCTGCCGCGATCTGCGTGCAGGACAATGATCTTGCCGGCCTGCTGCAATTGGTGGTGGATGGCGCCCATCGCGGTCAGGGCGAAGGGTTCGAGATGACCTATGCGGCGCTCCGCTGGGCGCGGATGCGCGGCGCACGCCTTGCCTGGCTGCAGGTGGTGGCCAGCAACACGGCTGGCCTTGCCCTCTATCGCAAACTCGGTTTTCGGGAAGCCTATCGCTATTGCTACTGGCGGCCGGAGGCGCAGTGATGGCGGATCGGCAGCGTTCCATTCTGCTGGTTGCCGCCTGCGCGCTGATCGATGCCGATGGCCGCATTCTCCTGGCTCAGCGCCCCGAGGGCAAGAACCTTGCCGGTCTCTGGGAATTTCCCGGCGGCAAGGTGGAACCCGGCGAAACGCCGGAAGAATGCCTGATCAGGGAGTTGCAGGAGGAACTGGGCATCAGCACCAAGATCCCCTGCCTTGCGCCGCTGACCTTCGCCAGCCACAGCTATGAAACCTTTCATCTGCTGATGCCGCTTTATGTGTGCCGCCGTTTCGAAGGCGTGGCGCAGGGCCGCGAGGGACAGGCCCTGAAATGGGTGCGGCCGCGGGATCTGCGGGACTATCCCATGCCACCGGCAGACGAGCCGCTGATTCCCTTCCTTCAGGACCTGCTTTAGGGTGTGTGGGGATTCAGTTTTGGGTGAGGCGAAAACGGTGATTTTCGAGAACCGGAGCGGAGTGTACTTGAGTACATGAGCCTAGGTAAGCACAGGAAATTGCCGTTTGCAGCCCGCCCAAAGCTGAATACCCACACACCCTAGAGCGTTTCATTGTTTCACGGAAGCATTGAAACGCTCTAAGCCTTTGTTTTTACGCATTTCCTGACGGAAAACCGCTACGCACTTTTCCTGGAGATGCTGTAAATCCTTGCGGTTGGAGTAAGGCAACGGGCTTATCCGGACAAGATAAAGCGCAAAAAGAAGCATCCAACGGTGGGAAAGTCACCCTTTCTTATCTCCGATTAACATAAAGTTAATCTCCCAACCGGCATTATTCCGGCATCATGCAGATACGCATGTGAGGATCACGATGATGGACGAGGATTTTCAGAAGATCCGCGAGCGCAAAAGGCGCGCGGCTTCCGGATCCGGCAGAATAGGCGTTTTGAATCTCGCGCTGCTGTTCGCAGTGGCGGCGATTGCGCTGTCGCTCGTCCTCACACCGATGCTCTCCGACGGCATCGGCAAGAAGCACATGGCCTTCCAGCCGCCAGAGGTTGACAGCATGAGCACCGGCTCCATTCCGGTCGAGCGCGATGCATCCGGCAAGCGTTACACCATCCGCCGCTCCATTCTGCAATCGACACCGGGTTCGGTGTGCATCATCGATCATGTCGGTGGCGATAGCTGCTGATAGAAGAAACTTGCGCCCGCGCTATTACCCCCGGATTTGGGTAGATTCGCAGGCTATTTTTATGTCTTTACCACTTTATTGTGGATTTATGGGATTGTAGAACGACGAAACCGCCAATGTGGGGCATATGGCGAGGGGGCAAAATGCGAAAATTGAAAACTTTCCTGGCGCATGACCAGGGCGCGACCGCGATTGAATATGGCCTTATCGCGGGCCTTATCGCCGTCAGCCTGATTATCGGGCTTGGCATCTATTACGATGCGATGATCAAGATGTTCGAATACATCGTCACCACGGTCAACACGGCGCTCGGCTTGTAGAGCATAATCCGACCGGAGTGAAACGAGGACGAATAAGATTATGCTTCAAAAATAAAACGTTAGAGCGCTTTTCGATCTGATTGAATCAGATCGAAAAGCGCTCTAACACCAAGGATCATTGAAAATGACCCTTGGCGTCCCCCGCAAGTTGTTTCAGCGGGTCGGCACCGGCGTTTCGCCGCGATAATCATAGAAACCGCGGCCCGATTTGCGGCCAAGCCAGCCTGCTTCCACATATTTCACCAGCAGCGGACAAGGCCGGTATTTGCTGTCGGCAAGCCCGTCATGCAACACCTGCATGATGGAGAGGCAGGTATCGAGCCCGATGAAATCCGCCAGTTGCAGCGGCCCCATGGGATGGTTGGCGCCGAGCCGCATCGCGGTATCGATGGCTTCCACTGAGCCGACGCCCTCGTAGAGCGTGTAGATTGCCTCATTGATCATCGGCAGCAGGATACGGTTGACGATGAAGGCCGGAAAATCTTCGGCCACGGTAATCGTCTTGTCCAGCGAGCGCACGAAGGTCTTGGCGGCCTCGAAAGTCCCTTCTTCCGTGGCAATACCGCGGACCAGTTCCACCAGCTTCATCACCGGCACCGGGTTCATGAAATGAATGCCCATGAACCGCTCCGGGCGGTCGGTCGCGGCGGCAAGCCGGGTGATGGAAAGAGAAGATGTGTTGGTCGCCAGAATGGCTTCCGGTTTCAGGATCGGGCAGATCTGGCCGAAAATCTTGCGTTTAACGCTTTCGTCCTCCGTCGCGGCCTCGATGACAAGATCGCAGGACGCCAGATCCTGCACATCGTCGCTGCCGGAAATATGCGAAAGCGCGGCCTGACGTTCTTCTTCCGTCAATTTTCCGTGACTGACCTGCCGGGCCATATTGCCGTTGATGGTGGCGAGACCTGCCTCGATCCGGTCCTTGGACAGATCATAAATGGCCACCTTGTAACCGGCAGCCGCGCAGACATGCGCAATACCGCACCCCATCTGTCCGGCGCCCACAATTCCAATAGATTTGATCATCGCACTTCTTCCACCTTGCTGGCCGGCACCTTGGGAGGGGCTCGGTGCGCCGAGGTTTACCGGACTTATCCCGGCATCCCAAAGCAGTTTTCCGCTCCCATTCCCGGATGTAGTGCCCGGATATTGGGATAGTGTGCTGCACCGCGCTTTTCCAGTCCAGCCCCCGCGTGAAGGAACAGGACGAAAGCCTTGGACCTGTTTAGCCATATCTTAAAACCCTTGGATTATCGTGGGCGCAATTCGGTCGACCTGACGGAGGAGGGCTGTCGGAGCTTGATCCTTTCAAACCCATTCCGGCGGGATGACGGGATGGAACGACTGGGTCGCAAACAGACGTGACAGCGCTGTGCTCAAGGGCCGAAGACTGACGTCTGCCAGGGACAGGAAGGGCCAGTTTCCCGGGCATACGGCAGCAAAGCATCATTGACCCGGCCTTTCCAAACGAAACCGGCAGGGACTGGACGTTCGAGGGAGAACAGGAATGCGGATTGCGCGGAAATTGCCGCTTTTCGTTTGTGCGGTGACGATCCTTTCAGTGGCAGCGGCCAGTTGGGCCGCCTTGCTGCAAAGCTCGGCGCTGGTCAGGCAGGAAGTGATGCAGAAGCTCGAGGCCACCGCCGATGGACGGCGCAACGAGGCCCAGCTTTATTTCGAGAATGTCATTACCAATCTGCGCGCCTTTGCGAGCATTTCCACCACCGGCGAGGCTCTTTACAAATTCAAGGGCGACTGGCGCTATCTCGGCCAGACGCCCAAGGAAACGCTGGTCGACCGCTATATCACCAACAATCCCAACCCCGCCGGGCAGCGCCTGATGATGGATACGGCGCGCGTCGACACCTATGACAGCAACCATACGAAATTCCATCCGCTGATGCGCACCGCGCTCCAGCAATATGGCTATTCCGATATCTTCCTGATCGACCCCAAGGGCAACATTCTCTACACCGTGCAGAAAAACGGCGAATATGCCGCAAACCTTGCCGATCCCGCCCTGAAAGACGGGCCGATTGCCGCCGTCTACAACCAGGTGGCCAAGAGCGACGACAAGATGGCCTATGCCCTGTCGGATTTCACCACATCACAGCTGACCAAGCAGGTCGTGGCCTATCTGGCAACGCCGCTCTTCATGGGCGACCTGAAGCAGGGCGTGCTGGTGGTGGCCATTCCGGCAGACCGGCTGAGCGCCATGTTCGCCAATCGCACCGGTCTGGGACAGACGGGGGAAACCGTTCTTCTCGATTCCGCAAGCCGTATGGTCACCGAATCGGCGCTGACGCCGGACAACGACACGCTGAGCCGCAAGATCGACACACCCATCGTGGCGGCAGCGCTCAAGGGCGACAAGGCCTCCGGGCAGATGGAAGGCTACCGCGACATGGAAAGCTATGCCGCTGCCGTGCCGCTCTCCTTTGCCGGTCATACCTTTGCCGTGGTCGCCTTGATGGATGAGCGGGAAGCCCTCGCCAGCATCGGCCAGTTGCGCAACACCGTGATGCTGATCGCGCTCGGTCTGCTGATCATCGCCCTCACCGGCGCCATCCTGTTCTCCCGCAGCCTCACCAGCCCGATCCGCGATCTGGTGGAGCAGATGATGCGGCTGGCCGGTGGTGATACCGCCGTGACCTTCAAGGGTGAAAGCCGCAAGGACGAAATCGGCGACATGGTCCGCTCCGTGGCCGTCTTCCGCGATGCGGCCATCGAGAAAAATCGTCTCCAGCAGGAGGCGGAGCATGACCGCAAGGCAACCGAAATCGAACGTCAGGCCCGCGAAGCCGCCCGCAACGAGGAAACAGCCCGTCTGCAGCAGGCCGTCGACATTCTGGGCGCAGGGCTCCAGCGCCTGGCCGCCGGTGACCTGACCACCACCATCGACACGCCTTTCATGGAAGGGCTAGACCGGCTGCGCACCGACTTCAACGATTCGATCCGCCGTCTGGCGGGCACGGTGCAGACGCTCGCCGGCAACGCCGCCTCGATCAACGGCACCGCCTCCAACATGGGTGCGGCCACCCATGACCTCTCGCGCCGCTCGGAACAGCAGGCAGCCTCGATCGAGGAAACCTCCGCCGTGATCAGCCAGATCATGGAAGCGATCCGCGCCTCGACGGAACGGGCTGCCAATGCCCGCCGCATGGTGGCCGATGCCAAGCTCTCCACCGAAAAATCCGGTGAGATCGTCGGTTCGGCCGTGGATGCCATGGGCCGGATCGAGGAAGCCTCTGCGGCAATCTCGCAGATCATCAATGTGATCGACGAGATCGCCTTCCAGACCAACCTTCTGGCGCTGAATGCCGGTGTCGAGGCCGCCCGCGCCGGTGAGGCAGGCAAGGGTTTTGCCGTGGTGGCGCAAGAGGTGCGCGAGCTGGCGCAGCGTTCCGCCAAGGCTGCAAAGGAAATCAAGGATCTGATCAGCAAATCCGGAGAAGCCGTCAAAACCGGCGTCAGCCTGGTGCGCAATACCGGTTCGGCCCTGGGCGACATCGCCACCAAGGTGGCCGACATCAACGAGGAGATCAGTTCCATCGCCGAAGCTGCCGGGGAGCAATCCGAGAGCGTGCGCGAAATTTCCACCGCCATCCGGCAGATGGAAGAGGTTACCCAGCAGAACTCGCAGATGGCGGAACGCACCAATTCCGACATGGCACGGCTTTCCAAGGATGCCGAGGCCCTTTCGGCCCTGGTGGCGCAGTTCCGTCTGGATGCACAGCAGGCAGCGTCCCTCACCCCGCCGGTTGCTCCCGTCTCGAACCCGGCCCCGATGGCGCCCAATGGCGCCCAGCCGGTGAAAAAGCGCTCGCCCTTCGTCAAGCCCGCCAGCGAGACCAATCGCCCGAGAACCTCGCCCGCCCGAGCGCTGATGGACAAGCTGACCACCGGCTTCCAGAAGTCGAGCAATGGATCGGCGCAGGCCGAGGCGAATTGGGAAGAGTTCTAGAGCAATGTCCCGAGAAAAGTGTAGTCACGGTTTTCCGTCCGGAAATGCGTAAAAACAAAAGCTTAGAGGACATCCGGTGAACCCGTGTTTACCGGACGTCCTCTAGGGTCAAAACTCAATCAGGATGGGTGTTCTGCAAGGCGTATTTTGTGTCTGAGTAGGAGGAAAGGTGCAGGAAATGCCGATCATTTTCAAACCTTTCCGACGCCCGCAGGCGCAAAATACGCCTTGCCCGAAGGGTTGAGCGGGATGGGCCGACTGATTGCGAACAATGCTCGACAAGGCCTCAGGGCCTTGCCTTGCGCTTGTTCGCGGCCATTCAATCCCATCCCGTTCAACAGAATACCCATCCTGATTGAGTTTTGACCCTAAGCCGGAAGGTAACGCAAAACCAACAAAAAAGCCGCGCCCGGAAGCGCGGCTTTTTGATTTCCGTAACGATGGCCGATCAGAGCGCCTTTTCAAGCTCCGGCAGGGCTTCGAAGATATCCGCAACGAGACCGTAATCGGCAACCTGGAAGATCGGCGCTTCCTCATCCTTGTTGATGGCGACGATGACCTTGGAATCCTTCATGCCCGCCAGATGCTGGATAGCGCCGGAAATGCCGCAGGCAATGTAGAGTTCCGGGGCAACCACCTTGCCGGTCTGGCCAACCTGCCAGTCGTTCGGTGCATAACCGGCATCGACGGCAGCGCGCGAGGCACCCACCGCAGCCCCCAGCTTGTCGGCCAGCGGCAGGATCACTTCCTTGAACTTGTCCGAGGAACCAACGGCACGGCCACCCGATACGATGATCTTGGCCGAGGTCAGTTCCGGACGCTCGGACGCCGACAGCGCATCCGATACGTGGCTGGAAAGACCCGGATTGGCCACAGCCGCAACGGCTTCCACCGCTGCCGAACCACCCTCGCCCGCAGCGGCGAAGGAGGCCGTGCGCACGGTGATGACCTTCTTGGCATCGGTGGACTGCACCGTCTGAATGGCATTGCCGGCATAGATCGGACGCTTGAAGGTATCGGCAGAGACGACCTCGATGATTTCCGAAACCTGCATGACATCGAGAAGGGCGGCAACACGCGGAGCCACATTCTTGCCAACCGTGGTGGCAGGCGCGATGATCACGTCATAGGCACCGGCCAGCGACACGATCAGGGCCGCCAGCGGCTCTGCCAGGCTGTGGGCGTAGTCGGCGCCATCGGCCAGCAGCACCTTGGAAACACCGGCAAGCTTTGCGGCGGCATCGGCAGCAGCCTGGGCGCCGGACCCGGCCACCAGCACATGCACATCGCCACCGATCTCAGTGGCTGCCGTCAGCGCCTTGGCGGTCTGGTCGGAAACCGACGCGTTATCGTGTTCAGCGAGAAGAAGAATAGCCATTTTGAAACTCCCTGTTCCGCTGGTTAGAGGACGCCAGCTTCGGTCTTGAGCTTCTCAACCAGCTCGGCAACCGTCTTGACCTTGATACCGGCCTTGCGGCCACCGGGCTCTTCGGTCTTCAGAACCTTGAGACGCGGCGCGATATCCACGCCGAGATCGGCGGGCGACTTCTTGTCCAGCGGCTTCTTCTTGGCCTTCATGATGTTCGGCAGCGAAGCATAGCGCGGTTCGTTCAGGCGCAGGTCAGCGCTCACCACGGCCGGAAGCTTGACGGCAATGGTCTGGAGACCACCATCCACTTCGCGGGTGACGTTGGCGGAACCGTCGCCGAGCTCGATCTTCGAGGCAAAGGTTGCCTGGCTCCAGCCGAGAAGGGCGGCCAGCATCTGGGCCGTCTGGTTGCTGTCGTCATCGATGGCCTGCTTGCCCGCGATCACCAGACCCGGAGCTTCAGCTTCAACGATCGCCTTCAGCAGTTTGGCCACGGCCAGCGGTTCCACCACATCGTCGGTTTCCACCAGCACGGCGCGATCAGCTCCCATGGCAAGCCCGGTGCGCAGCGTCTCTTCGGCCTTGGCCGGGCCGATCGAGACCACGATCACCTCTTCCGCCTTGCCCGCTTCCTTCAGGCGCAGCGCCTCTTCCACGGCGATTTCGTCGAAGGGGTTCATCGACATCTTCACATTGGCAAGCTCGACGCCGGTGCCGTCCGGCTTCACGCGGATCTTGACGTTATAGTCAACAACCCGCTTCACGGGCACTACGATCTTCATGGGGTCCTTCCTTGCTTCAGTCGCGGTGCAAAATGCGGTAAATCTCTGCGGCGCGATGGTCGGTTGGCGACATCGATACGCATTTTTCCCACAAATACAATCTTGAGCTCACTCCTCCTGAGAGTGATCCCTGTCTAGATAACTTTTACGTTCACGTCAATATTTACCCGCATCAGCGGTTCTTGCCCGGCACCCAGAGCACGTCGGCCCTGCCGACATCATTGAGGTAGCGGGCGGCGACAAACAGGAAATCGGAAAGCCGATTGGCATATTTCAGCGCCGGAGCGCTGACTGTTTCCCCATCCACCTGCATGAGGTCGACCATGATCCGCTCGGCGCGGCGAATGATGGTGCGCGCGAGATGCAGATGCGCCGCCGCCGGTGTTCCACCGGGCAGCACGAAGGATTTCAGCGGTTCGAGATGCATGTTGAGACTGTCGATTTCCTGCTCCAGCCTGTCCACCTGCGACTGGACGATGCGAAGCGGCTCCCAGGAGAGCGCCGCCCCCGTCTCCGGGGTGGCCAGATCCGATCCCAGATCGAAAAGATCGTTCTGGATGCGCAGCAGCATGTCATCCACCGGCTCCAGCCCCTCCGTATAGAGACGCGCCATGCCAATGGCGCTATTGGCCTCGTCGATGGTGCCATAGGCTTCCACGCGCAGGTCGTGCTTGTAGCGGCGCGGGCCGCAGACGAGCGCCGTCGTGCCGTCATCGCCGGTACGGGTATAAATCTTGTTCAGTTTGACCATGGGAAGAGACTATCCAGAAATTGGCTCAGCGACCGCCGCCGGTGATCCACAGCGTCAGCATGATCAGCAAGACGGCGATAGCCTGCAACAGCACGCGCGCCTGCATGAGCTTGTTGGAGCGGTTGGCGTCGCCCGCCCGCATCATGTTGATCAGGCCGCGCACGAGCACAAGAGCCACGAGGCCCATGACGATGACGGCAAGAACAGTGGTTACGGTGGACATGAAAAATCCAGTCCTAATCGAGTGATCGCATGATCCGGTAAAAAAGGTCTGCCGGCAAAAGCCGCTTCAGAATTGCCCCCTGCTTTGCCGGTGTGGTGACCAGATAATGTGGGCGGGGGCGCGGTGCGGTCAAGGCGTGTTGCAGCACTTTATGCACGGCATCCGGGCCAAGCTTGTGCCGGTTCGGCTTGCCTGTGCCCTCCAGCCGGGCCAGTTGCTTGCGGTAATCCTCGGCATGGACAGAATTTTCAAGATCGATATGGCGCTTGATCATCGTCAACGCATTGGCGGTAAAGCGGCTGGCGATCGGACCGGGCTCGATGAGGCTGACGAAGACGCCGCTGCCCTCCAGTTCCATGCGCAGCGTCAGAGACAGGCCCTCCAGCGCATATTTCGAAGCCGTGTAGGCCCCGCGCCAGCGATAGGGCAGAAGCCCGAGAATGGAGGAGCATTGCACGATACGGCCCGCCCCTTGCGCCCGCATCACCGGCACCACGCGCCGTGTCAGATCGTGCCAGCCGAAGAGATTGGTTTCGAACTGCTCGCGCAGCGCCGCAGTCGGCAAGTCTTCCACGGCACCGGCCTGACCATAGGCGCCGTTGTTGAACAGCGCATCCAGCCTGCCGCCGGTGCGCTCCAAAACGGTCTCTACCAGCGCGGCAATACTGGCGTCATCCCGGTAATCCATCACCAGCGCTTCCAGCCCGTCCTGTTCCAGAGCAGCAAGATCGTCAGGATTGCGTACCGTGGCGAAAACCCGCCAGCCTTCCGCCTTCAGCGCCCGCGCACAATAAGCGCCGATGCCGGAGGAACAGCCGGTGACGATGATGGATTTTTGAGTGTTTTTTTGTGTTTCCGGAGGGAAAACCACTTTCCCCTTTTCCTGGGAAAACTCTCGATCCTGCATTTTTTACCCGCTCCCGCTGCCACGCTCTTTCAAACAATCTGGTCTTTCCCATATTCCTTGTGGAACAGGAAGGTAAGTGGAGATGAAATGCGGGATTATCTTGGCAGACTATACAAGGTGGCCTGGGACGCGATCTGGCATTTCACCGAGGATGACGGCTGGGCCATGGCCAGCCATGTGGCGCTGTCCACGCTGCTTGCGGTCTTTCCCTTTCTGATCTTCGGTACGGCGCTGGCGGGATTTCTCGGCGCAAGTTCCTTTGCCGACACCGCCATTCATTTCATCTTCGATACCTGGCCGGAGGATATCGCCAAGCCGATCTCCGAACAGGTGATCCAGGTGCTGACCATCCCGCGTGGCGGCCTGCTGACCATTTCCGTGCTGGCGGCGGCCTATTTCGCCTCCAACGGGGTGGAAGCGCTGCGCGCCTCGCTGAACCGCGCCTATCGCGTCACCGAAACCCGGCCCTGGTATTTGACCCGGCTGATCAGCATGGGCTTCGTGCTCATGGGGGTTCTGGCCTTCGCCATGATCAGCGTTCTGCTGATTGCGGTGCCGATTGCCCTGCGCTTTGCCGAGCAGAAATTCCCGCTCCTGAAGGAAGCGCTCTCGATCATCTCCAACTGGGGCGTGCTCGGCACGCTCATCATGCTGGCGGTGGGGCTGACCATTTCGCATCTGTGGCTACCCGCCGGGAAAAGACGGCTGATCGACGTGCTGCCCGGCATCTGCCTGACGCTGCTGCTGTGGATCCTTGGGGCGCTTGCCTTTGCGGCCTATCTTTCCACCTTCGCCAATTACGCCGCCACCTATGCGGGCCTCGCCTCCATCATGGTGGTGCTGGTGTTTCTGTACATGCTCGGCGTGCTGTTCATTATCGGCGCGGAGTTCAATGCGGCGCTGATGAAATTCCAGGGCGTGCCCCGGGCGCGCCGGGGTCTGTCACGCGACAAATCCGAGGATGCGGCGGAGATCGGCCGGTGACCGCCCTTCTGCCCGCAACTGCCTGATGCCTGCCGACCCCTCGCTTTTCGAGAGCTTGCGGCCATCCGCCCCCAGCACCAGCCGGTGATGATGATAGACGGGCGGCGCGATGCCGAGAAGCGCCTGCAGCAGGCGCTGTACCGAGGTGGCATGGTAAAGATCGCGCCCGCGCACCACCTCGGTTATGCCCTGCAGCGCATCGTCCACCACCACGGAGAGATGGTAGCTGGAGGGCGCATCCCAGCGCCAGAGAATGACATCGCCCCAGGCGGCGGGATCGGCGGCAATCCGTTCAACATTGCCGCTGCCGGTTTCTGTCCACAACAACGGGGCATCTATCCGTGAGAGAGCCCGCGCCATGTTCAGACGCAGGGCGTGACGTGCCCCGGCCTTGATCCGCCTTGCCGCCTCCGCCGGATCGAGACCGCGCTCCTGCAGCGGGTAATGCAAAGCACCATCGGGATCGCGCGGCCATCTGCCGCCTTGCGCCTCAAAAGCCTGCGCTTCCGCCTTGATGTCGCTGCGGCTGAGAAAGGCCGGATAGACGAGACCCATCGCCTGCAGACGCGCCAGCGCATCCCGATAGCTATCAATATGCTCGGACTGGCGGCGAACGGGCATCTCCCAACTGAGCCCCAGCCACGCCAGATCCTCGTAAATGGCCGCTTCGAACTCAGGCGTCGAGCGCCCCGGATCGATATCCTCGATACGCAGCAGGAAACGGCCACCGCAGGCCTTGGCCCGCTCGGCATTCAAAAGAGCCGAAAGCGCATGACCCAGATGCAAAAAGCCGTTGGGACTGGGAGCAAAGCGAAAGCAGGGGTTTTGACGGGGCGGCGCGGTCATGCTTTCTTCCTGCCCGATTTCAACGATCAGGAAAAGAGCGCCAGCGTGCAGCCCATTCAATCAGAAGCGGATATCGAGCGCGGGCTTTCGGCGCTTTTGGCCAGCGATCCACGGCTGGAAGCCATTGCCGCCGGGGCCGGGCCGCTGCCGCTCAGGCTTGCTGAGCCCGGCTTCGGCGGGCTGGCCTACATCATCGTTTCGCAAATGGTCTCGCGCGCCAGCGCCACGGCCATCTGGAGCAGGCTTGCCGCCGCCATGGGAACGCCCACGCCCGAAACCTATCTCGGCCTTGGCGAGGAGGCACTGGCCTGCGGCCTGTCCCGCGCCAAGTACCAGTGCCTGACAGCTCTCTGCGAGGCGATCATCGACGGCAGCCTCGATCCGCTCGGCGTGCTGACCCTGCCAGCGGAGGAAGCCATCGCGACCCTTTGCCGCATTCGCGGCATCGGGCTCTGGACCTCGGAAGTCTATCTGATGTTCTGCGGCGGCCACCCCGACATCTTCCCGGCAGGCGATGTCGCACTGAGGATCGCACTTGGTCAGGGGCTTGGCTTCGAGGAGCGCCCCGATATCCGCAAAACGGCGGCAGAAGCACGCGCCTGGCAGCCCTGGCGATCGGTGGCGGCCCGGCTGTTCTGGGCCTATTATGCCAGCCTGACCCATCGGGATGCAGCCCCAACAACCAGTGTATAATGGCTTCGACAAAAGTGACCTGGGGCTATTCCGAGGGGGGCTTCACAATCCTGTAACAGCAGGCCTAATATAGGTAAGCAGATGCCGAATCGATCAGGAGAATGCCTTGACGATTGCAGTCTCACCACAGTCCTTGCCGGCGCTCGTCCTGAACGCTGATTACAGGCCACTGAGTTATTATCCCTTGTCGTTATGGTCCTGGCAGGACACGATCAAGGCGGTGTTTCTTGACCGGGTCAACATCATTGCCGAATATGATTATTCGGTGTGTTCACCCAGTTTCTCCATGAGGTTGCCCAGCGTCGTCAGCCTCAAGACCTATGTGCAGCCGACGCGAAACCCCGCCTTCACCCGCTTCAACGTTTTTCTTCGCGACAAGTTCGAATGCCAGTATTGCGGCTCCCGCGATGATCTGACCTTCGATCATGTCATCCCCCGGGCCCATGGCGGGGAAACCACCTGGGAGAATGTCGTGGCCGCCTGCTCGCCCTGCAATCTGCGCAAGGGCTCGAAGCTTCCCCGGGAAGCGGCCATGTTCCCGGCGCAGAAACCCTACCGCCCGACCGTTCAGGATCTCCACAACAACGGCCGCCTCTTCCCGCCCAACTATCTGCATGAAAGCTGGGTGGACTATCTCTACTGGGATTCGGAACTGCAGCCCTAAAGCACGTTGCGGCTTATCAGCCTCATGCAACGTGCTTTATGTTCTTGTTTTAACGCATGTCGTTATCGCAAAACCGCTGCACACTTTTGCGCGACATGCTCTAGGGTCAAAACTCAATCAGGATGGGTGTTCTGCAAGGCGTATTTTGTGTCTGAGTAGGAGGAAAGGTGCAGGAAATGCCGATCATTTTCAAACCTTTCCGACGCCCGCAGGCGCAAAATACGCCTTGCCCGAAGGGTTGAACGGGATGGGCCGACTGATTGCGAACAATGCTCGACAAGGCCTCAGGGCCTTGCCTTGCGCTTGTTCGCGGCCATTCAATCCCATCCCGTTCAACAGAACACCCATCCTGATTGAGTTTTGACCCTAAAGCATTTTCAGGAAAAGTGGAATCCGGTTTTCCGTCCGGAAATGCGTAAAAACAGAGAGTTAGAGCAGTTCAGTGTTTCCGCGAGACACTGAACTGCTCTACTGCATAATTCCTTAAATCGGAATCGATTTAAGGTGAAAATTATGCAGCAGCTTTAAAGTGCTACAGCGTCCTTTGTGCGTTTGATAAAACGCACGGCGCTGTAGGATTTTTGACCCCAAAGAGCGGGAACCGATTTTCGGGCCGTGGCTCTCACGGGATCAAGGCAGGCGTTTGGCGGAGAAAAAGGCAAAGCCGGCCAGGAAGAGCGAAACGATTGCATTCCATCCGGCGAAGGAAATGCCAAGCACCCTCAGTGCTGCATCCGTGCAGGAGGGGCCATGAATGGTGTTGAGTTGTTCGAGAATATTGCCCGTACCGGTGAAGCCCGCACCTGCGGTGGCCGAACAGGCCGAGGGTCCCTCCCAGAACTTCCATTCCACTCCGGCGTGATAGACGCCTAGCCCCATGCTGACCAGCATGATGAGCCCGAGCAGCATCAGCACAAGCTTCAGCACCTTCGGCGGCAGCTTCGGTGCGGCCAACAGCGCCACGAGGCCGATGGCAGCGCCGATATAGAAGGGTTTGCGCTCCAGCAGGCAAAGCTCGCAAGGGATATAGCCGCCCAGATATTCGAAGGCGAGCGCCGAGCCGACCACCACTGCCATGCCAAGGGTCATGGCGGCGAGCGGCAGAACGGGACGGGAAAGCGAAGGCGTGGACATGATATAAACTCCCGACAAGCTTCTCAATGGGCGAGAAGCCGGTAGGCGATATACAACAGGATCAGCAGGATGGCACCTGCCGCCGCGATCTGGCCCAGCCTCTTCTCGATAAAGTGACGGATCGGCTCGCCATAGCGGCGCAGCAGCCAGGCCAGCAGGAAGAAACGTCCGCCACGGGCCACGATGGCCGACACGATAAACAGCCAGAGATTGACATGCGCCACACCGGACAGGATCGTCACCACCTTGATCGGCGGCAGATGGGCAAGGCCTGAGGTGATCAGCAGCAGCACCACCGTCTCGTAGTCCACCGACAGCCGCAACTGGTCGAAGGCTTCCGCCTTGCCGTAGAATTCCAGAATGGGCCGGGCAATGCTTTCATAGGCATAATAGCCGAGGAACCAGCCGGCGACGCCCCCAAGAACCGAGGTAACGGTGGCCAGCAGCGCATAGCGCCAGGCCCGGTCTGGCCGCGCCAGCGCCATGGGCAGGAAGAGCACATCGGCGGGCACAAGAAAAATCGAGCTTTCCACGAAGGAGATGACACCAAGCCAGACCTCCGCCGATTTGCGGGCGGCCAGCGACATGGTCCAGTCATAAAGACGGCGCAGCATTCTCTCTCCTTCCTGTCGTCACCGAAAAGCCGCAGCATGCCAAAGCCCATGCTGCACTGCGGTGAGCCTTTATGCGAAAAGCCATGCGGGAAGGCAATGCCGGTTTTGTCAAAGCTTCCAAAAGAGGAAAGCTAGAGAACTTCCAGGACAAGTGTGCAGCGGTTTTCGGTGCGGAAATGCGCAAAAACAGTGAACGAGGGTGCTTCCGTGTTTTAATGAAACACGGAAGCACCCTCGTTCGGCAGGCCATGACGGCATCAGAGTGAAAAAATCGGGTTGACCAGAGGCCCCGTCTCCGTATAGTCCGGGCACATCCTTAAGGGCCCCTTTGGCGGAATTGGTAGACGCGCCTGACTCAAAATCAGGTTCCGAAAGGAGTGCTGGTTCGATTCCGGCAAGGGGCACCACTTTCCTGAAATCTTACCGTGACATCGGCGTTCAACCTTCATCCTTCACGTTGGATGCAAGGCATATGACCCTGTCCCTGCCAGCATTCTTGGCGGCGTAAAGCGCCTCATCCGCCTCGACGAGCAAATCCTTCAGCCCCGTGCGCCGCCCCAGACTATGCGCAACGCCGAAGCTTGCAGTGATTCGCCCCTGGTCGAGCGGAGGAATTTCAAGGCCCCTCAGCTTCACCCGCAGGCGTTCGGCAATGGCGCTTGCCTGATCCGGGCTCGTTCGCGGCAAGGCGATGCAAAATTCCTCGCCCCCGATCCGCGCCGCCATGTCAAAGGGCCGGACATTGGCGGTAATCGTGCGGGCGGTGGCCAGAAGCACCTGATCGCCAACCTCATGGCCGTAATCGTCATTGATCGATTTGAAATGATCGAGGTCGAAGAGGATGAGGCTTAACAGATCGCCACGCTTCAAGGCGCGCTCGGCATCATGAGCCCCGCCCTCGAACAGCGCGCGCCGGTTTGCAAGACCGGTCAGCGGGTCGCTATCGGCCAGTTGCCGCAATCGCTTCAAGGAGAGGTCGAGTTCTTCCGTCATGGCGGCAGTGGCTTGCCAGACCAGGCCGATTTCATCCCGCGACAGCGCTGGCGGCGGCAGTACGACACCCTCCTGGCGATAGGCATCGATGGCAAGCGCCAGATCCCGCAGCGGACGGATGAACCACCAGAGCAGTCCCAGGCAGGCCAAAGTGCCGGCAAGGGTTGCGGCCAGAAGCAGCAACAGCATGGTTTCGCCGTCGCTGGTGCCGCCCGACAGGATATGCAGGCCCGCCACGATCAATGGCAGATGGATGCAGAGAAAGCTCACCAGTGAAATCTTCAAAATCAACGATGAGCGCACAAAGTCGAAAAGGGCAGACACGTATGGTTTCCAAAACAAGATCAAGAACAGTCACGAATTGATGCAAAAGGCCCTCGACAGCCCCCGCACTCCATGTCCCGCTATCCTAAGCCATTGAAGGATTGATGATATTCAGAACTTTCTCAAATCCGAGGATATCGGAGTGTTTCCGCGTTTGCGGGAAACGATCCAAACTTTTGCTTCACATGACGCCATTAGATAGCGCCAATTTCCGCATGACAAGGCCAGCGTTTTCTGCAGCATTATCTTCTTCGTCCTCGTTCACTCCGTTCGGATCGTACTGTGATACCCGTGGCTCTGTGAAAGCATGCCGAACACTCTCCGTCTGGCGCGTCATGCTTGAAAGGCGCGAACCCTTGAAGGATTCGCGCCTTTCAACAATGCGTCGTCAGACCATGAGGGCTTACGGCGTACCTGTCGTTCCACCCGTGGTCCCCGGCGTAGACTGGGTGCCGGTGCCACCGCCCGTACCGGACTGCGGCGTCGGGCTGCTATTGGTCGAAGACGGCGGCGTTGCCGGGGTGGTGCTGGTGCCGCTGCTGGAACTCGGTGCAGTGGTGCCGGTGCTGCCACCGGATTTACCGCTACTGCTGTCATCGCCGCAGGATGCGAGCAATCCCAGAACGGCAACCACGGGAATCATCTTCTTAAGCATCGGTCCTCCTTTAAGCTCCGGCCCTTCCACCGAGGATCGGCAGAGAGCTGTGCCGGGCTTTTCATCGGCGCTGCATGGCCTGCGAGCCATGTGCCTTGTTTTGTGGGCTGAAGCTAAAACTAACCGGGCATCCAAAACGGTCCCGTTAGAAACTGTACACCCACGATCTTCTGCAGGACGCCACCTTGCGCGGCGCCTGCCATCCCACAACACCAGTAAAACCGCCAAATGGCGCGGTTTTCAGGTGTAAACGCGGCCCCACCGGGGCGATTCAACGGCATGCTCGGTGCAAATAAGTCGCAAAAAGACACATTGTTCCAAAAAACATGTCCATATGCGCCATAAACGCACCCCCTTCCTCGCATTGTGCAGGTGCGAAAGGAATGATAATTTGCCGGGCTGGAGTACATCCGGCGAACCCAGGCTCACCGGATGTGCTGCAACCGTTTATTGGCACGCATTTACGGATGGGAAACCGCGAGGACACTTTTCCTCGAAATGCTTTAGGGTGTGTCGCGCAAAAGTGTGCAGCGGTTTTGCGATAACGAGATGCGTTAGAGCGCTTTTCGATCCGATTGAATCAGATCGGCGCTCTAACCTTTTATTTTTGAAGCATAATTTTATCGATCCTCGTTTCACTCCGGTCGAATTATGCTCTAAATCAAGAAGGTAAAGCACGTTGCATGAGGCTGATCAGCCGCAACGGGCTTTAGAAGAGGCCTCCGCATGTTTCTGCCCCCCGGCGCTTCGTCCTACGCCACGCTCTGCGAGAGCTTTTCCTGGGATATTCCCTCCGATTTCAACATGGGCCGGTCGGTGGCCGATGCATGGGCGCGGCATGAGCCGGATCGCGTCTGTCTCAAGCATTTCTCACCCGATGGCAGGCATTGCAGCCTGACCTATGGCGAGTTGACCCGGGCTTCGAATGCGCTTGCCCATTCGCTCTCCAGGCTTGGCATCACCGCAGGTCAGCGTGTGGCCCTGCTGCTGCCGCAGGGGTTTGAGACGGCGATTGCCCATGTCGCCCTCTACAAGATGGGCGTCATTGCCTTGCCGCTGGCGCTGCTCTTCGGCATGGAGGCGCTGGAATACCGGCTGGCGGCGGCGGAAGCCTCGGCCATCATCACCAACGCCTTCGGCTTGCAGCGGCTTTCAGGCATTCGCGGCAGGCTGCCAGCGCTGGCCCATGTCGTCAGCACGGATGGCGCCGAGGATGACACCCTCTCCTTTCAGCGACTCGTGCAGGAGGGCGATCCGGCCTTCCCGGGCATTGAAACGGGGCCGGACGATCCGGCGCTGATGATTTTCACCTCCGGCACCACCGGTGCGCCGAAGGGGGCGCTGCATGGGCACCGGGTGCTGGCCGGGCATATTCCCGGCTTTCAACTGGCCCATGGCGGCGCACCGCAAGCCGGTGACTGTATCTGGACACCCTCCGACTGGGCCTGGGCCGGTGGCTTGCTGAACGTGCTGATGCCAGCGCTGCTGCTTGGCATTCCGGTCGTCTCCTCGCCCGGGCAGAAGTTTGATGCCGCGACCGCCTATCGCATTCTGGAAGAGATGCAGGTACGCAATGCCTTCATCCCCCCCACCGCGCTCAGGCTGATGAAAAGCGTGGAACGCCCGCTGGAGCGCTACCGGCTCTGCCTGCGCTCCATCACCTCGGCGGGCGAAGCCCTGGGCCGCGAGACCTATGAATGGGTCAAGGCAACCCTTGGCCTTACGCCCAATGAATTCTATGGCCAGACGGAATGCAATTTCGTGCTCTCCTCGGCAGCCGAGCTTGGCGTCAGCAAGGCGGGCGCCATCGGCAAGCCCGTGCCGGGGCACCGCGTCGCCGTCATCAATGACAAGGGCGAGGAAGTGCCGCCCGGAGAGACGGGGCAGATTGCCATTGCCCGGCCAGACCCGGTGATGTTTCTCGGATATTGGCGCGACGAAGAGGCCACCCGGCGAAAATTCATTGGCGGCTGGCTGCTGACCGGCGATCTCGGCCGCGCCGACCGCCAAGGCTATATCGAATTCTTCGGCCGGGATGACGACGTCATCACCTCCTCCGGCTACCGCATCGGCCCGACGGAAATCGAGGATTGCCTGGGCGGCCATCCCGCCGTGAAGCTGGCGGCGGTCATCGGCAAGCCGGACCCGCTTCGCACCGAGATCGTCAAGGCCTTCGTCATCCTGCGGGAGGGCTATCAGCCCGACCAGACGCTCGCCCTCCAGCTTTCGGACTGGGTGAAGAACCGGCTGTCCATGCACGAATATCCGCGCGAGGTGGAATTCATCGACGAAATTCCCCTCACCACCAGCGGCAAGGTCATCCGCCGGCTGCTCCGGGACCGCCAATCTCAAGGTTTATGTTTAGAGCGCTTTTCGATCTGATTGAATCAGATCGGCGCTCTAACATTTTATTTTTGAAGCATAATCTTGTCGATCCTCGTTTCACTCCGGTCAGATTATGCTCTAACCACTGCGTGAAAATTTGCTCATCACCTTGTCGCGCAGAATCCGGGCCAGATTGCGGGTATTGCGGTAAAGATGCAATTTCACCGAGGCTTGGCGCACCTCCCGGTCGGCATTTGGCCTGAGGCCGATCACCAGCGTCCCCATATCCTCGCGCTCCTGCCAGAAGCGGCTCATGATCGGGTGGTCCGGCACGGCACAGCTATCGGTGCGCAGAATGTTGGCGTCATCCAGATGCCAGCGGGTCAGTTCCGCCACGAGAAGCTTGCCGGGAGAATAGCGTGCAAGGCTCTCGTCATAGGCCGTCTTCCACGTATAGGCTTCCGCGCCCATCAGGAAGACCACCATGGAGGCAATGGTGCGTCCATCGAGGTGGAGGGAATGAATACGCACCGCGTCGCGCTCGGCCAGATTGGTGATTGCCTCGCGGGCAAAAGCGGCGCGCAGCCGGTCGCTGATCAGGGCGCTGCGCTTGCGGCCTTTCCAGCCGCTCGCCTCCAGCGCCAGGAAATCCTCCATGCCGAGCCGCACCTCTTCCGGCTGGCGGGCAACGTGATAGCCCAGAGGCCCAAGCTTCTCCAACTGCCGGTATTGCCGGCGCATTTCCCGCACATGCGCCTTGGAAATCGAGGCCGCCAGATAGGTATCGCCTTCCTCCAGGCTTTCCAGCATGGGGCGCTGCTGCCGGTTGGTAACCAGAACCGGCAGATCGCGGCTGATGACGAGCGCCTTGATCAGCCGGGCCACGGGGCCGTTCAGGCGCAGATCCGGCAGCACCAGCACCGGCGGCAGGGCGGCTTCGGGCGCCGCCAAGCCGTTCAGCAGGTTATCGATCGTCTCGGCTGCATCCTCGGCATCCACCAGCGGCGTGCCCAGCGGTCCGAACGGGTTGGACCAGGCGCGGATAATGGACGGGCCAACCGCAAAGCCCGGCTTTTCCACTGAAAACGGCAGGAGCAGGCGGATACGGCTGCGATTGTCGCCATCGTCGCGGATCAGCGCCATGCGCACCTGCCGCTCTTCCAGACGCGGAATGGCAGGCGCCAGAAAGCGCGCGGAAAAGAAGACGTTCGGCTCCAGCGCCCGGTTGGTCAGGAAATCCATTTCCCGCTCGAGATCGTAGCTTGCCTGCCGCGGATAAAGCCAGAGATGCCGCCCGGGACGGCCCACGGCAATCTGGATATCGGCCGCCGGACGGTCAGGACCCACGGCGTCTCCCAGGGCAGCCACCCTGCCTGCCTGCCGGTCCGGAAAACTGACGTTCTCGCTTTGGCTCATCTCAGGCCATCCTGCTCTGGTTGAGACGGGTCAGGGGATCGGCAAAGGCAAACAGCACGATGCCAAGGGTTTTTCTCACGGCGACATGCAGCAGCACCGCCTCCACCAGAAGCGCCCCTGCCGCCGCCGACGCCGCCCCCATCAGACCGAAATGCGGAATGAGCGTGACGTTCAGCGTGATATTGGCCGAAAGGGCGATGACATACAACAGCATGCACAGCTTCTGCCGCCCGGTCATCATCAGCAGCACCTCGCCCGGCCCGACCAGCGCCTTGAACAAGGCGCCGAGAAACAGCACCGCCATCAGCGGATAGCCCGCCGTGAAATTCGGCCCGAACAGCGACAGCAGCACCTCCCCCGCCGCCAGCACCAGAAGCCCGATGGCAAGCGAGGGCCAGAAACACCAGCGCACCGTCTTTCCCGCAAAAGCGGCAACCGGTTTCAGATCCGCCTCGTTCATCAATGCCGAAAAGCGCGGGCCTGCCGCTGCCTTGACCGCGAAATAGACGAATTGCACCAGCGCCATGGTCTTGGCCGCCGCAAAATAGATCGCCACCTGATCCGGCGGCAGATAAAGCCCCACCACCATCACGTCGGAATTGGTGAGCAGGAAGAGAAAACCTTCGATGAAGAAGATCGGCACCGCCACCTGAAACCAGGTGCGGAAATCGATGCGGCGTGGCCCCTTGGAAAACTTGCGCCCAAGCCGCCAGGTGATGGCGATGAACTGGCTGACGGACGTGACATAGGTGGCCGCAAGCGCCGCCTGCATGGCGGTGGTGGCCGTATGCGGCGCGCCGAGCGCCACGGCCGCCAGCATGAAGACGAGAATGAGGATGGGGCGAATGATGTAAGTGGGGCTGAGAGCCGCCACCGGCCAGCTATTGGCCCGCGCCGTCCCGTCCAGCACATCGCCGAGCGCGATCATCGGCAGGGCAAACAGGCCGAGAAACAGCGGCAGCAGATAATAGGCCTCGATATGGCTGCCGAAAACATGGAGCAGACCCAACCCCACCACAGCCAGCAGGCTGGCAAGCCCCATGGCGAACAGGCGGATGCTCAGCGTCAGGCCGCGAATGGCATCGATCTCCTCCCGCGCGTGATATTGCGGCAGGAACCGGATGACGGTGGAATGAAAGCCAAGGCAGGAGAGATTGCCGAACAACACCACCAGCACCCAGACGAAAACAAAGATGCCGTATTCGAAATCGCCCATCAGCCGCGCCTGAACGATCTGCGAGAAAAAAGCGATGCCTGCGCTCACCACGCGGATGATGAAAGCCGTCAGCGCCATGCGCTGGGCGCGGGCCACGTCGTCACCGGCAAGAAGCATGGAAACGAGGCGTCCGAACGGGCCTTTCAGGCCGGGCGGCAGCAACTTTTCCGCTGACTGGACAACCGCCATGATGGACACGCAATTTCACCGGATGATTTCAAGGATCAACGGCCAGTCTTGCCACCATAGGGTTAACAAAAGCTGATTATATAAGCCTCTTATACCAAGGCTCGAAGATGCTAACGCATCCTCGCCTTGAAGGGATTTCGAATATCTCAAATGCATCAGGGGCTTGAGATATTCGAAAATGGAATACGAACTGCCATCTTCGATGACTCTTCGTATCAAGGCTCCGTTTCGTCCCGTCGTCCAACATCACCCGGAAAAGGACCGGTGATGGCTTCAAAGCGCCGTCAGCCGGTCGATCAAGGCCTTGGCATCGTTACTGTCCCAGGCTGCCGGTCCGTTCATGGAACCGATGAGGCAGCCCTTGCGGTCGAGGATCAGCGTGACCGGCAGGCCGAAGGCCAGGCCCTGTTTTTTCAGGGCGTTGAAGACACCCATGGAACTGTCACGGTAGAACCCCAGATGGTCGATGCCGTTATCGGCCAGGAAGGCTTTCGGCTTTTCATCGCCGCCGCTGTCGATGTTGATGGCAACGATGCCGAAGGCGTCATTGCCCTTGGCGGCCTGCAGGCGGTTGAGCGCCGGCATTTCTTCCCGGCAGGGCACGCACCAGGTGGCCCAGAGATTGACCAGCAGGATCCGGCCTTTCAGATCATCGAGACCGCGATCGGCGCCAGCGGCGTCCTTGAAGGCAAGGCCGGTGATGGGGCGTGGCGGATTGGCGGCCACCAGCGCGGCAATCTCGCCCTTCGCCAGCGGCTGCAGCGCATCCGCCATGACCTTCGCCGCCTCGCAGCCTTTTGCGGCGGCGGTTTCTGCGCCATTGCCAGACCCCGTCTCCTTCACGTATACCGCAACCGCGCCGGCGATGAGGCCGGCGATCGCCGCAATCGCAATCAGCTTGACGGAAGGAAGTCCGGCGGGTCTTTTTTTCGTCATCGACGTCTCCAGGAACCTATCTCCATGGCCGAGGGCAATCAGGACACACAATCCTCCAACCAGATGTGGGGCGGTCGCTTCGCCTCCGGCCCGGCGGCCATTATGGAGGAGATAAACGCCTCCATCGGTTTCGACAAGAAGCTCTATGCCCAGGATATTCGCGGTTCCATTGCCCATGCCACCATGCTGGCCAAGCAAGGCATTATTTCCGCCGAAGACAAAGACAAGATCGTTCACGGGCTGAACACGATCCGGGGAGAGATCGAAAGCGGCCAGTTCCAGTTTTCCCGCAAGCTGGAAGACATTCACATGAATATCGAGGCGCGGCTGGCCGAGTTGATCGGCCCTGCCGCAGGCCGCCTGCACACCGCCCGCTCCCGCAATGACCAGGTGGCGCTGGATTTCCGACTCTGGGTCAAGGAAGAGCTGCAAAAGACCGACAGCCTGCTGTCCGACCTGATCAAGGCTTTCCTCGACCGCGCCGAAGAACATGCCGACACCGTCATGCCGGGCTTTACCCATCTGCAGACCGCCCAGCCGGTAACCTTCGGCCATCACTGCATGGCCTATGTGGAAATGTTTGGCCGTGACCGCCAGCGTGTGCGCCACGCCATCGAGCATCTGGATGAATGCCCCATCGGTTCGGCGGCCTTGGCCGGCACCGGCTATGCCATCGACCGCCACATGACGGCGCAGGCGCTCGGCTTCCGGGAACCCACCCGCAATTCCATCGATACCGTGTCCGACCGCGATTTCGCGCTGGAATTCCTGTCCATCGCCGCCATTGCCGCCACGCATCTGTCGCGGCTGGCGGAAGAAATCGTCATCTGGTCCACGCCGCAATTCGGCTTCATCCGCCTGTCGGATGCCTTCTCTACAGGCTCCTCGATCATGCCGCAGAAGAAGAACCCAGACGCCGCCGAACTGGTGCGCGCCAAGACGGGCCGCATCAACGGCTCGCTGATTGCGCTGCTGACCGTGATGAAGGGCCTGCCGCTTGCCTATTCCAAGGACATGCAGGAAGACAAGGAACAGGTCTTCGACGCCGCCGAAAGCCTGGAACTGGCGCTGGCCGCCATGACCGGCATGATCCGCGACCTCACCGTGCGCGCCGACCGCATGAAGGCGGCCGCCGGGTCCGGCTTCTCCACTGCCACCGATCTCGCCGACTGGCTGGTGCGCGAGGCAGGCCTTCCCTTCCGCGATGCCCATCACGTGACGGGCCGGGCCGTGGCGCTGGCCGAGCAGAAGGGCTGCGATCTCTCCGAGCTTTCGCTGGAGGATTTGCAGGCGATCCATGCCAGCATCACCGCCGACATCTATAATGTGCTGACGGTGGAGGCCTCGGTCGCCAGCCGCAAGAGCTATGGCGGCACCGCACCTGCCGAAGTGCGCCGCCAGATTGCCTGGTGGCGGGCACGCAACTGATCAGGCCGGTGAATTGACCGATCAAAAAAATCGGGGTGCACAAGGCCCCGGTTTTTCTGTAGATGCTGTACTTGATATTGATGCCGGACAGGATGCCATGGGCGCTTCGTTTTTGAGAGTGATGATTTCTGCCGCTTTGATCGGCACCGTGAGCCTGACGGTCACGGGCTGCGGCCGCAAGGGCGACCTCGACAAACCGAGCACGCCGGTGGCCCAGCAGAACAAGGCCGATGCGCCTGCCCAGACCAAGGCGCCAGACCGCAAGTTCTTCCTCGATCCGCTGCTCTGACAGGGTAAAGCCGTGAACCATTTTCACTACCGCGACGGCGTGCTCTACGCCGAGGACGTGCCCGTGACCGAAATCGCCAAGGCGGTCGGCACGCCCTTCTACTGCTATTCCACGGCAACGCTGGAGCGGCATTTCAAGGTGTTTTCCAAAGCCTTCGAAGGCGTGGATGCTCTCGTCTGCTATGCGCTCAAGGCCAATTCCAACCAGGCGGTGCTGAAAACGCTGGGACGGCTGGGGGCTGGCGTCGATGTCGTGTCCGAGGGCGAGCTGCGCCGGGCGCTGGCGGCGGGCATTCCGGCCAGCCGCATCATGTTTTCCGGCGTCGGCAAGACGCCGTCGGAAATGGATCTGGCACTGGAAGCAGGCATTTACTGCTTCAACGTCGAATCCGAGCCGGAGCTGGAAATCCTCAACCAGCGGGCGCTGAAGGCGGGCAAGAAGGCGCATGTCTCCTTCCGCATCAATCCCGATGTGGATGCGCGCACACATGCCAAGATTTCTACCGGCAAGAAAGAAAACAAGTTCGGCATTTCCTATGAGCGCGCCCGCGCCGTCTATGCCCGCGCCGCCAGCCTGGAGGGCATTCAGGTCACCGGCATCGACATGCATATCGGCAGCCAGATCACCGAATTGCAGCCCTTTTCCGATGCTTTCAAGCTGCTGAAGGAACTGGTGGCGACCTTGCGCTGCGATGGCCACACCATCGATCATGTCGATGTGGGCGGCGGCCTTGGCATTCCCTACCGTGATGACAACAATCCGCCGCCGGAACCGGCAGCCTATGCGGAAATCGTCAAGGAACAGCTTTCCGGCCTCGATTGCCGTATCGTCACCGAACCGGGCCGGCTGATCGTCGGCAATGCCGGGATCCTGGTGACGGAAGTGATCTATGTGAAGGATGGCGGCGACAAGACCTTTGTGATCGTTGACGCCGCGATGAACGACCTGATCCGCCCGACGCTCTACGAGGCCTATCACGAAATCCGTCCGGTGGTGATTTCCGCCGCCAACGCCCCGCGCATCAAGGCCGATGTGGTGGGCCCCGTCTGCGAAACCGGCGACTATCTGGCGCTGGACCGGGAAATGGCGATGCCCCGGCCCGGCGATTTCTTCGCCATTGGCTCGGCAGGCGCCTATGGCGCGGTGCAGGCCGGCACCTACAATACCAGACGGCTGGTGCCGGAAGTGCTGGTCAAGGGTGACCAGTTCCATGTCATCCGCAAACGCCCGAGCTATGATGAATTGATCGGGCTGGACAGCGTGCCCGGCTGGCTCGGCTGATCCCCGGCGTTCACATTTACGTCCAGAGCGCGAAAAATGGCGGGTCCAAGACCCGCCAGCCCTCGTCTTCGCCACAAAGAATGTTATCCTTGAAGTGTGTGGGCAAGGATTCTCTTTGCGGCTGATGCAGGAATGCGCCCCGAAACCGGCAAGGGAGCAAAGCGCTGGACAATGACCTTCGGCTGAGACGGCAGATCGCCATCAAGCGCGCAGTCGCGCAGGCAGTGCTCCTTGCGGAACGCATCCTGCCTCGGCTGCTTGCGCCGATCGGGCTGTTTGCACTGCTGCTGGCCCTGAGTTGGTTCGGCCTGTTCCGCATTCTGCCGGATCTCGTGCGCTGGCCGCTGGTCTTCATCCTGGTGTTTTCGATCCTGGCCTCCCTGCTGCCGCTTCTCAGGCTGCGCTGGCCAAGCCGGGCCGAGGCAGACCGGCTCCTGGAGGAGCGCAACCATCTGTCGCACCAGCCGGTCAGCGTGCAGCAGGATGAACCGGCCTTCGACACGCCCTTTGCCAAGGCCCTCTGGGAAGAACACCAGCGGCGCATGGCCGCCCGGATCGCCTCTCTCGAGGCAGGCCTGCCGCGCCCGGATATTGCAAGCTTCGACCGTTATGCCCTACGCGCCGTGCCCGCGCTGCTGCTTGCCGTGGCCTTCGCCTATTCCGGCTCGAATGGCGCCGGTCGGCTGGCCGATGCCTTCAGGCTGCAGGCGAACGGGTCTGACGCGCCCGATCTGCGCATCGATGCCTGGATCACGCCGCCACCCTATACGGGCCGCGCGCCGGTTTTTCTCACCAGCCGCAACGGCACGGGGGAGGCCAATGCGCCGACGCAGATTACCGTGCCGGAAAAATCCATGCTGACGGTGCGGCTTTCCGGCAGCACCTCGGTGACGGCGGACTATCAGCCTGAAAATGGCGCGGCGATGGCTCTGCCGGATGCCGCGGATGGCGAGCCTGCACCCGGGTCCAAAGCCCCTGCGCCAGCAGCCGCGGCCATACCGGCCCGGGCACTGGCCCTGACCTTGACGGAAAGCGGCAAGCTCAATGTCGGCGACCGCCATTGGCCGATTGCCGTGACGCCGGACCAGAGCCCGACCATTGCCTTTGACGGCTTGCCGAAGCGGGCGGTGAACGGGGCGCTGGAAATCGGCTTCGTTGCCAAGGATGACTACGGCTTGCAGGAAGCCCATGCCGAAATCGTGCCGCTGGAAAACGATCCTGCCGCCAAGCCGCTTTATCCGCTGCCGGAGTTCAAGCTGGACCTGCCGCGCCGCAATGCCAAGGAGGTCAAGGGCCTTTCCAGCCGCAACCTCACCGAACATCCGCTGGCGGGCAAAAAGGTCCGCATCACGCTGGTGGTAAAGGATGGGGCCGGGCATGAGGGGCGCAGCCCGCCGCATGACATGGTGCTGCCGGGCCGCAATTTCTCCGAACCGCTGGCGGCGGCCGTGGCGGAAGAACGGCAGGTTTTCGCGCTGGACACGCGCCAGATGCCCCGCGCCATCGAGCTCAACGAAGCGCTGACGCTACGGGCCGATGAGACCATTCCCAACCTCACCCATTATCTGCTGATCGAGGCGGCGCGCAGCCGCATGCAGATGGCGAATAATGATGAGAAGATGAAGGATACCGCCGATTACCTCTGGGAGATCGCGCTCGGGATCGATGACGGCGATGTCTCGCTGGCGGAACGCAAGCTGTCGGAAGCCCAGAAAAAGCTCTCCGACGCGCTTGAGCGCAACGCCCCGGACAGCGAGATCCAGAAACTGATGGCCGAACTGCGTCAGGCCATGCAGGACTATCTGAAGGCGCTGGCGGAGCGCCAACAGCCGCAAAATGGCCGCCCGCAGCAGAACGCCCAGAAGATGCTGAGCCAGCGCGATCTGGAAAACATGATGAACCAGATCGAAAACCTCGCCCGCTCCGGCAACAAGGATGCGGCGCGCGAAATGTTGCAGCAATTGCAGCAGATGATGAACAATCTGCAGGCTGGCAGGCCGCAGCGGGGCAATCCCGAGCAGCAGCAACAGTCCAACCGCGCCCGCGAGCAGATCGACAAACTGGGCAAGCTGATGCAGGACCAGCAAAAGCTGATGGACGAGACCTTCAAGCTGGATCAGGCGCTGAAGGACCGCATGCAGCGGGGAGATCCGAACCAGCCCGGCAGCGATGAAGACCTGATGGAGCAGATGCCGCAAATGGGCCAGCAGGGTCAACAGGGCCAGCAAGGCGATCAGGGCCAGCCGCAGGACCAGCGCACCACCGAACAGCTGAAGCAGGCGCTGAAGGAATTGCGTGAGCGCCAGGAGGGGCTGGGCAAGCAGTTGAAGGACGTTCAGGAGGGGCTGAAAGGCCTTGGAATCAAGCCCGGCGAAGGCTTTGGCCGTGCCGACCGTGAAATGAAGGGTGCAGGCGAAGCGCTTGGCCGCAGCCAGGGCAGCCGCGCCGTCGAAGGCCAGGGCCGGGCACTGGAAGCCCTGCGCCAGGGCGCCCGCGACATGATGAACCAGATGATGCAGGCCATGCAGCGCGGCCAGCAGGGTCCGGGCCAGCAGGGCCAGGGCATGGCCGAGGGCAATCAGAATGGCCGCGATCCGCTGGGCCGCCCGCGTCCGAATTCAGGTCCGGACTTCGGTGAGCGGGTGAAGGTGCCGGACGAGATCGACGTGCAGCGCGCCCGCGAAATTCTCGACGCCATCCGCGAAAAGCTGGGCGACAATGCCAGCCCCGAAGTGGAACGGCGCTATCTGGAACGGCTGCTGGACATCCAGTAACCCCCCGTCGGGACAAACGGATTTTATGGTGCGCAAAGGCTCGACAGGAAGGGCCGCATCAGATGCGTTTCGCGCAGAGCTTTGGCGTAGGCGGCATCCTCACAGGACGCCCTGCTGCTCTCCACCGCGTCACAGCTGGCAACGCCGCCCTGGGACGAACGGGGCATGGCTCTGTCCAGCCGGTTGCGATCCTGCGGTGAAAGAGTGTCCCGGAACTGATCCAGACGATCGAGCCTGTCGGCGGGCGTGAGCGCTGTAAAGTTGCGTTTTCCGCATGTCACCGCCCCGGTTGATGCTCCCGCAGGCTGAAACAGGCAAGGAAGCAGAACCGCCGTCAGCACGGCGACTTGAAGGCATTTTCCACTCATCTGAAGGCCCTCTTCCAGGACATGACAGCACATGCGGCGATTGGGGCTACGATGGTGATCCCGACGCGATTCGAACGCGTGACCCTCAGATTAGGAATCTGATGCTCTATCCTGCTGAGCTACGGGACCACTGATGTCCTCCATACAAAACCCTTGGCGTGAAGCCAAGCCCCTTCGATCAATCGGCCAGCCGCTGCTCGCAGAGCTTCACCCAGTAGGAAACCCCGTAGGCAATGGCGTCGTCGTTGAAATCATAGGCCGGATTATGCAGGCCTGCCGTATCGCCATTGCCGATCATGATATAAGCGCCGGGGCGCGCTTTCAGCATGAAGGCGAAGTCCTCGCCCGCCATGGAGGGGTCGACATCGCTGTTGACGTTGGAGGGGCCGACGATGTCGATGGCGGCGCGGGCGGCATGCTCGGTTTCGGTCGCATGGTTGACCGTGACGGGACAGGGGCGCTCGTAAGTGACCTCGGCGCGTGCACCATGGGTGGCGGCAATGCCGGTCGCGATCTCGCGCAGGCGCTGTTCGGCAAGGTCCTGCACCGCCTCGTCATGGGTACGCACCGTTCCCGTCAGCACGGCTTCTTCCGGAATGATATTGTGGGTCGTTCCGGCATGGAACTGCGTCACCGACACAACGACCGAACGCACAGGATCGGCATTGCGGGCGGCAATCAATTGCAGCGCCGAGACGATCTGAGCGCCGATGGCGATGGGATCGATGGACTTGTGCGGTTCGGCGGCATGGCTGCCGCGACCCTTGATGGTGATGACGAATTTGTCGGGCGCGGCCATGATGCCGCCCTTGCGGATGGCGAAGGTGCCAAGCGCCATGCCCGGCATATTGTGCATGCCATAGACTTCCTGAATGCCGAAGCGCTCCATCAGCCCGTCTTCCACCATGGCAAGCGCGCCCTGCCCGCCCTCCTCGGCAGGTTGGAAGATCACGGCGACCGTACCGTTGAAATTGCGGGTTTCGGCAAGATATTGGGCGGCACCGAGCAGCATGGCCGTATGGCCATCATGACCACAGGCATGCATCTTTCCGGCATGGCGCGAGGCCCAGGGCTTGTTGGTGATTTCGGTGAGCGGCAGGGCATCCATATCGGCGCGCAGGCCGATGACGCGACCACCCTCCCCGCGTCCGCGAATGAGGCCGACCACGCCGGTACGGCCAAGGCCCTCGACCACCTCATCGACACCGAAGGACTTCAGCTTGTCACGGACAAAGGCGGCGGTCTCGTGCACGTCGTAGAGAATTTCAGGATTCTGGTGCAGGTGGCGGCGCCATTCACGAACGTCATCGGCAAGTTCGGCGGCGCGATTGAGAATGGGCATGGGTATTCCTGATCACATGCGTTTGACCGGCGGGGCTGCCGGCGCTTAAATTGGACAGTGCGATTGACTGGACTTCCAGCCTTTGCCATTGCTTCGACATATAAGCCATATGGCCTTCCGTTGCGAGGCCTATCGTTTCCGAAGGAGAAATCCGTGGTCGTTCTGTCGAGCCGTTTGCGGCGCGCCATTACCCTTTTGTCGCTGCTGTCGCTGGCCCTGCCGTCGGTCGCTGCCGCCAATCCCGTGCTGGTGGTGGATGTCAACACCATGACCGTGCTGGAGCACAAGGAAAGCTTCAAGAAGTGGTATCCCGCCTCGCTCACCAAGCTGATGACGGCCTATGTCACCTTCCGGGCGCTGAAGGCCGGACAGGTAAAGCTGGATACGGTAGTGACGCTGAGCCAGCTTGCCGCATCGCAGCCGCCCAGCAAGATGTTCTTCAAGCCCGGTTCGAAGATCGTTCTCGATGATGCCTTGAAAATGATGCTCGTCAAATCCGCCAACGACATTGCCATGGCGGTGGCCGAAACGGTGGGCGGCAGCCAGGCTGCCTTTGTCGAACGCATGAACGCCGAAGCAGCGCGTCTGGGGCTTGCCTCCACGCATTTCGTCAATCCCAACGGCCTGCCGGCGCAGGGGCAATATTCCACGGCGCGGGATCTGGCCGTGCTGGCGGTGACGCTGCGGCGGGAATTTCCGGAATATTCCAATTATTTCAAGATCGAGGCCATCGACACCGGCAAAAAGATTTATCCCAACGTCAATATGCTGATCGGCCGCTTTGACGGGGCGGACGGCATGAAGACCGGCTATATCTGCGCCTCCGGCTTCAACCAGATCACCTCCGCCACCCGCAATGGCCGCACGCTGCTTTCCGTGGTGCTGGGCGCGGACAGCCTGGCCGAGCGGGCGGATATTTCGGCAAACCTTCTGGAAAAATATTTCGCCTCCGGGCAGCAGCTGCGCGGCGAACCGCTGAGTGCTCTCAGGCCCGACACCGCCGACGGGCTCGATCAGGTCAATGATGTCAGCGCTCAGATGTGCTCGACGGAGGCGCGCAAGGCCCGCAGCGAAACCCGTGACGAAGCAGGCCGCATGCGGCTGACCTCGCCCTATATCCATGAAATGGCCGCGCCACCCAATGCGGTCTTTGCCGGGATCATTCCCGGAACCGAGCCGCCGGACCCACCCAAGCCGCCGGACCAGAGCGCACTGTCGAATATTCCGGTACCCGTACCGCGCCCGCAGTTGTAAGGGCCAAAATTTTTTTGCGAAGGATAAAGCCCATGGCCAAGGCCGCAGACCGCGTTCGCGTTTCCATCCTCACCGGCTTTCTGGGGGCTGGAAAATCCACCCTGCTTAACCGCCTGCTCAAGGACCCGGCCATGCGGGATGCGGCGGTGATCATTAATGAATTCGGCGAGGTTGGCATCGATCATCTGCTGGTGGAAAGCGCCAACGAGTCCATCGTCGAACTCTCCGATGGCTGCCTGTGCTGCACGGTGCGCGGCGAACTGGTGGATACGCTGGCCGAGCTGATGGACCGCATGCAGACCGGCAAGATCAAGCCGCTCTCACGGGTGGTGATCGAGACCACCGGGCTTGCCGATCCGGCACCGGTGATGCAGTCCGTCATCGGCCATCCGGTTCTGTCTCAATCCTTCCAGCTTGAAGGCGTGGTGACGGTGGTGGATGCCGTCAACGGACTTGCAACGCTGGACAGCTATCAGGAGGCGATGAAGCAGGCGGCAGTGGCCGACCGGCTGGTGCTGACCAAGCTTTCGCTCGCCGATGAAACCACGATCAAGACGCTGAAACAGCGGCTGACGGCGCTGAACCCGCGCGCCCCGATGCTCGACGGCGACGATCCCACCACCGGGGCCGCCAGCCTGCTGGACAATGGGCTCTACGATCCGGAAACAAAACTGCCGGATGTGGCGCGCTGGCTTCTGGAAGAAGACGATCACGATCATCATCACCACGATCATGATCATCACGACCACCACGCACATGATCATCACCATGGGCACCACCACGGACACCATCATCATCACGATGTGACGCGGCATGGAGACAGTATTCGCTCCTTCTCCATTTTGCAGGATGCGCCGGTCGATCCGGTGGCGCTGGATCTGTTCATCGATCTGATGCGCTCGGCCCATGGCGAAAAAATGCTGCGTATGAAGGCGGTGGTTTGCCTGAAGGATGATCCCGAGAGACCGCTGGTGCTGCATGGGGTGCAGACGGTGTTTCATCCGCCGGTCCGGCTGGCGGCCTGGCCGGACGGCGCGGACCGGCGCACGCGCCTGGTGATGATCGTCGATGGGCTGGAAGAGGCCTATGTGCGCGATCTGTTCGATACCTTCACCGGCAAGATCGCCATCGACAGGCCGGATCGCGCCGCCTTGCAGGATAATCCGCTAGCCGTGCCCGGGGTCAGGTTCTAAATCCTTGTTTTTACGCATTTCCGCACGGAAAACCGGACTCCACTTTTCCTGGAAATGCTCTACTACATAATTTTATCCTTAAATCGGAAGCGATTTAAGGATAAAATTATGTAGTAGATTTAAAGTGTTACAGCGTCCTTTGTGCGTTTGATAAAACGCACGGCGCTGTAAACGTCACCGCTTCTCGATCAAAAAGCGGTGACCGTTTTCCGTGACATCGGTACTGATCAGCCGATGCCCGTCCTCGCGGCACATATGCGGCAGGTCTATCACCGCGAGCGGATCGGTGGTTTCTACCAGCAAATGGTCGCCGCTGGCCATGGTCGTCAGCCGCTTGCGGGTTTTCAGCACTGGCAGAGGGCATTTCAAGCCCCTGAGATCGAAGCGCGTCGGCGCGACGGTCATCGCGTCGCCCAGAATTTCCAGAAGGGCTTGGCGGCCGGTTCCGCCGGTGCATCCATGGCCACCATGCTGGACTGCGGCGGCGTCAGCGGATTGGCAAGCGGCATCGGCCCGGTTGCCGGCAGGGCCACCGTCGCGCTGGCAATACCGGCTTCCGCCGTCTGAGCGGTTTCAGCCGCAGGGGCAACGCCGGCAGCCTGCGGCGTGCTGGCCGTAACCTCGCCGCCGACACGGCCTGTCTTGGCGGGATTGTCGAGTGAGGCAAACATCGGCTGGCTGGTCACAGCCGCCTTGCTTTTCGGCACCGGATTGGACGGATCGGCCACTTCCGACAGCTTCAGGAGCTTGCCGGCCTTCAGCGCCGAACCGGTGGGCGCAAAGGCAAGATCATGCCCCTTGAGCTGGCTGGCCACCAGCGCCTTGCGCTCGGCCTCGGTCGGATCGTACCAGACCTTGTCCTCGTATTTCTTCATCGCCTTGGCGTAATCACGCTCATAGGCGACCTTATAGGAGGCCATGGCGGTCGCAAGCTGCGGCGGTGTGGACATGGGCGGGCAGGCGCCTGTCGGGTTCAGCCCCTTGCCGCCATCCACCTGCTGATTGAAAACATATTTGCGGTCGCAGACCCCGACATCCGGCGGACGCTTGGTGATCTCGAACTGGTCATACCCGTCCTTCAGCATCTGCCAGAAGCTGTAATTGGGGCTGAACCGGTGACGCGCCATATTGTCTGCCGTCATGCGGAAGGGAAAAGCCTGCAATTGCACCGTCTGCTGGCCACCGCGAAAGGCATCACGGGCAAAAGCGTAGATTTCCAGGATCTGCGCATCCGTCATCGAATAGCAGCCGGAGGAAGAGCAGGCACCATGGATCATCAGATTGGTGCCGGTGCGGCCATTGGCGGCATCGAAGCGGTTGGGAAAGCCGGTATTGATGGCGAGATAGTATTTCGAATAGGGATTGAGGTTGGCCGGGGTCAGATTATAGAAGCCCTCGGGCGCCTGACGGTCCCCTTCCTTCACCTTGGGGCCGAGACGGCCAGACCAGGCGCAGATCTGATATTCGGCAATCTTGTCGAACCGGCCATCGGTCTTGGCCTTCCAGATTTCCAGAACGCCTTCTTCCTTGAAAATGCGGATGGCGATGGGCGAATTGCGCTCCATGCCCTTCGCCTTCATCGCCGTCAGGATGGAATCCGGCAGCGGCTGCTCCACCTTGTTGGAGACATTGTCAGGCAGCTTCTTTTCGGTAACGGTGTCCAGCGTATCGTTACAGCCGCTGACAAGGGCGGCAACGGCAATCAGCAAGGCAGCCTTATGCAGGGGTATTCTAAACGCTGACATGTTCAAGCTCGACGGTTCGCTCCGGCCTGGATTTCATCCATGGCTTTTCCGCATAATGCCCGATGATGGTCATGGCGCGGCAGGACATCACCTTGGCAGTATATGGTTTACGAAATCTGAATGATTTGGCTTCCCGCGCCAACCTATCGGAAAGCGCGGGAGATTTGAACCGCCTTTTTACGGCATAATTCCTTGAACCGGAATCGATTCGAGGGGAAAATTATGCACCAGATATGGAGTATGACAGTGCCGTGTCTGTGGGCAATCCGCCAAAACGTTGGGAATGTGAAAAATACGTGCAGCCGCACCTGTCTCGGCTGGCTGCAGCGCATGATCAGAGATGACGGCCGATATCCAGGAACTTCTGCCGCCGGGCGCTGCGCAGTTGCTCGCCTGTCTGGCCCGACATGTCCTGCAGAGCCGAGGCGATCAGCTCTCCGGCCTTGCCGATGACGGCGTCCGGGTTGCGATGCGCGCCGCCCACCGGCTCGGGAATGATGCCGTCGATAATGCCGAGCGCCTTCAGGTCTTCGGCCGTGATCTTCATATTGGCGGCGGCCTCCTTGGCGCGGGTGGAATCGCGCCAGAGAATGGAGGCAGCGCCTTCCGGCGAGATCACCGAATAGATGGCATGCTCCAGCATGTAGACCCGGTTGCCCGTAGCAATGGCGATCGCCCCGCCAGACCCGCCCTCGCCGATGACGATGGAGACGAGCGGCACCTTGATGTTCAGGCACATCTCCGTGGACCGCGCGATGGCTTCGGCCTGGCCGCGCTCTTCCGCGCCGACGCCGGGATAGGCGCCCGCCGTATCCACCAGCGAAATCACCGGCAGACCGAAACGGTCGGCCAGTTCCATGATGCGCACGGCCTTGCGATAGCCTTCCGGGCGCGGGCTGCCGAAATTATGCTTCAGGCGGCTCTTGGTGTCATTGCCCTTTTCCTGGCCGATCACCGCCACCGGCTGACCCTTGAAACGGGCAAGACCGGCCTGGATGGCGGCATCCTCGGAAAATTTGCGGTCACCGGCCAGCGGCGTGAATTCGGTGAACAGCGCCGAGGCGTAATCGACGAAATGCGGGCGCTGCGGATGGCGCGCGACCTGCGTCTTCTGCCAGGGGGTCAGCTTGGAATAGATCTCTTCCATCGCCTCGCGGACGCGGGTTTCCAGACGACCGATCTCTTCCGAGGTGTCGATGCTTTCATCCTCGCTCTTCAGCTTCTTCAACTCGTGAATCTTGCCTTCGAGGTCGGAGATGGGCTTTTCGAAGTCCAGGTAGTTGATCATCAGGTCCGTTCCGATCGTTATTCCAGGGGCGTCGGGATCGTGCAGTTCAGGATGGGCAGGCTGTCCCGGCGCGTCTTTCCGCCGTGTCACGCTTGCCGTCCAGGTCCCTATCATTCTTTCCCGACGGACGCCAATCTTGGCTTCCGCCTTTATAATCCGGCTTTGCCGGGCTTCTAATCGTGGTTTTTCCCATATTTTGCAAGAGGGTGATGCGTGTGAACCAGGCTCTGCAGCCTTTCCTGCAGCACATGGGTATAGATTTGCGTGGTGGAAATGTCGCTGTGACCTAATAATTCCTGCAGCACGCGCAGGTCCGCGCCGTTCTCCAGCAGGTGGCTGGCAAAGGCATGGCGCAGCACATGCGGAGAGACGGCATCGACGTTCAGCCCCGCCCGCGCGGCCAGATCCTTCAGCTCCCGTGCAAAGACCTGACGCGGCAGATAGCCTTCCGCACTGGCGGCTGGAAAAAGAAAGCCGGTGCCGGTCCTTTCCGCATCCGCGCGCCACAGCGCCTCGCCATAGAGCTTGAGCGCGGCAATAGCCGGAGGCGAGAGCGGCACAAGCCGCTCCTTGTTGCCCTTGCCCTTGATCATCAGAAAGCGGCCTTCCTGCTTCAGCACATGGGCAGGCAGGGAAACGAGTTCGCTGACACGCATGCCGGTGGCATAGATCAGCTCCATCAGCGCATGCATGCGCAGGCGTTTCAGCCGGTCCGGCCCCTCCAGCATGGCTTCGTCATGGGCAAGCGTCAGAAGCTTTTCCACCTCGGCAATCGACAAGGTCTTCGGCAGGCTGCGGGCCTTTTTCGGACGATCGATAATGGCGGTGGGATCGTCTTCCCTCAGCCCCTCCGCATAGAGAAAGCGATAGAACTGCCGCGCCGCCGAAAGCCGCCGCGCCTGCGAGGAGCTTTCATAGCCCTTGGCGGTGAGGTGGGCGAGATAGGCGGAAATATCGCCCGCCGCAGCCGTCATGACGCTGACGCCGCGCTCTTTCAGGAAGGCAGCGAGATCGTCCAGATCGCGCTGATAGGAGGAAAGGGTGTTGGCAGCGGCGCCGCGCTCGGCGCTCATCATCTCCAGAAAGGCCTCGATCCGGGCTGCACTCAGGTCCATCGGCTCATCCTTGTGCGTTGCTGCCTCACGGCTTGCTGGCCTCCACCGGTTTCGCCTCTATCCGGCTGGCGGGGATCTTCACCGTGATATCCCGCTGTTTCGGCTCCACGAAGATCACCAGGCACCACATCGCCACATAGACGAAGCCGGCAATCACACCCACAATGAACAGGAGACGAAAAAGGCTTGGCATGGTGGAACCGGCGCTTGGAGTTGGGCAACAGACGGCTTTCTCAGGAAAACCCACGCTTTTCCGGGGCTTCGGCCTGTCTTTCTCGTTGGCATTTGCGGCGATGACTTGACGCCGCACCAGCATTTGTCAATAGGGTTGCAAAACAGTTACGAAAAAGCGGATGACCGATACAAGCTCTCTCCTTGCTCCGACGCTTGCCGAACGGACCCGCGCCATTCTCGGGCGGCGCAATCTCATTCTGGTCGGCTTGATGGGAGCGGGCAAATCGGTGATTGGCCGTCTGGTGGCCCAGCAGCTCGGCCTGCCCTTCATCGATACCGATACCGAAATCGAGCGCGTTTCCCGTATGACGATCAGCGAGCTTTTCACCGCCTATGGCGAAACGGAGTTCCGCGCGCTGGAAACCCGGGTGGTCAAGCGCATCCTGCGCTCCGGCCCCAAGGTCGTCTCCACCGGCGGCGGCGCCTTCATCAATGACAAGACCCGCCGCCAGATCGAGCGCGGCGGCATTTCCATCTGGCTGCATGCCGATCTGGAGGTGCTGTGGGAACGGGTCAACAAGCGCGATCATCGCCCGCTCCTGAAAACGGAAAACCCGAAGCAGACGCTGGAAAAGCTGATGCAGGATCGCTACCCTGTCTATGCCCGCGCCGATATCACCATCAATTCCCGCGATGTGCGCAAGGAAGTGATCTGCGCCGAGGTGCTGGAGGCGGTGATCACCCATCTCACGGATAACAGGAAAAGCCATGGCTGACGACAGGGAGAACGGCGAGCGCGTGATTCACGTGCCGCTTGGTGAGCGTGCCTATGACATTCTGATCGGCGAAGGGCTGATCGCCCGCGCAGGCGGCGAGATTTCCACCCGCATCAAGGGGCGCAAGGCCGCCATCATCACCGACGAGCATGTCGGCGCGCTCTATCTCGAACCCTTAATGGACAGTCTGCAGGCCGATGGCATCGAGACGGTGTCGCTTTCGCTCCCCGCAGGCGAAAAGACCAAGAGCTTCGATCACCTGCAAAAGGTCTGCGATGTACTTCTGGAAGCCCGCATCGAGCGCAATGATACGGTGATTGCGCTGGGCGGCGGCGTGATCGGCGACCTGACCGGCTTTGCCGCGGGCATCGTTCGGCGTGGCGTGCGCTTCGTACAGATGCCGACCTCGCTGCTCTCGCAGGTGGATTCCTCCGTGGGCGGCAAGACGGGCATCAACACCCGTCACGGCAAGAACCTTGTCGGCATTTTCAATCAGCCCGATCTCGTGCTGGCCGATACCGGCGTGCTGAACTCGCTGAGCCCCCGCGAATTCCGCGCCGGCTATGCGGAAGTGGCGAAATATGGCCTGATCGACCAGCCGGATTTCTTCGCATGGCTGGAAAAGAACTGGCGCGAGGTGTTTTCCGGCGGCGCGGCCAGAACCGAGGCCATTGCCCGCTCCTGCCAGGCCAAGGCCGATGTGGTGGTGGCGGACGAGCGGGAAAACGGCCGTCGCGCCCTGCTCAATCTCGGCCACACCTTCGGCCATGCGCTGGAGGCCGCAACACAGTATGACAGCGCCCGCCTCGTGCACGGCGAAGGGGTCGCCATCGGCATGGTGCTGGCGCATGAATTTTCCGCCCGCCTCAATCTCGCAAGCCCGGATGACGGCAAGCGGGTGGAAGCGCATCTGCGGGCGGTGGGCCTGCCCACCCGCCTATCGGATATTGAAGGCGAGCTTCCGCCACCCCACATCCTGCTGGACGCCATGGCACAGGACAAGAAGGTCAAGGCCGGCAAGCTTACCTTCATTCTCACCCACGGCATCGGCCAGTCCTTCGTTGCGGATGATGTGCCGCCCTCCGAAGTCCTGTCTTTCCTCACCGACAAGATGGCCTCAGCGAACATATAATACCAAGGCTCGAAGATGCTAACGCATCCTCGCCTTGAAGAAATTTCGAATATCTCAATTGCGTCAGGGGCTTGAGATATTCGAAAAGGGAATACGAACTGCCATCTTCGATGACCCTTCGTATAGGCGGATTACCAGCGCACCGGTTCGTCCGTTGCCGCAGGTTCCAGTGCCAGCGCATGCAGCCCGGCATCAAGCTCCGGCTGCAAGAGTTCCGTAATGGCGCGGTGACGGGCAAGCCGCGCCATGCCCTTGAAGGCGGGGGACACGATGCGGACCCGCATATGGGTTTCGCCGGTGCCGGTCATGTCCGGCTGATGGCCCGCATGCAGATGACTTTCATCGATGACCTGCAGGCGTTCCGGCTGAAAAGCGGCGGACAGCTTGTCTTCAATGGTCTGGCGGAGCGACATGAGGGGCCTTTTTTGTGATCGCGGAAAAAGCCTTCACAAAGGCAAGAACATTCCGATTTGTCAATTCTTGTTGTGGGAGGGGCAGCGCCCCATAATTGCGGCATGAAACTCGACTCAAAATATTTCGACAAGATCCGCACGCGCCGCAAGCGCGCCGAGGAGCAGGCCAAGCCCGTGGCGACCTGCCAGTGGGACGGCTGCGACAAGCCCGGCGTGCACCGCGCGCCCGTGGGCCGCAATGCCGAAGGCCAATTCTTTCTGTTCTGCTTCGAGCATGTGAAGGAATATAACAAGGGTTATAATTATTTTTCCGGCCTGTCGGATACCGAGATTGCCCGCTACCAGAAGGAAGCGATCACCGGTCACCGTCCCACCTGGACGGTGGGCGTGAACCGGGACGCCAAGAACGCGCCGCTGCATTCCACGCTGCGCTCCGGCTCCGCGGCTGGCCATGCCCGCGTCAAGGACCCCTTCGGCTTCGTCAACCAGGGCGGTGGCAGGGCGCGGGCCGAACCGCAACGCAAGCTGAAGACGCTGGAGGCCAAGGCTTTCGACACGCTGGGCCTGACCGGGGCCGCCACCGCCCAGGACATCAAGAGCCGCTACAAGGAACTTGTGAAAAAGCACCATCCGGACGCCAATGGCGGCGACCGGGGATCGGAAGAACGTTTTCGTGCCGTTGTGCAAGCCTATCAGTTGTTAAAGCAATCCGGTTTTTGCTAAGGCTGAAAGGTGAATTCCCGCCACGCACCCGGCTTTGCTTCCTTGATTTCGAACCTGTTTGCGTTGCAAGATCACCGGAGATTTTCACTGTAGCGCACGAAGTTCGCTTTTGTGCGTTTGATGATGTGGATGACCGAGGGCTGTCGCGCTCGGAAATTGCAAGATGTGCCGGTCTTCGCCGTCCGGCTTGGAGATATGATGAGCAAGATTGACCTGGATATCGCCAATTTGCCGGATACGACCGTTTCGGTTCGTGAGGTTTTTGGCATCGACACCGACCTTCGCGTTCCGGCCTATTCCAAGGCCGACCCCTATGTGCCCGATCTCGACCCGGACTATCTGTTCGACCGGGAAACGACGCTCGCCATTCTGGCGGGCTTTGCGCATAACCGTCGTGTCATGGTCTCCGGCTTTCACGGCACCGGGAAATCCACCCATATCGAGCAGGTCGCTGCCCGGCTGAACTGGCCCTGCGTGCGCGTCAACCTCGACAGCCATGTCAGCCGTATCGATCTCGTCGGCAAGGACGCGATCGTTCTGAAGGACGGCAAGCAGATCACCGAGTTCAAGGACGGCATCCTGCCCTGGGCCTATCAGCACAATGTCGCGCTGGTGTTCGACGAATATGACGCGGGCCGTCCGGACGTGATGTTCGTCATCCAGCGCGTGCTGGAAAGCTCCGGCCGCCTGACCCTGCTCGACCAGAGCCGCGTCATCCGCCCGCACCCGGCCTTCCGCCTGTTTGCCACCGCCAACACGGTCGGCCTTGGCGACACCACCGGGCTTTATCACGGCACCCAGCAGATCAACCAGGCGCAGATGGACCGCTGGTCGATCGTCACCACGCTGAACTACCTGCCACACGAGAAGGAAGTGGATATCGTTCTCGCCAAGGTGAAGAGCTTCAACGCCACGCCGGAGGGCCGCGACACCGTCAACAAGATGGTGCGGCTGGCGGATCTGACGCGCTCGGCCTTCATCAATGGCGATCTTTCCACCGTCATGAGCCCGCGGACCGTCATTACCTGGGCGGAAAACGCCGAAATCTTCGGCGATGTCGCCTTCTCCTTCCGCACCACCTTCCTCAACAAATGCGATGAGCTGGAACGGACGCTGGTGGCCGAGCAATATCAGCGCGCCTTCGGCGTGGAGCTCAAGGAAAGCGCCGCCAATATCGTGCTCGGCGCCTGATCGGGGGCGGTTTCATCATGGCAGGTCGCGGCGATAATTCCCAAGCAAGACCCGGCACGGCGGTGGATACCGAACCGATGCGCCGGGCCATTACCGGCTGTGTGCGGTCCATTGCCGGCAATGCCAATGTCGAAGTGGCCTTTGCCAATGAGCGGCCGGGGCTGGCGGGCGAGCGTGTCCGCCTGCCAGAGATTTCCAAACGTCCGACGGCGCAGGAAATTGCCGTGACGCGCGGCATCGGCGATTCAATTGCGCTGCGTCTTGCCTGTCATGATCAGAAGATCCACGCCTCCATGGCCCCCGAAGGCCAGGATGCGCGGGCGGTGTTCGATGCGGTGGAGCAGGCGCGGGTGGAATCCATCGGGGCGCTGCGCATGCAGGGCGTGGCCAACAATCTGCACTCGATGAACACCGAAAAATACGCCAAGGCCAATTTCTCCGGCATTGAGCGGCGCGAGGATGCGCCGCTGCCGGAAGCGGTGGCCATGATGGTGCGACAGGCGCTGACCGGTCAGAAACCGCCGGAAAGTGCCGGAAAGGTGCTGGATCTGTGGCGGCCCTTCATCGAGGAAAAGGCAGGCCGGGATTTTGCCGATCTATCGTCCCTGATCGAAGACCAGCAGGCCTTTGCCCGCGTGGTGCGCCACATGCTCTCCTCCATGGAAATGGCTGAGGACATGGGCGAAGACCCGGAAGAGGGCCAGGAAGAGGAAACCGCCGAGGAAGACCAGCAGCGCAGCGGCGAGGAGGAACAGGAAAATTCCGAGGAGGAAGCCGGTTCCGAAAGCGCGCCTGCCGATGAAAGCGAATCTGCCGAAGAGCAGATGGAAGACGGCGAGATGGATGGCGCTGAAATTTCCGACGACGACATGTCGGAAGAAGGCGACGAGGACAGCGAGACCCCTGGCGAAATGCGCCGCCCGGCCAGCCCCTTCGACGATTTCAACGAAAAGGTCGATTACAAGGTCTTTACCGAGGCCTTCGATGAAGAAATCACGGCGGAAGAACTCTGCGACGATGCCGAACTGGACCGGCTGCGCGCCTTTCTCGACAAGCAGCTTGCGCATTTGCAGGGTGCCGTGGGGCGGCTTGCCAACCGGCTGCAACGCCGCCTTATGGCCCAGCAGAACCGCTCCTGGGAATTCGATCTGGAAGAGGGTTATCTCGATCCGGCGCGCCTGACGCGCATGATCATCGACCCCATGCAACCGCTGTCCTTCAAGCGGGAAAAGGATACGCAGTTCCGCGATACGGTGGTGACGCTGGTGATCGACAATTCCGGCTCGATGCGTGGACGCCCGATCACCGTGGCCGCCACCTGCGCCGACATTCTGGCCCGGACGCTGGAGCGCTGCGGCGTGAAGGTGGAAATCCTGGGCTTCACCACCAAGGCCTGGAAGGGTGGCCAGAGCCGGGAGCAATGGCTGGCCAGCGGCAAGCCCGCAACGCCGGGCCGCCTCAACGATCTGCGCCATATCGTCTACAAGGCGGCGGATGCGCCGTGGCGGCGCGCCCGCCGCAATCTCGGCCTGATGATGCGCGAGGGCCTGCTCAAGGAAAATATCGACGGGGAAGCGCTGATGTGGGCGCATAACCGCCTGATCGGGCGGCGCGAGCAGCGCAAGATCCTGATGATGATTTCCGATGGCGCACCCGTCGATGACTCGACGCTTTCGGTCAATCCGGGCAATTATCTGGAGCGGCATTTGCGGGCAGTGATCGAGCAGATCGAAACCCGCTCACCGGTCGAGCTTCTCGCCATCGGGATCGGCCATGACGTCACCCGCTATTATCGCCGCGCCGTGACAATCGTCGATGCCGACGAACTGGCGGGCGCGATGACCGAGCAATTGGCGGCACTGTTCGAGGATAAGCCGGTGCGGGGTCCGCTCGGTGCCTTCCGCAGGACGGGATGATGAAGGCCGGAAAGTATTTCCACGAAAGGGAAAAACCGGTTTTCCCTCCGGAAATACGCAGACACAAAGCGTTGCTCCGACGCCTGCTTCGCATGATGACAGTCCTGCTGCTGGCACTGGTGGTGGGGGGCCTTCGGGCGTCCGCCGAACCGATGATCGTGACCGGCCGGGTGATCACCGCCTTCCGGCCGGGCTCAAGCCAGAAGGTGTTCGGCAAGCTGGAATTCCTGGGAGGTCTGGTGATGACCTCCCCCAACAGCCGCTTTGGCGGCTGGTCCTCCATCCGTTTTCGGGACGATGGGCGGCATTTCATCGGCGTGCTGGACACGGGCCACTGGCTTTCCGGAGAGATCGAGCGCGATGCGGCAGGCCGCCTTTCCGGCCTCACAGGGCTCTCCATCGCCGCCATGCGCGACAGGGCAGGCAAGACCAATGCCGCGAAGGCTGAGATGGATGCCGAAAGCCTGGCGATCCGGGGCGACAAGATTTATGTCGGCTTCGAGCGCCGCCATCGCATCGACCAATATCCGCTGGAAGGTTTTGAGACGGCGCGGCCCGAACGCAGCCTGCCGCTGCCTTTCCCCCGATCGGTGCTCGCCAGCAATCAGAGCCTGGAAACGCTGACAGCGTCCCCACCCGCAGGCCCGCTGGGCGGCGGGCTGGTGACCGTGACGGAGCGCAGTCTGGATGAGAACGGCCAGCTTTGGGCAGGCATCGTCGATGGACCTAAAACCGGTTCCTTCAAGGTGGCGCATCCCGACGATTTCGACGTCACCGATGGCGCATGGCTACCGAATGGCGATCTGCTGCTGCTGGAGCGCCGCTTTCATCTTTTGACCGGCCTTGCCATACGCATCGTCCGTCTTCGCGGCAAGGACATCGCCGCGGGTGCCGAGGTCAAGGGCGAGACCCTGATGCAGGCGGATGCCGGGTTCGAGATCGACAACATGGAAGGGCTCGATGTCATCGACAAAGGACAGGGCGACCTGCGCCTCATCCTCGTCTCCGATGATAACAATTCCCCCCTGCAACGCAGCCTGATGCTGGAATTCAGGTTGCTGCCGTAACACGATAGGGCTTCAAGACATTCATCAGCGCGCCGTAAGGCAGCAGCATGACGAGCCCCACCGTCATCTTGACAGTGAAATCACCCAGCGCCCAGGAGATCCAGCGCGGCGCCTCGGTAGAAAACACGCCGAGCAGCGGCGCCCAGCCAATGGCGAAATCGTCATTGGCGCCGATGAAGGCAAAGGCGGGCGCAAAGGAAATCGAAAAGAACAGCAGCGTATCCAGCACCGAGCCGAACAGCGATCCTGCCAGCGGCGCTTTCCACCAACTCTGCTGGCGCAGGCGGTTGAACACGCTGATATCCAGCAATTGCCCGACCAGATAGGCCGTGCCGGACGCCATGGCGATGCGCGGCTGCGAGGTGATGAAGGAGATCGTTACGCCGACCAGAAAACCGATAAACACCACCCGGCGGGCCATGGACGGGCCGAATTGCCGGTTGGTCAGATCCGTCACCAGAAAGGCCACCGGATAGGTGAAGGCTCCATAGGTCAGGAGATCGCCCAACTGGATGCCGGCCAGATCGCCGGTCAGCGGATATTGAACGAGAATATTGGACGCCACGACGACCAAAGTCATCAGCGCGCCATAGACGAGCATATGCTTGAGAGAGAGCATTTTTTTATCCTGGGTTATGCCACCAGCCTGTTTTGACGCGCTCTCGGGATTTCCGATGCAAGGACTTTCTGATCCTTGAAAGCCCCCCCAAATGAAAAGGCTTGAACGGTGACCCGTCCAAGCCTCCCAATTGCAAAAGAGCGCTTATCCCTCCGAGAAGGGGCCGAAAATCAGGCAGCTTCAGCGGTCTTCTTGACGATCTGGCGACGCAGCAGACGGGCGCGCATCGACAGTTCGTTTTCATGAGCCTTGATGAGGAAAGCGTCCAGACCACCGCGGTGCTCGACAGAGCGCAGAGCGGCAGCGGAAACGCGCAGACGGTAACGCTGGCCGAGAACGTCGGAGATCAGCGTGACATCGCACAGGTTCGGCAGGAACCGGCGCTTGGTCTTGTTGTTGGCGTGGCTGACATTGTTGCCCGACTGGACGCCCTTGCCGGTCAATTCACATACACGGGACATGTTGCACCTATATTCTTCTTGGCAATCGGAGAACGTCCCGGCAAAACTCGGGCGCGCAATCCAACGCGGTCTGATTGGAAAGTTGCGGTTCTATAGTCAGCTTGGCCGCGCCCGTCAAGCCAAACTTCGCCCATCACGGCATTTCTCTGGCCTTCGGCTATCGTCTTGCCACAGTGAAAGCCCTAGATAAGACAAATCACATTTTCAGGATGGCGCATGGCGATGATGTTTTCTCAAGGTCTTGGCAGATCTTTTCTGGCGGCAATGGCGGGCGTTCTGGCTCTTGGCGGCGCAGCACTTGCCGATGAAAGCTATCACACCGATTACCGGGTGACGCTGGCTGGCCTGCCCGTGGCGCGGGCCTCCTTCACCACCAATATCAGCGATTCCGATTACAAGATCGCCGGTGACATTTCCTCGGCGGGGCTGGTCAATGTTTTCACCAGTCTGACGGCCAAAACCAGCGTGGCAGGTCAGGTGGTCGGCACGGAAAGACTTGAGCCGCAGAGCTATGAACTGATCTACACGCGCGGTAAACGCACCCGCACCTATGATGTGCGCTTTTCCGGCGGCTCGGTCGTCAAGACCAGCATTACGCCGGAACCCAAGCGCAATGCCGATCGCTGGATTCCCGTCTCGCCGGGAGACCTGCGCGCCGTCTTCGATCCGCTGGGCGGGCTGGTGCTTTCAGAAAGAGGCGGGCTCTGCAACCGCACCATTCCGATCTATGATGGCGAGAGCCGCATGGATCTGGTGCTTTCTCCCAAGGGCAAGGCGAAGTTCACCGCCGGCGATGTCTCGGGCGAGGCCACCGTTTGCAGTGTGCGCTATGTGCCGAAATCCGGGTTCAACAAGGGTCGCAGCGATATCGAATATCTGCGGCAGGCCAATGACATGGAAATCTGGTTTGCCAAGGCTGGCGGCATGAAGCTATATGCTCCTGTCTATGCCAAAGTGCCGACCCGGGTTGGCCCTCTCTATATCACGGCAACCCGTTTCGGCGCATGAGAAAAGCCCCGGCGGGTCGCCGCCGGAGCGCTTATGAAGATCAAGGCAACGCTGATCGGTTTCAGCGCCATTCTGATGTGGTCCTTTCTGGCCCTGATGACGGCGGCATCGGGTAAGATGCCGCCTTTCCAGCTTTCAGCCGTCTGCTTTGCCATCGGCGCGCTTCCCGGCATCGTCACCTTCATCCTCAAACCGCAGCGCCTTCAGCTGCTGCGCCAGCCCGCGAAAGTCTGGATTGTCGGCATTGCCGGTCTGTTCGGCTATCATTTTCTCTATTTCACGGCTCTTCGAAATGCGCCTGCCGTGGAAGCGGGGCTGATCGCCTATCTCTGGCCGCTGCTGATCGTCTTCGGCTCGGCGCTTTTGCCGGGGGAAAGGCTGCGCTGGTATCATTGCGCAGGCGCGGTGGCAGGGCTGTGCGGCACGGTGCTGATCGTCGGCAAGAATGGCTTTCATTTCGATCCGGCCTATGCCTTCGGCTATGGTGCGGCCTTTCTCTGCGCCTTTACCTGGTCCGGTTATTCGCTGATCACCCGCCGCTTCGAAGCGGCGTCCACCGATGTCGTCACCGGCTTTTGCCTCGCCACCTCGCTCCTGTCGCTGCTCTGCCATCTCGGGCTGGAGGAGACAATCTGGCCGGAAAGCCTATCGCAATGGCTGGCGGTGATCGGGCTCGGGCTGCTGCCGGTGGGGGCCGCCTTTTACGCCTGGGATTTCGGCGTCAAGAACGGCGACATCCAGATCCTTGGCGCGGCCAGCTATGCCGCGCCGCTGCTCTCGACGCTCATTCTCATCCTCTTCGGTTTTGCCGAGCCTGACCTGCGCATTGCGCTGGCCTGCGCGCTGATCACCGGCGGTGCAGTGCTGGCGGCCAGCGACATGTTCAGGAGGCGGAAGGGGACCAGCCCGGCGGCGCCATCTCAAAGGCCTCAAAACTGAAACCGGGCGCAACCGTACAGCCGACAAGGGTGAAATCGCCGGCGCTTTCCGCCGCCTGCCAGCTGTTGGCCGGAATGACGGCCTGGGGCCGTTCGCCTTTCAGCACATCCGGACCGAGGCTGATGGTCTGCACGGTCTTGCCGTCATCGCAGCGGTAAAGCGAAAGCGGCGCGCCCGCGTAATAATGCCAGACTTCGGCGGCATCGCGCACCCGGTGCCAATGCGAGCGCTGCCCCTTCTCCAGCAGGTAGTAGATCGCAGTGGAGTGACCGCGCCCGCCCTCCGGCGCATCGCGAAAGGTTTCCGTATACCACCCGCCTTCGGGATGCGGCTGCATGGCAAGGGCCGCGATGATGTCTTGAGCCTGCATCTTAAAAATTGTCCTTGCGCTTGCGGATTTCGGCAAACACCTCTTCATTGCTGCGGCTTTCCATCAGCAGATTGCGGCGAATGCCGGGATCGCCCGCGCGCAGGAAGGGATTGGTTTCCTTTTCCAGATAAAGCGTCGTCGGAATGGTGAAGCGGCCTTCGGCCCTCAGTGCCTCAATTTCCTGGACCCGCGCTTTCAGCCGCTCATTGTCGGGATCGATGGTCAGCGCGAAACGGGCATTGGAAAGCGTGTATTCATGGCCGAAATAAACCGCCGTCTCATCCGGCAGCACCGAAAGCTTCTGCAGCGAATGCCACATGTCGCTGGCCGAGCGCTCGAACAGCCGCCCGCAGCCCAGCGCAAACAACGTATCGGCAGCAAACAGCAGCTTGCTGTCGACGAAATGGTAGCAGACATGACCGGCCGTATGGCCGGGAGTCTCGATCACCTGCACACGATGCTCACCAAACAGCAATTCATCGCCATCGGCAGCGGTGCGGTCGAGCCCCGGAATGGCCACGGCCTCATTGACCGGCCCGATGATGGTGCAGCCGTATTTTTCCTTGAGCGCCAGATTGGCCTCGACATGATCGGTATGGTGGTGGGTGGTGAAAATATGCGAAATCGTCCAGCCGCGCAGTTCCGCTGCGGCGATGATCGGCCCGGCTTCCGGCGCATCGATCGAGGCCGTCAAGCCGGATTCGGGACAATGCACGAGTACGCCGTAATTATCGCTTCGGCAGAGAAAGACATCCAGTTCAAGGCTTTTCATCGGACAATTCCTTGGGTTTCCTCAAAGTCTGTCCATAATTGCCGCTGGCGGGCTGCAAATGGCAATTTCTGCGCCTCCAGTGCTCACATACTTGAGTATGCTCCGCCCTGGTTCTCGAAATCACCATTTTCGCCACACCAACGACAATTCTTGAACAGACTTTTGCTTTCAATGTAGGTCTGACCGACACTTGCGTCAAAAGCCAAACGCAGATTTTCCCAACCTTTGAAGGCCAGTCTTGTGCCTTGAAATGATCGGCTGCTGCTGTCAAAGTCCCGGCATGTACGTGGATATTGTCGATCTTCGCCAGTTTTATCATTCGCAGCTTGGCCGGGTTGCGGAACAGTCGATTTCCATGGCGCTCGCCTCGCTCTGGGCGCGCCTGCCGGAAGAGCGGCTGGTGGGGCTGGGCTATGCCATTCCCTATCTCGACCGGTTTCGCGCCGATACCGAACGCGCCTTCGCCTTCATGCCCGCAGGCCAGGGTGCGGTAAACTGGCCGCCGGGGGAACGGTCCTCAACCGCGCTGGTCTTCGAAGAGGAATTGCCGCTGCCGGACAGCTCCATCGACCGGGTGCTGATGGTGCATTCGCTGGAATTTGCCGAAAGCCCGCGGGAAACGCTCAAGGAAATCTGGCGGGTGCTGGCGCCTGGCGGGCGGCTGGTGATCGTGGTGCCCAACCGGCGCGGCGTGTGGGCCCGCATGGAACACACTCCCTTCGGCTCGGGCCGACCCTATTCTCGCCGCCAGTTGACGGCTCTGTTTCGGGAAACCAATTTTACGCCGGGCGCCACGGCGGAAGCGCTGTTCTTCCCGCCGTCGCAGTTGAAAACCGTGCTGGGCCTGCGCAGCGCCTTCGAGCGCTTCGGGCGGATATTCTCGCCCGCCTTCAGCGGCGTGATCGTGGTTGAGGCGCAGAAGCGGCTTTATCAGGGCTTGCCGGTGGCCGTGCGGGCCTCGCGTCGCGTCTTCGCGCCAGTGCTTGCCCCGCAGGGCGTACCCACCACGAGAGAGGCGCTGAACCGGCTTTCCCCCTGCCCGCCGCCCTCGACAAAATAACGATGAGCGGATAAGGCAAAGCCTTCAGTCAAACGCCATTTCATCAGGATCTGTTGCCATGAGTGCCAAGCTTGAGCCCGCTCCGCGTCCGGGAATTCTCGATATCGCAGCCTATGTTCCGGGCAAGGAGCATGCGCCGGGCGTGGCCAAGGTCTACAAGCTCTCCTCCAATGAAACGCCGCTCGGCCCGAGCCCCAAGGCCATCGAGGCTTTCAAGGCCGCCGCCAGCCAGCTGGAAATCTATCCGGACGGACAGGCCGTCAAGCTGCGGCAGGCCATTGCCAGCGCCCACGGCCTGAACCCCGCCAATATTCTCTGCGGCAATGGCTCGGATGAGCTGCTCGGTCTGCTTTGCCATGTCTATCTCGGCACGGGCGATGAGGCGATCATCACCGAACACGGTTTTCTGGTTTACAAGATCCAGATCACCGCAGCCGGGGCAACGCCGGTTACCGTCAAGGAAAATAACGGCCAGGTGGATGTCGATGCCATTCTTGCCGCCGTCACCGACAAGACGAAAATGGTCTTCATCGCCAATCCCGGCAATCCCACCGGCACCTATGTGCCAGGCGCGGAGATCCGCCGTCTCGTAGCAGGTCTGCCCAAGCATGTGCTGCTGGTGCTGGACGCCGCCTATGCCGAATATGTGCGCCGCAATGATTACGAAGCAGGCATCGAGATCGTCTCGGAAAACCGCAATGTGGTGATGACGCGCACCTTCTCGAAGATCTACGGGCTGGCCGCACTTCGGATCGGCTGGATCTATGCGCCCGCCGCCATCATCGACGCCATGAACCGCGTGCGTGGCCCCTTCAACCTGAACAGTGCCGCGATTGCCGCCGGGGCCGAAGCCATTCTGGATCGGGAGTTCACCGACAAGGTGGTGGATTTCAATCTGGGCTGGCTCACCCGGCTGACACAGGAGTTCGAGGCCATGGGGCTGAAGGTAACGCCTTCGGTCACCAACTTCCTGCTCATTCATTTCCCGGATGAGGATGGCAAGCGCGCGCCGGAGGCCGATGAATTCCTGACCTCGCGCGGCTATATCCTGCGCGCCGTCAAGGCCTATGGCTTCCCCAATTCGCTGCGCATGTCGATTGGCACGGAAGAGGCCAATCTCGGCGTGATCGCCGCGCTCAAAGACTTTCTGGGACGGAGTTGATGGAGCCGCTTTTTAATCGGATTGCGCTGATCGGCATCGGCCTGATCGGCTCGTCCATCGCACGCGATGTCCGCAAGCTCGGCCTTGCGCAGGAGATCGTCATTTCCACCCGCTCGGCGGCGACGCTTGCCCAGGCGGAAGCGTTGAAGCTGGGTGATCGTTACACCACCTCCGCCGCAAGTGCTGCCGATGGTGCCGATCTCATCATCGTATCGGTCCCGGTCGGCGCCTCGGAAAGCGTGGCGGTGCAGATCGCTCCGGCGCTGAAGCCGGGCGCAATCATCACCGATGTCGGCTCCACCAAGGCCTCCGTCATCGCCCAGATGGCGCCGCATATGCCGCAGGATGTGCATTTCATTCCGGGCCACCCGCTGGCGGGTACGGAAAAATCCGGCCCCGAGGCCGGTTTTTCCGGTCTGTTCAAGGGGCGCTGGTGCATCTTCACACCACTACCGGACACGAATGCCGAGGCCCTTGCCAAGCTTCGCCAGTTCTGGGAAGCACTGGGGTCCAAAGTGGATGAAATGGACCCGCAGCATCATGACAAGGTGCTGGCCATCGTCTCCCACCTGCCGCATATCATCGCCTACAACATCGTCGGCACGGCGGACGATCTGGAAACGGTGACCGAATCCGAAGTCATCAAATATTCCGCCTCCGGTTTCCGCGACTTTACCCGCCTTGCCGCATCCGATCCGACCATGTGGCGGGACGTATGCCTGCACAACAAGGACGCGATCCTGGAAATGCTGGCCCGCTTTTCCGAGGATCTTGCCTCGCTGCAACGCGCCATCCGCTGGGGCGAAGGCGACAAGCTGTTCGAGCTTTTCACCCGCACCCGCACCATTCGCCGCTCCATCGTCGAAGCCGGTCAAGATGTGGATGTGCCGGACTTTGGCCGCCATGCGCTGGACGACAAACGGTAAGAAAACACTTACCGTTTTAATCCCGTCTTATACGAGGAGTCATTGAAAATGACTCCTCGTATTACAGCGGCGGAATATTCCCGAGCGGAATGAAGCCGAGCACGATGACACCATTGGTGATTTGCAGGGTCACACTGCCCTGGTTCTGGCCCATGAACAGGGCCTTGAGCCCCTTTGCGGCCATGCGCGCAACGTCCTTCGTCTGCGGATAGGCGGCGATGACCATGTCACGCCAGCTATCGACCTTCTCCACTTCCAGCTTCAGCGTGCCGGAGACAAGGCCGTTATTGTCAACGGTGAGCGGGCCGCTGGCGGTCAGCTTGCGCCCCTCGCCCATATCCACCACCAGCCCGTTGAGCTGGCCCTGAAGTCCGCGCACCTGCAGGGGCTCGGGATGATCGATATCAAGGACGCCCGCCTGCCCGAGCAAGATCAGATCACCGTGAAGATTGGCATTCGGCAATTTCGGACCGTCATCGTTTTCGCCAATGCCAAGCGCGGTGACTTGCATGCCGGCAAACAGGTCCGCGCCAGTCCGCTTCAGCCGCACCCGGCCCTGATCAGCGTTCAAGGCCAGCGTCGCACCGGTCAGAGCTTCCGTGAAATTGGCCTGCCATTGCAGCAGATTGGTGGAAGCCGAATCAATTCCGTCGAAGCCCATGGAGATATTGGAATGCATACGATCCCAGCGCAGGGTCGCAGCAAGATGATTGGCGGTCTGCACGATGGCAGGCCCGTCCAATTCCCAGGTGATATTGCCGGGGCGGAAAATCTGGGCCGAGGACCGGAAGCTGCCAGCCGTGCCGAGAATGCCGTTGCGACGGTCATTGATCGTCACTTTCGTGCAATTCAGCCCCAGACGCAGCGGAAAACCGGCGATTTTCATGTCATCGCAATCGAGAGCCGCCGCCAGCGGATTATCGCCGTCGAAGACCGATTCAACTTTTTGCGTGGCGTAATTGGCCAGCGCAAACCAGGCTGCGCTGTAAACAAGGACCGCAACGATTACCCAGATGCTGATCGAAAGCAGTCGCCGATTGCGTGTCCGGCAATCTGTTTCGCTTGACGTGGCCATGCGCTTCTCCAATTGTGTGCCGCCTCGAAGCTCTCTGGTATGAACTGCGATATGAACGAATTTTGGGTCTTTGGCTACGGTTCTTTAATGTGGAATCCCGGTTTCCCGTTCCACGAGCGGATCAGCGCCCGCGCGCACGGCTATCGCCGCGCCCTTTGTGTCCGCTCCTGGTATCATCGCGGCAGTGAAGCGGAACCGGGCCTCGTGCTGGGTCTCGACCATGGCGGTTCCTGTCATGGCGTGGCGTTTCAGGTGGCAGCCGAAGATTGGCCGGAGACGCTTGCCTATCTGCGCGAACGCGAGCTTGTAACCCAGGTTTACAAGGAGCGCAGGCTGCGCCTGACACTTGCCGATGGCCGTCTCGTGCAGGCGCTGACCTATGTGGTGGACCGACAGCATAAGCAATATGCCGGTGCGCTGACCGTGGCGGAAGCCATCGACATCGTGCGCCGCGCCAACGGCCATTCCGGCCCCAACGACGCCTATGTGCTGAACACCGTGCAGCATTTGCGCAGCATGGGCATTCGCGACAAATGGCTGGAAGGCGTGGCGAATGGGCTATGATACGAAGAGTCATTGAAAATGGCAGTTCGTATTCCCATTTCGAATATCTCAAGCCCTTGATGCATTTGAGATATTCGAAATCCCTTCAAGGCGAGGATGCATTAGCATCTTCGAGCCTTGGCATGAGTCACGTCCCCGAATTGCCCGCAAGCGCCTCCAGCCGCGCCTTGGCAGTGGGGGGCAAGGGCAGGTCGGGATTGGTGCGGGCGGCGTCAACCAGCAACTCGTCGCTCGCCGTCTCCAGCTCCGCGATCAGTTTTTCAAAGAAGGCATCCGGCTCCATCCCCGGCAGGATCGGCGGCAGGATGCGCAGCTTGTAATGGCCGGGATAGCGCATCATGCTGCGCCTTGGCCAGAACAGCCCGGCATGCACGGCAACGGGCACGACGGGAACATTGAGATCCCGGTAAAGGCGGGCAATGCCGTATTTATATTGCGGTTCGGCCCCCGGCGGCAGACGGGTTCCTTCCGGATAGATCACCAGTTGCCGTCCGTTTCGCATCTCTTCGGCGGTGCGCTGCATGACCTTCACCATGGATTTGCCGCGCGCGCCGCGATTGACGGGGATCATGCGCTGCTTGGCCGCATACCAGCCGAAGAGCGGGATCCACATCAGCTCCCGCTTCAGAATATAGACCGGATCATCCATCCACGGCAGCAGGGCATAGACATCCCAGAAGGACTGATGCTTCGGCGCAAGGATATAGCCACCGTCGGGAATATGCTCCAGCCCCTCGATCTCGATGGTGGTGCCCACCACGGTCTTCATCAGCCAATGATTGGATCTCGCCCAGGCTTTCGGAATGCGGAAAGCCAGCTTTCTCGGAAGAAAAAAATAGATCGGCGACAGCACGATCATGCGGATGATCAGGTTGGCATAAAAAAGCACATTGAAAAGATGGGCGCGCAGGGCAAGCATGGTCATGATCCAGACGGCAATTGCGCCCTGCCTATACGAAATCCGTGACGGGAAAAAGCCAATTCCCCGGCTTTCTTCGGGGTGATCCCGTCATTCCTCGCCGGTGCGCAATCCGCTCCAGCTTTCCCAGCCGAGAAGATCGCGGCCATAGGCAATCAGCATCTTCACATATTCGGCCAGCATGGTGCGCAGCGCATTCGGATCGGAAAACCAGGCCTTGGTGCGCAGGTCGCCGTTCACCACCGGATAGGCGATGAAATCCGTGCGGGAATCGAGACGCCGCAATTCCATCAGGCTGCGTTGCATATGGTAATTGCTGGTCACGATCAGCACCGATTGATAGCGCTTGTCATGGATCCAGCGCGTCGCCTCGTTCGCGTTTCCAACGGTGTCGATGGCCTGATAGCCGATATCGACGCAACAATCGAACAGGCTGGAGGAGGTTTGCGTCATCCTGCGGATCTGCGCCGGGCTGGTGCTGGGATCGACACCGGAAATCAGCAGCCGCTGGCCCGCGCCCTTCTGCAGCAGTTCCATGGCCTTGTCGATGCGCTGATAGCCGCCGGTCAGCACCACGATGGCATCCGCCTTCGGATCGGCGGGCGGCGCCATCATCGTCACCCGGTCGGCAAAATGCAGGAAGCCGGCCACCAGGCAGGCCCCCAGAAGCAATGTCGTATAGCCGAGAATGCGCAACAGGCGGCGAATGCTGCCATTGCGCGAAAACAGCCGTCCCGGCGGGCGGGCGGGCTGCAATCGGTTCGGCGAATCTTTCCGGCGCATGCTCATACCCGTCCATAATCCGAAATCGCGCCGAGGAACAGGAGCATCGATCCAGGGATCACCATGATCGGTCCATGCGTCAATCCTGAGGCAGACCATCGGTGCGGCTGGGATCGGAGCGAATCTGGTCGATCTCATAGATTGCGCGCATCACGGTCAGCCGGGCGGTGACCGTCGTCAGCAGGGCAATCACGATCATGGTGGCGAAAATGCCCATATAGCCGCTGAAACCGATCTCGAACCGCCCGAACAGCGCCGTTGCCTGATCGGCCTGCGGCGTGGCCAGCCTCTGGTCCTGCCAGAAACTCGCCAGCGCAAACAGCGAGGCCGCCGCGACACTGCCCACGGCAGACCCCTTGAGGCTGATCTTCAGAAAATGCTTCTGGAATTCGCGGGCCACGAACGGGCTTTCCGCCCCGACGAAATGCAGAACCTCGATGATGTGGCGGTTGCCGGAAAGTGCGCCCCGGGTGGCGAAAATCACCGTCAGCACCATGGCGGTGAAGACGAGAATGAGAATGCCGAAGCCAATCAGCACAGTGGTGCGCGCCATGGAAACCAGCCGGTCCACCCAGGTGCGGTGATCATCCAGGAAAGCCTGCGGGATCTGCGAGGTCAGCAGGTCGCGCATCGCGGCAAAATCGGGCGGATTGTTCTCGTCTATGGTGATGATGACAAGGCGCGGCACCGGCAGGTCATTGATGTCGAGCCCGGAGCCCAGCCAGGGCTCCAGCAGCCGGGCCGTGGCGGCCTCATCGACAATCTGGCCGCTCTTGGTGCCGACGAAGGTGAGTGCCAGATCCCGCGCCCGCGTCAGCGCCTGGTTCATATCAATGCTGTCATCCGGCTTGATCTGGATGGTGACCTCGCGGGAAATCTGGCTTTGCCAGCTTGCGGCGGTCGCCCGCACCATCGACACGGCCCCGAGCGTCAGGCAGGCCAGAAACGCCATGATGGCGATCACCACCATCAGCGCATTGCCCTGGATATTCGAAGGCGGCAGGATGGCGCCGGTGGGACGCACCTGGATTTCGCCCTTGCGCGGCGGCGGCGGACCATCACTGCGCTGCGGCGCACGCGCTGCGGGAGCCGGCCGCGGGGCCGTGCGTTGCGACGGTGTCTGGGAGGGCGGGGGCCGGTTATTCATAGATGTCCAGCCGCCCCTCGGTCAAAATCATCCGCCGTGCATCCAGTTGATCCATCAGCGCCAGATCGTGGGTGGCGATCACCACGGCAGTGCCCAGCCGGTTCAACTCCAGAAACAGGCTGAGAAGGCGCCTCGCCATCGGCGGATCGACATTGCCGGTCGGCTCGTCGGCCAGAAGCAGTTCAGGGCGGTCGATCAGGGCGCGGGCAATGGCAACGCGCTGCTTTTCACCCCCGGACAGGACTGCCGGCAGCACATTGATGCGCTCGCCAAGCCCCACCCATTTCAAGAGTTCCAGCACGTCCTGCCGGTAGGACGATTCCTCCTTGCCGCGGACGCGCAGCGGCAGGGCGACATTTTCATAGGTGGTCAAATGGTCGAGCAGGCGAAAATCCTGAAACACGATGCCGATCCGCCGCCGGAGCAGCGGCAGTTCATCCCGCGGAATCTGGGTAATGTCGCGCCCGAAACTGCGGATCAGCCCGCGCGTCGGCTTGAGCGACATGAACAAGAGGCGCAGCAGCGTGGTCTTGCCCGCGCCGGAGGGGCCGGTCAGGAACTGAAAGGAGCGCTTTGGAATGTCGAAGGTCAGGTCCCGCAGGATTTCCGGGCCCATGCCATATCTCAGTCCGACATTTTCGAAATGGATCAAAGGGAGCGCCTGCTCTGTTGCGGTGGATCGCTGCTTCACGCCTGCCATGCCCGGGCTCGGATGCGGCAGACCATTCAGTGACTTGTTAAGGCTCCCGGTTACCATCCGGTAAACATCCGGTTTGAAGCGGCAAATTCCGGCAATTTTTTGCAAATCATTAACCATTCGAATTTACCTCTGGGGAGAATTGGTTTCAATGCCCCTCGCGCCCTGGCCGCGATGGCGCGATCAGGGAGGCCGGATGAGCGGCTTTGGCTTTCGCAGGAAACGGCTGGAGCCGGATGTCGATCTCCTCTTGCCGGAGCGTCGCCCCCGGCCCGCGCCTCGCCCGGGCTTTGTGCTCGCCGATGACATTGTCGATGCCAGTTTCGTCACGGTGAAAGACCCGGTGGGTGATCTCAGAGCCCGCCTGCGCCAGGAATTTGCCCCCAAGGGAGTTGCAGCGGAACCCACTGCGGCAGAGAGGCTGCACGCGCTGACGGAACAGATGGAGATGTCCCTGCATCGCCTGTCCGTGAGCGGCTTCGTCATGCTGGTTGCCGTCTTTTGCCTCTCAGTCTTTCTGCTGGCGGGCGGAACGCGCCTGATCCTGGGCGACGGTAACGCCGCCGCACCCGCAAAGCCGCTGGATATCAGCCATGTCACGCTGACGGAGCAGGATTCCGCCGGCATGCCGGTTCTGCTGGTCAATGCCATCCTCGAAAATCACGGCCCCGCCTGGCAAGCCCTGCCGCCGGTGCGCGCCGACCTCTACCTCGATGGCCGGTTGGCCGCCTCGACGCTGATCGATCCGCCCGCGGCAGGGCTTGAGCCGGGCCACAGCCGCGGCATTGCCGCGCGGCTGCGCCATCCCGGTGGAAAAAATCCGCAACTGAAGCTTTCTTTCGATCCATCGGCTGTCGCGCAGCGATAAATGCAGTAGAGAAAAGGAAAGTGCGTGGCCTTTTGCCGCCTTTTTTCAACCCCCATGACCATTCCGGAGTGTCCATGCCTGTCGTGCGCGGAAAGACCATCGAGCCCTTGTTCACCGCCGAGGTGATCGCCGCCCGCAATACGGAAATCGCCGAGGCGATTTCAAAAGGCCCCTCGGACGACCTGCTGGTCATCGCCGTTCTCAAGGGCTCCTTCATCTTCGCAGCCGATCTTATTCGCGCCCTGCACCATACCGGCCTTGCCCCGGAGGTGGAATTCATCACCCTGTCGAGTTACGGCACCGGCACCGTCTCCAAGGGTGTCAAGATCATCAAGGATATCGACAGCGATGTGCGGGGCCGCAATGTTCTGCTGATCGACGACATTCTGGAATCCGGCCGCACCCTGCAATTTGCCAGGAATCTGATGTTCGAGCGCGGTGCAGCCAATGTCTCCATCGCCGTGCTGCTGGACAAGAAGGTGAAGCGAACCGAAGACTTCGAGGCCGATTATGTCGGCTTCGAATGCCCGGATTATTTCGTCGTCGGTTACGGCATGGACGTGGCCTATGCCTTCCGCGAGCTTCCCTTTGTCGGCGTGGTGACAGGCGACGCCTGATTCCGCCAAACACCGGCTGAAGCTTATTCCCGATAGGGCCAGCACCGCGAACACGACCGGCGACGCTGTCAGCTTTTGAGACGACTTGTTAACCATTCATTCGCTTCGTCTCATCGATGTTTACCGATCGAAAAGGAAAAGCTGGTGATTTGAGCGACGGGACGCTTGGCTGGGAGGAGTAGAGCTGATTCGATCAGTTTTTCGCACTCCCGCATATCGCGTGCCGCCCGTTCCGAGAGAAACGCATGAGGTGTTTCCGGAGCGCTGTCAGTTAGGAATTCGAGCATGGCCAAAATTCTGATCACCGAAGACGAGGATTCGCTTCGATCCTTTGTTGCCCGGGCATTGCGGCTCGATGGACATGAAACCCATGAGGCAGCCGATGGCGCGGAAGGGCTGGAAATGCTGTCCACCAGCCATTTCGACCTGCTGCTGTCCGACATCCGGATGCCGGTCATGGACGGTATCGAACTTGCGCATCGCGCGCATGCGGATTTCCCCGGATTGAAAATTCTGCTGATGACCGGCTATGCCGAGCAGCGGGAACGGGCCGAAGACCTGATGCAGAAGGTTGTCGATGTTGTCCCCAAGCCCTTTGCCCTGCCGGATATCCGCAAGGCCGTGGCGCTGGCGCTCGCCGCCTGAGGCGCGCCTGCGTCCAATCCAACCTCTACGAAACAATCCAGCTAGACGCCGCGTTCTGTCTGCGGCCCGCATGGGCCGTGGCATGTCAAGGCGGATCAGGCCGTTCCAAGAACGTCGCCGAGACAGGGGCACAATCATTCACTGCATAAAAAGGTGCCTCCACCCATAAAAAGAGCGGGTTTGCCTCGAAATTTTCACAGGCTTTTGAGATGTCTGGTGTAGATTTACAGATATCTGGTAGAAGACCCCGGGCAACCGCAGGGCGGAGTGGATGACAGTGAGCTTGAGAAGCGCCAAGAATGATCAGAGTTCGCTGACCGTGACACCCGCCGGACGCCGCACCGTCTCGGAGCGTAATGCACTTGTCGGCCCCACATCGGCAGCCCGCTGGCTGCTGGTCGCCGTGCTTCTGGCCAGTGCCTATTTTTTCTATGGTTTCATCGTGCCGGTTCTGGCGGCGATGGTGATCGGCTTCGCCAGTTGGCCCGCCTATCGGCAATTGCTGAATGCCGTCGGCGGCAATCGGACGCTGGGCGCCACCATTGCCATTATTCTTGTGGTTTCCTTCATCGTCGTGCCGATTTTTCTCGCCGGCATTTATGCCGTGGATGAGGTAAAAACCTGGGGTGCCTGGGCGCTGAAGGCCAATGAGATCGGCGCGCCGACCCCCGCCTGGCTGCTACAGGTCCCCTTGGCCGGGGAGTGGCTGGCGGATCACTGGAGCCGCTATGTGGGCCATCCTGGCGCCATGGGCGAACTGGTGCAATTGTTCAGCGGCGCCAATATCGGCACCATCTATCGTGGCCTGCTGGTCATCGGCTCCTCTGCCTTTCATGGCCTGCTGACCCTGCTTTTCATGCTCATCTCGCTGTTTTTCGTCTATCGCGACGGGGAGCGCATCGTGGAGCAACTGGATGTGGTTGGGGAGCGTATCCTGCCTGGCCGCTGGGAACGGGTTTCGCGCCTCGTGCCGCTCACCATCAGTTCCACCGTCACAGGCATGGGTGTGATTGCCGTCGGCGAAGGCATCGTGCTTGGAACCGCCTACTGGATTGCGGGCGTGCCCTCGCCGGTCACGCTCGGCATCATGACCGGCTTCATGGCGCTCATTCCGGGCGGCGCGCCGCTTTCCTTCACGCTGGTCTCGATCTATCTCGCCGCCAGCGGCTCCGTGGTCGCCGGGATCGGCCTCCTGGCCTGGGGCACGGTCGAGCTTTTCATCGTGGACAAGACGCTTCGCCCGCGCCTCGTGGGCGGGCCGATCAAGCTGCCCTTCCTGCCCACCTTCTTCGGACTGGTGGGTGGCGTCAAGACGATGGGCTTTCTCGGCTTGTTCGTCGGCCCGGTGCTGATGGCCATTCTGGTCGCCATCTGGCGTGAATGGCTGCACGAAGCCCGGCAAACGGCACCGGCCAAGGATGTGGCCGCTCCGCTGCCGCAGGCGGCTGCCAATAAAGTCAGTTGATGTAGCCGAGCCGGATAGCCTTGGCGATGGCCTGGATGCGATTGACCGAATCCAGCTTGATCGTCGCGGAGCCGAGATAAGCATTGACCGTGTGCACGGACAGGCCAAGATTTTCAGCGATTTCTTCACTGATGCGGCCATCGCCTGCCAGTTGAAGGCAGGCAATCTCGCGATCGCTGAGCGCCTCGGAGGGTGCGGCCTTGCGCTCCGCCAGCGACAGCAGATCCAGCATCAGCTTGCAGCACCGATTGTGCAGATCGATGATCAGACTGCTGCCGATATCGGTGGAAGCGTTGAACCCGAAAATCACATAGCCATTGCCCACTGCGCCCAGCCGTACCGGAAAGGCAATGCCCGCGAAAGGCAGCGAACTCACCGGCAGCCGGGTAACAAAGGCCCCGAACTCGCCACTTTGGCAGAGAACCTCTTCATCGCGGGAATTCCAGATCAGCGGCAGCAGCAATTCATCGATATGCTTCAGCAGGAACTCGCCGTAGCAGGCCACGAACGCATCGCTCTGGCCACCATGCGCGCCCGGCCCCCAGCTTTCGAATTCGCAATGCAGCTTGCGCTTGCGCGGCAAGCCGGACCCGACGACGCGGAAAATCGCAAAACTGCGCGCGCCCAGGCTCTTTTGCATGGCAATCAGCTTGGGAAAGATCTCGCTGCGTCCCGCCGTCAACCGGCCGCGCATATCCCCCGCCGCCCCCATTCTGCCGCTGGATATATCTGCGTTGAAAGCCATTGTTATCTCTTAAACAAGATTGTTTCGAACGGCATAGGCAATGGCTTCGGACCGCGTCTTGGTGGCCGTCTTGCGCATGACGCTGGTGATATAATTATTGATAGTATTACGTGAAATTCCAAGAATGGTCGCGATCTCGTCGCTCGTCTTGCCTTCGGCAATCCAGAACAGGCATTCCAGTTCGCGTTCCGTCAGTTCGAAATCGCGATCGGCCTTCTGATCGCGCCCGGTGGACAGGCTGACACAATAAGCCGCCAGCAGGCCGACTTCCCGCAGGCGATCCGGGGAGATGATGAAGCCTTCCGGCAGCAGCATCACCAGCGCAAACCGCGTGCGCCCGACATTGAACATCACCGAGCAATATTGGCGGCTGGCGCCTTCCGGAACATCCAGATCATCCGGCAGAAGCACGAATTTCGCCTGTAGCAGCGAAAGGCATTTTTCCAGTTCCGTGCTGCGGGAGCAGGCCGAGGACAGTTCGATGGCGAGACCGCGCACGAGGTCGAACGGCCAATCGGCCGTCACCACGAAATCGAGCCCCTGTTCCTGGATGAGGTCGTAACGCGCGAGGAGGAAATGCGAGGCACCGGCATAGCTGGTCAACACCCGCATGGCCGCCCGAAGATTTCCAAGCGAGGCAGAGGCTGATAGTCGCGCGATCATCTGCTCGCGCATACGGTCAGCCTCAAGCAATTCTGCCGTATTCAGGCCTCGGAGCCCCTGAATACCCCTTGGCTCAAGGAGTTCAACGTCCATAATCTTTCCCTTTCAAGGGATAAAACGGCCATCCTCTCTTGAATACGGCTGCGGAAGCCGCCCATTCCGCAGTGAGTCCGTTGATTCGAGCCCCCGAATCATCACTGGTTATTTTAGATAAATAATTGGCGAAGGCTACTCGCTTGCGGGGTCAAGCTGTTGCATATCTGCACCAATTACACAGAAGCCTGCGGAGAAATGACCTCCGCAGGCTTTTTGACGTGATTTGATCAGCAAATGGTCAGGCAGCTTTGTCTACAGCCCATTTCCGGAGGATCTTCGCGGCCCGCTCCTCGGAGATCTCCACCATACGCGCCAGGCGACGTTCTGGACCTTCCTTGACACGGCGATTGAATCCGCCATTCGGGTCGTTGTCGAGGGCCAGAACTTCGTCGGCGCTGTCGAATCCGAAGTCCGAACCGAAGCCGTCCATCAGCGAGCCGCCGCCGGCATCGAGGCCCGGAGAGAAGTCCGGCAATTCAAGACCGGCCACGGCATCCGAGCCGCCCTCGGCCGTGGCCACGCCACCGCCACCCATGGAGCGGATCATCGGACGCAGGCCCATCCAGACGATGAGGAAGGCGACGGCAACGAAGGCAAGCGAGTTGATGATGCCAGCAAGGTTGCGGCTCAGCATGTCCATGACGCCGGGGCCGGTGGAGGCATCCTCCAGTAGCTGGCTTTCCATGAAGTCCATGGCAGTCAGCGTCACGAGGTCGCCGCGCTTGGGATCGATACCGGCAGCCGAGGTGACGATCTTCTGCATTTCAGCCAGATAGGCATCGATCTTGGCCTGGTCGACGGGCTCGCCGACCATGGACGCGATCCGCTGCTTGTTGACGACCACCGCAACCGACAGCTTTTCCAGCTTATAGCCATTCTTGACCGTGGCGATCGTCTTGCTGTTGATTTCGTAATTGGTCTGCTCTTCCTTCTTGTCCTGCTGGTCGGAAGATTGCGGACCCGCGCCGCCGGACTGGGGCGCAGCCTGCGGAATGTTCTGCTCCACCGTCGCTGCGGTGTCGGACTGGCGCTGCTCGGACTTCTGCGCTTCCTTGGTGGTGCGCACCGAACGCTCGACCTTGGATTCCGGATCGTAAATGGTTTCCTGGATCTGCTGCTGGTCGGTATTGAGTTGCGCGGTCACGCTGGAGCGGAAATTGTCCATGCCGAGGAAGGGCGCGAGAGCCTTGTCGATGTTCGATTCGACTTCCTGCTGGAACGACTGAACAGCCGTCAGGTTGCGGTTGGCAACACCGCCGGTCTCATCCCCGGAGGCCAGCAATTGCCCGGTGGAATCGAGAATGGTGACATCATCAACGTCAAGCCCCGGCACCGCCGAGGCAACCAGATGACGGATCGAGGCGGCGGCCTTGCGGCCTGTCGCCGTGCTGGCACGAATCATCACAGACGCCGTGGGCTTTTGCTCGCCCCGGCGGAAATTGCCGACATCCGGCATGACGATATGCACGCGAGCTGCGGCGATACCATTGATCTGTTGGATGGTCCGACCGATTTCCCCTTCAAGCGCGCGGACCCGGGTCACTTCCTGCATGAAGGAGGTGAGGCCGAGAGAACCGACATTGTCGAAGAGCTCGTAACCGGCATTGGTGCTATTGGGCAGGCCGCGCTCCGCCAGCAGCAGGCGCGCCTTGCCGGTCATGCCAGCCTGCACCTGCACGCTCTTGCCATCGGTGCCGGTCTGGAAACCGATGCCGGCTTCGGCGAGCGCGATGCTGATCTGATTGATGTCCGAGGGCTCCAGGCCCACATAGAGCGTTTCATAGGCCGGTTTGTTGACAAAATAGGCCGCGCCGATGATCAGCGCCATGGACACGAGTCCGACCCCGGCAAGGGTCCAGAGTTTTGCAGGTCCCAGAGACGACAGATTCTTCAGGACTTGTAGGAATTGATTGAACAGATTCATTCTGTCTCGCACCGTCAAACAGAGAGGTTACGGCTTTTGCCCTGCCGCGACCCTAGCTGGCGAAACTTGTGCGAGCGTTTCCTTTAAGGACTTCTTGAATACAAACTACACCTTCAAAAACGAAAACGACCCCCGTCCTGAAACGAGGGCCGCCATGTCATGAAAGCGTGTTGCGCCATCCGCCGCCTGATTTCAAGAGACTGGAAGATCGCGGGGGCGAGCGTCTTCCCTGCCCTTTTACCCGGCTGCTGTGACAGCATCAGAAGAAATCGAAATCCCCGGACGCCTTGTTGAGCGGCTGTGAGTGGCCGTGGCGAAGCCCCTCGCCCAGCGCCCGCTGCATTTCCGCAAGCTTGACGAGGCTGAGTGCCGTCGTCATGTCCACGGTCCAGTTTTCAGGCACATCTGCGGTGATCGTATCCACGAATTCGGCAAGGCCCCGTGCCTTTTGCACGGCAAGATCGATCCCTTGCAAAACCTTCACCGCCTCAGGCGATTCCAGCACTTTCGGGCCGCCGATGTCCAGGATCTGCGGTTCTATCCTCTCGATCAGATAGGCGACATCGTGCAGTTCGGTCACGACACGCATGAGAATTTGCGGCAGGGATTCTTCCACGCCCGTGATGTCTGTTGTTTCCTGCATGTGTCGCACACGTCCCCGATTTAGAAGAATTCGATAGAACTTTCGACCGGCTTCTGCACGGGCGCAGGTCTCTGCTGCTCCATGGCCACCGTCTTCTGCGTTTCAGCACCGGTCAACGGATACTGCCTTGCCCGGCCACTGACCGGCCAGAATTCCAGCTTGCGCCCATGCTCGCCGCCGACGGAGGAACCAATGACCTTGATGCCTTCATCCCGGAGAAACTGCATGGCGAAGGCAGCGTTCTGCTCGCCGACATTGGAAAAGGTGGCAATGGTCTTGGCGCCGCCAAAGATCTTTGCCTCCAGACGATCACGCCTTGCGCCCTTCTTCAGCAAGCCGTTGATCAAAAGCTCCATAAGATGCACGCCATATCGCGTTGCATCGCCACCGCCCATTCCGGGCGAGGCAGATCCGGGCAGGAGGAAATGATTCATACCCCCGACTCCTGCCACCGGATCCCGCAAGCATGCGGCCACGCAGGAGCCCAGAATGGTCGACAGCACCACGTTCGGGTCGCTGATAACCTTATATTCCCCTTGAATGATATGGACCCTGCGAGCCGCAGCTTCTTCGTTCATTTTAACGCTCCGAACACAGCTTCGATGGCGGCCTTCATCTTTTCGATGGTGAAAGGCTTCGCCAGGACGTTGTTGGCGCCCAGTTGCGCCGCCTTCTGCACCAGTGCCCGATCGCCCTGGGCGGTCAGGATGATGAAGGCGGCCTTCTTGGTCGCGGGATTGCTTCTAACGGCCTGCAGGAGACCCAGCCCATCCATCTTCGGCATGTTGAAGTCGGAAATGACCAGGTGATGCGGCTGTTGCGCCATGATTTTCATGCCCTGCTCGCCGTCACCCGCAGCCGTGATCTGCTTGAAGCCGAGCTGCGTCAGCGCATCGCTGAGCAACAATCGGCTGGTGACTTGGTCGTCCACGATCAGGACTTTAATTTTTTCAGCTATCGACATTATTCTTAACCTTCTTTCCGTGCGGCCGTGAGTTTGAGAATTTCTTCGCCGATCGATCCAAGCGGCAATTGATGCTCGACTGCGCCCAATTCATAGGCGACCCGAGGCATTCCGTAGACCACACAGGTCTTTTCGTTCTGCCCGATGGTCCGTGCGCCTGCACTTCGCATCTTGAGCAATCCGGCTGCTCCATCGCGTCCCATACCCGTGAGTATGACGCCGACAGCATTGCGTCCGGCCAGTTCCGCCACCGAATCGAAGAGCACATCGACCGAAGGCCGATGGCCGTTGACAGGCGGCTGTTCGACCAGGCGGCAGCAGGGCGCGGAGGGATTGACCACCTGAAGGTGACGCTCCCCGCCCGGGGCGAGGTAGATCTTGCCGATCTCCAGCCGGGCTCCGTCCGTTGCTTCCTGGACAACAGGGGCGCAGAGGCGGTTCAGGCGCTCTGCAAAACTCTTGGTAAAGGTTGGCGGCATGTGCTGCGTAATCACCGTCGGCGGGCAATTGCGCGGGAATTTTTGCAGTACGGCAATCAGCGCCTCGACACCTCCGGTGGAGGAGCCGATAGCGACGATCTTGCGGCCAACGCGGAAATCGGTGGCAGGCGCGGCAGCGGGAGCCGTCGGTGGCGGCACCACACGCCGGCGCTGCGAGCGCGCGGCGGCCTTGACCTTTTCGGCCAGATCGCCGAAGGGGCGTGGCTCACCCGGCATCGGTTTGCCGACGCAATCGAAGGCACCGATTTCCAGCGCGGCCAGTGTCGCCTCCGCACCACGATGGGTCATGGTGGAGACCATGATGACCGGCATGGGCCTGAGCCGCATGATTTTTTCGAGAAATTCCAGACCGTTCATGTCCGGCATTTCGATATCCAGCGTCACCACGTCCGGGTTGAGCTGCTTGATGGCGGCGCGTGCCTCCATGGCATCCTTCGCCTGACCAATAACGCTGACTTCGGGATCAGAATTCAAGACCGCCGTGATCAGCCCACGCATGGTGGGGCTGTCGTCGACGACAAGAACGCGAGCAGGTGACGTCATGCCCTGCGCCCTCCAAATTTTCCAGTATATTTATAGGTGGTGATAGCGGTGTTATCGAAAACATTCTTTGCATCGCCCGACACCCGTTCGGAATGGCCGATGTAAAGATGCCCGCCCTCGGCCAGCAATCCCGCAAAGCGCGACCAGATCTTCATCTGGGTCGGCTCATCGAAATAGATGACGACGTTGCGGCAGAAGATCACGTCGAAAGGGCCTTTGACAGGCCATTGCGACATCAGGTTCAGCTCGTTGAAGGTGATCAGCTTCTTCACCCGATCATCGACCTGGAACTTTCGCCGTCCACCGACATCCACCTCGCGGAACCATTGCTTGCGCATGGCCGGATTGACGGTCTCCAGCGAATTTTCGTCATAGGCACCAGCCCGGGCAAGGGCGAGGATCTTCGGATCGATATCCGTTGCCAGAATGCGGAAATCGTAATCGGCAATATTCTGCATCAGCGACAAGACAGTCAGCGCGATGGAATAGGGTTCCTGACCGTCCGAACAGGCCGCTGACCAGATGCGCACGCGGCCACCGGACTTGGCGCGGTTGATCAATCCCGGCAGAACTTCGGTCCGCAGGTGATCGAAATGATGGTTTTCCCGGAAGAAGCGGGTGAAATTGGTGGTCAGATGCGACAGCATCTCACGACGCGCCGCCGCGCCCTCCGGAGAGGCCACCAACTGGCAATATTCGCGAAAGCCGCTGAGCCCCAGATTGCGGATGTGCTTGGACAGCCGCGAATAGACCAGCGAAGCCTTGGAATCGTTCAGCGCAATGCCGGCGTCCGAATAGATCATGGCGGCGATCTCGTTCAGATCGCGGCGCGTCAGCGGGTATTCGCCGCTTGCCATGACCTCGTCGTCCGCCTGACGGCTATGCGCAGAAAAGCTGTTGATCATGCGGCTTCGCTTTCGGGTTCACTGAATAGACCTGCCAGTTCGATCAGACAGATCATTCGCTTTTCGATGGCCAGGATGCCTCGGGCATACTGGCGCTCCAGATCCGAAGAAATCTCCGGAGTAGGCTGAATATTATCGTCGGTCACCGTTAAGATGTCGGAAACCGCATCCACGAGAAGACCGACAACCTTGGAGCGAACCTGGGCCACGATGATGACGTGGCGCGGGGTCGGCTCCGCCGGTTTCATTGCAAGCCGTGACGCCAGATCGATGATCGGCAGCACGGCACCGCGCAGGTTGATGACACCCATGACGTAATGCGGTGAATGCGGCAGTGGCGTTGCGGGCGTCCAACCACGAATCTCCCGCACCGACATGATGTTGACGCAAAACTCTTGATCACCGATCCGGAAGGCGATGAGCTCCCGATTTCCCTGAGCCAGATTTTTGACCGCATACGACATGCAATTACCCTGCGACGGCTAGCGACATTTCCTGCTTGAGTGACTGACCGCGAGAAGCGGCAACGACGGCATCGACGTCCAGGATGAGCGCCACGCGGCCATCACCCAGGATGGTTGCGGCGGCAATGCCCGGAACATGCGTGTAGTTGGCTTCCAGCGACTTGATGACCACCTGGCGCTGCCCCTGGATGGCATCGACCATCAGAGCGCGCTGGCCGCCACCTTCCGATTCCACCAGCAGCGCCACGCCGTCCATCGGGTTGGCCTGGCTGGAGCGGAAGTTCAGAATGCGACCGACATCGACCAGCGGGCAGAAGCTGTTGCGGATCGAGATCAGGCGCTGGTTGGCGCCGAAGGAGTGAATGTTCTGCGCTTCCGGCTGCAGGGTTTCGACAATCGCCGTCAGCGGTACGACCAGGGTCTGACCGGCAACCGTCACCACCATGCCATCCAGAACGGCCAGCGTCAGCGGCAGGCTCATGGTGAAGGTCGAGCCCTGACCGGGGCGCGAGCTGATGGAAATGCGGCCGCCCAGCGCCTGGATCGAGCGCTTGACCACGTCCATGCCGACGCCTCGGCCGGAAATGTCGGAGATCTTGTCCGCCGTCGAGAAGCCCGGCATGAAGATCAGGTTGTCGATTTCCTCGTCGGACAGGTTGGCGTCCGCCGGGATCAGGTCGTTGTCGATTGCCTTCTGGCGAACCTTCTCGCGGTTGATGCCGGCACCGTCATCCACCAACTCGATCACGATACGGCCCGAGCGATGCTTGGCGGTCAGCTTGACCGTGCCTTCCGGGTTCTTGCCGTTGGCGATGCGCTTTTCAGGCGTTTCGATACCGTGGTCCACGGCATTGCGGATCATGTGGGTCAGCGGCTCGGCGAGCTTGTCGATAACCGTCTTGTCCACTTCGGTGTTTTCACCTTCCGTGACAAGGCGGATGGACTTGCCCACCATATCGGCCACTTCGCGGACGATACGCGACATGCGCTGGAAGACCGGCTTGACCGGCTGCGCGCGGATGGCCATCACCGAATCCTGGATCTCGCGGGTGAGCTGCTGCAGCTCTTCGAGACCCATATTGATAGAAGACGTGCCGTTGGTGTCGTTTTCAATCACGCTCTGGGAGAGCATGGCCTGGTTGATGACAAGCTCGCCCACCAGGTTGATCAGGCGATCGACGCGGTCGAGATCGACGCGGATGGTCTGAACGGCCTGGGAGGCCTGGTTCTGCGCGGCTGCGGCGGCAGCAGCGGCTGCGGCAGCCGCGGGCGATTCCTTTTTCTCGCGGGCGGCAGATGCGGCCATATTGACGACCTTGGTCGCCGTCTCGGCGGCTTCCACGGCATCGGCCACGGTGCTGTCACCTGCGTCGCTGTCCTCGTCGGCTTCGGAAACGCCTTCATCGAGAACGGAGAGATCGAAGGGCACCGGCACCATCGGCAGTTCTTCTGCGTCTTCAGCCGCCTCTTCCTGAACCTTGACCTCAAGGTCGCAGTCCCATTCGGCGAATTCGAAGACGGTGCGCACACCTTCCTCACCCTTTTCGGAGGTGATGGCGATCTTCCAGGAGAAATAGGCTTCTTCCGGATCGAGGCTGTCGAGCGTCGGAACGCTATCGGTATTGCAGTTGAGGCTCATCTCGCCGATGCGGGAGAGGTCGCGCAACAGCAGAGCGGCATCATTGCCCTTGGAATAAAGCTCGCGCCGCGGCTTGAACATGACCTCAAGGGTCGGCGCCACGATAACCGGTTCTTCCTCATCGGAAAATTCATCGAAGGAAAATGGAATGGGCTGGAAGCCGCTGTCGTCTGTCGGCGGCGGCGGTGCCGCCGGGGCCTCGGCCTTGGGGGCCGCCTTGGGCGCGGCGGCCTTTGCTGCCGGCTTTGCCGCAGGCTTGGGCGCGGCGGCCGCCGAAGGCGCAGGCGTCTGACCATTGGCCAGCGCCTCCAGTTCCTTGACGAGGCCGCTGGAGCGGGACTCGTCGACACTGCCGCCGTCGCGGGCGGCATTGGTCAGGTCCGCCAGCACGTCGGCAGAGCGGAGCATGACCTTCAGAACATCCTGCGTGGGTTCGAGCTTGTTCGAACGCACGCAATCGAGAGTGGTCTCGAAGACATGTGCGAAGGAAACCAGGTCATCGAGACCGAATGCGCCCGCGCCGCCCTTGATGGAATGAACAGCTCGGAAAACGGCGTTGACCGTCTCCGGATCGCGATCTCCATCATTCATTTTGAGAAGACCGGATTCCAGTTCCGCGAGTTGCTCCTCGCATTCCTGGAAGAAGATCTCTTTGATTTCGTTCATATCCATCGCGGGAAACCTTGCTTTAGGCGGTTACACGTTCGATTGCGTCGATCAGCTTGGTCGGATCGAAGGGCTTGACGATCCAGCCGGTCGCACCGGCCTGGCGGGCGCGGTTCTTCTTCTCGGCATCGCTTTCCGTGGTGAGAACGAGGATCGGAACGGCCCGATATTTCTCGTTCTTGCGAACGCCTTCGATGAAGCCGAAGCCATCGAGACGCGGCATATTGATATCCGTGACGATGACGTCCGGATTGCACTCTTCCAGAACTTCAAGTCCCTCGACGCCATCCTCTGCCTGGATGGTTTCGAACCCTGCATTGTTCAGGGTGACGAGGAGCATGTTCCGGATCGTCCGGGAATCATCCACCGTCAGTACTTTTTTCTTCATTGCCCAATCTCCTTCGCGATCAGTTGATCGTTGTTCAAGCCCAAGAGCTGCAGAGTTTTTGTAAAAGCTTCAGACGCCTTGGTAATGGAAAACGCATGCTTGTCCTCTTCCCAGGTCTTCTGTCCGGACACCAGCACCTGGGCGCACAGGGCACCCATGCGCTCCACCCCGGATGCATCGATCTCCACCGCACCGCCCCTCAACCCCAGAAGCTTGTCCTTGAGGGCGGAAGCTTCATTCAAGTCCAGAACCGAAGGCAGCTTCAGCTCCTTCGATGCACCCTTCTTGCCAGCCATCGCTCATTCCTTACGTTGCCGTTGTCTCACCCCTACCGCGCGTCGGTTAAAAACCCGTCTTTGCGGGCTCCGAAGGCGGAAAATTGCAGCACCCAAGCCCTGTTGTATAAGAGCTTGGTAAATAAACCGCTCACGCCGAGAGCCCTTCCATGCGAATCGGGAACAGAAAATCGGTATTTTTTTCGGTTTCGAAGGCAATCAGCGGGGCTGAGGGCGCCTCCACAGGCGCCACCGGCGCATAACTGGGTCTCTCCTGCCGATAGGCCCGTTCGATCCGGAACTGTCGGACCGTCTTTCCGAGTTCGAGAATGACGGTGTGAAGATCGCCCCCCTGCTCCTCGGCAGCGTGGGCAAGACTGGCCGCCCCCTCCACATCGCGTCCGCAGGCGGCAATATCGCCCGCCAGCGCCGTCAGTTCGCCCGCCTGACGTCCGGTCTCCCCCGCAAGATGGGAAACGACGTCATTAATGCCGGAGACCTGGGAAACGATGGCGGAGATGGCATCCTGTGTCCGGTTGACCATCTGCACGCCCGCATCCACCTGATCCTTGGTGGTGGCCACCAGCGCCTTGATCTGGCGGGCGGATTCGGCCGAGCGCTGCGCCAGCGCCCGCACTTCCTGGGCCACGACGGCAAAACCGCGACCGGAATCACCGGCGCGCGCCGCCTCGATACCGGCATTGAGCGCCAGAAGATTGGTCTGGAAGGCAATCTCGTCGATGGAGCCGATGATCTTGCCGATTTCCTCGGCGGACGCCTCGATATCGGCCATGGCATTCATGGCCTTGCCGGCGATTTCGCCGCTTTCCTCCACAGCCCTGGCCGTTCTGGCGACCTGGGCTTCGGTATCGCGGGAGCGGCTGGCGCTGCCCTTCAGATCGTCCGCCGCCTTGCGCAGGGCCTCACCGCTGACCGACAGGCGGGATGTCAGCGCAGTTGCGCGCTCGCTGAAGCGCCCGGCATCCTCGCCGAGTGCCGCACTGGCTGCCTCGGCGGTTTCACGATAACCATCCGCAGCGGAAAGGGCCGCGCAGATGCTGTCCATGGCGGCATTGAAGGTGGTGACGAGATCGCGATAGTCCTCTGGCACTTCGGTTTCGAGGCGGCAGGACAGATCACCCTCCGCAAGCGACTGGAAGGCATCGCGAAACAGCGCATTCACCTGTTCCCGCTCGCTACGCCGGGTCTCGGCCACATCCTTATGATGCTTGACGCGCAATTCATTGAAGCGGAGCGATACCGCGATCTCCACATCCACCATGACGAGGCGGATGAGGGCCGCGACGAGGCCCTTCAATTCCTGAAGACGCTTCTTGCTGGACGGGAAAAAGCCGCGCCCCGCCAGATCGCCCATCACCGCCGTCACCAACCGTTCCAGCACCAGGCCATGGCCGGCGATATGCCAGCGCGGATCGAGCCCCATGCGGCTCTGGGTGTCGGAGAGCAGCTTGACGCGTTCGGCATAGAGCCCATCGAAACGCGCATCCGTCATCACCTCCCAATGGGAGGCGTAAAGATCCTGAAGGCGATCCAATTGCCGATCGCCTGAAAATTGCCGCGCGGCGGCAGGCGTGTTCTGCAAGCGGCGAAAAAACTCGCGAATGCCCTCCTGAGCACCCGGCTCGAGCTTCAGGCGATGCTGGCGGATCAGCGCGCAGATCTCCTGATCGAGGCCCGAAAAATTCAACCTGTCACGCAAGCTGCCCGTTTGCGATGCGCTTGCCTTGTCTGTTTCGCTCTGCTGCACCACTGCCATCCCCGCAAGATCGGCGCTGAGGCCGGAACCCCCACAAAGGCTCGGGGCTGCCGATCTCGGCCACCCGCTGCCCGCCACGGACATTTTCTGGATACGGTGCAAACCGAGGACATTTTTGCCCCTATCCGAAAAACGTCAGTCTCATCTCGATCGATAAAGAAGATACCGGAGTAAAACCGGCACGGAGGGATGGCGTCATGCCGGGCAGATCGTTTGATCCGCTCCTACGTCCTGCACTGGCAACGCGCTGCGACTTGTTCGACACACCGTTCAAGACTTTCGCGGTTACCGTAAACTTTTTATGGTTAATTTATTAATCCCGAGTTAATACTCTTTAAGGAATTTGACCAGCATGTGTCACAGCAGCTTTCTTTTTAGAAAACAAGCAAAGCGCATGCATCCTCCAGTCTCGGGCAAGCTTTCTCTGCCTTAGTTTTTCAAGGCCAAGGTGGCCTTTGAGGAGTGAACAATGATTGTTCTTGGGCTTGGCGCCGCCATCATTGCCGTTTGCACGATCGCAGCCGTTTCGATCTTGAATCGGATCAAGGCTGAGGGACCTTTTCTCCCTACTTTTTGAGGGGAGATGAGTTGATCCTCGCGCAGCCAATTGCCCGCACGCCCCATCCCTGGAGTATTTCCATGCTCCATAGAAGCGTGGAAACACTTTAGCTCTTTGTTTTCACGTGTTTCCGGACGGAAAACCGGCTTCCACTTTTCCTGGAAACACTCTGGCTCTTTGTTTCTGCGTATTTCCGGACGGAAAACCGGCTTCCACTTTTCCTGGAAACACTCTAGTAGAGGCTGGGTATCAAGCCTTCCGGCTGTCCGGCGGGCGCGTTAACACCTCTGCCGGATCGTTGCATGAGCATGGCCAAAGCCAATCCACGCCGCCTGACTATTCTTGGGTCCACGGGATCGATCGGCGTCAACACGCTGGATGTCATCCGCCAACTGGGCGGCAGCGATCGTTATGAGATCATGGCGATCACCGGCCAAGCCAATATTCGGCTTTTGGCCGAGCAGGCCAAGGCCTGCCGCGCGCAACTGGCCGTCACCGCCGACCCCTCTCTTTATAATGCCCTGAAGGATGCTCTTGCCGGAAGCGGCATTGCCGTTGCCGCCGGCGAAAGCGGACTTCAGGAAGCAGCCGAGGCCGAAGCGGATTGGGTCATGGCCGCCATTGCCGGCACGGCAGGTCTGGCGCCGACACTGGCCGCTGCCCGGCGCGGCGCAGATATCGCGCTTGCCAATAAGGAATGTCTGGTGTCAGCCGGTGCTCTTTTCATGGAGACCATCGATCGGGCTGGCGGGCGGCTGTTGCCGGTGGATAGCGAACATTCGGCCATTTTCCAATGCCTGACCGGCGATCACCGCGCCGCATTGGAGCGGATCGTGCTCACGGCATCAGGCGGCCCTTTCCGCACCTTCAGCCGTGCCGAAATGGCGGATGTCACTGTCGAGACGGCCCGCAGCCATCCGAACTGGTCCATGGGCCTGAAGGTCTCGATCGGCAGCGCCTCGATGTTCAACAAGGCGCTGGAGATGATCGAGGCTAAGCATCTCTTTCATTTGCGGCCGGATCAGGTGGAAGTCATCATCCACCCGCAATCCATCGTGCATTCCATGGTGGGCTATAGCGATGGGTCGGTGATGGCGCAGCTTGGCGTGCCCGACATGCGCACCGCCATTGCCTATGCGCTGACCTATCCGGAGCGCGGGCAACTGGATGTCGAGCGGCTGGATTTTACCAAACTGGCGCGGCTCGATTTCGAAGCGCCGGACGAATCACGTTTTCCAGCCCTTCGGCTGGCACGCACCGCATTGGAACGGGGCGGACTGCAGGCCGCCGTGCTGAATGCTGCGGAGGAAACGGCGTTTCACGCCTTCGTGGAGGGGCGTATCGGCTTTCTCTCCATGGCGGAGATCGTGGAAGAGGTCATGGACGCGCTTCAGACCTTCGAAAACACTCAGGGGCTGGACGCTGTCCTGGCTGCCGATGCGCAAGCGCGCCGCCAAGCCCGGGTCATCATCGAAAAAGCCGCCGCTGCCTGAAATGTTATCGTGTTTCCGGACCGAAACACCGACAACGCCGTGCATTTGAGAAAACACACGGCGCAGTAAATGCACCCGCGCTTCGACAGATCGGAATAGAGATAAAGCTCAGGCCACCGCGCGGGCCAGGGCACAGCGCGACCACAATTGATGCAGCGCCCCGACCAGATGCTCCAGATCCGCATCGGAATGCAGCGGCGTCGGCGTGATACGCAAACGTTCGGTCTTTTTCGGCACCGTGGGATAGTTGATCGGCTGGACGTAGATGTTGAAATTGTCCAGCAGGATATCGGAAATCCACTTGCACTTGGCAGCGTCGCCCACCATCACCGGCACGATATGGCTGGGATTGGGCATATGCGGAATGCCGCTCGCATCCAGCATGGACCGCAGGCGACGCACACGCTCCTGATGAGCGAAACGCTCCAGCTGGCTGGACTTTAAATGGCGGATCGAAGCGATGGCGCCTGCGGCCAGCGACGGCGGCAGCGCTGTGGTGAAAATGAAGCCGGAGGCAAAGGAGCGGATGAAATCGCACAGCGCGTTGGAGGCCGCGATATAGCCACCCATGACACCGAAAGCCTTGCCGAGCGTGCCTTCAATAATGGTCAGGCGGTCCATCAAGCCTTCGCGTTCGGCAACACCGCCGCCACGCGGGCCATACATGCCCACCGCATGCACTTCATCAAGATAGGTCATGGCGCCAAAGCGATCGGCAAGATCACAGATCTCCTTGATCGGCGCGATATCGCCATCCATGGAATAGACGGATTCAAAGGCAATCAGCTTCGGCGCCTTCGGATCGGCTGCAGCAAGCTTGGCTTCGAGATCTTTCAGATCGTTATGCTTCCAGATGACTTTTTCGCAGCGGCCATAGCGAATGCCTTCAATCATCGAAGCGTGATTGAGCGCATCGGAAAAAATGATCAAACCGGGAATTTTCTGGCCAAGCGTGCCGAGCGTCGCCCAGTTGGAAATATAGCCGGAAGTGAAGATCAGCGCCGATTCCTTACCATGCAGATCGGCGAGTTCCTGCTCCAGCAGGACGTGGTAGTGATTGGTGCCGGAGATATTGCGGGTGCCTCCAGCACCCGCGCCACAGTGATCGATGGCTTCTTTCATGGCCGCGATCACGGACGGGTTCTGGCCCATGCCGAGATAGTCGTTGGAACACCAGACCGTCACATCATGGGAGCCGGCTTCGGTGTAGCGCGTGGCGCGGGGAAACTGGCCCTGCTGGCGTTCCAGATCGGCGAACACCCGGTAGCGGCCCTCTTCATGCAGACCACCCAGTTCGCTCTTGAAAAACGCCTCGAAATCCATTGCGCTTGCTCCAATCTTCTCAACACTCTTTTGAGTGTGTTCCGGGCTGCGGTCAACCCTGTTTTATATAGTCATTCTAAACTGCGACAAATGGCGCGAGCCCCCGCGACCTCTTCTTCCTGCCGCATGAATAGGCAAATCGGACAGGATTTGCCCATTCATGCGGCAGAAAACGGAAAACACCGCCTGATCCTGTAAAACCGGCTCTAGTGGTTTGATTGTGACATTTGCACCCCTGTGCAGCACCCCTCGAGAGCAAATGTCACAATCATGAAAACCACTAGCAACCTTATGATTCTAGTGGAATTTTCGAATTTGACATTTGATCCTCGAGATCACCGCAAATGGGTATCAAATGTCAAATTCATTCCACTAGCCTCCGGTCCGGTCTTGCAGGCTTGTCCGGGAGACATCCATGCGTGCTTTCCGCCTATCCTCTCTAGACCCGATCATCCTCGCCAATCTTGATCTGAATCAAGTTCCAACGGAATGATCACTTCGACCCACCCTCTCCTGGACAGCCCAATTGATCCCGCCTTCATCAGAAGTCTCTAATCAACATCTGAAGACTGCGTTAAAAATCAGCAGCCGAACAGTGGACTTTCCTTAAGTGAACGATATTTTGCCACCATGCCGCCCTTCTCGGACAGTACGTCACGGGCAGCCTTGGAGGGGCAATTCATCCTGCAGCATCCTGAAAACCGGGGTGCCGAAGGGGAGTGTGGGGCTCCTGCGGCTGAAAAAATACGGATTACAAGGTGGAGAAAACCATGAAGAAGGCAATCATACTCATTATTGCCGGTCTGGCCGTCGCAGGCTGCACCGAAACGGAAAAGGGTGCAGGGATCGGGGCAGCCTCCGGCGCTGTCATCGGGGGCCTGGCTACGGGCAATGTTCGCGGCGCAGCCGTCGGTGCCGCCATCGGCGGCGTTGCTGGCGCGGTGATCGGCAATGTGCGCGACCAGCCGGGCCAGTGCTATTATCGCGATCGCTACGGCCGCCGCTACATCGACGCCTGCCCGCGCAATTACTGATTTTTCCGAGAGCATCGGATCGAAGATCAGAGCATTTCCAGGAAAAGTGTAGTCACGGTTTTCCGTCCGGAAATGCATAAAAGCAAAAGCTTAGAGCACGTCCGGTGAACCCGTGTTCACCGGACGTGCTCTAAGAACCGGCCCAGGCCTGCCGCAGTCATGTTGCAGCAACACCTGGGCCGGTTTCGTGCCTTGTTAGCAGCGACGAACCTTCCCAGACTGTTCAAGCTTGGGATTTCAGGCTAGAGTGCTGGCAGGAAAAGTGGGAACCGGTTTTCCGTTCTGAAACACGGACATAGTTTAGTGTCCCTTTCCGGAACAGGGTGATCGACTGCTCTTGACCTGCAGGCCCTTCCAGGCCGGTTCGTCGGTGTGGCAGGGCTTGAAGCGCCCGTTTCTGCACTTTGAGAAGATGAAAGCGCCGAGGCGGATCGCCTGGCGATCAGGCGCTTTCAGCATGCGTGGTGGACGGCATGAGGCTTTCCATGGGTGTTGAACTACAAGCATGAGGAGCGTTGTACGCTGCTTGTATTGGGTGTCTTCGTGCCGGGAATAAGTATTGCGTTTCATCGGGCTGATACCGGCTCATCCGGACTGCGGCGGAGCAGGCGTTCCGTCGTCGCGTTGTTGCGCGCTGGTCTTATCGCAACACTCATTTCAACCGGCCTGCTTGCTCCGCGCGAGGCGCACGCCTTCAAACTTTTCGGCATCACGCTTTGGGGCGAACGCGACAAGGGCTCGGATGTCATCGACCCGGTGCGCTACAGCCTGACCTTCGAGAGCCCGGGGAGCGACAAGGACCTGCGCAAGGTTCTGGAAAACAGTTCTCTGCTGCTGGCCGACAAGGAAAAGCCGGTTTCCGGCGATCTCGGCGTCGTCGTCAAGGCCCGCGAAGACCGGGAAAGGCTGATCGCCGCCCTTTATGAGCAATCCCGCTATGGCGGCACCGTCACGGTGACGGTCAATGGGACACCGCTCGATGCGCTGCCGCCCAATCCGACTTTTCCGAGAAACGCTCCCGTTCCCGTCAGTGTGACGGTCGATCCGGGACCGGCCTTTACCTTGGGCCACGTCACGCTTGAGGGGGACGCTGCCGGGCTCGATCCGGCGAAATACGATCTCGTACCGGGCAAGCCTGCCGGATCCCTGGTGATCATCGGCGCAGCCAACCGCATGGTCAATGACCTGAAAGCCGGAAGCCATCCTCTCGCCGCCGTGGCCGACCGGCAGGTGGTGGCCGACCATGCCACCAACCGTGTCGATGTCACGCTGCGCATTGCCGCCGGTCCGGTTGCGCCGCTCGGCCCCGTGACGGTCACAGGCTCCAAGCGGGTCGATGCGGGCTTCATTCAGAAATATTCTCGGCTCAAGCCCGGCCAGGCCTATTCACCGGATGAATTGCGCAAGGCCAATGACCGGCTGCGCAAGCTCGGCGTCTTTTCCAGTGTCACCGTCAAGCAGGCGGAGACGCTGGATGCCAATGGCGCCATTCCGCTCACCATCGACGTTTCAGAAGGCAAGTTCCGCTATTTCGGCGTCGGCGCCACCTATTCCACCATCGACGGCGCCGGGCTGCAGGGCTATTGGGGCCATCGCAACCTGTTCGGCGAGGCAGAATCGCTCAGGCTGGAGGGGTCCGTCAGCGGCCTCGGCCAGAATGGCGTCGGCGATCTGAATTATGCCGCAGGCATCACCTTTACCAAGCCGGGTTACCTTCTGCCCTCCGGCACGCTGGAAGCCAGCATCAAGGCCGCCACGCTCAGCACGGATTCCTATGATGCCGACACCATCACGGGCAAGCTTGGCTATTCCTATGAACTCAACGATTACGACACCCTCTCGGCCGCGACCGCGCTGGAATTTGCCCGCGTCGATGACGCCTTCGGCAAGAACGACTATCTGACCTTCTCCGTGCCGCTGGAATATGTGCGCGACACCCGCGACGACAAGATGAACCCGAAGGAAGGATATAAGGCGAGCCTGTCCATGGCGCCCTCCTACGAATTCCTCGGCAGCAACGTCTTCACCAATCTCGAAGGCTCGATTTCCGGCTATTACGGGCTCGGTCAGGAAGACCGGGTGGTGCTGGCGGGCAAGCTGTCGCTCGGCACGCTGTTTTCCACCGGTGATCTTGCTGACATTCCGGCCACGCGCCGTTTCTTTGCGGGCGGCGGCGGGTCGGTGCGCGGCTATGCCTATCAGGGCATTTCCCCCCGCAACGGCAATGACGATGCCACCGGTGGCCTGTCCTACATGACCGCCTCGCTGGAAGCCCGTGTGGGCATTACCGATACCATTGGCCTCGTGCCCTTTTTCGATGTCGGCACGGTTTCCACCGGCCATGTCCCGGATTTTTCCGATATCCGCGCCGGTGCGGGGCTTGGCCTGCGCTATGCCACGCCCTTCGGCCCCATCCGCCTTGATGTGGCCCTACCACTCAATCCCTATCCCGATGGCGATAAATACGGCATATATGTCGGTATCGGACAAAGTTTCTGACGCATTTGCGCCGTTGTGGAAGGCGAAGAAGACCGGATGAGATTTCTGACTGCGACCACCCGCTTTGCCCTTTACGGGCTGCTGATCCTCCTGGGCATGCTGGTCATCGGGCTGGCCTTGGCCGGAGGCACGCGCGCCGGTGGCCAGATGGTGGCCGATTTTGCCGCCTCCATTCTGTCCAAGCCCAACCGGATGATCGAGATCGATGACCCGTCCGGGCTGATGAGCGGCGAGTGGAAGGTGGCGCGCATTACCCTTTCCGACCAGAAAGGCCCCTATCTCGACATTCGGGACGTCTTCATCGACTGGTCGCCACTGGCGCTGCTGTCGCGGCGGGTGGAAGCGCAATCGGTGGCCGCCCGCTCCATCACGTTGCTGCGCAAGCCGCTGCAGGATGCCGAGCAGACCGAAAAACAGACCAGCAACAATACCGGCTTTTCCCTGCCGGTGACCATCGACGTGGCACGGCTGGATGTGCCGAGCCTCAAGCTTGGCAAGGAGGTCATGGGCACTGAGGCGGAACTGGCGCTGGCGGGCCGCGTGCTGGCACGCACGCAAGGCATCGATAGCGATTTGTCGCTCAGCCGTGCCCGTGTTCCCGATGCCAAGCTGAATGCCAGTCTGATCTACGACCCCAATGCCAATCGGCTCGATATCGACGCCAGGCTGCAGGAGCCGAAGGACGGTATTCTGGCGAAGCTCGTACAGATTCCGGGCGCACCGCCGGTGACCATTTCGCTCTCCGGCCAGGGGCCGATCGATGACTGGAAGGCCTCAGCCCGCGCTGCACTGGATGGTCAACCGCGTCTCGCCGTCGATCTGACCCACCGGGTGATGGCTGAAGGCCGCGCCGTCAGCCTCAAGGGCGCAGGGGACTTCGCCGATCTCGTACCGCCCGATCTGCGCGGACTGTTTGCGGGCAGCACCTCGATCGATCTCGCGGCTTTGATATCTGAGCAAGGCAGCATCACCATTCAGCGCGGCTCGGTGGAAACCGACAGCCTGTCGCTGACCGCCGGGGGCCGATACGATCCGCAGGGGGATAATGATCTCTCCGTCAAGCTCACGGGCAAGCAGGGGCCGGTCGCCCTTCGCTGGCCGCTGGCCGAAGGCACGCTTTCCGCCGCCTTGCAGCAGGTGGATCTCTCCATTGCCGGACAGGCCTCCACCGCGAAGATCAAGGCCCATGCAGCCCTGGCAGAACTGTCCCTGCCGCAGGGAAAGCTGAGCGGACTAGCGCTCGACGCCAGCTCTGACGCCTTCAACCTGACGGATCGGGCTGGCACGCTGCAATCGGCACTGACGGTGGAGACCACAGCCCTTGCCGATGACAATCTCCAGCGGGCGTTCACCGCACCGCTGAAGATCACGGCCCCCGTCACGCTCAGCAGGGAAAAGATCACGACTGACAGGCTGGACATCGCCAGCCAAACCCTCAAGGCCACCGCCAGGGCCGCCTATGACCTTGCATCCAAAGCAGCGACAGCATCGATAACCACAACGCTTGACCCGCAAGCCCTGCCCGCCCAGATGGGGCAGAAGCTGGAAGGTCCAGTCTCCCTTGAGGCCGAGATCGCCAGTGCAGGCTCCAACCTGTCCATCCCGTCCTTCTCCGTTACCTCCAGCCTGATCGATAGCACGGGGCAGATGCAGCTGGAAAACAACACGCTCTCGGCAAAGCTCGAGGGTAGGATCAAGCAACTGGCGAAACTAACCCCGCAGGCCAGCGGCAGCGGACGTTTTTCGGTCGATGCAACGGGGCCGATGGATCATCTGGCCGCAACCGGCACCTTCACTATCGATGAGGCCATGATGGCGGGCCGCCGTCTGAACGGCTTTGCGCTCACCGCCAAGGCGGACCTGAAGCGCGGCGCGCCCTCGGCCTCGCTCTCGGCCACCGGCAGCCTGGATGGCAAGCCGGTCACGGCGGCGCTGGATCTTGCCTCCAAGGATGGCCGGACCTCGATCCCGAAACTGACGCTGGATGTCGGCCCCAACCATCTGGATGGCACGATGATGCTGTCCGGCGCCATGCTGCCCAGCGGCGAAATCCGCTTCCGCTTTCCCGATCTCGGCCTGCTGGCTGCTCTTGGCGGCCAGACCGCCTCCGGTGATCTTGCCGGTGACGTGACGCTGAAGGAAAATGCGGGACGCATCGCCGCCACCATCCAGGCCAGTGGCAAGAGCCTGCGCTCCGGCACCGTGGAGGTCGATGCACCGGATATCGATGTCAGCACGCCGGATCTGGCAGCCCTTGCCATTGATGGCCGCGCCAAGGCCGGACGGGTTTCGACAGGCTCGGCGCTGCTTGAAAACCCTGCCCTCACCTTCACCCGCCGCGGAAGCCGCACCGATATTGCGCTCGGCGGGCGGTATGACGGCGCACCGCTCACCGGTTCCGTCCTGGTCCAGCAGGATGTGGACACACTGCTGGTCAAGCTCAACAGCTTTTCCGCCGTGCCGCGCGGCATTGCCGTGAAGCTGAATGAACCCACCACCATTCGGGTGGAAGATGGCACGGCCTTCATCGATGGCCTGACGCTCACGGCAGGCGGCGGATCGGTCTCGCTCAAGGGAGAGGCCGGGAAGACGCTCGATCTGCAAGCGGTCATCCGCGCCCTGCCCGCCTCTTTGGCCAACAGCTTTTCCGCCGGTCTCGATGCGGGCGGGACGATCGCCGGGACAATCGACGCCAAGGGCACGAGCAGTGCGCCGCAAGTGACCTATGATCTCAGCTGGCGCGATGCGACCGTGGCCCAGCTCAAGGCGGCAGGGCTGACGCCGCTTGCCATCACCGCCAAAGGCGATTTTCGCAATCAGCGGCTTGGGGTTCAAACCACCGTCAGCGGCGGTGGCTTGAACGTCACCGGCGGCGGCGGTCTGACGCTCACCGGCACCCGCCCCATCGACATGAGCTTCGATCTGCGCCTGCCCTTCCAGGCCCTGCAAGGCCTGCTCAGCGCCCAGGGTCTGGTTCTGGAAGGTCAGGCCAATGGTTCCATCAAGGTTGCGGGCACGCTTTCCTCGCCGCAACTTTCCGGCGGCATCAGCACCAATGGTGCGCGGCTCATCGACGTGCAGCGCAATCTCGCTCTGGAAGGGCTGTCGGCGGATATTCGCCTTGAGGGAAAGCGCGCCACGCTGGCCAGCCTGAACGGCAGGCTTTCCACCGGTGGCCGAATTTCCGCCAACGGCTCCGTGGATCTCGCTGGTGAAGGCATGCCGGCGGATCTGTCCGTACAGCTTCAAAACGCGGTCTATGTGAATGGCGATCTGGTGACGGCCACCGGCAATGGCACACTCTCGCTGAAAGGGCCATTGAAGGCGGGGCCGACGCTATCCGGCAAGCTGACACTGGAAAAGACCTCCATCACCATTCCAGCCAAGCTGCCAAGCTCGATTGCAGAGCTGAATATCAAGCACAAGAATGCGCCCAAGGATGTGCGCCGCCAGATGCAAGCGCTTTCGCCGAACGACGCTCGCGCCTCCTCTTCCCCCATCAAGCTCGATTTGCAGATTTCCGCTCCCTCGCAGATCTTCGTGCGCGGCCGTGGCATTGATGCCGAGCTGAACGGCGATGTCGCCGTGCGGGGAACGGCGGCGGAACCGCAGGTGGCTGGCGGCTTTACGCTCAAGCGCGGCCGCATTGTCATTCTCACCAAGCGGCTGGATTTCAGCGAAGGCAAGATCACCTTCGGCGGCGGTCTCATTCCGCTGGTGGATTTCACCGCCTCCAGCACCTCCGGCAGCACCACGTTGAACGCCACGGTGGAAGGCATGGCCAACGATCCGCAGATCGGCTTTTCCTCCTCGCCTGCCCTGCCGCAGGATGAAATTCTGGCGCAGCTGATCTTCGGTCAATCGCTGTCGAAACTGTCGCCGCTGCAAATTGCCCAGCTCGCCGATGCTGTCGGCCAGCTGGCGGGCGGGCGCTCGACCTCGCTGTTCAACAGCCTGCGCAATTCGGTGGGCGTCGATGATCTCGATATTTCGACCGATTCCAAGGGCGATGCCCAGGTCAGCGCCGGAAAATATCTCAACGACAAGACCTATCTGGAGTTTCAGCAAAGCTCCACAGGCAGCCGTGCGGTGATCAATCTCGATGTCGGGCGCGGCGTCAAGCTCAAGGGACAGGCAGGCGCCAATGGCGACAGCGGCGGCGGCATCTATTACGAGAAGGAATATTGAGTGCGTAAATGTCTATTGAACCGCGCAAAAGGAAGGGTTCTGATTCAGATTTAAGAAACACTCTTGCGCTAATATGCCCGTGTGACAGGTGGAAAGACCACCGACCGCACAGGTGGCGACGAAACAGAATCAGCGGTACCGCGCTTTTCAGGCGCGATGGCATCGGTGAAGAACAGGCGGAACGAAGCGCATGGCAACGACGATCAGCTCAACGAGTTTTGGCAGTGAAAACCTTGAAATCATTGCGTTTCGTCTGCACGATCAGGAATTCTGCGTGAAGACGACCACCATCCGCGAAATTCGCGGCTGGGCTCCGTCCACCCCCATTCCGCATGCGCCGGCCGATGTGATTGGCGTCATGAACCTGCGCGGCTCGGTCATCCCGATCATCGACCTCGCCTACAAGCTCGGCATGAAGAGCACGGTCGCCAACGAGCGCTCGGCCATCGTCGTTGCCGAGGTGCATAACATGGTCATCGGCATGCTGGTGGACCGCGTTTCCGACATTCTCACCATTTCCGCCAGCCAGATCCAGCCGGTGCCGGAAGTGTCCGCCTCCTTCGACAAGTCCTTCTCGGAAGGCATCATCGCCAATGAAACCGGCATGATCTGCTTCCTGAACCTTTCGAAGATGTTCAAGGGCACGGAAATGGACGATCTGGCGGCTTGATCCGCCAAAATGAAATTTCACAAAAAAGCCGCCCACCCGGGCGGCTTTTTCGTTGCTGGATCTTTGTTTTTACGCATGTCCGGACGGAAAACCGGTTTCCACTTTTCGCGGGACAATGCTCTATTTCTTGTCAAAAGGCTGCGGGATGCGGGCAGCGCTCTGGCGGTCCAGCATCCAGCCCGGATATTCGGGCGGCAGGGCACTGACCGCATCCAGGCGTTCCAGATCTTCAGTCGTCAGCTTAAGGTCAACGGCGCGAATATTCTGCTCCAGCTGTTCCAGCCGCTTGGCGCCAATGATGACGCTGGTCACGAAAGGCTTGGCGAGAATATAGGCGAGTGCCACTTCCGCAACGCTGGCGCCGTGGCGCTCACCAATCTCGCGCATCAGCGCCACGCAGTCCCAGGCGCGGTCCTTGTTGACCGGCGGAAAGTCGAAATTGGCGCGGCGGCCTTCGCCGTTGCCCGGCGCGCCGGGACCGTATTTGCCCGAAAGCAGCCCGCCCGCCAAAGGTGACCAGACCATCAGGCCGAGCTTTTCCTCCTTGAGCAGCGGCACGATGTCCCGCTCCAGATCCCGGCCTGCGATCGAATAATAGGCCTGCACCGTCTCGAAACGGGCAAAGCCCCGGCGTTCCGAAATTCCAAGCGCCTTGGCAATGCGCCAGGCTGCCCAGTTGGAGACGCCGACATAGCGGACGAGGCCACGGGAGACGAGATCGTCCAGGGCCCGCAATGTCTCGTCGATGGGCGTGACAATATCGGTGGCGTGGATCTGGTAGAGATCGATATGGTCCATTTGCAGCCGCTCCAGGCTCGCCTGCACCTGATCCATGATATGCCCGCGTGACGCGCCGCGATCGTTCGGCCCATCCCCCATGACCCCATAGACCTTGGTGGCGACGACGACATCCTGCCGCTTGACCCCGAGATTGCGGAAGGCCTGGCCGAGCATCTTTTCGGAAACGCCGAAGGAATAGACATTGGCCGTATCGAAGAAGTTGATACCGGCAGAAAGCGCGCGCTCGACGATGCGGTCGGCGGCGGCCTGATCGACATCGGCAATCGCACCCCACATGCTGGAGCCGGCTTCGCCGAACGTCATGGTGCCAAGGCAGAGTTCAGACACGAACAGCCCGGTATGACCCAGTTGATTGTAACGCATGATGGAAACTCCCATGATGGGAAAGGAAGGAAAAGGCGGCCCCAAAGCCGCACGACAGACGCCCCGGCGATAAAAATGGACAAAGAGCCCGGCAGCATCCAGCACTTAACGTAAAGTCTCGACCAGACCGTTCAAGGGGGCGAGGATCACGAACCCTCATTCTCTCCAAAGAAAAGGGGCTCTCCAACAAAAAAGGGCGACCGAAGCCGCCCTCATCATCTCCTTCAAGCCTGGACTTATACCAAGGCTCGAAGATGCTACTGCATAATTCCTTAAATCGGAATCGATTTAAGGTGAAATTATGCAGCAGATTTAAAGTCTTACAGCATGCTTTGTGCGTTTGATAAAACGCACGGCGCTGTAAAGCATCCTCGCCTTGAAAAGATTTCGAATATCTCAAATGCATCGAAGGCTTGAGATATTCGAAAAGGGAATACGAAGAGCCATTTTCAATGACTCATCGTATTATCCGAACAGCACGAAGCTGCTCTTCAACGTCACCCAGACACCCCAGACCAGCGGGATACCGACGGCCAGCCAGGCGAGAGCCGCCTTGGCATCCAGGCCACCCTTGCCGATGCCGAAGGAGCCGGTGGGACCGGCATTGGCCGCTGCCGACTTGGCCTGCAGGGCCGCCACTTCTTCATCCGACATGTACCACTTTTCCGGCAGGGGCCGGACCAGGGCGTTGCAGATCAGACCGAGCGCCAGCATGCCCGCAAGGATATACATGGTGCTGGTGTAGAGCGCCGGTCCCGGGGCGACACCGGCGGCGATCTGCGCCTCGCGGATATAGTTTACCACGACCGGACCCACGATGCCCGCCGTGGACCAGGCCGTCAGCAACCGGCCATGGATGGCGCCGACGAATTGCGTGCCGAAGATATCGGCGAGATAGGCCGGTACCGTGGCGAAGCCGCCGCCATACATCGACAGGATGATGCCGAAGGCCAGAACGAAGAGAGCCTTGGAGCCCATCAGCGCCAGGGTCGGCGCAAGCGCGTAGAGAATGATGCCGAGGATGAAGAAGCAGAAATAGGTGTTCTTGCGGCCCAGCTTGTCAGACATCGAGGCCCAGAAGAACCGGCCACCAATGTTGAAAAGCGAGAGCAGGCCGGTGAAGCCGGCCGCAATGGCGGCGATCTGCGCCTTGCCCGCCGGATCGAGCTGGGCAAACGCAACGCCCGGCTGGCCGATCAGGGAACCGGCAAAGATTTCCTGCAGCATGGGCGAGGCCATGCCGATCACGCCGATGCCTGCCGAAACGTTGAGGCAAAGCACAGCCCAGATCAGCCAGAACTGCGGCGTCTTGTGCGCGTTGCGCAGATGAACGTGGCGATGGGTGATCATGCTGCTCTTGGCCGCCGGCGGCGTCCAGCCTTCCGGACGCCAGCCTGCCGGCGGAATGCGATAGCCAAAGGCACCGCCCATCATGAAGACGAAATAGATCGCCGCCATGACCATGAAGGTCTGCCAGACGCCGGGACCGGCCTCGGACTTGAACACGCCCATCAGCAGGTTGGCGAGCGGCGCGCCGATCATGGCCCCGCCGCCAAAGCCCATGATGGCCATGCCCGTTGCCATGCCGCGACGGTCCGGGAACCACTTGATCAGCGTCGATACCGGCGAAATATAGCCAAGGCCAAGACCGACGCCACCAATGACGCCTGCACCCAGCCACATCAGCCAGAGCTGATGCGTCATCACGCCAATCGACGCGACGAGAATGCCGCCGCACCAGCACAGTGCCGAGACGAAACCCGCCTTGCGCGGACCGACACGCTCCAGCCAACCACCCCAAAGCGCCGCCGAGCAGCCGAGCAACACGAAGAACAGGGTGTAGATCCAGCCGAGATCCGCCACGCGCCAGTTGCAGCTGGTGGTGAAAAGCGCATCCATCAGCGTCAGGCTGGCGCAGCTTGGGTCCGTCACCGGCAGCGCCTTGCTGAGCGGCAGCCAGAACACACTGAAGCCATAGGCCATGCCGATGCAAAGGTGAATGGCCAGCGCCGCAGGCGGGACCAGCCAGCGATTGAAGCCAGCCTTGGCGATAATTCTTTCACGGTCCAGAAGACCGCCTGCCGGGGATGTCCCCACCCCGGATGAGCTTGTGACAGCCATACCCTTCTCTCCTTGTTATGATGAAACACCTCACGCCGCCCTGAAGAGCACGAGGAGTATTTTTGAGGCACCAGGCGGAAAACAGAGCCCGGCTATTCCAAATACGACACCCCAAAATCTCAGGGGTTATTGACGAATGACAAATCAGCTTTCAAGCCGAGGAACGGGTTTTGCCGCCATTATTTCGCAGGCGCACAAAAAATGGTTAGCAAATAGGGTGTTAATCGCTCTCACCTTTGAGGGTGTGAACCCTATGAGAACGATGTCTCGTCATGCCGGTATGCGCCCTTCCGGCTGCGCCACTTCAGCCGGGCGGCGAATGCGGGCGGCAGCTTCCATCACCAGCGGATCGAAGCCCTCTCCTCCCGCATCGATCATCTCGAAGAAATGCCGGCGCATGCGCGGTTCCCAGAATTTGTTGATATGCGTGGCAATGCCTGGCACCCGCTCCGCTTCCGGCTGAGATTTGAAGAAGGTGGCGATCTGGTTGGCCATGCGCACCAGTTTTGCGGCGGTCTCGTCATGCGACATCGGCTTCGTCTCCTCCCGTCACCCGGTCTGGCCGGGTGAAAATCTCAAAATCCTCACCCCGGGCAATGCCGATCAACGTCATGCCCGCGGCCTCCGCCGTCTCGATGGCCAGCGCTGTCGGGGCGGAAATCGCCGCCAGCACCGGCGCGCCGAGAATGGCAGCCTTCTGCACCATTTCCACGGAGAGGCGGCTGGTCACCACCACCATGCCCTCATCGCCCTTGCGCCCGGCGCGCAACACCGCGCCCACCAGTTTGTCGAGCGCATTGTGGCGGCCGACATCCTCACGGATGGCCAGCAACCCTTCTCCCGGAATGAAGAAGCCCGCCCCATGGACGGCATGGGTTTCCCGGTTCAGGCTTTGGGCGCGGCCAAGCGCCCGCATCGCCTCATGAATGTGCTCGGGTGTTACGCTAAAGCCGGGCACAGTCACTTGCGGCACTTGCCGTGTCGCCTGCTCGATGGATTCGATGCCGCACAAACCGCAACCCACAGGCCCGGCCATGCGGCGGCGGCGCGCCACCAGCGCCTCGGCGCTGTCATCCTGAAGCGTCACCTGCACATCGATGCCAGCCCCGGCCTCCACCGGTTCCACCGACAGCACGTCGGCGGCGCTGGTGATGATGCCTTCCGCCAGTGAAAAACCCAGCGCAAAATCCTCCAGATCCTGCGGCGTGCCCATCATCACGGCATGGGTGGAGCCGCCATAGGAAAAGGCAATCGGCACTTCTTCCGGGACGATGCGGGAGGCCGCGGTGATGACCCCGGCCTGAAACCGCTTTTCCCGGACCGCCCGGCTGGCTTTTGTCATACCCTTCCTTTCACTCACTCCGCCGCCTCAAGCTTGCCGGCAATGCGGCGGGACTTGCGCGACAGGTCTTCATAATCCTGCTGCCATTCACTCGGCCCGTTAGAAGGCGAAACCTGCACCGCCGTCACCTTGTATTCCGGGCAATTGGTTGCCCAATCCGAGAAATCGGTGGTGATGACATTGGCCTGCGTGCCCGGATGATGGAAGGTGGTATAGACCACGCCCGGCGCAACGCGATCGGTGATCAGAGCCCTGAGCGTCGTATCGCCCGAGCGGCTGGCCAGCTTGATCCAGTCACCATCCTTGATGCCGCGCTGTTCGGCATCATGCGGATGGATCTCCAGCCGGTCCTCCTCATGCCAGACGACATTATCGGTGCGCCGCGTTTGCGCGCCGACATTATACTGGCTGAGGATGCGGCCCGTGGTGAGCAGCAGCGGGAAGCGCGGACCGGTCTTTTCATCCGTCGGCACATATTCCGTGCGGATGAACTTGCCCTTGCCGCGTACGAAGCCATCCACATGCATGATCGGCGAACCGACCGGGAATTTCTCGTTGCAGGGCCACTGCACCGAGCCCATCTTTTCGAGATAATCATAGGAAACGCCCGCGAAACTCGGTGTCGTCGCGGCAATTTCATCCATGATCTGAGAGGGATGGGTATAGTTCCAGCCAAGCCCCATGGCCTCGGCCAGTTTCTGCGTCACTTCCCAGTCGGCATAGCCGTTCTTCGGTGTCATGACTTTACGCACACGGTTGATGCGGCGTTCAGCATTGGTGAAGGTGCCGTCTTTTTCCAGGAAGGTGGAACCCGGCAGGAAGACATGGGCAAAGCGGGCCGTCTCGTTCAGGAAGAGATCATGCACCACCACGCATTCCATGGCCTCCAGACCGGCGGAGACATGTTTCGTATCCGGGTCGGACTGAAGAATATCCTCGCCCTGAATATAGATGCCCTTGAACGTGCCTTCGACAGCCGCATCCAGCATGTTGGGAATACGCAGGCCCGGTTCGTTGTTCAGCGTCACGCCCCAGAGCTTTTCAAAAGTCTCGCGGGTGGCATCGTCGGAGATATGGCGATAGCCCGGCAGTTCATGCGGAAAGGACCCCATGTCACAGGAGCCCTGCACATTATTCTGCCCCCGCAGCGGATTTACCCCCACGCCTGGACGACCGATATTGCCCGTGGCCATGGCCAGATTGGCAATGGCCATGACGGTGGTGGAGCCCTGGCTGTGCTCCGTCACACCCAGACCGTAATAGATCGCACCATTACCGCCGGTGGCGTAGAGCCTTGCAGCGCCGCGCAGGGCTTCCGCCGGAACGCCGGTAAACTTTTCCGTTTCTTCCGGGCTATGCGCGGGATCGGCCACGAAGGCCGCCCAATCCTCAAATTCCGACCAGTCGCAGCGTTCGCGAATAAAGGCTTCATCCGCCAGCCCTTCGGTGATGATGACATGGGCCAGCGCCGTCAGCACCGCAACATTGGTGCCGGGCTTCAGCGGCAGGTGATAAGCGGCTTCAATATGAGCGCTGCGCACCAGATCGATGCGGCGCGGATCGATGACGATCAGCTTCGCCCCCTTGCGCAGCCGTTTCTTCAGCCGCGAGCCGAAGACCGGATGGCCGTCAGTCGGATTGGCGCCGATCACCATCACCACATCGGCATGTTCGACACTGTCGAAATCCTGCGTGCCCGCCGAGGTGCCGAAGGCCTGACCCAGACCATAGCCGGTCGGCGAATGACAGACGCGGGCGCAGGTATCGACATTGTTGTTGCCGAAACCGGCCCGGATCAGTTTCTGCACCAGATAGGTTTCTTCATTGGTGCAGCGCGAGGAGGTAATACCGCCAATGGCATCGCGGCCATATTGATACTGGATGCGCCGGAATTGCGAGGCCACATGCGCGAAGGCCTCTTCCCACGTCACTTCCCGCCAGGGATCGGTGATGTTTTCGCGGATCATCGGGTTGAGAATGCGGTCCTTATGGCTGGCATAGCCATAGGCAAACCGGCCCTTGACGCAGGAATGGCCGCGATTGGCCTTGCCATCCTTGAAGGGCACCATGCGCACCAGTTCCTCGCCACGCATTTCCGCCTTGAAGGAACAGCCAACGCCGCAATAGGCGCAGGTCGTGACCACCGAATGTTCGGGCTGACCGATGGCAATCACCGATTTTTCGGTCAGCGTCGCGGTGGGACAGGCCTGTACGCAGGCCCCGCAGGAGACGCATTCCGACTCCAGAAACGCCTCATGCGCGCCGGGAGAAACCCGGCTGTCGAAACCGCGTCCCTCGATGGTCAGCGCAAACGTGCCCTGCACTTCTTCGCAGGCCCGCACGCAACGCGAACAGACGATGCATTTCGACGGATCATAGGTGAAATAGGGATTGCTCTCATCCTTCGGCATGTAACGGGCATTGGGCAGATCCCCGGCCCGGGCCTTGACGTGATTGTCGCCCTCATAACCGTAGCGCACGTCGCGCAGCCCGACCGCGCCCGCCATATCCTGCAATTCGCAATCGCCATTGGCCGCGCAGGTCAGGCAGTCCAGCGGATGATCGGAGATGTAAAGCTCCATCACGCCCTTGCGGATCTGCTTCAGCCGTTCCGTCTGGGTATGAACGACAAGCCCTTGCGCAACCGGCGTGGTGCAGGAGGCGGGGGTGCCGTTGCGACCCTCCACCTCCACCAGACAGAGACGACAGGAACCGAAGGCATCCACCATATCGGTGGCGCAAAGTTTCGGCACCTGAATACCGGCCTCCATGGAGGCGCGCATGATGGATGTGCCGGCAGAAACCGTGACCTCACGGCCATCAATGGTCAGCGTCACCGTTTCGGTGGCTTTAGAAGCAGGCGTACCGTAGTCGATTTCATGAATGAGAGACATGGAGATTACTCCGCAGCTTCAACGAGGGGTGCCGGCTGAAAATCCTCCGGGAAATGCGTCATCGCACTCATCACCGGATAGGGCGTGAAACCGCCCAGCGCGCACAGCGACCCGAATTTCATGGTGTTGCACAGATCGGCCAGCAGGGCCTTGTTCTTCTCAGGCTCGATACCGCGCGCGATGCGATCCACGGTTTCCACACCGCGCGTCGAGCCGATGCGGCAAGGCGTGCATTTACCACAGCTTTCCACGGCGCAGAACTCCATGGCAAAACGGGCCTGTTTCAACATGTCCGCCGTGTCGTCGAAAACCACGATCCCGGCATGACCGATCAACCCGCCTCTGGCGGCAAAGGCTTCGTAATCGAACACCGTATCGAAGAGCGACGGCGGGAAATAGGCCCCCAGCGGCCCACCCACCTGCACGGCCTTGACCGGACGGCCCGATAGCGTGCCGCCGCCGATGTCGTTGACGATTTCCCCTAGTGTCAGGCCAAAAGCCGTCTCATAAAGGCCGCCATGCTTTACGTTTCCGGCAATCTGGATCGGAATGGTGCCATGGGATTTGCCGACACCGTAATCGCGGTAGAAGGATGCGCCCCGGTCCATGATCACCGGAATGGAGGCCAGCGACATGACATTATTCACCACCGTCGGCTTGCCGAACAGGCCTTCCAGCGCAGGCAGCGGCGGCTTGGCCCGCACCACGCCGCGCTTCCCCTCAAGGCTGTTCAGCAGCGAGGTCTCCTCGCCGCAGACATAGGCGCCCGCCCCTTCCCGCACCTCCATATCGAAGGCGTAAGGCGAACCCAGCACCGAAGGTCCGAGAATGCCAGCCTGGCGCGCCAGTTCAATGGCCTGCCGCATCGTCGCGATCGCATGCGGATATTCCGAGCGCGTATAGACATAGCCCCTGGTGGCGCCCACCGCGATCCCGGCAATCACCATGCCTTCGATCAGCACGAAGGGATCGCCTTCCATGATCATCCGGTCGGCAAAGGTGCCGCTATCGCCTTCATCGGCATTGCAGACGATGTATTTCTGGTCGGCACTGGCATCCGCCACCGTCTTCCATTTCACACCGGTCGGGAAACCGGCGCCGCCACGTCCGCGCAGACCACTCTCCGTGACCTGTTTGACGATATCGGCCGGGGCGAGGCCAAGGGCCTTTTCCAGCCCCTTCAGCCCCTGATAATGCCGGTAGTCCGCCAGCGACAAGGGATCGGTCACGCCACAGCGGGAAAAGGTCAGCCGCGTCTGGTTTTTGAGGAAAGGCATTTCCCTGGTCAGCCCGTGGGCCAGCGGATGCGCGCCACCGGTGAGAAAACCGGCATCGAAGAGCGACGGCACATCGGACGCCTTCACCGGACCATAGGCGACGCGCCCGTGCTCCGTGCGCACCTCGACCAGCACCTCCAGCCACAGAAGACCACGCGAGCCGTTGCGAACAATCGTGACATCCAGCTTGCGGGCCTCTGCCTCACGGGCAATCGCCGCAGCCACCTTATCGGCACCGACGGCCAGGGACGCGGCATCACGGGGCACAAAAACAGTCACACTCATCGGCTGACCTCCTTCAGGAGGCCGGTCAGACAGTGCTCATCCAGCCGGGCATGAACCTCGCCATCCAGCATGGCAGCGGGGGCCTGGGCACAGAGGCCGAGACAGAAGACAGGCTCCAGCGTCACCGCGCCATCGGCAGTGGTTTCATGCCAGTCAATGCCGAGCATGGTCTTCACCCGTTCGGCAAGAGGCTCACCATTCATCGACTGGCAAGCCTCGGCGCGACAAAGTTTCAGCACATGACGGCCGGTGGGATGGTCACGAAAATCATGATAGAAGGTCACGACACCATGCACTTCGGCGCGCGAAAGATTGAGCGCAGTGGCAATCATCTGCTTGGCGTACTCGGGAATATAGCCGAATTCCCGCTGAACACCGTGAAGAATGGGCAAAAGCGGCCCTTCACTCTGCCGGAATTCCTCAATGATTGCCGCGATTGCGGCAAGGTCGCCGTCTGCGGCAGCCCTTATATTCATGCTGACCTCCACCCTGTGGGCAGCCATCCGAAACGCAGACAGCCTCCACTCAACCCAAGCCGCGAAGATGCTTGCGCATCCTCGACTTGAAAGATTCCGAATACGCAGCGTCATCTTCAATGCCGCGACGTATAACACCTCCCGCGCCGAACCCCGGGGACATCCGGCATGTGTTCGACTTGTCATTGCACAAGAATGGAGAAGCCTGGAGTCAGGTCAATATCGGCTTTTCGTTACGCGATAGAATATTTCTATCAAACACCTGTGCAGATGCGAGATGACGCGCCTCATGCAACAGTGCGGACACCAGCGGCGTATAGGGTTCCCGGTGGGTGGCCACCAGGCCGACAAGATGCTCCGCTTCCGGCTCGACAATCGGAACCATGCGGATTTCTTCGGAAAAACCGAAGGATTCCGCAACGTTACGGGGCATGACCGACGCCCATTGTCCTGTGCGGATATGGGAGAACAGCACGATCATCGAATTCGATTCCAGCGTGGGCTTGGCCTTGACGCCCGCCTCCGCCAGATGATGATTGATAATCCGGCGGTTTTGCATATCCGCCGTCAAGAGACAAAGCCGAAGATCGGCCACCTCCCGCCATTTCACGCTTTCGCGATCCGCAAGCGGCGTTCCGGCCGCCGCGATCAGGTGATAACGTTCCGCGTAAAGCGGGACGGAGGTAACACGGCCCAGCGGCTCATGATCGAGATAGGTGATCCCTGCATCGATCTCGAGATTTTCCAGAAGGCTCAGGACCTGCAAGGAGGTCCGTGACAGCACGGAAAACGTCACTGCCGGATGGCGGGCTTGAAAGGGCTCCGTCAGCTTTTGCACCATGGCAAGCGCGGTCGGGATGACCGCCAGCCGGATATGGCCTGCAAGACCCTTGCGGGCCGCGCGCATTTCCTCCCGCATGGTACGGGTATCACCGACGATGCGGCGCGCCCATTCCAGAACCCGCTGGCCTTCCGGCGTCAGCCCCTGAAAACGCGAGCCGCGGCTGACCAGCATCACGCCAAGCTGGTCCTCCAGCTGACGCACGGCGGCAGACAGGGTGGGCTGGGAAATGCCGCACTCCTCGGCGGCCCGCCCGAAATGCTGATGGCGCGCCAGCGCTATGAAAAACTCGAGCTTATCGATCATCCCGTGCCAACACCCGCGAACCCGAAAGGCTTCCGCGCGGCAGAGGCGTTCCTGTTCAAATCTGGGAAGAGGCCTGCGATCGCCTTGCACAAAGGACGTATTTTATAAGCTCTCTTTGTCGCAAAACCGCAGGTCAAGCCACTTCCGTCTGCGGCGTACAATACATACGATACAGCACCGAGACCAGTTCTCCCACCGCAGGATTGGCGATGGAATAGAAAATCTGGCGACCTTCACGGCGACTATTGACCAGATGATCGAGGCGCAAGCGCGCCAATTGCTGCGAAACGATGGCCTGTTGCAGACCGAGCATGTCCTCTAGCTGCCCAACAGTTTTTTCACCCGTGCCCAGAATGCACAGGATCAGCAGGCGGCTTTCATGGGAAAGCGCCTTCAACAATGCGGCAGCGGCATGGGCCTGCTGCATGAACTCGGCAAGCCGGTCCATCGAAACATGAGTCTCCAAAGAGGTAGGAACGACAGTACTTAACACAAAAAAGCCCTCAAAGCCGCGCGATAGCGGCAAACACCCTTCAAGCAAAAAACCAGTGTCAGACAGGTATGGAGACGGCGATCTCCTTCAACATGGAAAGACTTTCCTTCAAAGCCTGCTGCTCGTGGGGCTCGAGCGGCGGGATCAGATCTGCAATGACGCCATCACGGCCGATGACGCGCGGCACCGACGCCGCAACGTCACGCACGCCCGCAAGTTCGGGCATGACGCAGGAAACGGACAGGACATCCCGCTGGTCACGGGCAATCGCCTTGGCAATCGTCGCCAGACCAGCGCCGATCCCGTAATAGGTCGCACCCTTGCCATGAATGATCTTGTAGGCTGCATTACGGACATCGTCTTCGATATGGGTTTTAACCTCCGGCGTCATCGGCCGCTTGACCTGCTCTGCAAAGGAGAGCAGCGGCACGGACCCGATCCGGACACTGGACCAGGCCAGGACTTCGCTATCGCCATGTTCGGCCAGCACATAGGCATGCACCGATTGCGGCGAAACGCCGAGATGACGGCCAAGCAGACTGCGAAATCTCGCCGTATCGAGGATGGTGCCTGAACCAATGACCCGGCTGGGCGGCAGGCCGGAAATACGGGTGGCGATATCGGTCATGATATCGACCGGGTTGGACGCAATCAGCAGGATCGCCTGAGGCGCAACCGCAAGCACCTGCCCCACCACATCCCGAAAGACCCGGGCATTGCGCCCGAGAAGCTCCAGCCGCGTTTCGCCAGGCTTCTGACTCACGCCAGCCGCGATCATCACGATGCCGGCTCCGTCCAAAGCCGAATAATCACCTGCCCGGACAGTGGTGGCCGAAACAAAGGGCACGGCGTGGGAAATATCTTCCGCCTGGGCAACCGCCAGCGCGGTATTATGATCCACCAGCACCAGTTCCTGGGCAATGCCCAGCATGGCAAGCGCATAGGCGGCGGAACTGCCGACCATGCCCGCGCCAATGATGCCAATTTTCATGCTCCCCGCTCCCTCATCCAAGCCGTCCTGAACTTAAAGCAAATCTACCTGTGATTGAAAGCGGAAATATCTCAATAACCACCTTCTACCCCCATTCCCAGAAAAGAACGACGCGTCAGGAAGGCGCGCCGAAGCAAGCTTCAAAAAGCCATTCAGAGACAGTGGCGAGGCGCAGGGACGCTGTCAATTGCACTCACGAGAAAGCCTCAAAAAGGTCGAGGCCAATACTGGGACAGATTTGTTCAATTGCGACACGTCGCCAGCGAAACATGAATAGAATTCAGAAAACAGAAAAGCGGCCCCGAAGGACCGCTTATTTCTTTAAAGTATAATCCGACCGGAGTGAAACGAGGATCGATAAGATTATGCTCCAAAAATAAGATGTTAGAGCGCCGATCTGCTTCAATCAGATCGGCGCTCTAAACATGACAGAATTATACTGTTTATTCAGCGTCTGCGGGCTGCTGTGGCACCGACCATCAGGGATGGTCCAGACCGGCAGCTTAGTTGCGCGTCACCACATTGTTCAAATGCGTCAGTTCCGCCAGGAAATGTTCCAGCTTGCTGCGATGTTCGTGATGTTCGGCATTGTCCAGTTCCGTCTGGGCTATGTCGATGCGGCGCTTCAGTGCATCGCCGCTCAACTCATCCACCGGTACGGCGCTTTCGGCCAGCAAGGTGCAGCCCGTCGGCGTGACATCGGCGAAACCACCAAACACGACATAGCGCGCCGTCTTGCCGGAGGCGAAGGTCACCGAAACAACGCCCGGCTTGATTGTCGTCATGGTCGGTGCATGCAGGGCCATGACGGTCATTTCACCCTCGCTCGCCGGAATAACGACCTCGCGAACCTTTTCCGAGATCAACAGGCGCTCGGGCGAAACGAGTTCAAAATTGAAGTTGTCGGCCATGACTGTTCACTTCTCAAAAGCACGCCATGCCTGCCGCTACGGACAGGACACGACCTGCGTGGACCCTTGATCGAGAGCAGAGACCCTCCGCTCCGGAAAGCGGGGCTCAGCGCCCCGCCCCTTTCATGCTCAAGCTGCTTCGGCTGCGAGCTTCTTGGCCTTTTCTATGGCTTCATCGATCGAGCCGACCATGTAGAAGGCGGCTTCCGGCAGATGGTCGTATTCGCCGTTGACGAGACCCTTGAAGCCCTTGATCGTGTCTTCCAGCGACACCAGCTTGCCCGGCGAACCGGTGAAGACTTCGGCCACGTGGAAAGGCTGCGACAGGAAGCGCTCGATCTTGCGGGCGCGGGCAACCGTCTGCTTGTCGTCTTCCGACAGTTCGTCCATGCCGAGGATGGCGATGATGTCCTGAAGCGCCTTGTAGCGCTGCAGGGTCGACTGAACCTTACGGGCCACTTCGTAATGCTCTTCGCCGATGATCATCGGGTCCAGCATGCGCGAGGTGGAGTCGAGCGGGTCAACAGCCGGATAGATACCCTTTTCGGCGATCGAACGCGACAGAACGGTGGTGGCGTCCAGGTGGGCGAAGGACGTCGCCGGAGCCGGGTCGGTCAAGTCGTCGGCCGGAACGTAGATGGCCTGAACCGAGGTGATCGAGCCCTTGGTGGTGGTGGTGATACGCTCCTGCAGGGCACCCATGTCGGTTGCCAGCGTCGGCTGATAACCCACGGCGGAGGGGATGCGGCCAAGCAGAGCCGACACTTCCGAACCGGCCTGGGTGAAGCGGAAGATGTTGTCCACGAAGAACAGAACGTCCTGGCCCTTGTCGCGGAAGTCTTCAGCGATGGTCAGGCCGGTCAGGGCCACGCGGGCACGCGCACCCGGCGGCTCGTTCATCTGGCCATAGACCAGGGCGCACTTCGAGCCAGCGGCAGAACCGTTGTTCTCATGCGGGTCGACGTTGACCTTGGATTCGATCATTTCGTGGTAAAGGTCGTTGCCTTCGCGGGTACGCTCACCCACGCCGGCAAACACCGAGTAACCGCCATGCGCCTTGGCGACGTTGTTGATCAGTTCCATGATCAGAACGGTCTTGCCAACGCCGGCACCGCCGAACAGGCCGATCTTGCCACCCTTGGCGTAAGGTGCCAGCAGGTCGACGACCTTGATGCCGGTGACGAGGATCTGCGCTTCGGTGGACTGCTCGATATATTCCGGAGCCGGCTGGTGGATGGCGCGGCGGGCCGAGGTCTGAACCGGGCCGAGTTCGTCCACGGCTTCACCGATAACGTTCAGGATGCGGCCGAGGGTTTCGTCACCGACCGGAACGGAAATCGGAGCACCGGTATCGCTCACCGGCTGGCCGCGAACCAGACCTTCGGTGGAGTCCATGGCAATGGTGCGAACCTGGTTTTCACCGAGGTGCTGGGCCACTTCGAGAACCAGGCGATTGCCGCCATTGTCGAGTTCCAGCGCGTTCAGGATGGGCGGCAGAGCGCCTTCGAAGGCCACGTCTACGACGGCGCCGATGACCTGCGTCACCTTGCCGGAAGCGGGAGATGTCTGGGCCATGTTCTTACCCTCTTTCTTAGCTCAGAGCGCTTCCGCGCCCGCAATGATTTCAATGAGTTCGGTGGTGATCTTGGCCTGACGCTGGCGGTTGTAGCTGAGCGTCAGCTTGTTGATCATTTCACCGGCGTTGCGCGTGGCATTGTCCATGGCGCTCATCTTGGCGCCCATTTCACCCGCAACGTTTTCAAGAAGCGCCCGGAAGATCTGGACAGAGATGTTGCGCGGAATGAGATCGTTGAGGATCGCGCCCGCATCGGGTTCGTATTCGTAGATCGCCGTGCTTTCCGATACCGGAGCTTCACCGGCAACAGCCGGGATCAACTGCTGGGCGGTCGGCACCTGGCTGATGACGGACTTGAACTCCGAGTAGAACAGCGTGCAGACGTCGAACTCGCCGCGCTCGAACATCGAAATGATCTTGCGGCCAATGGCGTCGGCATTGTCGAAACCGATGCGCTTGACGTCACGCAACTCCGTGCGCTCCACGATCAGCGAAGCAAACTCACGGCGCAGGCTGTCATAACCCTTCTTGCCAACGCAGTAGATCTTCACCGTCTTGCCGGCAGCCAGCAGGCTTCTGGCATGATCGCGGGCAAAGCGCGCGATCTGCGAGTTGAAGCCGCCGCAAAGGCCGCGTTCCGCCGTGCACACTACGAGAAGATGCACGTCTTCCTTGCCCGTGCCGGTCATCAGCAGCGGCACGTCCTGATCCGGGCCAACCGCCTGGGCGATATTGGCGAGAACAGCACCCATCCGCTGCGAATAAGGCCGGGCGGCCTCGGCCGCTTCCTGAGCGCGACGCAGTTTTGCCGCAGCGACCATTTTCATCGCCTTGGTGATCTTCTGCGTCGCCTTCACGGAGGCGATCCGGTTTTTCAGATCCTTAAGGGAAGGCATCCGTTATCCGTCCTTCGAAACAATACCGATCAGGCGAAGGTCTTGGCGAAGGCATCGAGGGCGGCCTTGAGCTTGCCCTTGGTGTCGTCGCTGATGGCCTTCTCCGTGCGGATGGCGTCCAGTATAGCCTTGCCTTCGTGGCGCAGGTAATGCAGCAGGCCCTGCTCGAACTTGCCGACATCGGAGACGGCCAGCTTGTCGAGGTAACCGTTCACACCGGCGAAGATCACGGCAACCTGCTCTTCCGTCTTCAGCGGCGAGAACTGCGGCTGCTTCAGGAGTTCGGTGAGGCGTGCACCACGGTTCAGAAGGCGCTGGGTGGCGGCATCGAGGTCCGAACCGAACTGGGCGAAGGCGGCCATTTCACGATACTGGGCAAGCTCGCCCTTGATGGAACCGGCAACCTGCTTCATCGCCTTGATCTGGGCGGAGGAGCCAACGCGCGAAACCGACAGACCGACGTTCACGGCCGGGCGGATACCCTGATAGAACAGGTCGGTTTCGAGGAAGATCTGACCGTCGGTGATCGAGATCACGTTGGTCGGAATGAAGGCAGACACGTCGTTGCCCTGGGTCTCGATGACCGGCAGAGCCGTCAGCGAACCGGCGCCACGCTCGTCGGAGAGCTTTGCAGCACGCTCGAGCAGGCGCGAATGCAGGTAGAAAACATCGCCCGGATAGGCTTCGCGGCCCGGCGGACGGCGCAGAAGCAGCGACATCTGACGATAGGACACAGCCTGCTTGGACAGGTCGTCATAGGCGATCAGGGCGTGCTGACCGTTGTCACGGAAATACTCACCCATGGCGCAACCGGCGAACGGGGCAAGATACTGCATCGGAGCCGGATCGGAAGCCGTTGCGGCGATGACGATGGAGTACTGCAGCGCGCCGCGCTCTTCCAGAACCTTGACGAACTGGGCAACGGTCGAACGCTTCTGGCCGACGGCGACGTAGACGCAGAACAGCTTGTCATTGTCCGGGCCGTTGTCGTGAATCGGCTTCTGGTTCAGGAAGGTATCGAGAATGATCGCGGTCTTGCCGGTCTGGCGGTCGCCGATCACCAGCTCGCGCTGGCCACGGCCAACCGGGATCAGGGCATCGATGGCCTTGAGACCCGTGGACATCGGCTCATGCACCGACTTGCGCGGAATAATGCCTGGAGCCTTAACGTCAACGCGGGCGCGGCGGGTCGCGGCAATCGGACCCTTGCCGTCGATCGGGTTGCCGAGGGCGTCGACGACGCGGCCCAGCAGTTCCGGACCGACCGGCACGTCAACAATGGCGCCGGTCCGCTTGACGGTGTCGCCTTCCTTGATGTCGCGGTCGGAGCCGAAGATAACCACGCCGACATTGTCGGCTTCGAGGTTCAGCGCCATGCCGCGAATGCCGCCCGGGAATTCGACCATTTCACCGGCCTGGACATTATCCAGACCGTAAACGCGGGCGATACCGTCGCCGACGGAAAGCACCTGGCCGACTTCGGAAACTTCAGCTTCCTGACCGAAGTTCTTGATTTGATCTTTAAGAATTGCGGAAATTTCCGCGGCGCGGATATCCATCAGCCAACCTCTTTCAGTGCAAGCTTAAGGGTAGAAAGTTTGGTGCGGAGAGACGTGTCGATCTGACGCGAGCCGACCTTGACGATCAGGCCACCCAGAAGCGACGGATCGACCGTCACGTTCAGGAGGACGGTCTTGCCGGTCACGCTCTTCAGCGCCTCTTTCAGTTCGTTCTGCTGCTCTTCGGACAGAGCGTGGGCCGAAGCCACGTCAGCCGTCACTTCGCCGCGATGGCGAGCGACCAGCAGGGTGTAGGCGGAAATCATGCCGCTGATGGCAAACAGACGGCGGTTTGCGGTCACGACGCGCAGGAAATTGCCGGTCAGCCCGGCAATGCCGGCCTTGGCCGAAAGCGCCGAAATGGCGGCCAGCTGCTGGTCGGCGGTGAAGACGGGGCTCAACACCAGCCGCTTCAGATCCGCGCTTTCATCGATCATTGCCTGGAAGCGCTTCAGATCGGCAGCGACGGTATCGATGGCGCCAGCTTCGAGCGCCAATTCGAAAAGCGAGGAAGCATAACGCTCCGCTACACCGGAAGTCAGCTGGGATGTGTCTGCCACGGGCCCAAATTTCCCTGATTTGGATTCAAGCTGGCCTCCTCGCGACGAGACGCGACACCAGATTGATATCGTTTAAAATTCCCCCGGAAACACAAGGACCGAAGGCCTGCGTTATCCAAATTCGCGGTCCGTCTAGCATAGGAGACCCGGACTCGCAACACGGGTAATAACGGATTAAGCCGCAAGGGCAATGGGGGAAGGGCAATTTTATCGGTTAAGTCGGGAAAATCCTTGAGTCAGACGCCCAGCTTTTGGAGTTTTTGTTCAGGCAAGACCGAAAACATAGGCAAGCGGAAGAGCAGCAAGCAGCAAAAAAACAACCAGAAGAAGAACATTGCGCCAGCTTGCGCCGTGATCGGAGAGAATGGAGAGGATTCGCCCGAAGCAGCCGAGACCGAGTGCCGCACCCAGCGCAAGATAGACCATGGGCTGGGCAAGGAGCAGTGCCGAAAGGCCAAGCCCGAGCAGCACGCCGCCGCCCCCGCGCAGCGCGCCGAAGCCTTCATTGCGGCCCTCCAGCGGCACAAGACCGAGAAAACGCAAAATGAGGCCCGGAGCAAACATGACGACCAGACCGATAAAGGCCGTGAGCGCAGCACCGGTGAAGGCCATCTGCTCGCCGAATTCCGTTGGAAAATAAAACTCCACAGACCTCTCCTTTTCTGCGCTGCGAGCCGGTGACCACAAAACGGAATCAGCTCCACCCTTTTCCGGCAGGGTTCTACTGCATAATTCCTTAAATCGGAATCGATTTAAGGATAAAATTATGCAGCAGATTTAAAGCGTTACAGCGAACCTTTGTGCGCCATATATGGCGCACGGCGCTGTAAAGCATGTTCGCCAAGGGTGTGAAGAAAATTTACTGCGACAACGACCGCAATGGCACGAAAAGACGAGCCCCACGGGAGACACCATGATCCGGTCAATCCAGAGAATGCCCCGCAAGCCTTACAGAAAGCTCTGCGGATCGACATCCACCTGCACCTGGATGGAGCGGCGCTCCTTGGGGCCGTTGTCGAGCATGGCGCGCACGAAACCCTGCATGTCGCTGCCACGGCGGCCATGCACCAGCAGGCGAAAACGATGGCGTCCCCGGATCATCGCCAGCGGCGCCTCCGCAGGCCCCAGAATGGAAATGCCGCTGGCCTGCGGCGCCGCCTGGCGCAATTGCCGGGCGTGGGTCTCCGCTTCGGCACGGCTATCGGCGGAGACGATGATCGAGACGAGGCGACCGAAGGGAGGGAGGATGGCTTTTTCCCGCTCGACGATCTCCCGCTCATAAAAAGCGTCGGCATCGCCGGAGACGATGGCCTGCATGACGGGATGCTGCGGCTGATAGGTCTGGAGCAGGCCGTGGCTTTTCAGGCCGGTGCGGCCCGCGCGGCCCGTGACCTGGCTCAGCAGTTGAAAGGTGCGCTCGGCTGCGCGCGGATCGCCATTGGCAAGACCGACATCGGCATCGACAATGCCCACAAGCGTCATCAGCGGGAAATTATGGCCCTTGGCCACCAGCTGCGTGCCGATGACGATATCCGCTTCGCCCCTGGCAACAGCCTCCAGTTCCAGCCTTAAACGCTTGACTCCCCCGAGATCGGAGGACAGCACCAGCGTGCGCGCATCGGGAAAATGCCGCTCCACCTCCTCGGCAATACGCTCCACCCCCGGCCCGCAGGCCACGAGATGATCAAGCGTGCCGCATTCCGGGCAGGCTTGCGGGGTGGGCTCGGCATAGCCGCATTGATGGCACTGGATCTGGCCCCGGAAGCGATGCTCCACCAGCCAGCTCGAACATTGCGGACATTGAAACCGGTGCCCGCAGACCCGGCACAGCGTCAGCGGCGCATAGCCGCGCCGGTTGAGAAACAGCAGCGCCTGCTGCTGCCGCTCGATGGTCTTGCCCACGGCTCTCAGCAGAACCGGCGAGAGAAAGCCTCCGCGTTCCGGCGGATGGCGGCGCATGTCGATGAGATGCAGATCCGGCATGGCCGCATCGGCAAAGCGGGTGGGCAGGTGGATGCGGGTATAGCGCCCCTGCTGGCTGTTGACCTGGCTTTCGACGGAAGGCGTCGCCGAGACCAGAACGACGGGAACCTTGGCAAGCCGTCCGCGCACCACCGCCATGTCGCGGGCATTGTAGAAGACCCGGTCCTCCTGTTTGAAGGCGGGATCATGCTCTTCATCGACGATGATCAGGCCGAGATTTTCAAAGGGCAGGAAAAGCGCGGAACGCGCACCGGCGACCACGCGGATCTCGCCTGTGGCGGCCTGCCGCCAGACTTTTTCCCGGGTGCGGGTGGCAAGATCGGAATGCCATTCCGCCGGCTTTGCCCCGAAGCGCTCGTGAAACCGGTCGAGAAAGGCGGTGGTTAGGGCGATTTCCGGCAGCAGGATCAAGGCCTGCCGTCCCTGCCGCAGGCACTCGGCGATGGCTTCGAAATAGACTTCCGTCTTGCCGGAGCCGGTGACGCCATCGATCAGCGCCACGGAAAAATCCCGCGCCTTCACCGCATCCACCGCGATCTCCGCCGCATCCATCTGGCGGCCCGCCAGCCGGTGCGGCGCATAATCGGGATCAGGCGGGGCCACCAGCGGCGGCGGCGGCAGGAAGACCTGCTCGAATACACCCTGCTTCACCATGCCATCGATGACCGAGGTGGAAACGCCAGCGGCATGCGCAAGACCGCTCTTGGTCCAGGACAGGCCATCGGCGGCCATCTCCAGCACCTTGCGGCGGGCGGGCGTCAGCTTGTCGGGTTCATGACCGCAAAAGCGCAAGCCCTCCACCATCGGCTCGGGGTCAAAAGCCGCAGGCGCGCGCAACGCCATCCGCGCCACCAGACCGGGCGGCGAGAGTGTGTAGGACGCCACCCAATCGATAAACCGCCGCATGGAGGGATCAAGCGGCGGACAATCGAAGATTTTCTCCACCGGCCTCAGCTTGCGGGCATCGACGGCATTTTCTCCGCCATCCCAGACAACGCCGACCACCTTGCGCGGCCCCAGCGGCACCTGCACCACCGAACCCGGCGGCGCCACCATGCCGTCCGGCAGGCTATAGCTGTAGGGCGTGGCGGCAGGCATGGGCACCAGCACCGGCACGGAACGGGCCGGGGATGCGGGAGAGAAGAGATCGTGCGAATCCTGTTTCATCACGCGGGAACTTGCCCTTTTGAAACCGGAAAGAAAATCAAAAAATAAATGGGAAACGCCTGCCCCGGCGAGGGCAGGCGTCTGAAGCGATCTCAGAGGGGGGCAGGAAAAAATGGAACCGCCTTACCCGGCAAAACCCAGGAATGACAGGTCTGCCTCAGTGATTCCGAGCCTGTTTGACTGTGGCGAGCAGTCATCCGACCCGGCGCAGTGCGGAACTTTCCATGGCCGAAGCGCCGCCTTGCAACTGGAAGCGGCCGACCAGTTCGATGAGGCGCGAGGCCTCGGCGGCCAGTGTAGCGCCTGCGGCATTGGTTTCCTCCACCATGGCAGCATTTTTCTGCGTCACCTGGTCCATCTGGTTGACGGCGGTGTTCACCTCGGACAGGCCGGTGGCCTGCTCTCGGGCAGAGGTCGCGATGGCATCCATGTGCTGGTTGACCGTGACGATGTAGCCAACGATGGTTTTCAGCGCCTCGCCCGTATCGCGCACCAGTCGCACGCCATTCTCCACTTCGACTGTGGAATTGCGGATGAGATCCTTGATTTCCCTGGCCGCCTGCGCCGACCGCTGGGCAAGTTCACGCACCTCCTGCGCCACCACGGCAAAGCCCTTGCCCGCCTCACCGGCGCGTGCGGCTTCCACACCGGCATTGAGGGCCAGAAGATTGGTCTGGAAGGCAATTTCGTCGATGACGCCGATAATGTTGGAGATTTGCTGCGACGATTGTTCGATACGTTGCATGGCATCCACTGCATCGGCCACCACCACGCCCGACTGAGTAGCGCTGTAATTGGCCTCTACGGCCACGGCCCTGGCTTCTTCCGCCCGCCGTGACGAATTGCCGACATTGGCGGTAATCTCATCCAGCGCAGCGGCGGTTTCCTCCAGCGACGCGGCCTGCTGTTCAGTACGCTTCGAAAGATCGTCCGCACTGCGGCTGATTTCGCGCGACCCGCCATCCATGGAAAGCGATGCCTGTGCGACGGCGCTCATCGTATCGGCCAGTTGCTGGACAGCACTATTGAAATCGTTGCGCAAAGCCTCGAATTCAGCCGCGAAGGGCTGGTGCAGGCGAAAGGTGAGGTCGGCATCGGCAAGATGCTTGAGACCCTTGGCCAGGCCGGAGGTTGCTTCTGCCATGGCCTCGGCGCGCTGCCTTTCCATTTCGGCGTTGCGTTCTCTTTCACTTTCGCTGCTGCGGCGGGCACTTTCAGCTTCATCCTGCAGGCGGCGATTGGCAATGGCATTATCGCGGAACACACCGACCGCATCGGCCATGGCGCCGATTTCATCGCTGCGGCCAATCCCGGGCACGACAAGATCGGTACGACCAGCAGCAAGCTGGCGCATGCTGGCGGTCATGGCGCGAATGGGGCCGGCAATACTGCGTGCCACCATCCACATGGCGGCAATGGCACAAACGGCAATCACCAACGCCACGGCAAACTGCATGGCAATATCCCGGGTAGCGCGCGCTGTCAGCGCCTGATCGAGCGTAATGGCCTCGGCCAGCGCCACGGCCCGCGGCACGGTGATCAGCACCGACCAAGGCGTTTTGGTGCGCCCGATGGTGATGGGCGAGAAAGCGGTAAAGGCATCACCGGACGTCTGGACATCGGCCCTGCCGGCCTGGATCGTCGCCAGATAGGTGCTCAATTGACTATTGAGCCTGTCAAAGGGCTGACCAATGGTTTCGGGATGGTCGCTATCTGCCACCACCAGACCCTTGTAGCTGACGATCTTGACTCCCGCCTTGCCGCCAAAGATCGAACCGCGCACGTCTTCCGCCAGTTTCTGTACGAAAGACAGATCGAAATCTGCTCCGGCCACACCGCGGAACCTGCCAGACACCATGATTGGCACCGACATGGTGGCCAGATACACATTCTTCCCCTGAACGATATAAGGCAACGGATCGAGAATGCTTTCGCCGCCGCCCTTCTGTGGGCCGATATACCAGCCCCCTTTCATGACGCCGTTCGGATGCAGTTCAGCGCTGTCATATTCGACAAGCGGCTGGATAGCGATCTTGCCGGCGGTATCGCGCGTCCAGTAGGGCAGAAAGCGTCCGGTGGCATCAGAGCCGGCATCGCGACGGTTCTTGAATTCCTCATCGCGACCATCCAGCGCATTGGGCTCCCAAGCGCTGTAGGTGCCATTAAACCGCGGATTGTCCTTGAGCACGTTGAGAAGCATGGCATTGAACTGCGCACGCCGCTCACCGGGCGGGGTAGCGTCCATCCCCTCGCCTGCGGCAACCTCGAAGCTGCGGGCGAGGTTGCGGGCCGCATCGAAGGCCCCGTCCAGCGAAGAGCGAATAATGCCGGCCTGGGTAGAGGCAAGGGTCGCCAGACCTTCCCGGGTCTTCTGCTCCGTGAGCGTGGAGACGGACTGTCCGACAAAAGCCTGTTTGTCATTGGACGCGACGATATCATAGGCAACGAGCCCCGTCGTCGCCGCAAGAACGCAAAGGCCCGAAAGCACTGCGATCTTCATTTGTATGGATTTGAACTGCATGGATAACCTCCTCGAATGCACGGAGGTCCATCAGGCCTCCAGTCGGCGCTGAACAGCAGGGGCTCCTGCGTCAGATGAGGCAAATTTAGAAATTTAAAATATTAAAGAACCCCTACAAATTTAGGGATTCAAGAGGCTAAGTCGATGAATTCGAACGGATTTTGACGTTCATCAACTCGGGCTCGACTAAAGGGGGAAACGCAAGACGAGCAAAACGCCTTGCTCACAGTCAAGGGCTGAAGAGAGCATCTCCATCCTCGGCCAGACGGTGCACGCAATGGTCCTCCAGTGCTTTTGTCAGCGCCGCCGGATCTCCCTCCAGATACTCCACCGGAATAGGCTGACCGACGGTGATATCGAAACGCTGACCCTTCTTGTTGAGAAGTTCGTAAAAGACCGTCATGTCGCGAAGCTCGGTAGACCAGTTGGCGAACCAGTAGAACAGGCCGGAATTGCGTGCCCGCATATGAATGGGCAGGAGCGGCAGGCCATATTTGCGGGCAAGCCCGATCGCCGAGGTTTTCCAGGGCCTTTCATTGAGGCGCCCATCGGCCCAATAGGCAATGCGTCCGGAGGGAAACAGCACCGTGACCTTGCCTTCGGCGATGGCGCGATGGGTGATTTCCAGCGTTTCCCGCGTTTTGAGCTTGGATTTATGCTCCTCGCGCCACTCCACCGGAATCACCATCTCCACGAAACGGGGATTGACCCTGACCGCGTCGCGATTGGCAAAGAACATCATATCCGGACGGCGCTGTTTCAGGAGATCGAAGACCGCGACCCCATCGGCAATGCCGGTGGGATGATTGCTGATCAGCAGGAAACCGCCTTTTTCGGGAATGCGCTCGGGATTGAGCACCCTCAGATCAAGGTTCAGCGACCGGCTGAGATAGTCGAAAGACTGAAAGCCCGGCAGGTTTTCAATGGCATTGGCAAATTCGATCGCCCGGTCATAGCGCAGCAGGCTGTAGAGAAAGGGACGCATCAGCGGCCAGAGCGGATGACGCACCAGCCGCGTGCCGCGCTCGGCAATCAGCACATCCACGATGTGGCCCGGCTGTCCGTGCGAAAGGAGGCTCAGCGTTTCCGCCAGCTGTCCGAACATCGTCATGGATTGACGCCGCGCCATGAGCCTATCTCCTTGTGTCTTCAACCTTGGCAAGCCCGTGTGATCACGAGATGACAACGAAGCCGCTACTGCATAATTCCTTGAATCCTAATCGATTTAAGGTGAAAATTATGCAGCAGATTTAAAGCGTTACAGCGAACCTTTGTGCGCCATTTATGGCGCACGGCGCTGTATGTTAACAATTCCATAACGGCTCTGACGCAATCTGTGTCCCTTCATGCGGGACAAGCGTGTCTTATTTGCGCATTTCCGGACGGAAAACCGATTTCCACTTTTCCTGGAAACGCTTTAAAAGGATGTCTTTGTGGCGGAATTGCTGATGATGGCTGCAGCCGAGGTGCTGGACAAGCGGCAGCTCTGGCTGCAGACGCTGGCCTCAGAACGCCGTTTTTCCGAGAACACGCTGACGGCCTATGAACGCGACAGCCGCCAGTTCCTCACCTTTCTCACCGGGCATTTCGGCGGCCCTGTCAGTCTGGACGATATTGCCGCTCTGAAACCTTCCGATCTCCGCGCCTTTCTGGCGGCGCGGCGCAAGGAGGGGTCCGGTTCGCGCTCGCTCGGGCGGTATCTGGCGGGGCTGCGTTCCTTCCTGCGATTCCTGCAGCGGCAGGGGCTGGTCAATGCTGCGGGCGCGGAAGCCGTGCGGGCGCCCAAGCAGCCGAAGAGCCTGCCCAAGCCGCTATCCGAGAAGGACGCCACCCGGCTGGTGGAGGCCGGCGAGCAATTGCAGGACGAGCCGTGGCTGGCCGCGCGCGATGCCGCAGTGCTGACCCTGCTCTACGGCTGCGGCCTGCGCATCTCCGAGGCTCTGGACCTGACGCCCGCAGCCTTTGCCGGGGAAGCCACATCCCTTCGCATCACCGGCAAGGGCGGCAAGATGCGTCTGGTGCCGCTTCTTCCCGCCGTGCTCGTAGCCGTCAACGACTATCGCAAGCTCTGCCCCTATCATCTTCCGGAAAACGAGCCGCTCTTTCGCGGCGCGCGCGGCGGCAAGCTGCAACAGGCCATTATTCAGCGGCAGATGCAGAAATTGCGCTCGGCGCTCGGACTTCCCGACAGCGCCACGCCGCATGCGCTGCGCCACTCCTTCGCCACCCACCTTCTCAGCGGCGGCGGCGACCTGCGCAGCATTCAGGAACTTCTGGGTCATGCCAGCCTGTCCACCACCCAGGTCTATACGGGCGTGGATTCCGCCCGGCTGCTGGATGTCTATGAGAGGGCACATCCCCGCGCCCGCGCCTGACACCAAAAATTTGTCCATGCCCCGGATAAGGCCAGCACGCGTCGCGCTTACTGCATAATTCCTTAAATCGGAATCGATTTAAGGAATTATGCAGCAGATTTAGAGTGTTACAGCGCCGTGCGTTTGATAAAACGCACGGCGCTGTAGAGATCTGCAGATGTTAAGAGATCCTGAAGCCTAAGGCGCTATAGCGTCAAAACTCTATCTGCCGCATCCGGAACCAATTTCAAAAGGGAGAACAGGATGGACCGTTGGCTGAAACAAGCATGCCGCGCCGCAGCCGCATTGCCGCTGATGCTTCTGCTGCTTCTCCTCTCCACGCTGGCACTGGTACAGCCCGCTCGGTCAGAGGATGCCAGCACCTGCCACGCCCATAATCTCCTGCCGGAATTTGAAAAGACCGAACCCGAAGCCTTTGCCAGAGTGCAGGCTGAGGCGCGGCAAACGCCAAATGGCAACAGTATCTTCTGGAAACTTGAAAAGCCGGGCCGGGAACCCTCCTGGCTTCTGGGAACGATGCACCTGACCGACCCGCGCGTCACCGCCATGCCGCCTGCCGCACGCGAGGCTTTCCAGGCGGCGGATACGGTGGTGCTGGAATCCGATGAGATTCTCGACCCGAAGAAGGCGGCGTTTGCGATTCTGGCGAAGCCGGAATTTTCGACCTTCACCGATGGATCGACCCTGACCGGACTGCTATCTGCCGAGGATGTGGCAACCATTGATGCGGCTCTGAAACCGAAGGGCCTTTCGGTAAAGGGCCTGAACCGCATGAAGCCGTGGCTGATTTCCGCCATGCTGGCTCTGCCCGGTTGCGAGATGAGCCGCAAGGGTCAGGGAGGCTTGTTTCTGGATATGAAGCTGGCTGTCGATGCCGCCAAGGCCGGCAAAGAAGTTTTGGGGGTCGAGACCCTGGCCGAACAGTTCGAGGCCATGAACGCTGTCCCGATCGATGTGCATTTGAAGTCGCTGGTGAGCGTCGCCAAGGCCAAGGACCAGATCAATGACGTCATGGAAACCATGATTGATCTCTATCTGAACGGTCAGATTGGCATGATTACGCCGACCTTGCGGGCCGCTGCACCGGATGGCACGGAAGCAACTCCGTTCGAACAACGGATGATCGTTGACCGCAACAAGGTCATGGCGCAGCGCGGCGGGCCGATCCTCGATAATGGCAATGTCTTCATGGCTGTCGGAGCCCTGCATCTGCCGGGCAAGGACGGGCTGATCGAACTGCTGCGCCAGCAGGGTTTCACGATCACCCCCGTTGCGTCTACGCCGGGATAACGAGGTTTATACGCCCTTCGTCATGCGGGCCAGCACGTCGGTCTTCCAGTAGAACTGATGGACCAGCGCACCCGCAACATGCAGCACAATCAGCGCCCACAGCAGGAGCTTCAGCGGTCCGCCGTGCAATTCACCGAGCACGGCATTGCCGAAATAATATTTGGCGATCCCTGACAGCGGCACGGCAAGAAACAACAGATAGAAAGCGCCATGGGTGACCCTGGCGGCCAGCTTGAGCAAGGCTGGCTCATTTTCAGGCGGCTGCGGCGCGCCCTGCACAAGGCGGAGCGCAAGCCGCATCAGACAGAGCGCCAGAATGGCAATGCCGACATAGGCATGGATATTGGCGGATGCGATGTCATCCGGCGTCACAGGCTCGCCCCGGCGCACCAGCCTGTTCCAGTGCTCCATACCATCCGAAAAAATCAGGTTGAAAAAAATCATCAGCGCCATCAGCCAGTGAAGCACGCGCTGGGCCAGGGAATAGCCGGTAACCGGTGTCGCAACCATTGTTTCTGCCTTTAGTCTTTCCGTGTTTCCGTGTTTCCAGACGGAAAACCGGACTCCACTTTTCTCGGGACAATGCTTTATCAAGAAAAAAAATTCTTCGCGACCATGATAAAAGCCGCATCCTGTAATACAAGATGCGGCTTTCAATATTACCGAAATATAATAGTTGCCTTTTACAGTCCGGTTTGAACGGAACTGCAGGACTTACATATGGATCGGCTTGAAGAAGGTCGCCAGCGCTGCCTCCTTCACGGCTTCCGACATGGTGGGATGCGCATGGCAGGTACGGCCCAGATCCTCGGAGGAACCGCCGAATTCCATCAATACAGCGGCTTCATGGATCATTTCGCCTGCACCAAAGCCGACGATATGCACGCCGAGCACGCGGTCCGTCTCCTTGTCGGCCAGCACCTTGACGAACCCATCCGTCACCTGCATGGCACGCGCGCGGCCATTGGCGGTGAAGGGGAACTTGCCAGCCTTGTAAGAAACGCCAGCAGCCTTTAGCTCCTCTTCCGTCTTGCCGACGGAGGCCACTTCCGGCTGGGTATAAACAACACCCGGAATGACATCGTAATTCACATGGCCATGCTGACCGGCCAGGATTTCGGCAAGAGCAACACCCTCATCCTCAGCCTTGTGCGCCAGCATCGGACCCTTGACGACATCGCCGATGGCATAAATGCCCGCAACATTGGTGCGGAAATGACCGTCGATTTCGACGCGGCCACGATTGTCGAGCGCCACACCGGCCTCTTCCAGGCCGAGGCCCGCCGTATAGGGCTTGCGGCCCGTGGCCACCAGCACGACATCGGCTTCCAGCGTCTGCGCTTCACCGCCCTTGACCGGTTCGAAGGTAACCTTGGCGCCGTTGCCAGACTTCACAACCGCCGTCACCTTGGCGCCGAGGTTGAATTCCATGCCCTGCTTGGCCAGCATGCGCTGGAACTGCTTGGACACTTCGCCGTCCATGCCGCCGAGAATGGTATCGAGATATTCGACCACCGTGACCTTCGCGCCCAGGCGCGACCAGACCGAACCCAGTTCCAGGCCGATCACGCCGCCACCGACGACGATCATCTTGCCCGGCACCTTGTCCAGCGCGATGCCGCCGGTGGAGGAAACGATGACCTTCTCATCGATCTCGACGGCGACGCCCGGAATGCCGGCCACTTCCGAACCGGTGGCGATGACGATGTTCTTTGTTTCCAGAACCTGCTCTTCGCCCTTTTCATTGGTGACGGCGACCTTGCCGGCGGCCACGATCTTGCCGGTGCCCTGGATGCCATCGATCTTGTTCTTCTTGAACAGGAAGGAAACGCCCTCGACATTGGCCTTCACGACGCTGTCCTTATGGGCCATCATCTTGGCGAGGTTCAGCTTCGGCGCGGGCACTTCGACGCCGAGATCGGCCATGCCATGCGCAGCATGGGCAAACATTTCCGATGCATGCAGCAGCGCCTTGGAGGGAATGCAGCCGACATTGAGGCAGGTGCCGCCATAGGTGGCCCGCTTTTCGACCACGGCCACCTTCATGCCCAGCTGCGCTGCCTTGATGGCGCAGACATAACCACCGGGGCCGGAGCCGATTACCACGAGATCATAAGCCATTTCAGTCGTTCCTTTGTCTTGATTCAGCGGCCAGACCGCAGTCCGGCGTAAGTCTATGAGCGTCAAGCGCTCAGGTTGAAAAAAATCAGCCTGCTTTTTCCGTTGCCAGCTTCAGCCCCAGCACGATGAAGACCGCCCCGCTCACCCGATCGATCCATTGGCTGGCGCGGGAAAAAGCCATGCGCATCTTCGGCGTCGTCATGAAAATGCTGACACCCACGAACCAGGCAATCAGACAGCTTGCCATGACCAGCCCGTAACCGAACTTCACCATCATCGGCGTGTGCAGGCTGACCACCGTCGAGAAGATCGACAGGAAGAAGAAAACCGGTTTCGGATTGAGCGCATTGGCGGCGAAGCCCAGCCCGAAAGCTTTTGCCACAGACTGGCGACGGCTCTCCCCGGCCACCTTGTTCTGCTCAACCGTCATATCCGTCTTGCCAGCTCTCAGCGACTTGATGCCGATATAAACAAGATAGGCGACACCGCACCACTTGACGATATTGAACAGGTAGATCGACTGGGAAATGATCAGCCCAAGGCCAAGAATGGTGTAGGTCACATGGAACATCAGCGATGTGCCGATGCCGAAACTGGTGATGATGGCAGACCGCCTGCCATGCAGGATCGACTGGCGCATCACCATGGCAAGATCCGCCCCCGGCGACACGATCGCGAAGGAAAAAATGGCCATCAGGGAGGCCAGTTCGAACAGATAGGGATGCATCACCGCTCCTGGGCTAGGGTCCATCTGGTTCACGTCAAACCAGAGGGACCCCAGATTTCTTTGTTTTACCTATTCTTGACGGAAAACCGCTCAGACAATCATCACGACGAACATCAGCGCCAGCCCGATCATCGAGCCAACCCAGACCAGCGAGCGGATATAGGGAATACCGGCGAGATAGAGTGGAATATATATGATACGGGCAATGAACCACAGCCACGCCCCGATCAGACCCAGACCGTGCGGATCACCCGCCATGATCAGCCCGAAAGCCAGAGCAATGAAGCCAGGGTAGGTTTCGCGGAAATTGGCGGAAGCACGTTCAGCGCGGCCTGCCAGCTTGCCTTCCGGCTTGCGGTTTCCGTCCCGAGGACCGGCATTCCAAGTGGACCCCAGTTCCTTCGTCGCGGTCATGCCCTGCAAGAGGATATGCACGATCAAAAGCGCCACGCTCCAGCCAATGACCGGCAGGAAGGGCGATGCGGCAAGAAAGGTCGGCTCCATGCTCAGGCTCTCCTTCTGCGCATTCCACCTTGGAACAAAGTGCCGATGCGCTCCCCGATGACAACCGGCGGAGATTTTGCCTCCGCCGGATCAAATGCAGATGTCTTAGAGCGTTTCATTCTTTCACGGAAACATTGAAACGCTCTAACTTTTTGTTTCTACGCATTTCCGGACGGAAAACCGGTTCCCACTTTTCCTGGAAATGCTCTAGAGATCGAGAACCAGACGTTCCGGATCTTCCAGGCTTTCCTTGACGCGCACCAGGAAGGTGACGGCTTCCTTGCCGTCGACGATGCGGTGGTCATAGGAAAGCGCCAGATACATCATCGGACGAATGACGATCTGCCCACCGACCACGACCGGACGCTCCTGGATCTTGTGCATGCCGAGGATACCGGACTGCGGCGCGTTCAGGATCGGCGAGGACATCAGCGAACCGTAGACACCGCCATTGGTGATGGTGAAGGTGCCGCCCTGCATGTCCGCCATGGAGAGCGTGTTATCGCGGGCAGCCTTAGCCAGACGGCCCAGTTCCTTTTCGACACCGGCAATCGACAGCTGGTCGGCATCACGGATAACCGGAACCACCAGACCCTTGTCGGTGCCAACGGCCATGCCGATGTGGCAGTAGTTCTTGTAGATGATGTCCGTGCCGTCGATCTCGGCGTTGATGGCCGGAAGTTCCTTCAGAGCGTGGGTCACGGCCTTGGTGAAGAAGCCCATGAAGCCCATCTTCACGCCATGCTTCTTTTCGAAGATGTCCTTGTACTTGGCGCGCAGGTCCATCACAGCCTTCATGTCCACCTCGTTATAGGTGGTCAGCATGGCGGCGGTGTTCTGGGCATCCTTCAGGCGCTTGGCGATGGTCTGGCGCAGGCGGGTCATCTTGACGCGCTCTTCGCGGACCTGATCGTCAGCCGAGGAGACCGGACGCGGCGCTGCAGCCGGAGCCGGTGCGGCAGCGGTCGTGCCCTTGGCGATGGCGGCGAGAACGTCACCCTTCAACACCTGACCACGCTTGCCGGAACCATCGACATCGGCGGTGTTGATATTGTTATCGGCAGCAAGCTTGGCAGCGGCAGGCGCAGCCGGCATCGCGGCAGCCGGAGCCGCAGGAGCAGCGGCCGGAGCCGGAGCGGCAGCGGCCGGTGCGGGGGCAGCGGCGGCAGGAGCAGCCGCGCCAGCGGAAGCACCCTCGGCGATCTGGCCGAGCAGCGCGCCAAGGCCGACGGTCTCGCCGTTCTGGGCAACGATTTCGGTCAGCACGCCGGATGCCGGGGCCGGAACTTCAACCGTTACCTTGTCGGTTTCCAGTTCGACGAGCGGCTCGTCAGCCTTCACGACATCGCCAACCTTCTTGAACCAGGTGCCGACCGTGGCTTCGCTGACGGATTCTCCCAGGGTGGGAACGCGGATTTCAGTGGCCATAATTAGGATTCCATTGATCTATGGGCGTTTCGGGCGAAGAGAGTGGCGGGCGGCATCAGCCGCCCAGCGCGTCTTCCAGGAAGGCTTCAAGCTGCGCGATGTGCTTGGACATCAGGCCGGTTGCCGGAGAGGCAGCGGCCGGACGGCCCGTATAGCGCACGCGCTGATACTTGGCATCGATATGCGCCAGAACCCATTCCAGATAGGGATCGATGAAGGACCAGGCGCCCATGTTCTTGGGCTCTTCCTGGCACCAGACCATTTCCGCATTGCGGAAACGGGACAATTCATTGATCAGCGCCTTGGCCGGGAACGGGTAGAGCTGTTCGATGCGCAGCAGGTAGATGTCATCGATCCCGCGCTTTTCACGCTCTTCCAGCAGGTCGTAATAGACCTTGCCCGTGCACATCACGACGCGGCGGATCTTGGCATCCTTCTGCAGCTTGATCGGGCCGTCCTTGATCATCTCCGCATCGTCCCACAGCAGGCGGTGGAACGAGCTTTCGCCCGCCAGTTCCGCCAGCGTCGACTGGGCGCGCTTGTGGCGCAGCAGCGACTTCGGCGTCATCAGGATCAGCGGCTTGCGGAAGTCACGCTTCATCTGGCGGCGCAGAATGTGGAAGTAGTTGGCCGGCGTCGTGCAGTTGGCAACCTGCATATTGTCTTCGGCGCACATCTGCAGCCAGCGCTCCAGACGGGCAGAAGAGTGTTCCGGACCCTGACCTTCATAGCCATGCGGCAGAAGGCAGACGAGACCGGACATGCGCAGCCACTTGCGTTCACCGGACGAGATGAACTGGTCGAACACCACCTGCGCACCGTTGGCGAAGTCACCGAACTGGGCTTCCCACAGCGTCAGCGCATTCGGACGAGCCAGCGAATAGCCATATTCGAAACCGAGCACGGCCTCTTCCGACAGCATCGAGTTGATGACTTCGTAACGAGCCTGGTTCGGCGCGAGATTGGCGAGCGGAATATAACGCTCCTCGGTTTCCTGATCGTAGAGAACCGAATGGCGCTGCGAGAAGGTGCCGCGCTCGCAATCCTGACCGGACAGGCGGATCTTGTGACCGTCCAGAACCAGCGAACCGAAGGCCAATGCTTCGGCCATGGCCCAGTCGATCCCCTCGCCCGTCTCGATCATCTGGGCGCGGTTTTCCATGAAGCGCTGGATGGTGCGGTGCGCCTTGAAACCTTCCGGAATGGTGGAGAGCTTCCGCCCGATTTCCTTGAGGCTCTTCATCGGCACGGCGGTCTTGCCGCGGCGCTGCTCGTCGGCATTGTCCGCGGCACGCAGCCCGGACCAGGCGCCGTCCAGCCAGTCGGCCTTGTTCGGCTTGTAGCTCTGGCCGGCTTCGAATTCCTGCTCCAGATGGGCGCGCCAGTCGGCCCGCATCTTTTCCAGATCGCCTTCGGTGATCAGGCCTTCCGCGATCAGACGGTCGGCATAAAGCTGCACGACGGTCTTGTGAGCGCGGATTTCCTTGTACATCTTCGGCTGCGTGAAGCTCGGCTCATCGCCTTCATTGTGGCCGAAGCGGCGATAGCAGAACATGTCCACCACGACCGGCTTGTGGAACTTCATGCGGAATTCGGTGGCCACCTTGGCGGCATAGACCACGGCTTCCGGATCGTCGCCATTGACGTGGAAGATCGGCGCTTCGATCATCTTGGCCACATCCGACGGATAGGGCGAAGAGCGCGAGAAGGCCGGATTGGTGGTGAAACCGATCTGGTTGTTGATGATGAAGTGCATGGTGCCGGCCACGCGGTGACCGCGCAGACCCGACAGGCCGAGGATTTCGGCCACAACACCCTGACCGGCAAAAGCCGCATCACCATGGATCAGGAGCGGCAGAACCTTGGCACGCTCCTTGAGCGGGATCACGTCGCCGTCCCAGACCTTGGCAAGCTGGTCCTGCTTGGCGCGGGCCTTGCCCATGACCACCGGATTGACGATTTCCAGGTGCGACGGGTTGGCCGTCAACGACAGGTGCACCTTGTTGTTGTCGAATTCACGGTCGGAGGAGGCGCCGAGGTGATACTTCACGTCGCCGGAACCTTCGACTTCATCAGGCTTGAAGGAGCCGCCCTTGAATTCGTGGAACACGGCGCGATGCGGCTTGTGCATCACATTGGTCAGCACGTTCAGACGGCCACGATGCGCCATGCCAAGCACGACTTCCTCAAGGCCTTCCTGACCGCCGCGCTTGATGATCTGCTCCAGCGCCGGGATGAGCGATTCTCCGCCATCGAGACCGAAACGCTTGGTGCCCTTGTACTTCACATCGATAAACTGCTCGAAGCCTTCTGCCTCGATCAGCTTGGAAAGGATCGCCTTCTTGCCTTCCGCAGTGAACTCGACGCCCTTGTCCGGCCCTTCGATGCGCTCCTGAATCCACTGCTTTTCCTCCGGGTTGGAGATATGCATGAATTCGACGCCCAGCGTCGTGCAATAGGTGCGCTCGAGAATATCGATCATCTGCGGGATCGTGGCATATTCCAGACCCAGCACGTTATCGATGAAGATCTTGCGGCCGTAATCAGCTTCGGTGAAGCCGTAATTGCTCGGCGAAAGCTCGTTATAATCGTCAACCGGCGCGGCAAGGCCCAGCGGGTCCAGCTTCGCATGCAGATGGCCGCGCATGCGATAGGCGCGGATCATCATGATGGCACGGACGCTGTCGCGGGTGGCCTGCAGCACTTCCGCCTCGGACACCGGCTTGCCGGTGGCGGCAGCGGAGGCTTCCGCCTTGTCCTTCACCTTCTTTTCGATAACCTTTTCCACCTGGCCCCAGTTTCCGTCCAGCGCGGAGACCAGTTCGCCGTTCGGCGTGATCGGCCAGTTCTTCTTCTTCCAGGAAGCGCCGCTGGCAGCCTTCTTCACATCGGCGGGACTGTCGCCCAGCGCCTTGAAGAAAGCCTGCCATTCCGCGGAAACCGAATTGGGATCTTCTTCGTAGCGCGCATAAAGCTGCTCGATATAGATCGCGTTCGATCCGTCCAGGAACGACGTGATCTGAAACTGCTCGTTGGCTTCTTGCCTTGCCATGGTTTTCTGCGGGCTCCAAAGCCCGCCTCCCGACTTGTGGTCACACCGAATTTTCGGCTTTACGCATATGCCAGCCGAGGCTTGCGCTTCGCTGGAGGGTGGAGCCATCGCTCCCGAATATCATCTCGAACGCCGCGAGTTGAACGACATTGCTCGAGGTCCGACCGGGCGGGTTCGTCTTTAAAGACGCCCGCCCGCTCTTCTCATAAGTGGTTCAGCCCTTCAGGACTTCAACCAGCGTTTTGCCCAGACGCGCCGGGGACGGCGAAACCTTGATGCCAGCCGCTTCCATGGCGGCAATCTTGGATTCAGCATCGCCTTTGCCACCGGAAACCACGGCACCGGCATGGCCCATGGTGCGGCCCTTCGGCGCGGTGCGGCCAGCAATAAAGCCAGCCATCGGCTTCTTGCGGCCCTTCTTGGCTTCATCGATCAGGAACTGGGCGGCGTCTTCTTCCGCCGAGCCACCGATTTCACCGATCATGATGATCGACTGGGTGGCTTCGTCGGCGAGGAACATTTCCAGGACGTCGATGAATTCCGTGCCCTTGACCGGGTCCCCACCGATACCGACAGCCGTCGTCTGGCCGAGACCTTCATTGGAGGTCTGGAACACGGCTTCATAGGTCAGCGTGCCGGAGCGCGACACGATCCCAACCGAACCCTTGCGGAAGATCGAGCCCGGCATGATGCCGATCTTGCATTCTTCCGGCGTCAGGATGCCCGGGCAGTTCGGGCCGAGCAGACGGGACTTGGACTTTTCGAGCTTGGCCTTGACGCGCACCATGTCCATCACCGGAATACCTTCGGTGATGCAGGTGATGAAGGGGATTTCCGCCTCGATCGCCTCGATAATGGCGTCCGCAGCGCCTGCCGGCGGAACGTAGATCACGGTCGCATCCGCGCCGGTCTTGTCCTTGGCTTCGGCAACGGAAGCGAAGATCGGCAGGCTTTCGCCCTTCGAGCCGGTCCAGGTTTCGCCACCCTTCTTCGGGTGAATACCGCCGACCATCTGCGTGCCGTAGTAAGCCAGCGCCTGTTCGGTGTGGAAAGTACCGGTCTTGCCGGTCAGGCCCTGCACGAGGACCTTGGTGTTCTTGTTTACAAGAATAGACATCAGTTAGGTCCCTCAGATTAGCCGTTGATCGCCGCGACGATCTTCTTGGCAGCGTCGTCCAGATCGTCGGCAGCCGTGATGGCGAGGCCGGATTCGTTCAGGAGCTTCTTGCCAAGTTCGACATTGGTGCCTTCGAGACGCACGACGAGCGGAACCTTGAGGCCGACTTCCTTGACGGCTGCGATCACGCCTTCGGCGATCACGTCGCACTTCATAATGCCGCCGAAGATGTTGACGAGGATGCCCTCGACCTTCGGGTCAGCGGTGATGATCTTGAAGGCCGCCGCGACCTTCTCCTTGCCGGCGCCACCGCCGACGTCGCAGAAGTTAGCCGGCTCCTTGCCGTAAAGCTTGATGATGTCCATCGTCGCCATGGCGAGACCGGCGCCGTTGACCATGCAGCCGATATTGCCGTCGAGGGCGACGTAGGCCAGATCCCACTTGGAGGCTTCGATTTCCTTGGAATCTTCTTCGGTCTCGTCACGCAGGGCGCGCACGTCGTCGTGGCGGAACAGTGCGTTGCCGTCGAAGGACACCTTGGCGTCGAGAACACGCAGATGGCCATTGGTCATGACGATCAGCGGGTTGATCTCGAGAAGCGCCATGTCCTTTTCGTTGAAGGCCTTGTAGAGCGCCGGGAAGAGCGACTTGGCGTCTTCCACGGCTACGCCCTCGAGAGCGAGCGCTGCGGAAATCTTCGCCACATCCTCAGCCGTCACGCCGGTTTCCGGGTCGATGGCGATGGTGTGGATCTTTTCCGGCGTGTCATGGGCAACGGCTTCGATGTCCATACCGCCTTCGGTGGAGACCACGAAAGCCACACGGCCTACCGAGCGGTCGACCAGCAGCGAGCAGTAGAGTTCGCGGGAAATGTCGGCGCCATCTTCGATGTAGAGACGGTTGACCTGCTTGCCGGCTTCACCCGTCTGGGCGGTCACCAGCGTGTTGCCCAGCATGTCCTTGGCGTGCGCGACGACTTCGTCGATCGACTTCGCCAGACGAACGCCACCCTTGGCATCCGGGCCGAGCTCCTTGAACTTGCCCTTGCCGCGGCCGCCAGCATGGATCTGGCTCTTGACCACGTAGAGCGGGCCGGGCAGCTGCTTGGCAGCGGCGGCGGCATCATCGGCGGAGAGGATCGCCACACCTTCGGCGACCGGCGCGCCATAGCCCTTCAGGAGAGCCTTGGCCTGATATTCATGAATGTTCATCGTCTGGTCCTATCGTTGGGCCTTAGAGCGATTCAATGCTTCACGGAAACACTGAATCGCTCTAACTCTTTCTTTTTACGCATTTCCGGACGGAAAACCGCTAGGTACTTTTCCTGGAATTGCTCTAGATCGGAAATGAGAAAACGCGCCACACGGATGCCCTTTCCGGCATCCGTGTGGCGTTCATGCCATTACTTGAGAGCGGGCGCGATGGTCGCGCAGGCTTCGCACAGACCGGCGACAGCGCCGACCGACTTGTCGAAACCGGCCTGCTCTTCCTTGTTCAGTTCGATTTCGATGATGCGCTCGACACCACCTTCACCGATCACCACCGGAACGCCGACATACATGTCCTTGACGCCGTACTGGCCAGTGAGATGCGCGGCGCAGGGCAGAACGCGCTTCTTGTCCTTGAGGTAGGACTCGGCCATCTCGATGGCGGAGGCGGCCGGAGCATAATAGGCCGAACCGGTCTTCAGCAGGCCGACGATTTCGGCACCGCCATCACGGGTGCGCTGAATGATCTGGTCCAGACGCTCCTGGCTGGTCCAGCCGAGCTTGACGAGATCGGTCAGCGGAATACCGGCAACGGTGGAGTAGCGCGGCAGCGGCACCATGGTATCGCCATGACCGCCGAGAACGAAAGCCGTCACGTCCTGGACGGAAACGTTGAATTCTTCAGCGATGAACAGGCGGAAACGGGCCGAGTCGAGAACACCGGCCATGCCGACGACCTTGTTGGCCGGAAGGCCGGAGAACTTCTGCAGCGCCCAGACCATGGCGTCGAGCGGGTTGGTGATGCAGATCACGAAGGCGTTGGGGGCGTATTTCTTGATGCCCGCACCCACCTGCTCCATCACCTTGAGGTTGATACCGAGCAGGTCATCGCGGCTCATGCCCGGCTTGCGCGGCACACCGGCGGTGACGATGCAGACGTCTGCGCCTTCGATGGCGGCGTAATCGCTCGCGCCGGACAGCTTGGCATTGAAACCCTCGACCGGAGAGGACTGGGCGATATCGAGGCCTTTACCCTGCGGAACGCCGTCGGCGATGTCGAACAGGACAACGTCGCCCAGTTCCTTGAGGCCAGCGAGATGCGCCAGCGTGCCGCCGATCATTCCAGAACCGATGAGTGCGATCTTTTTGCGCGCCATTGAAGAGCTTCCTTTTCAGATCCAAAACAAGGCGGGCTCAGGATCATCGGGCCGGCCTTTGCGTAAAACCGCATAGCCCGAGGCGCAAAAAATCGCAACTGATATTTATCAGCTGATATTTTTCAATCGGTTAGACCTAAAAATTCTTACGTAAAGGTAAGAATTCTGGTCATCATTTCTTCACACTTCGGATTTTTGACCCGCCTCAACGTTCAAATAATCGCGACTGCGCATTTCGAAGAGGCGTGAAACGGTGCGATCGAACTCGAACCCCTCCGTCCCCTTGCGAACCGTCAGCAGCGCTTCCGGTTCCGCCGCAGCGGAGGCATGCAGGTGAATATGGTGGTCATAAAGCGCATCGATCAGAATGATGAAGCGTTTGGTCTCATTGCGGCGGTCGGCGTTCAACAACGGAATGTGATCGATGAAGATGCGGTCGAAACGCTCGGCTATCGCCAGGAAATCCACCGCCCCAAGCGGCGCCTCGCAAAGCTCGGCAAAGGTGAAGCGCGCCATCCGGCCCACCGCCCGGGGCACGGCGATCACGCGGCCTTTCATCGCAATCTCCACCGGCTTTTCCGGCTGTCCCTTGCCCAGCATCATCCAGGCACGATCCATCTGCCGATCCGCTTCCGGTCCGAGTGGCGCGAGATAGACAGGCAGATGATCGCCCTTGCCCAGCCGGTAATCGGTGGGAGAATCCAGCGACAAGACCTCGACATGCTGCTTCAACAGGCCAACAAAGGGCAGGAAAAGCCCGCGATTGAGACCGTTCGGATAAAGATTGTCCGGCTCGACATTCGAAGTGGCGATGAGTGTGCAGCCGCGCGCAAAAAGCTCGGTGAAGAGCCGTGACAGGATCATCGCATCGGCGATATCGGTGACGGTGAACTCGTCGAAGCAGAGAAGCTCGGCCTGTTCGGCCAGTTGCTCGGCCACCGGCGGCACAGGATCGGCCTGTTTCGTTTCACCGTTCTTCAGCTTCTGCCGGTGGGCGTGGATGCGATTGTGCACATCCGCCATGAATTCGTGGAAATGCGCCCGGCGCTTCTTTTCCGTCGGCGCCATCTCGAAAAACAGATCCATCAGCATGGTTTTGCCGCGCCCGACACTGCCATGCACGTAAAGACCGCGAATGCCCTCTGGCATGGCACGGCGCTTGGCGAAAATCCAGCCCAGGGCAGAGGATTTCCGGGCCGGTTTGCGCGCCTTCAGGTCGATCAGCACCCGGTCCAGATGCCGCGCCACATCCATCTGCGCCGGATCCGCCTTCAGCGTTCCCGCAAGGGTACGGCTTTTCAGCTCCTCGCTGACACTGCGGGCATAATCGGGAATGGGCTGCATGGAAAACTCCGGGAATGGTGCAGGCCGCCAGAGTCTGTCGGGTTCATATTGAACCCTGCCAAACTCCAGGATGCATGGACCGGCAGAGCGCCTCGTCCGATGCATCGAAAAGGCCATGGCATTGCGCCATGGCCTGAAGCGGGATCAGCGGCTGAGGCTGACGGGCTGGCCGTTGCTGGCGGATCCGCTGAAGCGGTTGTCCGCTGCCTTGTAAAGCGTGGCAATCACATTGCCGTCGCGGTCCTTGAGCATCAACTGCTTGTTGGCCACTTCCCAGGACCCCATGGCCGTGAGCGGGCCGACACAGCCGCGCGTACCGCCCCGCGAGCCGCTGCCGAGATTGGTCAGCGTCAGGAACATGTCGCAGCTTGCGCCGCCATTGGCGACCTTCCAGTTGCCGACCAACTGTTCCTTGCTGAAATCCATCGCGCCACCCGGCGGCGGCGCATTCGGCGTCAAGGCCGCCTGCTGGTTGCTGGTGGGCGCTGCGGGAAATTGCGAATCGGCACCGCCCGGCGGCGGCAACTGCCCTGCCTGCACCGGCGACACCGGCTGCGCCTGCAAGGGCGGCAGGGATGATGAACCATAATCGCTGGAAGTACGCTGACATCCTGACAAGGCAAGCACGACAGCAAGGCCCGTCGCTGCGAATTTCAGATTCATCCTCTTAACTCCTGGTTGCTTGTGGTCGGCGCGGTCAAACCGCGGCGACGTTATCGTCAAAGCCGTTGGCAAATCAAGTCAGTCCTGAATTGCGGCAGAAACGTGCCGCAGACTGAAAATCCCGCCACCACCGGTTTGAAGGGCGTGCGCGGGATCTCAAAAGGGCGTGAGGAGAGCGATCTTCCGCTCCCGTCCATCAAACGCGGCGTTCCACCATCATCTTCTTGATCTCCGCGATAGCCTTGGCCGGGTTCAACCCCTTGGGACAGGCCTGCGCGCAGTTCATGATGGTGTGGCAGCGATAAAGGCGGAAGGGATCTTCCAGATTGTCGAGACGCTCACCCTTGGCTTCGTCGCGGCTGTCGATCAGCCAGCGATAGGCCTGCAGCAGAACGGCCGGACCGAGGTAACGGTCGCCATTCCACCAGTAGCTCGGGCAGGAGGTGGAGCAGCAGGCGCAGAGAATGCACTCGTAAAGACCATCCAGCTTCAGGCGGTCTTCATGGCTCTGCTTCCATTCCTTGGCGGGCGTCGGCGATACCGTCTTCAGCCAGGGCTCGATGGAACGGTGCTGGGCGTAGAAGTTGGTCAGATCCGGCACCAGATCCTTCACCACCGGCATATGCGGCAGCGGGTAGATCTTCACGGTGCCGTTGACGTCGTCCATGCCCTTGGTGCAGGCCAGCGTGTTGGTGCCGTCGATGTTCATGGCGCAGGAGCCGCAAATCCCCTCGCGACAGGAGCGGCGGAAGGTCAGCGTCGGATCGATCTTGTTCTTGATGTAGAGCAGACCGTCTAACACCATCGGGCCGCAATCGTCCAGATCGACATAATAGGTGTCGATACGGGGATTGTCGCCGTCATCCGGGCTCCAGCGATAGATCCGGTATTCCCGCAGGTTTTTCGCACCTGCGGGCTTCGGCCAGACCTTGCCTTCGGTGACCTGAGAATTCTTAGGAAGAGTAAGTTCTACCATGTCAGTCTCCTCAAATCAGTAGACGCGGGCCTTGGGCGCGATCTTCTTGGGATCGATGCCGTCAGCGATCAGCTCGGTGTGAACCGGACGATAATCCAGCTTCACATCGCCAGCCTCATTGACCCAGGCAAGCGTGTGCTTGCGCCAGTTCTCGTCGTCACGGCCGCCGAGCGGACCGTCCTTGAAATCCTCACGGGCGTGAGCGCCGCGGCTTTCCTTGCGGGCTTCCGCGCCGAAGACCGTGGTGATGGCGTTCGGCATCAGATTGTAGAGTTCCAGCGTTTCCACGAGGTCGGAATTCCAGATCATCGACCGGTCGGTGACCTTGATGTCGGACATGTCCTTCCAGATTGCGGTGAGGCGCTGGCAACCGCTTTCCAGCGATTCCTGGGTGCGGAACACGGCGGCGTCTTCCTGCATGGCGCGCTGCATCTTGTCGCGCAGCACGGCGGTCGGCGTCTGGCCGGAGGCGTGACGCAGGCCGTCGAAACGGTCCATGATCCTGTCGCAGGCGGCGGTGTTGAGCGCGGGGATCGGCTCTTCGCGGTTGATGATCTGCGCAGCGCGGATGGCGGCGGCGCGACCGAAGACCACGAGGTCGATCAGCGAGTTGGAGCCGAGACGGTTGGCGCCATGCACCGAGGCGCAGCCCGCTTCGCCCACGGCCATCAGGCCGGGCGCGATGCGTTCCGGGTTCTGGCCATCGGCGTTCAGCACTTCACCCCAGTAGTTGGTCGGAATGCCGCCCATATTGTAGTGAACCGTCGGCAGGACCGGGATCGGCTCGCGGGTCACATCGACGCCTGCGAAGATCTTGGCGCTCTCGGAAATGCCCGGCAGGCGCTCATGCAGAACCGCCGGATCGAGATGGTCGAGATGCAGGAAGATGTGGTCCTTGTTCTTGCCAACGCCACGGCCCTCACGGATTTCCATGGTCATGCAGCGCGAGACGACGTCACGCGAGGCAAGATCCTTGGCGGAGGGAGCGTAGCGCTCCATGAAGCGCTCGCCCTCGGAATTGACGAGATAACCGCCTTCGCCGCGTGCGCCTTCGGTGATCAGGCAGCCCGCGCCGTAAATGCCGGTGGGGTGGAACTGCACGAATTCCATATCCTGCAGCGGCAGGCCGGCGCGTGCGATCATGCCGCCGCCGTCACCCGTGCAGGTGTGGGCGGAGGTGGCGGAGAAATAGGCGCGGCCATAGCCACCCGTCGCCAGCACCACCATCTTGGCGGAGAAGCGATGAATGGTGCCGTCATCGAGGTTCCAGGCCACGACGCCGGTGCAGCGACCGTCATCCGCCATGATCAGGTCGAGGGCGAAATATTCGATGAAGAATTCGGCATTGTTCTTCAGCGACTGGCCATAGAGCGTGTGCAGAATGGCGTGGCCGGTACGGTCGGCGGCTGCGCAGGTGCGCTGCACGGGCGGGCCTTCGCCGTAATTCTGCATGTGGCCGCCGAAGGGGCGCTGATAGATCTTGCCTTCCTCGTTGCGCGAGAAGGGCACGCCGTAATGTTCCAGCTCATAGACCGCCTTCGGCGCTTCCATGGCGAGATATTGCATGGCGTCCACGTCGCCCAGCCAGTCGGAGCCCTTTACGGTGTCGTAAAGGTGCCATTGCCAACAGTCGGGCGTCATGTTGGTGAGCGAAGCGGCGATACCGCCCTGCGCTGCAACCGTGTGGGAACGCGTCGGGAAAACCTTGGTGATGCAGGCGGTCTTGAAGCCCTGCTCGGCCATGCCGAGCGTGGCGCGAAGGCCAGCGCCGCCGGCGCCCACGACCACGACGTCATAGGCGTGATCGACATAGGTGTATGCCTTGCCGTTTTGTGCGGGAGAAGCTGTGCTTGCCATTTCGAATTATCCTACGAACGCGATCTTGAGGATGGCGAAAAGACAGAGCGCACCCACCACGACCGCGAAGAAAGTGTTGAGCATCAGCAGGACCATCTTGATGATCTCCTGATGGATGTAATCCTCGATGATCACCTGCATGCCCAGACGCATATGGATCAGGGCCGACAGCACGACCAGACCCATCACCACCGCCACCAGCGGATTGGAGAGCGCGGCGATGATCTCCGGATAGGGAGCGCCCGCATGGGTCAGCATGAAGATGATGAAGAACAGGATGAGCGGGATGTTGGAGACCGCCGTGACGCGCTGGCGCCAGAAATGCTCGGTCCCGTCCTTGGCCGATCCAAGGCCACGCACCTTGCCGAGCGGAGTACGCATATCCATAGGTGTAACCTCAGCGAATGATGAATGCGATGATCCAGACCAGAATGGTCAGGGCGACGGAACCGGCAAGCGTTGCCTTGGCGAGCTTGGTCGTGAAGCTTTTCTCGAAACCATGGCCCAGGTCCCACATGAGGTGGCGCAGACCGCCAAGCATGTGGTGGATCAGCGCCCAGCTATAGCCGAACAGGATGATCTTGCCGATGAAGGTGCCCATGAACCAGGAGACACCGTCATAGGCGTTGGCGCCCATGGATGCGGCAATCAGCCATACAGCAACCAGAAGCGTTCCGAAATAGAGTGCCCCACCGGTGATGCGGTGCGCAATCGACATCATCATCGTCGGAATGGGCTTGTAGATTTGCAGATGCGGCGACAAAGGCCGTTGTTTTGTCACGTTCGCCATCTAAACCTCGCGGCGTTCATATGCGTTCCCGGGCGGGAACAGCACGGATATAGGGCACTCCTTGACAGAGTGCAGGTCAGTGTCCATCGGACCTTTAATCCTCCCGATCTATCTGGACAAGGCGAATTAACATCGCTCGTTCAATTTAATCGATTGGGAAAATCCCTGTCCGACCAAAGGGGAATAAGGGCGGTTTTGACAGGAAATTCTTAAAGAAGCTTACGATTGCTCAAGAGCAGCAAAGACTGCGGGTTGAACCCGACGGCAATTACCGCCATGTCTTGATGAAGATACACGGACGCGATTCGGGAGCGCCGACATGCCTCTCAGCCATTGCAAATGCCTGATAGTCCTCATCTCTGCCCTCCTCATCGGCGGTCCGGCGGCCTCGGAAAACCTGCCGCAGCGCAGCATGCGGCCGCAGGGCGTCATCGTGCAGGGCGCCTGGGCCAGCGGCCCCGCCACGCGGACGAAGATCGCAAGGCTTGCGCCCAAGGCGAAGATCGTGGCCGTGGATGATCGGACCATCCGCCAGGCCTGCCGGTTTCAGGCAGGGGTCTGCATCCTGCGGTAAGCGCCGTCTGCGGCAAAACGCCACACTGTCGTCTTTTTGACCTCGCTATCCTCCAAGGCTCGGGTCACAGGCACCTGATAGGTCGCCAGAGGCAGGAACCCGTCTCGCGGAAAATAGCTGCGTCCGGGATCGCCCACCAGCACATCCACGCCCGCAGCGGCAAGCGCCGTCAGCCAGGGCAGAAGCCGGGCGGCAAAATCGCGGTCATAGAAAACATCGCCTGCCAGCAGCAGGTCGGCGGCAAGCGGGGTTCCGACCCGGTCGGAGGCCTCGAAACCCACCACCACACTGTTTGCCAGGGCATTGAGATGCACCGCCGCGCCGGTGAAGGGATCGATATCAAGCGCCAGAACGCTTGCCGCCCCCGCCTTGGCGGCGGCGATGGCCACCAGTCCGGACCCGGTGGCGAAATCCACCACGCGCTTGCCCCGCACCGTTTCGGGATGATCGAGAATATAGCGCGCCAGGCCCTGCCCGCCCGCCCAGGCAAAAGCCCAGAAGGGCGGCGGCAGGCCGATTTCCGCCAGATCCTCCTCGGTCTTCTGCCAGAGATCATGCACCTCACTGGCCAGATGCAGTGGAATTTCCGGCACATGCGGCGGCGCGATGAGGGCGGTGTTTTCCAGAATGAACCGTTCGGGATCGATCTTCACCGCTCACATCTCTTTCCGGATCATCGGGGCGGATTGTCGAGACCGCCCATGCGGCAAACCTCGAGATATTCCTCCTCCGTCACCGGCTGCACGGACAGCCGCATGGAGGTGACCAGCGACATCGCCGCCAGCTTCGGATTGGCCTTCACGTCCTTGAGGCTCACCGGCTTCGGCATGTCGCAGACGGCGCGGATATCCACACATTCCCAGCGCGGATCATCCGTGGTGCTGTCAGGATGGGCAAGCGCGCAGACCTCGGTGATTCCGACCACTTCCAGCCCCTCGTTGGAGTGGTAAAAGAAGCCCTTGTCGCCGATCTGCATGGCGCGCATGTTGTTGCGCGCCAGATAGTTGCGCACTCCATCCCATTGTTCGCCAGCCTCGCCCCTGGCCTTCAGCATCTCCCAGGAGAATTTGAAGGGTTCCGATTTGTAGAGCCAGAATGCCATGCTGCCTCAACCTTCCGGATTGTTGAAGACCCAGTTATAGGGCCGGATCTCGACGGTCGCGAACAGGCCGGCCTTGGCATAGGGGTCTTCGGCGGCGATGGCCTTGGCGGCCTCCAGCGTTTCAGCCTTCAGGATCAGCATCGAGCCGCACGGCTTGCCGTCGCCATCCAGAAAAGGCCCGCCAATCTTCAGCACGCCCGCAGCGTTAAGGCCGTTCAGCCAGTCCACATGCGGCGGACGGGTGGCCATGCGCAGATCGAGATGGCCGGGCTTGTCATTGCAGATCACGGCAAACAGCATGTCTTTCTACTCCGTCGTGAGGGGGCGGGTCATCAGGTCTTCCACCGCCCGGTCGATATTCAGGGAACCGTCGATGATCGCGGCCACGGCTTGCGTGATCGGCATGTCGATGCGGTAATGTTCGGCAAGCCGGGCGGCCACGGCGGCGGCAAAGGCGCCCTCCACCAGGGAGGAACCGTCAAGGCCCGGCCCCTCGCCTCGGGCCAGCGCCAGCCCGTAGCGCAGATTGCGCGACTGATGGCTCGTGCCGGTCAGCACCAGATCGCCGAGGCCGGAAAGCCCGCGCAAGGTTTCAGCACTGCCGCCCATGGCAACAGCCAGCCGCGACATTTCCGCAAGCCCCCGCGAGATCAGCGCCGCGCGCGCCGATTCGCCCAGGCCCCGACCTTCGACCATGCCGCAGGCAATGGCCAGCACGTTCTTCAGCGCACCGCCGAGCTGCACGCCCGTCCGGTCTGCCGAGGCATAGAGGCGAAAGGTTCGGGTGGACAGTGAAAGCGCCGCCTCTTCAGCACGTTCGGCGGAACCCGCCGCCAGCACCATGGCGGTGGGCAGGCCGCGTGCAATATCCATGGCAAAACCCGGCCCGGACAGCACCGCGACCGGATGATGCGGCAAACGCTCTTCCAGAACCTCTGTCAGCAGCCGGGTGGACTGCCGGTCGATGCCCTTGGCGCAGGTCACCACCGTGGCATCCGCCGCGAGATAGGGACCGTAGCTTGCCGCGGCATCGGCCTGCGCCTGCGAAGGCATGGCAAAGAGCACCAGACCGGCCCCGGCAATGGCTTCGGGCTCGAAGGAAAAGGCAAGATTATCCGGCAGATAAACGCCGGGCAGTGCCGCATTATGCATGCGGTCATTGGCAAGATCGGCCATCAGGGCCGGATCGCGGCCCACCAGCGTCACAGCGGCGCGACCCTCCAGTGCGATCACCGCCGCCAGCGCCGTGCCGAAGGCTCCGGCTCCGATAATGGCAATCTGCTTGCCCTCGTTCGTGCCCATACTCATGCCTTGGCTCCCCGCTTGCCAAACCCGATCAAGGCTTCGGCCTTCGAATCGAGCGGCCAGCGCGACCTGGGCGCGGTGGAAAAATCATCGGCGGGCAGGCCAAGCGCCATGCGCTCCAGACCCGCCCAGGCAATCATCGCCGCATTATCGGTGCACAAATGATGCGGCGGCGCAATGAAGCGGAAGGAATGACGCTCGCACAGCGCCAGAAGGGCTGCCCTGAGCGCCTTGTTCGCGGCAACGCCACCTGCCACCACCAGCGCGGGTTGCCGGCCGAGACCGGGAAACTCGTCGTGAAACCGCTTGAGGCCGCGCCCGATGCGGTCATCCATGGTGCGGACGATGGCACGCTGGAAGGACGCGCAGATATCGGCAATGTCCTTTTCCGTCACCGGCGCTGCGGCCTCTGCTGCCTGACGCACGGCGGTCTTCAGGCCGGAAAAGGAGAAATCGAGCCGCGCCTCGCCCACCAGCGGACGCGGGAAGGCAAAGCGTTTTTCATCGCCATGCGCCGCCGCCCGCTCCACCGCAGGACCGCCGGGATAGGGAAGGCCGAGCAGCTTGGCCGTCTTGTCGAAAGCCTCGCCCAGCGCATCATCGATGGTCGTGCCCCAGCGGACATAATCGCCTACGCCGCGCACCAGCACCAATTGCGTATGGCCACCGGACACGAGCAGCATGAGATAGGGAAATTCGACGCCATCCGTCAGCCGCGCCGTCAGGGCATGGCCTTCGAGATGGTTGATGGCGTAAAGAGGCTTGCCCGCCGCCCGGGCCAGCGCCTTGCCGGTCATCAGCCCGACGATCAGCCCGCCGATCAGACCGGGTCCGGCGGTGGCGGCGACGGCATCGATGTCGAGGAGCCGCGTCTTTGCCTTGTCCAGAGCCTCTTCCACCAGAAGATCGAGCGCTTCCACATGGGCGCGCGCGGCAATTTCCGGCACGACGCCGCCATAGAGGCTGTGCTCCTCCAATTGGCTCAGCACCACATCCGAGACGATCTCGCCCCGGCCATCGGCGTGGCGCAGAACCACGGAGGCGGCGGTTTCGTCGCAGCTTGTTTCAATCCCTAGTATTCTCAATTGGGAAGCCATATGCCAGAAGGTCAGTCAGAGTGCGTGATTGCGGTGCCGGTCCACGAGGGATACGACGCCGTCGGTAACAATGGAAGTCTTCAGATGCAAACGAAACCTTTCCGCATCGGTACGCGGGGAAGCCCTCTGGCCCTGGCGCAGGCCCACGAAACCCGCAGGAGGCTGATGGATGCCCATGGCTTGCCGGAGGAGATGTTCGAGATCGTCGTACTGTCCACCACCGGCGACCGTATCACCGACCGGTCTCTGGCGGAGATCGGCGGCAAGGGCCTGTTCACCCTGGAACTGGAACAGCAACTGACCTCCGGCGGGCTGGATTTGGCGGTGCATTCCTCCAAGGACATGCCGACCGCCCTGCCGGATGGACTGCACATCGCCGCCTACCTGCCGCGCGAGGATATGCGTGATGCCTTTATCGGCCGCAGCGCCGCAAAGCTTCTCGACCTGCCGCAAGGCGCGGTGGTGGGTTCGGCCTCGCTGAGACGGCAGGCGCTGATCCGGCGGCTGCGCCCCGATCTTCAGGTCATCACCTATCGCGGCGCGGTTGAAACCCGGCTACGCAAGCTGGCCGAGGGGCAGGTGGATGCGACCCTGCTTGCCGTGGCAGGCCTGAAAAGGCTGGGCAAGGAGACCGTCGTCACCGAATTTCTCGATCTCGAAAGCTTCCCGCCCGCCCCGGCGCAGGGGGCGATCTGCATCGAATCGCGGATCGACGATCAGCGGATCAACGATCTGCTGGCCGCGATCAACCACCGCCCGACTTTTGACGCCGTTTCCTGCGAAAGGGCGCTTCTGGCCGCCCTCGACGGCTCCTGCCGCACCCCCATTGCCGGTTATGCCGTGTCGGACGGGGAAACCTTGCGGCTGGCGGCAACGATCCTGACACCGGATGGGCAGGTTTCGCACAGTTTGCAGGGCGAAGGCCTGGTGGCAAAGGCTTTCGACCTCGGCTGGAGCACGGGCCAGACGCTTCGGGAAAAGGCCGGACCCGGCTTTTTCGAAGGCTGGACCTGAGGACAGAAGTGGACGTCACCGCAGGGAGGCAGGCATGCGTGTTCTGGTGACCCGGGCAGAGACGGCGGCGCAGGAAACCCTGCGGCGGCTGGCGCGGGACGGGCATGAGGCCGTGCTTTTACCGCTTGCCGCACCGCGCCATGATCCTGAGGCGGCGCTGGAGGCGCTCAGGCAAAAGCCGGACCGGCTTGCCGTCACCAGTGCCGAAAGCCTGCGATGCCTGGCGGAACTGGGGGCGGCCCTCGCACCCTTTCTGGCCCTTCCCGTTTACGCGGTCGGAGAGGCGACGGCACAGGCCGCACGGTCACTCGGCTTCCGGCAAGTGCAGGCCTCTGCCGGCGATGGCGCAGCGCTGGCCGCCGATCTTGCGGCATTACCGCCGGCCAAGCTCATTTATCTTGCGGGACAGCCTCGGGCTGAGACGCTGGAAGCAGGACTGAAGGATCACGGCATCCCTTTCGAGCTTCGGGAAATCTACCGGATGGAAGACATCGCCTATCCGCCTGCGCTGCTTCACAAACGGCTTGAAGGTGGGCCCATCGATGCCGTGCTGCTGTATTCGGCGGAAACGGCGCGGCGGTTCCTGCACTTGCCGCTCGACCGGATGGATGGCAGCGTCTTTGAAAAAACCCGCTTTCTCTGCATCAGCGACAAGGTGGGGCAGGCCCTTCAATCCTTGGCCAAGGATCGGGTTTTCGTGGCCCGGGAACCAAATGAGACGAGCCTGCTTTCTCTGCTGTAAACGTCAAGCAAGAAAGCAATTTCGGGAAAGCCCCTTTCCTTCCTTCGGGTGGCTGATTAATTTCACTCTGTTGCAAAGCAAAAGACGAGGTTGCCATGGTGTCCGGAAAACCCCCACGCCGCTCCAAAAAGAACGACGATCCGGTGACCATAGACCTCACCGCGACCGAAGTGCCACGCGAAGACGGCCCGGCTGCCGAAAGCGTTGAGCCCGTTGCGACACCTGACGCGACCGTGGAAACGCAAGCCCAGGCCAGTATTGAAGGCCGCGCGCCGGAGAGCGCAGCAGTGCCTGAAACCGCACCGGAAGCCGCTCCCGACGACAAGCCGCTGGAACCTGAAGCACCCGTGAGCGAAACACCCCATGCCGAGACATCCGGCTCCGGGCTTGAGGAGAGCGTCCAAGACGCTAAACAACCGGAAGCCGAACAAACGGCAGGCGAAAAAGACGCCGAGCCGATGTCGGCCTTCGGAAGCCGTGGCGATACCCCGCCGGAAGATACCGCCGGACAGCAGGTTCCGCCTTACGAGGAAAAACCGGCCCCCCGTACTCAGACAGCCACCAGCACGCTGATTGCCGCGGGCATTGCCGGGGGGCTCGTGGCGCTGATCGGCGCGGGTGCCTTGCAATATGCGGGCATTCTTCCCGCCGCCTCCCCCAACAAGGCCAATGCCGAAATCGGCAGCCTCGCTGCACAGGTGCAGGCGCTCAAGGCCGAGGTCGCCAAGGGTGCCGGACAGGGCCCTGATACCTCGGCTCTGGAAGCCCGGATCGCCAAGCTGGAGACCGCCCCCGCCCCGGCCAACCCGCAGGCAATCGACGACCTTGCCGCCAAGGCGGCTGCGGCGGACCAGACGCTGTCTTCGCTGCGCTCGGAGGTCACGGGGCGCCTGCAAAGCCTGACCGAGAGCCAGACGGCGCTATCCGACCGGGTCAGCGCCATTGAAACCAAGCTGAACCGGCCGCGCGACGATATCGAGGTGGCGCGCGCCATCGCGGCCTCGGCGCTGAAGACGGCGGTGGATCGTGGCGGTCCCTTCCTCTCCGAAATGACGACGCTGAAGGGCATCGTGCCGGAAGAGCCCGCACTTTCCGTGCTGGAACCTTACGCAGCCTCCGGCGTGCCCTCGCGGACCGAGCTTTTGCGGCGCTTCGGCACCACGGCGGACCGTATTCTTTCCGCCATCAATCAACCGGCGGAAAGCGCCAATATTGGCGAGCGGCTGTGGGCAAGCGCACTCTCCGTGGTCAAGGTGCGGCCCGTCGGCAATGTCGAGGGTGATTCGCCCTATGCCATTGTCGCCCGCATCGAGGACAAGATTCGCAACGGCGATCTGAAGGGGGCGGCTGCCGAATGGCAAAGCCTGCCGGAAGCCGGACGCAGCGCCTCGGGCGATTTCAAGAAACTGCTGGACGACCGCATCGCCGTGGAAAACGCGGTTTCCGATGCCATGGCGCGCGCCGTCAATGGCCGCAAAGGGTAAGGGAGCCACGTCATGATTCGCATTATTGCCTATCTTCTTCTGGTGCTTGCCCTCGGCTTCGGCTTCTCCTGGCTGGCAGACCGGCCCGGTGAACTGCAGATCGTCTGGCAAGGCCAGCTTGTGGAAATGAGCCTGACGGCGGCTGCGACCTTCCTGGTGGCGGTGGTGGCCTTCGTGATGATCGGCTGGTGGCTGGTGCGCACGCTCTGGACCTCACCGCATTCGGTGCGCCGCTATTTCCGCGCCCGCAAGCGCGACCGTGGCTATCAGGCGCTTTCGACCGGGCTGATCGCCGCCGGTGCGGGCAATGCGCAGCTGGCGCGTCGCATGTCCTCGCGGGCAAAGGGCCTGATCCGCGCCGATCAGGAGCCCCTGATTGCCGTATTGGAAGCCCAGGCCGCGCTGATCGAGGGCAAGCATGACGATGCGCGCCGCCTGTTCGAGCAGATGGTATCCGACCCGGAAACGCGCGAACTCGGCCTGCGCGGGCTTTATCTCGAGGCAAACCGCCTGGGCGCTCATGAGGCCGCCCGCCAATATGCCGAACGCGCAGCGGAAGACGCCCCCTATCTGCCCTGGGCTGCCAAGGCGGCGCTGGAATATCGCTGTCAGGCAGGCGACTGGGATGAGGCCGTCCACCTTCTCGACAAGCAGAAAGTGGCAGGCGTCATCAGCCGGACCGAGGCCGAAAGGCTGAAAGCGGTGCTGTTGACCGCCAAGGCCGAGGCGCAACTGGATGGCGACCCCGCCGCCGCCCGCGACAATGCGCTGAATGCGCTGAAGCTTGCCAAGGATCTGGTGCCCGCTGCCGTGGTGGCCGGCAAGGCGCTGATGCGCGAGGACAATCTGAAGAAGGCAGCCTCCGTGCTGGAAGGAGTCTGGAAACTCTCCCCTCATCCCGATCTTGCCCGCGTCTATGTCCGCGCCCGTAGCGGTGATGGCGCCATGGACCGGCTGAAACGGGCCGAACGGCTGGAAAGCCTGAAGCCCAACAATGTCGAATCGCTGATGATCGTCGCGGAAATGGCGCTGGAGGCCCATGATTTCGAAAAGGCTCGCGCCAAGGCGGAAGCCGCCGCCCGCATGCGCTCCAGCGAGCGGGTTTTCCTGCTGCTCGCCGATATCGAGGACGCCGAGACGGGGGATCAGGGCCGCATTCGCTACTGGATGGGCCAGGCGCTGAAGGCGCCGCGCGATCCGGCCTGGATGGCCGATGGTCAGGTCTCCGACAAGTGGCTGCCCTATTCGCCGATCAGCGGCAGGCTGGACGCCTTCGAATGGAAAATTCCCTATGCCCAGCTTGCCGGTCCGGTGGAAGAAGGCACCGTAATCAGCGGTGCGGCGGCGCTCAGCGATCTGCCACCGCTTGCCGCAGAAGGCGAAGAGCCCAAGGCGGAACCCGTGGCCGTCGCGCCAAAGCGGGAGAGCCAAGCCCCCGCGAGCAGGCTCGCCCCCCCTGCAACACCCTTCCAGGGCCGCCTTCCGGATGATCCGGGCGTTAAACCCGACCATCAGCCCTCGTCCGAAAAAACCCGCCTCAACCTCTTCTGACGGAGCCCGCATGCTGGACCGCCTGAACGCCTTCTTTCAAAGCCTGACCGCCACGACGCCTCAGCCGGAATTCGAGGCGGATGACACGCGGGTGCTGATCGTTGCGCTCTGCTTTCAGGTGATGGAGGCCGACGGGCTGATCCAGGAGGCGGAGCGCAAAACGCTGAAGACGAGCCTCAAGACCCATCTCGACCTCGATGACCGCAAGCTGGATGCGCTGCTGGAAACCGGTTTGCAGGTGGAAAGCGAGGCGGTGGACTATTACCGCTTCACCTCCGAACTGAGACGGCGGCTGACCGAGGAGCAGCGGCTGCGTCTGATCAATACGCTCTGGGACATCGTCTATGCCGATGGCGCCCGCACGGAGATGGAGGATCACATCCTCTGGCGAGTGGCCGATCTTCTCGGCGTCTCCGACCGGGATCGGGTTCTGGCCCGCCAGGATGCCGCCAAGCGGGCGGGGGCCGCCGGAGACGATGATGCTTCATAGACCCGCCACCATCCCCCTGCGGCCCGTGTTGATCGTGCTGCATCAGGAGCGGTCGAGCGCCGGGCGGGTGGGTCAGCTTCTGGTGGAAAAGGGCTTTCCCCTCGACATCCGCCGTCCGGCATTAGGCGATGCGCTTCCGCGAACGCTGGCTGAGCACAGCGGCGCAGTGGTGTTTGGCGGCCCGATGAGCGCCAATGATCCCGACCCTTTCGTCAAGGACGAGATTGACTGGATCTCCATCCCCCTCAAGGAAAACCGGCCCTATCTCGGCATCTGCCTCGGCGCGCAGATGCTGGTGCGCCATCTCGGCGGCAAGGTTGCGCCGCATCGCCAGGACCTGGTGGAGATCGGCTGGTATCCGATCCGACCAACGGAACACGGTCGGCTTTTGATGAAGTGGCCGAAAATGGTCTATCATTTTCATCGGGAAGGGTTTGACCTGCCAAACGGCGCAACCCTGCTCGCCACCGGCGATATCTACCCTAACCAGGCCATTCGCTATGGCGAAAAGGCCTGGGGCGTGCAGTTCCATGCGGAACTGACGCGGGCGATGATGCAGCGCTGGGTCGTGCATGGCGCATCCCGCTTCACCCTGCCCAATGCGCAAGCAGGCCGGGCACATCTGGAAGGGCGCATGCTGTTCGACGCGCACCTGCGGGCCTGGCTTTCCAACTTCCTCGATGTCGTCTTCGAAGACGAGCTTCAGGCAGTGGGTTGATCGGTCGAATCCAAGGTATCAATGCGCCGCAATTTCGGGAAGGCGAGCGCCCAGATCACCGACACCGCCAGCGTACCCACCCCACCGATCACCACGGCGGCAACAGGGCCGAAAACATGCGCCATGGTCCCGGCACGGAATTCACCTAGCTCATTGGACGCGCCGATAAAGACGGAGTTGACGGCATTGACCCGCCCGCGCACCTCATCCGGCGTCCAGAGCGCCAGAAGCGTTTCCCGGACATAGACGGAGATCATGTCACCCGCGCCCATGACAGCCAGCGCGATGGCGGAGATCCACCAGACCTTGGAAATGCCGAAGACCAGCGTCGCCAGACCGAACACCGCTACCCCGATAAACATGGTGATCCCTGCCCGGTGGCGGATCGGAAACGTGGCGAGGAAGGTGGCCATGGCAATGGCTCCGATGCCGGGGGCGGAGCGCAGGATCCCGAGGCCGAAAGGACCCATTTCCAGAATATCGGAGGCATAGATCGGCATCAGCGCGACGGCCCCACCCAGGAGCACGGCAAACAGATCGAGCGAAATGGCGCCCAGCACGATTTTCTCGTGGCGGATGAAGCGGAACCCGGCAAGCAGATAGGTCCAGGTCTTCGGTTCGCTTGAGGATTTTTGCGCCGGTTTCGGCACCAGCAGCACCAGAATTGCCCCCGCCAGCATGAAGGCAAGTGCAACCGAATAAGCGGCAATCGGCCCCACCCCGTAAAGCAGACCACCCGCCACCGGCCCGAGAATGGAGGCGGCCTGCCAGGAGGAGGCATTCCAGGCAAAGGAATTGGCGAGATCCTTTTCCGGCACCAGATTGGGCGCCAGCGATTGCACCGCAGGCCCCATGAAGGCGCGTTCGATACCGAAGACCGTCAGGATCACCAGCACCGGCACCGGTGCAAAGGCGTTTTCTACGGTCAGCAGCAGCAGCCCGCCGACGCAGAGCACGCTGACACCCAGGCAGATGGCAACGATGCGGCGGCGATTGTAGCGGTCCACCACCGTCCCCGTGACCAGGATCAGCAGCAGGGCCGGCAGGAACTGCACCAGTCCGATGAGGCCGAGATAGAGCGCGTTCCCTGTCACCTCATACATCTGCCAGCCCACCGAGACACTGACGATTTGCGTCGCAAAGGCAGCCAGAAAGCGGGCGAGAAAGAATTTCGTATAAGCCGGGTGACGGAAGGCAGCGAAACGGTCACCGGTTTGGGGCAAAGACATCAGGTTCAACTCGTCATGACAGGGCTTGATGCGTTTCAACAGGTCACGGAGACATCGAAACCCATCCAATTCTCTTTTTATACCAAGGCTCGAAGATGCGTCAGCCTCCTCGCCTTGAAAGGATTTCGAATATCTCAAATGCATCAGGGGCTTGAGATATTCGAAAAGGGAATACGAAGTGTCATTTTCAATGACTCTCCGTATTATGCATTCCCGGCCAGTAAGCCGGTTTCCACTTTACGCAGCAGAAGTCCGGGCTCACACCCGACACGGCGGCAAGCAGGAGAGGCCGCGTTAAACATGACGCAGAATTGCAGATAATGCGGCCCTTGCCCGTTTAGGCCCCAATGTCTACATGTCTGTCAACTCGGAAATTGGAGAGAAACATGCTTGCCCTGTTGCAGACGATCGATCTGGCGCTGAACCTCTATACCTGGATCCTGATTGCCAGCGCGATTTTCTCCTGGCTCTATGCCTTCAACGTCATCAATTCCAGCAACCGCTTCGTCAACCAGATCGGCGTGTTCCTCTATAATGTGACGGAACCGGTGCTGCGCCCCATTCGTCGCGTTCTGCCGGATCTCGGCGGCATCGACATTTCGCCCATCGTGCTGCTGCTGATCATCTTCTTCCTCCGCCAGCTGATGTGGACGAGCATCGCCCCGCTTCTGCTGCGGTAAACCTCAAAGCCTATCGCGGTTTCAAGCGTCCATGCGCGTTGAGTAGCAGCGACATGCTAGAGCATGTCGCGCAAAAGTGTGCAGCGGTTTTGCGAGAACGACATGCGTTAAAAGAAGAAGGTAAAGCGCGTTGCATGAGGCTGATAAGCCGCAACGGGCTTTAAGACAAAAAATCCTCCGGATTGACGGCGACCCGGAGGATTGTGCGTTTGAACATCAAAAGGCTGAAAATCAGGCCTTCTTGGCGCGCTCGATGGATTCGAGGATCAGCTGCTTGGCAACGTCCACATCCTGCCAGCCGCCGATCTTCACCCATTTGCCGGGCTCGAGATCCTTGTAGTGCTCGAAGAAGTGGGTGATCTGCTTCAGGGTGATTTCCGGCAGATCGGTGTAATTGCTGATCTTGTCGTAGCGGCGCGTCAGCTTCGGCACCGGCACTGCCAGGATCTTCTCATCCTTGCCGCCATCGTCTTCCATCAGCATCACGCCGATGGGGCGGACATTGATGACGCAGCCCGGCACCAGCGGGCGGGTGTTGCAGATGAGAACGTCGAGCGGATCGCCATCTTCACACAGCGTGTGCGGCACGAAGCCGTAATTGCCCGGATAGGTCATGGGCGTGTACAGGAAGCGGTCGACGATCAGCGTGCCTGCATCCTTGTCCATCTCATACTTGATCGGCTGGCCGCCGACCGGCACTTCCACGATGACATTGATATCTTCCGGCGGGTTTTTGCCGATCGAGATCGCATCAATACGCATGTCTATCCCCTAGGACGATTGAAATGCCGAGTTTGGTAAAGGGTTTCGACACGCAACGCAACAAAGCTTTAATTCAAAGGCGCAAGATTGGCCGATGGCACCGGTGAAAAGCGGCGCGGCGCAAACGAGATATGGATCGTTTTGAGACAGCCGCTCTCAGGGCCAGATGAAACCGAGCTTCTTCAGGCGCACGGCATCGAAATCCTCCATGCCTTCCACCATGTCACGCCCGCCATTGGAGCGGAAGAAGTTCACGGAATTGGTGCAGTCTTCAAGACACCAGACCACGAGGCCCTTGCAGCCCAGTCGCTTCAGCAATTTGCGGCTTTCATGGAACAGCGCATAGCCCAAGCCCACACCCTGATATTCCGGCCGCATGTAGATTTCGTAGATCTCGCCTTCCTGCGGAAGGCCCCGGGCGCGATTGAGCCCGACAGTGGCGTAACCGGCCACCACCCCGCCGACATCGGCCAGCAGCACGGTGGCCGGGCCGTGGGTCGCCTTGCGCCACCAGGCCTCCCCGCGCCGCTCCACCATGCGCGTCAGCGCCTTGTAGGGAATGAGACCCGCATAGGCATGGGTCCAGGCCGCTCTGTGCGCTTCGGAGAGCGCCCGCGCATCTTCCGGATCAGCCGGTCGGACATCGATCGATACCGTCGTCATAACGCCACTCTGCTCCACCGGATCGCCCCCTCGCAGCATATGCCCTTCTGCGGCGGGTGACGCGGCTTTCTCAGCCCCACTGCTCAGAAGCTTAACTCTTTCTTAAGCATTCGGGCAAGAGCAGGACCAATAAAACCCCGGAAAGAAAAAGGCGCCGCTCCAGCCGGAGCGACGCCTTCCATCAAAGGGTTTGTGAGCCGATCAGCCCTGGGCAGCCCGCGCCTTTTCGAACCGCTTGCGGTCGTTCGGGTCCAGATAGAGCTTGCGCAGGCGGATGGACTTCGGCGTCACTTCCACCAGTTCGTCGTCCTGGATCCAGGAGAGCGCCCGCTCCAGCGTGAACTTCACCGGAGGGGTGAGCTTCACGGCATCATCCTTGCCAGCGGCGCGGATGTTGGTGAGCTTCTTGCCCTTCAGCACGTTCACGTCCAGATCGTTGTCTCGGGAGTGAATGCCGATGATCATGCCTTCATAGACCTTCTCACCCGGCTCGATGATCATCGGACCGCGATCTTCGAGGTTGAAGAGGGCATAGGCCACGGCCTCACCCGATTCGTTGGAGAGAAGAACGCCGTTCACACGGCCACCGATCTCACCCTTGTAGGGCTGGTATTCGTGGAACAGGCGGTTCATGACGGCGGTGCCGCGCGTATCCGTCAGCAGTTCGGACTGGTAGCCGATGAGGCCACGGGTCGGCGCATAGAAACGCAGGCGCACGCGGTTGCCGCCGGAGGGGCGCAGTTCGACCATCTCAGCCTTGCGCTCGGACATCTTCTGCACCACGACACCGGAATGTTCTTCATCGACGTCGATGACGACTTCCTCGATCGGCTCAAGAAGCTGGCCGCTTTCATCCTTGTGCATCACGACGCGCGGACGCGACACCGCCAGCTCGAAGCCTTCACGGCGCATGTTTTCGATCAGAACCGCCAGCTGCAATTCGCCGCGACCGGAAACGTAGAAGGAATCCTTGTCTTCGCTTTCCTCGATCTTGAGGGCGACATTGCCTTCGGCTTCCTTGAACAGACGGTCGCGGATGACGCGGCTCGTCACCTTGTCGCCTTCGGTGCCGGCCAGCGGGCTGTCATTGACGATGAAGGACATGGTGACCGTCGGCGGGTCGATGGGCTGCGCGGTCATCGCTTCGGTCACGGCCGGATCGCAGAAGGTGTCGGCAACCGTGCCCTTGGACAGACCGGCAATCGCCACGATGTCACCGGCCTGCGCCTCTTCGATCGGCTGGCGCTCGATGCCCCGGAAGGCGAGGATCTTGGAAATACGGCCCTGTTCGATCAGGTTGCCGTCCTGGCCGAGCACCTTCACCGCCTGGTTCGGCTTGATCGAGCCGGAGGCGATACGGCCGGTGATGATGCGGCCCAGGAAGTTGTTGGCTTCCAGGATCGTGCCGATCATCCGGAACGGGCCTTCTTCCACGGAGGGTGCCGGAACATGCTTGACGACGAGGTCGAGCAGCGGCGCCAGACCCTGATCGGTCGGGCCTTCCGGATTGTGGTTCATCCAGCCGGCGCGGCCGGAACCGTAAAGGATCGGGAAATCAAGCTGCTCGTCGGTGGCGTCGAGATTGGCGAAGAGGTCGAAGACCTCATTGACCACTTCATCGGCGCGGGCATCCGGGCGGTCGATCTTGTTGATGGCAACGATCGGGCGAAGACCCACCTTCAGCGCCTTGCCAACCACGAACTTGGTCTGCGGCATCGGGCCTTCGGCGGCATCGACCAGAACGATGGCGCCATCCACCATGGAGAGGATACGCTCGACTTCACCGCCGAAATCGGCGTGGCCGGGCGTGTCGACGATGTTGATGCGGGTATCCTTCCACTCGATGGAGGTCGCCTTGGCGAGAATGGTGATGCCGCGCTCTTTTTCGATGTCGTTGCTGTCCATCACGCGTTCGGCAACGCGCTGGTTGTCGCGAAACGCACCGGATTGCTTCAGCAGTTCATCGACGAGTGTCGTTTTTCCATGGTCAACGTGCGCGATGATCGCGATGTTGCGAAGGTTCATAGCAAAATCTCTGAGGTTCTGGCGCGCAAGCCATCATACGACAAAGGAGCACGCCTGTTTCTTTGGCGCGCTCCATAGCTTGTTTTTTGCAAATGCGAAAGGGGCAAAGCAGCGATGCCGCTGTGCGCCCTTCGCATAGACGAACATCAGGCCGCGCGCACGGGATCGAGCGTGACCTTGTAAAGCTCGTTATCGTCGCGATCCATCAGCCGCACCGTCAACTGTTCGCTCTGGCCATCGACATCGACGAGGCCGAAGAACTGCAAGCCGGCAGAGGGCGGCAGGTTCTGGCCCTGCTCGGCGCTTGGCGCCTTGATGAACTTCAGTTCCGGGCCGAAGGTCATGTCCAGATCGTTCGGGCCATAGGTGCCGGCATGCAGCGGGCCGGAGACGAATTCCCAGAAGGGCTCGAAATCCTGGAAGGCTGCCTTGTTGGGATTATAGTAATGGGCGGCGGTGTAATGCACATCCGCCGTCAGCCACACGGTGTTGCGGATGCCGGTGGTCTTCATGTGCCGCAGCAGTTCGGCAATTTCCAGCTCGCGGCCCCGGGGGGCGCCATTGTCGCTCTGGGCCACGGCCTCGGTGCCCTTGCGGTTCATATAATCATCCCAGACCACGAGGCTGAGCGGCATGTCTGCGGCGATGATCTTCCAGGTCGCCCTGGAATTGGTCAGTTCCCGCTTCAGCCAGGCCACCTGCTGCTCGCCGAGAATGCGCGATTCCGGCGTCTCAACCGTTTCCATCCCGTCATGATTGGAGCCGCGATAGCTGCGCATGTCGAGGAAGAACACATCGACCAGCGGGCCATAGGCGATCTTGCGGTAAACGCGGCCCGGTTCGGCGGGCGTGTAGCGGATCGGGGTCATTTCATGAAAGGCGCGTCCGGCGCGGGCCGAAAGCAGCGCAATGGATTTTTCCGTATAGCGCTTGTCGGCCATCAGATTCTTGCCCGAGGACCAGTTGTTCGTCACCTCATGATCGTCCCACTGGTAGAAGGTGGGACAGGCCGCGGAAAGCTCCCGTACATGCGTATCCAGCATGTTGTATTTCCACTGGGCGCGGTATTCGTCCAGCGTTTCGGCCACTTTTCGCTTTTCATCGACGATGATGACATTTTTCCACTTCGTGCCGTCCTTCAGGTCCACCTCTTCGGTGATCGGGCTATCGGCATAGATGGTGTCGCCGGAATGCAGGAAGAAATCCGGTTGATGACGGGCAATGGTGGCATAGGTCTTCATGCCGGTTTCATCGATGCCCCAGCCCTGGCCGCAGGTATCGCCCGACCAGGCAAAACGGACAGTCCGGCGCGAAGACGGCGCCGTGCGAAAGCGGCCGGTGATCGGCTCGGAAACGGAATTGATGTTCGTCAGATCGGCTGCGGTGAAACGATAGAAAATATCCTGATCGGACGGAAGATCGGTCAAGAGCCGCTTCACGGTCAGGTCGCTATCGGGCAATGCGTTGAGCGCCGAGAGGCGAACCGGATTGGCGAAGCTTTCGGTGGTGGAATATTCCATCATGATCCGCGCGGGACGATCGACACGGGTCCAGATCATCCCCGACGACGTATCGACATCACCGGACTGCACGCCATGGGTAAAGACCGGACGATCCGCAGCCCGGGCGTAAAAGGGCAGTGGCAGGGACGAGCCTGCGGCCAGACCGGCAGCCCCGGTGCTCAGCAGGAAGGAACGGCGCGTGAAAAGAGACATGAGGTTCTCCTTGAAAGGCAGGACGCGCCACAAACCGGCGCGCTCAAGGAGAAGCAAGGCCAGATGTCAGGCGCGTCACCGCGCCATGACAGTTTTATCAAGATTTCATGATGGGCTCAGACCGCCAGCCCGCACTTCTTCAGCTAGATGAGCCTAGGTAAGCGCAGAAAATTGTCGTTTGCAGCCCGCTCAAGCCTGAATGTCGATTTGTCCTCAGGCCGCCAGCCCGCGCTTCTTCAGCATCGCCTCCGGGCTTGGCAGGCGTCCACGGAAGGCCTTGTAGGTTTCTTCCGGGTCCACAGCACCGCCGATGGCATAGACATTGTCCTTCAGCTTTTTCGCGGTGGCCGCATCGAAAGCATTGCCGGTTTCCTCGAAGGCGGCGAAGGCATCGGCGTCCAGCACTTCCGACCACATGTAGGAGTAATAGCCCGCCGAATAGCCTTCACCGGAAAACACATGCTGGAAATGCGGGGTGGCGTGGCGCATGACGATGGAAGACGGCATGCCGATCTTCTCCAGCACCTCGGCCTGCACGGCCATCGGGTCTTCCACGCTGTCGCGGGTGTGGAATGCCATATCCACCAGCGCCGAGGAGGTGAATTCCACCGTGTTGAACCCGGCATTGAAGGTCTGGGCGGCCAGAACCTTGTCGAGCAGCGCCTGCGGCATGGGCTCGCCGGTTTCCACATGCACGGCATAGGTTTTAAGGATCTCCGGCACCGTCAGCCAATGTTCGTAAAGCTGCGAGGGCAGTTCCACGAAATCCCGGGACACACCGGTGCCGGACACCGAAGGATAGGTCACATCCGACAACATGCCGTGCAGGGCATGGCCGAATTCATGGAAGAGAGTGCGGGCGTCATCCAGCGACAACAGCGCAGGTTTGCCTTCGGCGGGCTTGGCGAAATTGCAGACATTATAGATGATCGGCAATTCGCCATGCGCGCCGTTCTTCAAGGGCAGCTTGTGCTGCGACTGGAAAGAACTCATCCACGCACCGGACCGCTTGGAGGCGCGGGCGAAATAATCGCCGAGGAACAGCGCTTTCAGTGCGCCGTTGGCCTCGCGGATTTCGAACACGCGCACATCCGGGTGATAGCCCTTCACATCCGTGAGCGGCACCGCCGTAATACCGAACAGCTTGCCCGCCACGGCAAAACAGGCATCGATGATCTTTTCCAGTTGCAGATAGGGCTTGAGCTCGGCTTCGGAGAAGCTGAAGCGCTCGGCGCGAACTTTCTCCGCGTAGAAACGCCAGTCCCAGGGCGCGACCGCGTGGTTCTTGCCCTCGGCGGCGATCAACCTGCCCAGATCCTCCTCCTCGCGCCGCGCCTGTACCACAGCCTTGTCCCAGACCTGCATCAGCAAGCCGTTCACGGCCTCCGGGGTCTTGGCCATGGTGTCATCCAGCTTATAAGCGGCATAGGTGGGGTAACCGAGCAGCCTGGCCTTTTCCGTACGCAGCGTCAGCGTTTCCTTGACGATAGCGCGGTTGTCGGTCTCGCCGCCATTTTCACCCCGCGCCACCCAGGCCTTGAAGGCAGTTTCGCGCAGGTCGCGGCGTTCGGAGAAGGTCAGGAAAGGCTCGATGATCGAGCGGGAGAGCGTCACGGCGTATTTGCCCTTTTCGCCCCGCGCTTCGGCAGCCGCCAGCATGGCATCGCGCAGAAAGCCGGGAAGCCCGGCAAGCTCGTCTTCCGTCGAAAGATAAAGCGCCCAGGTCTTTTCATCCGCCAGCACGTTCTGGCCGAAAGTGGCGCCGAGGCTCGCCAGCCGCTCGTTGATCGCTGCCAGACGCTGCTGCTGATCCTGAGCGAGCTTGGCACCGGACTTCACGAAGCCCTTCCAATGGCGTTCCAGGACGCGGGTCTGTTCCAGCGAAAGGCCGAGCGTGTCGCGCGTCTCCCACAGTGCATCGACCCGGGCGAAGAGCGCCGGATTCATGCTGATCTTCGAGTAATGGCGCGACATTTTCGGCGCCATCTCGCGCTCCAGCGCCTGGATCGTCTCATTGGTATCGGCACCAGCCTTGTTCCAGAACAGGGCGGAAACGCGCGACAATCCATCACCGGCAATTTCCAGCGCGGTGATGGTGTTGTCGAAGCTCGGGGCGTCGGGGTTATGGGCGATTGCCTCGATCTCCGCCTCATGCTCGGCCAGCGCCCTCTCAAACGCGGGCGGGAAATCGGCATCGTCCAGCGCGGTGAAATTCGGCAGGCCATGCGGCCCGGTCCATTCGGTGACGATGGCGAAAGCGTTTCTGCTGGATGTCATGGCAACCATTCCTTGTCTGTGTCTGATGAAGATATAGGCGATGATTTCCGGAATTGTCACCCTCCGGTTTTCAAGGCCAAAGGCACAGGGTTCATCACTTTGCTGTTTTCTTGGATCCTTGTCTGGCTTAACCAGAGGCCCAGACATTCACGATAAAGACAGCGCTTCCATGTCCCCTGCCCGTATGACCGAAGGACGCACCTCCCTGCTGGGTGCCATGCTGACCATGATCGGCCCGCTTTCCATGGCGATCTATACGCCCGCCATGCCGGAGCTGGTTCACGCCTTCGCCACCACGGATGCGGCGATCAAGCTGTCGCTTTCTCTCTATTTTGCCGGTTTTGCCTGTGCCCAGCTCCTATCCGGACCGTGTTCAGATGCCTTCGGCAGGCGAAGCGCCACGCTCGGCTTTTTGCTGATCTATACGCTGGGCAGCCTGATTGCCGCCTTTGCGCCGAGTGTCGAACTCCTGCTGGCAGGCCGTCTCATCCAGGGCATTGGCGCCTCGGTGGGCGTAACCGTCTCCCGCGCCATCGTGCGCGATCAGTTCGCAGGGGGAGAAGCCGCCCGCATTCTCAACATGATCGGCATCATGCTGGCCGTCGGCCCCGCCATGGGGCCGACCGTCGGCGGGCTGGCGCTGGTCGCCTTCGGCTGGCAGTCGGTGTTTTTCCTGATGGTCGGCTTCGGCATCCTGAGCTTTCTGGTCGTGGCGGCCCTGATGCGGGAAACCACCCTCCCCGACCGGGCGCTGATCCGGCCCACCCGGCTCATCGGCGCCTATGCGACGCTAATCCGCGATCCGCGCGTGTTCTTCGCGGCGCTTGTGCTGGGCGGCAATGTCGGGGCACTCTATGCCCAGTCGACCATGCTGCCCTTCGTGCTGATCAAGACCGTAGGATTGACGCCCGCTCAATTCGGCATCGGCATGCTGATGCAGACGGGCTCCTATTTCGCCGGTTCGGTGGCGCTGCGCATGGTCTCAAAACGGCTGATGCCCGGCGATGCCCTGAAATTCGGCCTCGTGCTGGCCGGGATCGGCGGCGTGATGATCTTTCTCTCCACCCATCTTCTCACCCCCACCTATATCTCCATCATGCTGCCGGTCGGCATCTGCTCCTTCGGCATGGCCTTCATCATTCCGGACATCACCACGGCAGGATTGACCCCGCATCCGAGGCTCGCAGGTTCGGCCTCGGCCCTGCTCGGTTTCGTGCAGATGGGTTGCGGCTTTCTCGGCGGTGTCGCCGCCTCCCTGATGCATGATCCGCTGACGGCCTTCGGCATCATCATTCCGGCCATGGAGATCATGGCGGTCGCCGCCTTTTTCGGCTTCCGCCGCGCCTGGGCAAGAGCAGATTAAAAAACCGCCGCCGGTTTTCCGGCGGCGGTTATTCATTTAAAATCAATTACTTGCCGAGATTGCGCTTGGCCAGCGTGCGCAGGCGCAGCGCATTCAGCTTGATGAAGCCTGCGGCATCCTTCTGGTCGTAAGCGCCCTGGTCGTCCTCGAAGGTGACCAGCGTGTCGGAATAGAGCGACTTCGGCGATTCGCGGCCAATGACCATGACATTGCCCTTGTAGAGCTTCAGCGTCACTTCGCCTTCCACATGCTCCTGGCTCTTGTCGATCAGGGCCTGCAGCATTTCACGCTCCGGCGAGAACCAGAAACCGTAATAGATGAGTTCCGCATAGCGCGGCATCAGCTCATCCTTGAGGTGGGCTGCACCCCGGTCCAGCGTGATCGATTCGATGGCGCGGTGCGCGGCAAGCAGGATGGTGCCGCCGGGGGTTTCGTAAACGCCGCGGCTCTTCATACCGACGAAACGGTTTTCGACGAGGTCGAGACGGCCAATGCCGTTGTCGCGGCCATAATCGTTGAGCGCGGCCAGAAGCGTCGCCGGGCTCATGCGCACGCCATTGATGGAAACGGCGTCACCCTTTTCAAAGCCGATCTTGATGACCGTTGCCTTGTCGGGGGCCGCTTCCGGGGAAATGGTGCGCATATGCACATATTCCGGCGCTTCCTGCGAGGGATCTTCCAGAACCTTGCCTTCGGAAGAGGAGTGCAGCAGGTTGGCGTCGACGGAGAAGGGAGCTTCGCCCTTCTTGTCCTTCGCCACCGGGATCTGATGCTGTTCGGCGAAGTTCAGGAGGTCGGTACGGCTCTTGAACGACCAGTCGCGCCACGGTGCAATGATCTTGATGTCGGGGTTCAGCGCATAGGCCGACATTTCGAAACGAACCTGGTCATTGCCCTTGCCGGTCGCGCCATGCGCAATGGCGTCGGCGCCGGTCTTCTTCGCGATCTCGATCAGGTGCTTGGAAATCAGCGGACGGGCAATGGAGGTGCCGAGCAGGTAGACGCCTTCATAGACGGCATTGGCGCGGAACATCGGGAAGACGAAATCGCGCACGAATTCCTCACGCACGTCTTCGATGAAGATTTCCTTGATGCCCAGCATCTCGGCCTTCTTGCGGGCCGGCTCCAGCTCTTCGCCCTGGCCGAGATCGGCGGTGAAGGTCACGACTTCCGCGCCAAGCTCGGTCTGGAGCCATTTCAGGATGATGGAGGTATCAAGGCCGCCGGAATAGGCGAGAACGACCTTCTTGACGTCTTTCGGAAGTGCCATGGCTTCAATGTCCGTGTTCTTGAGAGACCGCTCGACCGGGTCTCGTGGTTGGCTGTGCAGAAATGATCCGTATAGGCCGCGTCAGGCGGTCCGGACAATATCTGCAAAGCCCGTTTCGCTTTTAGCCAATATGGCCTGCCTTGCAAGGGTTGCGGGCACTTTTACGGCAAAGAAGCCGGGCGTCATCCTGATGTCGCACCCTTCACGCATTGTTACAATTTGACATGGGACGTTTGCGCTCCATATCGTCTGATCGTGGCGCAATACGAAGGGTCATTGAAGATGACACTTCGTATTCCTTTTTCGAATATCTCAAGCCACTGATGCAATTGAGATATTCGAAATTCTTTCAAGGCGAGGATGCGTGAGCATCTTCGAGACTTGCTATAAAGCCTGAAGATCAGGGAAAAGCGGGGTGAAGCCCGCGCAACAGCAGAAGGAAGACGACATGGCTGACTTTCATTCCGTGATCGCCAAGGGCAAGGTTGCCGTCATCACCGGCGCCGCCTCCGGCATTGGCCTGGCTGCGGCGAAAGCCTTCGCACAGCGCGGCATGTGTGTGGTTCTGGCCGATCTTGGCGGCGACAAACTCGCAGAAGCCGCCCGCACGGTCGCCGCCCTTTCCGAAAGTCCGGACAGCGACATCGTCGCCATCGAGACCGATGTCAGCAAGCTGGACGAGATCCAGGCGCTGGAGCGCACCGTCATGCAGCGCTTCGGTCGCGTCCATCTTTTGATGAACAATGCCGGCATTCAGCCGGGCAGCAGCATTTTCGGCCCGCAGGTCAACTGGGACAATGTGCTTGCCGTCAACCTGCTCGGCGTCATCCATGGCACCCGCGTGTTCGGGCCGGACATGATTGCCCACAAGGAGGCGGCCATCATCATCAATACCGGCTCCAAGCAGGGCATCACCACCCCGCCCGGCGATCCGGCCTATAATGTCGCCAAGGCCGGTGTGAAGGTCTTCACCGAGGCGCTCCAGCATGAATTGCGCAACACGGCGGACTGCAATGTCTCGGCCCATCTGCTGATTCCGGGCTTCGTCTATACGGGGCTGACCGCCAATGGCCGCACGGAAAAGCCGGAAGGCGCCTGGACGCCGGAACAGACGGTCGATTTCATGCTGGAAAGCCTCGAACGCGGCGATTTCTACATTCTCTGCCCCGACAATGACGTGGATCGCGCCACGGATGAAAAGCGCATTGCCTGGGCCGCGGGCGACATCATCGAAAACCGTCCGCCGCTGTCGCGCTGGCATCCCGACCATGCCGATGCCTTCCGGGCGCATCTGAAGGGCTGAACCGGCAGGTTCATCCCAAAGATGGGCATTTCCGAATCTCCTTTTGATTGTGTATCTATTAAACACACTCAAAAGGAGATTTTCATGACCACTTTCTATGCCTGGGTCAATCCCGCCTTCTTCAACGGCAATCCGCTGGATCATACCTGGATTACCACCTATGATAACCGCAGCCAGACCCTGCCGACCATCGACAGCGTGATCGCGGCCGGGCAGAACTACTGGTATTGCTGGGGTGATTTTCACGCTACCGGTTCGACCGACGATCACCCGACCGGCCTTCTGGCGACAGCGGATGGCGATCTCGCCATCGCACAATGCCTTGTAAAGGTGAACGAGCTGGGCTCGCTGACCAATACTCCGCCCAATGGCACGATCCAGGTCTATGGCGTCAACGGCGTCTGCCATCAGATCGCCAATCAGGTGCTCTATGCGACCAAGACAGCAGATAAAGCGCCACTGACCGTCAAGGGCGCTGGCGGCTATGCGGCGAGCACCTTTATTTACGGCACCTATGGTACGCGGACCACAGCCTGGAAAGCGAAGATCAAGGCTTGCGGTGCCTTGCCCCTTGCGGAGGATGAAGCCATGCCCGACCTGCCTGACGACTTTGCCGAACATTCCAGGCTCGTCCTCGCGGACCAGCCGGAAAAACACGAAAAACTGATGGAACTGCGCGAGTCTGTTCTGGCCTTCGTCGCGCAGGAATTGCCTGGCAGCGGCACGCCGACGGCTGCCTTCATCAATGCCCGGAATCAGTTCCTGCTGGAAATGGCCGCCGAGGTTCTCGGAGCCGAGGATTTCGAGAAAGTCTTTGGTTTCCCGCCCCAGACCCGAATCGATTTCGTCAGCGAAACCCAGTTGCGCCGGGAGTAACCGCTTGATCCGATCTCGCGCGGGTCTTATAGCAAGGGTCATTGAAAATGACTCTTGCTGTTCCCTTTTCGAATATCGCAAGCGTCCGACGCATTTGAGATATTCGAAATCCCTTCAAGGCGAGGATGCGTCAGCATCTTCGAGCCTTGGTCCTACAGGATGAACAACCTTCTCCTGCCAAACCCGCGTGAGCCTGATGGAATTCCTGCCAAGCCTTGCCACTCTTCTCGCCTTTTCCGCGGCCTCCTTTCTGCTGGCGGCAACGCCGGGGCCGGATATGACGCTGTCCATCAGCCGCGCCTTGCGGGATGGGCGTCTGGCCGGGCTTGCCGTGCTCATTGGCACCAATCTCGGCATTGCCGTGCATACGCTGCTGGTGGCCTTCGGGGTGTCGGCGCTGATCGTCGCCTCCCCCACCGCCTTCATGGTGTTGAAGAGTGGCGGGGCAGCCTATCTGGCCTGGCTTGCCTTTCAGGCGGTGCGCAAGGGCTCGAAATTCGTGGCCAAGGCTGAGACCGGCGAAAAGGGCAGCGCCAAATCCGCGTTTTTGAACGGCATCTGGGTCAATCTGCTCAATCCCAAGGTCATCATCTTCTTCATGACCTTCCTGCCCCAATTCGTCAGCGCTGGCGACCCGCATGTCACGGGCAAGCTGATTTTTCTCGGCTTCTGGTTCATGGTCGTATCGCTGCCGGTGACGGTGGCCATCGTGCTGGCGGCAGACAGGCTTTCGGCCTGGCTACAGGCCAATCCGAAAGTGCTGCGCGGCATCGACCTGACCTTCGCGGGCGTGTTTTCGATCTTCGCCGTCAAGATCCTGATGACGCAGTCACGCTGACACACTGGTAATTATCGCGAAGTTCCGCCATATACCGCCTATGACAAGGATAAGGTAAGCGTCATGGGTGCAATGGTCGATTTCGCGAAGATGAACGGGCTTGGCAACAAGATCCTCGTTGTCGACATGCGTGGCCGCACCGACCGCGTAACGCCTGAGGCTGCCATTGCGCTGGCCGCCGATCCGGCCACGCATTTCGACCAGATCATGGCGATCCATGATCCGAAACATTCGGCCACAGACGCCTATATCGACATCATCAATTGCGACGGCACGCTGGCGCAGGCCTGCGGCAATGGCACGCGCTGCGTCGTGCAGGCGCTTTCCAGCGAAACGGGCCGCAAGGCTTTTACCTTCCATACGCTGGCCGGCATACTGAACGCCGTGGAGCATGACGACGGCACAATTTCCGTCGATATGGGTGAACCGGTCTTTGAGTGGAACCGCATTCCTCTTTCGGAAGAATTCCACGATACCAGTCGCATCGAATTGCAGATCGGCCCGATCGACCAGCCGGTGCTGCATTCGCCCGCCGCCATGTCCATGGGCAATCCGCATGCGGTCTTCTGGGTGGACCGCGATCCGATGGCGTTCGACCTCGAACGCTTCGGCCCGCTTCTGGAAAACCATCCGATGTTTCCGCAAAAGGCCAATATCACGCTGGCGCATGTGACATCGGACAGCGCCATGACCACCCGCACCTGGGAACGCGGCGCGGGGCTGACGCTGGCCTGCGGCTCCGCCGCCTGCGCGGCTGCCGTGTCCGGTGCACGCACCGGCCGCACGGGCCGCAAGGTTAAAATCACGGTCGCCTCCAGCCCCAATCGCGGCGCACTGACCATCGACTGGCGCGAACGCGACAACAAGGTGGTGATGACCGGCCCCGCCGAGTGGGAATGGGCCGGACGTCTCGATCCTATGACCGGCGCATGGGAACGGATCGCGGAAACGGAAAGCGGAGCGGCCCTGCCGTGAGCGCCATCGACGTCATCACCTTCGGCTGTCGTCTCAACACCTATGAATCGGAAGTGATGAAGGCCGAAGCCGCCAAGGCGGGGCTTGAACGCGCCATTCTGGTGAATACCTGCGCCGTGACGGGTGAAGCCGTGCGGCAGGCGCGCCAGGCCATTCGCCGCGCCCGGCGGGAAAATCCTGAAGCCCGCATCATCGTGACCGGCTGCGCCGCCCAGACCGATGCCGCAAGCTTTGCCACCATGCCGGAAGTGGATGCCGTGCTGGGCAATGAGGAAAAGCTGAAGGCCGAACATTACCGCGCCCTGCCGGATTTCGGCGTGTCTGCGGAAGAGAAGATCGCCGTCAACGACATCATGAGCGTGACGGAAACCGCGCCGCAAATGGTCTCCCATATCGATGGCCATGTGCGCGGCTTTTTGCAGGTGCAAAACGGCTGCGACCATCGTTGCACCTTCTGCATCATCCCCTTTGGGCGTGGCAATTCCCGTTCCGTGCCCATGGGCGCGGTGGTGGAGCAGGCCCGCAGGCTCACGGAAAACGGCTACCGCGAAGTGGTGCTGACCGGTGTGGACGCCACCAGCTACGGCGCCGATCTTCCCGGCCAGCCCACCCTCGGGCTGCTGGCCAAGACGCTGCTGAAACAGGTGCCGGAGATCCTGCGGCTCAGGCTTTCCTCCATCGACAGCATCGAGGCGGATCACCACCTCTTCGACCTGATCGGCGATGAGCCGCGCTTCATGCCGCATCTGCATCTGTCGCTCCAGCATGGCGATGACATGATCCTGAAGCGGATGAAACGCCGCCATTCCCATGCCGATGCGCTGGCCTTTGCCGAACAGGTGCGGCGGCTGCGGCCCGAAATCAGCTTCGGCGCGGACATGATCGCCGGTTTTCCGACGGAAACCGAGGAGATGGCCGAGAATTCCGCCCGGCTGGCAGAGGCCATCGGCATTGCGCATCTGCATGTCTTTCCTTACAGCCCGCGCTCCGGCACGCCCGCCGCCCGCATGCCGCAACTGGACCGCACCACCATCAAGGCCCGTGCCGCCAAGCTTCGCGCCGTGGCGGAACGCCTTCATGCCGCCCATCTCGCCCGCCTGATCGGCACACGGCAAAAGCTGCTGGTGGAGCGCAATGAAATGGCCCATACGGAAGACTTTACGCTGGTTGCCGCCCCCGGCCTTTCCCCTGGCACGCTTGTCGAGGTGGAGATTGCCGGTCACAATGGCAGGCATCTGACCTTTGAGCCGGCAGTTCAGGCCGTCTAATACGAAGAGTCATTGAAGATGACTCATCGTATTCCCTTTTCGAATATCTCAAGCCCCCGATGCATTTGAGATATTCGAAATCTCTTCAAGGCGAGGAGGCTGACGCATCTTCGAGCCTTGGTATAAAGCATGTCGCGTTTAACTGGTCTCAATTAAACGATAACGTGCATGCGACAAAATAGAAGCAAGAGAAGAACAAGCATGGCGCTCGGTTTCATCAAGAAAGTCTTCACCTTCGGCAAGGACAAGCCCGCCGGGGATCCTCAACCGGCTGAGACCGCGTTGACGCCTGAAGAACAGGCCGCAATTGCCGCCGAAAGCGAGCCGCATGAGCGTGTGGAAGACCTGCCCCTCGTTGAAGACCCGGTTTTAGCCGAGGAAATGGACACCGCAGGCGGCCCCGCCGATGATCTGGAGCAGCAAGAGGAAAGCGCCGAAGAGCTGACGGCGGAAGACCTGAGCATGGTGCCGCTGGCGCTTTTGGAGGCAGAAGCCGAGGAAGCGGAAGGGGAGGAGGCGGAAGCAGAGGAAGAGGCGGCGGCGGAAGACACCACCGTCGAACCCGCAGAACCCAACCCGCTGGCCCCGCTTTCCGGCGAGATTGCCCTGCCCAAGGGCTTCGCCACGTCCGCCCAATTCGCGCCGGTGGAGGAAGAGGCCGCGCCCGCCCCGAAGCTCAGCTGGTTCCAGCGCCTCAAGGCGGGTCTGCTGCGGACCTCCTCGCAGCTTTCCGGCCAGATTGCAGCGCTTTTCACCAAGCGCAAGCTGGACGAGGAGACGCTGGAAGAGCTGGAAGACCTGCTGATCCAGGCCGATCTCGGCGTGGAAACCGCCATGCGCGTCACGGGCGCCCTGTCTTCCGAACGCTACGGCAAGGATGTGACGGGCGAGGATGTCACCCGCATCATGGCGGCGGAAATCACCAAGGTGCTGGCACCTGTCGCCAAGCCGCTGGCGCTCGATCTCAATCACAAGCCGCATGTCATTCTGGTGGTCGGCGTCAACGGCACCGGCAAGACCACGACCATCGGCAAGCTGGCCGCCAAACTGTCCGGCGCGGGCCTCAAGGTCATGCTGGCGGCGGGCGATACCTTCCGCGCCGCAGCCATCGAGCAGTTGAAGATCTGGGCGGACCGCACCGGCTCCACCTTTATCGGCACCAAGCTGGGCGCCGATGCGGCGGGACTTGCCTATGATGCATTCGAAAAGGCCAAGGCGGAAAAATCCGATGTGCTGATCATCGACACCGCAGGCCGTTTGCAGAACAAGACCGAGCTGATGGCCGAACTGGAAAAGATCGTCCGCGTACTCGGCAAGCTCGATCCCGATGCGCCGCATACCGTGTTGCAGACGCTGGATGCCACGACAGGCCAGAACGCCCTGCAGCAGGTGGAGATTTTCCGCAATGTCGCAGGTGTGAACGGGCTGGTGATGACCAAGCTCGACGGCACCGCGCGCGGCGGCATTCTGGTGGCGATTGCCGCCAAGCACAAATTGCCGGTCTATTTCATCGGCGTCGGCGAAGGGGTGGAGGATCTCGAGCCCTTCGAGGCGGAAGATTTTGCCCGCGCCATTGCCGGGATAGGCTCGTAAAACCACATAATACCAAGGCTCGAAGATGCTAACGCATCCTCGCCTTGAGAAGATTTCGAATATCTCAATTGCGTCAGTGGCTTGAGATATTCGAAAAGGCAATACCAACTGCCATTTTCAATGCCCCTTGGTATAAGCGAACCCTATTGCCAGGACGTAAAAAGAGAAGAACGGCATGAACGATCATCATCAGGCTCCTGCCCCGAACACCGCAGAACAGCACCATCCCTTGCTGAAACTGGCGCTGGAGCTTGGCCCGCTCCTGGTGTTCTTCTTCGGCAATCTGCGCGGCGAATGGCTGGCGCAGACCTTTCCAGTGCTGGCGCGCATCGGCAGCCCGATCCTGATTGCCACGGCCCTGTTCATGATCGCCACCGTCGTGGCGCTGATCATCTCCCGCATCGTCTTCAAGCACCTGCCACTGATGCCCTTCGTGTCCGGCGTCGTGGTGCTGGTGTTCGGTTCGCTCTCGCTCTGGCTGCATGACGATACCTTCATCAAGATGAAGCCGACCATCGTCAACACGCTGTTCGGCGTTGTGCTGCTGGGAGGGCTCCTCTTCGGCAAATCGCTGCTCGGCTATGTGTTTAACAGCGCCTTCCATCTGGATGACGAAGGCTGGCGCAAGCTCACCCTGCGCTGGGGCCTGTTCTTCCTGTTTCTGGCCGTTCTGAACGAAGCGGTCTGGCGCAATTTTTCCGATGCGGTCTGGGTGAATTTCAAGGTCTGGGGCACCATGCCCATCACGATCCTCTTCACGCTGGCGCAGATGCCGCTGGTGATGAGGCATCAGGTCGGCGAGCAGCCAAAACCTGGCCCGGACTTCCACTGACCATGAGCGCCGAGGCCCGCAATAGTACCCGATTCTGGCTGACAATCGCTGCCCTGTTGCTGCTGGCGCAGATTGCCGGTGAAGCCATGATGGGCCGGGTGTGGATCTGCACCTGTGGCACGGTGAAACTCTTCGAGCCCGCCGTTAACAGCGCCGGAAATTCGCAGCACATCGCGGATTGGTACACGCCGTCTCACATCATTCACGGCTTCCTGTTCTATGCGCTGGGCTGGGCTGTTCTCAGACGGGCGCGCCTCGCCCCGCGCCTGACACTCGCCGTCTTGATCGAGGCGGCCTGGGAGCTTCTCGAGAACTCGCCCCTCATCATCAACCGCTACCGCGCCACCACCATGGCCGTCGGCTATGCGGGCGACAGCATTCTGAATTCCAGCATGGACACGGTTTCCATGGTTGCCGGCTTTTTCTTCGCCGCCCGGGCGCCGGTCTGGCTCACCATAACCATAGCCCTGTTTTTTGAAATTCTGACCGGCCTGCTCATCCGGGACAATCTCACATTGAACGTTCTGATGCTGGTCTGGCCGATAGACGCGATCAAGCAATGGCAAGGCGGCTGAACCGCCGCGGCTTTTTTAAGAAATGTTTCGGCCCGTGCCCTCTACAAGCCAGCGCCCGTTTTCCGCCGCATGTGCCGGCCTGACGAAGGTTTGTTAATAAAGACATCCTAAAACACAGCTATCGCAGATGTCGGTCCGGGCGGACCGACAGGCGTGCTGCCGCTGCGGAAAATGTCCAGCCAAACCTGCATCAACGCGCGGGAAATTGATGATCGAAGACATGCCTAGACACCACGGTCAGACGGGCCCTGCCGTCAAGGCAGAGCACTGCCCGGAACACGAGGGGCAGCCATGAGCGATGCATTCGCCTTCCTCCTTCCCTTTTTCATGGGTGTTTTCGGCATTATCTTTCTGAGCGCCAGCCGATGGAGCGGCACATCCGGCGTGACCTGGGGGCTGGCCTTCCTGTGCGGCGCAGCTGGTTTCGTTACCCCGGCAGCCCTTGAACGCCTGCCCTTCCAGGTGCAGGCCATCGTCTCCAATGCCTTCTTTCTCACCTCCTTCTGGCTGCACGGGGATGCCTTTCTGGTGAGAATCGGCAGGCCGCGGGGCCGGTTTGTTCGCGCAGCAATCGCCCTTCTCGGCTTTGCCCTGTGTACGGCGGCCATTCTGCTGCATCACGATGCGCGGATGGAACTGTTCCTGAGCGATTCCACGATCTGCCTGTTGCTGGTTCTGCCGCTGCTAACGGGCCTGCTCCATATTCGGCGCTGGACCGACAGATTGCTGGCCGCAATACTCTGCCTGATCATCGTGGAAACGCTGCTGAGGCTGAGTTTCCTCTTCACCACCAGTTATATCCTGACCCTCGACACGTTTCTGGCCTCTCCTTATCTCGTCTACATGGAACTGGGAGCGAGCGTCCTCGCCTTCCTGTATGGCATGTCCATTCTGGGCGTGTTGATCGCCGATACCGTGGCGCGATATCAGCGAATTGCCCAACAGGACCCGCTCACCAGCCTGCTCAACCGCCGCGGCTTTGAGCAGGCACTCACGGATCTGACGGGAGGCAGACACGTGGCTGGCGCCGTGGTGCTGGGCGACATCGACCATTTCAAGGAGGTCAATGACAATTTTGGCCATGCCGCCGGCGACGAAGTGTTGAAGGGCTTTTCCCTGTTGATGCAGGCAACCATGCCAGCCGGCACAATCATTGCCCGCTTTGGCGGGGAGGAGTTCCTGGCCTTGTTACCAGATGCCACCTCGGAGATCGCGACGACCCATGCCAATGCATTGCGCACTGCACTGGCCGCGCAGCGATGGAACCGCCAGCCTGCCGACCGGCGCATTACGGCAAGTTTCGGCGTTGCGGTCATCGAGCCGGAAGCCGATGGCCTGTTGCAGGCCATGCGGCGAGCCGACAGCTATTTGTATGATGCCAAGCATGCCGGTAGAAACCAGGTTATTGCCGAGGGCCTGATCCAGCAAACGAGCCCCGTTCTGCGTCTGGTCGCACGCCAATAGAGCATTGTCCCGAGAAAAGTGGAAGCCGGTTTCCCGTCCGGAAATGCGTACAAACAAAGAGTTAGAGCATTTCCGGGACAAGTGGAGCCGACGATACACCGCACCCTGTCCAAGCAAAAAGGCGGCCCGGAGGCCGCCTTTTCAAACTTTCTATCAGACATCCCCGCCATGGCAGGGAGCGGATATTATTCCGCAGAGGTCTCAGCGGCTGCTGCTGCCTCGGCTGCGGCCTTTTCGGCGGCCAGAGCCTGTGCTGCTGCAACCTTTTCGGCTTCCAGACGTGCCTTTTCCTCGGCAACGGCAGCACGCTCGGCTTCATTGAGCTTACGCGCGCGGGTGCCGGTGTTTTCAACGATACGGGCAGACTTGCCGCGACGGTCGCGCAGGTAGTAGAGCTTGGCGCGGCGAACCTTACCACGGCGGATCACTTCAACGCTTTCAACCAGCGGAGAGAAGATCGGGAATACGCGCTCGACGCCTTCGCCGTAGGAAATCTTGCGAACGGTGAAGCTTTCGTTGATGCCGCCGCCGGAGCGGGCAATGCAAACGCCTTCATAGGCCTGAACGCGGGTACGGTTACCTTCGGTCACCTTGACGTTGACGCGCAGCGTGTCACCCGGGGAAAATTCCGGCAGGGTGCGCTTGGCGGCAATCTTGGCGGCCTGTTCGGCTTCCAGCTGCTGAATGATATTCATTGGTCTAACCTTTCGAGTTCTTCTCAACAGCCAGAGCGCTCACCCTTTCCTGCTTGGGCCATGCCTTGCGAGGATACGCCTTGCGGCGGGAGCGGTAATCCTGTCTTTCTTGGTGGTAGACGGGCCAAGGCCCATATCCGAGCGCGCCTTTACACCAGATCGCGGCACTTGTCACCCCGCTGCCCGCGTGAATCCGGGAAAAGGCGAAAATTTCAGCCCTTGCCGGTCGTGTCTTCCTTATCTAGCTATTTGTTTTTACGCATTTCCGGACGGAAAACCGGTTACCACTTTTCCTGGAAATGCTCTAATCAAAGATCAGCTTTGGGAGGAGCGCATGACCATCAGCATGATTGCACTGCTTTTGCTCGCAGGATTTCTATCGGGCGCCATCAATGCGGTGGCAGGGGGCGGAACCTTCCTGACCTTTGGAGCGCTGACGCTTGCCGGTCTGCCGCCGATTTCAGCCAATGCCACCTCATCCATTGTCCAGTTTCCGGGGTATATCACCTCCACACTCGCCTATGCGCAGGAAATCCGCCGTTCCTGGAGAAGCGCCATGGTGCTGGTGGTGGTTTCCGTCATGGGTGGGGCCATGGGGGCGCTGACGCTGCTGGCGCTGGACAATCCATCCTTCCGGGCGCTCGTTCCCTGGCTGCTTGCGGGCGCCACCACGCTCTTCACCCTGGGGCCACTGCTGAAACCGAAGGCGAGTACGGAACATCCCGTCATCACGCCCAAGGGCATTCTCGGCCAGTTTGTCACGGCGATTTATGGCGGCTTCTTCGGCGCGGGTATGGGCATCATGATGCTGGCCGTGCTGGGGCTGGCCGCGGGGGGAAGCTACCACCACCTCAACGCCCTGAAAAACCTGCTGGCCATCGTGATTGCCGCCATCGCCATCCTGATTTTCGTCGGCGGCGGGGTTGTCGCCTGGATGCAGGCGCTGATCATGCTGCCCGCCGTGGCGCTGGGCGGTTATGCCGGGGTATGGATGGCACGGCGGGTGCCGCAGACGGCCATGCGGCTGGTCGTCATCGCGGTGGGCATTGCGCTGACGCTCTATTACTTTTTCACCGGCTGAGGAAGAAGATCCGGGCGGCGCTCCTGCGTCAGTTTCAGCGCCTGCTCCTGCCGCCAGGCTTCGATGGCGGCGTGATTGCCGGAGGTGAGAACAGCCGGGATTTCACGGTCCTCGAAAACCTGCGGACGGGTATAATGCGGATGTTCCAGCAATCCGCTTTCGAAGCTTTCATGCAGCCCGGACAGGTCATTGCCCATCACGCCCGGCAGAATGCGCACCACCGCATCCAGCAGCGTCAGCGCCGCCGGTTCGCCGCCGGAGAGGATATAGTCACCGATCGAGACTTCCTCGAGGTTCCGAGCCTCGATGACCCGCTGGTCCACCCCTTCGAAACGGCCACAGACGATCACCACGCCCTCGCCCGCTGCGATTTCGCGCACCCGGTTCTGGGTGAGAGGGCGGCCCCTCGGGCTCATCAGCAGGCGAGGCCGCGCATCGGCAGCCACCGAATCGATGGCGCGCGCCAGCACATCCGGCTTCAGCACCATGCCCGCACCGCCGCCCGCTGGAGTATCATCGACACTGCGATGCTTGTCGGTGGAGAAATCGCGGATCTGCACCGTCTCGATGGCCCATTGGGCGCGTTCCAGCGCCCGGCCTGCGAGCGAATGGCCGAGATGACCCGGAAACATGTCCGGGTAAAGCGTCAGAATGGTTGCCTTGAAGGTCATGGCCGGGATTTCGGCTTCGGCTGGAAGGGCGTGTCGCCTTCCTCATCCTTCAGACCGGCGGCAATCGGGTCGATCAGGATGGACCCGCCTTCAAGGTCGATTTCCAGCACCGCCGCCTCGGAAAAAGGAATGAGCACCGGCCGCTTGCCAGGCCCCTTGACTTCGAGCAGATCGCCCGCGCCGAAATCGAAAATGGCGGTAACGGCGCCGTAGGACTTGCCGTCGCCATCCACCACGTCCAGCCCCTCCAGATCGGCATAGAAGAATTCATCGTCATCCAGCTCTTCGTCCGGGAGCGCGTCACGCTCGATGAAGAGCTCGAGCCCGTTCAGGGCTTCCGCCGCGTTGCGGTCGTTGATGCCGCGAAAACGCACGATCACCACCGTCTTGTTCTCGCGAATCTCCAGAATTTCGAAGCTGCGGCCATCGGCGGCATGCAGATGCCCGTAATCCCCCAGCGCCATGGGATCGGCGGTGTAGGATTTGACCCGAACCTCGCCGCGCAGCCCTTGAGCTGCGCCAATCACGGCCATCAGAACGGGATTTTCAAGCTTGGTCATGGTTATCCGGCGTTTTGGTTCGAGTATGATCGCTACCAGATCTGTTTGAACAGGACAGGTCCATCACAATCCTTCTACTGCATAATTCCTTAAATCGGAATCGATTTAAGGATAAAATTATGCAGCAGATGTAAAGCGTTACAGCGAACCTTTGTGCGCCATGTATGGCGCACGGCGCTGTAAGCGATAAATCCGCAAAGATAAACGGAAAACGGGTGACGTGTCGCCACGCCACCCGCTCAAGCGATCCGGGAAAACCCTTATTCGGCAGCAGCGGCGGCGTCGGCAGCCTTCTGCGCCTTTTCAGCAGCGCGTTCCTGGGCCTTCTTGCCCGGCTTTGCCTTTTCCGGGTTGCTGCGGGCAGCGCGTTCGGTCAGGCCGGCTTCGGCCAGGAAGCGCAGAACGCGGTCGGTCGGCTGGGCGCCCTTGGCAAGCCAGGCCTTGACCAGCTCGACGTCCAGAACAACGCGCTTGTCGCTGTCCTTGCCGAGCATCGGGTTCCAGGAACCAACCTTTTCCAGGAAGCGGCCGTCACGCGGCGAGCGGGAATCGGCAACGACGATCTGGTAGTAAGGACGCTTCTTGGAACCGCCGCGGGCGAGACGAATCTTGAGGGACATGGAGAACTCCTTGAGATGGTTATTCCGGCCGCGCCTGCGGTCCGGGTTTTTGTTGAGGCCGCCGTCAGGCGGTCTGTGGGCTTTTGCCGCCCTGCTCGGCGGCGATGGCTTCATGGTGCCGAATGACTTCCTTGATGATGAAATTCAGGAAGGTCTCGGCGAAATCCGGGTCCAGATCGGCATCCTTGGCAAGCTGCCGCAGACGGTTGATCTGGTATTCCTCGCGCGCCGGATCGGCGGGCGGCAGGTCATGCTTGGCCTTCAGCACGCCCACCGCCTTGGTACAGCGGAAGCGCTCGGCCAGAATGTGCACCAGTGCTGCGTCGATGTTGTCGATCGACTGGCGGTAACCGGCAAGTTCCTGTTTGATGGCGGGGTCAATCATGAATGGTGATCCTCACTTCTTTTTCGGCAGTCCGGGAAGACCCGGAAAGCCTCCCCCAAGTCCGGGCAGTTTTCCACCACCCAGGCCGGGAAGACCGCCCCCCATGCCACCGAGACCCGGAGGCGGCTTGATGCCGGCGGCTTCCGCCTGCTTGGCCAGCGCCTCCAACTGCTTGGGGTCCATGGAGCCGAGATCGGGCATGCCACCCATGCCGCCAAGTCCCATCTTGCCGGCAAGACCGCCCATCAATTGCTTCATCATGCCGCCGCCCTTCTTGCCGCCCATCATTTTCATCATGTCGGCCATCTGGCGATGCATTTTCAAAAGCTTGTTGATTTCAGCGGCATCGGTGCCGGAGCCCGCTGCAATGCGCTTCTTGCGGGAATGCTTGAGAATATCGGGATTGGCGCGCTCGGCCCTGGTCATCGAGGAGATGATGGCGAGCTGGCGCTTGAACATGCGGTCATCGAGACCGGCGGATGCCATCTTGTCCTTCATGCCGGCCATGCCGGGCATGAGGTTCATGATACCGCCCATGCCGCCCATCTTCTGCATCTGCTTCAGCTGTTCGGCCAGATCGTTGAGGTCGAACTTGCCCTTGGCCATCTTCTCGGCCATGGCCTTCGCCTTTTCGGCGTCGATGGTTTCGGCAGCCTTTTCGACCAGCGAGACGATGTCGCCCATGCCGAGAATACGGTCGGCAATGCGGCGCGGATGGAACTCATCCAGCTCCGTCATCTTTTCGCCGACACCGATCAGCTTGATCGGCTTGCCGGTGACGGCGCGCATGGACAGCGCGGCACCGCCACGGCCATCGCCGTCCATACGGGTAAGCACAAGACCGGTGATGCCGACACGCTCGTCGAAATCGCGGGCAAGATTGACGGCATCCTGACCGGTCAGCGCATCGGCGACCAGCAGGATTTCATGCGGATTGGCCTTTTTTCTGATGTCGGCCATCTCGACCATCAGCGGCTCATCGATATGGGTGCGGCCTGCGGTGTCGAGAATGACGACATCATGGCCGCCCAGCTTGGCGGCCTGCACGGCACGCCCGGCAATATCCGTGGGCGACTGGCCCGCGATGATCGGCAGCGTGTCGATGCCCGTCTGCACGCCGAGCTGGCGCAGCTGCTCCTGGGCGGCGGGGCGGCGCGTGTCGAGCGATGCCATCAGCACCTTCTTGCGCTCGCGATCCGTCAGCCGCTTGGCGATCTTGCCGGTGGTGGTGGTTTTACCCGAACCCTGAAGACCGACCATCATGATGACGACCGGGGCCGGCGCATGCAGATCGATGGTCACGCCTTCGGCGCCCAGCATGTCCACCAGCTCGTCATGAACGATCTTCACGACCATCTGGCCGGGCTTGATGGATTTCAGAACTTCCGCGCCCACCGCCTTTTCGCGCACACGATCGGTGAAGGAGCGCACGACTTCCAGCGCCACGTCGGCTTCCAGCAGCGCACGGCGAACCTCACGCAGCGCCGCCGAAACATCCGCCTCGGAGAGCGAGCCACGGCCGGTCAGTCCATTCAGAATGGAGCCAAGGCGGTCCTGGAGGTTTTCAAACATCGCATCTTCCTTCATCGATTTCCGGGGTTAGCCTGAAATCTCGTGTCTTTCAGCGACAAAAACAAGACGCAAAGCCAAAAAGCACCCGAGGGCGCATCGCGCTGTCGGGTGTTGACCTCCGGGATCTGTTTATACCTGATCGGGTCCCGGTCGGCGGCTCAAGACGTCAGTCCTGTCGCAGAATTGCGGCGCTTAAAGCGCATTTGCCTCCGGGAGTCAAGGCAATCCGGCCTTTTTTGCCCGAGAGGCAGGGATGAGGCAGGGATAAAGAACTGTTTGTCTCAGTCGTCCTCGCCATGGCCGACGATCATCATCGCCTCGAAAGCCAGACGTTCGGTTTTGCGCATCCGCTCCGATTCCGACTTGAGCTGACCGCAGGCGGCAAGAATATCGCGGCCACGCGGCGTGCGGATCGGCGAGGCATAGCCTGCGGCATTGATGAAATCGGCAAACTTGGCGATCTGGTCCCAGTCCGAACACTGGTAATTGGTGCCGGGCCAGGGATTGAAGGGGATGAGGTTGATCTTGGCCGGAATGCCCTTCAGCAACTGCGTCAGCAGCTTGGCGTCTTCCAGACTGTCATTGACACCCTTCAGCATCACATATTCGAAGGTGATGCGCCGTGCATTGGACAGGCCCGGATAGGCGCGGCAGGCATCCAGCAGCTCCTTCAGCGGATATTTCTTGTTCACCGGCACCAGCATGTCGCGCAATTCGTCGCGCACGGCATGCAGCGAGATCGCCAGCATGACGCCGATCTCCTCGCCCGTACGGTAGATTTCCGGCACGACGCCGGAGGTGGAGAGCGTGATACGGCGCTTGGAGAGCGACAGGCCATCGCCATCGGAGGCGATCAACAGCGCCTTCTTGACGTTTTCAAAATTATAGAGCGGCTCGCCCATGCCCATCATGACGATATTGGTGATCTTGCGGCCTTCCGCAGGCACCATGGCGCCCACCGGCGCGTCGCGATCCGGAAAATCGCCGAGCCGGTCACGAGCCAGCAGCAATTGCGAAAGAATTTCCTCTGCCGTCAGATTGCGCACCAGCTTTTGCGTGCCGGTATGACAGAAGGAACAGGTGAGCGTGCAGCCGACCTGGCTGGAAATGCACAGCGTGCCGCGCCCCTCTTCCGGGATATAGACGCATTCCACCTCCACCGGACGGCCCGCGCCGCGGGAAGGATAGCGCAACAGCCATTTGCGGGTGCCGTCATTGGAGACCTGCTCCTCAACGATGTCCGGCCGCTGGATGGTGAAAGCCGCCTTCAGCTTTTCGCGCATGTCCTTGGCGACATTGGTCATCTGATCGAAATCGGAGACGCCGCGCACATAGATCCAGTTCCAGATCTGGGCGACACGCATCTTGATCTGCTTGTCGGCAACGCCGATGCCGCGCAGCATATCGCCCATTTCCTCACGGGTTGCGCCGATCAAGGTCGGCTTTTCGCTTTGCGCAGCAAGCGGCGGACGGGCGCTCTTGGCGCGATCGATGACAATTTCCATGGCAACCCTGCCTCATCGGAAACAAAGGGGCGCATCCCCAACTCCACCCGAAGGTTTTACTGCATAATTCCTTAAATCGGAATCGATTTAAGGAATTATGCAGCAGATTTAAAGTGTTACAGCGTCCTTTGTGCGTTTGATAAAACGCACGGCGCTGTAGAGGCGTCATCCCGCATTGTCTTTCAAAGAAAAAATCTCCGCAGGCCAATCAACCCACGGCGCATGTTTGGCAGGCCCTTACCACCAAATTGCTCTGCCGTCACCCCAAAATGCACGAAAGGCCCGGGCGATGCCGGGCCTTCCTTGATTCCATAAGGCGGTGAGACGTACTTACGAGTGGTAAGCAGCTTCGCCGTGAGAGGCGAGGTCGAGACCTTCGCGTTCGGCTTCCACCGGCACGCGCAGACCAACGATCACGTCGACGATCTTGTAGAGGATGGCGGAACCTATACCCGTCCACAGGATGGTGATGACGACGGCCTGGATCTGCACCATGACCTGACCCGCCATGGTCTGGCCTTCAGCATAGCCGACGCCACCGAGGCTGGCGCTGGCGAAGATGCCGGTAGCGATAGCGCCGAACATGCCGCCGACGCCGTGCACGCCGAAGACGTCCGCCGTGTCGTCATAGCCGAACTTGTTCTTCACCACGGAGACGAAGAAGTAGCAGAGCGGCGAGACGACGACGCCGAGAACGATGGCGCCCATCGGGCCGACGATACCGGCAGCCGGGGTCACGGCAACGAGGCCGGCGATCATGCCGGAGGCAGCGCCGAGCATGGAGGACTTGCCGCGGGTAAAGGCTTCAACCACGCACCAGGAGAGCGTTGCAGCAGCCGTGGCGACGAAGGTGTTGACGGTGGCCAGCATGGCGCCGCTGGAGGCTTCGAGGTTGGAGCCTGCGTTGAAACCGAACCAGCCGAACCACAGCATGGCGGCGCCGACATAGGTCAGCGTCATCGAGTGCGGGGCCATCATGTCCTTGCCGTAGCCGGTGCGCTTGCCGACCATGATCGCGCCGATAAGGCCCGAAACACCGGCATTGATGTGAACGACCGTACCACCGGCGAAGTCAAGCGCGCCGAGGCCAAAGAGGTAGCCCTTGGCATCCCAGACCATGTGCGCGACCGGGAAATAGACGACCGTGACCCAGAGAATGCAGAAGAGCACGGCGGCGGAGAACTTGATGCGCTCGGCGAAGGCGCCGAGGATCAGGGCCGGCGTGATGGCGGCGAAGGTCATCTGGAACAGCATGAAGATGTATTCCGGAATGACAACGCCCTTGGTGAAGGTGGCAGCCGTCGAATCCTTGGTGACACCCGCCAGGAACATCTTGGCGAAGCCGCCGAAGAACGGGCTTTCCGAACCGCCGAAGGCGAAGGAATAGCCGTAGAGAACCCAGATGATCATGACAGAAGCCGCCACGACCGTGCACTGCATCAGCACGGAAAGCATGTTCTTGGCGCGCACCAGGCCGCCATAGAACAGGCCGAGGCCCGGAACCGCCATGAACAGCACGAGAATGGTGGAAATGAACATGAAGGTGGTGTCGCCCTTGTCCGGCACGGGGGCGGCAGCGGCGGCATCCTGCGCGAAGGCGATGGCGGGCGCGAGAAGCGCCGCAGAGGCAAGACCCAGACGCCGGGCATGCGATGTAAGTGTTGAAAACTGCATGTGAAAGAACTCCCCTGGGCGCTGTCTTACAAGGCTTCGGTGTTGGTTTCGCCGGTACGGATGCGCACCGCGTGGTCGATCGAGTAGACGAAAATCTTGCCGTCGCCGATCTGGCCGGTCTTGGCCGCCGAGGCGATGGCTTCCACAGCCTTTTCGACGACATCGGAAGGCACAGCGATCTCGATCTTCAGCTTCGGCAGGAAGCTGACGGCATATTCCGTGCCGCGATAGATTTCCGTATGCCCTTTCTGACGACCGTAGCCCTTCACCTCGGTGACGGTCAGGCCCTGGATACCGACAGCCGTGAGGGCTTCACGCACCTCGTCCAGCTTGAACGGCTTGATGATGGCCATCACAATCTTCATCTGGTTTCCCATCCTCTGGTTTTATCCTCGGCGTGGCGCCGACTCTCCTTGCCGCCCCGCTGAAGCAGGAGGCAACCGCCTTCCTACATTCAAAGTGTGTGCCAGATTGAAGATGGTCCTTAACTTATTGAAAAGTAAAGGCAAAGCCAGAAAGCGCCAATAAAAAGGCAAATGATTGTGCAATGGGCTTTCGTTTTTTGTGCAATTGCAAAAAATTGCCTAGAAATTAGACATTTGCCTTTTTGCGAATCAGCCCTTCCTGCGCCACGGAGGCGATGAGCTCTCCCGAACGGCTATAAATGCTGCCACGGGTCATGCCGCGGGCACCCGAGGCGCTGGGACTGTCCTGCGTATAGAGCATCCAGTCATCCATCCGGCAGGGCCGGTGAAACCACATGGCGTGGTCAAGACTCGCCACCTGTAGCGTCTGGTCGAAGATCGACATGCCATGGGCATAAAGCGAGGTGTCGAGCAGCGTCATGTCGGAGAGATAGGCGAGCATGGCCGCCTGGATGCGCCGGTCATCCGGAACGGCACCGGTCATCCGCACCCAGATATTGGCCTCGGGCTTCAGTTTTTCCCGGCTCAGATAATGCACGAGCGAGGTAGGCCGAAACTCCACCGGCCGCTCCCGGCCCCAATATTTGCGCACGCTCTCCGGCGCCTGGCCCAGGAAAAGCTCGCGAAATTCCTTCTCGCCCATCAGGTCTTCGGGGGCCGCGACCTTCGGCATCTCCACCTGATGATCGAAGCCCTCCTCCTCATCCTGGAAGGAGGCGGACATGGAGAAGATTGCTTTGCCATGCTGGATGGCAAGCACCCGGCGTGTGGCAAAGCTTGCACCATCGCGGATGCGCTCCACCTGATAGACGATCGGCACGGCGGGGTCGCCCGGCCGCATGAAATAGGCGTGCAACGAATGCACATAGCGCTCGCCTTCCACCGTGCGCTGCGCCGCAACCAGGGCCTGGGCAATGACCTGCCCCCCAAACACCCGTTGCCAGCCCACCTGCGGGCTGGTGCCGCGAAACAGGTTCACTTCCAGCACCTCCAGGTCGAGCGTCGCGATCAACTGGTCCATGGCGGGACTGGAGGCGGTCTGCGGCATTCTGGTCTCACTCCGATGGGTAGGAACTGCACGAACCCTGATCTATATAGGAGGAGACGCAAGACACAAGTTAAAGGAGCAGGCTATGGCGGACATGATTGTGGTGGGTGGCGGATATGTCGGCCTTGCTGCCGCGCTGGCGGTCAAGCAGGCGGCTCCACATCTGGATGTCCGGGTCATCGAAGCCGCACCCGCCGGTCAATGGCAGAAGGATCCGCGCGCCTCCGCCATCATTGCCGCCGCCACGCGCATGCTCGATGTCTTTGGCGTCTGGCAGGAGATCGAACCGCAGTCGCAGCCGATCCGCAAGATGATCGTCACCGATTCCCGCACCGGCGATCCGGTGCGCCCCGTCTTCCTTACCTTCGACGGTACGGTGGAGGAAGGCCGGCCCTTTGCCTATATGGTGCCGAACGTCGCCATGGTCGGCGCCCTGCTGGCCGCTGCCGAAAAAGCGGGCATCACCATTCTGAACGGCGTCAAGGCCACCGGCTTCGAGGCGAGGCCGGGCGAAGCGCAACTGACCCTTTCCGATGGCTCCACCCACACTGCACGCCTGATCGTTGCCTGTGACGGCGTGCGCTCGGCCCTCCGCCAGATGGCGGGCATCAAGACGGTCACCTGGGCCTATGGCCAGTCCGGCATCGTCACAACGGTCGAACATGAGCGCCCGCATGAGGGCGTGGCGGAGGAGCATTTCCTGCCCGCAGGTCCCTTCGCCATCCTGCCGCTCACCGGCAATCGCTCGTCTCTGGTGTGGACGGAGCGTACGGAGGATGCCGACCGGCTGGTTGCTGCCGACGATCTGGTGTTCGAGGACGAGTTGGAACGCCGCTTTGGCCACAAGCTGGGAGCGTTGCGCACCATCGGCGACCGCCGCGCCTTTCCGCTGGGCCTGACGCTGGCGCGCGCTTTCGTGGCGCCCCGGCTGGCGCTGGCGGGCGATGCCGCCCATGGCATTCACCCGATTTCCGGCCAGGGTCTCAATCTCGGCTTCAAGGATGTGGCAGCTCTTGCCGAAACCATTGTCGATGCCGACCGGCTGGGGCTCGATATCGGCGATCTCGGCGTGCTGGAGCGCTACCAGACCTGGCGGCGCTTCGACACCTTCCGCATGGGGGTCACGACCGACGTTTTGAACCGGCTGTTTTCCAATGACAATGCCCCGCTGCGCATTGCCCGCGATTTCGGCCTGGGCCTTGTGGACCGGCTGCCCAAGCTCAAAACCTACTTTATTTCAGAGGCCGCGGGAACGGCAGTCAAAAGCGGGCCGAAACTGCTCGCCGGACAATCGATCTGACGGTCAAGCATAGGCGCATCCGGTTATGATGGTCCGGATGCGCTACTGCATAATTCCTTAAATCGGAACCGGTTTTCCCGGAAACACTTCAGGATCAAAGCTTGTCCAGCTTGTTTTGAAGATTGCGCAGCTGTTCCTTCAGCTCATCGATATCGCTGGCTTCCGGCTTTTTCGTTTCCTTCGGCTGGGCTGGCTTCATGAAGGGCGAAAACATCTGCATCGCCTGCTGGAACATTTCCGTGTTGCGCTTGACCTGCTCTTCCATGAGCTGCATCGGCGCCTGGAAATTCTTCGCCAGCGGATTATCGCCGAAGGCTTTGGTCATCTGCTCGCGCATCTGCGACTGCTGCTCGTTGAACGCCTTCATGGAATGCTCGAGAAAGCTCGGCACGACCATCTGCATCTGATCGCCATAATAGCCGATCAACTGCCGCAGGAAGGAAATCGGCAGCAATGTGTTGCTGGTCTTGGCTTCCTGTTCGAAAATGATCTGTGTCAGAACGGAATGGGTAATATCTTCCCCGCTCTTGGCATCCTGCACGACGAAATCTTCGCCGCGCTTCACCATCTTCGCCAGATCGTCCAGCGTCACATAAGTGCTGGTTCCGGTGTTATAGAGGCGGCGATTGGCATATTTCTTGATGATGATTTCGCCATCAGCTTTTGCCATTTTAGTCTCCTGACCCAGAAATTGTCGTTTTTATTGCTCATCCCGGCACAACTCTATCCGCAAACTTATAGAAAAGACAATGTCTTTGTGCATTGCGGCAGCCCCGTTCAGGCTTTTTTGAAGCTGTTGAAAATACAACCATAACAGGCAATATCCTCACCAATCCCGTTTGACTTCTCACCAAAGCTTTGCCAGTCTCCCTGCCGAGGAAGCAAATCGAGGAGACACTCATGTCCACGCCGTCCATCGTCATCGCCAGTGCTGCGCGCACGGCAGTGGGATCCTTCAACGGCGCCTTCGCCACCGTTCCTGCCCACAAGCTGGGCGCCGTCGCCATCAAGGGCGTGCTGGAGCGGGCAGGCGTCGAGGCTGCCGAAGTCGATGAAGTCATTCTGGGACAGATCCTGACGGCTGGCGAGGGCCAGAACCCGGCACGCCAGGCTGCCATGGCTGCCGGTATCCCGCAGGAAAAGACGGCCTGGGGCATGAACCAGCTCTGCGGTTCCGGCCTGCGCGCCGTGGCGCTCGGCATGCAGCAGATCGTCTCCGGCGATGCTTCGATCATTGTGGCGGGCGGCCAGGAATCCATGTCCATGGCGCCGCATTGCGCGCATCTTCGCTCCGGCACCAAGATGGGCGACATGAAGATGATCGACACGATGATCAAGGATGGCCTGACGGATGCTTTCTACGGCTATCACATGGGCATTACCGCTGAAAACGTGGCCCGCCAGTGGCAGTTGAGCCGCGAGGAGCAGGACGCCTTCGCCGTCGCCTCGCAGAACAAGGCCGAGGCCGCCCAGGTGGCTGGCCGTTTCAAGGACGAGATCGTTCCCGTCACCGTGCCAGGGCGCAAGGGCGATGTCATCGTCGAGGCGGATGAATATATCCGCGCCGGCGCCACACTCGACAGCATGACGAAGCTGAAGCCCGCTTTCGACAAGGAAGGCACGGTCACGGCCGGCAACGCATCCGGCATCAATGACGGTGCCGCCGCCGCCTTGCTGATGACCGAGCAGGAAGCCTCCCGCCGCGGCATTCGCCCGCTGGCGCGCATCGCCTCCTGGGCAACCGCCGGTGTCGATCCGAAGATCATGGGCACCGGCCCGATCCCGGCCTCGCGCAAGGCGTTGGAAAAGGCTGGCTGGAAGGTTTCCGATCTCGATCTCGTGGAGGCCAACGAGGCCTTTGCCGCCCAGGCTTGCGCGGTCAATAAGGACCTTGGCTGGGATACCTCGATCGTCAACGTCAATGGCGGCGCGATTGCCATCGGCCATCCGGTCGGCGCATCGGGCGCGCGCATTCTCAACACGCTGCTGTTCGAAATGCGCCGCCGGGGGGCCAAGAAGGGCCTGGCAACGCTCTGCATCGGCGGCGGCATGGGCGTTGCCATGTGCCTTGAGGCGTTCTGAGCCGTTCAGCCTGAGCTTATTTGAAGAGATTTGAGCGCCCCTCACCGGGGCGCACAGGATGATATTGCCATGCGGCACTACAGCGCCGTGCGCCATATTTGGCGCACAAAGGTTCGCTGTAGCACTTTAAATCTGCTGCATAATTTTATCCTTAAATCGATTCCGATTTAAGGAATTATGCAGGAGAGCATTTCCAGGAAAAGTGGGAACCGGTTTTCCGTCCGGAAATGCGTAAAAACAAAGAGTTAGAACATTTCAGCGTTTCCGTGAAACACTGAAATGTTCCAGGGAATCGGCGCAAGCAAAAAGACAGAGAGGAAACGGCATGAGCAGGGTGGCATTGGTAACCGGCGGTACGCGCGGCATTGGCGCGGCAATTGCGATCGCCTTGAAAGACAATGGCTACAAGGTGGCCGCAAACTACGCGGGCAATGACGAGAAGGCAAAGGCCTTCGAGGCCGTGACTGGCATCCCCGTCTTCAAATGGGACGTTTCTTCCTACACAGCCTGCGTTGAAGGGATCGCCCAGGTCGAGGCCGCTCTTGGCCCCGTGGACATTCTTGTCAACAATGCCGGGATCACCCGGGACGCCATGTTCCACAAGATGACGCCTGAGCAGTGGGGCGAGGTCATTTCCACCAATCTTTCCGGCCTGTTCAACATGACGCATCCGCTGTGGAGCGGCATGCGCGACCGCAGTTTTGGCCGGGTCATCAACATCTCTTCGATCAACGGCCAGAAGGGCCAGATGGGACAGGTGAACTATTCCGCAGCCAAGGCGGGCGATCTGGGCTTCACCAAGGCGCTTGCCCAGGAAGGGGCTGCCAAGAACATCACCGTCAATGCCATCTGCCCCGGCTATATCGCGACGGAAATGGTGCGCGCCATTCCGGAAAAAGTGCTGAACGAACGCATCCTGCCGCAGATCCCGGTAGGCCGCCTCGGCGAGCCGGAGGAAATTGCCCGGATCGTCGTCTTCCTGGCCTCCGATCAGGCAGGCTTCATCACCGGCTCGACGATCTCCGCCAATGGCGGCCAGTTCTTCGTCTGAAAACGCCCCCCAAAAAAAGAAACGCCGGCTTTCGCCGGCGCTTCAATCTGATCAGCGGCAACGCGCCTCGTAGCGGTGCCCATAACGGTCGCGATAGATGCAGTAGCCGCGACGCTCGGTCGAGCGGCCGATGAGCGCGCCAACCACGCCGCCGCCCACGGCGCCGACGGCCGCTCCGCCCCACGAATTGGTAGCAACGCCACCAATGACCGCACCGGAGGCGGCACCGATGGATGCACCGCGTTCCGTTGCGGTGCAGGATGCGACGAGCGGCAGGATCAATGCGACCGCAACAGCTTTCATTTTCATGACTGTTTCCCTTTCTCCCGAAAAGCAGTGGGCTTAAATTCGGCCCATCAGCAGCAAGATGATGATGATAAGAACCACGAGGCCGAGACCACCGGACGGACCGTAACCCCAGCTGCGGCTGTAGCCCCAATTCGGCAGGGCGCCGATCAGCAGCAGAATAAGAATGACGAGAAGAATAGTGCTGAGCATGGCTGCCCTCCCTCCTTTTGAAACGGTGCTGCAAAAAGCGGCATCTTCGAGGCTCATAATGCTGCGCCCGGTTTTTTGTTCCCTTGCTGCCCGGCGAAAGGCTCGGTTCCATCGCCCGGGCGGTTGTGCAAGCGATTCAATCCATTACAGCGCCGTGCGTTTTATCAAACGCACAAAGGACGCTGTAACACTTTAAATCTGCTGCATAATTTTCACCTTAAATCGATTCCGATTTAAGGAATTATGCAGTAGGTTTTCGCCTCGAAGCGCCCCCATATCTGGCGGTGAACAAAAGCTGAATCAGGCAGAGTCAGTGATTCGTCCGCCTTTCGTTCCTCCCCCGTTCCCACTGGTTTGAGAGACGGAAGAAGACCACGCCCCAAGATTGTGTTTTCCACCGGCACGGGCAGAAAATGAACCGCGCGGTGATTCTTTGCTTGCCTTTGTCGCGCAGGCTCTCCATGTGTGGCGGCGGAGGGTATTGCCCTTTGCCGTTTTGCCTGGAGGATCCGGAGGTTTCACCGAAACACCGCGATGCTCCTGATCTTGTTTTATGCATTTCCGACCGAAACCCTTTTGGTTTTCCGGAACATGCTTGAGCAGGCAGGTTTTGTTGGAATGCTCCCCGGCGTCCATCCCTGCTTCACGAACCGGCGGCGCGGTGTGTCCCACACTGCGCCGCACATGCCGTCCGGAGTGCTGATTTGACTGCGCATCCCATGATCCTGAGCGGCCGCGGTGTGGTGGCCGTACTGGGGCCGACCAATACGGGCAAGACGCATTATGCCATAGAGCGCATGGTGGCCCACGGCTCCGGCATCATCGGCCTGCCGCTGAGGCTGCTGGCGCGCGAGGTCTACACGCGGCTGGTGGAACGGGTGGGGGCGCAGCATGTGGCGCTGGTGACCGGCGAGGAAAAGATCGCGCCGCCCAATGCGCGCTATTCGGTCTGCACCGTGGAGGCCATGCCGCGTGAAACCAAGTCTGCCTTCGTCGCCATCGATGAAATCCAGCTTGCAGGCGATCTGGAGCGGGGCCATATTTTCACGGACCGTCTGCTGAACCTGCGCGGTCGCGACGAGACCCTGCTTCTCGGCTCCGCGACCATGAAGCCGATCCTCACGCAGTTGCTGCCGGGCATCACCGTGGTGGAGCGGCCGCGGCTGTCGCATCTCTTCTATGCCGGGCAGAAGAAAATCACGCGCCTGCCGCAGCGCACCGCCATCGTCGCCTTTTCCGCCGACGAGGTCTATGCCATTGCCGAACTCATTCGCCGCCAGCGTGGCGGAGCCGCCGTGGTTCTGGGCGCGCTCAGCCCCCGCACCCGCAATGCGCAGGTCGGCCTCTATCAGTCCGGTGACGTGGAATATCTGGTGGCGACTGACGCCATCGGCATGGGGCTCAACCTCGATGTCGATCACGTCGCCTTCGCCCAGGACCGGAAATTCGACGGCTATCAATTCCGCAATCTCAACCCTGGAGAACTCGGCCAGATTGCCGGGCGCGCCGGGCGTCATCTGAAGGATGGCACGTTCGGCGTCACGGGCCGGGTCGATCCTTTCGAGCCCGAACTGGTGGACAGGCTGCAAAATCACGAATTCGATCCGGTGAAAGTGCTGCAATGGCGCACCGCCGATTTCGATTTCTCCTCGATTGCCAATCTGCAGCGCAGTCTGGATGCCCCACCGCGCGTGCCGGGTCTGGCGCGCGCCCTGCCCGCCGTGGACCAGCAGGCACTGGAGCAACTCGCCCGTTATCCGGAAGTGCAGGACCTTGCGAGGTCGCCGCAGCGGGTCTCGCTGCTGTGGGATGCCTGCGCGCTACCCGATTACCGCCGCATCACGCCGGCCCAGCATGCCGATCTCATTCTTACGTTGTTTTCCGATCTTGCCAGACATGGCGCGGTGAAGGAGGATTTCCTCGCCGAACAGGTTCGCAGAGCCGACAGGACGGATGGAGAGATCGACACGCTCTCGGCACGCATTGCGCAAATCAGAACTTGGACGTATGTGTCGAACCGGCCGGGCTGGCTTGCCGATCCGACACACTGGCAAGAAAAGACGCGTGAAATCGAGGACCGACTGTCCGACGCGTTACATGAAAGGTTGACGAAACGCTTTGTTGATCGCAGGACATCTGTGCTCATGAAGCGCTTGAGAGAGAATGCGATGCTGGAAGCAGAAATCAGTGTGAACGGTGACGTCTTCGTTGAAGGACATCACATGGGGCAACTTTCCGGATTCCGGTTCTCGCCGGTGGCCGGCATGGAAGGCCCGGACGCCAAGGCCGTGCAGGCTGCGGCGCACAAGGCACTGGGGCTGGAGTTCGAGGCCCGGGCGGCCCGGCTGCACGCCTCCGGCAACGGCGATCTGGCGCTGGGCGCGGATGGCTATGTGCGCTGGCTGGGCGAACCGGTGGCCCGGCTTTCGGGTTCCGACCACATCATGCGCCCGCGCGTGATCCTGCTGGCCGACGAACAGCTCACCGGCAATGCCCGCGATCATGTCGTCGCCCGCATCGAGCGTTTCGTGAACCACCATATCGTCACCGTCTTGAAACCGCTGGACGATCTTTCCCGTGCGGAGGACCTTCAGGGCCTCGCCAAGGGCCTCGCCTTCCAGCTGGTGGAAAATCTGGGCGTTCTCTTCCGCCGTGACGTCTCGGAAGACGTGAAATCGCTAGACCAGGATGGCCGTGCCTCCATGCGGCGCTATGGCGTTCGTTTCGGCGCCTATCACATCTTCATGCCCGCGCTGCTGAAGCCGGCGCCCGCCGAGCTCATCACCCTGCTCTGGGCGCTGAAGAATGACGGCATGGACAAGCCGGGCTATGGCGATCTCATTCCCATCCTCGCCGCAGGCCGCACCTCCGTCGTCACCGATCCGGGCGTCGACCGCAATTTTTATAAGCTGGCCGGTTTCCGCTTCCTCGGCAAGCGCGCCGTCCGCATCGATATTCTGGAGCGTCTGGCGGATATCATCCGTCCGCTGCTGCAGTGGAAGCCGGGCAGCGGTGCCCGCCCGGAAGGCGCTTATGATGGCCGCCGTTTCACCACCACCACCGCCATGCTCTCTATTCTCGGCGCAACGCCGGATGACATGGAGGAAATCCTCAAGGGTCTTGGCTACCGCGCCGATGCGGTGAAGCCGGAAGAAGCCCAGGCGCATCTGGCGGCCCAGGACGGCGCGAACGCTCCGGCATCCGAGGCTGCCGCCAGCGATGCCGGTGAGGAAAAGTCCGATCACGACGATGCCGATGCAGCATCCGAAACCGAAACCAGCAGCGAACCCGCTCCAGCGGCAGCAACGGCTGAGACCGAAACGGAGGCGCCGGCTGGTGCCGACGCCAGCGCTCTCGTTGCCCAGCCGGAAGCGCCGGTAGAGCCCAAGCCGGTCCTTCTGTGGCGTCCGGGCGGACGCAATGACCAGCAGCAGCGCCAGGGTGGCCGTCCGCAGGGCGAGCGCCGCCATGGTGGCCAGCGTGATGGTCAACGCGGCGGTCAGGACCGCCAGCGGGAAGGCCGGGGCGAAAACCGTCAGGAAGGCGGTCGCGCAGACGGAGGCCGTCAGGAACAGCGCCGTGATGGTCAGGGCGGCAAGCCGCGTGACCGGGACGGCAACCGCGACAAGCAGGCCCATCGTGGGGAACGCGGCGATCGCGGCCCGCGTCAGGATCGCGACAACCGTCCCCAGCAGGCGCAACGCTTTGAAGCCAAGCCGCCGCGCAAGGAAAAGCCGTTGGATCCGGATTCGCCCTTCGCCAAGCTCGCCGCTTTGAAAGAGCAGATGAAGAAGTAGACCATGGCCGAAGACCAGCCTCTGTCCAGCCCGCAACGGATTGACAAATGGCTGTTCTTCGCGCGCATCTCGAAGTCTCGCACCCTTGCCCAGGAACAAATCCAGTCGGGTCTGGTTCAGATCAATGGCAAGGTGGTGAAACAGCCGAGCGCCGTGGTGCGTCTGGGGGATCGTCTCGAGATCGCACTGCCCCGGCGGGATTTGATCCTCAAGGTTCTGGGACCGGGCTCAAGGCGCGGCCCCTATGAGGAGGCAAGACTTCTCTATGAGGATCTGACACCACCCGAAACTGAACGGCCGCCGCTGACCGCTCTCGAACAGGCACAACGCCTGCCGGGCAGCGGCCGCCCGACCAAACGGGAACGGCGGCAGCTCGACCGGCTTCTCGACAGTGACGACTGATCAGCGGATGGCGTTTCAGTGTTTGGGTGTTTCAAGCGCTGTCCGGATGCCTCCCGGAAAAATTGACCTTCGAACGGCAAAAAGCGGAATGTTTTATTCTTGCTAAAGCCGCCGGAAAGCAGTAGCTGACTGGCCTGTGGATAAGGGTGGCGATCCCGCCGCCGCCCGCCTTCCTTCCTCCGTCTTCCGCGGGATCAGGGTTTCAGCCCTCGCAGACCTTCTGGAGTGCCGCATGACGTATATCGTGACCGACAATTGCGTACGCTGCAAATATACCGACTGCGTCGAAGTTTGTCCGGTAGACTGCTTCTATGAAGGCGAGAACTTCCTCGTCATCAACCCCGATGAATGCATTGATTGCGGTGTTTGCGAACCGGAATGTCCCGCCGAAGCCATCAAGCCGGATACCGAACCGGGCCTGGACAAGTGGTTGAAGATCAATGCGGAATATTCGCAGGTCTGGCCCAATATTACTGTCAAGCGTGACCCTCTGCCCGAGGCAAAGGAAATGGACGGGGTAGAAGGCAAGTTCGAGCAGTATTTCTCACCCAAACCCGGCGCTGGCGACTGAGCTAAGCAGCAAATTCTTCGATGCGAAGGGATGATGATCCGGCCAGAACCGGTGTTCATCCCTTTTCTCGTTTTTGTGAAAACAGCCATGCAAAATTATTGGGGCTGAAAAGCGGCATTTTCCCCCGGTCGCACGGCAGGGCAATCCGCACGATGAGCAAGCCATTACCTCAAAAAAGAAGCGTCCTATCAGAAGGTTAGCGCTGTCTTTGCCCTAAGCCGCAGAGCAGGAACGAAGCAGTCATCAGGCAGCGGTTATGCTTGGAGGCCCCTTCCGTCAAGGGACAGTGAAACAGTAAAATATTGATTTCCTCACTTTTTTGTGGTAGGCATCAAGAACTGTTCCACCGTGCGGGCACACTTGTGTCCAAACCTGCCACGAAAGCCAAAAATCCAAGCGCTCGAAATCTGTGACATTCTATCCACGGGGGTGGGTCGCCGATGCAATGGATTTTTTTGTAAATGTCGCGGCTGGATCAGCAGCGTGAAGTCACCCGACGGTTCCCCCGTCTCATCCGGGCCCTCCGGGCCCGGGATCGGCTGTTGCCGATATTGTAACAGGGAGTTTTTAGAGCGAATGACGACCCAGCAGAAGAAATCCTCAACGCGCCAGGGCTTCAAGACGGGCGAAGCGATCGTCTATCCGGCCCATGGTGTCGGCACGATCACCGCTATCGAGGAGCAGGAAGTCGCGGGCATGAAGCTTGAGCTTTTTGTTATTGACTTCGAAAAAGACAAAATGCGCCTGAAAGTTCCGGTGACCAAGGCTGTCACCATTGGCATGCGCAAGCTTTCCGAGACCGATTTTGTCGATCGCGCGTTGAAGGTGGTTCAGGGCAAGGCACGCGTGAAGCGGACGATGTGGTCCCGCCGCGCGCAGGAATATGATGCCAAGATCAATTCCGGCGACCTCATTTCCATCGCGGAAGTTGTTCGCGACCTTTATCGCGCCGAGCATCAGCCGGAGCAGTCCTATTCCGAGCGTCAGCTTTATGAAGCCGCTCTGGACCGCATGGCCCGCGAAATCGCAGCTGTGAACAAGATGTCCGAAACCGAGGCTGTGCGCCTGGTTGAGGTTAATCTTGCCAAGGGCCCGAAGCGCGGCAAGACGATCGAGGAAGACGAGGCACAGGAAGAAGAAGCAGCGTAATCCGTCTTCTCCTGCCATTCATAAAAAGCCCGGGGTCGATGCCCCGGGTTTTTTATGGATGAATTGCGGTCTTTCAATCTGGAGTCCGGTGTCCCTTACAGCGCCGTGCGTTTTATCAAACGCACAAAGGACGCTGTAAGACTTTAAATCTGCTGCATATTCCGACCGGAGTGAGAGCACCGATCTGATTCAATCAGATCGAAAAGCGTTCTAAAAGCGGATCCCGAACACAGATGTCGTTCAGGCGAGTCCCAAGAAGGACAGGATGGCAACGACGATAACCACAGCTCCCACGAGCCAGATGATGTTGTTCATGGCGGCTTCCTTTCCGAAAATGACAAACACCGCTGGCCGTAGCCTGCGCGGTGTGTGACCAAACCCGCCACTCCCGCGCATGTTCCAGCGGATCTCTCAGCCGATGTTTTGGAGGCCTGTTACAGCGCCGTGCGCCATATATGGCGCACAAAGGTTCGCTGTAACGCTTTAAATCTGCTGCATAATTCCTTAAATCGATTCCGATTTCAGGAATTATGCAGTAGAGCGCTTTTCAATCTGATTGAATCAGATCGGGGCTCTCACATTTTATTTTTGGAGCATAATTTTATCGATTCTCGTTTCACGTCGGTCGAATTATGCTCTCATCCATTTTCCTTCGGAATGAGGGAAAGCGAAATAGAAACCCCGTCATTTTGGGGGTTCTGTTCCTCATCCAATAACGCCACTGCGACATGGATGTATCGTTTCCGACAGGTTTTTTTCACCCGCCCCATTTCGGTCAAATCCCTGCCCTAATTCAAGACGAGAGTGCAGCCGTCTTCAGTTGGCGCGTCAGCGCCAGGGTCCGGTTTGGCGCATTGACCCCTTACCCCCAGCCCCCCAATGTTCCGGCCGGACCCACAATCTCCCTCGTTTTTCGCCAAAGATGAATTGCGTCATAGCGCTCCGTGATCGGAGTGCGCGCGATACGGAAGATTATGCCGACACGACCGGTGACTGCTTTGCCCAGATGAACCGGCGCGTAAGGCCATCACACGTGCGGTTGCGCAATATGCGTCAGTTGCTGGCCGCCGCCGACGTCATCACCGTCGTTGCACCCAGAATTTGCGACGGGTCGCCCTTGGCTGTGGAGGATTGCAGCAGCACGGCCACGCCGTCGCTGGAGTCATCCCGCATCATCTTGGCTGGAATGGTCAGGGAGACCTGATCGCCGTGCCACATGCCGACGGACTGGATATCGGTGACACTGTTCCAATAGGTAAAGCGCTGCCCCTTGTTTTCGCCCTTCAGCACGTCCACGTCCTTGCGACGCTTGAAATAGACCACCACCACATCGGCCTTGCCCTCGCCGGGACCGACATTGATGGCCAATTCATCGCCCTTCAGCGCGGCATTCACCTTCACCTTGAGACCGTCACCGCTGCTCATCAGGTTCGAAACCTTGCCGGAAACGGCATTGGGATCTGTCGCCTTCATCTGCACCCGGCCATTGACCACCGCCTGGGGGGTGTAGACGCCGTTACGGCCAAAGCTGCGGGCATAGCCATATTGGCGGGCAGTGTTGCCGGGAGAGCCAAGCGTATCGGCCCAGCCACGATAGTTCCAGTAATCGACGTGATAGGCCAGCGCCACGATCCCGGGTTGCCCGACCAGATTTTCAAAAGCGCGGTCGGCAGGCGGACAGGAGTTGCAGCCCTGCGAGGTAAAAAGCTCCACAACGCCCTTCACAGGCGGAACTTCCTGCGCCGAGGCAAGCCCGAAGCTGAGGCTGTAAGCCACCAATCCTGTCAGAATCTGTTTGAAACCCATGAATGCCGACCCGTCATTTGCTACCCCAAAAGATAAGCAGTGCCGCCTTCAACGCCAAGTCACGTTGGGGTGAGGCGGACGTCACTGCCTGATTCCCGCTGTCCGCTCGGAGGTTTGCGGGAGATTTACAGCATATCCAGTGACGGCAGCGTCAGAAGCGATGAGACAACGCATACCGTGGGGCGGCTGAATACAGCATGACCGGTTAAAACCTGCAGCAGTTTTGTGAAATGAGCATCATTTGAAAAAGCCGCCGGGAAGACCCGGCGGCTCGAGAGCAAATAAGATCAGGCAGCGAGATCGCGCAGAACCGTCTGCAGGATGCCGCCATTGTTGACGTAGGTCACTTCGTCCAGCGTATCGATGCGGCAGATCAGCGGAACGTCCTTCACGGAGCCATCCGCATAGGTGATCTTGGCCACCTTCTTCTCGCGCGGCTTGATGTCGCCGTCGAGACCTTCGATCGTCACCGTCTCGTCGCCCTTGAGGTTGAGCGAGGCCCAGGTGGTGCCTTCCTCGAACACGAAGGGAATGACGCCCATGCCGACCAGGTTCGAACGGTGGATACGCTCGAAGGACTGGGCGATCACGGCGCGCACGCCGAGCAGGTTGGTGCCCTTGGCAGCCCAGTCACGCGAGGAACCGTTGCCGTATTCCACGCCTGCAAAGATGACCAGCGGAACGCCCTCTGCCTTGTACTTCATGGCGGCGTCGTAGATCGACATCTCTTCCTTCGACGGATAGTGGATGGTGTAGCCACCTTCCTTGCCGTTCGGGCCGAGCATGTGGTTACGGATGCGGATATTGGCGAAGGTGCCGCGCATCATCACTTCATGGTTGCCACGGCGCGTGCCGTACTGGTTGAAGTCGGCCACCTGCACGCCATTGCCCATGAGATAGGCGCCAGCCGGGGACTGCGCCTTGATCGAACCGGCCGGAGAAATATGGTCGGTGGTGATCTTGTCGCCGAACAAGCCGAGAACGCGGGCATTGACAATGTTGTCCACGCCCTTGCCGGCCTGCTTTGCCATGCCGACGAAGTAGGGCGGGTTCTGGACATAGGTGGACTTGTCGTCCCAGGCATAGGTCTGGCCTTCCGGCACCTGCACGGCCTGCCAGTTTTCGTCGCCCTTGAACACGTCCGCATACTTGGTTTCGAACAGTTCGCGGGTCACGTATTTCTGGATGAACTCCTGCACTTCGGCAGAGGTCGGCCAGATGTCCTTGAGGTAGACGGGGTTGCCGTCCTTGTCCTCGCCGAGCGGCTCCTTGGTCAGGTCCTTCTGGACCGTACCGGCAAGCGCATAGGCAACGACGAGCGGCGGGGATGCCAGGTAGTTGGCCTGAACGTCCGGCGAGATACGGCCTTCGAAGTTACGGTTGCCGGAAAGAACGCCAGCCGTGATCAGACCCTTGTCGTTGATGGTCTTGGAGATCGGGGCGGGCAGCGGGCCGGAATTGCCGATGCAGGTGGTGCAGCCGAAACCGACGAGGTTGAAGCCGAGTGCATCGAGATCCGTCTGCAGGCCGGACTTGGCGAGATATTCGCCAACAACCTGAGATCCGGGCGCAAGCGAGGTCTTAACCCAGGGCTTGGACTTCAGGCCCTTGGCAACGGCGTTGCGGGCAAGAAGACCGGCGGCAATCAGCACGCTCGGGTTCGAGGTGTTGGTGCAGGAGGTGATGGCGGCGATGCAGACATCACCATGACCGAGATCAAACTTTTCGCCTTCGACAGCGTAGCGCGTCTCAAGCTGGCCGGGCTTCTTGTAGTCGTTTTCCAGCGCGGTGGCGAAGTTCGGCGCGATGGTTTCCAGCGGCAGGCGGCCTTCCGGACGCTTCGGGCCGGCCATGGAGGGCACGACGTCGCCGAGGTCGAGTTCCAGCGTGTCGGTGAAGACCAGGTCGGAACCGTCATTGTCACGCCACATGCCCTGCGCCTTGGAATAGGCTTCGACCAGTGCGATGCGGTCCTTAGAGCGGCCGGACATGTCGAGATAGCCGATGGTGGCGCTGTCCACGGGGAAGAAGCCGCAGGTCGCGCCGTATTCCGGACCCATATTGCCGATGGTGGCGCGGTCTGCGACCGGCATATTGTCCATGCCCGGGCCGAAGAATTCGACGAACTTGGAAACGACGCCCTTCTTGCGCAGCATCTGCACCACGGTCAGCACGAGGTCGGTGGCGGTCACGCCTTCCTTGAGCTTGCCGGTCAGCTTGAAGCCGATGACTTCCGGCAGCAGCATGGAAACCGGCTGGCCAAGCATGGCGGCTTCAGCCTCGATACCGCCCACGCCCCAGCCCAGAACGCCGAGGCCATTGATCATCGTGGTATGGCTGTCTGTGCCGACGCAGGTATCCGGATAGGCGATGGTTTCGCCGTCTTCTTCCTTGGTCCAGACGGTCTGGCCGAGATATTCGAAATTCACCTGGTGACAGATGCCGGTGCCCGGAGGAACGACGCGGAAGTTCTTGAAAGCCTGCTGGCCCCACTTCAGGAAGCGGTAACGTTCGCCGTTGCGCTGATATTCCAGCTCGACGTTTCTGGCGAAAGCCTGGGGGGTGCCGAACTCATCGACGATAACCGAGTGGTCGATGACGAGATCGACGGGAACCAGCGGGTTGATCTTTTCCGGATCGCCGCCGAGAGCCTTGATACCGTCACGCATGGCGGCAAGGTCGACAACGGCGGGAACGCCGGTGAAGTCCTGCATCAGCACGCGGGCCGGGCGGTAGGCGATTTCGGCTTCGGTCAGGCCCTTGTTGACGAGCCAGGCGGCAACGGCCTCGATATCGGCCTTGGTCACGGAGCGGCCGTCTTCGTTGCGCAGCAGGTTCTCCAGCAGAACCTTCATGGAATAGGGGAGCTTCGACACGCCCGTAAGACCGTTCGCTTCGGCCTTGGGGATGCTGTAATAGACATAATCCTTGCCGTTAACGGTCAGGACCGACCGGCAATTGAAGCTGTCGAGCGATTTAGACACGGAATAAACCCCGCTTATTCTGATAGCCAACACATTCGTGCGGACGCCTATGCACTACATGCACATCAGGATGCGGGTACGACCATTTCCGCTGTCCGCCCGTGAAAATCGCTTGTCGCAATGTTCAAGTTCGGCGCTAGGATGAAGATCACGCCGGCCGCTGGCGTGGTTGCAGGTCTTATAGATAATTTCTAAGAACTGTTCCAGACCGGCAAACGGTCCGAAGGCAGAATTTTTTGAAAGCGCGATGCTTTCCGTAAAGGCGGGGTAAACATGCGGCTGATCGCCCGGAATCTGGCGGCCCGACGGGGGGAGGATCTGCTGTTCAGCGGAATTTCCCTTGTGCTTTCAAAGGGCGAAGCGCTGGTGCTGACAGGCCGAAACGGATCGGGCAAGTCCACGCTGCTCAGGGTTCTGGCGGGACTGATGCGCCCGGAGATGGGGGAAGCCCTCTGCGAATCACCGGGTGACGAGCCCCGCCCGGTACGGGAGTTCAGCCATTATCTCGGCCATCGCAACGGCATGAAGGCGGAACTGACGGTTGCGGAAAATCTGGCTTTCTGGAAAACCTTTCTCGGCGATCATGACAAGGGCTGCGGCATCGCCATCGAAGAGGCGGCGGATCGGGTCGGGCTCGGCGGCATCACCCACCTGCCCTATGGCTATCTTTCCGCCGGTCAGCAGCGGCGCTTCGCCATGGCGCGGCTTCTGGTGGCGCATCGCCCCGTCTGGCTGCTGGACGAGCCGACGGCGGCGCTCGACTCGGCGGCGGATAGCCTGTTTTCCAGCCTCGTGCGCGCCCATCTCTCCGCAGGTGGTCTGGTGGTGGCCGCCACGCACCAACCGCTCGGGCTGGACGCTCCGCAAAGGCTGGAAATGAAAGGCTTCGATCACACCAGTCTGGAAAAGGCTTTCTGATGCTGGCGCTTTTCATCCGCGATCTGAAGCTTTCCGTGCGCGCTGGCGGCGGGGCGCTGATCGGCATCCTGTTCTTCCTGACAGTGGTGGCGGTCATTCCCTTCGGTGTCGGCCCGGATATGAACCTCCTGTCGCGCATCGGCCCGGCCATTGTCTGGATCGGGGCGCTGCTGTCGGCGCTGCTCGGACTCGACCGGCTGTTTCAGGCCGACCGCGACGATGGCACGCTGGACCTTCTCCTGATGCCGGAGCAGCCGCTGGTGGCGACGGTCTTTGTCAAATGCCTTGCCCATTGGGCCTCGACCTGCCTGCCACTGGTCATCGCCTCTCCCCTGCTCGGCCTGTTCATGAACATGAATGAAGTGGCCATTGGCGCGGTGATGCTGACGCTGCTGGTTGGTTCTCCGGCCATTGCCTTCATCGGCGCGGCAGGGGCTGCGGTGGCGGTGGCGCTGCCGCGCGGCGGCCTGCTGGTCTCCATTCTGGTTCTGCCGCTTGCCATTCCAGTGCTGATCTTCGGCGTCAGCGCATCCTATGCCGCGGTGGAAGATCCGGCCCCCTTCCTGCCACCCTTCCTGTTTCTCGTGGCGCTGACGATGATCTTCGCAGTCATCGGCCCCCTTGCGGCGGCCCTGGCGCTTAGGCAAGCTGCCGATTGACGCCGTTTTCCTGCCCCCGGTTTGACGAGGATCAATTGCGACCCATTGCGGATCAGGGTAGAAAGCAGCATGAGCGAAACGAGCCTTGCCATTACGAAATTCAGCGATCTCGCCAACCCCACGCGGTTTCTGGCGCTGGTCCGGCTTATTCTGCCGTGGATGGCGGTGATCACCGCCCTTCTGTTTGCGGTCGGCCTCTATCTGAGCTTTACCACGGAAGGCGATTACCAGCAGGGTTACACGGTGCGGATCATGTATATCCATGTTCCCGCCGCCTGGCTGGCGCTGATGTGCTATTCCATCATGGCGCTGTCGGCCATCGGCACGCTGGTCTGGCGGCATCCGCTGGCCGATGTCAGCCACAAGGCGGCAGCACCGCTGGGGGCTGCCTTCACGCTCATCGCCCTGGTCACGGGCTCCTTCTGGGGCAAGCCGATGTGGGGCACCTGGTGGGCCTGGGGCGATGCACGTCTCACCTCGGTCTTCGTGCTGTTCCTGATGTATCTCGGCCTGATCGCGCTCAACCGCGCCATGGACGATGCCAGCCGCGCGGCAAAGGTCAGCGCCGTCTTCATTCTGGTCGGCTTCGTCAACATTCCGATCATCAAGTTTTCTGTGGAATGGTGGAACACGCTGCACCAGCCGGCCAGCGTCATGCGGCTCGGCGGCCCCACCATCGATCCGGAATTCCTGCGTCCGCTCATGGTCATGGCGCTGGCCTTCACGCTGCTGTTCTTCACGCTGCATCTGGCCGCCATGCGCAATGAAATCTGGCGGCGGCGCGTTGCCGCGCAGCGGCGGCTTTCCGCCCGCATGGCTGCCCGGGGGGAATGATGAGCCACGACTTCTATATCTACAGCGCCTATGGAGCGGCTTTCTTCATCATTGTCTGTCTTATCCTCTGGGTGTTTTTGGACGGTCGCGCCCGGCAGAAGGATATGAAGGCGCTGGAAGCGGCTGGCATTCGCCGCCGCTCCGCCACCGCTGAACAGGGGTGAAGACCATGGAGGAGAATCTCTCCCGCCCATCCGAACCCGAGCGGCAAAAACCGCTCTCGCGCCATGCGATGGCCGCCCTGCCGCTTTTGATCTTTCTCATCATCGCGGGCGTTGCCGGCAAGATGCTCTATGATCAGGATTTTCACGGCAAGAATGTCGCCGAAATTCCCTCGGCGCTGATCGGCACCAAAGCCCCGACGCTCGATCTGCCGCCGCTGGAGGGATCGGATCTGCCGCCCCTGACCAGCAGCTTCGTCGCAGGCAAGCTGACGCTGGTGAATGTCTTTGCCTCCTGGTGCGTACCCTGCCGGCAGGAACATCCCTTCCTCAAGCAACTGGCAAACGACCCCCGCCTGACGGTGGTGGGCATCAATTACAAGGATCGCAACGACAATGCGCTGCGCTTCCTGGGCGAACTGGGCAACCCCTACAAGGCCATCGGCGTCGATCCCAAGGGCAAGGCAGCCATAGACTGGGGCGTCTACGGCATTCCGGAAACCTATCTGGTCGGGCCGGATGGTACTATTCTCTACAAGCGGGTCGGCCCCTTCGATGCCGAGTCGCTGGAGCAAGGTCTTTACCCGGCGATTGACAAGGCTTTGCAGCAGAAGCCGTCATCGTAGCGCGGCGAAAGGCCACAGACACTCCAATCATATTGCCAGTGGAAAGACGTGCTGCTACCGCTGACATAACCAAGCTTCGATAAACGAAGGACCGGGGATGGCCACAGGACGGATCAAGCGCTGGCATCTTGCCGTGCACGCCCTTTGCGTGCTGGCGCTGATTGCTCTTGGGCTTGGCCATCGGCTGCCCGTCCTGCCACCCGCCGAAGCCGCTATTGCAGAGCTGGCCATCCCGCTTTTGCCGGATGGAACCCGTCCCGATATCTGCGATCCGCTGCAGGAAGGGCATGACCATGCCGCTGGTGCTGCGGGGCAAAAGCAGGACCATTCCAGTACCCACCACGACCTGAAGAGCCAGGGCTGCGAAGCCTGCCGTATTCAGTCGGGCGCCGCACTTCCGGCACCGCCCGCCACGCTGAGCCATCACCTTGTGGCACTGGGCGGCGCGATAGGGCAGCCTGACCGCGAAAATCCGCAGACATCCTCGTTCTCCGCCCATCGCAAGCCGCGAGGGCCACCCTCCATCACTGCCTGAACGCCGGACCTACTGCATGATTCCTGGAATCGGAATCGATGTAAGGTGAAAATTATGCAGCAGATTTAAAGTGTTACAGCGTCCTTAGACCGCTTTTCGATCTGATTGAATGAGATCGGCGCTGTAACAGTCCGGCAGGATTGAACCGGCGGAATGCCCCTCGCGGGGCATTCGTTTCCGCTGGCAAACATCAACCGCATATTCTACCAGTGGTTGATTCCTCCATCTTCACAGTGTTTTGGATTGCTTGAATGAGATTGTTTTTCGCGAATGCGCTGATGGCGCTGGCGCTGCTGGTCGCCCCCTCGGCCCGGGCCGAGATCATCCTGACCGATGTCAAGGGACGGCAGGTGACGCTTGCCAAGCCGGCCGAGCGCGTGGTGCTTGGCTTTTACTATGAGGATTATCTGGCGGTCGCCGGTCCCGGCGCGCTGGACAAGATTGTGGCGCTTTCCCTGTCCACCTGGAAGGATTGGCGGCCCGCCCAGTTTGCCGCCTACGAAAAGGCGCTGCCCCGGCTTTCCACCCTGCCGGATGTCGGCAACACCGAAGACGGCACCTTCTCCGTCGAAAAAGTCATCGCCGCCCGGCCCGATCTGGTGCTGCTGGCGGCCTGGTCCTACGACGCGCTGGGCAGCAATGTGCAGCGGATTGAGGAGGCGGGTATTCCGGTAGTGACGCTGGATTACAACAGCCAGACCGTGAACCGGCATGTCGCCTCGACACTGGCGCTGGGCAAGGCCATGGGCACGGAGGCCCGCGCCGAGCAACTGGCGGAGAATTACCGGGCCGCCATGGCCGATATCGATCGCCGTATCGCCAAGGCTGGCCCCACCACCAAGAAGGTCTATGTGGAACTGGCGCAGAAGGGTGCCGGCGAGATCGGCAATTCCTATGGCGACAGCATGTGGGGGGCGCTGGTGGAAAAGCTCGGCGGCCAGAACATCGCCAAGGGACAGATCGGCAATTGGGGACCGCTCAGCCCGGAATATGTGCTGAGCGCCAGGCCGGACCTGATCTTCCTCGCCGGGTCGGAATGGCTGAGCCGCCCGCAATCGGTGCAGATCGGTTTCGGCAGCACGCCGGATCTCGCCCGCGCACGCATCAAGCCCTATCTGCAGCGCCCCGGCTGGCAGGAACTGCCCGCGGTAAAGACGGGCGGCGTGCATGCCCTCTATCATGGCGGTGCGCGCACGCTCTACGATTACACCTTCGCCCAGTATATCGCCAAGCAACTCTATCCCGACGCTTTCCAGGATGTCGATCCGGCGGAAAACCTGCGGCGCTATTATGCAGCCTGGCTGCCTATCAAGGCGGATGGCGTGTTCATGCTGCCCTATGATGCGTCCAGCCAATGAGCATGGCCCTACCCTCCCCGGCAGCGCCCCTGCAGGAGGCCTGCCGCCGGACCAGCCGGCGGCAGGGCATGATGCTCGGCGGCATGGCGCTACTGCTTCTGGCCCTGATGATCGGTGATCTGGCGACAGGCCCTTCGGCCTTGCCGCTCCAGACGCTCATCACCGCGCTCTTTGCGGGGCCTGACGGCGATGACCGGATGAATGCCATCATTCTCTGGCAATTGCGCATGCCGCAAACGCTGCTCGGCGCCATCGTCGGCGGCTGCCTTGGCCTTGCCGGGCTGAAGATGCAGACCATTCTCGACAATCCACTTGCCAGCCCCTTTACGCTCGGCTTTTCCGCCGCCGCCGGCTTCGGGGCAGCGCTCGCCATTCTGCTTGGCGGCCTGATTGCCGTGCCGCTTTATCTGCTGACGCCGCTTGCCGCCTTCGTGATGACGCTGATCGCCTGCGCCATGGTCTATGCGGTGGCGATGATGCGCGGAGCCGGTCCCGCCATTCTTGTGCTGGCGGGCACGGCGGTGATGTTCTTCTTCCAGTCCCTGCAGGCGCTGATGCAGTTCCTCGCAAGCCCTGAAGTGCTGCAACAGATCGTCTTCTGGCTGTTCGGCAGCCTGCTCAAGGCCACATGGCAGGGCGTGGCGATCGCGGGCGGCATTCTGGCTGTGGCCCTGCCTTGGGCGCTCTGCCACGCCTGGCAGTTGACCATGCTGCGGCTGGGCGAGGCCAATGCCGCAAGTCTTGGCCTGAAGGTGGAAAGGCTGCGCCGTCAAAGCTTCATCATGGTGGCGCTTCTCACGGCAGCCGCCGTATCCTTCGTCGGCACCATCGGCTTTATCGGCCTGATCGCTCCGCATCTCGCCCGGGCGCTGGTGGGGGAGGATCACCGGCTCAGCCTGCCGCTGTCAGCCCTTTCCGGGGCCGTGCTGCTGATCGCTGCCTCGCTGATTGGCAAGGTGATTTCCCCGGGCGGCGCGCTGCCGGTCGGCATCGTCACCGCCATTGCCGGTGTTCCGGTGCTGTTCGGCCTCGTGCTCCACCAGGGACGGGAGAGGGTGCGATGATCGATATTCGTGCTCTCTCGGTCTCCCGCGGCGGCAAGACCATCGTCAAAGACATCACCCTCACTCTGCCCGAGAGGCAGGTGATCAGTTGCATCGGCCCGAACGGCGCTGGCAAGTCCACCCTGCTCGCCGCCCTGGGCGGCACCCTGCCGTTTCGCGGCAAGATGCTTTGCAAAGGAAAACCCGTGGCAACGCACGAGATCGGCTATATGCCGCAGCATTGCCGGGTCGAGGCCGGGCTGACGGCCCTGCAAGTGCTGCTGCTTGGCCGCCATGAGGCGCTTGGCCTCAGGCTGCGCCCGGCAGACTACGCCGCCGCCGGTGAGATGCTGGCGGCCCTTGGCCTTTCCCACCTTGCCGAACGACCGATGACGACGCTATCCGGCGGTCAGCAGCAATTGATTCTGCTCGGCCAGCGGCTGATGCGCAAGCCCCGGCTGCTGCTGCTGGACGAGGCCACCAGCGCCCTCGACCTGTCTCACCAGATGCGCGTCATGCAACTCCTCCGCAGCTATGTCCGGCAGAACGGCGCGGTGGCGCTGATTGCCATCCACGACCTCACCCTGGCGGGCCGCCATAGCGATCAGGTGGTTCTGCTGCATCAGGGCACGCTTGTCGCCCAGGGCCGGTTTGAAACCGCCATCACCGAAACCATGCTGCGCCAGACCTATGGCATCGAGGCGCGCATTCTGACCGACGTGGATGACGGTCCCGTCATCGTACCGCTCACCGCCAGCCAGCCCTTTCTTCTTCATACCCAGCAACCCTAAGGAAAAACCCATGCCACACAAAAGTGTCCGCCTTGGCCTTCTCTCGCTCGCCGCCAGCCTCGTTCTGGCCGGGCAGGCCTTCGCCCATGCCCATCTTTCCGCCGCAAGCCCGGCGGACAAGGAAAAACGCGCCACCTCGCCCAGCGACATCAGCCTGACCTTTACCGAAGCGCTGGACGTGAAATTCAGCGGCATCGACCTTTCCTCCGGCGCGGAAAAGATCAAGACCGGCGATGCGAGCCTTGGCCCCGATGGCAAGGTGCTGAAAGTGGCCGTGCCGCAGCCGTTGAAACCCGGCACCTATACCGTCAACTGGCATGTGCTGTCGGTGGACGGACACAAGACCAATGGCACCTTGACCTTCACCATCGCACCGTGAACCCCGATCAGCTTCTCCTCGTCAGCCGTTTTGCCTTCGATACCGCCGCCCTGCTTCTGTGGGGCGGCCAGGTTTTTCTATGGCTTGGCGTGGAAAAGGACCTGGCCCGGCATATCCGCAGGCGGTTGCAACCCCTGACGGTGTCGCTGCTGATCCTTCTTGCGCTGGCCGGGCCGCTCAGGCTGCTGGCGCAGGCCGCAAGCCTCGGCGCGGGCTGGCGTGACGTGACATCACCGGCCTTTCTCGGCGATGTCATCTTCTTGTCCGCCGTCGGACGCGGGGTTGCCCTTCAGGCCGGGCTCGGGGTCGTTACCGCTTGTCTGTGGGCCCTACTCGCAAGAAGCAAGCGCGCCATCGAATATCAGCCCATGATTGCCAGCATATCCTTCGGCCTTGTTCTCGCAAGTCTGGCACTGACCGGCCATGCGGGCGCAGGGGATGGCTGGGAAGGTCTCGGGCACCAAGCCAATCATATCCTCCATCTTCTGATGGCCGGAGGCTGGCTCGGCGGACTGGTCCCGGTCCTGTTGCTGATTGCGCTATTGGGAAGGGAAGAAACCCGGGCTAGCGCCGCGCATGGCCTGATGCGGTTTTCCACGCTGGGGCATGGGGCGGTCGCCCTTACATTTTTTACCGGTTTTTTGAATGTTCTGCTCACCCTCGGTGGCTGGCCCTTCGATTTTTCCTCGGCCTATCAGCAACTGTTCTGGCTGAAGGTGCTGATCGTCAGCACCATGGCGGTGATCGCCATTGTCAACCGCTATGTCATCGTGCCTGCCATGGGCCGCGATCCCGTCCGGGCGGCCCGATGGCTGGCGCGGGGCTCCCTCCTGGAGATTGTGCTCGGTCTGGCCGCCATTGCCACCGTCACCTTTTTCTCCAGCCTGGAACCCATGGCGGGATAGATGCAATGCACCATCTGGCTCTTGAAGAGGACCGCGCTTGTGTGACAGTGTCACTCGCCCAATTCAGGAGACCTCCCATGCTGTTTCGCCGCCCCCTCCTTGCCCTCTTCGCCGCCGTCATCGCCGCGCCCTTTTGCGCCGCGCCTGTCTTGGCCGCAGACCTGCCGGATCTCGGTGGCCGCAAGGTGGTGGTGGTGACGGAAAACGCCTATCCGCCGCTGCAATTCATCGATCCCAAGACGGGCAAGGCCATCGGCTGGGAATATGACGCCATGAACGAAATCGCCAAACGGCTGAACTTCAAGGTGGAATACCAGAACACCTCCTGGGACGCGATGATCCAGGCCGTTTCCGACGGCCAGTACAATATCGGCATGACCGGGATCACCATCAAGGAAGACCGCAAGGAGAAGGTGGATTTCTCCGACCCCTATATGCGCTCGCAGCAATTGATGCTGGTGCGCGGCGACGAAACGCGCTTCACCGATGCCAAGAGCTTCAAAAGCTTTGAAAAGGGCCTGATCGGCGCCCAGCCCGGCACCAGCCCCTTCTATGCCTCCGTTTACGAAGTGCTGGACGGCAATGAGCAGAACCCGCGCATCAAGCTGTTCGAAACCTTTGGCGCAACCGTCCAGGCGCTGAAAACCGGTGACGTCGATCTGGTGCTGAGCGACAGCACGGCGGCGAAGGGCTATGTGGATGCTTCGGGCGGTAGCCTGAAGATCGTCGGCGAACCACTGGGCACAGAAGATTTCGGCTTCATCTTCACCAAGGGGTCCGATCTGGTGAAGCCGGTCAATGCGGCGATTGCCGCCCTCAAGGCCGATGGCACCTTCGAAAAGCTGAACAGGAAGTGGTTCGTCGATTACAAGATGGGCGAATAGGCTAAAGCCGATGGCGCTCCAGAGGACGCCACAGGCGGGAACCCAGGATTTTCCCTGGTGGCTGGTGATGATGGGGCTGGCGGCCCTAGGACTGGCTGCGCTCATCGCCGTCAACGATCTCTACACACAGGTCTTCACCACCGTCGCTCGGGGCATTGGCGTCACGGTTCTGGTGACACTGGTCGCGTTTTCGCTCGCAACCCTCATGGGCCTGCTGGTGGCGCTGGCCGGGCTTTCCGGATCGTTGCTGCTGCGTCAGGTCGCGCGCTTCTATGTGGAACTGCTGCGCGGCATTCCCATTCTGGTGCTGCTGTTCTACATCGCCTTCGTCGGCGCGCCGGGCTTTGTCTGGCTCTACAACAGCCTCGCGCAGCCGTTCATTCACGCAGGGCTTATGGACGACCTGGTGGTGCGCGACATTTCGCTGATGTGGCGGACCATCATCGCGCTGTCCATCGGCTACTCTTCCTTCATTGCGGAAATCTTTCGCGCCGGTTTCCAGTCGGTCGACCATGGCCAGATCGAGGCGGCGAAATCCCTGGGGTTGAGCCGCAGCCAGCGCTTCCGGCTGGTAGTGCTGCCACAGGCGCTGAGGGTGGTTTTTCCCCCGCTCTCCAATGATTTCGTCTCGATGGTGAAGGATTCATCCCTCGTCTCCGTGCTGGGCGTTGCCGATATCAGCCAGGCCGGAAAGATCTACGCCTCCGGCTCCTTCCGGTTTTTCGAGACCTATTCGATCGTCGCCTATCTCTATCTGCTGCTGACCATCGGCCTGTCACTGGCCTTGCGGGGCGTGGAACGCCGCCTCCGGCAAAGGCAGGGACCAGCCCATCAGGGTGTCAGCCCACCCGCCTCCGCAAAGCGCCTGTAACCTTCGCCGAGACCCGGCTTCAGCGCGTCCAGAACCGGCAGAGCGGCATGAAAGGCTTCGTGAACGTCATTCATTCGCTTTAGCGACTGGCAGTAGTTGCGCTCCAGTGGCGAGTAGCGATCCGGGTCCTTCTCCACACGATTGACAAAACTTCCCAAAACAGACCTGGCGGAAAACAAGGAAGCCTCCCTGCGATCGGCAGGCGTAAGCGGCAGGCCGGACCAGCAGAGAAAGCCGTACCAATCGACAAAGGTCAGCAGCATCATCAGATCCGCGGCGCGAAGCGGCAATCCGACAGCCGTAAAAAGAGCATTGAGTGAGGCATTCAGATCCTCTTCCCTCTGCCATTGCGCCACGTCATAGAGATAGAGGAGGGCAGGATCATGAAGGAACTTGCCGCAGCTGAGGAAGGCGTAAACGAAAGCCCAATCCGCATAAGCCCCGCGCGTCGGATGGTAGTCCCGGAAATAAAACCACAGATCGCGGAAGATGTCGGTGCGGTAAAGGCTGTAATAAAGCGCATTGTTGCCTCCGGAATGACGCATATAGGCATCAAGCCGTGCGGAAGGCGTCTCACCGTCGAAGGCAAAGGTTGCACGTCTGGTGACACCTCTCTCGTCAGCCCAGGTCACGGTCTGCGGGCGCACAGCCACCACATCCCCAGGCAGGGACGCCAGAGACATCGGCGCCAAGCCATCCATGACGAACGCAGCGTCATCGTCTCCCATCGGCATGAGAAAAGGTGTCTCCACGGCCCGGAGAGCATGCAGCAGGTTTGAAACGGCATCCGGCGCGTCCGAGTCGAGCCGCCTGACCCGTGGGCCAAGCGACGCCAGCCACTCGGCTTTCTTCGCATCCCCGGAATTATCGGAAACAATCATCACGGCATTGCATTTTTCCGCATAAATCAGAGCCGTTTCAAGAGCGAAGCGGGCCGTTTGCAGAGGACGGCGGCTGGGAATGACAATCGAGAGCTGGGACATCGGGATCCAGAGATCGTTGCGGAACAGAGCGGACGTTTGCTTAGGGTCAAAACTCAATCAGGATGGGTGTTCTGCAAGGCGTATTTTGTGTCTGAGTAGGAGGAAAGGTGCAGGAAATGCCGATCATTTTCAAAC
>NZ_JAUSWH010000010.1 GCF_030815125.1 Allorhizobium paknamense
CCCCTCCCCAAAAACTCAGCAAACGATCAAGCAATATGCAAAAGACTGGCTCAAATGTTTCAATCACGCCATGCCGATGGCGAAATTAAGCCAGTTTCCAAAAAGGTCAAGGTAGGGGCTGTTGATGCCGCGCGTATGGCTTGAATGCCTGACGACAGGTGGCAGGCTGGATTCCTGGCAATTTCCCACGGAGGAATACGCTTCCCCTTCTCGGTGATGGACGCTTCGACCAATCCAAGGCAGTTCAACGGGGATTTTGCAACGGACCCAAAAATGTTCTGTCTCGCGCATTGGGACTTGACACTTTAACCGTTGGCGTTGACTTACTAAGTGTCCGTGTGGGGACGGTAGTTCATATTTATTTTTACGTATGAATGTTTTTGAGGGGGACGGCTCTATGTCGGACACGCACGCCGATGCGGTCGCTGAAGGGAAGATTTCCGCGGAGGCTTTGGAAAAAATCCTTGGTCTGAAAAACGCAATTCATCTGTCTTTTGGAACAATTGTCCTCGCGATGAGCTCCGTGCCACGCTACCGGCATCAGTCGCTCGCGGATCTTGCGCATCTGGTCATTGATCCCCTTGCTCGTGATTGCGTTGCCATCGCTTCTCCAAAGCCTTCAGATGATGCTGATCCGAAAGCCGCGCTGGCGCCTGCGGCAATAGCCATCTGGGCCACTGTCTCAGATGAGGTTGAAGCTAAGATTCGTGAACAAATCAAAGCCGGCGTCTTTCCGGTCCGACTGAAACCAGCCGACTGGAGAAGCGGTGACAAAGTCTGGTTGCTTGACGTGATTGCGCCATCACGGGAGCTGGCTACGATGGTGCTCAAGAGTTTCAATCATGTCGCGAAGACTGACCAGGTCAGCATTCATCCGATTGTTGCACAACTGGTAGATCGTGAAGTTCTGAGGCAGTTGGTCACAGCAAGCCCATCAAATGCCGACATTGACCAGTCCAAGACTATAAATTGATGCGCCCGCGGGGGAGGTCGCCTGTGAGGTTGCTTGTGATGGCAATAATGACCTTCATGCTGGCGGGTTGCGATATGCTGTTCAATTTTCCGGAATGGCGTTGGCACCAGAAGTTGACGGTCTCGGTAATGACACCAGATGGCCTGAAAACTGGTAGTTCCGTCACCTCTGCTCGCATCGAGTTTCCACCGAAATGGACGGGGGTGGGGGATGCGGCGGGCATGCAGAAGGGCGGCGTGACGGGCGAGGCCACGGTCGTTGATCTTGGACGCGGTCGTTACCTATTCGTACTGCTCAAAGGCTACACTGAATGGACGGCTTGGTCCGCATTCTTTCCGGAACTTGAAGGCAAGCCGTTGAGCAAGAAGGAAATCGCTCCGTATCTCGATCAACTGGTGGCAAGCATCGGCCAAACACGCGATCTGGGACCAAGACAATTTCCGCTGCTTGTGACTTTCGACAACATCAACGAGCCGGCTAGTGTACGTCGTGTCGAACCAAGTAACATGGCCGCAACTTTTGGCGACGGCTATAGCATTAAGTCAATCACTATTGAGCTGACGACTGAGCCGGAGACAGAGCAGAAAGTTCACCAAGTGCTACCTTGGCTATGTAATTACAAATCACACCGACTAAGGCTATCAGGAGAGGCGGGACCAATCGGCAACCAGAGCCTCGCAAACAACTTGGGAAGTGGTGAGTTTAAAACGGGGGAATGCAAATGACTACTACGGCTGAGCTGTTCATGGCCATTCTCGCGATGGACTCCTACAACAGAGGTTATGACGCGGGTCTCGGTGGTACTGACGGGCTGGGGTCAACGGCCGGGAAGAAAATTGGTACAGCTCAGATCACATACGCGTCTGACTCCGGCATCGGCAGTGCGGAACGTGCCGCAGGCTTCTATGCCGTTGCCTATGAGTGGAACGGCCAAACAGTCATTTCCTACCGCGGAACAGACAACGCTGCCTGGCTTTCGCCAGCCGATCCTCAGAGCGATGTCTGGGGAGGGTATGGCGTGGCGTTGGGTAACAGCTATACTAATCAGTCGCGTCTTGCCGTGGAGTTTTATCAAGCTGTCACTGGGACGCAGACAGGCGATCCTGCATCACCCGATGTTGTTCTGACCGGTCATTCGATGGGGGCGGGTTTCGCCGGCCTAATCGCCTCTCTGTACGGTCAGCAGGCATTTCTTTATGATAACATGACATTTGAATGGGCAGCTCAATCCGCTTACTTCTTTGCTACCAACCCGAATTTCCTTCAAGATCCAGACGGACCTGCCAAATTAATCCTAAAGGATTTCTATAATGACATGACTCCTTGGGCTCCGTTGATTTCCAATAATCTAAACGCTTTCGCGGTTACTGGAGAAATTTTGGGGGTGTTGCGAACAGCGGAAGCACAAGCGACAGCCGTGGAGTATCTTGACAGCAATGGTGGTATCCGCGATCCGTTATACAAGCTCCACAGCCAAGCCCTGCTAGTTTCCCTGCAGTTTGCCAAAGATGAACAACATGTTCAATGGGCATCCGTTGGAAAGGAACTGTGGGACGCGGCTTTTGACCAGGACGTTGGCCGCTCCGCTGGTTTCACGGATGTTGGCAATGCCGGCAGGTATGACGCTGCATCCAAGCTTATGACAGCGATTGCCTATTCTGCGCTGGATAGCGGCTCGGCGAGTGCGGACGCAGGATATGGATACGTTTTCGGAAACACTGGTATCCGCGCCATGTTCGATGATGCGGATGAACTCGGGAGCGTGGTGTCTGCCGGCAAGGCTTCAGAAGCACTGAGTGATGCGATGCCGGGGCTTCTTCAAGCGGTCGTTCAGTTTGCCGGCCTGATGGCCAAAAGAGGCATCAATTACCGGGATTTTCAGGGAGAAGGACAGCCGTTCGATCCGCTGGAGGGCATCATCGCATTAAGCGACGCAGACGGCAACCTGACCAACTCCGCCTCTTCAGCCGTAGTCCTGAAGCTCACCGTCAATCAGGATCTTTGGAAACTTGGGGCTGCGGCGGGTTCTGCTGATTTGGAGATTTTGGGTCTCGGCACTCTTGTTGAGGATTTGCTGGACCAATCCCGTGGCGGGATCAATGAGAAAACCATTCGGGCGGTAATGGCCCAGCTCTATGGTGCAGGAGAGGCTGATTTTGCTGTTACCAAGGCGATAGGATCGGTGGAATTTGCGCTCAATGCTGGACCGTTGTCGCAAACCTTGCCTGAGGTGGACGGTGTGTTTGATTCAAGCCACACCTCGCTTTTCGCAGCCACTGATAGCGCTGATACGATTCATGGCAATGCCCAGAACAATATGATCGCGGGTTCGGATGGTGATGACACGCTTTATGGTCACCTTGGGAGCGACCTTTTGCTGGGAGGAAACGGATCAGACCTGTTCATTGACTCGGTCACTGAGCGCAGTGAAACGGATGGACGGCAAAATGAGAATGATGTCTACATCGGCAGTGAAGCCTATGAAGACGTATCCATCAATTTCAAGCAGTGGCTGGTCAATCCAACGGAAACCGATGTTGTTCGCTATACCGTGGATCAGTTCACTCATGACGATCCTGCCACACCTGCAAATGAGGCAGCCGTACACAGTCGAGTAAAATACGAGCCAGATTACTATATATGTCCTACTCTTGGTTCTCAGTCCCCAGTGTTCGCCAGATATCCAATTCGGACCAATCGCGCAGGAACCCATAGGGATAGGCTGGCAGCCCCGGGGCAGAAGCGCGAGTCAGCCGCTCGGTGTGTTCAGCGGGCAGGACGAAATTGGCCGCAGCGAGATTGTCTGACAATTGCGCGACGGTGCGTGCACCAAGCAAGGGTGCACTGACGCAGGGGCGATCCGCTAGCCAGGCCAGTGCCACATGTCCGGGCTGGCGCACAAGCTCGGCTGCGACTTCGCGCAGCTCCAGTAAGATCCGCCAAGTCCTGTCGGTGTTACGGCGGTCGTAGGCCTCGACACCGCGATCCGGGTCCTCGCCCAGCCTAGTCGCTCCGGTCGGTCGTTCGTCAGGGCTGTACTTGCCGGTCAGCCAACCGCCACCCAACGGAGACCAGGGCGTGAGGCCTATTCCCTCCTCGGCGCAGCAGGGCAGAACCTCGATCTCAATAGTTCTGTCGAGTAGATTGTACTGCGGCTGCAAAGCCACCGGTACGGGAAGACGATGTGCACGAGCGTGTGACACGATCTTCTGCAACTGCCACCCGGAGAGGTTCGACCAGGCGACATGGTGGATATTCCCCTCCGCAACGAAATCCGCCAGCGTCGAGAGGGTCTCGTCGATGCTGGTTTTTTGATCCCAGCCGTGAATGAAATAGATATCGATAGCCTCCGCGCGAAGTCGGAGAAGGCTTGCCTCCAAGGCGATCCGCAGTCCGCGCCAGGACGCGCCGGCGCTATTTGGAGGAGGAGCAAAGCGGGCCTTGGTAGCGAGGATGAGGTCATCGTATCCGCCGGTCCTCTGGGCTGCCCAACGACCGATGATTTCCTCAGAAGCACCGGCGCCATACACATCCGCAGTGTCGATCAGCGTGCCGCCAGCCGCAGTGAAAAGATCAAGCTGGCGATGAGCTTCGTCCTCACTGGTCTCGCTGCCGAAGGTCATTGTTCCGAGGCCGAAGCGTGATACAAGCGGGCCGCTACGCCCGATTGGTCGCAATGGCATGATCTCCAGGTTCTTGGCTGGCATGTGGTTCGCCGTCCTTTCAGCGTCGGATTTTCACGAAGTCTGCGCGCCGTTGCCGCCGCGCTTGTCAGCAGTCGCCAAAACGCCGGGCCAATGGCGCTGATGGCATTGAGAGTCCAGAGCAGGACACCAGCACCTTTGCCACCGTGTTCTTCGTAGAACGCATTCTCGGCCCGCAAATTGGTAGTTGGCCGCGCATTTGGGAAATCGGTAGAGCATCCTAAAGAAATCCACGTGAGTGGCCGGAACTGCGGCTCCGTCGTCGATACGGGCTCGGCCTCGGCGGCCATCTGGGCCCTCCAACACGCGTCTTTGAGTAGACTGCTTTGAGGAATCATCTTCCAGCTCCAGGCCTTGAATCGATTCATTTTGCCGCGCCGAGTGATTTGAACCGGTTCAATATGCGCTCGCATTTCTTTTAGGTCAGGAGAAATTGAATCGATACAAAATATCGAGTATGGTTGCATAATGATCACTCCTCCTCATCATCCCGTTCGCCTTCGTGACGTCGCCCGTGAAGCAGGCGTGTCTCAGGGCACCGCGTCCAATGTATTCAACCGTCCGGAAGTGGTGCGCGATGAAGTAAAGGATCGGGTGCTGAAAGTTGCAGAAAAACTCGGCTATGCCGGCCCAAGCATCACCGGTCGGCTCTTGCGTGCCGGTAAGGTCAATGCGGTGGGCGTGGCAGCCATTAAGCCATTGAGCTACTTCTTTGATGACCTCTGGGCTCGCCACCTCCTTTCAGAGATCTCCAAGATCTGTGACGCGCAAGGGGCAGGTGTCGCGCTGGTCTCGGCCATCAGCGACGAACGGATCGATTGGAACATCAAATCCGCCGTAGTCGATGGCTTTATTCTTCTCTGCGTCGAAGGCGGGGAGCGCTTGGTCGAAATCACCCGCGCCCGAAAGCTGCCATATGCCGCTCTCGCGATTGGCGCCGCAGATGCCAACATTCCGGCCATCGGCGTCGACAACGTGCACGGTGCGCGCCTCGCCGCCGAGCACCTTCTGAGCTTGGGTCATCGCCGCTTTTGCATTCTCTCAACCCCGATCAACAACAGCCATGTCGGTTACGTCACCGTCGCCGGCATGCGCGCCGCCGAATACTCTACCTCCCGCGACCGCGCCATCGGCTACTGGCAGGCTTTTGAAGCAGCCGGCCTCTCTATTGCCGACATGCCAATCATTGTTACCCAAGAAGACGAGCAAAGCACCCACGCAAACATGGGCAAGCTCTTTGCCGGTCGCGATCGTCCTACTGCCATTCTCGCCATGTCCGATAAGATCGCGATGTGGGCGGTCGATTGGCTTCTTCGTAATGGCTTCACTGTTCCCACGGATGTCTCCATTGTCGGTTTCGACGGTGTTCCCGAATCTGCAGTAGCCGCCCCGAAACTCACGACCATCGAACAACCGATGGGCGAGATTGCAAGGCTGGCGGTGGAAGCAGTGCTGGGGGGAAGGCAGATCGAAGGTCGTCACGTCCTCCGGGCCACTCTGATCCTCCGAGAAACTACTGCACCACCGCATTAGTTCCTACGGGACGCGCTCTCGTGGGGAGCATGGGGATTTGTGGGGCGTGATGAAACGGCGTATGTCGTCGCCATTGAATTTTTGGCGGAGCTGGCGGCGTGATGAGGGCACAACGGAAGGCAGCAAACAGCCGCGATCAGAGCCATCCGAACTACCACCTAAAAACCTATAGGCAGCCTTTGTCTGATATGGCTGACTAACTAGTTGAGATCCTTGGCTCACTCCGACCGGCAATACCGTGACCGTATGTTCTCAGGCTCACTCGTTGTCAGGGCAAGCGTCTAGCCGGCGTGGCCCGAGACCATAGGGACAGTTCGCAAAGAGCCTCCTACACGGTACCGCCCATCCTGGGGGGAGATGGGCGGCCAAGGAGAAGCTTGGGGATAAGAGAAGCTACTCCTTGTTTCCAGGAGCGACGGATGCCTGAATATTTAGGCTCGCCAGCATTCAGTTAGTCGCGAAAATTTAATGCTCGCCGAACCCGAACGTCTTACGAAGGCTGCCTTCGCGGGCATGAAGCGGCGTAGCTGGCTGAGAAGCGTTGCGTGCTTGCCGACCGGTTGGCGCATTCTGTACGGGCCTTCGATGGCCCTGAGGATCTGATCGGCGACCCATTTCGCAGAGGGCGCAGACTTGACCTGGGCGAGAACGGCGCGGGTCGTCGCGTCAAGCTGCTCGGCATATGCGCCGGGAGCAGCCTCGGTGACTGCCGAATTCACGTCGAGATTGGTATTGGTGAAGGTGGGCTCTACCAGGATGACACGCACGTTGAAGTCTCGAATCTCGTGATCGAGAGATTCAGACAGTCCCTCGATCGCGTGCTTGCTGCTGGCATAGATGCCCATGAACGGAGCAGGCAGAAAGCCGAGCACGGAGCTGACATTGATGATCAATCCGCTTCGGGCTCTGCGCATGGCAGGCAGGCTTGCGCGGATCATGCGAAGTGGGCCGAACACATTGACGTCGAACACTTTGGCAGCCTCCGCAACAGAGGTGTTTTCGACAGGGCCCATCAGCGACACGCCGGCATTGTTGATCAGGACATCTATCCTGCCCGCCTCGGCCAGCACCCATTCGACAAAGCTCGATACCTGCTCGTCGCTCGTCACATCCAGCTTTCCGAATGTCACGTCGGGTATCGGGCTTGCACTGTCTGGATTGCGCACACCGGCGAATACTCGATAGCCTTGCTGCGCCAGCAGACGCGCCGTTGCGGCACCGATCCCTGAGGAAGCGCCGGTTATTGCTATTACTTTTCCTTGGGCCAATGCGGCCTCCTCTGTTCACTTCACCCGAAACTCATCCGCGGCTCCTCGCAACAGACCCCTATCGCGTAAGATACCGCTTGACATCTAACGAGATATTAGATGTCATTCGTAATATAAAAAATCAAGAGGATTTCTTCCGGATTTTGTCGAGGCACGTCCAGATGCCGGACGAGGCTGCGATCTCCTCCAGCAATGGGCAACCACGCGCGTATGGAGACAAATGCCGCAGGAGCGGAAAGAATAAGGGCCAACCGAACATGTGTGAAAAGGATAAGACCATCCAAGGCTCCCCCGGACTGAACGTGGCACAGTCATTGGCCGAAACCGGTCTCGACTATGTTGCAGGCCTGGCCACTGGCCTCCATACGCGTCCACCCATGGCGGATCTTCTTCCATTCACGTTGATGCCGCCTGAAGCGGGCGCCGTCGAGCTCCGAGCCGTTCCCGAAAAACGCTTCCTCAACACGCTTGGGACCGTTCATGGCGGTTGGAGCATGACCATGCTTGACACAGCGATGGCTCTCGCGGCCCACACCCTTTTGCAGCCAGGGGAATGGTGCCCAACGCTTGACACTGCGGTGAAGTTCGTTCGTCCGATCGTTGCGGACGTCGGCGAACTGCGGATCAGCGGTCGGGTCGTCGCGCGCAGCCGGAGGATCATCACGCTGGAAGGCAAGATAGATTCACCGACCGGCAAGGTCTACGCACACGGCACATCGACCTGTGTCGTCAGCCTCATGGCGCATAGCTAACGCAGGCCGTTCATCCCGTCAGGAAACAATCCGAAGCCATGCCCAAGATTACCTACAAGCTGCTGCGTCTTTCCCGCGGGAAACGCTATGTCATCGCCATTCAGGATCAGAACGGGGAAATCGAGCCGCACCCGTACTGGGAGGAGACACAGGCCTTTTTCGCCCGAGGGACGCCGGTCGAACAGTGGGAGCAGGTGGGAACTGAGGTGTTCACACAGGTGTTCCCGGAGGCGCTTCCGGAAGGCTATTCGGCTTTCGTGCGCATGGAGCGCAGGAAAGTCTGTCTGGGCGTCGTTTTATGGCGCGGCGCGGTCATCTATCCCCTGATGTTTTCGACGCTGGAGGATGCCATATCGGCGGCCGTCCAGGATGAAGCGGTCTGTGAGATCCAGGCAAAAACGGAGTTTGGTCTTGCCTGTTGACGTTCAGCGGGTGGGGGCCTCGGCGAGGCACGACAGGTTCAGCGCTTTCAAGACGAAGCCGATATGCGCCGCCAGATCAGCATCGGCATCCTTCTCGCTGTTCATCCTCTGCTCCACGAGAACGGGATGCAGATAGGCCAGCATGGCCGTGACAACCCCTTTGGCCATTTTAGTGAGGGCATGGTCCGGCAGGTGTTGCATGTCAGCGTCTCGTCCCACCAGGGCGGCAAAGCCCGTCGCCAAGGACTGGAAGTATGCGTGATGCACCGGCCAATCTTCGCGTGCCGCAGCCATCCACAGGGAATGCTCGTTCGGATGGCAAACAACCCGTGCCCGCGCGCGGTGATTGAGCCTGGTCAGGACATTGGCCAACATCGCCAGCGCCAACGTTATCGATCCCGCATCCTGATCACGCAGGTCGAGTTCCTTTAGCGCCCAGCGGGCATAGACACGATGGTTGATGGAACTGCGGGTGGGAAAGAAACGGCAGACGCTCGCATGACTCCTGCCGAACTCGGCGGCGATATCTTCGATCGCGGTCTTCTGGTGGCCGATGTGGCGGAAAAGCTTTTCCGCCACATCTAGAAGTGCGTCGTCCATCTCATGATTGGTCTCATAGGCGGTGTCGAGGAAAGACATCCCTGCACCCGCCGCAACAGCATTTCGCAGATTTGAGACTTTCACGATCATGTTCCCGCACCGGTGCCAGAGCGCACAGGTCTATCGGATGTCGCTCATTCGGCCGCAAGCCGGAGAGGCTGATGCTCCACGTCTCCTTCGGACTTGGGCGGCATGCCCGCTTTGGGCGGCTTGATCCTGAACCAGGTCGCGTAAAGCGCAGGCAGGAACAGCAGGATCAACACCGTGCCCGCCGCCGTGCCGCCAATGAGCGTGTAGGCCATCGAACCCCAAAAGACTGAGTGCGTCAGCGGGATGAAGGCGAGCACTGCAGCCAGCGCCGTCAGGATGACGGGTCTGGTTCGCTGCACCGTCGCTTCAATGACGGCATGATAATCGTCCAGACCAGCTGCCTTGTTCTCCTTGATCTGTTCAGTCAGGATCAGTGTGTTGCGCATCAGGATACCTGCCAAACCGATGAGACCGAGAATAGCATTGAACCCGAACGGCTGATTGAAGAGCAGGAGCACCGGCACCACTCCGGCCAATCCAAGCGGGCCTGTCAACATCACCATCGTCATCGTCGACAGGCTGCGCACCTGCAGAATAATGACGATCAGCATGGCCGCGATCATGACTGGGAAGACCTGAACGAGCGCGACGTTCGCCTTCAGAGACTCCTCGATGTTCCCGCCCATTTCGATGCGGTATCCGACGGGTAGAGATGCGATGAGCGGCTGCAGAGCCTTCATGACCTGCTGGGACACCTCGGGCGGCTGGGTGGCTTCGTTGATATCTGATCGAACCGTGATCACCGGCGTCCGGTCACGACGTTTCATCACAGGTTCTTCAAAGCGCACTTCAGCGTGGCCGATCTGATCAAGCGGCACCGCACGACCTTCCCTGCCGATCAGGGAGAAGTTCGACAGTTTGGATGGATCGAGACGAGCATCACCTCCGCTTCGGGCCACAACAGCCACGTTACGGATGTCTTCGCGGACCTGTGTGATCGGGACGCCTGTCAGCAAAAGCTGAAGTTGCTGGCCCGCTTCGGCAGGCGACAGACCAATCAGGTTGAGGCGTTCCTGGTCCGGAACGAAGCGCAGAACCGGCGTACGATTGCCCCAGTCACGATTGGCGTTGCGCACGTCCGGAACGGTCTGCATCAGGGAGATTGCCTGCTCCGAGATCTGATAAAGCTTATCGGCATCTGGTCCCATGATCCGGAACTCGACCGGGAAGGGGGTGAACGGTCCAAACACAAGCTGCGTCACCCGAACGAACGCTTCGGGCGTCAGTCCTGCCGAGACGACTTCGCGTAGCCGTTCCTTCAGCGCTTCGCGGGCCTCCGCATTCGGGGTCAACACGACGATTTTTGCGAATGCCGGATCCGGCAGTTCAGGAGACATAGCGAAGAAGAAGCGTGGCGCACCTTGCCCCACATAGCTGGTGACGATCTTCGTCTCCGGCTGCTTCTGCAGCCAATCCTCGAGCTTCGCAACCGTGGCAGCCGTCGTCTTGATGCTCGTTCCCTCCGGAAGACGGACCTCGACGAGCACCTCGGGGCGGTCCGACGTCGGGAAGAACTGCTGTTTCACCGAGCCCATACCGACGACGGACACCCCCATCATCACGACGACAATGCCGCAGGTGAGGAATTTGTGGCGGACGGCAAACTCGATCGCGCCGCGCAGCCGGCGGTAATTCGGCGTGTTGTAGATGGCGTGATGCCCACCTTCGATCGGCTTGATGGTCGGAAGCATCTTCACACCGAGATAAGGTGTGAAGATAACAGCCACGAGCCAGGAGACGATCAAGGCAAAACCGACGATCCAGAAGATATTGCCGGCATATTCACCAGCCGCCGACCGCGCAAATCCGACCGGCATCAGGCCGATGATGGTGACAAGCGTGCCCGACAACATGGGAGCGGCCGTATGGCTCCAAGCATAGGCTGCGGCCTTAACGCGGTCCATGCCTTCTTCCATTTTGACCACCATCACTTCGATTGCGATAATGGCGTCGTCAACGAGCAAGCCCAGTGCCAGAATCAGCGCTCCCAGCGTGATGCGGTCAAAGAACCTGCCCGTATCGAGCATGATGATGAACACCACGCCGAGGGTGAGAGGCACCGCGAGCGCAACGACGATACCGACGCGCCAGCCGAGGCTGACAAGACTGACGAACAGCACCACGCCGAGCGCCATCGCGAACTTCAACATGAACTCGCCCACGGCTTCCTGAATGTTGACGGCCTGGTCGCTGACTTTCGCAAGGGTGATCCCGATCGGCAGCGCCTGCGCGATCTGCGAGGAGCGTGCTTCCAAGGCCTTGCCCAGATCGAGGCCGTTCCAGCCCTGCTGCATGACGACGCCGAGCATGATGGCCGGTTCGCCATTGTGCCGGATGACAAAGGTTTCCGGATCCTGATAGCCGCGGCGAACCTCCGCAAAATCTGACAGCTTGATGGTGCGGCCATTGGCGACGATCGGCGTATCCGCAACCGCCTGAACGCTGTCATAGGCACCATCGAAGCGCATGAAGACTTGCGGGCCGCGGGTGTCGATGGTGCCGGCCGGGGTCACGGTGTTTCGGCGCTGCAGCGCGGACGCGACATCCTGCGGAGAAATGCCAAGCGTTGCCAGCTTCGGGTACGAGAACTCCACGAAAATCTGCTCAGGCTGTTCGCCAAGAATGTTGATTTTCTTGACGCCCGGCACATGGAGCAGATCCTGACGGATCGTCTCCGCCTGACGCACGAGTTCACGCTTCGGCATGCCCTGAGCCTTAAGGGCATAAAGCGCAAAACTGACATCGGAGTATTCGTCGTTGACGAAGGGGCCAAGCACGCCCTGAGGGAGGTTTCGAGCCTCATCCCCCAGCTTCTTGCGCGCCTGATAGAATTCGTCTTCAACAACGGAAGGCGGCGTGCTGTCCTTCAATGTCACAGTCATGTAAGCGAAACCCGGCCGTGTAGTGGTCTCCACACGATCGTACCAGGTCAGTTCTTGGATGCGTTTCTCCAGCGGTTCGGCGACGAGGTCCTGCATCTCGCGTGCCGTGGCTCCGGGCCACACCGTGGTGACGGTGAGGGTCTTGATCGTGAACGAAGGATCTTCGGCTCGCCCCAGCTTGATGAACGCGTATGCGCCGGCTGCAGCCAGCAGAACGATGAAGAACAGGGTGACGGCGCGCTCCCGAACGGCAAGCGCTGAAAGATTGAAGCTCATCAGTTCACCGCCTCTGCAGTTTGTTGCGCGGTGCGCACGCTCGCGCCGTCCTGAAGCAGGTGAGCGCCGAGAGCGATCACCTGCTCCCCAGGCTTCACATCGGTGACGATGGCTGTCTCTTCACCCAGCTTCTCGATCTTCACGGGACGAAACTGAACGGTTGAGGTGCTGTCATTGAAGACAAAGACCCCGGTTCGGGAGCCGTCGTCGAGGATCGCTCCGATTGGAATCTCTACGGAGGCGGCGTGAGCGCCACTTTCAACACTGATAGTCACCGTTGCGCCCAAAGGCGCGGTGGCGGCCAAGCCCTGCAGCACCCAACGAGTCTCAAAGGTTCGCGTCTGTTGATCGGCGGCATCCGAAATCTGTCGGAGCAGTGCAGTCTCCGACCCGGTCCGGCCATAGATCGTAGCGCGCGCCTTCGCGCCGAGCGCGGGCCTCAGATTCTCCGGCATCCAGACCAGCGCTTCACGCGGTCCGGCTTTGGCCAGCCGAACCACCGGCTGCCCTGCCGATACGACCTGGCCCGGTTCCGCAAGGGTCTCGACGATCGTACCATCGGCGTCCGCCGGCAGAACTGTGTAGGCCACCTCGTTCTCGGCTACCGTCGCGTCGGCTTTGGCAGCGGCCAGTTGGGCTGCCGCGGTATCCAGAGAAAGCTTCGCGCGCTCGTATTGCTGTGTCGACGCCGCGTTGGATTTTACGAGAATGGCAAAACGTTTCTCGTCTGCTTGCGCCTGCACAAAGGCAGCTTGGGCTGCGATCACCGCATTGCGTTTTGCAGTCAGGGAGAGATTAAGGTCGTTGCTGTCGATGCGCAGCAAGGGCTGTCCAGCCTTCACCTGGTCTCCGACCCCAACCAGCCGCTCAACGATCTTTCCTGGAACCCGAAAGCCGAGATCGCTTTGAACTCTGGCTGCGACAGTGCCAGTGAAGGTTCTCTCCACTGCGTCAGGAATTTGCACGCTCGCAAGTTTGACAAGGGGCGCTACCGTACGGGGATCTGAGGCTTTAGCCTCGTGCGCTGCTGGCGGGAGGAGGAAGACGGCGGCAGCTACACCGCCGGATAAGACGATCGCGGCAGTCGCGAACAGGAGTTTTCGTTTCATGACACCAACCTTCTTGACGGGAGCATCCCAGTTCATAGATTGCATTCTAACTCTAAAGCATATATAGATGTCAAATGAAATCTAAAAGGAGCCCATCATGAGAGTGAGCCGCGCCCAGGCCGAAGCCAATCGGGAAGCAGTCATCAACGTCGCAAGCCGGCTCTTCCGCGAGCATGGCTTCGACGGAATCGGCCTCAAGGACTTGATGAAAGGAGCAGGCCTTACCCAAGGCGGTTTCTACAAACAGTTCGAATCCAAGGATGATCTCGCAGCGCTAGCGGCGCGGCGAGCGATGGAAAGCACCACCCGTCGATGGTCCTCGGTCGCTGCGTCGAGTGCTGACCCGCTTCAAGGTGTAATCGAGCTCTATCTCTCGGCAGGCCATCGAGGCGAAACGGGCGACGGCTGCCCTCTGGTCGCGCTCGGCTCCGATGCCGCCCGCCAAAGTGAAGATGTTCGTAAGCCGTTTGAGGACGGGATCAAGGCTCACTTGCAGGTCCTGGAGGAACTTCTGCCCGCCTCGGACAGCAGGGAGGCCAGAACGCAGAAGGCCGAGGTCATGCTGGCCCTTATGGTCGGCGCGGTTACACTGTCGCGGATCGTGACCGACGAGACGCTTGCCGACCGCCTGCTCGAAGCAGCCGCGACTGAAGCAAAGCGCGTAGCAACTTCGGAGCTGGCCGAGTAACCGCGAAACCACAAGGTGTCTGTTGTTCAGCATCCGCTGTCCGCAAAGGTCGTTTTCTTGGAGTCATCATGCGTCGTATCGTCGTTACAGGAATGGGAGCGGTCAGCCCGCTCGGCGCCAATGTCCAGAGCTCATGGAGCCGCCTTCAGGCTGGCCAATCAGGCCTTCGCTGTCTGTCCGATGATGTTGTTGGCGATCTCCCCGCAAAAGTCGGAGGGGTTGTGCCGTCGCTGGAAGAGGACGCAGAAGCAGGTTTCGATCCCGACCAAGTCCTGCCGCCCAAGGATCAGCGCAAGGTGGATCGCTTCATCATGTTTGCGCTCGCGGCAGCAGACGAAGCCCTGACACAGGCCGGTTGGAGACCGGTCTCGGAGGAAGATCGCCAGCGCACGGCGACAATCATTGCATCCGGGATCGGCGGCTTCCCGGCGATCACCGAGGCGGTTCGCATGGTCGATGAGAAGGGCCCTCGCCGCCTGTCGCCGTTCACGATTCCGTCCTTCCTGGTCAACCTCGCGGCCGGTCAGGTGTCTATCCGCCACGGGCTGAAGGGTCCGCTCGGGGCGCCAGTGACCGCCTGCGCGGCGGGCGTCCAGGCCATCGGTGACGCGGCCCGCATGATTCGGGCGAACGAGGTCGATATTGCAGTGTGCGGTGGAACGGAAGCCTGTATGAACATCGTCAGCCTTGGCGGCTTTGCGGCGGCGCGGGCGCTGTCGACGGGCTTTGCAGAGATCCCGACAGCTGCGTCACGGCCTTTCGACATGCTGCGTGACGGGTTCGTTATGGGGGAAGGTGCGGGCATCCTGGTGATCGAGGCGCTCAGTCATGCTCTGGCGCGTGGGGCGACACCGCTGGCGGAACTGGTGGGCTATGGCACCACGGCTGATGCCCATCATGTCACGTCTGGTCCGGAAGATGGATCCGGGGCGGCCAGAGCAATGCAGATCGCGATCAGACAGGCGGGTATCGCGCCTGCCCAGGTTCAGCATCTCAACGCCCATGCGACATCAACCCAGCTTGGGGATCGTGGTGAAATCGAAGCGATCAAGTCCGTGTTCGGGCCGAAGTCGGGAATAGCGGTCAGCGGCACGAAGTCCGCGACAGGCCACCTTCTCGGAGCAGCCGGCGGCCTCGAAGCGATCTTCACGATCCTCGCGCTGCGGGACCAGGTCGCGCCACCCACCTTGAACCTTAATTCTCCCGATCCAGCCGGCAGTGGCATTGATTTCGTCGCCAACAAAGCAAGGCCACTCCCAATGGAATTCGCAATCAGCAATGGCTTCGGCTTCGGCGGGGTGAATGCCAGCGCGCTGTTCCGGCGCTGGGACGCCTGACGCGATGAAAGCAAAGCCAACGCCATCGCACCGAATGAGCGCCTGGACGCCGAAGATTGCTGTTATCGGCGTCGGAGGCGGCGGCGGGAACGCGATCAATACCATGAGCGCGCGCAGCGACGCGGATGTGAGGTTCATTGCCGCCAATACAGACGCCCAGGCGCTGGCGTCCTCCAAGGCCGAACATCACGTACAACTCGGCAGGAACGCCACTCAAGGGCTGGGAGCAGGATCTCGGCCGGAGCTTGGTCGCGCTGCGGCGACGGAATCGATTGATGACATCATGGCGCATTTGGACGATGTCCACGTGTGCTTCCTTGCCGCCGGAATGGGTGGCGGCACAGGAACAGGCGCCACACCCGTGATCGCACATGCCGCCCGTCAGGCGGGACTGCTGACAGTTGCGGTGGTGACCGAGCCATTCACTTTTGAGGGAACGCACCGGGCGCGCCAGGCAAAGGGCGGCATCCGGTCGCTAGTCGAGGCAGCGGACACCGTGATTGTCGTTCCAAACCAGAACCTTTTCCATCTTTCGGATGCGACGACAACGCTTGATGTAGATTCCAGATGGCTGACAGCGTTCTTGTCGATGGGGTCATGTCCATGGTCGATTTGATGTGGTCGGATGGCTTGATCAACCTGGACTTCGCCGATGTTCAAGCAGTGATGAAAAACATGGGCCGGGCGATCATCGCAAGCGGCGCGGCCGCAGGGAGCGGTCGCGCAAAAGAGGCCGCCAGAGCGGCGATCGACAATCCACTTTTCAGGGGGGCATGCCTCGAAACTGCCAGGACCCTGCTGGTGTCGATGTCCGCGACACGGGAGTTGACACTGTTCGAAGTCGATGAGGCGGCAACTTACATCCGCGACCACGTCAGTTCGGATACGGATATGATCCTTGGCGCCAATTTTAATCCGACACTTGGTGAAAATCTGAGAGTGTCCGTCATCGCCGCAGGGCTGAATAGCCCGGCCGATGTGGTTGTGCTTGCCGAACACCTCCAGAAGCAGCGTGCCCTTGGAGGCGCCCCATGAAGATTGATTTTCAGCAAACAGGTCAGGGGCATCGTAAAGTTAACGGCGGAGAAGCAAAAGCGTGACGCCTTCCGCGTACACCGCTTATGCCCGAGCGATCTTCCCCCACAGGTTCATCGCGACTGCGCGCAGTTCGCGATGATGGTCGGAGGAGATATCGTTGCGCGGGATTTGGAAGAGGTGGGCAATCGGATCATGGATGGAAACGAAGCGTTACAGATGCTGCTTTGACTTGAAGCGCTTCATGAGCGGCTCACGCCGTCGGACTGGCTGCTGGGAATGCTCCGCCCGATTGTTCAGGCCCTTGTGGGTTCGGTGCTCGACGCCCGGCATGATTTCCTGCTTTGCGGCGCCGTCGGAGCGAAGCTTGTCGGTGATCATCACGCGATGCAATCGTCCCTGGCCTTTCAAAGGCTTGCGCATCCGGCGTTTGGCCGCCTTGGCGTCGCGGCGGCTTTGCACCGGAACCTCTACTGCATAATTCCTTAAATCGGAATCGATTTAAGGTGAAAATTATGCAGCAGATTTAAAGTGTTACAGCGTCCTTTGTGCGTTTGCTAAAACGCACGGCGCTGTAGGACAAAACCGTCCTGATTCACGGCGCGCCCTAGGGTCAAAACCCAATCAAATTGTTGATGTAATTAGGCATCCATGATTCATTGCCTGCAGAAGCAGGAGTGTTTGACCATGGCAGGCGAATTCTGGCTTGATGACGATCAGTGGGCGGTGATTTCGCCGCTGCTTCCGACCAACCAACCCGGCGCTCATCGTACCGACGACCGCCGGGTCATCAGCGGGATCATTCACGTCTTGCGATCCGGTTGCCGTTGGCAGGATTGTCCATCCTGCTACGGTCCTTCAACAACGGTCTATAATCGCTTCCATCGCTGGTCAGCTAAAGGGATATGGCGGCGACTGTTTGATGCTCTGGTGCAAACGACCGATCGGGACATCCATATGATCGACAGCACGACCGCAAAAGCACACCGCTCCGCCGCTGGCGGAAAAGGGGGGCGGATGGCGAAGCAATCGGTCGCTCGAGAGGCGGCAGATCGACAAAAATCCATGCTGTTGTCGATGGTCGCGGCCGTCCAGTCGCGTTCAAAATAACGCCGGGGCAACGCGGGGACGCTCCCGTTGCCATCCCGCTCCTTGAACCCTTGCCGCCAACACGTCTCTGCGCCGCAGATACGGCTTACGACAGCGACGCCTTGCGCAACTTCCTGACAACACGCGGCACGGAACCAGTCATTCCTAACAATCCAACCCGAAAGAAGATCAGACTATGCGACTCGGTCGCCTACCGGAGACGAAATATCATCGAGCGGACTTTCTGCCGCCTCAAGGACTGGAGGCGCGTCGCCACGCGATACGACAAGCTCATGATAAACTTCGCCGCAACCTGCTACATCGCAGCTATCGTCACATGGTGGATCAATTGAGTCTGGAGCCTAAAGCACGTTGCGGCTTATCAGCCTCATGCAACGTGCTTTACATTCTTGTTTTAACGCATGTCGTTATCGCAAAACCGCTGCACACTTTTGCGCGACATGCTCTAACCAATGCTTCTTACCTCGGATCGAAATGACGGGCCCGTCGAGATGCCATTGATCGCCGAGCCGACCGCGCAAACGTTGATGGATTTGGTTGGCGCAAGTTCACCCGAATTTCTCCGCCAACAGCCGGATTGTTTGATGCGAGACAATGATGCGACTGGCGCCAGCATGTCTTCGACCGTCCGCAGGCTCAGAGGAAATCAATACGCCAGGGGCATTGAGAGCAATTCTTTCAAGGTGAAGAAGAACATGCCGAAAATTGGCGGCCTTCAATCCCTCGGAGCGTCGTGCCGCCGTCGGAATTGTCACGATGTTCTCGTTTCTTGTTTTTGCAGCGGAGATTTCCGTAGAGTCGACGCTATGGCTGCGGAAGGGCTTCGGCTTTAGTGGCGATTGGACCCTCAACGTCAGTGGGGTCTGCGGGAGCGTCCATAGCAGTGGGCGAGGTGTGCATTGAGGGCGAGGGCGATATGGGAGACCAGAGATTCCTCCACATCATGCTGGCCGATCAGGGGCAGGAGTGCTGCCCCGATATCTCGAATGGTGGGGTCGTCCCGTCCTCGACAAACAGCGAGGTCATCGATGCGCGGTTCTCCCGTCTGTTCCGCCAGCTCGGTCAGATGGTTGCGGGGGAGATGGATCGCGAGCGCTTCGAAACGGCCGCGAACGGAAATCGCAGCGCCGCGGGCAAGATTGAGCAGACAGATCGATCCTTCTGGATAAATCCTGAAAGCGGACGGGGGCATGCCCAGAACGATGTCGGAATGCTCCACATCCTTCAGGTAAAGCACGATAAGAAACGCATCCTCTGCGGGTATGACAACAGATGCATCCTGCTCAGGATAGTCACGAGAAACGTGGATTATCGTCATCTCGGCGTCCTTGAGCGGCTTGATCACGAGCGTGGATGGGTTGCCTACCTTGAACCATTTGCTCATCTTGTCGGCGACGGTCGATGCTGTCTTCACATTGAACTCTTCATCAGGATAGCCCAGGATGTCGAACAGACATTTATTTCAGGCCGCGGTTGCAACGATCCCGCTCCATCCACCGGTGTGGCGCGTTCGGTTAAATTGAGGTACAGATCATTGGTCCTCCCCGCATAGAAGGGGCGGAGACGCGTCTACCAGCACGATCTTAGGGGAAGGTAGCGTATTTGCTGCGGAAAACCACTACCCGCTTGGGAAAACCTGCTGACGTCTCGATTGACAGCTTCGGTTGTTCGATTGACTCGCTGTACAAAAACCAGACACTCCGCGGCGCAGGACTGACTGTGCTTCGCAAGGGATCGCATAAGGGGTTGTTGCAGCAGGTCTCCACCGAAGCCAGCAATCGCGGGTTCGTCATTGGCGTTTCCACTCTTGCGGGGCACACCCGCCGGATTTTTCACGAGCATCACGCAACCACGCATGTCTTCGAACAGGATTCGATCTACATCCGAAGCCTGGGCGAGGCATACAAAGCGGATCTCCAAAATTCATTCGACTTTCTTCTCTTCGAGGTTTCTCCGGCCGCGCTTGAAACGATCGCGGAAGAAGCCGACCTGCAAGCCGTGTCGGTGCTTAACACCATGACGGGGCATTCTGATCCGGTTCTGGCCAATCTCGCACGCGCTCTGATACCCGCGCTCGAAAATCCTGAGCAGGCCAGCAGACTGTTTATCGATCAATTAACGGCTGCGATTGGCACCCATGTCGTCCAGCAGTATGGTAATCGGACAGCGGGCTCCGAGCCTCGAAGGCGAAAGCTCTCCCGCACCCAGGAGAATGTCGCCAAGGCCATCATTCTTGACAATCTCCACGGCAACGTATCGATCTCGGAACTTGCAAAGGCCTGCAACCTGTCACGCGGCTATTTCATCCATGCTTTTCGCGAAACGACGGGGATGACGCCTTATCAATGGCTCTTGCGGGAGCGGATCGCCAGAGCGCGGATGCTTCTTCTGGAGACGGATGCCGCAATTTCAGAAGTTGCCATCTCCTGCGGATTTTCCGACCAGAGCCATTTCACGCGTGTGTTCGTGAATGTCGTCGGCACGACGCCCGGTACCTGGCGCCGCAATGCCTGACCTGCAGGACAACTTTGGCGGCGCCGCTCAGCCTTTTACAGGGGCTGGCTGAACTTTGCTGCATTTCATTCCACGAACCTGACTAATCAACAAGACCCGTGAGCCAATTCGCGCCAGAAGTCTCGGGGAGTGGTGCAGCGATTGGCGCTGGCCCTCCACGAAATGGTCGAGGTGCAAAGAGGTTATTATTGCGGATAGTGAAATTCACTCGCAATTAATATTGCAATTCCACACATAAAGCCATTGCGCTAGAGTCCTTTTCAGCAGCCAAGACAATAAGTGAACGGCTCCCAAAGCATGTGGCGCAAAGGTGTGCAGCGGTTTTGCGATAACGACATGCTTTAAAACAAGAATGTAAAGCACGTTGCATGAGGCTGATAAGCCGCAACGTGCTTTAGACGACACCGACAACACTTCAAGGATTCCAGAAGGACCGCATTGCCGCGCCGTCTGATCGATCGCTGCTGCCCATTTCACACCGCTACAGGCGGTTCAAGTAACCAGAGAGGAAAGACCATGTCCAAGCTCGACGTTCTCACCCCTGAAAACAGCCAGCTCATTTTCATCGACCAGCAGCCGCAGATGGCGTTCGGTGTGCAGTCGATTGATCGCCAGACTTTGAAGAACAACGTTGTCGGGCTCGCCAAGGCTGCAAAAATCTTCGGCATACCGACCACGATTACCACCGTCGAAACCAAGAGCTTCTCGGGCCATACCTTTCCGGAACTGCTTTCTGTGTACCCGGAGAATGATATTCTCGAGCGCACCTCAATGAATTCCTGGGATGATCAGAATGTTCGTGATGTTCTGGACAAGAATGCCGCTCAGGGCCACAAGAAGATTGTTGTTTCCGGTCTCTGGACAGAAGTCTGCAATACGACCTTTGCGCTGTCCGCGCTGAATGATCGCCCCGATTTTGAAATCTACATGGTCGCTGATGCTTCCGGCGGCACGTCCGCCGATGCGCATAAATACGCCATGGACCGGATGGTTCAGGCGGGGGTAATCCCTGTCACCTGGCAGCAAGTTCTGCTCGAGTGGCAGCGCGACTGGGCTCGCAAGGAAACCTATGACGCGGTCACCACGCTCGTGAAGGAGCATTCCGGCGCCTACGGTATGGGTGTCGATTACGCTTACACCATGGTTCACAGCGCCGAAGAACGCGTCAAGCACGGCCAGCGCATCGGCCCGAACCCGGCAAAATGAAATCCTGCAGGGCCGCTTCGGCCCTGACGGAGCGGCCATTGTCGTCACCGGAGAAACCTCATGAAAGTCTACATCCTGTCCCTCGGCGCAGGCCTGCTGGTCGGAATCATCTATAGCTTGCTCAATGTCCGTTCTCCCGCGCCACCTGTTATCGCTCTGGTCGGCCTTCTTGGCATTCTGGTCGGCGAGCAGATCATTCCGCTGGTGAAGTCTATCCGGGCAAAAGAGCCTGCCGCCATGTCCTGGATCCACCAGGTCAAACCGCACATGTTCGGTCACTTGCCGAAGGGCGGCAAAAACCTTGCCGTTGCTCTTGGAACTGACGAAAACCATCAGAAGCGAAGCTGATATGACCGGCAACGTGCTTTCCATAACCCGTCGAAATGCCCTGCTGGGCGCCGGTGCGGCCGCCGTCACGACGATGACACCCATTTTCAGCCTGGCAGCCAATGCTGCTTCCGCCACAACCTCACACGAAGGGAACAAGACCATGGCCTATGTCACCACCAAGGACGGCGTTGAGATTTTCTACAAGGACTGGGGTCCGAAGGATGCCCAGCCGATCATGTTCCACCATGGCTGGCCGCTTTCGTCCGATGACTGGGATGCGCAGATGCTATTCTTCCTCTCGAAGGGGTTCCGCGTCGTTGCTCATGACCGCCGTGGCCATGGCCGTTCCGCCCAGGTTTCGGAAGGGCATGACATGGACCATTACGCCGCCGATGCCTTTGCCGTGGTCGAAGCGCTGGATCTGAAGAATGCGGTCCATATTGGTCACTCGACAGGCGGCGGCGAAGTTGCCCGGTATGTCGCAAAGCATGGCGAGCCCTCGGGCCGTACCGCCAAGGCTGTTCTGGTCTCTGCGGTTCCACCGATCATGCTGAAGACGGCCTCCAATCCTGAAGGCTTGCCGATGGAAGTGTTTGACGGTTTCCGGTCCGCCCTGGCGGCCAACCGTGCGCAGTTTTTCCGCGATGTTCCGGCAGGTCCCTTCTACGGCTTCAATCGCGATGGCGCCACGGTTCAGGAGGGCGTGATCCAGAATTGGTGGCGCCAGGGCATGATGGGTGGGGCAAAGGCTCACTATGATGGCATCAAGGCCTTTTCCGAGACCGATCAGACCGAAGACCTGAGGGCGATTTCCGTCGCTACGCTTGTTCTCCATGGCGAAGACGACCAGATCGTTCCCATTGCCGCGTCGGCTCACAAGTCGGTCAAGCTTCTGAGGAACGGGACGCTGAAGACCTATCCGGGCTTCTCGCACGGCATGCTGACCGTCAATGCCGATGTGCTGAATGCCGATCTGTTGAAATTCGTCCAGGCTTAAGACATTGCCGGAGCCGCGATCGCCGCCGCGGCTCCGGTCTTTCGTCGCCAACACCAGTGTTGGGTGGCCGAAGCGATGACGCCGGCCTCCCCAGCCACACCGGAGTAGAGATAATGCATGCCGACCTCATCCTTCATAATGGCCGCTTCACAACGCTTGACCGCAGCAATCCGAACGCGACTGCGGTCGCCATAAAGGATGGGCTTTTCCAAAAGGTCGGATCGGACAGCGAAGTCATGGCGCTGGCCGGACCAGATACAAGGATCGTCAACCTCAAGGGCAAGCGTGTGTTGCCCGGCTTGATCGACAATCACACGCATGTTGTGCGTGGCGGCTTGAACTTCAACATGGAGCTGCGCTGGGACGGCGTGCGGAGCCTGGCCGACGCCATGGACATGTTGAAGCGTCAGGTGGCAATGACGCCCGCGCCGCAATGGGTTCGCGTCGTTGGCGGTTTCACCGAGCATCAGTTCGCGGAGAAGCGTCTGCCGACGATTGAAGAGATCAACGCTGTTGCGCCCGATACGCCTGTTTTTCTGCTGCATCTGTATGACCGCGCGCTGCTGAATGGTGCAGCCCTTCGCGCTGTCGGCTACAATCGCGATACGCCAAATCCGCCAGGCGGCGAGATTATGCGTGATGCGGTGGGCAATCCTACCGGTATGCTGTTGGCAAAGCCAAATGCAGGCATCCTCTATTCCACACTCGCCAAGGGACCGAAGCTTCCTTTCGATTACCAGGTCAATTCCACCCGCCATTTCATGCGGGAATTGAACCGATTGGGGATCACCGGCGTCATCGATGCCGGCGGTGGTTTCCAGAACTATCCGGACGACTACCAGGTCATCCAGAAGCTTTCTGACGAAAACCAGATGACCGTGCGGCTGGCCTATAACCTCTTCACCCAGAAGCCGAAGGAAGAGAAGCAAGACTTTTTGAACTGGACGCAATCGGTCACATACAAGCAGGGCAACGATTATTTCCGTCACAACGGAGCCGGCGAAATGCTGGTATTTTCCGCTGCCGATTTCGAGGATTTTCGGCAACCACGTCCGGATATGCCGCCGGAAATGGAAGGTGAACTGGAAGATGTCGTGCGCGTTCTGGCGGAAAACCGCTGGCCCTGGCGTCTGCATGCCACCTATGACGAAACGATTTCTCGCGCCCTTGATGTGTTCGAGAAGGTCAACAGGGATATTCCGTTCGAAGGATTGAACTGGTTCTTTGACCATGCTGAAACCATTTCGGACCGCTCTATCGACCGTATCGCGGCACTCGGCGGCGGCATCGCGACCCAGCATCGCATGGCCTATCAGGGTGAATATTTTGTGGAGCGCTATGGACATGGCGTGGCAGAAGCAACTCCGCCAATTCGGAAGATGCTCGACAAGGGCGTCAACGTCTCGGCCGGAACGGACGCCACCCGAGTTGCCTCCTACAATCCTTGGGTGTCGCTCTCCTGGATGGTGACCGGCAAGACGGTGGGCGGCATGCAGCTATATCCGCGCGCCAACTGCCTGGATCGCGAGACAGCGCTGCGCATGTGGACCGAGAAGGTCACATGGTTCTCCAATGAGGAGGGCAAGAAAGGCCGGATCGAGGCGGGGCAATTTGCCGATCTCATCGTGCCGGACAAGGACTTCTTCTCCTGCGCGGAAGACGAGATTTCTTTCCTCACCTCCGAACTGACCATGGTTGGCGGCAAGATTGTCTATGGCGCCGGTGACTTTCAGGCGCTTGACGAAAGCGATATTCCTCCGGCGATGCCCGACTGGTCGCCTGTGCGCAAATTCGGCGGTTATGCGGCCTGGGGTGAGCCTGATGGTGCCGGATCCCGTTCGTTGCGCCGTATGGCGATCTCCACATGCGGATGCGCCAGCGATTGCGGCGTGCATGGTCACGACCACGCCGGTGCCTGGACCGCGAAACTGCCGATTGCAGACCTCAAGGGCTTTTTCGGCGCGCTCGGCTGCTCCTGCTGGGCCGTGTGACTCTCGTTCATTTTCGGGCGTTCTAGGGTAAATCGGCATTCAGACTTGAGCGGGCCGCAAACGGCAATTTTCACCGCTTCCGATCCTCGAAAATCATCGTTCTCATCTCATCCAGTCTGAACGCCGATCCTCCTCAGGCGCCGTCCGAGAGGGGGGCGATAATTGCAAAATGCGCAATTAAATCGAAAAAATTGATGCAATTGTTGGTGGGGCGATAATCAGTCAGGATTGCTCCACGAAACGCAATAGCTCACTCCGAGCAGCCCTTCACAGGAGCAGATATGACCTACCAATCTCACTTTATGAATGAAGGCCGGAACCGTCTGGTGCGTTGCGCAGGTTCTCCCATAACGCGAACGGTCTCGCTGCTTGCGCTCTGCGCGGCCTATCTGCAAGGCCCGATGACCAAGATCTTCGATTTCAAGGGCGCTCTGGCGGAGATGGATCACTTCGGCCTGCACCCGGCCATCTTCTTCGCGGTTGCCGTCATCGCTTTCGAACTGACGGCTTCAGCCTTGGTGATCTCGGGTTTCTTCCGGTGGATTGGCGCGTTGGCGCTTGCGGGGTTCACCCTCATGGCCACCTTCATCGCCCTGCGTTTCTGGGAAATGGCTCCAGGAATGGATCGCATGATGGCGGCCAACGCCTTCTTCGAACATCTCGGTCTCGCAGGTGCGTTCGTTTTCGTTGCAGCAGGCGATCTGCTCAGGGGAGAGAGCAAATGAGCGCCGGTAAAACATCCAGGGGAACCTTTGCTCCTCTTGCGCAGCCGGTCTTCGCAGTTCTCTGGGCGGCCACCATTCTCGGTAACACCGGCAGTTTCATGCGCGACGTTGCCAGTTCGTGGCTGATGACCGATCTTTCCGCATCGCCTGCGGCGGTTGCCATGGTTCAGGCTGCGGGAACTTTGCCGATCTTTCTGCTGGCCATTCCGGCCGGCGTGTTGACGGACATTCTCGACCGCCGAAAATTCCTGATCGCCATTCAGCTCCTTCTGGCATCGGTGAGTATTTCACTGATGGTGCTTTCCCAGGCGGGCATGCTTTCGGTCAGCGCGTTGATCGGCCTGACCTTCCTGGGTGGTATTGGCGCTGCCCTGGTCGGGCCGACCTGGCAGGCGATCGTTCCCGAGTTGGTGAAGCGGGAGGACGTCAAAAGCGCTGTTGCGCTCAACTCGCTCGGCATCAACATCGCCCGTTCCATCGGGCCAGCCACCGGAGGTCTGCTTCTGGCCGCTTTCGGTGCGGGGATTACCTATGGGGCTGATGTTGCCAGCTATATCGTCGTCATTGCGGCTCTTGTCTGGTGGCCGCGTGCAAAGACCGCCAACGACGCGCTTCAGGAAAATTTCTTTGGCGCCTTCCGCGCCGGACTTCGATACACCCGCTCCAGCCGCCCGCTGCATGTCGTGCTTTTGCGAGCTGCCATCTTCTTTGCCTTTGCCAGTGCAATCTGGGCGCTTCTGCCGCTTGTTGCCCGGCAATTGCTCGGCGGCGATGCTAGCTTCTACGGTATTCTGCTTGGAGCCGTCGGTGCCGGTGCGATTGCTGGTGCGCTGCTTATGCCAAAACTGCGTGAACGCCTGAGTGCTGACGGCCTTCTTCTTGGCGCAGCATTGATAACTGCCATGGTCATGGGCGCCCTGGCGCTTAATCCGCCGAAAATCGTCGCCGTCATCGTTCTGCTCTTCGTCGGAGCTGCCTGGATTACTGCACTGACAACCCTCAACAGTGCGGCACAGGCAGTGCTGCCAAACTGGGTGCGTGGTCGCGGTCTGGCTGTCTATCTGACCGTTTTCAACGGCGCGATGACCGCCGGCAGCCTCGGCTGGGGCGCGGTTGGCTCGGCAGTCGGCATCCAGCCAACCCTGCTCATCGGGGCCGCAGGTTTGCTCGTCGCAGGCTTTGTCATGCACCGCATCAAGCTTCCCGCAGGCGATGCCGACATGATCCCATCCAACCACTGGCCCGAACCGCTTGTCGCCGAACCCGTTGCCCATGATCGTGGCCCGGTTCTGATCCTGATTGAATACAAGGTAGAGAAACAGCACCGCAGTGCTTTCCTGCATGCCATCGACCATCTCTCTCAGGAGCGCCGCCGCGATGGCGCCTATGGCTGGGGCGTGACCGAGGATTCTGCTGATCCCGAAAAGATCGTCGAATGGTTCATGGTGGAATCCTGGGCTGAACATCTTCGCCAGCACAAGCGGGTTTCCAATGCCGACGCGGATCTGCAGGGCAAGGTTCTCACCTACCATGTCGGACCTGAAAAACCGCTTGTCCGCCACTTCCTGACAATCAATCGGCCCGGCGCCGTATAACAAATGCGGAGGGCAGGGCGGATCTGGGAATCGTAAACTTAATGAGCAGATTGACGGTTTTGTCGAAGCCGGTGTTGCTGTCAACCGCTGACGACGGATACCCCAGGATCATTGAAAATGTCTCCCGGCATTCCGCTTTCCAACGTCTCAAGCCTTTGACGTGGCCTAGTTTTTATCCCAAGGCAGCTCGCGTATTTGGCGAATGGAGATATCCTGAGGAATGTCATTGGCGGTGGCCGTTTTCGGTACGCCGACGCGTTGCGAAAGGTAGATGCTGGAATGGCCGCTGCAGAGATAGGCCACGAAGCAGGCAACCGCGAGATAGGCGGAATGCGTCGCTCCAAAGAGTTCGATGCCCATGATCATGCAGGCGAGCGGCGTGTTGGTGGCACCCGCGAACACGGCCACGAAGCCGAGACCGGCAAACAGGTCCGGCGGGGCGCCAAGCACCCCGGCCACCGCATTGCCGAGCGCCGCGCCGATGAAGAACAGCGGCGTAACCTCACCGCCCTTGAAGCCTGCGCTTAGCGTTACGATGGTGAAGAGGCCTTTCCAGGCCCAGCTCCAGTGATCGACATGATCTGGCCGGAAGAATCCGAGGATGGTCGCGTCCTCAGGGTTTGGTGACCACACGCCGAGGCCAAGATATTCGCGGGTGCCCAGTCCATAGACGAGGCCGAACAAAATGACGCTCGCCAGTACCGGACGCAACGGTGCATAGGGCAGGATCGCCTTATAGGCTGACGAAGCCAGATGGGAGAGTTCAGCGAAGACATGCGCGGCGAGGCCGAAGGCCATACCTGCAATCACCACCTTCAGCATCAGCAGCGCATCGAGATGAAAACCGATGTCTTCGCCCGCCAGATAGGCAATCGAATAGTGAACGTGCCCAATGCCCCAGGCATGGCAGGTCCAGTCGGCGACGATGGCGGCCAGCAGCGAGGGAAGGAGCGCCTCATATTGCATCCGGCCAATCGTCAGGACTTCCAGCGCAAAGACCGCACCCGCAATCGGTGTCCCGAACACCGCACCGAAGCCCGCCGCAATGCCTGCCATCAGCAGAATGCGGATGTTCGCTGGCGGGAGCTTGAACAGTCTGCCAAAGGCGCTTGCGAGACTGCCGCCAAGCTGTACGGCGGTCCCCTCGCGGCCAGCCGAACCGCCGACCAGATGCGTCAGAACGGTGGTCACCAGAATGAACGGAGCCATGCGCAGGGGCACGCCGCCACCCGGTTCATGGATCTGATCGACAATCAGGTTGTTGCCACCCTCAGCCGATTTGCCGAACGTGCCATAGGCCCAGACCATGACGAAGCCCGCGACCGGCATGAAGCAGATCAGCCAGGGAAACGCGAAACGCAGTTCTGTCGCCCGGTCGAGGCTCCAGAGGAAGAGGGCGACCAGAGACCCCACGGCCATCGCCATCGGCGTGACGATGACAATCCATTTTGCGAGGCTGTGGATTTGTTGGAAACGGAGGCCGAAAATCGATGCGGGCGTCATGCGAACGACGCTCCATCACATCCGGCGATCAGGCAAAAAATAAAAGGATTTTGACGTCCAGGCACGGCTCTACTCCTTCGCGTGGTTCGCGTTGAGTAGGAGTCATCAGCTTCGTCAGGGAAGCGGTTCGGCTTGATGCCCGGCAGAATCCATTACCGTTTGCATTCGGTAGTACAAGACAGGTTCGCTCGTCAACATGCTTTCAGTTGCATCGACTGCCTTTGTTATGCCTGTTGATGGGCACCGTGAGGTGACCCGCAGCGTTCGGTGCCGATGTCGCAAGCTGGAGCGCCGATCTGATTCAATCAGATCGGCGCTCCAGCTCTTTATTTTAACGCATTTCCGGACGGAAAACCGGTTTCCACTTTTCCTGGAAATGTTCCAGAGTGTTGCCGTGCTTCCACTCTTCCTGGATCTGATTGGGGGAATCATGCGGCGGATCAGCCCTTGATCGTCATGGCAAGGGACAGGACCGCCTCAAGCGCAACCGTGCCCGGCTTGCCGCCATCACGGGCAAGCAGTGCCGCCGCCTGCTGGAAGGCGGCGTTGAAGGGGGCTGCCAGCCCATGAAGCCGGGCAAGCCGGACGATCTCACCGTTGAGATAATCCACTTCGCTGGAGGCGCCCCGGGCGAAGCTCTGCCATGTCGATTGCTGCCCGCGCTCAATGCCGCTGTTTTCGGCGACGTGCCAGCCGGATATATCCACTCTTCGCTCTTCCTCCGCTGCCGGATCAAAGCCCGCCGCCTGCAAGATGACGCGGGCTTCGCCGGAGAGCGCGGCAATTGCCTCTTGAGAACGCGCGTTCACGTTTGCGAACAATTCCACGACATTGGTCACGTTGTGCAGCAATTTCGCCGCCTTCCATCGCCGTATATCCTCGCTGACCTCCGTGAGGTAACCGGCGGCGGCAAGGTCGGTCCCTATGGATTTTGCCGTAGGGTCCAGGCCGCCCGGATAGCGCCCCAGGGTGATAATGCCCGGCTGCGGCGCGCCGCCGACCACCACTTCCCCGATCTCGGTAAAACGGGCCGGTACCTTGATGCTGGCGGCATAGACCCGGGAGAAGCGGCGCAGGGCAATATCCTCGGAGGCCAGCCCGTTCTGGAATGTGACAAGCGGCAGATCGGCGCTCACCCCGCCGCCTTCCACCGGTTGCCATGCCCAAAAGGCCGTTGCAGCTTCGGCATCCTGCGTCTTGACGGTCAAGAGCAGAACGTCGTCAGGGCGCAGGGGCGGTGGGGTATCGGCGTGGGCCGTGGTCAGCCTGACGGTCTTCTGGCCGTCAGGGCGACGGTAGGAAAGCCCGTGACCGGCGATATGATCAATCTGCCGCCCGCGTCCGACCAGGATATAGGCAAGGCCCGCAGCATGGAATTGCGCGGCAAGGCTCGCACCCACCGCACCGGCGCCAATGATGATATAGCGTGTCACGTTCGTTCTCTTATGGTTCAGGCGGTTTTGAGCACCAGGCGCGGGGAGGCCTGTGCTCCTTCCACGGTCTGATCGCGGTTCCAGCGCTGGAAGGCGGCCTTGCCCAGCATGGCAATGGACGTATCTTCCTGTGGCGCGTGCACCAGCACAGCCTGAATATCACGAAAATGCCGTTCCAGGCCAAGCTCTGCGCCAAGCCCGGGATTTCCAAGGCCGCGCACCGCCAGTTGCACCGCATCGCGCAATTGCCGCCCGGCAATCAGCCTGGCCCGGATCAGCCGTTCGGCGTCATCCAGACCATATTTCAAACCGTCGAACAGGATCTGCCGGGAGCCGGACACCAGCAGGTCGATCTCGCCCGACAGGGTGATGAACCTTTCCGTTTCGGCAATCGGCCTGCCCAGATTGGTCGGCACACGCTGCTGCGCAAAGCGGATGAAGGCGCTTTGCGCAGCCTCGGCGACGCCGAGATAGATCGCCGTCAGCGCCAGGTTCATCGCCGCATGGGCGCGATTGTCCTGCTGGGCGACGGACGGATCGACCAGTTCCAGCCCGTTTTCCAGCGCGATCTCCACATTCTGGTAGTCCACATCATGGGAGCCGCTGGCGCGCATGCCGAGGCTGTCCCAGTTTTCGATGATCGTGATGCCGGGAAGACCGTTCGGAACCACGAAGGTGCCGACACGGGATGGCGTTTCATCCGTCCGCGCCCAGACGAGGAAATGCGTGAGCCCATGGGCGCCGGTGACAAAGCGTTTGCGCCCGCTGATCGACCAGCCCCCGGCGGTACGGCGGGCAAGGGTGGCGGGCAATCCGCCGCGCGCCGGAGAGCCCAGCTCCGGCTCCACGCGGGCGGCGTTCAGAAGAAGCGGGCGTTCTTTTGCCTCCGCCAGCAGACGGGTGTAGAGGCTATTCGGCCAATGGCCTTTCCCTGCCTGCGCCAGGTGGTTGAAAAGGGTCATGGCGCTGATCAGCGCAACGGATGGGTCTGCGCGTCCCAAGGCTGCCAGAATGACGGCGGCGTCGTAGAGCGAGCCGCCCGCACCGCCATAGCGGGGGGCGACCGTTGCCTCCAGCAGGCCGCCACGATGCACGGCTGCAATGCCCTTCCAGGGAAATTGCCCGCTGCGGTCGGCCTCGGGCGCGGCTTCCGCCACGGCCTTTTGGGTTGTTTCCAGCAGGGTGAGATCAAGGGCCATGGCGCGATGCGTTCCGGTTTGAGAAAGTGATCTTCACGCTGCGGCCTGTTTCCTGGCCTCTTCCCGTTCGCGAATGCCTTCCCGCACCAGCGGCAGAATGTAGCGGCCGTAATCCACGGCATCGTGATAGTTGTCATAACCGCGAATGGAGATGAGATCGGCCCCGAGATCGATATAGTCGAGAATGGAATCGGCAATGGTGCGCGGCGATCCGACCAGCGCCGTGGTCGCGCCGCTGGCATTTGTGGCGGTCACGGTGGGATACCAGAGCGCACGATCCTGAACGTCACCGCGCTTGGCGATATCGAGCAGGCGCTGCGAGCCGACATTGGCCGGGCGCGGGGCCGAGAGCGGCGCGCGCGATAGCCCCTTCTCGCGATTTTCGTTCAGCTTGTCGAGAATGCGATGGGCCTTGGCCCAGGCAAGGTCATCGGTTTCAGCCACGATGGGCCTGAAGGTGACCCAGATGCGCGGACGGTCACTCCGCCCGGCCTTGGCGGCTTCGGCATAGATCCTGTCGATCTGCTGCCGGGTCTCCGCCAGCGGTTCGCCCCAGAGCCCGAAAATATCGCAGAGCGATCCGCCGATGCGATAGGCGGCATCGGACGAGCCGCCGAGCGAGATCGGGATCAGGCCATTGACCGGGCGCACGGCGCTTCGGAACTGCTTGAACTGGTAATAGGTGCCCTCGAAGTCGAAGGCTTCGGTGGAGGTCCAGGTCAGGCGCAGGATGCGGATATATTCCTCCTGCCGGGCGTAGCGCTGCTCCTTGTCCAGGAAGTCGCCTTCGCGGGCCTGTTCGTCGTCGCTGCCCCCGGCAATGAAGTGCACGACCACGCGTCCGCCGCTCAACTGGTCCAGCGTTGCCAGCGATTTCGCCGCTACCGTGGGGTAAACCGTATTGGGCCGCAAAGCCACGATGATCTTGATGTTCTTTGTGTGCGACAGAATGGTGGCGCCCAGCGTGAAGGGGTCGAAGGACGAGGACGAATAGGGGATCAGCGTGTAGTTGAAGCCGTAATCATCCAGCGTCTGCGCATAACGCTTGAGATACTCAGCATCTGCCGGTGCGTCTGGAAGCGGATGGAGATCGTTGGAGGCATTGGGAAATGTGACGCTGATGAATTCGGCTGGCATGACGGCTCTTCCTTCGAATGTGCGGGACAGGGAATAAAACTAAAAGGCGAGAGGTGGAGACAAAAGATCAACCTTTCTTTTTCTATGGAAATAATAGAAAATATTTACTGATCCCGCGCGCGTCGCCCGGCTCACGCCTGCCAGCCAAGATAAGGCGCGATGGTTTCGCGAAAATCGGTGAGCAGGCGTTGATTTTCCGCCAGCCCAAAGGCTGGTGGCAGGAAGAGCACCAATTCGTCGGCGGCCGCGATACCGGGATCTTGCAGCAAGGCCTCCAGAACGGCCTGCGGAGGCCCATGGAACACGGGGGAAATCTGTGTACCCGGAGGCTGGTTGACCTTGGCGTTGGGCTGAAGGGCTCCTGAGGGACGCGAGGCGGCGATGCCCTGCGTGCGGCGCTCCAGATCGTAAGCCTCATAGCTCTCCTGAAGGGTTGCGGATGTGGCAGGCAGGATGGAGGCAGCGACCGCCACCGGCGGCGGTTCGCTGTCCCATCTCTCGCGCCAGCTTTGCCGATAGGCTTCAATGCAGCGGGCCTGGTAGGCGCCGAAACGCTCTCCTTCCTGGTGATCGTGCTGCACGGTGCCGGTGATCAGCCCGAGGCCAAGCTCTGCGGCCTGAAGTGCTGAGGCGAGACTTGCCGAGCCCTGCCGGATACGCTGGCTGAGGCCCGGGCTGTGCGGCGTCACGCGCAACTGGCTGCCTTCCGCAGCCCCTTGACCTGGCCCATCGACGGTATGCAGCACCTCTCCGGTGATAGCGGCCAGGAAGCGTGCCTGCCGCCGCTTTGCCTCCGTACGCGCATCGGTTTCGACCGCGCCGAACACGGCATCGAAGGCCGCATTGGCTCCGGTGGCAATGGCCATTTCCAGCCGCCCGCCGATCAGAAGATCGGTCGTGGCCGCCGCTTCCGCCAGCAGGATCGGCTCCTGATAGCGCATCGGAATCACCGCCGTGCCAAGCGTGATGCTGCGGGTTTGCTGGCCCACAGCGGCCAAAAACGGCAGCGGTGAGGAAAGGTAATTGTCAAAATGGCGCTGATAGACCCAGCCGGACTGATAGCCCAGGTCTTCAGCAAGGTGGAAAAGCTCTATGCCCTCGCGCAATCCCTTTGCCGGTCCATCCGTGCCATTGAAGGAGACACGGGTGTTGAAACCGATGCGGCGCTTGGGGCGAAAGCCTTGTGGCAGCAGTGGAGAGGCAGCGGCAAGGGTCATGCCTGTGCCCCCTCGGCCACACGCAGCCGGGGCTGAACGAGGGATGGGCCTGCCGATCTTCCCGCGCCGGAGGGAATGGCGCTTAAAAGGGCCTTTGTATAGGCCTGTTGCGGAGCCCCGAAAATTTCGGTCACACTGCCTTGCTCCACAATGCGCCCCCGATGCATGACGGAGACCGTGTGCGCCAATTGCCGGACCAGCGCCAGATCGTGGGAAACGAAGACATAGGTGAGGCCGAGCTTGGCCTGAAGCGTCAGCAGAACGTCGACGATCTCCGCCTGCACGCTGACATCGAGTGCCGAGGTCGGTTCGTCCAGCACGATCACGTCCGGCTTCAGCACGAGCGCCCGGGCAATGGCCACCCTTTGCCGCTGCCCGCCGGACAGGGCCTGTGGCCGGCGGGAAAGCAGATGCTCGGCAAGACCGACATGGGCAAGCGCCTCTCGCACCCGTTCCTGACGCTCCGTCGCGGTCCCGATGCTGAAGCGATCCAGGGGTTCACGGACGAGGTTCTCCACCTTCCAGGTGGGATCGAGCGAGGTGAAGGGGTTCTGATAGACGAATTGCAGATGCCGCCAGACCTCGCGCAACGCCTCTTTCGAGCGTCCCTTGACGGATTGTCCGGCGATCTCGATTGTGCCCCGGTCCGGCTGGTCGAGGCCGAGCAGCAGGCGAATGGTGGTTGTCTTGCCAGAGCCGGATTCGCCGACCAGCGCATGGGTGGTGCCAGCGGGAATGGAAAAAGACACGTCATCGACCGCGCGAACGGCCCTGCCATCGGCATCAAAGGTTTTCGAAAGCCCCTCCACCCTGATCTTGGCCTGTCTTTTGTCTTCGCTTGCAAGATGCCGGAAACCCGGGTCGCGCAGTCTGGCATACCGGTCCGGGTTCAACGCCGGAACATCCGCATGCAGTTTGCGGGCGTAAGGGGAGGCCGGAGCGGAAAACACTGAGGCGGTTTCACCGCTTTCCTGCACCAGCCCGTCCTTCAGCACCACCAGCCGGTTTGCCCTTTCAGCGGCAATGGCGAGATCGTGGGTGATCAGCAGCAGGCTGATATTGCGCTGCTGCTGCAGGGTGGAGAGAAGGTCCAGAATCCGTTTCTGAATGGTGACATCCAGCGCCGAGGTCGGCTCGTCCGCCACCAGCAGCCGGGGATGGGGCAGAACGGCCAGGCCAATCAGCACCCTTTGCAGCATGCCGCCGGACAGTTGATGCGGGTAGGCATCGAAGACACGGGCCGGATTGTCCAGCCCGACCTCCGCGAAGGTTTCGAGCACCAGCGCTTTCTGGCGGGTCCTGTCGGTTTCGCCGGTGAGCGCTGCGGCCTCCAGCGCCTGCCGGCCGATGGTGCGCACCGGGTTGAGCGCAGTTCCAGGATCCTGCGGAACGAAGCCGATGGCCTTGCCCCTCAGAGGACGGAACCGCCGCTCCGCGAGGCCAAGAATATCCTGTCCGTCGAAACGGATACGCCCTCGCGCCGTGGCCCCATCGGCCAGCAGGCGCAGTACGGCCCTGGCAATGGTGGACTTGCCGGAGCCGGATTCGCCGATCAGTGCCAGGCTTTCCCCGGAGCGGAGGGAAAAGCCCGCATTATGCACCACCTGCTGCTTTCCATAGGCGATCGACAGCCGGTCGACGCTCAGCAAGGGCTGGCCTTGCGGAAAGACATGCGGTGTGGACCGGCCCGCGGCGGAACCGGCAGTTGGCGTGAAAAATGCTGTCAGTCTGCTTTGCGAAGCCATCGGCTGATCCTGTTCACGGAAAGAACGGTTGCGGTGGTGACGAGGGCGGGCGCGTAGACCAGCCAGGGCCATTTCAGGTAATCCTTGCCTATGGAGATCAGCAGGCCCCAGTCGGAAGCGGGGGGCGGGTCGCCATAGCCCAGGAAGGCAAGGCTGGCGATCACCAGGATCGACAGGCCGAATTGCAGCACGGCCAGCGACAGCACGGAGCGCGAAGCGTTCGGCAGCACATGCCGGAACAGGATATGGCTGCGCGAGCCGCCGAGCAGGAAGGAGGCTTCCACGAAGGTGGCCTCCCTCGTTTTCAGCACTTCCGCCCGCATCACCCGTGCAAAGACGGCCACGGCGGAGACGCCGGTGGCAATGGCTGCATTGGTGGTGGTAAAGCCCAGCGCCGTCACGATGATCACTGCCAGCAGGAAGCTTGGAATGGCCAGAAGCACATCCATCAGCCGGGCGAGAAGGATATCGACCCAGCCGCCGAGAAAGCCCGCAACAAGGCCGATAGACCCGCCCGCAAGCACGCCGATTGTCACCGCAATCAGGCCGCTGCCCACCGAGGAGGCGGTGCCGTAGACGACACGGGCATAGACATCCCGGCCGAGATGATCGGTGCCGAACCAGTGTTCGGCGCTGGGCGCCAGCAGTTTGGCGGCAGGCAGGCCGCTGATCGGGTCATGGCCGGTAAACAGCCAGGGTGTGAGCGCCCAGCCGATCACCACGGCCAGGACGGCGAAGGAGAGTGCAACCGTTGGCGGAATGTCCCGCAGGCTCTGCCAGCGCTCGGCGCTGCGATCCGGCCTGCTCGAAGAGAAGGCAAGGCTCATGCGGCAATCCCTTTCTGAGGTTTGGAATGGTCCCCGCCCGTCTGCACGGGTTTCAGCCTTGGATCGAGCAGCGGATAGATGAGATCGGCGATCAGGTTGACCAGCACGAAGACCACCGCCGCCAGCGACACCACCGCCTGCAAGACGGGCAGATCCTGACTGCTGACCGAGCGCTGCACGAGGCTGCCAATGCCCGTGCGCCCGAAGACGGTTTCCGTAATCAGCGAGCCGCCAAGCAATTCCCCGATGGTGAGCGCGATGACGGTGACGACCGGCAATGAGGCGGGCTTCAGCAGGTGTTTCGTGAAGAGGCGGAAGGGGCCAAGGCCGCGGCTGCGGGCCAGCACGGCATAATCCTGCCGGGACTCGCGATCGAGATTGGCAATCAGCACCTCCGCGATCTGCGCCGAAACCGGAATGCCCAGCGCAATGGCGGCGAAAAAGGTGGCCCAGCCGCTGTCCGGATCGATCACCCGGAAGAGCCCGAGCTTGAAGCCGAAAATATGGATAAGCACCAGCCCGATCACGAAATTCGGCAGGGAAAGCGACAGCGACGGCAACGCGCGCACGAGCCCCTGGCCGAGCCGCTTTGGTAGAAACTGCGTGCCATAGGCGACCGTCGTCGCAATGACCAGGGCCACAGCCAGACCCGATGTCGCGAGAATAAGCGTGGACGGCAGCACCTCGGCGATCAGCGTGGCCACCGGGCGGCTGGAGCGCATGGAAAGCCCCAGATCGCCAAGGAGGAAATGGGAAAGCGCAGTCCAGAGCTGGATGGCAACGGGCTGATCCAGGCCCTGGGCGGCGATGATCTGGGCGATTTCCTCCTCACTGAAGCCGTTTTGCGGGTCGCGCAGCACGTTGGTGATCGGGTCTCCGGGCAGGATGGAGACCACGATGAAGGTGAAGACATAGGCCAGCAGGATCACGGCCCCTGCCTGGGCAACACGCTTCAACGCATAGGTCAGATAGGCGATGTTCACGGGCTTATTCGCTCTTGCTGGCGGTATAATAATTGGCATAGGCCACACCGTTATAGGTGACGCCGGTGAGCTTCGGGGACTGAACGTAGATGCGCTGGACGATCTGGGTGCGCGGAATGAAATAGCCCTGTTGAAGAACATAGGTCTGGAGCGCGTCGAGAAGCGGCGCGCGGGCTTCGAAGGAGGCGGCGCGGGCGATACCATCGCGAAGATCGTTGAGCTTGCTGTCGCTCTCGCCCAGCGCAAACCAGTTCTCGCCCTTGTTGGCGTCGGTCAGAATGCCTGCCACCGTTCCGGCATCGATGAAGCTTCGCGTCACGTCATAGGCCGGGACCGCCGGATTGCCATACTGGACCTTCTCGCCGAAGGTAGTGACATCGTAAGCGCGAATGACCACCTTCCAGCCGATCTTCGCCAGTTGCTGGGCCAGAAGCTCATCAATGGCCTTGGAGGTGGCGAGATAGGGAGTGGAGTAAACGGTCAGCGTCAGCGGCTTGCCGTCCTTCACCCGGATGCCATTGGCGCCCTTGGTCCATCCGGCCTCGTCCAGCAGCTTTTCCGCCCTGCCGGGATTATAGGCGAGCAGATCGCTGTGGTCTGTGGCGCCCGGCACATTGCTCTGGATGAAGGAGGTCGGCAGCTTCCAATCCGGCGTATAGACCGTGTCGATGATTTCCTGACGGTTGATGCCCGTCTGCAGCGCCTGGCGCACCCTGACATCGTCATAGGGGGGAGCCTTGGTATTGATGGCCCAGCCATTGACGAAGCCGAGATAGCGCGGGGTTGCGACGGTGAAGCCCTCCTCCTTCAGCGACTGCAATTCCTGCGGAGAGGGATTGTAGGCCACGTCCGCCTGTCCGGATTGCACGGCAGAGACGCGCAGCGACTGTTCGGCGACCAGCTTGTAGGTGATGCTGTCGAGATGGGCGGGGCCGGTCTGCCCGAGCGCGGACGGTCCCCAATTATAATCCTTGCGCTTGACGAGCTTGACGTAATCGCCCTCTTTCCAGGTTTGCACCACATAGGGGCCGCTGCCGGAGGTCTTGCCGAGATCGGCCTGCACGGATGCCGGTTGCGCGAGTGTCTTTGGCGAAATCAGGATGGAGCCGTGATAACCAAGGGTGGGAATGAAGCCCAGCGTCGGCGCCTTGAACACCACCTTGACCGTGAGCGGATCCACGGCCTCGGCATGGTCATAGGTCTTGGGGAAGAGGCCGATGGGATTGATGCCATCCTTGGTGCGCCCGGCAGCCCAGATATCGAGATTGGCCACCACGGCGGCAGCATCGAGCGGCGTGCCGTCGGAGAAGGTCACGCCCTTTTTCAGGTGCAGTGTGAATTCCGTGGCCGTGTCGTTCTGCTCCCAGCTTTCGGCAAGCCATGGACTGGCCTTGCCCTCGGCATCCACATAGACGAGCTTGTCGGTGACATGGCCCCAAATATGTCCCTGGAAGCTGGAGATGGAACTGTTGTTCGGGATCCAGGTCGGTCCCAGCGAGTCGATCAGAAAGACGATGTCGCCACCCTCATGCACGCCATCCGCAGCGGCACCCGGCACGGGGGCGGAAAGGGCCAGGAGGAAAGCGGTAACCAGAGGGTAAAACCGCACCTTGATCCGGCGACGGGATGAAGGAGAAAACATAAAGGCTTCGATCATCGAACATTCCTGATGGCTTGGGTCTCTTCTGGTCCTTTCTTCTGTCAGGCTGCCCAATGGGCACCCGCGGCCACGGCGCGGGAAGTGCCGCCGCGAGCGCCGATGTCAAAGCCTGCAAAAGATAGAACTTGCATGTGCTTCAAGGCTAATGATGAGCCCGCCGGTACGAAAGACAGATAATTTTTTATCTATAGAATTAGTAGATAAAATTGCCTGATGCGGAAGGCCGCTTTGGTCGCCGGTTCTCCACCGTGGGTGGTATGGCGACACGATGCATGCCAAAGCGGATCGGTCTTCGGGCTTGGGTGCGGCGGAAGGGTCAGGCGCGGGCGCGGCCAAACCCGTAGGTCAAGGCTAATGCTCCGACGAGCACGGCACCCTTGATGAAGTCCTGGGTGTAATAGGGGGCATTCAGCATGGTAAGGCCATTCAGCAATATGCCGACGAATACCGCGCCGACCGTGGTGCCCAGAACGTTCGGACGTTTGAGGCTCAGCACCGCAAAGCCGATCAGCGAGGCGGCGACCGAATCCATCAGCAGCGACGCCCCGGAGGAGACATCGCCCCGGCCGACCCTGGCCGCAACGATGATGCCGCCCAGGGCCGCCAGCGTGCCGGACAGGACATAGGCGAGTGTGCGAATGCGCGCCGTATTGCCACCTGCCAAACGGGTCGCGATCTCGTTGCCGCCGGTTGCGAACAACAGGCGGCCAAAGCGCGTGTGTTCCGTCAGCACATAAAGAGCAATCGCCACCACGGCCATCAGGATGACCGGCAGCGGCACGGTGCCCAACAGGCTGGAGCGGCCGATCAGCAGAAACAGCGGATCGTATTTGCCCGTTGCCGTCGATCCGTCAGGCAGGATCAGGCCGACGGAGATCGAGCGTCCCGCCGTCGGGATGAGTTGCAGCCCGGTCAGCAGAAACATCGAGGACAGTGTCGCCAGCAGATCCGGCACTTTCAACCTGACGATCAGCAGGGCGTTGAAGAGCCCCACCAGCGCACCGAAAGCCAGCACCAGCGGCACGGTTTGCCAGACATTGAAGCCCAGCACGATCATGGCATAGCTGGCGGCCATGACGCTGGATGCCGCAACCGCGCCAGCCGAAAGGTCGAAGCCACCGATGGCCAGCGTCACCGTTACCCCCGCGCCGATAATCGCCACAACGGAAACGGCCTGCAGCACACTCATGAGGTTGCTGACGGTTAGAAAGGCCGGTTGCGCCAATGTGAACAGGACGAACAACGCCGCCAGCAGCAGGAAAACCGCGCCACGGCGAATGATGGTCTTCGCTGCTTCGCCCGTGGATCGAGGTGGGGTGGTGGCCGGCAAGCTCTGCCTCTGGCTCTGGCTGATATCGCTCATGCCACTGTCTCCAGGATTGCGTCTGCGTCATTTACGGGGGTGGCCCGCAGGCTATGGTGGTCCATTACAATCACCCGGTCCGCGACCTCGAGGGCTTCCTCGGTGTCGGAGGTGGCAATCAAGGTGGCGCGGCTGCGCTCAGTGCGGATGGCGGCGATGATGTCCTGACGCGCCCCGACATCGACCCCCTGAAAAGGCTCATCCAGCAGCATAAGCCGGCTTGGTTCCGCCTCCCAGCGTGCCAGCACCACCTTTTGCTGATTGCCGCCGGAGAGCGCCCATATCGACTGATGCGGGGATTGCGCCTTGATGCCCAGCCTGCCAATAGCCTTGACGGCCTCGCGGTTCTCCCGCCCGGAAAGCATCAGCCCACGCGGATACCAGCGCGGCAGATGCGGCAGGCTGATCGTGGCGGCAATCGTTTCTCCCGGCCAGTCTCGCGGCATCAGGGAAGAACGGTGCCTGTCCTCCGCAGCCATGACGACACCTGCGGCAATGGCCTCCGCCGGATGACGCGGCGCATAGGGCTTTCCATCGAGAAAAGCCTCTCCGCTTGTGAAACGATGGCTTCCGAACAGGCAGGACAACAGGCGGCTCTTGCCCGCCCCCAGCACGCCGGTGATGGCGACGACCTCACCTTCCAGCAGCTGAAGATCGAAGGGTTCGCTGTCCGGACGCAGCCGAACCGCCCGCAAGTCGAGCACGGTCGCGCCGGGCGTGGTCCGGGCTTGAGGACGTGCTGCGTTCAGCGGCCTGCCGATCATCGCTTCGATCGCCTCATCGAAATGGATTGGCCGTTTAAAGGCGGCAACAGTCCTGCCGCCCCGCAAGACGGCAGCGCGGTCGGCAAGCGCTGCGATATCGGCCGTGCGGTGCGAGATGTAAAGGACGGAGATGCCCCGCGCTTTCAGGCCAAGGACTGTCTGGTAAAGACGGCCTGCCTCCTCGGTGGAAAGGCTCGCTGTCGGCTCATCAAGGATCAGCAATTGCGCCTTCATCGCCAAGGCCCGGGCGATCGCGATCAACTGCCGCCCAGCAGGCCCCAGCTCCGAAAATCGAAGGTCGAGCGGCAGATCGAATTGCGCCTCCCGCAGCATGGCGGCAGCGGTCCGGCGCACACTGCGGCCCGTCAGGAAAAAGGGCTGACGGCCATCGACAAAATGGTTGAGCAGCAGCGCGTCCGCCACCGTCAGATCCGGTATCCCGACGAGATCGGTCGACTGATGCACGGTCACGACACCCAGCGCCGCAGCCTCCGCAGGGGTTTTCGGCGCGTAAGTGCGGCCATTCATGCGGATCGACCCGCTATCTGCGATTTGAACGCCGGAAAGGATTTTCACAAGCGTCGATTTGCCTGCGCCATTGGCGCCCATCAGCGCAAGAATTTCGCCGCGGTCAATCGTCAGCGAAGCCCCCGCCAGGGCTCTGGTGGAGCCGAAGGATCGGTGAAGATTTTCAATCTCGATCAGAGACATGCGACGGCCCATCCTTGCTGTGCCCCGGTTCATGCGAGTGGACCGCGCAACGGCGGCGCAATCAAGCATGCGTCTTGCCCGCCTCAAGCCAATCCTGGAAAAGTTTTCCAGTTTCGAAAGCCGGTGTGTTCTTGGAGACGTGTACTCCATCCGTTCGCTCAACCATGACCTTCAGAACGCTGGCGATAGCTATATTTTCTCACGTCAGGCCTGCTCCTGAGCAAGAAAACTCCTTTCCATGCCGCAATAAGCAACAATCGGCGCTCAATTGTCTATAGAAAATATAGATTAATAAGAAACCGCCAAGGGCGGTGCAGCCGGTTTTGCGTCGCATTGGGTTCGGTCCATGCGGACGCTATACGAAAGGGGGCTTTCCATGAGCATACGCTTCACTGGGCATTCTATCGCGCGCACATCCTCAGCCTTCGCGGCGATGGCGCTTCTGGCAACGTCACCGGTCATGGCAGCCGGATTGACCGGAGCGCCAGCGCCCTTCGACAAGGGTGGCGTGAAGATCGCCCTGATCAGCTATATTTCCGCCGGTGATTTCTTTCAGGCCTATCAGGCTGGCGCGCAGTCCCAGGCCAAGGCGCTGGGCGTCGACCTGCAGATTTTCCCGGGCCGGCAAAATGCCGCCGAGCAGCGCGAACAGATCCTGCAGGCCATCAATCTCGGAGCGAAGGCGATCGTGATCGATCACGGACAGCCGGAAGCGCTGTCAGATGTGGTGCAGCAGGCTCTCGACAAGGGCATCAAGGTCGTGGCCTTCGACGTCAACCTCAACAATCCGAAAATCCCGCAGGTCGAACAGAGCGACCACAAGCTGGCCGAATTGGCGCTGCAGCAGGCTTTGAAGGAGAACGGCACCAGTTTCAACGCGGGTTATGTCTATGTGGCCGGTTTTGCCCCGCTGGACCGCCGTAACGAGGTCTGGGAAAAGGTAAAGGCGGAACACAAGGATATTGTCGAGAAGGCGCGCTTCGGTACGGTCAGCGATACGACGGCGACCGCCACCGCCGATCAGGCCAAGGCGGTGTTCCGGGCCAATCCGGATATCACCGTGGTCTTCGCGCCCTATGACGAATTCGCCCGTGGCGTGAAACTGGCCGTCAGTGATCTCGGCATTGCGGACAAGGTGAAGATCTATTCGGCTGATATCTCGACTGCCGATATCCAGGAGATTGTGGAAAAAGACAGTCCATGGGTCGCAACAGCCGCCACCAATCCGGCGGTGGTCGGGGCCGTGTCCATCCGGGCCGCAGCTCTTCAGCTCGCGGGTGAGGCCGTCCCGCACCAGATCGTCGTCGATCCCGTTCTCGTCACGCAAAAGGATCTTCGGGATGCTGGCGTCAACACCATCGAGGACCTGGCCAAAAAGATCCCGGCCTTTTCGACCAGCACCGCCGTGACTGCCAGCTGGATTCCGTCCGCGGCATTTTGAAAGCCTCAAACACAAAACAAAAGGCTGTGCGGCCCCGACGGAGTCGCACAGCCTTTCGCTGTTGGTCTTTGCCTACAGTTCTTAACTCCGCACTGACACCTATCCATGCGCGAAAAGGTGTCGTCGCAATCGTCACTGTCTACGGTCTTGACACAAAACAAAAGTGATTTAACCTAACTTCAGGTGCTGGACATCCTGTTGCGGGAGGCAAGGGAACCCGGTTCCGACGGGAGGAAAATCATGTCGATGTTGAAAATACTTGCCGGCGCTCTCGCTGCCGGAGTGGTTTTGTGCGCGCCATTTCTGGCCAATGCCGAAGATCTCGTCACCAACAATCGGATCGGGCTGGCCAAGGCGCCCAACAAACTCGTCTTCCGTATGACGACGGATGGCCCGTCCAACAACATGCCGGACACCGCCGCTGGCTATAGGAAGCTTTTTGAGGATTTCATCCGCAAACACCCGGACTGGCAGATCGAAACCCAGTTGATGACCGGCGATATCGGCCAGGAGCAGGCGCGTCTTCTGGAACAGGCCAAGTCCGGAGCCGCGCCCGATTGCGCAGCGGTCGACTCCTTCGTGCTGCCGCTCTTCAAGAAGGCGGGCGTGCTCAAATCCTTCTCGCCCTATTTCAAGAAGGAAGAGATCGATCAGCTCTTTCCCTTCATCCGCGAGGGTGTGACCGGTGAGGATGGCAAGCTCTATGCTTGGTGGTGGAGCACGGATCTGCGCGTTCTCTATCGCAACAAGGAGATCGTGCCCGATGCGCCGCAGACCTGGGACGATCTGAAGAAGGCGGGCCTTGCCTCCGTTGAAAAAGGCATGGAAGGCATTCTCTTCAACGGTGGTCGCTATGAGGGCACCACCTTCGATTGGGTGGCGAATTTCTGGGCTCAAGGCGGCGATCTCGTCGACAAGAGTGGCAAGCCGGTTTTCGGGGAAGGGGAAAACAAGGCGAAGTTCGTGAAGGCCGTCAATTTCTACCGCGAGCTGGTGGAATCCGGCGCCGCGCCCAAGCGCGTTGCCACCATCGGCAATTATGATGATTTCAATGCAGCGGCGGCAGCGGGTACCACCGCGCTGTTCGTGGGCGGCAACTGGCAGCTTGGCCAGCTCAAATCGACGCTGGATGACGCGCAATTCGCCAAATGGACCTTCTCGCCCTTGCCTGGCCCCACGGCCGATCAGCGCTCCACCGGCACAGGCGGCTGGACGGTTGCATCCTTCTCCGCCGATCCGAAAAAGGTGGAATTCTGTGCGGCCATTGCCCGTGACATCTATATGGGCCCGGCCAATGAAGTGCAGGGACAATTGCCCACCCGCGCCGATCTCTATGGCAAGTACAAGGTCTTCTCGACGCCGGACAACAAGGCCTTTGCCGAAGCGTTGCAGAAGGGCCGCGCCCGCCCCGGCGCCTCCGTCTATCCGGAAATCTCCAACCAGATCCAGATCATGATGGGCAAGGTGCTGACGGGTGCGGAAAGCACGGAGCAGGCCGTGAATGAGGCCTTTGCCGCCTCCATGGCTGCCTATGACAGGCTGAAGTGACACCTCCCGAGAAGGAGCGGGCAGGCACCGTCTTGCCCGCTCTAACTCTTTGTTTTTACGAATTTCCGAACGGAAAACCGGATTCCACTTTTCTCGGGACAATGCCCTAGGGTCAAAACTCAATCAGGATGGGTGTTCTGCAAGGCGTATTTTGTGTCTGAGTAGGAGGAAAGGTGCAGGAAATGCCGATCATTTTCAAACCTTTCCGACACCCGCAGGCGCAAAATACGCCTTGCCCGAAGGGTTGAGCGGGATGGGCCGCCTGATTGCGAACAATGCTCGACAAGGCCTCAGGGCCTTGCCTTGCGCTTGTTCGCGGCCATTCAATCCCATCCCGTTCAACAGAACACCCATCCTGATTGAGTTTTGACCCTAGAGCGTTTATGAACCGGAGGAGCCCATGACCACCGTGATTTCGTCAGATCCGCCGCTTGTGCTGGCGCGGCGACCGAGAAAGGCCGGCGCGGCTCCCTGGCTTCTGCCACTGATCCTCGTGCTCGGGCTTTTCTATCTCTATCCGGTTTTCAATGTCTTCCGCTATGCCTTCACCGACATCACGCTGCTGGGCCAAGGCGAAAACTATACGCTCGCCACGATCTGGAAGACGCTGAGCCGCCCGGAGCTTCCGGAAATCCTCTGGGTCACCTTTGTTTTCACGGCAGCCAGCGTTCTCGGCCAGCAGGCGCTGGGGCTGGCCGTGGCGCTTGTCGTGGTGCGGGGGGAAAAGCGCCGCCTGCTCGGCATGACACTGCTGCGCACCACCGCCCTCATCGCCTGGGTAGTGCCCGGAATTGCAGGCGGCATCGTCTGGAAAATGCTGTTCAACGGCGCGCCCTTCGGCGGACTGAACAGTCTTCTCAGGCTTCTGGGGCTTGCGCCGGTGCAATGGCTTTCCGATCCCCATACCGTGATGTGGTCGGTGGTCATCGCCAATGTCTGGCGCGGCACGGCCTTTTCCATGGTGGTGATGTATGCGGCGCTCAAGGCTATCGACCCCGTGCTTTACGAAGCCGCCAGCGTCGATGGCGCCAGCCCGTGGCAGCGCTTTATCCATATCACCCTGCCGCAATTGCGCAGCGCCATCATGGTCAACCTGATCCTGATCACCATCCAGACGCTGAACATGTTCGATTCCGTCATCTCGCTCACCGGCGGCGGACCGGGCCGGGCGACGGAAGTGCTGTCGCTCTATACCTTCAACACGGTGTTCCGGAATTACGACCTTGCGGCAGGTGCCGTACTGTCCATCCTGATGCTGGTGATTTCCATGGGGCTGGCGCTGATCTACGCGAAATTTCTGCCGAAGGAGAGTGAGGCATGACCGGCAAGATGCAAGCCCGGCTGGGCGATGCCTTCAGCTATCTCATCATGGCGGTGATGATGGTCTTCTTCGCCTGGCCGCTGATCTGGCTTCTGTCGCTGGCGTTGCGCAGCCGCAAGGAAATCTATCTTGGCGTGTCCCGTCTCATTCCGCATGAGCCGACGCTCGCCAATTTCAACGCCATTCTCTCCTCCAGCCAGTTCGCCGCCTATCTTTACAATGCCTTGAAGCTTTCGGTCCTGAGCGGCATCGGCTGCCTGGCCGTTGCGCTGCCTGCGGCCTATGCCTTCTCGCGCTTTCCCATGCGCGGCAAGGGGGCATGGCTGATGGGGCTTTTGAGCTTCCAGATGATTTCGCCGCTGGTCATCATGATCCCGCTTTATCGCTACATGGCCTCGATCCAGATGACCGAGAGCCATGCGGGCGTCACCATGGTCTATATCGCACTGGCCGTGCCCACGGCCACCTGGATTCTCAAAGGCTTCATCGATGGTATTCCGGTCAGCCTGGATGAGGCTGCGCTGATCGATGGATGCAGCCGTTTCGGCGTTTTCTGGCGGATTGTGCTGCCGCTTGCCACGCCCGGCATTGCGTCTGCCTTCATCATCACCGTCATTGCCGGCTGGTCGCAGTTCCTTGTGCCCTTCCTGCTGATCACCAAGGACAATCTCATGCCGATCGGTGTGGGCATTTTCCAGTATGCCGGAACCCAGAATGACAGTTCCCTGCAGGTGCTTGCCGCCGCCTGCCTTGTCTCTGTGGTGCCGGCCATTCTCGCCTTTCTTTCCCTCCAACGTCTCATTCTGGGGGCCATGACCGCTGGTGCGGTCAAGGGTTAACCTCCTTCGAATTTTCACAGGATCTGCTTCACATGGCCCTTACTCTTGCCCAACGTCTTGATCTGATGACCGTCCGTACCGAGGAATTGTCCTATTGGCGCGTGCGCCACGCGCAGCCCATCGAAGGCTGGAGCGTCGATGGCGCTCCGATTGCGCTGGGCGCGCCCTGGCCGGAGCGGCAGGGCACACGGGAATTTGCCGTGGAGGCCGCCGTTCCCGCAGACTGGCCGCTTGCCGAGTGCCGCCTGCGGCTTGATCTTGGCGGAGAGAGCCTGATCACGCTGCGGGATGAAGCCGGGGCGGAGATTTCCTACGGGCTCGATCCGAACCACCGCGAGTTTCCGCTGCCGTCACACCGCTTTTCCCTCTCTTCGCGAAGCGTGGCCCGGCTGCCCTTTGGCGAGCCGGTGCGCGACCCGCGGCTTGCCATGGCAGATATCATCTGGGTGGATGCCGATGTCGAGCGGCTGGCCCTGCTGCTGACGCAGATCTGCGAGACGATCAAGGTTCTGGGCGATCACGAGGTCATCCCTCATCTGCTGACTGCCGGGGAAACGGCGCTGCGTAGCCTCGACTGGCCGACGGAAACCGCCGCCTATATTTCCCGCACCGCCTCTCAGCCGATGCAGCAGAAGATTTGGGCTTTGCCGGAGATGATGGCAAACCCCGCCGCCCTGAGCGATGCCGAGCGTGACAGCGTGCGCCTTGCCCACGACCGGCTGATCGAGGCGCTGGACGGGCTGCAAAAGCGCTTTCCCCCGCAGGGCGATGTGGTGCTGACGGGCCATGCCCATATCGATCTCGCCTGGCTCTGGCCTTACCGGGAAACCCGCAGCAAGCTTCGCCGGACCTTCCACACGGCCTTGACGCTGATGGAGCGCTTCGAAGGCTTCCGCTTCAACCAGTCGACCGCCCATTACTATGCCCAGATTGCCCAAGACGATCCGAAACTGTTCGAGTCCGTGCTGGCCAGGGTCAGGACCGGCCAATGGGAAACGGTGGGTGGCATGTGGATCGAGCCCGATACGCTGATGCCTTCCGGCGAGAGCCTGGCGCGGCAGATCCTTTATGGCCAGCGCTATTTCGAAAAGACTTTCGGCAGCCGCCACACCGTGTGCTGGTTGCCGGATTGCTTCGGCTTTTCCGGCGCGCTGCCGCAATTGCTGAAGCAGGGCGGGCTTGAAAACTTCTTCACCATCAAGGTCAACTGGTCGGAGACCAACCGCTTCCCCGCCGATCTCTTCTGGTGGGAAGGCCTGGATGGCAGCCGTGTGCTGACCCACACCTTCGACAATACGCCGCATGGCTATAATGGTGAATTGCAGCCGCACGACATTCACCAGACCTGGCGCAATTACCGCGCCAAGGACAAGCATGACAAAACGCTGCTGGCTATCGGCCACGGCGATGGCGGCGGCGGCGTGACGCCGGAAATGCTCATCCGTCAGGAACAGCTTACGCATTTCCCCGCCCTGCCCAAAACCCGCTGGGGCCATGTCGCGCAGTTTTTCGAAGAGGCGCAGGCAAGCGCCCGCGGTGTCAGCCTGCCGGTCTGGCGCGGTGAAATCTATCTGGAACTGCACCGGGCGACGCTGACCAGCCAAAGCGCCGTCAAGCGCCTGCATCGGCGCGCCGAGCGCGGTATGATTGCGGCGGAAACGGCGCTGTCGCTTGCCCATCTGATGGGCGGCGCACGACCTTCCTCCGAGGAAGCCGCCTGGCGGGTGGTGCTGAAGAACGAGTTCCACGACATCCTGCCCGGCTCCTCGATCCGCGAGGTCTATGAGGATGCCGAGGAGGAGTTGACGCATGTCATCGCCCACGCCGCGGCACGGCAGAAGGATGCACTGGCCGCCATTGCCGAACAATGGCCGAAGGGTGAGGCGGGCGAGGCCCTGCTGGTGGTCAATCCCTCTCTGCATCCGCGACGTCCTGATATCGTGACGCCGGACGGCGTGCATTTGACCGCCGCCGAGCCGCTTCCAGCACTTGGCGTGGCTGTCATGCCGCGTTCGGCCTTTGCGCCGAAGGGCGCGGTCCTGGTTTCCGCCCATGGTCTCGAAAACGATCTGCTGAAGGTCACGCTTTCTGAGGACGGGACGATTGCAAGCCTGATCCACAAGCCGAGCGGTCGTGAAGCCATTGAAGGACGCGGCAATCGCCTGATGGCCTATCTTCTGGAAAAGCCGCGCAATTGGGACGCCTGGGATATCGAGGGTGACTATATGCAGAAGGGTGAGGAAATCACCCAACTGGACAGCCTGGAGATTATCGAGGCGCGGGCCGAGCGCGGTGCAATCCGGCTGGTCCGGCGCTGGCGCAACTCCACCATCACCCAGACACTGTCGCTGACGGCTGGCTCTCCGCGCCTCGATATCGAGACCGAACTGGACTGGCATGACCGCCGCGTCTTCCTGCGCAGCCTGACGGAAACATCCGTGCGCAGCATGAGCGCCACCTATGAATGCGCCTATGGCGTTCTGGAGCGGCCCACGCATTTCAACCGCAGTTGGGATGCCGCGATGTTCGAGGCCGCAGCCCACCGTTTCGTCGATCTCTCTGAAACCGGCTTCGGTGTCGCCCTGCTCAATGACGCCAAATATGGCCATAGCACCTTCGGCCCCGTGCTCGGCATTTCTCTGCTGCGCTCTGCCGTCTATCCCGATCCGCTGGTGGATGAGGGACTGCAACGCTTCACCTATGCGCTGATGCCGCATGCGGGACCCTGGTATGATGGCGGTGTGCGGGAAGAGGCCGAGGCGCTCAACCAGCCGCTGCTGGTCGCGCCCGTCAGTGGTCTTGCCGAGGGTATTCGCCAACCGCTGACGGTCGAGGGCATTCCCGCCGGTCTCTCGGGGCTGAAGCCCGCCGAGGAAGGGGAGGGGCTGATCCTGCGCCTCTATGAGCCCGCCGGACGCCGCGGCCCGCTGCGGATCGGTTTGCCGGAGGGCTGGTCACACTCCGGGCCGCTGACCATTCTGGAGGAGCCGTCCGGTGCGGCACCTGGGGAACTCAAACCCTTTGAAGTCAAGAGCTGGCGGCTGCATAATTCCTTAAATCGGGGTCGATTTAAGGATAAAATTATGCAGCAGATATAAAGTGCTACAGCGAACCTTTGTGCGTCATATATGGCGCACGGCGCTGTAGGCGAGGGATGAGTTGCACCGCGCAACCGGCCTTGCCCGGTTGCGCGGCCCGCGATTATAATCTCCCGAAAGATGCATAAGGCTGCGCATGATCGGGTGGTCTGGTTTGCGATAACGACATGCGTTCAAGCAAGACAGGCATTGGAAGGAGAGAGAACTGAAATTCCTGGGCTCGAATCTGGAGCATGCAGCCTCGCAGAACAGGGGTGTCATTCTCGATGCCATCCATCGCTCGGCGCCGATTTCGCGGACGGAGCTTGCGCGCCGGTCAGGCCTGACGAAACAGGCGGTTGCGCGCATCGTTGAGCGCCTTCTGGATGAAGGGCTCGTCATGGAAGCACGGCGGCGGCACGGGTTGCGGGGCCAGCCAGCCATCGAACTGGAGATCAACCCGGATGGTCTTTTCTCGATCGGGGCCAATATCGATCGCGACCATCTGACGGTAGTGGTGATCGATGCCACCGGCACGCCGCGCGGGCGGATTCACCACGAGAAGCGCTTTATCCTGCCCGGTGAATTTCTCGATCTGATGCGCGATGCCCTCTCCACTTTTCGCCGTCGCCGCCTGTTCGATGAGGGGCGGCTAGCCGGAATCGGGCTTGCCATTCCCGATTGGCTGGGCGAGGTGCCGGTGATCGGTCTTCCCGAAACCTACCGCGCCTGGTGCACCTTCGATGTGCGCGCCGCCCTGGAAGCTCTGACCGAGCATCCGGTGCTGATTGCCAACGACGCCAATGCCGCTGCGGCTGGCGAAATCGATTATGGTCTCGGCACGGAGATCAAGAGCTTTTTCTATGTGCTGGTCAATGCCTGTCTTGGCGGCGCAACCGTCATTGACGGCGTCCGCCATAAGGGGCGCAATGGAATGAGCGGGGAAATCGGCTGGCTGCCGGTGGTGTTCGATGAAGGGCCGCTTGCCGGTCAGGTGCAGCCGCTGGGGGACATGGTCTCGCTCTTCATTCTGATGGATCACCTTCGCCAGCACGGCATTGCCGTTTCGACACCGGAAGACCTGATTCATCTCGATGCGCGGGGCCGGGCATTGGTCACGGCCTGGCTGAAGCGCATCAGCGCCAAGATTGCCGAGGCCATTGAAAATATCGGCCTGCTGGTCGATCCGGAAGCCATTCTGGTGGGTGGGCGCTTGCCGGTGCGCATCATCGACGAATTGCTGGTCTATGTGCGCGAACATCTAACGCGGATGGGCATCGAAGCCCCCTCCCTGCACCGCGCCGCCTGCTCTGAAGATGCTGCTGCGCTGGGGGCGGCAGCCATGCCGCTTGCCAGCCGTCTGGGCCTTGCTTCGGCGGACAAGGGCGGTTGACGGGGCGCACTCCTGACCCCGGCGCCGATAGCTGGCAGGAGAGCTTTTCCGTCCGGAAATCTGTAAAAATAAAGTGTTACAGCGTCCTTTGTGCGTTTGATAAAACGCACGGCGCTCTAGGGTCAAAACTCAATCAGGATGGGTGTTCTGTTGAACGGGATGGGATTGAATGGCAGCGAACAAGCGCAAGGCAAGGCCCTAGGCCTTGTCGAGCATTGTTCGCAATCAGGCGGCCCATCCCGCTCAACCCTTCGGGCAAGGCGTATTTTGCGCCTGCGGGCGTCGGAAAGGTTTGAAAATGATCGGCATTTCCTGCACCTTTCCTCCTACTCAGACACAAAATACGCCTTGCAGAACCCCCATCCTGATTGAGTTTTGACCCTAACGATCACTCGTGCCCATCCGGCTGATCTCCGGAAGGAGATCACCCAGGAAAATGCTCATGGCGGCGCCCTCTGCCGTGCCGCCATCGGGAAAATGCGTTCGCACCAGATCCGGTACGGAAAAGGAATCGATGAAGATGCGTGTCTGGCGATTGACCCGCTCGATCATCGCATCCAAAGCCGGGACGGGCAGATCGCCTCCGATCAGGATGAGCCCCGGCGATAGGAAACCGCCAATCGCGATGATGGCATCCTTCAGATGCTCTGCCGCTTGGGTAGCCCAGGCCGCCAGCGCTTCGGTTTCGCTGCCCCTGGCGGTTGCCATGAAGGCGGTGAAGCTGTCGCTGTTCAACACCTCATCGAGGGGTATACGCTGGGGACCTGTCCGCATGGCGCCGATATTGCCTGCACGGCCATGTTCCCCCCGGAAAGGCTTAGCACCGAACAGCAGGCCTGCTTCGATGCGGCGTCCAACCAGAATGACGACGATACCCCCGTCGCATTCGCCGACACCGAGAACGTGCTCGGCAATCAGCGCGGCTTCCTTGTCTTCAAGCGTGGTGAGGGGCAGCCCGCCTGTCCGGTCGATCCAGACGTGGGCCTCAGGCGGTGCATCGGCGGAGACGGCAATCGCCAGACCGCGACACCCGGCCCGGCGATTGCCTTGGGCCAGCAAGGTGTCGATTGCCCTATCCACCTCTTCAGCGGATCGAAAGTCTGTCGTTTCCACCACGCGCCCGCTGAGATCGACAAGGCAAATCTTGCCTCCGGCAGCCGTCCAGCGCAGGCCAAGCGCATAGGCGCTTTCCGGCTTCAGCAGATATTCGGTGGAAACATAGCGTCCACCACCGGACCGCTTGCGCTGAACCACATGCCCGGCTTCCAGAAGCCGCGCCATGATACCGGCAATGGCAGGTTCGGTCAGTTGCAGCCGGGCGGAAAGCTCAAGACGCGTTTGCGGGCCTGAACGGCGCAGAATCTCGAGGGCGGTCCGCGAATTATGCGCCGCGATATCGGTGGGGCTGATGCCTGGCGTTTCGCTGGCGGAATGACTGGCGCGTCGTGTCCGGCGCGCCAGTCTCAAGGGAGTGATGGCTGGCAAGGGGTATCTCCAATAGCAACGCTACGGATGATCAAACTTCAATCCTGCCTTGCTATCAAAACGGCCTGCGTCCGTCCATCACATCGGCCTTCGCTTCATGCCTTTTCGGGATAGCGGGATGTATACCAGGCGCGGAACAGCGCATACTGATTTTCAAGATGGCGGCGCTGCGAGGCGCTGAGCTCATCCGTTTCGTTGAAATGCAGGCTGTATTCGCTGTCGCCGTTCAGCACCATCAGATATTTGTAGTGCAGCACGAGATCCGGTCCTTCGTCATAGGTGGAAAGAACCATCAAGGCTTCTTCCAGTTCGCGCGCTTCCGCCCGTGCTGGCGCATCGCCCTTGGCCGCCTTTTCGCAGAGTGCAACCAGATGCAGCACTTCCTTCGGCAGCGCATTGCCAATGCCGGTGATCGCGCCCCGCGCGCCGCAATTGACGAAGCCATGATACACACCGGTATCGACGCCAACCATCAGCGTCAGATCGTCATCGCCTGCGGTGATGTTTTCCGCAGCATAGGTCATGTCCTGCTTGCCGCCGAATTCCTTGAAGCCGATCAGGTTCGAGAAGCGGCTGCGCAGATCGAAGAAGAGATCGGCCCGCGTGGCAAAGCCGTAATAGGGGCTGTTATATATCACGGCAGGCAAGCCATTGGCCGCTTCCAGAACGGCGGAAAAATGCGCTTTTTGAGCCGCGACAGACGACCCGCGCGACAGCACGCGCGGAATAACCATCAGGCCTTTCGCGCCGACTTTCGCGGCATGCGCCGCATGGGCGGCAGCCGCCTTGGTGTTGACCGCGCCGGTGCCGACGATCACGGGAACACCGGCTTCAGCAAGGCGGGCCACGCCGGTCTGGCGCTCCTCATCTGTCAGCAGCGGCCAGTCGCCCATGGAGCCGCAGTAGACCACGGCGGACATGCCAGCAGCAATCAATTCCCGACCCTTTTTGACCAGAGCGTCGAAGTCCGGCGTGCGGTCCTCCTTGCACGGTGTCATGAGTGCGGGAATGCATCCCGTAAAAACCGTATTCGCCATTCTTCAATCCCTTTGCTGACAGCACGCCCCTTTGAGGGCTTCAGATATATCACATATCGAAATCCTGTCGACCGATAAATCGCGTCGAGTCGGCAAAGGGCTGGGAAACAGCCCGTGTCATACGGAGAGTCATTGAAGATGACTCTCCGTATTCCATTTTCGAATATCTCAAGCCCCTGATGCATTTGAGATATTCGAAATATCTTCAAGGCGAGGATGCGTTAGCATCTTCGAGCCTTGGTATCAGAGCATTGTCCTGAGAAAAGCGGAATCCGGTTCTCTGTCCGGACATGCTGGAAAACGGAGCGATAGAAAGTTTCCGTGGTTAAATCTTGTTCGGAAAGCGCCTGTTCAACTCCGTCGTTTCATCGCAGGTGAGCGGCCTGGTCTTTTCGCCGCGCAGCATCAGAAACAGCTTGGCGGTTTCCTCCAGTTCCTCCGCTGCGTAGACCGCTTCCGCCAGGTCGGCGCCTGCGACCACCGGCCCGTGATTGGCCAGCAGCACAGCATGGGCATTCAGCGTTTTATCCGCCACCGCCTGAGCCAGCGCCTCATCGCCGGGCGGGAAATAGGGCACGAGCGGCAGACGGCCCACCCGCATCACATAATAGGCGGTCAAAGGCGGCAGCACGTCCTCGGCATTCAGGTCGCACAGGCAACTGACGGCAACGCAATGGGTGGAGTGGAGATGGACCACCGCGCCCGCCTTTGGCCGTGTCTGATACATCACCCGGTGCAGAAAGGCTTCCTTGGTCGGCAGATCGCCGGCGACATGGCGGCCTTCTCTGTCCAGTTTGGAAATCCGGGCGGGGTCAATCGTCCCCATGGAGGAGCCGGTGGGCGTCATCAGCCAGCCATCCTCGACCTTCAGGCTGATATTGCCGGTGGAGCCTGCGGTCAGGCCGCGGTCGAACAGGGATTTGGCAAAGGAGGCAATCTGTTCGCGCTGTTTGGTCTCGCTCATCCGGCAATCTCCAGGGCGCGTTCAAAGAAATCGGGGCCGCCGAAATTCCCGCTTTTCAGCGCCACTTGCAAGGGATTGGCGGCAAGCGTCGTGGTCCAGGGTACGCCAGGGGCGATTTCCGCGCCAATGGTCAGACCTTTAATCTTCAGGGCTGAAATGACCGCGCCAGAGGTTTCCCCACCCGCCACCAGCAGGCGGGCAGTGCCGTCGGCCACCAGACCGCTGGCAATGGCCGCAAGCGCCTGTTCCATCATCGCGCCCGCCCGTTCCCGTCCATAGCGCTGCTGATTTGCCTCCACCTCCGCCGGATCGGCGGAGCCGTAGATCACCACCGGCACGCTCTCCGACTGACTGCGCGCCCAGGCAAGCGCCTCTTCCACCACCGACTGACCGTCGGCCACGGCATCGAGGTTTATCCGCAGGCTTGGCCAAAGCGCCTTGGCGCGAAGGAGTTGCTGGCGCGTCGCCTGAGAGCAACTGCCGGAGAGGATGGCCGTTTTCACCTTTGCAGCGGGGCTTGTGCCGTTGCTTTTTTCCGCCTTGCGGCTGATGCCGAAATTCTGCGGCAGCCCCATGGCCAGTGCTGACCCGCCGGTCAGCAGCCGATGGCTGCGCACAGCCTTTCCCAGCACCCGCAAATGCGCATCATGAATGGCATCGACGACGACAAAGCGCTTGCCCTCGGACAGGGCCGCCGCAAAAGCACCGGCAATGGCTGCCTCGCCCGCGGACACCACCTCATGCGGCACAAGCCCGACGGGATGGGCCGACTGTTCCGCCATCAGCGCCACCAGGTCGGAGCGCCGCATGGGGGTGAGCGGATGATCTTTCATCGGCGAATCCTGCAGCAATTGCCGTCCGACGAAGAGATGGCCGTTGAAAACTGTCCTGCCGTTTTGCGGGAAGGCCGGGCAGACCACGGCAATCTCCGCACCGAGCGCCTCGGCAAGCGCATCCGCCACCGGGCCGATATTGCCCGCCGCCGTGGAATCGAAGGTCGAGCAATATTTGAAAAAGATCTGCCCAGCGCCGCGCTCGCTCAGCCAGGCCAGCGCTGCCAGCGACTGTGAAACGGCCTGATCGGCGGGAATGGTACGCGATTTCAGTGCCACCACCACGGCCTCGGCATCGCCGATGTCAAAGCCTGGCCGGGGAATGCCGATGGTCATCACCACCTTCATGCCTTCGCGGGCGAGAATGCTGGCAATATCGGTGGCGCCGGTAAAATCATCGGCAATGACGCCGAGAAAGAGAGGCATTGTTCGATCTCCCTCGAAAGATTGGTCAGGCAACGTCAGTCAGGGCCTCTTGAACGGCTCAAACCAATGAAGACCGTCGGTTGTACTGCCGCGCGGATTGTATTCGCAGCCGACAAATCCCTGGTAGCCAAGCCGGTCCAGTTCGGACAACAGGAAGGGATAGTTCAGTTCCTCGCCATCCGGCTCGTTGCGGGAGGGAATGCTGGCAATCTGTACATGCCCGACCAGCGGCAGGGCCTGTCTCAGCCGCGTGGTGACGTCGCCATGCAGGATCTGGCAGTGATAAATGTCGAATTGCAGTTTTGCATTGGCGTGCCCGGATTGGCGGATGAAGGCCTCAGCCGTGTCGAAACTGTTCAGGAAATAGCCCGGCATGTTGCGGCCATTGATCGGCTCCAGCAGCAGATCGAGGCCCTTTTGCGCCAGCCGGGCTGCCGCGTGGTCCAGAGCACGGCGATAGCTTGCAACGGCTTTCGCATCCGCAGGATCGGCCACGCCCGCCATCATGTGCAGCCGCTGGACGCCGGTTGCCTCGGCATAGTCCAGCGCTTGGGCCACGCCTGTCTGGAACTCCTCGAAGCGGTCGGGCAGGGCGGCAATCCCACGCTCGCCCGCGCTCCAATTGCCGGGCGGCATGTTGAACAGCGCCTGCGTCAGGTTATTGCGGGTCAATCGCGCCTGAATGGCCTCGGGTGAAGCTTCATAGGGGAAGAGATATTCGACGGCGGAAAATCCAGCTTCAGCGGCGGCATCGAAGCGATCGAGAAAGGACCACTCGGTGAACATCATCGTCAGATTGGCGGCGAAGACGGGCATGATCATTCTGCCTTTTCAGGAAGTTGCGCACCGGAAAGCTGCGCATAAAGCCGGGCCAGCGAGGAATCGTCATCGCGTCCCATCCCCGCTCCCGAAGCGGCGAGATAGACTTGCAACGCCGCAGCGCTCAAGGGCACCGGATAGCGCTCGCTGCGCGCCATGTCCTGAATAATGCCGAGATCCTTGACGAAAATGTCCACGGCGCTGAGCGGCGTATAATCCCCTGCGAGCACATGCGGGATGCGATTTTCAAACATCCAGGAATTTCCGGCGGAGGCGGTGATGACCTCATAGACCTTCTCAAGGTCCAGCCCCTGCTTGGCGGCAAAGGTAATGGCCTCGCAGGCGGCGGCGATATGCACACCGGCCAAAAGCTGATTGATCATCTTGAAGGCTGCGCCGAGGCCTGCGGCATCGCCCAGTTCATAGACCTTGGCAGCCATGGCGTCGAGCGCAGGGCGGGCTGCGGCAAAGGCCGCGTGCGTGCCGGAGGCCATGATGGTCAGTTCGCCCTTGGCGGCGCGCGCCGCGCCGCCGGAGATCGGCGCATCGAGATAATGAATGCCATTTGCCTCCAGCCGGGCGGAGAGACGGCGGGCAATGGCCGGATCCATGGTGGCCGACGAGATGAAGACCGCGCCCGGCCGCATCTTTGTGGCAATCCCCTCCGGTCCGAACAGTACGGTTTCCGTCTGCGCGGCATTGACGACCACGGAAACGACGATCTCCGCCTCACCGATCTCGGCTGGCAGGTTGGTGAACCCGCGCCCGCCTTCGCTGACGAAGCGCGCCACGGCCTCAGGCGAAACATCGGCACCCAGCACCTCAAGACCCGCCCTCTTGAGGGAAAGCGCCATGCCAAACCCCATGGAACCGAGGCCGATCACGGCAGCGACCCTTGGCGTGCTGACAGAGTGAGAAACGGACATGTAATGTCTCCTTGAACATCGGAACATTCATCCGGCCCGGGGGGCCGGATGGGGCAGAACAGTCTAGAGCACTGCTGGAATTGGATATGCGCTCTAACCCTTTGTTTTTACAAATTTCCCGGCAGAAAATCGCTATAGACTTCTCCTGGAAATGCTCTAGTGCACTGACGCATTCACGTTGTTCATGCTAACGTGCACTAGATCTTTGTTTATGCATTGATTTTTCCAAACCAAGATGAATCCTTTGTTTGGATCAATGCACTAGCGATTCACCGTTTTCGCGGGAACACACAGCGTTGCAATGCAGCCGATCACCAGCGCGACGGCCAGGAAATACATGCCGATGGCGTTATTGCCGGTCATGTCTTTCAGGGTGCCGATCATGAAAGGCCCGAGGAAGCCCGCAAGATTGCCGAGCGAGTTGATCCAGGCGATGCCGGCGGCAGCGCCGGTTCCGGCGAGAAATGCAGTGGGCAGCGACCAGAAGAGCGGCGCACAGGAAATCGCTCCGGCGGCGGCAACAGACAGGGCGGCAATGGCCAGCGGAATACTCGGCGCCACGGTGGCTGCGACGAAGCCGATGCAGGCGAAGCCCGCCGGAACCACCAGATGCCAGCGCCGTTCGCGGAAATGATCGGCGGAGCGGCCAAGCGCCAGCATCACGATGAAGGTGCAGATATAGGGAATGGCAGAGACGAGGCCGACATTGAAATTGCCCACCACGCCGGACGCCTTGACCAGCGTCGGCATCCAGAAATTCAGGCCGTACTGGCCAAGCACGAAGCAGAAATAGATGAGGCTCATCAGCCAGACGCGGCCATCGCGAAGCGTATCGCCAAGGCTGTGTGGGCTGGACGATTTAACCCGGTTTTCCGCCTCCATATTGGCAAGAAGAACGGATTTTTCCGCCCCACTCAGCCAGCGCGCCTCCTCTATGCGGTTATCGAGATAGAAAAACACGGCAACGCCCAGCAGCACGGCCGGAAGCGCTTCGATCAGGAACATCCACTGCCAGCCCGAAAGACCGTGGGCCTTATGGAAGCTATCCATGATCCAGCCCGAAAGCGGATTGCCGAAGATTGCAGAAACCGGAATGGCCGACATGAAGGTCGCGATGATCCGTGCCCGCCGGGCCGACGGATACCACGCGGTCAGATACAGGATGATGCCCGGGAAAAAGCCCGCTTCGGCAATCCCCAACAGAAAGCGCAGCAGGTAGAAAACCGTTTCCGAGGTGGTGAAGGCAAAGGCTGCGGAAATGATCCCCCAGGTGACCATGATCCGGGCGATCCAGATCCGCGCGCCCACCCTGTTCATCAGGAGATTGCTCGGCACTTCAAATAGAAAATAGCCGATGAAGAAGATACCGGCCCCGATACCATAAGCGGCATCCGAAAGGCCAAGCTCGCTCGACATCTGCAATTTTGCGAAACCGACATTCACGCGGTCCAGATAGGCCACGACATAGCATAGCATCAGGAACGGCACGATCCGCCAGAAGACTTTTCGATAGGCAGTGTTTTCCACGGCATCGGCCACGCTCAAGGGCGCTGCCGATGCCTGTTCGAGCATCGTCATGATCATCCTCCTCCAATGAACCAACAGGCGCGCTGAACCCCCACGCGCTGGCCGCTGCCTGAAAATCCTCCGATTGGCAGCGCTGCCAATTCCTGTATCGGATTTTGGCAGCGCTGCCAAGAGTGAATCTGGCAGCGCTGCCATTGAACATCGATGAGAGGAACGTGATATGCTGGCACCACGATTCCTCCGCTTGCACGGCCCGCCCCATGGATCAGAAAACCAGCCTCATTACCCTGACGGACGTTGCCGAGGCCGCCGGTGTCGGCGAAAGCACGGTGTCACGCGTGCTGCGCAATCACGGATCCTTCTCGGAAAAAACCCGGATGCGTGTGATGGAGGCGGTGGAGCGGCTGGGTTACGTGCCGAACCGGATCGCCGGGGCGCTTGCCTCCACGGGCACGCCTCTCGTTGCCATTCTCGTGCCGTCGCTGTCCAATATCGTCTTTGCCGATCTGATGAGCGGTATCACCAGAACGCTGGAAGCGCGGCAGCGTCAGGCGGTCTTTGCCGTCACCGATTACGATCCGGAAAAGGAAGAGGCGCTGGTGGCTGCCGTGCTTGCCTGGCGGCCGGCGGCGGTGATGCTGGTTGGGCTTGAACACAGCGAGGGCACGCGCCGCATGCTGCGCGCCTCCGGTTGCCGCATCGTGGAATTGCTGGACATCGATGGCGAGCCTCTCGATATCGCCGTTGGCTTTTCCCATCGCGCCGCAGGCCGCGAAACGGCAGCACGTCTTGTTGCGGCGGGCCGGAGCAAGATTGCCTATGTCGGTCACGATCTGGAGCGTGACACGCGCAGCGCCAAGCGTTTCAGCGGCTTTTTGGAGGGCCTTGCGGCGGCAGGCCTCACCCTCGCGGCCCGGGAGATCTGTGATGCGCCCTCCTCGGTTGGCGCAGGCAAGGCCGGGCTTGCCGCCCTGCTGGCGCGGCATGCCGATCTCGACGCCGTCTATTTTTCCAATGACGACATGGCGCTGGGTGGCTATTTCCACTGTCTCGCTGTGGGCCTTTCGGTGCCGGGCGATCTCTCCCTCATCGGCTTCAATGCGCTCGATATCTGCCGCCATACGCCGCAGCCCATCGCCAGCGTGCTTACGCCGCGCATCGAAACCGGCCAGCGCGCTGCCGAACTGTTTTTGAACGACGCGCCGGCACAGACGCTCGATCTGGGCTTCACGCTGATCCCCGGCGGCACGCTGTAGTCACATCCCGCAGGCGCTGAAGTAGGCAAGCGTCTCTGCTTCCGAGACGACATCGGCATATTTGGCATTCATATCGAAAAGATTGGCTTCGTGCGGGGCGGGGTGGCGATCGCCGCAGGCATCGCGAACGACGGCGGTTATGAAGCCGTGCGACATGGAATCCACGCAGGACGCCCTGACGCAGCCGCTGGTCGTCAAGCCGGTCAGCACCACGGTATCGATGCCCATGGCCGTCAACGTGGAGGAAAGCGACGTGCCGAAAAAAGCGGAAGGATATTGCTTGGAGACGATGATATCCTCCGGGCCGGGCACCAGGCCTTCTGCGAATTCGGCGGTTTTCTCACCCTTGACGAAACAGGCAAGGGGTTTTGCCTTTTCAAAGAAGCGCCCGCCATTGCGCCCGCCGGGTTGATAGGTCACTTCCGTCAGCACCACGGGAATATGGGCCGCATGCGCCGCGGCGCGGAGCCTGAGCGCCGAAGCAAGCGCTGCGTCCACGTCGGCATAGAGCACGCAATCCGGCTCGAAATAGGCCTTGGCGAAATCAATCAGCACCAGCGCCGGACGCTTGCCGAAGCCCACCCTGTTGCCATAGGCGATGCGGTAATTTTCATCGAGATCCTGCATCAAAGCCATTCCTCTTTATAATTCCGCATAGCGCCGCTCGAATTCCCAGACATCCTCGAAGCCCAGCAGTGTGTTGAAGTCCGCAAAGGAATAGAGATCGATCTCCGGCGAGGTGATGCCGTTCTCCTTGAGGTCGCGATAGGCATTGGCGAGAGCGGCTCCCGCACTCAGGAAGCCGAGCGCCGGGTGGATGGCCACTGCATACCCGATCTCCTCCAGCCGTTTGGCCGACAGAAGCGGGGTGCGCCCGCCATTGACCATGTTGGCAAAGAGCGGTGCATCAATGCGCGCGGCAATGGTCTGCATTTCCGCCTCGCTTTCCGGCGATTCCACGAAGAGAACATCCGCGCCCGCCTGGGCATAGGCCTCGGCACGGCGCAGCGCCTCATCCAGCCCCAGACCAGTTCGGGCATCGGTGCGGGCGATGATCAGGAAATCGGCGCTGGAGCGGCTGTCGCAGGCCACCTTGATCTTGCGCACCATGTCTTCCAGCGCAATGACGCGCCGGTTGGGCGTGTGGCCGCATTTCTTGGGAAATTCCTGGTCTTCGATCTGGATGGCCGTGACGCCCGCCGCCTCATAGCCACGGATCGTATGCCGCATGTTGAGAAGGCCACCATAGCCGGTATCGGCATCGGCGATCACCGGCGTTTTCGTCATCTTCACAATCTGCCCGATGCGCTCGATCATGTCGCGATAGGTGGCAAGGCCCGCATCCGGCAGGCCGAGATAGGAGGCAACAGTGCCGTAGCCGGTCACATACAGCGCCTTGAAGCCGCTGCGGTCGGCAATCAGCGCCGAAATAAGGTCGAACACGCCGGGCGCGAGGATGAATTGCTTTTGCGCAAGCGCCTGTTTCAGCCTGGGATCGGCCATGGTTTCCTCCTGTTTTTATAGAGTCTTGAGTACAGGCAGCATACAGCGCCGTGCGTTTATCAAACGCACAAAGGACGCTGTAACACTTTAAATCTACTGCATAATTCCTTAAATCCATTCCGATTTAAGGAATTATGCAGTAAGGGGGGCGCCGACCCTTGCAAGCCGACAGGCTTCATCGGCGCGAAAGTGTAGGCCTGTTCCGGTGATGGCTGGTGAGGGATTGATAGAACATGCCGAGTGAAAGGCACAGATGATCCGCCCCCGGCGGCCCGGCGATCTGTAGACCTGTCGGCAGGCCCTGCGTCCCAAGGCCCGAAGGCAGCATCAGGGCGGGAAAACCCAGATAGTCGAAGATCATGGTGTTGCGCGAAATGATCTCCTGAAAGGGTAGCGCCGCGCCATTCACATCGACCGTCAGTGTTTCCAGTGATCCGGCCTCGCCGCCCACCCCAGGCGTGACGATCAGATCCACCGTCTCGAACACGGCCAGAAATTGCTGTTGCGCGGCCAGGCGCTGTTGCAGCGCCGTGCCGTAATCGGCAGCCGAAAGGCCCATGCCCTGTTTGAGGCGGATGAGAAGCCCGGCGTCGAAATGCTCTGCCTGATCGACATGGCGCGCCTGCAAGCTTGCCAGTTCCGAAAGCAGGATCGTCCATCCGGCAGAATGCATGCTGGCGATATCGAGCGGCGGCAGGGCGATGAGCTCGCAGCCCTCCGCTTCCAGCAGGGACAGTGCGGCCTGCCAGTTTTCCAGCACGCACGCATCGACCTTTTCGATAAACCAGTTGGACGGGATGCCGAGGCGCAAAGGTCTGCGCGGCATTTCCGGTGGCGCAGGCCTGCCTCTTGCCGTCATGAAGGGCAGGACATGGGCGAGGTCACCGACACTGCGCGCCATCGGCCCCACATGGTCCAGCGTCCAGGAAAGCGGTGCTACGCCTTTTCGGGAAACGAGGTCGCGGGTGGGTTTGAGGCCCGACGTGCCGCACCAGCAGGAGGGCACGCGAATGGAGCCGCCCGTATCGGTGCCAAGCGCCAGCGGCAGTAACCGGGCGGCGAGCGCCGCACCCGAGCCGGTGGAGGAACCGCCGGTCCAGCGCGTGTCATCCCAGGGATTGGAGACGGCGCCAAAGCGCGGATTATGCGGCCCGCCGCAGGCAAATTCCGTGGTGGCGAGCATGGCCAGCGGAATGGCCCCCGCCGCCCTCAGGCGCGCCACCACCTCTGCATCGGCAGGGGCAATGCGGTTGCCGGTCAAAAGCGACCCGCAGGTTGTTGGGGTATCGGCAACATCGATGATGTCCTTGACGCCGAAAAACACGCCCTCCAGGGGCCGTGCCGTACCATCCGCCCAGCGCCGGTCACTTTCGGCAAGGCTTTCCTCCAGCCCTGCGGTCAGGCGCAGCACCGCTTCCGTGCCTGCGCGGCTGCCGTCTATTGCTGTCTTCAGGGCGTGGAACGCGGCGGACGGGGTCAGGCCGCCGTCTGCATAGGCTGCGAGAAGATCGGTGGCGCCTGCTTCGCCAACGCTGCCTGCCAAAGCAGAGGCAGCGGGCGCGCTGGGCTGAGGGAGGCTGGCCGCTGCAAGGCCAGCCTCCAGAAGATCGAGCGATTGGCCCGGGTCGATCATCGCCAGCGGATCGATCAAGGCCATTGCCTGGGTGGTGCTGGAACCGTCCACGGGCCCTATTCCGCGGCCACCGCGCTGATCTGGCTGCGGCAGGCCATGAGCGGCTGAATATGCTGGCCGAAATGGTCGAGGCCAGCCAGGAAGTCATCGAAGGTCAGCATGATGCCCTTGGTGCCCGGTACGGACGCGGCTTCATCCAGCATACGGGCAACCTTGGCATAGGAGCCGACCAGCGTGCCCATGTTGAAATTCACAGCACCTTCGGGAAGATTGATATGGCGACCGGTGGATGTTGCATCTGCCGTCACATCCTTGCTGCCCTGATCGGCCATCCAGGCAAGCGCCTCCACATCCTGACCGGCGCGGTATGCCTCCCACTTCGCCTCCGCCTTTTCGTTGGTTTCATCGGCGATGACCATGAACAGCACGTAGGAACCGACATCGCGGCCGCTTTTGGCGGTGGCTTCCAAAAGCCGTTCATTGCCCGGAGCATAGGCGGTGGGGGTATTGATGCCTGATCCCATGACAAAGTTGTAATCGGCATAATCGGCGGCGAAGACCATGCCGCGCGGGCTCTGCCCGGCAGCCACGATTTCGATCTTGTGCTCGGGCATGGGCTTCATATGGCAATCCTTCATGGTGAAGTGCTTGCCTTCAAAGGTGCAGGCGCCAGTTTCCCAGAGCGATTTCATCACCTGCACATATTCGGTGGAATAATCATAGCGATAGCCGAAATAATCATCGCCCGGCCATAGGCCCATCTGGTCATATTCGGCCATCTGCCAGCCGGAAACGATGTTGACGCCGAACCGGCCCGGCGCAACGGAATCAATCGTGGTGGCCATGCGTGCGACGATGGCGGGCGGCAGGGTCAGCACCGCCGTGGAGGCAAAGAGTTTGATGCGCTTTGTAACGGCGGCAAGGCTCGCCATCAGCGTGAAGGATTCGAGATTGTAATCCCAGAATTCCGTCTGGCCGCCAAAACCGCGCAGCTTGATCATCGACAGCGCGAAATCGAGCCCATAGGCCTCTGCCTTCTGCACGATCTCCTTGTTCAACTCGAAGCTTGGCTTGTATTGCGGCGCAGCCGTCGAAATCAGCCAGCCATTGTTACCGATGGGAATGAAGACTCCGATATCCATTGCGGTTCCCCTTGTTGTCGGTTTCGGACCTGCTCGAAGTTTGTATGTACGAACTAATGCAAAATTTGCTCCGGCTGTCCAGAGTGAAATTGTTACAAATTTAGGCTTGATTATTTTTTAGTCATATCGCTGAAAACCATGCCAAACCCATGGCGCGAATCCTGCGCAAATGCGCAAAGCAGCGGCGATCAGGGATTGAGTTCAGAATGGGGAGGGCGTGGCCGTCAGGTTTCGGCGCGCAACGTCGTGGTGTAGGTAAACCGGTCCGCCGGCAGAATCTGGAAGGCGTATTCGATCAGCCGCCGCCCGCTGGCATAATAGCGGCGGGTCACCTGCAAGGCGAGGTCGCCTTGCTTGCAGCCGATTCGTTCGGCGATGTCTGCGGTCAGTGCCACGGGCTTGATGTCCTGCTGGATCTCATGGATCATCTCGCCGGTATATTCCTCGATCAGGTGGAAGATGGCTGACTTCGCCACTTCGACATCCTTGACGGCAGGCGCAAGCCTTGCATCGACATAGACCTCGTTCCAGGAAAACGTCTTCTGTCGCCCGGCGGTATAGCGCACGCCGGTCATGTGCAGGAAGCGGCGGCCTGCCCGGCAACCCAGTTCCACCGCAAGCCGCCCCTGGGCGGAAATTTCCTGTCGGGTGGAGATGACGAATTCCGTATTGCTGGCCACTTCGAACAGTTCGGAGCGGGAATGGGCGATAAAGTGGCGGCGGGCAACATCCATGCCCGCCTCGACCCGGGTGCCAACGCCCTTTCGCGCGGAAAGCCTGCCGCCGGAGCGCAGGGTCGCAATGGCCTGGCGCACGGTCTGACGGCTGACGCCAAGGGTCGCGGCAAGGTCGTTCTCGGTCGGCAGAAGCGAGCCCACGGGAAATTCGCCGCTGCGGATGCGCGCCTCCAGATGGTGGGCCACCTGCAGGTAGAGCGGCGCAGTGGTCAGCTCCGGCCGCCACTCCATGTCGCTGGTTTCTGCCTCGTCCGCTTGCGCCTGCCTGTCGATTGCTGTCATGCCCAGATCCATTCGATTGCTCCTATGAACAGGTTTTCAGCAAGAGAATCAAACAGTTTCCGGCAGGCCTGCTTCTGCGGCCCAGATGTTGCGCTGCATGCCGAAATCAGTTAGTACGGACAAATACCAGTTTTTCCCGATCAATCCAAGGCTCCCACCATGTCGGACATCCTTGCCGGAGAGCGGCGTCTTGCGCCGGTATCCTCGCTTTTCCAGACGCTGGCCGTCGCCACGCTCATCCAGGTGGTGGCCACGGCCAGCGTGCTGGCGCTGACGGCAATTGCGCCAACCGTGGCGGGCGACATGCAGATTGGCGCGCATTGGATCGGCTATCAGATCAGCCTGATCTATACCTCCGGCATGCTGTCTTCGGCGGTCGCGGGAAGCCTTGTGCAGCGCTATGGCCCGGTGAAAGTGGAGCAGGTGGCGCTGGCCTCAGTGGCGCTGGGCTTTGCTGGAATTGCCACCGGCTGGGTGCCGGTCATGGTGCTGGCCTCGCTGTCCATCGGACTCGGTTATGGCCTGAACAATCCGGCCTCCTCGGAAATGCTGAGCCGTGTAACGCCGCAGCATCGGCGCAATATCGTCTTTTCGCTCAAGCAGGCGGGCGTGCCGCTGGGTGGGCTTTGCGCCAGTTTTGTCTTTCCGTTTCTCACCGCGCATGTCGGCTGGCACGAGGCCTTGCTGCTCGGAGCCTTGGCGCCCATCGTCACCATGGGCCTTCTGGCCTTCATTCACGCGGCGGAGCCGAAGCAGGCGGCAAAGCCCGCCTCCTTCGGGCGCGGCTTTCTTGAGGAGCAATCAATCATCTGGAAAAGCAGGCCGCTTCGCACCTTGAGCGGGCTGGGCTTTGCCTATTCCGCCATGCAGCTTTCCGTCTCCGCCTTTGCCGTCGTCACCCTGGTGCATGATGCCGGCTGGTCGCTGCTGGCGGCAGGAGCAGTGGCGGCCGCCATGCAAAGCGCTGGCGCCTTCGGGCGGGTGTTCTGGGGCGCTGTCGCCGATCGCCTCGGCGGCGGCTTGCTGACACTGGCCCTGCTTGGCCTGCTCGGCGGCACGGGCTTTGCCTGCCTCTATTGGCTGAGTGTTCTCCCTCCTGCCGTGCAGGCAGGCCTTTTCGTGCTGATCGGCGCGGTGACCATCGGCTGGAACGGGGTTTTGCTGGCGGAAGTGGCCCATCACGCACCTGAAGCGCGGGTGGGTGCCATTACCGGTGGTGCGCTGGTCTATACCTTCATCGGCGTGATCGTCGGGCCGTCCAGCTTCGCCGCTCTTTACGCACTGACCGGGCATTACGGCGCGAGCTTCCTGGTCTTCTCCCTGTTCGGGTTTACCGGAATGGTGGCCGCCTGGCGGGCGCATTGCCTGCGGGATTGAGGCTTTCCGCGTCTTGCATGTACAGACATATGGATAGGGTCTCTGCGATTGCAGAAAGGTCTGCATGCCAGATTATGGCCTGTTTTCATTGCGAATTCCTTGTTTTTCTTGTTGTGGCCGTGAGGCGGACTGACCAGCCTTTGCGCATTTTTTGAGGGGTGAAAGCGGCAATTGCCCGCCGAATAGGCAATGTAAAAAAATAGGCAGAATCCCGTTGACGGACTTTCGTTTATGTCCGTACATTATCTTCCAACAAGGCTGAGGGATAGCCCGTGGCAACAAGGAAGGGGACTGTCGATGATGCGCCGATTTCTGCTGACATCCATGCTGGCCGGTGCGGCCATGCTGTCTTTGACGGCGCAGGGAAAGGCTGGTCCGATGGAGGATGCCAAGGCCATCGTGGCGGCGCATGAGGCCATGCCGGTCTTTACGCCGCCGGGCGAAGCCTTCGATGCCAAGGCCTGCATGGCGGGGAAAAAGGTGCTCTCCATCCCGATTTCGATGACCATTCCCTTCAGCGTCGAATTGCAGAAGGGCATGGCGGCAGCAGCCAAGGAAGTGGGCTTTACCTACACCACCTGGGACAATCAGCTGAAGGTCGACCAGTGGATCCAGGGCGTTTCTCAGGCCATTAGCCAGAAATATGACGTGCTGGACGTGGCGGGCGGCCTCAATCCGGAAGTTCTCGGCCCGCAACTGGCCGAAGCGCGGGCCGCGGGGCTGAAGATCAGCACCACCCACCTTTATGACGTGACGCAGGAGCAGTTCAAAGGCGTCGATTACACCACCAAGGTGGATTTTACCGAGGCAGGCCGGCTGCTGGCCGCCTGGGCTTATGTGAAGACCGGTGGCAAGCCGAATGTGCTGATCATCGGCTCATCCGACGTGCTGCCCTCCACGCCGTTCGTTCAATCCATCCAGTCCGAATTGAAGACGCTTTGCCCTGAATGCAAGCAGAAGCATCTGGATGTGCCGGTTTCCGAATGGGCAACGAAGATCCAGCCCGGGGTGCAATCGGCCCTGCTGGCCGATTCCTCGATCAACTTCATCCTGCCGATCTATGATTCCATGTCGCAATTCGTGGTGCCGGCGCTGCGCATCACCGGGTCGGAAGGCGCGGTGAAGATCGCAAGCTTCAATGGCACCCCCTTCGTGCTGGATATGGTGCGGGAAGGCCATGTGCAGATGGATATTGGCGAAAGCCTGGGCTGGGCAGGCTATGCGGCGGTGGACAATATCATGCGGATGATGTGCGGCCTGCCGTCTGCTTCCAAGCTGAACGTGCCGCTCCTGATCTTCGATGAGCGCAATATCAAGACCGCGGGCATTCCGGCCAATTTCAACGATGGCTATGGCGATGCCCATCTCGAAGGTTTTCGCAAACTGTGGAAGCTCAAATAAGCCGCCGCAGGATGGCAAAGGAGCCCGCCATGACTGAGAATGCCGTGCTTCACATGCGAAATATCCGAATGCGTTTCGGCAGCCATCAGGCGCTGAAGGGGGTGTCGCTCTCGGTGCGGCGCGGTGAGGTCTTCGGCCTGCTCGGCCAGAACGGTTCCGGCAAATCGACGCTGATCAAGGTGCTGGCGGGTTTTTACCAGCCGGAGCAGGGCAGCGACGTGGTGCTGTGGGGCCAGGTGATGCCGTTGCCGCTGAACCAGATGGACATCAAAAAGCGCGGCGTGGCCTTCGTGCACCAGCATCTTGGGCTGATCGCCTCGCTGACGGTGGTGGAAAACATGCGGGTTACGGCCCTGCAAACCCGCACACCCTGGTTCGTCAACTGGCGGCGCGAGGCAAGGCGGGTGGCGGCGCTGTTTGCCGATTTTGGTCTCAGCATCGATCCCTTCGCCACCATTGCCTCGCTCTCGCCGGTGGAACGGGCTTTCGTGGCGATCATTCGCGCCTTCGAGGATCTCAAAGCCTCGGATGCCGGTCATGGCGGCGAGGGGATTCTGGTGCTCGACGAGCCGACACCCTTTTTGCCCGCCGAGGATGTTGGCCGTCTTTTCACGCTGATCCGCTCTATCGTCGCCCGTGGAGCATCTGTCATCATCGTCACCCATGATATTGATGAGGTGCGCGACATCACCGACCGCGTGGCGGTACTGCGGGATGGCGAACTCGTCGATATTCTCGACACGCGGGCCAGCGAACGGCAGGCCATTCTCGACACAATCGTCGGCAGCCGGATCGAAGCCTTCAGCAAGAGCCGGGAGACGGCCTCGCGCGCGGCGGCCGTGACGGTTCGCGACCTGACGACAGGGCATGCCGCCCCCTTCGATTTCAGCATCTCCGAAGGTGAGGTGCTCGGCGTGACAGGGTTGATCGGCTCCGGTTTTGCCAGCCTTCCCTATGCGCTCTTCGGCGCGGCCCGCGCCTCCGGCACGATGACGTTGGCAGACAAGACCATCGATCTTGCCCGGCTGACGCCCGGCAAGGCGCAGGCGCTCGGTCTTGCGCTCTTGCCGGGGGACAGGCTGGGCGCGGCAGGGATCGGCAGCTTGTCGATCACCGATAACATCACCCTGCCGGTGCTTGATGAGCATCGGCGGCTTTACGGCCTGGATCGGCCCGGCATGGTGCGGCAGGCGGGCCTTTTGTCCGAGCTGCACGATGTGCGCCCGAGACGCCCGGCGCTGCCGCTTGCAGCCCTGTCCGGCGGTAACCAGCAAAAGGTGCTTCTGGCCAAATGGCTGCAAACCAGGCCCCGGCTGCTTTTGCTGGACGAACCCACCCAGGGTGTCGATTTCGGCGCGCGCCAGCAGATTTTCACGGCTCTGGATCAGGCTGCCCGCGCCGGAACCGCCATTCTCTGCGCCTCCACCGATAATGAGCAGCTCGAACAGATCGCCGACCGTATCCTCGTTTTCGCACGCGGGCGTCCGGTCGTGGAGCTGAAAGGGGCGGAGATCAACCGCCGGGCCATCACCGAAGCCTGTTTCTACAGCGAAAGCCAAACCGCGGAGGCCGCAGAATGACCACGATGGATGTGTCTGCCAAACCCCTCAAGCCCAGGAGCCTGCCGCGCCTTGCGCTGAAGCAGGAAGGCGAGCGCTTTGCGCTGGTCGGCGCCTGGCTGCTGCTGATCGTGATTTTCGGCGTGTTGATGCCGGAGTCCTTTCTGAGCTGGCGCAATTTCTCCACCATGTTCGGCTCGCAGGCTGTGCTGGTGGTGCTGACGCTCGGCATCATCATTCCGCTGACCTCGGGAGATTTCGATCTGTCGGGCGCCTCGACGCTCACGATGAGCGCCATGCTGATCGGCGTCCTCAATGCCCGGGAGGGCTGGCCGCTGGCGCCGACGCTGGCAATCGCGCTGGCGAGCGGCGTGATCATCGGCGCGGTCAATGCCTTCTTCGTTCTCTATTTCCGCATCCATTCGCTGATCGTGACGCTGGGTGTCGGCACCTTCGTCAACGGGCTCATCCTGTGGATCAGCAAGTCCCAGACCATTTCGGGCGTGTCGATGTCGCTGGTGGAATGGGTGATCATCAATCGGCTCTTCGGTATCCCGCTTGCCTTCTTCTATGCGCTGATCCTGGCCGCACTGCTCTGGTATGTGCTGGAATACACAATTGCCGGGCGCAGGCTGCTGTTTGTCGGGCGCGGGCGTGAAGTCTCAAGGCTGAACGGGATTGCGGTGGATCGGGTCCGGGCCATATCCTTCATCCTCTCCGGTCTGATCGCCGCCCTCGCCGGGGTCTTCTATGCCGGCATGACGGGATCTGCCGATCCGCTTTCCGGCCTCAACCTGCTTCTGCCTGCCTTCGCTGCCGCCTTTCTCGGGGCAACGACCATTTCGCCGGGGCGGTTCAATGCCTTTGGCGCGGTCATCAGTGTCTACTTCCTCGTGACCGGCATTACGGGGCTGACCATGTTGGGGGCGGATGCCTATGTGCAGAACCTGTTTTATGGCGGTGCACTGGTCATTGCGGTGGCGCTGAGCCAGTTGGTCCGCAATCGCCAGCCGCAGGAATTCAGCTGATGGAAGGCTGCAACGACAACTTGCCCGACCTGTTGGCACAGGCCTTTTGGGACCGTCCCGCCACGCCATCCGAAAGGATCGCCATGCTGGGGGAGGTGGCGCGGGATGCCGGGGCGATCGGCAGGCATTCCAGCGGCGACGGGCTGTTTTCCGTCGAGCCCGCGCATTTTCTGGCGCTGATGCTCAAGGAGATCACCCATGACCCTTGATCATCCGGCAAGCCTGAAGCAGGCGGCGGAGGCGATCCGCAGCGGTGCGATTTCCTCAGAGGAGATGACGAGAGCGGCGCTGTCCCGCGCCAAGGCCAGCCAGCGCCGCCTTAATGCCTTTATCGAGATCGATGAGGACCATGCGCTGAGCTCAGCGCGACAGGCCGATGCGGCACGGGCGACGGGCCGCAACACCGGCCTGCTGCATGGCTTACCGCTGGCGCACAAGGATATGTTCGATGAGGCGGGACGCATCACCGGCTGCGGATCGCTCATCCGTGCCGGTCATGTCGCCATGGGAACATCCACCGTGCTGGCCCGGCTTGGACAGGCGGGCAGCTTTTCCATCGGGCGGCTCAACATGTCCGAATTCGCCATGGGACCGACGGGGCATAACCATCACCATGGAAGGGCCATCAACCCCATCGATCCGGAGAGGATCACTGGCGGCTCGTCCAGCGGCTCGGGTGCGGCGGTGGGGGCAGGGGTGGTGCTGGCGGCGCTGGGCTCCGATACCGGCGGCTCCATCCGCCTGCCAGCGGCCTGTTGCGGCACGGTGGGCATCAAGCCCACGCAAGGCCGCGTCAGCCGTCACGGGGCCATGCCGCTCTCCTTCTCCCAGGATTGTATCGGACCTCTGGCGACGGGTGTCGAGGATGCCTGGCTGATCCTGTCGCTGATCAGCGGTCCGGATGGTCACGATCCCACCTGTCTCGATGCGCCGCTGCGCCCGCTGCTGGATGGGGTGAAAGGTCTGCGGATCGGACTTGCCAAAGGCCCTCTCCTGCAATCGCTGTCCGACGAGGTGGGAGAAGCGGTTCAATCCGCCGCCCGGGTCCTCGAAGGCGAGGGGGCGGAACTGGCCGATGCGCCGTTCTCTCATCTGGAAGCAGTGACGGAGCTTGCCAATGCCGTGGCGATGACCGAGGCGGCTGCCGTGCATTTCGACGGGATGCGCAAAGAGCCGGAACGCTTCGGACCGCAGGTGCGGATGCGGCTGTCGCAAGGGCTTGCCATTCCAGGTCCTCTTTATGTGCGGGCCTTGCAGATCCGGTCCGTCATGCTGGCGCGCTTTCTCGAACAAAGTTTTGCCGCCTCAGATGTGCTGATCCTGCCCGCCATGCCCTTTGTCGCGCCGCTGGATCGGGATGTGGATGTCGGCGCTGGCAGCCGGATGAATGAGGTGATCAGCGCCATGACCTCGCTGACCCGGCCCTTTTCCTATCTCGGCCTGCCGGTCGTGACGCTGCCGGTGGCCTCCAGCCGCGAGCGCCTGCCGATTGCGCTTCAGGTGGTGGCGCGGCCCTGGCGGGAAGATCTCGCGGTTTCGGTGGCCCGTCATCTGGAGCGGGTTTTGGCGCTTTCGCCCTTCACGTTGAAAGCCGCCGCCTGAGGAAATCCTCATTAGGCGCTTTTCGATCTGATTGAATCAGATCAGCGCTCTAACGGTTTATTTTTGAAGCATAATCTTGTCGACCCTCGTTTCACTCCGGTCGGATTATGCTCTAAAAAGGAAGTGTTCGATGAATACAATCCAGCCCCATTTCTCACCCGGTGACCAGATGGTTGACCGTGACCTGTTTCGCAGCGCCATGGCGAGCGTCGGTGCTGCCGTCCATATCGTGACGACGGATGGCGCGGCGGGCCGGGCGGGCTTTGCCGCCACGGCCATATGCAGTGTCAGCGATACGCCGCCGACGCTGCTCGTCTGCCTCAATCGCTCCAGCTCGGTCTATCAGGCCTTCAAGGAGAATGGCGTGCTGACGGTCAATACGCTGACGCCTTCGCATACCGTCCTTTCCGGCCTGTTCGGCGGCAAGACGCCGATGGAGGAACGTTTTGCCGCTGCCCGTTGGCTGAAAGGCGAGACCGGCGCGCCGGTTCTGGCCGATGCCGCCGTCTCCTTCGATTGCATCATCGATACGCGCGTCCCATCCGGAACCCATGATGTGCTGTTCTGCCGTGTCGTCATGGTGCGGGAGGGGCAGACAGATGACGTGCTGGCCTATCACCAGCGCCGTTACCATCGGCTTGGTCAGCCCTCCCTGCTGGAGGGCTGATAGATTTCTGCCCGGAGTTGGTTAAGCACAAAGGTGCCGCGCTACCAGATCTTGCGAATGAAGCTGAGCTGCAGATAGTTCCCCTCAAAGGCGTTGCGGGAATAGACATCGGTGAGAAATTTCAGCGAGATGGTGCTGCGCGATTCCGGAAAGTCCACCGCGAGGATCGGCCCGATCCGGATGGATTTGTGCCGTTGGCCGTCGGTTGCGGGAACGGCGGGTGAGCCGTCATCGTCCTGCACCTGCCATTTGATGTTTCCAGCCAGGCCGAACTGGTAGCGATTGTAACGTTCCGTCACCGCGAAATCGGCAGAAAGATAATCGCCGTCACGATAGGTGAAGCCACCGGTGGAATCGTCCCGGTCGAAATTATGATTGTAGAAGAGGCGGGCCGAAAATTCCGTGGCGTCCAGCAGAATGGGCCTTGTGCGGTAGGTGACGGCAATATTGGGAGAGAGAACCCAGTTGTTGAAGCCCGGATTGCCCACGGCGCCATTGTCGAACTTGCCGATGGGGGCGGTCACACCCACGCCGAGGCCCAGGGTGAAACCGACCGGCATGGGTGGCACGAAATCGGCGCTGGGTTGTGGCTGTCCGGGCGCCGTGGCCGGGGGGCCCTCATACCAGCTCTTCGACCAGAAGAAGAGGTCGGAATAGGCATCGAAAAAGCCGGTATTCCTGTTGGTCAGCGTCACGGGCAGGGTCTTGGTGATGGTGAGGTCGTGCTTGCCGTAAACGAAGATCAGCGAGGAGGCCACCCGGCCGCCCAACACCTCCTCCGGATAGATGAACATGCCACCCAGTTGTCCCTGGAAGAGGTGTTCATTGGTATCGGGATACATTTCATGCCCGCTGCCGTCATTGAGCCGATCCCGCCAATTGCCCCAAAGGCCGCCAATGGCGTAGAAGCCGGGCTCCGGTGGCAGCTCTGCCGCACGGATGTCGCTGGTCGCGCCCGGTGTCGAGGTCTGGTAGAATTCCGCAGCACCTGCCGGGCCAAAGGCCAGGCACAGCATCAGGCCGGATAGGCCAAGCTGAAAGCTCCATTTTCTGTTTTTCACTCTCGGGTCCCCCTTTTTTCAGCAGTTCCGGGAAAAGTGTGGTCGCGGTGTTTCCCCCGGATCGTCTCTTGATCAATGCATCGGTATTGCTGCGGTCCCCGTGGTGGCGGGTTCGCGCAGCGACCGGCCAAACATCAGGCCGATGAGCAGCAGGGCTGCGGCCAATCCTGTTGCGATGGTGAAGGACGCCATGGCCTCCACCATGCCGCCGGCGGCGGTCGAAACACCCCCCACAAGGAAGGGGCAGAGGAACTGACCGATGAAGAACATCGAGGTCCAGATGCCGGAAGCGCGGCCCCGATAGTCTTCCGGCAGCCTGCTCATGGTGAAGGCCAGCACCAGCGGCAGAGAGATGCCGCAGCCGATATTGTTGATAAACATGCCGGTGATGGCGCCGGGCAGCGAGGGTTGGGTATGGAGAAGCCAATAGCCCAGCGCCTGCAGGGCCATGGCGCCTGCCAGCAACGCACCGATGGACCTTTGCGACATGAAGCGGAAGAGAGCGGCCCCTGCCACCACCCCGAGCGAACCCATGGCGCTGGCCAGACCCAGTATGGCGGGATCGGAAAAGCCGCGCTCCGTCAGCACCAGCGAAATATGGACGGGCGTGACGTAGAAGAGGGCGCCGCAGATCAGGGTGATAAACAGACAGCCGATGAAACGAAGTGTCATCAATCGCTCCGAACTGGAAGCAGATTTCCCTTCCGGTGTGGTGTTTCGCGCGGGTTCGAAGATCAGGGCAAGGATGAGCGGCAGAAACAGGACGGTACCGCCATAGACCAGAAATGGGGCCCGCCATGTGTAGGAGCCGAGGGCGCCTGCCAGCACGAAGCATACCGTCGCCACCAAGGCTGCCGAACCGAACTGTACGGACAGCCAGTGCGCCCGTCTTTCCCCGGTGAAGTAATCGCAGATCAGCGCCGTACTCGCTGTCATCACTCCGGCCTCTGCAACGCCGACGACGATGCGCGTCAGGATGATGCCGTAGAGATTGTCGATCCAGAAGGGTGCGATGCCAGCCAGGGCATAGACCGTCAAGGCGGCCATCAGCAGCCGCCGTCGCCCGAAACGGTCGGCCAGCAGGCCAGCAACCGGCGCCAGCAGCGCCACCAGCAGAGCAGGCGTGACCAGGGCCACCGGCGCCAGCAGCGCGGCATGGGGAACTGCCGAAAAATGCTCGATCATATGGGGCAGAACCGGCGCGAACAGGGTTGAGCCGATCGGTGCCAGCCAGGCTACGGCCACCAGAAGCAGCCCCTGACGATATCCTGCATTGCGATGCTGCATGGTTTCCTCCTCCCGGGCAGCCGTCCCCGTTTGCGGGGCGCGGGCGTGCCGCACTCCTCATGAGAGCATCGGACCGAAAAGCGGGAACCGGTTTTCGGAGACATCCGACGCAAGAATGTTGATCTCGCCTGCTGAGGCTTTTCTGCTCGGCCAGCGCCCCCCTCTGGAACAAGGAGCGGGTGCCTGGCTCGATCGTGCCCGGATGATGTGACAGGGCGCTTCCTCCGCCGCCCTGCACTGCCGTGGCGCTGCAACCCTTACCGCTGGACGGTGATCAGGTGATCGGTCGTGAATTCCTCAATGATCCACTTGCCGTTGAAGCGGCCAAGGCCGGAGTTCTTCTCGCCGCCGAACATCACATGCGGATAGTCATGAATGGTGATGTCGTTGATATGCGTCATGCCCGCTTCGATGCGCTGGGCAAAGGCAAGGCCCCGGGCTTCATTGCCGGTGAACACGGCGCTCGACAGGCCGAATTCGGTGTCGTTGGCGAAAGCGAGGGCCTCCGCCTCGTCCCGTGCCCGGATGATGGGTGCGACCGGGCCGAAAATCTCGTTGCGGGCAAACTTGCTGTCATTGGTGACCTCGGCAAAGACATGGGGAGCCACCACACGTCCCTCGATCGGTCCTGAAAGGCATTCGCGGAAGCCGCTGGCCCGGGCAAGAGCAATGGCCGCGCGGACATTGCGAAGCTGATTATCATTGCAGAGCGGGCCGACCAGCGTATCCGGGGCGTTGGGGTCACCGAACTTTACCGCTTTCGCCGCCTCCGTATAGGCTTCGACAAAGCGGTCGTGGAGCGACGCATCGACGATGATGCGATTGGTGCTCATGCAGATCTGCCCCTGGTGCAGGAAACGGCCCATCAGGGCGGCATGGACCGCTTTCTCCAGATCGGCATCATCCAGCACGACCAAGGGCGCATTGCCGCCCAGCTCAAGGCCGATCCGCTTCAGCAGGGGGGACTCGCCCGCGACCCTGGCAATATGCCTTCCGACCGGGGTTGATCCGGTAAAGGTCAGCACGCGGGGAACCGGGTGACGGGCAAAGGCATCGCCGATGACGGAGGAGCTGCCGACCACGACGTTGAGCACGCCAGGTGGCAAACCGGCCTCTTCATAGATCTTCGCCAGAAGGAGACCGCCGGTGACCGGCGTATCGTTCGAGGGCTTGAGCACCACGGCGTTGCCCAGCGCCAGTGCCGGGGCGACCGAGCGGTTGGAGAGATGAAAGGGGAAATTCCACGGGCTGATCACGCCGACGACCCCGACGGGCTTCTTGTAGACGCGCGCCTCCTTGCCGGGCCTGTCCACCGGCATCAGATATCCATGGGCGGCGGCTGGCATGGTCGCGGCTTCCAGCATGCCGGCGCGGACGGCACCCCATTCTATCCCGGCCTTGATCCGGGTGCTGCCTGCTTCCTGGATCAGCCAGTCGATGATTTCATCGCGGCGGCTGTCGAGGATGGCGACGGCGCGGAGAAAGACGGATGCGCGTTCCGAAGGCGCCGTTGCCGCCCATTGGCCTTGCGCTTGTTGTGCGGCGGCGAAGGCCCGATCCAGATCGGCAAGGCCCGCCTGCGAAATCTCGGCGAGAACGGCATCGTCATAGGGATTGTGGTCGAGAAGGGCCGTCCCTTCGCTGCCCGCAACCCACTGACCGGCAATATATTGGCCTGTAAAGCCCTGATAGGCGGGAAGAAAGCGGGTGGGCATATTGACGTTCTGTTGCACGCGAGCCTCCTCATGCAAGGCTTCAGACACAGGTTCGCAGCCGCCCGGAAAGACCGGCGCCGTGGGCAACCCAATCGTGATGAAGCAATCTCCTCTGGAAAGGACCATACAGCAGGAATTTGTAGAACGTCAATATAAATTATTAGATTTTGATAATTTCGGACTTTTATATGGGCCGAATTTTTACGAAAATGCATTTCATCCAAAAGCCTGCCAGGGTCGGAGTGAGACTGGCAGGCCTTTAATCGCAATACAGGTTATCTCACATTGGTCCGCTGCCTGGTTTCAGGCAGCGCTCAGCACGTTGCCGGGTACCCAGTTGCCGTGCAGCGACATGCGAAGCCGCATGGGAAGCTTGATGGTCGCGATCGGGCCTTCATCGATATGCTGGGCATCGAGCACCAGCAGGTCGGTGCTGCGCTCGGCCAACTGGTTGCACAGGCCGATGACGTAGCCTTCGCCTTCCGGGGCATCGGCACTCTTTGGCACGAAGATCGGCTCCTGGAAACAGGACTGGTCGTCGGCAAACCAGGTCTTCGTCTTGCCGGTCACCACATTGAGATGGGCCAGTTGATTGAAGAACTGGAAGGGGCGGGGGCCGATCCGTGCCTCGTCATAGGGCTTGGTCGGATCCATGGCGAGCATGAAGCCGTGATTGTACGGCTGGCCCATGTAGCGGTCGTCGCTGCGGGGAAACTCGCAGGCAAAGCGGGTCAGGGCTGTCATCTCCAGCCCGCTGGAGCTGGATGTCATGTCGATGGTGACCCGCATCATGTTGGACGACAGCGTCTCCGGCGGCGGGACGGTGCCGTCTGCCTGCGGGAAGAAGTAGAAAATGTTGCCGCTGGTCACCGGCATGTCAATGTAGATGCGGTCCCTGTCGTCGAAGGCGTTCAAGGTATGGCCCTGGAAACCGTTGGGGGCGGTGAACCAGCGCACGTCGCGACCGTCGCCGTCCCGGCGCATCACGCCAAACAACTGGTCGAGGCCCGGCTGCCACTGAAAATGCTTGCCGCCCTGCTTCATCCGCTCCACGTCGATGGTCAGCGGCATCAGCGGGAAAACCACGTAATGTTCCGTGACGGCAAAGTCGTGGATCATTGCGGCATAGGGTGCGACGATCCAGGTTTCGCGCTTCTTGCGGCCATGCGCATCGATCTCGTAATAGACGATATCCGGCGTTGCCTCGCCCTTGGCCTCATAGCCGAAGCAGAGGAGGTCGCCGGTTGCGGGATCGATCTTCGGATGCGCCGTGAAGGTGGCGCTGGTCAACTGGCCGTTGAAATCCCAAAGACCGATGGTTTCCAGTGAGACCGGATCAAGCGCATAGGGGGCGCTGTCTTCCTTGAGTGCCAGAAGCTTTCCGGCATGGACGATGACATTGGTGTTGGCGGTGCTGTTGTTCAGATCCTGCACGCTTGGATCATTGGTATAGGGATTGCGGTAGACGCCATGCAGCGAGGCACGGGCGGCACGCTGCGCCTTCAGGCGCTCCGTCATCACATAGCGGCGCTGAAAATCCACATGACCCTTCTTGAAACGGAAGGCGCTGATGGCGCCGTCGCCGTTGAAGAACATGTCCGTGCCCAGCATGGGCGGATATTGCGGATCGGGTGCAACCTGGAAAAACGTGCCGTCGATCTCCTCCGGAACCTTTCCTTCCACCTCAAGATCGAACACCTCACCCTCGAAGCGGGCGGGGGTGTAAAGGGCGCCGGTGAATTCTGGAATGCGGGGAAACGGTGTGGTCATTTGAACCTCCTCATAACCGTACAGATAAGTACTATTATAGAGAATGATCTTTGTCAACTTAACAATACGGATCATTACGGTTATAAGGAGGTCATGCGAGTCAAGACAGACAAGAAAAGAAATGAAATCATTGCGATAGCCGGTGCCCTCTTTCTGGAGCACGGTTACGGTGCCGTTTCCATGGCCACCATCGCAGCGGCGGTGGGTGGCTCGAAGGGCACGCTTTATGGCTATTTCGCCTCGAAGGAGGACCTGTTTGCCGCCTTTGTCATCAAGGCGGGAGAACAGCGGTGGGAGGAGTTCATTGCTCTGCCGGAAGGCCCGGCGAGCCTTGAGCAAAAGCTGAAAATCCTGGGCCAGCACTATCTGCGTTTTCTGCTATCGGCCGAAATCCAGGCCGTGAACCGGCTGGTCATCGGGGAGGCGGGCCGATTTCCGGAACTGGGCGGCATCTTCTACGAAAACGGTCCCCGCACGGTGATCGGTACCTTGGCCAAGGCCCTGCAAACCTCGGCGGATGCGGGGGAACTTGCGCTGGAGGATCCGATGGATGCGGCCTGGCAATTCAAGAGCCTCTGCGAATACCGGCTCTTCGAGGAAAGCCTCTGGGGCTTCCGCACCGCAACGGGCGAGGCGGAAATCGCACGCAATGTCGATCATGCTTGCCGGATATTTCTGAAGATCTATGCTGCATGATCTCCCGATCAGCCCGCTGCGGCACGATCCTTGCCGCTGAGAGCACGCGACAGCAGGTCGGCGGCGGGCATCAGGGTCATCAGCAGCCGCCGTTCCACGCCGTCATTGCTGTCATCGGAACGGATGATCAGGCTCATGCTGGCGTGGATGGCGGCCTCGGGGCAGGACACGGCAACGGAAATGCCGACGAGACCCTTATCCACCTCGCCGCGTGTGATGGCATAACCCTGGCGACGAATAGCGGTCAGTTTCGAAACCATGTCCTGTTGCAGATCGCCGTCCTGTCCCGCAGCCTTGAGGATCTTGCCAAGCCGGGCGCGCGGCAGTTGCGCCAGAATGGCCTTGGAGGTTGCACCCTTCAGCAGCGGCATGGGCCTTCCGCGTTCATAGCTGGTGTCGATGGTGTTATTGGGCGTGCGGTGATCCACCACGCAGATCACCTCTTCGCGATAGAGCCGGGCGATGACGGCCACACACGGCACCTGTGCCGCAGCCAGCACATCCAGAAGCATCGGCTCTCCCTCACGGATCAGCGGATCGCAGAGGCGCAATCTCCGGTCGAACTCAATGAATGCGGCTCCCAGGCGGTAATGGGCCTCGATGGAGGGATCGAGAAAGCCCTGGCTCACCAGTTCCCGCACGGTGCGATAGACAGTGCTGGCCGGAACATCGACGGCGACGGCCATGTCCTGAATGGTCCAGTCCGGCTTTTCTGAGTCGAAAAGCCTCAGGATTTCGACAAACCGATCCAGTCCCGCCATGACGATGCTCTGCCTTTTTCTGCAAAAAGTCTTGCAGGTTGGCATTAAACGAAAAATCGGGCCGCTTCTATCCCCTCATTTCTCAAAGTCATGGGTGTGAGGTGCTGTCGTCGAGTCCGCTGTTGCGAGCTGGAATGCTCCAAAGCCATCAGGAGGCATTGGCAAGCGGTTGAATCCGGACCGGCGCGGGGGCGAGAGACCTCACCTTGTCGGCAAGGCTGGCGGCATCCGCAACCGGAACGGCGGCGGCGATATAACGGTCGCGCCTCAAAAGCAGGGCATGTCCCAGATAGGCCTGCATGTCCCGCCTGCTGAAAAGGCGGCTGCACTCCCGGTACACTGGAAAGCCATTTTCCACCGGGTTCATCCATTCCGGGGTAATGCCTGCCACATGAGCACCTGCGGCTTGCAGCGCTGCGACGGCGTCCTTCCCGAGAAGGCGGTCCGGATAGGGGGCGAAGACAAGCACGACCGGCCTGTCCGGCAGAACCCGATCCAGCAGCATGCGGCGGCGCGTGACATCTTCTACCTCAGGCTGGGGCACCAGCCGCCCGACCATGGTGGTTTTTTCAGGACGGCCGTCGGGCCAGAGCAGGCCCGCGCGGAAGCGTGGCTTCGGCTTGTAGCGCATCTGGGCGAAGTAATCGCGTGCAGGCGGGTAAAGGCCCAGTGCGCGAAAGGCCATGCGGGTGAGGAAGGCTTTGCGGCCATTGGTCGGCATCATTACCTGCCCCATGCGCAAGGCAAGTTCGATCATGTCCCAGGCATGGGGACGGCGTTCAATTTCGTAGCTGTCGAGAAGCTCTGCCGGCAGATCTTGAGCCCCCACGGCTTCCGCCAGTTTCCAGGCGAGATTGTGTGCATCCCGCAGGCCGCTGTTCATGCCCTGGCCGGCAAAGGGCGGTGTCAGATGCGCCGCATCTCCGGCGAGGAAGATGCGCCCCTCACGCCAGCGCTCGGCCAGCCGGGCATGAAAGGTGTAAACGCGCACGCGCCGGAATTCGCAATCCCGGTCGGGCCCGACCCGAGCGAGCATATCGCGCACAAAGGCTTCGTCGGTCACGGCACGCTCGTCCTCACCGGCATGCAGCATGAATTCATAGCGGCGAATATTGTCAGGCCCGGGCAGGGAAATGCAGGGACGCGCCGGATCGCAATGCACTTCGGTGTGCCGGAAGCGGTTTTCCGTTCTGACAAGGTCGATGATCAGCCATCGCTCGGTAAAGGTGGAGCCGACCAGCGAAATACCGAGTTTGCTGCGCGTGGGCGAACGCCCGCCATCGCAGGCCACCATATAGCGGGCCTGGATTTTCTTCTGGGAGCCCGGCCCCCTTGCGATCTCCACCTGGACGGATCGCTCGGTCTGGTGGAAGGCTTGCATTTCCCAGCCGAAAAGCTGGGTGACATTGGCAAATCGGGAGAGACCGTCGCGCAGAAGGGCTTCCAGTTCCGGCTGCTGGAAGGCATTCCGCTTGTCGAAGCCATAGTCGCGCGAGGTCGGCTCTACCGTCAGGAAAAGGCGTCCGCCTGGCGACAGATAGCGCGAGCCGTAGCCGCGCGCCACGATGGCTTCAACCGCACCGTCCAGGCCCATGGCCTGCATGGTGCGCATGGATTCGTCATCGATGGAGACGGCGCGCGGCTCCTGAACCGTCGTCAGGTTTCGCTCGATAAGCGCCACGGTCAGCCCCATGCCGCCCAGAAGATTGGCAAGGGTCAACCCGGTTGGTCCGGCGCCGACAATGGCGATATCGACCGTCAGAACAGGCTCGGCGGCAGTCATTGGCGTCTCCTCTCCGCAATTTTGCAAGTCACTTTCGCCGGTCAGCATAATATGACCGGTTTCAGGAGCGCAGGATCGCCTCGCCCCACTTGTTCAGCGTGCGGGGATGCTGGGGCCAGTCCACGGTGTCGCGGTCGTAGATCACTTCCAGTTCGGCGGAAATCTCGATCCAGTTGCCATCCGGGTCGGTGATGAAGATGAAGAGGTTGTTGCCCGGACCGTGGCGACCGGGCCCCCAGGACAGCTGGATATCGCGGGCGGCAAGGTGGTCGCACCAGTCACGAATGTAGATCCATTCGCCTGCCTCGTAGGAGTGATGGTCCACGCCCACACGGCCCGGCGTATAGAAGCAGGCAATGGTGTGATGTTCGTGATTGGAGGTGGTGAAGGCGGTGGCCATGCGTCCGTCTTCGTGCAGCACCCGGTCGGTCAGCTGAAAGCCGAGCTTGCCGACATAGAAGGCGACGAAGGCTTCGAGATCTTCCGAGGCATAGGTGAGATGCTGCGTCGGGCCCTGGATGCCTTTCAGGCCGGGCCTGTCGGGTTTGGCAACGCCGAAGCAGACGAGACGGCCATCAGGGTCGCGAACAGCAAAGGCCCCTTCCTCGAAATAGGGCGAGGGGCTGGCCAGCACCGGAATACCCTCTGCCTCCACGCGTGCCCGCAACAATGCCAGCCCCTCGGCATTGCGGCAGGCAAGACCGGAATAGGCAAGTTTCTTGTCCGCGCCGGAAACGGCGATGAAGCGGCGCTTCGGCCCTTCGCAGCGCCATTCCGCGCCGACCTGCGACACTTCCATATCCATGGCATCGGCATAAAACCGAGCCAGACGCTCGGGATCGGAGCTTTCGAAGGCAACGTGATGAAGATAGGCGCCAGCGTTAACGGCAGTAAAGGCCATAAAATCCTCCCTTGGTGGTTATGGCCATTAATTATCAAAATTTGATAATTTTACAAATGAAAAATCGCTGGCGATAGAAAAAATGAAAGAAGCGCCGATCTGGTGGGTTCAGATCGGCGCCTACATTGCTTTTGGCATTTACAGGAAAGTGCGTTGCGGTTTTGTGTTCGGAACCACTTTTAGAGCGTTTCATTGTTTCATGGAAACATTGAAACGCTCTAACTTTTTGTTTTTACGCATTTCCGGACGGAAAACCGGTTCCCACTTTTCTCGGGACAATGCTCTAATGGGCCGGATGGGCGTTGGCGTCCGGCGAGGGTTCTGATGTATGCGCCTGCTCGGCGGATCCTGCCTTGGCGATCAGCACATAGGCCACCGGCACCACGAAGAGGGTGAACAGCGTACCGATGGAGAGCCCGGAGGCAATCACCAGACCCATGTTGAAGCGGGAGGCCGCACCCGCGCCGCTGGCGGTGATCAGCGGAATGACGCCGAGCACCATGGCGGCGGTGGTCATCAGAATGGGCCGCAGGCGGATTTCGGCGGCTTCGACAATGGCCTGCCGCTTGGTCTTGCCGGCATTGCGGTGTTCGTTTGCCACTTCCACCATCAGGATGCCGTGCTTGCTCACAAGGCCCATCAGCGTCACCAGACCCACCTGGGTGTAGATGTTGATGCTGGCGCCGCCGAGGCCGAGGCTGATAAAGATCAGCGCGCCAGCGAGCGACATGGGAACCGAAACCAGGATCACGATCGGATCGCGGAAGCTGTTGAACAGGGCCGACAGCGCCAGGAAGATGATGATCAGCGCGAAGGCGAAGGTCTGTACGAAGCCGCCGGATTCCTGCTCCAGCTGCCGCGATTGGCCGCCGTAGTCGACCGAGTAACCCGGCGGCAGCGTGTCTGCCGCCAGTTGCTTCAGGGTTGCAACAGCATCGCCCATGGCCACGCCCGGCATGGCGACGCCGGAAATGGTGGCGGCGTTGACCTGCTGGAAGTGGTTATAGGACTGCGGCCCGACGGCGGTCTCGATATGGGCGATGGTCGAGATCGGAATGCTCGTGCCGTCGCTGGTCTTGATATAATAGTTCAGCACATCCTGGGCATTGAGGCGCGACATCTGCTGGACCTGCGGAATGACCTTGTAGGAGCGGCCATCGAGGCTGAAATAGCCGGTGTAGTTGCCGCCCAGCATGGTGGCCAGTGCGCTGCCGACATCCGACATGCTCAGGCCCATCTGGGCTGCCTTCTCACGGTCGAACACGATCCGCGCCTGTGGCTGGTCCATCTTCAGGTCATTGTCGAGGAAGATGAATTTGCCCGTCTTTAGAGCCTTGGCCATGAAGTCCTTGGAGACATCGTTGAGCTGGCCGAAGTCATTGGTGGTGGTCAGCACGAACTGGATCGGCAGACCGTTACTGCCCGGCAGCGGCGAGGTCTGGAAGGCAACCGTCTTGACGCCGGCAATGCTGTTCAGCTGCTGCTGGATCACCGGTTGCAGGGTCTTGGTCGTCTTGTCGCGCTGGTCCCAGGGTTTCAGCACCCAACCGGCAATGGCCTGACCGGGGGCGTCGATCTGGAAGACGATGTTCGTCTCCGGATGGCTGGCATAGATATTATAGGCCTGGTTGGCATAGAACTGCCGCTGTTTGAGCGTCGAGGTCGGCGAGGCGGTGGTCTGGGCCAGGATAATGCCCTGGTCCTCCTCCGGCGCCAATTCGCTGGTGGAGACGCTGTAGAGCCAGTAGATACTGCCCAGCACGATCACGGCGAAGACCACGACGACGGACATGGTGTTCAGCGTGCCTTCCAGCGCGCGGCGATAGCCGCGGCTCAGCCGCTCCATGAAGCGGTCGATGCCATGCACCAGCCGCGCCTCCAGCGACTTGCCATCCTTGGCGATGGGCTTCAGCAGATAGGCGCAGTTCATCGGTGACAGCGTCAGCGCAATGATGGCGGACACCGTCACCGCACCGGCCAGGGTGAAGGCGAATTCGGTAAAGAGGGCGCCGGTCAGGCCGCCCTGGAAACCGACGGGCACATAGACGGCGATCAGCACCACCGTCATGGCGACAATCGGGCTTGCCAGATCGCGGGCGGCCTGAAGGGCTGCATCCAGCGGCTTCATGCCCTCTTCCATATGGCGGTTGACGCCTTCCACGACGATAATGGCGTCATCCACCACAAGGCCGATGGCCAGAACCAGCGCCAGAAGGGTGAGGAGGTTGATGGAAAAGCCCATGAAGAGCATCAGAGCGAAGGTGCCGATCAACGACAGCGGAATGGCGACGATCGGGATGAGCACCGAGCGCCAGGAGCCGAGAAAGGCAAAAACCACCACGGTGACGATGATACCTGCCTCAAAAAGCGTATGGATCACCTCATCGATGGAACTGTTGACGAAGTCGGTGGAGTCGTAGATCACCTCGCCCGTCAGACCGGCCGGAAGCTGGGCCTTGATCTCCGGCAGCACGGCCTTGACGCCGTTGATCACGTCGAGAAGATTGGCGCTCGGCGCAACCTGGATACCGATATAGACGGCAGACTGGCCGTTGAAGCTCGTTGCGGAATCATAGTCGTCGCTGCCAAGGGTGACATTGGCCACATCCTTGAGCCGGATGATGGCGCTGTTGGTCTGCTTGACGACGAGGTTGCGGTATTCGTCCAGCGAATGAAGATTGGTCGAGGAAGACAGGTTGACCTGCACGAGCTGGCCCTTGGTGGTGCCAAGCCCCGAGATGTAGTCGTTGGTGGTGAGCGCCGTCTTGACGTCCGAGGCGCTGAGCCCATAGGCCGCCAGCTTGATCGGGTCGAGCCAGGCCCGCAGCGCGAATTTCTTCGCACCCAGCAGTTCCGCCGTCTGCACACCCTGGACCGCCTGCAATTTCGGCTGAACGACGCGGGTCAGGTAATCGGTCACCTGATTGGGGGCGAGGACGTCGCTCTTGAAGCCGAGATACATCGAGTCGATGGTCTGGCCCACCTTCAGCGTCAGCACCGGCTGCTCCGCACTGGAGGGCAACTGGTTGATGACGGAATTGACCTTGGTGTTGATTTCCGTCAGCGCCTTGCCGGAATCATAGTTCAGGCGAAGGTTGACGGTAATCGTGCTCGTGCCCGTCTTGCTGGTCGAGGTCATGTAGTCGATGCCGTTCGCCTGGGCGATGGCGTTTTCCAGCGGCGTGGTGATGAAACCGGCAATGATGTCGGAATCGGCCCCGGCATAGGTGGTGGTGACGGTAACGATGGCATTCTGCGTCCGCGGATATTGCAGGATCGGCAGCGTCGTCATCGATTTCAGGCCGAGCACGAGAATGAGGGCGCTGACCACCAGCGCCAGCACGGGCCGGCGCACGAAGATATCGGTGAAGCTTTTCATGGCGAGATCCTATTGATCCGTAACCGCGGGTGCGTCTTCGGCGGGCGGCACCTTGCTGTTGTCGACGATAACCGGCGAGCCGTTGCGCAGCTTGAGTGCGCCTGCAATCACCACCTGATCGCCGGCTTTGACACCGCTAGTGATGGCGACATTGTCGCCGCGCACGCCGCCGGTTTTCACGAAGACCTGACGCACCGCATCATGCTGCGGATCGCCCTGAGCCTTTCCATCCACCACAAAGACGCTGTCACCATAGGGATTGTAGATGATCGCGGTCTGCGGCAGCGTCACGAGCTGCTGGACCGTGCCGACGGAGATGTTGACGCGGGCAAACATGCCCGGCAGCAGCGCTTCGTCGGCATTCTTGACAGTGGCTCGAACCTGCACGTTGCGGGAGGTCGAATCCACCTTCGGATTGATGGCGGAGATCTGGCCGGTAAAGGTTCTGCCGGGATAGACATCGACGGTGGCGGTGATGTCCTGGCCAACCTTCAGGCGGCTCAGCGCCTGCTGCGGCAGGTAGAAATCGACATAGAGCGGATCGAGCGCCTGCAAGGTCACCACCGAGGTGCCCGCCGTCAGATATTCGCCGAGATTGGCGGAGCGAATGCCGAGCCTGCCGTCGAAGGGGGCTTTCAGCGTCTTCTGGCCGACCACGGCTTTCTGCTGGTCCACCAGCGCCTGGGCGTTCTTGACATTGGCAATGTCGGTATCGACCGTTGCCTGGCTGACGGCCTTGATGGCGGCCTGTGCCTTATCGCGCTCCAGGGTGATGTGATAATTGTCGAGCGTGGCCTGCAACGAGGCGAGCTTGGCGATATCTTCCTGGGCGTCGAGTTCCAGCAGCGTCTGGCCGGTGGTGACGGTATCGCCGGAGTTGAAGCTGATCTTCTGGACGATCCCTGAAACTTCCAGTGCCAGATCCGCGCCATTGACGGCGGTAAAGGAGCCGACGGCTTCCAGCTTGTCCTGCCAGTCGGTCTGGGCGGCCACGGCCGTGGACACGGTCTGGGCAGGATTGCTCATGCTTGCCATCACCTTCTGGATGATGCCGGCCTTGAAGTTCTGGAACCAGTAGAGCCCGCCAAAGACAGCGCCGGTGGCGAGCAACATGATCACCATTCGCTTGATCATTGCGTTTGGACCTTCTTGTTCTGAGAGAGTGTGGAGGATGAAAGTGCGGCAGACTGGGCAGGTCCTGCGAAATGCCCCGGCTTGATCCGCGGATAGGCTTGTTCCGTCTGGTCGTCCCGGTTCCACCAGCCGCCGCCGAGCGACTGGTAGAGCGCCACCGTGTCCGTGTAGCGGGTGGCCTGCGCCTTGACGCGGGTAATGACGGCATTCTGATAGGTCTGCTGGGCCGTGGAGACGGTGGGGTAATCCACCGCTCCGGTCTTGTACTGTTCCTGCGCCATGATCAGGCTGTCATGCGAGGCCTTTTCAGCCGTCATGTCCGCCTGCAGCGCCTTGGCGTCGTACTGGATGGCGCGCAGACTGTCGGCCACGTTCTGGAAGGCGGAGATGACCGTGCTCTTGTAGGTGGCCAGATCCTGCTCGAAGGTCGCCACACTGGCTTCCTTCGTATGGTAGAGGGTACCACCATCGACGAGCTTCTGGCTGACGGAGGCCGCCACCGTCCAGGCAATGGTCTCGGCTGAGAACAGCTTGCCGGGCGAACCGGCATTGCTGCCATAGCTGGCGCTGAGGCTGACCTGCGGCAGCATGTTGGCGATGGCGACGCCGACACTGGCGGTTGCCTCGTGCAGGGTGGCTTCGGCGGCGCGGATATCCGGCCGCTGGCGCACCAGGCTGGAGGGAAGGCTGACCGGCAGGGTGCGGGGCAGGCTGAGGCTGGCGAGGTTGACGCTTTCGCCCCTGTCCTGGTTCGGCAGACGGCCGAGATAGGCCATCAGCGCATTGCGCTGCTGGGCGCGCTGCTTCTGGAGCGAGGGCAGGGTAGCTTGCGTCTGCGCCAGCGTCGATTGCTGCGAGAGCACGTCCGAGGCAGGCACCGCGCCGAGCGCGAACTGCCGCTGGATGCGGGTCAGTTGATCCTGCTGCAGACGGACGATGTCTTCCGTCGCCGCGATCTGGGCCTGAAGCGAGGCATCGGTCAGGGCGGCGGTCACGACATTGGCCGTCAGCGACAGATAGGTCGCTTCCAGCTGGAAGCGCTGGTAATCCGCCGCCGCCCATTTCGCCTCGATCTGCCGCCGGGTGCCGCCGAACAGGTCGAGACTGTAGGACACATCCACCGAGGCATTGTGCAGCGTGTAGATGGAGGCGGGCGTACCGCCACTGGCGGAGGACCGTTCGCGGGTGGAGGTGCCGCTGGCGCTGACCTGCGGAAAGAGGCCGCCCTGTTCGGCCAGCGCCGTTTCCCGCGCGGCGCGCAGCGCATATTGTGCCGATGCCACATCCGGATGGTTGCGCACCGCCTCTTCCACGAAGGCATTGATCTGCTTGGAGTTGAACAATGTCCACCAGGCCGGATTGACATCGCTTCCCACTGCAAACCGCTGCGATTGCCCCCCGGTAATGCCCTGGGCGGCGGCCGTCTGGCCAAGTTTTTCCTTGGTATAGCCTTCCACCTTCGGGGCATCCGGCGGGTTGAAATCAGGCCCGGCGGTGCAGCCGCCAAGAAGCACGGTCAAAAGACCGAGGGCATGGGCGCCCGGGCGCAGACCGCCGAAAGCGGAACAAGGCTGGCGGACGTTCATTGTGCTGCCGAGAGACTGCAACTTTTGAGGGGAGGGGCCGGATGGCGGCAATACCGCACGGCACCTTTCCCGGAGACTGGTTGTTAAGGGGAATTGAAGCATGGCATTCCGGAAATGTGCACGATGCTTTTCCAGGGCCTGCTTGATAAGAACCGCGACACTATCCGTCATGGGCTACTACCGATTGAACCGAACCGTTCAGTTTGTTTGACGCAGATTGCAGCCTATTGTACAAATGTCAAGAGAGAACTGAACTGTTCAGTTTAGGTGCGGGGAGGCGAAAATGAAAGCGAATGTGGAAACGGAGGCCGACGGGCGGGCAGAGGCCGGTGAAGCGCGGCCTCGTGAAAGCAGAAAGCCCGATCTCATCCTGGAGGCGGCCCGTTCCATTTTTCTGGAGCAGGGCTATGACCGCAGCAGCATGGACATGATTGCCCAGCAGGCAGGCGTATCCAAGGCCACGGTCTATGCGCATTTCGAGAGCAAGGAAGCCTTGCTGTCAGCCTTGGTGGAAAATGAGTTCGACAATGACGGCCAGACGGATCTTTGGGATCGTAACGAGCCCATCACGGATATCGAGGCTTCGCTGCGGCAGCTCGCGCGAAATTTCACCCGCTTTTTCCTGACGGACAAGGGCCTTGCCTTCCACCGGCTCATCATGGCCAATGCCTCGCGCTTTCCAGAAACGGCCGAGATCTTCATGAAGGCAGGCCCGAGACGTCAGCGCGCCGAGGTCGGTGCTTTTCTGCGACAGGCCTGTTCGGAAGGATTTCTGGAGATTGCGGAGATCGAACTGGCCGTCCAGCAATTCCTGAGCCTCGTGCAGGGCGATTTGCCGCTGAACTGGGCGCTTTCCATGAAGCCGCCGGAGCAGAGCCAGTATGACGCCCTGATCGAGGGCGGCGTGCGGGTTTTTCTGGCCGCCTATGGCCACAAGAAGGCGGCATGACCCCGTTGACGACGTGACGCATTCTCAGATCTTGCCGTTTCGAGAGTTGATTCTCAAAGCGGGGATATGGTCCGCATCCTTAAGCCTTGTTATGAACGGCACATCCCAATCGGATCGACCTGCTTCGGGGGATCCGGAATTCCTGAAGAACGAGGCTGTCATGCTCCCTGACCTATCCGACCCGAGCGTGATCGAGACACCCGCAGTCCTGGTCGATCTGGATATCGTCAAGCGGAATATTGACCGTTTTCAAAGCTATGCGGACGGACACGGGCTTCGGGTCCGGCCGCATATCAAGACGCACAAACTGCCCGCCATTGCCGAAATGCAACTTCAGGCGGGTGCCTGCGGCATCACCTGCCAGAAGGTCTCGGAAGCCGAGGCGATGGTGGCGGGGAGCGAGGCGATTACCGATGTGCTCATCACCTATAATATTCTCGGTGCAGCCAAGCTGAAGCGGCTCAAAGCCCTTTCGGAAAAGGTTTGCCTGTCGGTGGTGGCAGATAGCAGGGCCGTGGTCGAAGGTCTGGCAGCCGCTTTCAAGGAAGCGGCAAAGCCTCTTGCCGTTCTTGTCGAATGCGATACCGGGGCGAACCGGTGCGGTGTCGCGTCACCGGAAGAGGCCGTTGCGCTTGCAGAGTTCATTGCCGCACAGCCGGGCCTCGTCTTTGGCGGGCTGATGACTTATCCGCCCGCCGGGGCGGAGGCCGCTGTCGAGACCTTCATGACGGCTGCCAAAGCCGGTATCGAGGCGAAAGGGCTTGCCGTACCGGTCGTCACGTCGGGAGGGACGCCTTCGATGATGCAGGCGGCCAGAGCGCCGGTTGCCACGGAATATCGCCCCGGCACCTATGTCTATAACGACCGCTCGCTCGTCTCTCGTGGGGCGGCGAGCTGGGGCGATTGCGCCCTGACCGTGCTTGCCACCGTCGTCTCCGTTCCCGCGCCCGATCGTGCGGTGATCGATGCCGGATCGAAGACCTTGACCTCCGATCTTCTCGGCTTGACCGGCTATGGTCACGTCCTGGGACGCGACGATATCGCCATCGACCAGTTGTCGGAAGAGCATGGGCGGCTGGTGAGCACCGGGCCAATCGGCCTTTGCGTGGGTGACACGGTGCGCATCGTGCCGAACCATGCCTGCGTGGTGAGCAATATGGTCGATGAGATCCTGGTGATCGGCGATGGCCGGACCGCGCCGGAGCGCTGGCCGGTGGTAGCGCGGGGCCGCATCCTTTAGTTGCGAGCATGTTCGGACGGAAAGCCGGTTCTCACTTTGCTCTGACGTTTATACCAAGGCCGAAGATGCTAGAGCATAATTCGACCGGAGTGAAACGAGGATCGATAAAATTATGCTTCAAAAATAAAAGGTTAGAGCGCCGATCTGATTCAATCAGATCGAAAAGCGCTCTAACGCATCCTCGCCTTGAAAGAATTTCGAATATCTCAAATGCATCAAGGGCTTGAGATATTCGAAAAGGGAATACGAAGAGTCATTTTCCATGACTCTTCGTATTACACCCGCGCGGCGTCGATAATAGCCTTGAAAAGCCTCAGGTCGTCGGCGGAGTCGGCGGGCGGCGTGCGATTTTCCCCGCCTTCGGTGACCGCTGCGTGGAAAGCGCGCAGTTCCACATCGAACGGATCCTGATGGAAGGGGCCAAGCCTCGTCAGGCTGTTGCCGTCCTCGCTTGAGGTCTGGAGGTCCAGCGTCATCGGCAGATTCCGGATATAGGGAGTTGGGTAATCGAAGGCGAGCCGCGTCCAGCGGGTGTTGATTTCAAAACCGGCTTCGAAGCGCACCACATCGCCAATCATGCATTCGTAGAGGGCGGTGAAGGGACCGTAATCGAACATGACCGTGATCTGCGCTCCGCCCTGCTTGATGCTTGCGGCTCTCACCGCCTTCGGGACCCCGAGCAGGTCCCGCATGGCGGAGAGAGAATGGGAGGAAAGGCCGGTGAGCACCGTATAGGCGGTGCGAAGTTCCGGTGAAGCATCGGCGCCCAGCACGCTGTCCAGCATTGATGCGCGAAGGGTGCGGCCTTCCTCCAGCAGATCCTGAGGCAAATCGTTTTGCGGTGTCACGACGTTGTCGGTCTGACGGAAATACCAGGGGCCTTCGCAGATAACGTCCCGCACCCGGACATAGGTAATGTCTTCCGCTACGGGCAGATGGGCCTTGGCCGCCAGGAAGGCCGGTGCGAAGCGGCGCATATAGCCGACCATCGCCACCTTGCCGCTGCTTTCGGCGACGGCGGTCAGCGCTTGCAGGTCGTCGAGGGTCAGGCAGCATGGCTTTTCGATCAGCACATGCTTGCCGGCCATGAGGGCCGCACGCGCGTGGGCGCCATGAAACTGGTCGGGGCTCAGCACCATCACGGCATCGATATCGGCAGCCGCAAACATGGCCTCGGGCGTTTCGTAGAGGGTCTCTATCCCCCAGCGCGCGGCAATGGCGCGGCTGACGGAGGCTGAAGGATCATAAGCGCCAGCCAGTGTGAAGAGGTGGCCCAGCCGTTGCAGAATGGGCAGATGAATGAGCTGGGCAACCTCGCCGAGCCCCAGCAGGCCGAGCCTGATCATGATCGAATTCCTGTTCCTGAACGGCGCTTCACAAGCGTGAAGGCTGTTACTGTCTGCAATGACTGCAAATAAATACATATAAAGGATTTTATCAAGGAGTTTTTGAGCGGCGCCTGCGCTTCTAGCCGTTACGGTTTATCTTCCGCTTCCGGTCTAATACCGAAATGATCAGAGATTTCGATGAAAAATCAGCGAAATCTGGTCGACGCTCTTGGGCTGGCCCTTTTCCAGCTTTTCACCTTTTCGAGAATGGATTAAAGATTGCGTTAGAGAATTAAATAAGCGGAGACAAGCGATGAAACTGGCAACGGCGCCTGATGCCTGGGGTGTGTGGTATGCGGAAGACCCGCGGCAGACGCCCTGGGAGCGCTATCTGGACGAGGTGCGCGATGCGGGCTTTACCGCCACTGAAACCGGCCCCTGGGGCTATCTGCCGACCGATCCGGCCCGGCTTTCCGATGCGCTTTGCGCCCGCAGTCTCTCGGTCTGCGGTTCAGCGCTTGTCCATCTTCTGGCGCCCCAAGATGCCATGCAGAGCTTGCGCCCCCGGCTGGAGCAGACCTGCGGGCTTCTCAAGGCCATGGGCGCAGAATGGGTGGTGCTGATGGACGACAGCGATCTGCCGCCGCCGGGACAGGAGCGGGCTCTGACCCCTGACGCCTGGAAAGGCATGATTGCCAATGTCATCGAGGCTGCGCGCTATGTCTCGGGCGAGTATGGTCTTTCCTTCGTCTTCCATCCGCATGTAGGCTCCGGCGTCGAAACTGAGGCGGAAGTGGTGCGGCTTCTGGAGGAAACGCCTGCGGATCTGGTGGGCCTGTGCTTCGATTTCGGCCATCATGCCTATACCGGCGCGGATGCCGTTTCCTTCATGAAGCGCTATGCCGACCGCATTCCCTATTACCATTTCAAGAATGTCGATCCTGTGCTGCTGGAGAAGATAAAGCGCGAAGACATCGACTTCATCACCGGCTTCCAGTCCGGCGTCATGTGCGAACTGGACAAGGGCATGGTGGATTTTCGCGCGGTTGTGGATTTTCTCAACGCGCGTGACTATCAGGGCTATGTGGTATACGAGCAGGATATGTATCCTTGTCCGCCGGACAAGCCTTTCCCGATCGCCGTCCGCAATCGGAACGCCTTGAAGGCGCTGGGGCTGTGATCGGCGGAAGCGGTTGAGATGGCGCGGGTGATTAAGGCCGACAGCAATACACATCCCGGAGTGGCTGACGAGGGCGAGGACCGTATCGCCGGGAGCCGCATAGAGCACGCCCGCATTCACAACCGCCGCCTCGTGTTCGAGACGATCTTTCAGCGCGGCCCCATCAGCCGCGTGGAAATTGCCTCGGTCATCGGGCTGAAGCCGCAGACGATCTCCTCCATCACCCGCGAATTGCTGGAGCAGGGGCTGATCGTCGAGGCGGGGCGGTCGTCCGGTCTGCGCGGCCAGCCGCAGATCTATCTGGAGGCCAATGCCGAAGCCGGATTTTCCGTCGGCGTGCATCTCGACCAGAACCTGTGCAGCATTCTCGTGCTGGACCTGACGCGCAAGGAGCGGGCGCGGCGCGTGACGCGCCTCGATACTGCCGATCCCGCCGAGGCTGTGCGGGCGCTCGCCAGTTTACTGGCGGATTTGCTCGAGGAGCAGGGGCTTCCGGGGGAGCGGGTCTGGGGCATCGGCCTCGTGCTGCCCACCTTCGGTTCGGCGGATGACGCCTTCGATTTTTCCATGCGCCACTGGCAGGCATGGCGGGATTTTCCCTTTGCGGAAGAGCTGCAAAGGCTGACGGGTCATGCCATTCTGGTCGAGAATGATGCGACGGCTGCGGCCATCGGCGAGCGCATCCACAGGCCGGATACCCAGGACGCCACTTTCGTCTATTATTATATCGGCCACGGCTCCGGCGCCGGCCTGATCATCGATGGGTACCCTTACAAGGGGGCAGGCGGCATGGCCGGTGAAATCGGTCTTCTGCCCTTTGCCGGGCTCGGCGGTTCGCAAACATGGGCCGAAGCCGCTGAGGAAACGGCAGCGCAGGGGGGGCTGATCTCCATTGGCGGGCTCGGTCTTGCCTGCGGCCTCGGTCTCAATCCCGATCCGGCGCAGGTCCTGAATCTGCTGGCCCTGCGCGACCATCGCCTGATGGACTGGCTGGCCTCGGCGGCGCGGCTCTTGCGCGATGTCGTCGCTGTCATCGAGGTGATGTATGATCCGGGCTTCATCGCCGTGGGCGGCGCCCTGCCGCAGCCGTTGATCGAGCGGCTGGTGGATCGCGCCTATCCGCTGCGGCCGACCCCAGCGGCCCGGCGCGACCGTGTGCATGCGCGCCTGATCACTGCCCGGCTGAGCGAGGATGCCGCCGTAACAGGTGCGGCGATGCTGCCGATTTTCGTCAATACCAGCCACAATTTCCGCCATCTCTATATCCGGCAGAATCTGGCGGAGATCCGGCCTTTCGAGATTGCGAGCGGGGCCGTCTGAATAGGTTTTTTGGCGCTGTCATGCAGGCTCCGAGCGAAACACCACCTGTTCATCGCGGAAAAGCTGGTAGCGGCCAATCGAGAGCGGCAGTACGGCACCCTCCGGAATGCGCGTGGATTTTGGCGCCTGCACCTTCCATTCCATACTTTCGAGCGCAACGGTCACCTTGAAATAGGAGCCGTAATTGACAATGCGCAGCACGGTCGCGCCGCCCGTTGATGCATCGCTTTCGGCAAAGGCGATGTCTTCAGGCCGCACGGCCAGCATGGCCGGGCCATCCGCCACGGGGGCGGCGAGTTCAATGCCGCCCATCGTGATGCGGCCATGGGCGACGGTGACCGGAATGAGGTTCATGTCACCGATAAAGCCAGCCACGAAAGGGGTCGCCGGTGACGCATAGATATCGCCGGGCGTGCCCACCTGCTCGATGCGCCCCATGCTCATCACCACGATACGGTCCGCTACCGAAAGCGCCTCATCCTGTCCATGGGTGACGAAGATGGTGGTGATGCCCAGCGTCTTCTGGATCTGGCGCACCTCTTCCCGCAACCGGTCGCGCAGGTGCTGGTCGAGACTGGCAAAGGGCTCGTCCATCAGCAGGATTTTCGGTTCCAGCACGATGCAGCGGGCAATCGCCACCCGCTGCCGCTGCCCGCCAGACAACTGGCTGGGGCGGCGCTGGCCGTAATCCTGAAGGCCGACAAGGGAAAGCCCCGCCTCGACCTTGCGCTTGATTTCGGCCTTGCCGAAGCCCCGCAACTTCAGCCCGAAGGCAATGTTTTCGAACACCGTCATGTGCTGCCACAGGGCGTGGCTTTGAAACACCATGGCGGTCGGGCGCTTCTCCGGCGGATCGAAGGCGACATCGACGCCATCGATCAGCACCTTGCCGGCGGTTGGCGTTTCAAAGCCGCCTATCATCCGCAGCAGCGTTGATTTGCCGGAGCCGGAAGGGCCGAGCAGGCAGACCAGTTCGCCATTGGCCACCGACAGCGACAGCGGCTCGATAGCCGTGACGATGCCATAGGATTTCTGAATGTCGATAAGGTCAAGCGTGGACATGGAGTAAACAGCCTCGAAAGGAAGAAGGAAAACTCAGAGTGTTGTCCCGAGAAAAGTGGAACCCGGTTTCCCGTCCGGAAACACGTACAAACAAAGCGCTCTAGCCGCCTAGCCCCTTGGCAAAAGCATCGCCGCCGATCACCCGACGGGCCAGCAGGATGGCGACCAGGGACGGCATCCAGAGCATGACCGAGAGCACCGCGCCATATTGCACGACGAGCTGGTTATTGATCATCGACATCATCAGGAGCGGCATGGTGCGAATGCGTGGCGCGCCTACCAGCCAGGCACCTTCCGTTTCATAAAAGGTCCAGACAAAGGTCATCAGCAGGGCAGCCGCAATGCTAGGGAAAGCCTGGGGCAGGGTGATGTGCCAGAAGACCCGAAGCGGCGAGGCCCCCACATCGCGGGCTGCTTCTTCCGTTTCGCGCGGAATGGCACGGAAGGCGGCGGTGGGCAGCCAGATCATCAGCAGCAGCGTGTTGAGAAACTGGATGATCACCACGCCCTCGAAGGTGCCAACCAGTTCCAACCGCAGGAAAAGCACGGCAATCGCCACGATCAGCGCAAAGCGGGGAAAGGCATTTGCCATGAGAAAGGACATCATGAAGGTGGAGCGGCCCGGAAACTCCATGCGGGCGAAGGCATAGGCCGCAGGCAGGCAGATCGCCGCCGAAAGCGCGGTGACCGTCAGCGACAGTTTCACCGAGGTGAGCAGGGCCTGCCACACCTCTGGCCGCGCCAGCAATTGCTCCCAGAAGCGGAAGCCCCAGCGGGTGGGCAGCACGGCAGGATAGAACCATTGCTCCGCGAAGGCCCAGAGGAAGACGGTCGCCACCGGAAGAACGATGAAAAAGATCAGGAAGATCAGGATCAGCAGTCCGAATCCATTCCGTCTCAGCGCACCTGCCATGGTTCAGCGCTCCTCTTTTCGGGCGGCGAGCGAGCGCACATAGGCAAGGCCCGCCAGCGAGCAGATCAGGAAGGTGATGGTGGCCTGGGTTGCGGCCTGCAAGGGATCGCGAACCGAGACGAAGGTGCGGAGCATGAACGGTCCCATCATTTCCGGATTGGTCGGCCCCAGCATGAAGGGCATCAGCACCTGACCGAAAAAGCCGAGAAAATTCAGCGCACAGACGATCAGGATGGAATGGGTGATCTGCGGCAGAATGATCGAGCGCAGGATGCGCAGCCGCCCCGCGCCGACATCGCGCGCAGCCTCTATGGAGGCATCCGAAATGGTGCCGAGACCCGCGATCAGGATCAAAAGCGTCATCGGCATGCCATCCCAGATCAGCCCGATCACCGGCCCCCAGGGCGTGGTGATCGGTGAAGCGTAATGGGTGAAACCCACGGCAGAGAGCAGGCTTTGCAGCCAGCCATTCGGCCCGAGATAGCGGATCAGCGCATAGCAGATGATGATGCCCGGAACGAACATCGGAAACAGCGCCAGCCCCTGGATGAGGCCCGCCAGCCAGCCCCGCGTGAAGCGCATATAGAGCGCAATCGGCAGGTTGACGGCGACGATCAGGATCAGCGCCGCCGCCGTTGTCCAAAGCGTGCGCAGCAGATTGGCGAGACTATAAGGGTCGGTGAAGAAGAAAATATAGGTGGAGAGATCGAAGCCGATGCTGCCTTCGGGACGCTTGTGAAACAGCGTCCCGAAAATCGCCATCGCGGCGGGATAGAAGAGAAAGACGATGATCGCCATCACCGGGACGGCAATAAAGCCATAAGCCAGAAAATCGATCCGTCCTGACTGGTTTCTGGCAGCCATGGCCGCTCCTAGAGCATGTCCAGCAAAAGTGCGTTAGCGGTTTTGCGTCCGGACTGCGTAAAAACAAATAGATAGAGCATTTCAGGTGATCTCGTTTTCACCGGAAATGCTCTAGTGGAATGAATTTGACATTTGATACCCATTTGCGGTGATCTCGAGGATCAAATGTCAAATTCGAAAATTCCACTAGAATCATAAAGTTGCTAGTGGTTTTCATGATTGTGACATTTGCTCTCGAGGGTGCTGCACAGGGTAGCAAATGTCACAATCAAACCACTAGCGCTGAATAGTCGAGGCGACGTTCCGATACCAGCCTTCGAAAAGAGCGGGCTCCCAGTTTCCGGGGAAAAGCGGAATGGATTTCGGCGCGACTTTGGCGAACTTGTCCTGCAATTCCTTCGAAAGATTGTCCCAGCCGATGGACGGGAAACCGCCCAGATCGGTCACCACCTTCTCCTGTATGGCAGGCGAGATAATGTAATCGGAAAGCTTGAGCGCCGCAGCCTGGTTCAGCGCCACGCTTGGAACGACAACGCCGGAAAAGCCGCCGGTAAAGGCCAGATCCTGCAATTGCGCGACCGCCGTCGTGTCCGGCACGATGCCCTGGCTCATGGCCTGCAAGGCCATGTCCGACCAGGCCACCGTCATGGAAATGGCGCCGGAGGCGAGAAGCTGGATCGAGGCCGTGTTGCCGGAGGTATATTCCCCGCCATTGAACAGCGAAGGCTGGATCTCCTTCAGCATGGGCCAGAGCTTTTCGAACATCGGCTTGGCATAGGCTTCCGTATAGTTTTCCGGCAGGAAAAGTTCGGGCTTCTGGCCAGTGACTTCCTGCAGCGCGCGCTCGATGAAGCATGCGCCGGAATCGCCGAGATCGGGGCGGGCATAGGTAAACTGCTTTGGATTGGCCTTGATCCACTCGATCAGCGCCGGGAAGGTGGTCGGCACGCTCTTCACCATGCTGGCATTATACATCAGCACGACCTGCGAGCCGCGATAGGGCAGCAGGAAGGGGCTCTGCTGCGTGACCGGATTGATCTTGGCGTAGTTCGATAGCTTCGCGGTCTCGAAATTGCTCCAGAGACCGGCTTCGATGGAGCCCGCCGGATAAAAGGGCGTGGTCGCTTCCAGCATATCCACCTGTGGATCCTTCTTTGCCTGGAAGGCGGCCATGGCGCGGTCAGCCAGCGTATTGATGCCTGCTCCGCCGCCACCGGGAACGAGGTTCAGCGTCACACCCTGATTGGCCGCCTCGAAGCCGGGCTTGATAACGTTGGTCCAGAAATCGATGATATTGGTATCGGAGTTGAAGAAGATGTCGAGCGTGCCCTGGGCTGCCGCCGCAGGGCGAACGGCAATGCCGCCTGCAGCGGCAAAGGCGGCGCCGGCTACCGAAAGCTTGAGGAAGTCGCGTCTGTCCATGCTGGAAGGCGTGGTCATCAAAAGTCCTCCATCCTGTTGCGGCCATTCGGCGGTCGCGATCTGGCCCTTGTTCCCGTCATTTCCGAGGAGCTGTGCAAAGCCAGTCCTCTTTTTTCTTTTTAAATACTTATTGAGAACTATATTAGGCCTGTCAAGCGCGCTATGGGGGATGTGAAAGGGCGTTTGCTACCGGAAAGGTCTGTGGACCTCTGCGGTGATCTTTCGCAAATGCAGCAAAATTGATGAGTTCGATCTGGAGCGAGATTACTGGAAGTTCAGGCGTTCACAGCCTGAGATGTCTTAGTATCTTGTTTTAAAAGGATTTTAGCGGAGTGTGCCAGGCCGGTGTGCGCTGATTTCGGCTCAAGAAGCAATCTGGCCTCAAGGCAATTCTGCCCTTTCAGAGAGGAATCCGATTTTTAATCATCAATATGGATTAAATAGCCCGCGCTGCCAAAGACAGGCTGAAACGTTTTCCTTTTGCCTGAGGCGACCGGGTGCCGTTGCCTTGACGGTGCGGTTGCGAAACGGGAGGATTGAGCTCCGCTGATCGGCCTCGGTGCGGCTACTGCATAATTCCTTAAATCGGAATCGATTTAAGGAATTATGCAGTAGATCTAAAGCACTACAGCGAACCTTTGTGCGCCATATATGGCGCACGGCGCTGTAGAGCATTTCAGTGGTTCACGGAAACACCGAAATGCTCCAACTCTTTGTTTTTACACATTTCCGGGCGGAAAACCGGTTTCCACTTTTCCTGGAAATGCTCTATGATCACCGGATCACTTCAAAGGACGAACAGTGCGCAAAGTTTTTAATCCCGCCTCGGTGCGCAAACCCTTCGGGCAGTATAATCACGGGTTGATGGTTCCTCCCGGTGCGGCCTTGCTCGTCACCTCCGGTCAGTTGGGCCTCACTGTTGATGATGTCATTCCAGATGATGTAACCGCACAGGCCGAGCTATGCTTCGACGCCATCGGCGCCATCCTGACGGAGGCGGGCATGAGTTTTGCCGATGTGATCCGGATTTCCGGCTTCGTGACCCGGCGCGAGGATTTCGCACCCTATATGGCCGTGCGGGATCGCTACACGCTCGATCCGAAACCGGTTTCAACCTTGATTATCGTCAACGGTTTTACCCGCCCGGAATTTCTGGTCGAAGTGGAAGTGACTGCTGCCAAGGTGCTGTGAGAGCATTTCCGGGAAAACCGCTTTCCCTGGAAACTTCTCAAAACCGCTCCATCGACGTCTTGACCTTGTCCATGAACCGCGCCCGGGTTTCCGGCGTGCAATTGTTCATGTCGTAATGGGCAAGAAAGGTGACCGGCCTCAGCGGATTGATCTGTGCTCTCAGCACGCGCTTGACGATTTTCTTTGGCGGATTGCCGGCCACGAAGGCGCGGAAGGGTGTGGCGCCATAGGTCAGGACCGCTGCAAGCTTGCGGATATGCCGCAGCCGGGATTCGACCTTGCCATCCACAAGATCGAATGAGACGCCCGGAAGCCAGACGCGGTCGAAATAGCCTTTCAGCATGGCCGGAAAACCGAAATTCCAGACGGGCGTGACGATCACCAGCCCCTCGGCTTGTCTCAGCCGCTCGACATGGGATTTCACCAGTTCCGTATTCTCCGGATAGTCATGGTAGATCAGCCGGTCGTGGCGGGAGAGAACGGGATCGAAATGTTCCGCATAGAGATCGCAGCCATCCACGTCATGACCGGCGGTCTTCAGGCTTTCCAGCGTCTGCCGGTAAAGGGCCGCCCCATAACTCGATTCAACCGGATGCGAATGCAGGACGAGAACTCTCATCTCGCCTCCGTGACGCTGGAGAGGCCGGGAAACAGGTAGTTCTTTCCGGCGGAAAAATCGAAATCGGGATTTTCCCAGGCGATCATCTTGCCCGGGTTGAGCAGACCCTTGGGATCGGTCTCCTGCTTGAAGGCAAGCTGGATCATGTCGGTCTGCTTCATGCCGCCTTCTTCCAGCGTGTAGCGATGCGGGTTGAAGATCGGGCAGCCATGATCCTCATGGATGCGAATGATTTCCTCCAGCCGCGCTTCCGTGGTGTAGCGGACGAGCGGCAGGCCGGAGCACTGGATCTGGCCGTCGAACCGCATGAATTCGAGATGGCCGGGCACTTCGTCGCCAAAGATCTCCACCATTTTCTGCACCTTGGTGACATGATCGGGTCCGGGATACTGCACCTGAAGATAGGTGAAGCTCGGGTCGACCTTCAGGGCGCGCAGGGTAGTGTGGTTCCAGGCCAGTTCATAGGCATGGGGTATGCCCTTCATGCTCTCCACTTTATCCGAGCGGAACATCACCTCTCCCTTATGGGCGGCGGTGAAGGCCAGGAAGGCATCCATGGAATGCGGCGCGATCATCAGCACCACGACCGATTGACCCTGCCGGAGAAAAGGCCGGTGCCGGGGAAAGTAATCATAAGGAATGGGTGCTGCAATCGGCGCGATTTCCTTGACGAGAATGCCATTGCATTTCGCCAGCGCATCGGAAAATCGCACCGAAGCCATGAAATCGTCATAGCCCACCAGCACATCCACCCAGTCATAGGCAGGCGCCAATGGCATCTCGATTTCCGTGATGATGCCATTGGTGCCATAGGCATGGCTGACCTTTTGCAAATCCCAGCCGGTCAGGTCGAGCACGCGCGGTTCGGCCTCCATGGTGACGACGCGAAGCCTTAGGATATTGCCGATATCGCGCAGCCCGCCCCAGGTGATCGACCCGACACCGCCGGAGCCGCCAGCAATGAAGCCGCCAATGGTGGCGGTTTGCGCCGTCGAGGGGTGAAAGCGCAGTTCCTGGCCGGAATGGGCGCGGGTCTGCTTGTCGAGCTGGGCAATGACGATGCCGGGCTCTGAGATCACCCGGCCGGGATGGATTTCCTTGACCTTGTCCATGCCCGCCATATTGAGGATGATGCCACCGGAAAGCGGCATGGCCTGCCCGTAATTGCCGGTGCCCGCCCCGCGCGGCGTGATGGCAACGCCATGCGCATAGGCCACCTTCAGCGTGCGGATCACCTCTTCCTCGGTCTTCGGCGTCACCACGATGTCGGCGGTGACATGGTCGAGTTGCGCCTTCAGAATCGGTGAATACCAATAGAAATCCCGGCTTTTCTGGCGCACCAGCGCGGGATTATCCTCGATGGCAATCCCTTCCAGGTCTTTCTTGATCTGCTGGTAATCCGGCATGTCAGGCTCCAATCATTCCCAGGTGTTTCAGGGAGGGCTCAGTGCGCTTTTCCATCCTGAAGCGCCCTATCCAGTTCACGGTAATCCGGCAGGTTGCGATCGATCATCTTGCCACGGCGCAGCACGACGCGGTCCGCCTGCGGCCGGGATAGAAACTCGCTCCAGTGGCGGGCGCTGAACAGCACCAGATCGGCTGGCGCACCGGCCGCGATCCGCGACAGGTCAGGCCGCCCGGCCATGGCTGCGGCAGACCGGGTGACGATGCGGGCGGCATCATCCAGCGGGTGATCGAGATGGAGAATGCGCACTGCCTCGCGAAACACTTCGACGGGATCGAGATCGCCATAGGCATAGAAGGGGTCGCGGCTATTATCGGAAGCGACCGCCGTCGCAATGCCGGCGGCCGCCAGTTCCTTGAACAGCGTCACACCGCGCCAGCGCGGTGTCCGCTCCGCATAGCGATCCTGCAGATACATATTGCACATGGGCAGCGAAATGACCTGTAGCCCCGCCTCGGCCACGCGGGCGATGGTGCGCTTTGCCGTTTCCTCGTCCTGACGGGCCAGCGAGCAGCAATGACCGGCGGTGACCTTTCCGGCAAAGCGATTGCGCAGCACGGCATCGGCAATCGCCAGCAGCGTCTGCGATGTCGGATCGTCCGTCTCATCGACATGCAGGTCGATATCCAGACCATGCTCGGAGGCGGTCTGGAACAGCCGGTCGAGCTGGCCGGGCAAGGCCTCGCCCATCTGCATGACGCCGCCGATCAGCCCGCCCTTGTCGCGGATCACCGTGATGAGATCGTTGAAATAGGCGCTGTCCTCCATCGCATCCAGCGGAAACAGCGCCACCGCCTGAAGGGCGATTTTTTCCTTCCAGGCATCGCGCAGTTCATCGAACACCTCGAAGGAGATGCGGTGCTGTGGCGCCAGGGCATCCAGATGGGTGCGGATCAGGCTGGTGCCATGGACATAGGCGGAGCGCAGCGAAAATTCCATGCGCTGCCGCACATCCGCCGCCGACCAATGCGCTTCCCGGTCCGCATGAACGGCTTGCAGCGCGCCCATGAAGGTGCCATCGGGATTGCTCTGGCGCTCCCAGATATGTCCCTTGTCCAGATGCGTATGAATATCGGCAAAGCACGGCCATACCATGCCGTCGCGCAGATCCGCCCGGGCCAGTTCGGGTGGCGCACCGCCCGGCGGCAGAATGGCTTCGATCAGGCCATCGCTGATGATGAGATCGGCCTTGATCAGGCCCTCTCTTGCAGAGGCTTGAAAGCCTTCCACGGCAATGGCGGGCAGGGTGGCATTGCTCAGGCAGAAGCGGGCGGCATTCGGGGGCGCGATGAAGGGATTGGGCATCAGTTTTCCCGTTTCAGACTGCTTTCATGCCAGCGATGCAGGCTCGCCCAGGCAATGAAGGAGGTGATGGCAAAGATGGCGACGCCCAGCAAGGACAGCATCAGCAGCGCTGCAAACAGCCGCGGAATGTTCAGGCGGTATTGCGCTTCCAGCAGGCGGAAGGCGAGGCCGGAACCCGCGCCCGCCGAGCCCGCGGCAAATTCCGCCACCACCGCCGCAATCAGCGCCAGCCCGCCGCCAATGCGCAGGCCCGTCATGAAATAGGGCAGGGCCGCTGGAAGTTTCAGGTAGAGCAGGGTCTGCCAGCGCGAGGCGCCATAGAGTTCGAAGAGGTTGATGAGATTGTGATCCACGCTCTTCAATCCCTGCACCATGTTCGACAAAATGGGAAAGAAAGCGACGAGAAAGGCGCAGATCAGCAGGGCGGCCTGGGTGGACGGGGCATAGATCAGAATGAGCGGCGAGATCGCCACCACCGGCGTTACCTGCAGGATGACGGCGAGCGGATAGAAGGCAAGCTCGATCCAGCGCGACTGGACGAGGAAAATCGCAAAGCCGCAGCCGCCGATCAGCGCCAGCAGCAGCGAGATAAGGGTAATTTTGGTGGTGACCCAAAGTGCGGGCGCCAGCGTTCCCCAATCGGTGACGAAAGCCTTGGCGACCGCCAGCGGGCTCGGGAAAATATAGGCCGGAACGCCGGAAAACCGCACATAGGCATCCCAGATGAACACCAGAATAGCGATCACACAGAAGGGCACGGCAATGCGAAGGGCAAGTTCCTTGGGCCGTCCGGGCCGTGCCGAGATAACAGGAGCCGAGCTCATCCCTCTTCCTTTGCAGCATTGATGGCGCCGATCAGCGCATGGGACACGGTCTCGCAGGCGGCGCGATACTCTTCCGAGGTGCGGTAATCGGCGTCGCGATCCCTGCTGGTGATCAGCGGCAGATCGGCATGGACGCGTCCGGGACGGGCCTTCATCAACACGACGCGGTTGGAGAGATAGGCGGATTCGAACACCGAATGCGTGACGAAGATCACCGTAATGCCGGTCGATTTCCAAAGCGCGAGAACATCGTCATTCAGCTTCTGCCGGGTAATTTCATCGAGCGCTGCAAAGGGTTCGTCCATCAGCAGCAGTTTCGGCCTGGTCACCAGCGCACGGGCAATGGACACGCGCATCTTCATGCCGCCCGAAAGCTCTCGCGGATAGGCCGAGGCGAAATCCGCAAGGCCGACGGTGGCAAGCACGGCCATGATCTCCTCGCGGGCTAATGCCTTTGACGTGCCCCGCAGTTTCAGCGGCAGATGCACATTGTCGAACACCGTCTTCCAGGGCAGCAGTGTCGGCTCCTGAAAGACGAAACCGATATCGCCCTCCGGCAAGCCCCTGGAATTAATGCGGGAGCTTGGCCAATCTATCGAGCCGCTGCTGACGCCCCCCAACCCCGCAATGATCCTGAGAGCCGTGGACTTGCCGCAGCCGGAGGGGCCAAGCAGGCTGACGAATTCGCCGCTCTCCACGGTCATCGACATCTCCGACAGCGCAATCGTGCCGCTGGAAAACGTCTTCGACACCGACTGCATGACCACCAGGGGCCGTGCTTTCTTCACTTCCGTCGATACTGCCTTGGCGGGCGCGGTTGTGGGCATGGGCTCGGGCTCTTCGTCATGCTGTTCAGGACGTGCGGGTCAGGCCGTGCGGGTCAAGGGCGGAGACCCCGCACACTATTTCTTCAGGGCCATTCCCTTGCCCTTGCAGACAAAGGCGGTGGTGAAAGCCTTCTTGTAATCGACCTCCGATTTCACGACCTTGATCGCCACCATTTCATCGTAGAATTTCTTGTAATGCGCATCGGTGATGCAGCCGATGCCCTTGTCCAGCGCTTCACCGGATTCGATGATGCCATATTCCTTCATCTTGGCGATCGAATAGGCGATCTGGCCATCGGTCATTTCCGGATTATCGGCCTTGATCAGCGCATTGGCCTTGCTGTTGTCGCCGTAGAGATAGTTGTACCAGCCTTCGATCGAAGCGTCGACGAAACGCTGGACGAGATCAGGCTTCTTGTCCACCATGGTCTGCGATGTGGTGATCATGGTGGAATAAGGCGCATAGCCATGATCGGCGAGCAGAAAGACCTTCGGCGACCATCCGGCCTGCTTCTCGATCTCATAGGGTTCCGAGGTCAGATAGCCCTGCTGGGCGGATTGCTTGTCGGCAAGGAAGGGGGCCGGGTTGAAGGTATAGGGCTTGTATTGCTCGTCCCTGAAGCCCTTGAAGTTGGCCTTCATCCATTCAAAATAGCTGAGATAGCCATCCTTGCTGATGAAAATCGTCTTGAGCTTGGCCAGATCTTCGAATTTGTCCACCCCGGCATCGGGATGGGCCAGCAGAACCTGAGGGTCCTTCTGGAAGATGGCGGCGACGTCGAGGATCGGAATGCCCTGCGCCACCGCAGACAGTTCTTCCTGCGGTCCACCCATGTAGAAATCGATCTTTCCGGCAATCAGCAGCGCGCTGTTGGCGGCATTCGGGCCGCCCTGGACGATTTTGACGTCCAACCCGTATTTGGCATAGGTGCCATCGGCCACCGCCTGATAAAAACCGCCATGCTCGGCCTGCGCCAGCCAGTTGGTGCCATAGGTGACATGGTCCAGTGCGTAACCGGGGGCGGCCATCGCCAGCGCAGCACCGAGCCCAAGGCTGAACGACAGGGCGGCATTCCTCAACAATTCAAGCATGATAGCATCCCCTCTTTGTCACCGGCCATGATCGCTGGCCTTTGGTTTTTGACATTTGAGCGATTGCCTTGCGCTTTGAAAAGCATCAAAATTCGCGCGCAATGATGCCTTTTCGGCATCTCAAAACCCGGCTGGCCGGTAATTGTGCGCCATGCTTAAAATTGTTGCAGGGGAGCCCGGATGCTGCACTCCAGAAAGCTGCTTTACATCAATGAAATCGCCCGCTGCGGATCGATCCGCAAGGCGGCGCAAAGGCTGAATGTCGCCTCTTCCGCCATCAACCGGCAGATTCTGGCGCTGGAGGAGGAAATCGGCGCGCCGCTGTTCGAGCGGCTACCGCGCGGCTTGCGGCTGACGGCTGCAGGCGAGCTTTGCATCGAACATATCCGCGATGTGCTGAAAAATTACGGGCGGCTTGAAACGCGCATTCGAAGCCTCAAGGCCCAGCAGGCCGGCAAGATTCGCATGGTCACGACGGTGGGTCTTGCCGCAGGCCCCTTGCCGGAGATTATTGCGCGCTTTCAGGCGCAGCATCCGAGGATTTACCTGGATTTGCGCCATGATGCCGGAACCACCACGGTCAACCCGGTGCTGACGGGGGAGGCCGATATCGGGCTCGGCTTCAATATTGCCGCAACGCCGGGTATTCGCACGCTTGCCAGTTTCGATATTCCCATCGGCATCGTCTTTCCGCCGGGCCATCCGCTGATCACGCCCGGACCGGTCAATCTTACCGATGTCGTGCAGGAACGGCTGTTGCTGGCCCAGCAAGGCACCAGCCTTCGCGAGGTCATCAACCTCATGCTCGGCCGTCTCGATGTTCATGTCGAGCCGGTGCTGGAAACCAATGCATCCGAGATGCTGAAGAAACTCGTTCGCTTCGGAGCGGGGCTGACCATGCTCAACCCGCTCGATGTCATCACCGAATGCCGGTCGGGCGAACTGGTCTTCAGGCCGGTGGCCGAGCCGCATACGCGCCATCAGCCGATGAAGCTGATCGCCCGGGCGCGGGCGCCACTGGATGCCGCCACCAGCCTCTTTGTGGAATTTCTGCTGTCGGAACTGGCCGGACTGGTGCAGGAGTTGCAGGACAAGGGGCACATCGCCGCCGATCTTTCAACGGTATAATACGAACGGTCATTGAAGATGGCAGTTCGTATTCACTTTCCGAATATCTCAAGCCCTTAATGCATTCGAGATATTCGAAATCTCTTCAAGGCGAGGATGCGTAAGCATCTTCGAGCCTTGGTATCAGATACGTAATTATTCCGAATAGAGGTTGGCGAGCGGATAGGCCTTCAGGTCCTGCAGCATCTCCACGAAGCCCTTGACCTGATAGGTGCAGATTGCCGCGCCCTTTTCGGCTGTTCCGAGCGAGGCATTGCCGACGACACCATTGGGGTTAAGGTCATGGGCAATCCAGGCCAGCGAATGTGGCGGCAGGGGTTGGAGATAGCGCGATTGCTTCTGCATCTCCTCTGCCTTCGAGAGGAAGTTCTGCGCCTTGTCCATCCGCACCAGGTCCGGGCGGAAATGCAGCATCAGCGAGGTTTCTACCTCGCCGCCATGAATGCCATAGCGCAGTTCATGATCGCCGATCAGCCCTTCGGGATACCCGAACCGGCCCCATTGCGTCGAAACTACCGCCATCCGGTGACGAACCCGCAACTCCCTGGCGACGATGCTCATGATATCGACATTCCCGCCATGGGAATTGACGATCACCATCTTGCGAAGCCCTGCCTCCGCCACCTTTGCTCCGATGGCGGTCCACATGGAAATCAGCAGCTCCGCGCTGAAGGACAGCGTTCCGCGTCCGTAGACATGTTCGTTCGCCTTGCCGATTTCCTGGGTGGGCAGCACGAGAATATCGAGATCGGCTGGCTGTTGCCGGCGTAATTCTTCAAGCATGCCTTCGGCAATCGCCACGTCGGTGGCGATGGGCAAATGCGGTCCATGCTGTTCGGTGGAGGCAATCGGCAGGATGGCAATCGTCGTTTCGGGGGAGAGGCCGGCGAAGTCATAGGTGTTCAATTCATTCCAGTAGAACGGCACTGGCATCGGACTGTCTCCCGTTTGCTAAAGCATTTTCAGGAAAAGTGCAGTTGCCGTTTTCCGTCCGAAAATGCGTAAAAACAAGGCGTTAGAGCGTTTCAGCGTTTCCGTGAAACATTGAAACGCTTTAAGCATGGTGTGTGAATTGGTTTGCACATCAAGCTCTAGGCAAATCCAGTGCGCGCGAAAAGCATCTATTTGCGCCAGCCGTGATGCCTTTTTGCGCGCCCTTGGAGGCCTTGGGGAAACCCTCGGGTCAGAGAACAACCGGACGCGAGGGCAGCCAGCATCAGTCGCTGCCAAAGGCCGAGGACCAGAACACCATAAGCAGCAGGCCTGTCGCACCGCCAACCGCCGTGCCGGTCAGCAGGTCGGTGGCTTGGGGCAGGGTAACGGAGATGGCCTCATAGGTCGTGTTCATCACGAACAGCAGTTTCTGCTGAGCATTTCCTGGAAATGCTCTAATGCGCCGGATCGTGAACCTTTTCTACGGTTTCGAACTCGGTATTGTAAAGTTCGCCATTCACGCGTTCCACCTTGCGCATGTAGATGTTCTGCACGATGTCACGGGTGGCCGGATCGATGAAAATCGGGCCGCGGGGACTGTCGATGGTCATGCCCTTGGCGGCAGCCAGGAAAGTGTCGCCGGTGGCGTCTCCCTGTGTTTTGTCCAGCGTCTTGTAGATCAACTGCAATGCGTCATAGGCGGCCACGGCGACCATATTCGGACGCATCCCGTTGTTTTCCTTTTTGAAGGCATCAACGAAGCTCTTGTTTTCGGGGGAATCGTGGCTTGTCGAGTAAGGGCCGCCGGTGATTGCGCCGAGTGCCGGATCTCCCATGCTGTTGAGAAGGTCGTCATCGGTCACATCGGCCATGGCGATGACCTTGATCCCGCTCTTGTCCAGCCCGCGCTCGACATATTGTTTCATGAAGCTGGTACCGGCGCCGGTGGGCACGAAAACAAAGAGTGCATCCGGCTTCTGGTCTGCCGCCTTTTGCAGGAAGGGCGAGAAATCCGGGCTGGCCAAGGGCACCCGGAGCTTTTCAGCCACGGTGCCGCCACTGGCCGTCAACGCCTTGTCGAACCAGGCTTCAGCATCGACACCCGGACCATAGTCCGACACAATGCTGACGAATTTTTTCGTCCCGTTTTTCGCCGCCCACTGGCCGATCACATTCGCCATCTGCGGAACGGTCCAGGAAACGCGCAGCATGTAAGGCGAAGCGTCCATGATCGAGGAGGTTGCCGCGACCATGATCACCTGCGGAATTTTCGCCCGCTTGGAAAGCTGCGCCACGGAAAGGGCTGCTGGCGTATTGCCGAAACCGGTCAGGATGGACACACGGTCCTTGGTGACGAGTTCCTGCGACAGGCGAAGCGCGTTATCGGCCGCCGAGGCGTCATCCTTCACGATGAATTCCACCTTCTTGCCACCGGCGGTTTCGCCATGGGTGGCAAGGAAAGTCTTCAAGGCCGCGCTGATCTGACGCCCATTCGACTGGAAGCCGCCGGTCAATGGGATGACCACCCCGACCTTGACCGTGTCCGCTGCCATCGTCGCGGTCGATGCGGCTGCCATGGCGATCATCGCCAGTCCACCGATTACTGTTCTGCGTTTCACTCTAGTCTCCTCCCTGAGTAAAAAATGAAGGGTTTGACAGGTCTTGTTTTTTTGTCCTGACCTGTTCGCCAGGCAAAGCAGGTGCCACCGGTCGATGACAGCTGCTCCCGGCCTGCCTCGTCCTATGTGCCGATCCCAAGGAAACGGCCGAGCGTTTCCGTGTCCGCCGCCAATGCCGCGCTGTCGCCTGAATGGGCAACCGCGCCCCTGTCGAGGATCACCGCGCGCTCGGTCATGGCGAGAATTTGCTGGGCATGCTGTTCCACGATGATGGCTGCCAGCCCTTCTTCGCGCACGATCCGCCGGATCGAGGCCAGAAGCTCTTCCACGATGATCGGCGCCAGCCCTTCGGTCGGCTCATCGAGCAGCAGGATTTTCGGATTGAGCGCCAGCGCCCGGCCAATCGAGAGCATCTGCTGCTCGCCGCCAGACAACTGGTTACCGAAATTGCGACGCCGTTCCTTCAGGCGGGGAAACAGCTCGTAAACCGCCTCCAGCGTCCAGCGGCCCGGACGAGCGGAAGCAGTGATGTTTTCCTCAACGGTCAGGGAGCGGAAAATACCGCGCTCCTGAGGCACCCAGCCAATCCCTGCCTCAACCCGGCGTTCCGGCGACAGCCGGCTCATATCCTGACCGTTCAGAAGAACTCTGCCGGAATGAAAGCGCGTCAGGCCGATCAGGCTGTTCAAGGTCGTGGTCTTGCCGACACCATTGCGCCCCAGCAGCGCCATGGCCTGCCCTTGCGCCAGAGTGAAGCTCACCTTTTGCAGAACAACCGCGCGGCCATAGCCTGCCGACAGGCTTTCGATTTCCAGAAGATCAGTCATGATGGCCGCCCCCGAGATAAACATCCTTCACCCTGGGATCATGGGCGATCTCCTGGCTGGTACCTTCGGCGAACAGCGCGCCGGAGACGAGCACGGAAATGCGGCTGGCAAAGGTGAAAACCAGGTCCATGTCATGTTCGATCAGCAGGATCGACACATCGGAGGGCAGCGCCGCCAGACGGGAGAGAACCTCCTGGCGATCTGCTTCCGGCACGCCGGCGGCAGGCTCGTCCATCAGCAGCACGCGCGGCTTGAGGGCGATCGCCATGGCGATTTCCAATAGCCTCTGCTTGCCATAGGGGAGGTCACAACAGCGGTCCTCCGCAACCGTATCGAGGCCGAAATCGCTGACCAGATCGGCGATTTCGCGATCCAGGCCCTTCAGGCGGCTCAATCCGCGAAACATGTTCCAGCCATGGCCCCGCCGTTCTGCGATCACCAGTGCGAGGCTTTCCACCACGCTGAGCTGTCCGAACAACTGGTTGATCTGGAAGGTGCGTACCAGACCCCGCTGCACCCTGCTTTCCCGCTTCAGCCCGGTAATGGGCTTGCCATCCAGCAGAATGTCGCCCGACGATGGCTTGATGAGGCCGGTCAGCAGATTGATGAAGGTGGTTTTTCCGGCGCCATTCGGGCCGATCAGCGCATGCCGCGCACCCCGTTCCAGCTTGAAACTGACATCCGAGGTGGCCTTTAATCCGCCGAAGGTCTTGTTCAGGTGGCGGGTTTCGAGAACGGCAGTCATGCCTGATCCTCCTTTGCCTTGGACCGTTCCGCCTTACCTTTCAGGCGCCGGGTGAGCGCCGCAAGGGCGCGGTGCGGGCGTTCACGGCCGATCAGAACGAAGGCCACGAGCATGAGGCCGATCCAGAATTGCCAATATTGCGGCGTGAGGTTGGAAAGTTCATCCTGAATGAGTTTGTAGACAAGCGCGCCGAGCGCGCCGCCGTAAAGATAGCCGGGACCGCCGATCGTCAGGATCATCAAGCCATCCGCCGACTTCTGGAAGGAAAGGGCGTCGAGCGAAACAAATTGCTGCGTCTGGGCAAAGAGAGCGCCGGCAATGCCCGCATAGGCGCCGCTGACCGTGTAGATGGTCACCAGGCGGGCATGCACGGGAATGCCGACGGCGGAGGCGCGCAGCGGATTGTCGCGGATGGCGCGCAGGGAGTAGCCGAAGGGCGAGGACAGCAGGACCCGGGCGATGAGCATCAGCGCGAACAGTACGACAAGGCTGTAGGCGCAGGCAGTTTGACCGAAGATATCGAAGTCGAACACACCGAAAAGCGGCTGGATCTCCATGCCGCGCAAGCCATCGGCGCCGCCGGTCAGCCAGCTTGCCTGGTTGGCGATTTCCATCACCACGGCGGCAACGCCAAGCGTCACCATCAGGCGGGTGAGATCGCCACCGCGCAGCAGCAGCGGCCCGGTCAGAAGCGCCAGCAGGGCGCCGCACGCCGCGCCCACCAGCAGGCCGCTGATCGGCTCTCCGGTAACATGGATCGAAAACAGTCCGGCAGCATAGGCGCCCAGCCCATACATGGCCGCCTGCCCGAGGGACACCATGCCCGCATAGCCAAGGATCAGATCCAGCGACAGCGCGAGAATGGCAAAGCCAGCGATTTCATTGAGGATCAGATGATAGTCCGGAAGAAAGAACCAGACCGCCACAGCCAGCAGCCAGAAGGAGACTTCAAGGGGGCTCAAACGGCGGGTGCGGCCAAGGGCGCGGGTGATGCGGTGTTGCGACGGGCCCATCAGTTACCCCTTGCCAGCAGGCCCTGCGGCCTCAGAACGAGAACAGCCACGAGGACGATGTAGATGACGAAGCCGCCGAGCGAGGGCATGTAATATTTGCCGAGCACATCCGCCAGACCAAGCAGTAGCGATGCCAGCAAGGGACCGACGAGGCTGGAGGTGCCGCCGACGGAAACCACGATCAGAAAATACACCATGAATTTCAGCGGAAAGGTGGGGTCGAGGCTGATGATCTCCGCCCCCAGCGCACCGCCCAGGCCTGCAAGACCGGAGCCGACGGCAAAGGTGATGGCGAAGAGGCGGTTGACCTGAATGCCAACGCCGCGGGCCACGCGGCGATCGTCCACCGAGGCCCGCAACTGGCTGCCGAAACGGCTGCGGCTGTTGATGAGCTGCAACATGGTCGCCAGAAGCCCGCAGACGACGATCAGGAAGGCGCGGTAAATGCCGATGCCGATACCGGCGATCTCGATCCGTCCTTTCAGAAAGTCCGGCAGGTTCAGGATCTGCTGCTGCGATCCGACCAGAAAGTCGACCCCGGCCACGGCCATGAAGACAATGCCGATGGAAAACAGAACCTGATCCAGGTGGCTCTTTTCATACATCGGCTTGTAAAGCAGCTTTTCCAGAATGCCGCCCGCCGCTGCGGTGGCCAGAAACGCCACCGGCAGCGTCGCCAGAAAGGGAATGCCGGTTCTGTTGGTCAGAAGCACCGTGACGTAACCGCCTGCCATGGCGAAGGCGCCATGGGCGAGATTGATGAAATTCATCAATCCGAGCGTTACGGCAAGGCCGCAGGAAAGCAGAAACAACAGCATGCCATAGGCAATGCCGTCGAAGATCAAGGTCAGCATCGATCCTCCAGAAGGGATGGAATTGCCCAATGGTTCTCCTCCAGCGGGCCGTCTTGCGGCCACCATGTCGTCAAGCGGGGGTCTTTCCCATTCAGAAGTGCCTGCGCCTTCATAAGAAAACGCTATATGGACGGGAAATAGACCAGCCGGACAGCAGCCGGGTCAGGATGGCCGGTCAGGATGGCCGGTCACACTTCGGTTTGACGGGCGAACACGACGCCGTCGAACAGTTTGCGGGCGGTGCGGATATTGCCTGCGCCGCGAACGCCGCCATCCTCGGCAATATCCAGAAAAACCTCCATGTCCCCGGAGGGATGCTCCACATGGAAGCGCCCGTCCGGCGGCTGGACGGCCAGTTCGGCTGCAGGTCCATTATGAAGACGGGTCGCGGTTGCCACGGTAATGGCGGCAAACACGCCGATGGAGGCGTGAACCCGGTGGGGAATGAAGCTGCGGGTGGCGATGGCCCCGCCTGCGGTGGGAGAGGAGACCAGGATCATCTTCGGGACCGAAGCCTGGCTGACATCGCCGAGCGCCATCATCGGCCCCGCCTGGAGGCGGATGGCTTCCAGCCGGGCTTTCACGGCCTCGTTTGCCTCCAGTTCCTCGCGGCTTTCACACCCCGAAAGCCCGACATCGCTGGCGCGCAGAATGACGCAGGGCATGCCGTTGTCGATCAGGGTTGCCTCCACGCCGTCGATGACATCCACGTCTCGGCCCGTCGGCAAAAGGCTGCCGCACATGGAGCCGGCGATATTGGCAAAGAGCAGCGGCACCGCCGCATGGCTGCCCGGCACCCCGGCAATCACTGCGGTCCCCCGATAGTTCACCCGCCCGCCCGGCGTTGAAATCCGGGCGATGGCGACTTCGCCGGAATTGACCATGTGAATGCGTACCTGCGTTTCCGAACCGGTCACGGGCACCAGGCCACGCTCGATGGCGGCGGGGCCGACACCGGCCAGAATATTGCCGCAGCCCTGCGCCGTGCTCACCAGCGCCTGATCGACGAAGACCTGAAGAAACAGATAGTCGATATCCGCGTCGGGACGGCTGGAGCGCGAGAGGATGGCCACCTTTGAGGTCAGCGGATCGGCGCCGCCGATCCCGTCGATCTGGCGCGGGTCGGGAGAGCCCATGATCCGGAGCAGCAGATCGTCCCGTTCCGCTGGACTGTCCGGCAGGTCTTCTGCCAGGAAATAGGCGCCCTTGGAGGTGCCGCCGCGCATCCACAGGCAGCGAATGCCATCGTCAGACATAGCGCAGCCCCTTTGCCGCCAGCGTTTCGCGCATGTTGTAGATGTCGAGGCCCAGTTCACCCGCAGCGAGACGCTTGCGCTTGGCCTCCTCATTGGCCAGACGCTGCTCGGCGGCGGCAAGAACGGTTTCGGCCTCGCTACGCTTCACCACACAGACCCCATCGTCATCGGCAACGATAATGTCTCCCGCTTCGATATGGGCGCTGGCGCAGACGATCGGCACATTCACCGAGCCCAAGGTTTCCTTGACGGTGCCTTGTGCGGAGACCGCCTTCGACCAGACCGGAAACTGCATGGCGGTCAAATCCCGGATATCGCGCACCCCGGCATTGATGATCAGCCCACGGCAGCCCCGCGCCTGTGCCGAGGTGGCCAGAAGATCGCCGAAATAGCCGTTATCGCAAGGGCTGGTGGGCGCGAGAACCAGAATGTCGCCGGGCCTGATCTGCTCGATGGCTACATGCACCATCCAGTTGTCGCCGGGCGGGGCGGAAATCGTCACCGCGGAACCTGCAATCTGCGCGCCCGCATAGATGGGGCGCAGGTAGCTGGCCAGCATGCCCTTGCGACCCTGGGCTTCGTGCACGGTGGCGACGCCCGCCTCTGCCAGACGGTCGATGATCTCGGCTGAAGCCCGCTCGATGTTTTGAACGACGATGGCCATCTCAATGCTCCGTGGATTTTACCGGTGGCGTCCCATGGGTATGGAAGGTTTCGATTGTTTTCAGGCCCCAGGCCTGCCCCTTCTTGCGGTCCGTTTCCGTCCAGCAGATCGGCTTCCAGTCCGGCGCCAGAATGAGGCGGGCCCCGGAATTGGCCAGTTCAATGCGATTTCCGGCAGGCTCCCAGACATAGAGAAAGAAGGTGCCCTGAATGGCGTGTTTATGCGGCCCGGTTTCGATATGGACGCCGTGTTGCAGGAAGAGATCGGCGGCGCGCAGAATGTCCTCCCGCTGGTCCACCGCATAGGTCACATGGTGCAGGCGGGCCGTGCCGCCGCCATGTTCCTCGGTGCAGGCCAGGTCATAGGTCTTGTTGTTGACCGTGAACCAGCAACCGCCCAGCCGGCCATTGTCGAGCTGGATATATTCGGTCACGCGCGAGCCCAGGCAGGTTTCCATGAAACGGCGAAATTCGCTGACATCGGATGACAGAAGGTTGAGATGGTCGATCCGGCGCGGCGCAGCGCCCGTGAAGGCGGAGGCGGTGTTTTTCAGCGCCGCTTTCTCTGCCTCCTCCTGTGGCGCATACCACTGGGTGTCGTAATAGATCTCGAAGACGTGGCCGAAGGGATCCTCGAAGCGGAAGGCGCGGCCATGGCTTGCGTCGCCCTCCACCCAGCCGATGACCTTGTAACCCGAGGCCTCGATGATCGCCACCCGCCGCAACAGCGCCTGTTCGGAGGCTGCGCGATAGCCGATATGCGCGACACCCGTGCTATCGGATTTCGTCAGCTTCAGCGTGGCATATTCATAATCGTCCCAGGCCCGGAGATAGGCCGAATTTTCATCCTGGCCCGAGAGTTTCAACCCGTAGATACGGGTGAAGAAATCGAGGCTTTCTTCAAAACGGTCGGTCAGGAGTTCTACGTGCCCGAGATGGGCGATGTCGAAACGTGCTTCCATGTCACAATCCTGGAGTTTTTCCGTGTTTTTGGACGGAAAGCTGCTGCACACTTTTGCGCGGCATGCTCTAACTCTTTGTTTCTACGCATTTCCGGACGGAAAACCGGTTTCCACTTTTTCTGGAAATGCTCTAAAGCTCGTCCACGGTACGCGGGAAAAAAGACTGGAAGCCTTCGGCATATTTCGCCTTGCGCCCACCGGACTGGCCGCCGGAATTGCGCATGAAATGGTTGGCGCGGTTCTCGGCGACATTGCGATAATAGGCCCAGAGATGTTCCTGGCCTTCCATGCATTGAATGGCGGCCCATTTCTTCTCCCAGACCGGGGTAATGTCCAGGAAGGTATCCGGCTTCCACCCCATCTGCTCGGTCTGGTGCGGCTCGAAAAGATAAAGCTGCGGCGCGCCGAGAACCTTCTGGCCGGGATGATGCCCCCAGGCCTGGGCGATCATCCGGGTCTCCAGCGCGATCTGCGTGGCATACATGTGGTCCGTGTTATAGGGGTCGAACTGCGAATGGCTCAGCATGAAGGCGGGCTGCACGTTACGGATGACATCCACGACCCTGAATTTCTCCTCATCGCTCAAGCGCAGCGGATAATCGCCGAGATCGAAGCAGAGGAGTGCGTGAACGCCGAGCGCCTCGGCGGCCTTTTCCGCTTCCGCGCGCCGGGCGTCCTTGACGCGCTCCAGCGTCATGCCCGGCTCTTTCCAGAGCTTGGCGGATTCGCCGCGCTCGCCGAAGGAAAGGCAAAGCACCGTCACCTCATATCCCTTCTCCGCATGCAGGGCGATGGCCCCGCCGCAGCGCCAAACGAAATCCGCAGCATGGGCGCTGATGACCAGCGCCGTCTTCTTCTCCGGCATGATTGCCTCCGTGGATGGTCTTTTGTGTCCTCACCGTTCTTGCGAAAATCCCGGCGGGCGGCAATTCGGAAGAGCGGTACTGGCCATAAGAAATAGCTATAGTGGATGGCCTTGCGCGGTGTGTCGGGGCTATGAATAAGGAAAGCCAGAAAGATTGGTTCTCAGGAGGCGAACCCATGAACCCTGAACATTCCACGCCAAGGGCCAAGCGCAAGATTGCCTTCATCGGCTTCGGGGAGGCTGCGCGTGCCTTTGCCTCCGGCTGGGCGCTCGGGCCGGAGTGGACGCTTGCGGCATTCGATATCAAGCTTGCCATGCCGCAGGCCGCCGACGCGGTGCGGGAGGCAGCGCAAGCCCTGAAGGTGGTGCCTGTGGACAGCACCGAGCAGGCCCTTCAGGGCGCGGAGGCGGTGTTCAGCCTTGTCACGGCGGATTGCGCCGCCGATGCGGCACGCCAATCCGCCGCCGTCATGGCAAAGGGAGCCCTTTATTTCGATTGCAACTCCTGTTCTCCCGTCACCAAGGCTGGCAATGCGAGCGTGATCGAAGCCGCTGGCGGGCGCTATGTCGATGTGGCGGTGATGGCCCCGGTGCATCCGCTGCGACACCGTACCCCGCTTCTCGTGGCGGGACCGCATGCTGAGGCGGCTCTGGCATTTTTCTCGGCGCTTGGCATGCAGGCCAGGCCCGCGGGTAGAAAGGTCGGCGAAGCATCGGCTATCAAGATGATGCGTTCGGTGATCATCAAGGGGATGGAGGCCCTGACGGCGGAATGCCTGCTGGCCGCGCGGCGTGCCGGGGTGGAGGATGCGGTTGTGGCCTCGCTTCAGGCTTCCGACCCAGGCGTGGACTGGCGCAAGCGGTTTTCCTACAATCTCGAACGCATGATGGTGCATGGCGCGCGCCGCGCCGCCGAAATGCGGGAGGTTGCCAAGACATTGAGCGATTACGGCATATCCAACCGGCTTGCCGTGGCCGTTGCCGAATGGCAGGATGACATCGCCGCGCTCAATCTGAAGGGCGGTGACGATGATCTCACGGAGCGGCTGGATCGGATATTGCACCAGACCGCGCAAAGCTGAAGGCTGTTTCTTGCGAAAGATCGGCTTTGACATCACTCCGCTCAGGGGAAAAGGCTGATGCGGTTCAATCTCCGGCATCTGCGGGTTTTGCTCGCGGTTGTCGAAACCCATTCGGTGACGCGGGCGGCGGAATTGTGCCATGTCTCTCAGCCCGCCGTGACCCAGGCGCTTTCCAAGATCGAAGCCGTGACGGGTGAGGTTCTGTTCACCCGCAGCCCCCAGGGCCTGTTTGCCAATGGTGCCTGCGAGGTGCTGGCAAAGCGCGTGCGGCGGGCGCTGGATTTTCTCGATCGTGCCTTTGAAGAGGTTGCGCCGCGCCTGAAGGTCACGGCGACGCTCTCCCAGCTGGAGGCGCTGATTGCCGTGCGGGAGCAGGAAAATTACACGCTGGCGGCAAAACGGCTCGGCGTGTCGCAGCCGACGGTACACCGGGCGGTGTCCCAGTTGGAGCGGGAGGCCGGGCGTCCGCTGTTTGAGCGCACCGCCTATGGAATCATGGCAAGCCGCGCCGCCCAGCTTCTCGCCCAGGCAGCACGTCTGGCGCTGGCGGAACTCTCACAGGCGGAAGCGGACCTCGCCGAAAGCCGGGCGGAAGAGCGCGGCAGGCTGGTGATCGGCTCCATGCCCTTGTCCCGCTCCTATATTCTGCCCGCAGCGATTGCCCGTTTTCGCCAGCAGCGTCCCCGCCTGCCGATCCAGGTGGTGGAGGGGGCTTACGGCGAACTTCTTGCGGGGTTGCGGAGGGGCGAGATCGATTTTCTCATCGGCGCCCTGCGCGACCCGCCGCCGATTGGCGATGTCGAGCAGGAGGTCCTGTTTTACGATACGGTGGTCATCGTGGCCGGGCATCAGCATCCGCTGGCGGGGCGGGATAATATTACCGTCGAAGATCTTGCCGCCTTTCCCTGGGTGGTCTCGATGGCCAGCACGCCGATCCGGCAGCATTTCGATCAACTCTTCCTCCATTCTGCGCACGGTCCCCCCACCAGCATCGTCGAATCCGGATCACTGATCCTGATGCGTGAACTGCTTGGCCGAAGCAATCATCTGGGCTTTGTTTCCGGCGGGCAGGCGCGCGCCGAAATCGACCGTTCGCTGGTGACGGCGCTCAAGGTGGATCTGGCCCATACCCGCCGCCCCATCGGGCTGACGCGGCGAAAGGACTGGCTGCCCACCGCCGCGCAACGGCTTTTTCTGGAGCATCTGCGCGTCTTGGAGCCTGTCCGGTAAACACCTGTTCACCGGACAGGCTCTGACTTTTTGTTTTTACGCAATTCCGGACGGAAAACCGCAAATACACTTTTCCTGGAATTGCTCTATATGCCCCAGCCGATTGAGATGATCGGGATAGAGCATCGGACCGAAAAGTGGGAACCGGTTTTCGGAAAAATCCGATGCAAAAACCAAGAACTAGACCTCACCAATAGATCAGTGGCAGACCCGCCACCGGGCTGGTGAAATAGGGAATGCGATTGCCGCGCAGCGAGCCGAGATAAACGGTTTTCAGGTCGGGTCCGCCGAAGGTGAGCGAAGCCATCCACGGGCAGAGCGTACCGGTGGCGGCAGCCATCAGATCGGGGGTCACGCGGCCTTCTTCCCAGGCCTTGTCAAGGTCTGCGGTCTTTTCCGGGTTGCCGTCATCGAGAAGGGTCAGGAGATCGCCCTCGGGGGTAATCGCCACCAGCCTGTCGGCCATGATCAGCGTGCTCCAGAGATTGCCATAGGCATCGAAGGCAATACCGTCGCAGAAGCCGCCAATATTGGAGGGACCATAGATTTCCCGGTCGGTCAGCGATCCGTCCGGCTGGACGCGCAGGCGCGTGATGTTGCGCGAGGTGGTTTCGGCCACATAGATCCATTCCTCGCGGGCATCGAAGCGCAATTCATTGGTGCCGCAGAAATTATCGGCGACGATGCGGGCGCCCTTGTCATCGATCAGGGCAATATAGCCGTCCCGGCTGTTGGTTTTCACATGGTCTGTCCAGGGGATCGTCTGGGTGGTGACCGTCAGCCACAGCCGGCCCTTGCTGTCGCGGGTGACGAAATTGGCCTTGCCGATCGGCCTGCCATCGATGCTGTCGATGAGGATCGTGCTGTCACCGTTGCGCTTCATCAGTTCCAGCCGGTCGGTGCCGAAATTGGCGATGAGAAAGTCACCCTCGCTGGTGAAGGCAAGCCCGTTGGGCAGGCTGCCCATGGTGTTGACATAGCGATCCTCGAAGGAGGCGGGCGCGGAATTGTCCAGGCCCTTTTGCAGGATGAGTTCCTGGCTGCCATCCGGATCGATCCGCATGATGCCGCCGCGCGCATCTGCGGCCCAGAGCGTGCCGTTCCGTTCGGCGAGAATGCATTCGGGCCGCTCCAGCCCCTCGCCGATAAAGCGGATATCCTCACGGCGCACCTGAAAGCCCTTCAATGGATTGGTCACCTCGAACGCTCCTCAATAATTAGTTGTTCGACCAACCAAATAATTTTTAAGGCCAATTGTCAATGCTTTCCCGCTGGAAACACGGTGTTTTTCTCAAGAAGCAAACAGCGGGTGGGGAGGGGAACAAAAATGTACCGTCTTCTCAGCGCGCTGAAGCTCTCCTAACGTTTTTCAAGAGGAAACTGGTCTGTCCGCCCTCTCGTGGCGGCGGAGAAGCATGGGAGGCGCGTTTTGGGCAATCGTTACGACATCATATCCGTGGGGGGCGGCCATAACGGCCTGACGGCTGCCGCCTATATGGCAAAGGCTGGCAAGAAAGTGCTGGTTCTGGAGCGCAAGGGCCATCCCGGCGGCGGGGTTTCCACGCGCGAACTGACGCTTCCCGGCTTCTGGCATGACGAGCATTCCAACGTGCATATCATGCTGCAGGGCAATCCGCTGATCACCGAGGACGAACTGGGGCTTCTGTCGAAATTCGGGCTGAAATACCGCTATTCGCCTTTGCCTTCCGCCACGGTTTTCGAAGATGGCAGTGCAATCAAGCTTTACAAGGATCTTGACCGGACCTGCGAGGGGATTGCGGAATTTTCGCCACGTGACGCCGAGGCCTATCGCCGGTTCGCGCAGAAATCCATGGCCTTCCTGCCGATGTTCATGTCCGGCCTCTACGCGCCGCCCTTTCCGATGGGGGCCTTCATGGCGATGATGGACCAGACGGATGAGGGCCGCGACATTCTCGACTTCATGAGCCGGTCATCGGTGGACATCGTTGACCAGTTCTTTGAAAGCGAGCGGCTGAAGGTGCATCTCGTGCGCCTGGTGACGGAAAACCTTCAGGCTCCCGATGATCTCGGCACCGGCATGGGCGTGTTCCTCATGCCGGGCATCATCCACACCTATGGCGTTTCCCGTCCGATCGGCGGTTCCGGCGAACTGACCAAGGCCATGATCAAGGCCATCGAGCATTTCGGCGGCGAGGTTCGCTGCCAGTCGGAGGTGAGCCGCATTCTGACGTCGTCGGGCCGGATTACCGGCGTCGAACTGACGACGGGCGAGCGCTTCGAAGCCAAGGATGCGGTGATTGCCGGTATTCATCCCAAGGTTCTCGGACGCTTCGTTGAGGGTATCCCCGAGCGCGTCAACGACCGCGCCCAGCGGATCACCCAGTCGCATTTCTCGATCATGCTCAGCCATTACGCCTTGAAGAAACAGGCGCGCCTGAAGGCGGGCGGCGATCTGGACGATGCGCTGATGCTGGAACTGATGACCTCCGACCGCATGAACGACATGCGCACCTCTTTCGACCAGTTGAAGCAGGGCAAAATCCCGACCGTGCCGCTCTGCGCCGGATCGGATATCGCCGTGTTCGATTCATCGCGGGCACCCGCCGGGTCCGGCACGTTCTACGGCGTCACCTTCGCGCCCTATGATCTCGAGGGCAATCCCGCCCTCTGGGACGAGCGCAAGGAAGAGGTGGCAGACCGCAGCCTTGCCTATTATCGCCGTTTCTTTGACGGCATGGAGGATGACAACATCCTGGCCCGGGTGGTGAAAAGCCCGCTGGACATGGAGCGCGACAGCCCCAACTCCTTCCTGCGCGGCGATATCCATGGCTGCGCGCCGTATATGTACCAGACGGTCGGCCATCGTCCGACGCCGGATTACGGCAACTACACCGTACCAGGTGTCGCGGGACTTTACCTCGTCGGCCCCTTCATGCATCCGGGCGGCGGCGTCTTCGGCGCCGGGCGGGGCACGGCCATCCGCATGATGGACGATATGAACATCGATTACGACAAGGTCATGGGGGCACGGGTATGAAATTCCTCGATGCACAGAACAAGGAACTGATGGCGGTCCGCAAGGTGGAACTTGAGAATGGCGAACTGGTCATTCGCGGCAAGATCTTCGGCGCCATGCCGATGGTCGCCAAGCTGACGCCGGAAGAGGCGCGCGCCGGGCTGAAACTGGTGGGGCTGAAGACCATGATCAGCCTCATTCCCTTCCTGTTCCGGAAAAGCCCGAAGCAGGATTGATCACCGTAAAAGCCACGCTTTACCGCGATTGAAAACGCCTGCCCCGGCTGACTGCCGGGGCAGGCGTTTTCAATGGGGGCACAAACCAGTTTATGAACTTGCCGCTTCCGCGTTGAAGCGCAGGGACATACAGCATTTCCGGACGGAAATGAGCAAAAACAAAAAGTTAGGGCTTTCAACTTGCTGCCTAATTCCCTAAATCGATTCCGATTTAGGGAATTAGGCAGTAGAGATTTGCGACTGTCGCAAAGATACTATGCTTCAGCCGCCTGCGATCATCTCGGTAAACCGGGCAAAGCCCGGCACATGCACGGAAGTGCCGCCATCGACCACGATCATCTGGCCGGTAATGGAGCGTGCCGCATCCGAGGCGAGGAAGGCGACCGTTTCCGCGATGTCCATGGGATCGCCGACATAAGGCGTCAGCGTTTCTTCCTCGACAATCTGGCGCAGGCGCGGCGGCAGATCGGCAAGGGCGGCCTTGGTGCCCGTCAGGCCCGGCAGCACGGAATTGCAGCGAATGCCGCGCTTGCCGTGCGAAGCGGCAATCGAGCGGGTCATCTGCAGCACGGCGGCCTTCGAGGCGCTATAGGCGGCCTGGATGACATGCCCCTGCAGCGCGAGGTTGGACGCGGTATTGATGATCGCGCCGGAGCCCTGCTTTTCCATGATTTTCAAGGCATTGCGGCAGCACAGCATGGTGCCGCGGGTGTTGACGGCAAAGGTGCGATCCCAAAGCTCGGTTGTCATGTTGGCGATATCGTGATCCGCCTGCACCACATCCGCCCCCAGCAGGGCGGCATTGTTGTCGAGGATGTCGAGGCGGCCATAAGCATCGAGCGTTTTGGAAAAGAGATTTTCAATCTCGGCCTCGCTTGCCAGATCGACCTTCACGGCCAGCGCGTCCGGCAAGTCCGCCGCCAGCGCCGCCGCCCTTTCGCCATCGAGATCGGCAACCACAACCTTTGCGCCACGTTCCGTCAGCAATCGGCAGGTGGCGGAGCCGATGCCGCCTGCGCCACCCGTCACGATCGCCACCCGTCCCTTGAGAGACAAGCCCATATCCATCCTCGCATTCTCTGAAGTTCACGTGTATTTGTTTGGTCGAATGACCAGCAAACTCATGTAGATTCGGATCCCTGGAGCCCACAAGACGGTACAAATTTGTTCCGGGCCTTGGGCTCCAGGTTTATGGTAATCAAAGCACCCGCCGCACGCTCAGCCAGTCCAGCTTGAAACGGTCCCTGAGGATCGGCCACAGCCCTTGCGGAGCGGTCAGCATGGTCGCAACGGCGACGACACCCATGGCCACCAGATACCAAGTGCCCGAGAGCGGAAAGACCACGGTCAGCAACTGACGCAGCGCATAATAGATCAGCGTGCCCAGGATGGGGCCTTCCAGTGTTCCGATGCCACCGACGACGACCACGAAGGTCATGATGACGCTCCATTCCGGGGAAAAGGCATTGCCCGGCTGCACCACCAGCCCGCCCAGCAGGCTGAGGCTGCCGGCTGCCGCGCAGCCTGCGGCAGAGAGCACATAGGCCAGCAGGCGGCTCGGCCACACATCGATGCCGATGGCGGCGGCGGCACGCTCGTTGTCACGCGCGCACATGAAGGCAAGGCCGGTGCGGGAGCGCAGCAGCATGAGACTGCCGCCAACCGTGACCAGCAGCATGCCGCCGCCGATCAGAAACAGGGTGCTTTCGAAACTGGCGAAATCGATGGCGTCCATATTCATCAGCGACAGGCCGGTAATACCGCCCAGCGCTTCCGTCTTCTGCACCAGGATCGACACGATCTCTGCCAGCACCCAGCTGCCGATGGCGAAATAGGCATCGCGTAGCCGAAACAGGATCGGCGCGATGAGACCGCCGAAGACGGCGCCGAACAGGAAGGCCATGGGAATGCCGGCATAGGGGGAGAGGCCGGTGAGGTTGGCGAAGAGATAGAGCACATAACCGCCCGCCCCGAAATACATCTGGTGGCCGAGCGACATCACCCCGGCATAACCCGCCAGAAGGTTCCACATGGAGGAGATGACGATGACAATGAAGATTTCCGTTGCCAGATGCAGGCTTCCGTCATCGATCATGCCCGGTGCCAGGCCGATGAAGATGAGAAACAGAAGGAACGGCAGCGTCCTGACGATGGAGTGGATCATGATTTGGCTCCCAGCAACCCGCTCGGGCGCATGATCAGGAAGAAGAAAAACATGAGGTGGGCGTAGAGCAGGCCGGAATTGGCATCGAACTGGAAGCTCATCAATTGCACCACGCCAAGCAGAATGCCTGCCACCAGTGCGCCCCAGAAGGAGCCGAGACCGCCGAGCACTACGACTTCGAAGGCAATCAGGATGCGGTCCGTGCCGGAACTGGCCGAAAACGAGGTGCGCATGGCCAGAAGCACGCCAGCCACCGCCGCCATAACGAAGGCGATGCCCATGACCACCGCATAGATGCGCATCGGGTTGACGCCCATCAGCCGGACGATCTCGGGATTGTCCGCCGTGGCGCGCAGCGTCTTGCCGAAGGTGGTGGCGCTAACGAGCGTGCGCAGAAAAGCAAAGAGCGCGATGGAGATGGCCAGCGTGATGACCGGCAGAATACCGATATGCAGCCCGCCAAGGGTAAAGGAGGCCTTGGCAAGCGGCCCGGCGTCGATGGCCATCGGGTTAGAGCCGAAGACGGCCAGCATCAGGTTCTTGATGATGATCGAGACGCCGAAAGTGACCAGCATTGGTGCCAGCATGTCGCCGCGCCTGACCACCCTGTTCAAAAGCAGGAGCTGGAACAGATAACCCACTGCAAAGGCGATCAGCGCCACGGGGATGAGCATCAGCAGCGGGTTGATGCCGGGCAGGATGTTCAGCAGGCTGGCTGCCAGAATGGCGGCGGCCACGATGAATTCGCCATGGGCGACATTGATCACCCGCATGACGCCGAAGACGAGGGCAAGCCCCAGGCCCAGAATGCCGTAAAGGCCACCGAGCAGCACTCCATTGATGAGCGTTTCCAGATAGATCATCCGTCACTCTCCGAAATAGGCGGTGGTCAGTTTGTCCATGTCGACGGCACTGGCCCGGGCTTCGAGCGTGATCTGCCCTTTCAGCAGGCACAAAAGCCGGTCGCAGACGCTGAGCACACGGGTGATATCCTGCTCGACCACGATCAGCGCCATGCCTTCGGCGCGAATGGTGTTGAAGGCTTCGTAGATCTGGCCGACGACCACCGGCGCCAGACCCAGTGAGATTTCATCGCACAGCATGACGCGCGGATTGGACAGCAGCGCCCGGCCAATGGCGACCATCTGCTGCTGGCCGCCGGACATGGTGGTGGCCGCCTGGCTGCGGCGCTCCGCCAGAACCGGGAAAAGCTCATAGACCCGCGAGAGCGTCCAGTTGCCGGATCGCTTCGTCAACTGGCCCATGGTCAGGTTTTCCTCCACCGTCAGGGAGGGAAACAGCATGCGTCCTTCCGGCACCATGGCGATGCCGGTGCGGGCAATCCGTTCGGCGGACCATCCTGCAATCTCATTACCTTCGAAACGGATCTTCCCGCCAATCTTGCGGTTAAGTCCGGTCAGGCTGCGCAGGAGCGTGGATTTGCCCGCACCGTTTGCCCCGACCAGGGCCAGGCATTCCTTTTCGGCAAGATGCATCGAGACCCCGAACAGGGCCTGCATGTCGCCATAAAAGGCATCCAGTTTTTCAACTTCAATGAGCGTCATCGACGGCAAGTCCCATGTAGATTTCCTTGACGACGGCGCTGGCCATCACCTCCTCCGGGCGCCCTTCCAGCAATTTCTTGCCGAAATGCAGCACCGCGATGCGGTCGGCGACGGATTTGAGCGCATGGGCGATGTGCTCGATCCAGATGATCGCGTGGTCACGCTTCAGATCGGCAATCGTCTGGACCAGCCGGTCCACCTCGCGTTCGGTCAGGCCCGCGCCAATCTCGTCCAGCATCAGCAGTCGGGCGTTGACGGCGATGGCCTTGGCCATTTCCAGCCGCTTGCGGTTGAGCAGGGTCAGGCCGCCGGCCTGGCGGTTGGCCATTTCGATCAGGCCTGTTCTTTCCAGCACATCCCGGGCCTTGCCCTCGGCCTTGCGGGCCGAGAGACCGCCGCCGAAGGCTGCCGCCGCGCAGACATTTTCAAACACCGTCAGCCCGGCAAAGGGCTGGGGGATCTGAAAGGCCCGGCCAATGCCCAGATGCACGCGGACATGGGGAGCGAGCCTTGTCATATCCTTGCCCGCCAGGCTGATGCGTCCGCTATCGGGCGTGACGGAGCCCGCAATCAGCGCGAACAAGGTGCTCTTGCCGGCGCCGTTCGGGCCGATCACGCCGATACATTCGCCCGTGTCGATATCGAGATCGATATGATCGGCGACCACGATAGCGCCGAAACGCTTGTTCAGGTCTCTGACTTCCAGAAGAGACAAGGCGGTTTACTCCAGCATGCGGATGAAAACGGAGGCGAGATCAGAAAACGAGTGGCTTCAATGTGCCGCCGGCCGGCACAGTGGGGTTGGTGGAATTGTCCACCACCTTCAGGTCGAAGGGAAATTTCGTCCCCTCCACCTTCTGCCATTGGCCGCCGACAATATGGCTGACGCCGATATTCTTCAAAGGCGATCCCTTGAAGTCGATGCGCCCTACCACCGTGTCGAGTGTCAGATTGGCAATGGCCTCGCGGACGGCCACCTTGTCCTTGGGATTGCCGGAGGCTTTCAGTGCGGCAATCCCGACTTCCAGAAGCGCGTGATCATAGCCGAGCGGTTGCGTCCATTGATTGCCGGTTGCCGCCGTATAGGCATCGGCAATCTCTCTGGCGCTCTGGCCGGTAAGGGAGGATTTATAGGGAAACTCCGGCGTCCACCAGACTTCCGTGCTCATGCCGTTGCCGCGCTCACCCAGGTTGCCCACGGAAGAGGGAAACAGCAATCCTCCGGCAATGGTGCAGATCTTCGGCTTGAAGCCCGCTTGCACGGCCTGATTCCAGAAGGTGGCCAGATGGCTCTCATAGGCATTGCCAGCAACGATCTCTACGCCAGCCTGCTTGAAAGCGGCGATCTGCGTCGAAAAATCATCCGTCTCGACGCGAAACAGGCCCATGTCGGTAATGTCGTAGCCCGCCGCCTTGAAGGCAGGCGGAAAGCCATGGACCGGATCGGACATGGCGCGGCCGCCGTCATTGTCGGCATAGAGCGTGCCCACCTTCTTGTTGGTGGCGAGCCTGTCCCACATCTTCGCATAGGCCGTGCCCAGTTCATCGGCGCCCCAGAAGAAGTGGAAGGTGAAGGGAAAGCCTTTCTCGGGATTGTAATGCCGCTGGAAAGCCCAGCCCTGCCAGGGGCCGCCCGTCGAAATCTGCGGAATCCGGCGCGCATCGGCCAGATTGGCAATCGCGGTGCCGCCCTCTGCATCGGAAACCAGCAAGATGTCGGGTTTATCGTTGAGGATGAGTTCATTGCCGATCTGCAACGACCGCGTCGGGCTGGACTGATTGTCCTTGACGATGATCTCGACGGCATAGGTCTTGCCGTTGATCGTCACTCCGTCCTTCAGGTGCTGCATGACGGCGTCGATGGAATGCCTGGTCGAAACGCCGAAGGCCGCCCTGATCCCGGAAAGCGGAACGACAAAGCCGATCTTCAGCGTGTCCGCTGCCGCTTTTGCACTGCGCAGGGACGGCATGGTCAGAAGCGTGCCGGCGGCAAGGCTTCCTGCCGCTTTCAACACAGTACGGCGACTGACAGGAGCCTTAGGGGCGACTATGGTATGATCAGCAGTCATGGATCGATCTCCTCCCAGAAGACTGGATTGCGTGAAATGGGCAGGCTTGCCTGCTCCGGTCTGCCTGCGCTGCAACAATCGTCCCGGCATGGGCATCCGGGCAGGCATTGCGGCGGCATCGGCTGACGACAAGAGCCTTTTCTCCGCAGAGACCTCCTTCCCCGTGGATCAGCGCTTGCTTATCGTTCCTACTTGTTTATACACTCAACCAATTACGGTAAAATCGTCAAACCGGTAAGCATCTATCGGTTTCATCGATATCTCACTGTCCCGGAGCCTCCTGAACCTGCAAGGCCGCCGGGAGCCTATCATGCCCGCATTGGCGCGGGCGAGGCGGATGGGGGCTAACAGCCCCGGGGTTTCCCGGGGACAATGGGATACTGGCCGAAAAACATTGCCGGGCGTGGGTTTTACCCTGCACAGCCGGACCGGCAGGCAAAGGAGAGTGAAGCATGGTGCGCAGAGGCAAGGCAGGCGTGGAAAAGGATGGCGCGACGCTGCAAACCCGCGCCAATGGCGACCAAACCCGCGAAAAAATCATCGCCGCCGCCGAATTGCTGTTCGGCAATCACTCTTTCGATACGGTATCGCTGCGCGATATCACCAACGCCGCCGGCGTGACGCTGGCGCTGGTCAGCTATCACTTCAAAACCAAGGAAAACCTGTTTTCCGCCATCGTGGCCCGTCGTGCCGAAACGCTGAACGAGATCCGCCGCGCGCGGCTTGCCGCCCTCGACGCGGCAGGAAGCGTGACGGTGGAAAGCCTGCTGGATGCCTTCATGCGGCCGCTCTTCGAACAGATGCAGAGCGAAGACGAGGGCTGGCAGGCCTATCTGCTGCTCTTGGCCAATCTTGCCACCAGTGATCGCTGGGTTCCCTACATCAACGAGAATTTCGACGAGACGGCCAATCTGTTCATCCGGCGGCTACAGGCGCTCATGCCCGCCATGAAAGAAGAAACCCTGTTGCGCGGCTTTTCGATGGTGCTGGTGCTGATGTTGCAGACCGTCTCGAAAAACCGCCGTCTCGACGCGCTTTCTGCCGGCCGTTTTTCCAGTACCGACCTTTCCACCGCCTACAGATTGCTTCTGACCTTTAGCCTGGCCGGTCTTCATGCGCTTGAAAATGCATGAGAGTGCCATCGTGAATGCGAGCGTCTGTCAGGTTCACATGGAACCAGACAGACGCTCGCCTCTCTTGCTTTCGTTTGTCCCGGCTTTGTCGCGACCGACATCGCGGCCGCGCTGACATAGCCGGGCGATCTCGCCGGCATCATTGCCATGCTGCTTTCTTTGCCAAACGAGGCTTCCGTCGCCGAATTCGCCGTGAATTGCCAACTCGAGGAGTTTTACTGACATGCCCGGTCCTTTTGTCGTTCCCGTCCATGGCGATACCGAACTGCCGAAACAGGTGGATGTCGTGGTCATCGGCGGCGGGATCATCGGAACCTCGACGGCGCTCGAACTGGCCGATGGTGGCCTGAGGGTTGCGCTCTGCGAAAAGGGAGGCATCGGCCACGAACAATCCAGCCGCAACTGGGGCTGGGTGCGCATTTCTCGCCGCGACCCTCGGGAAGTGCCGCTGATGGCGGAATCGCTGCGGATCTGGGCCGATCTCAACCGCCGCACTGGCCGCGAGACCGGCTTCAAGCGCTCGGGCATCGTCTTTACCTGCGCGGATGAAAAGCAGTTCGACGAACATGAGCGTTGGAACCGCAATCTCGAGGGTTATCAGATCGAAAGCCGCATGCTGAGCGCGGCCGAGTTCAACGCCAGATATCCCGGCAACAACATGAAGATCGCCGGAGCTCTTTATACGGCGGGTGATTGCCGCGCCGAACCGCAAAAGGCTGCCCCGGCGATTGCCGAAGCGGCCCGGGACCGCGGTGCTCATATCCTCACCGAATGCGCGGTGCGTGGCCTACAGTTGTCCGGTGGACGGATATCGGGCGTCGTCACCGAGCGTGGCGAGATCGCCTGCTCGTCAGTGGTGCTGGCGGGCGGGGCCTGGTCGAGCCTGTTCATGGGCAATAACGGCCTCGATCTGCCGCAGTTGAAGGTCCTGAATTCCGTGCTGCGCACCAAACCGCTGGAGGGCGGGCCGGAAGAGGCGATCTGGGCAAAAGGCTTTGCGCTGCGCAAGCGTGCAGACGGCGGCTATACCATCGCCGACGGCCACCAGAACATCGTGGATATCGTTCCGGCCTCGTTCCGCTATGCCAGGAAATTCATGCCGGCCTTTTCGCATGAATGGCGCTCGTTGCGCTTCCGGCTTGCGGGACGGTTCTTCGATGAGGCCCGCATGCCCCGCCGCTGGGCGCTCGATGAAGCCTCGCCTTTCGAATACAACCGCGTTCTCGATCCCATTCCTTCCAAGGCGATGTCGGATGCGGCGCTAAGACGTCTGTCCGAAGCCTTTCCGGTGTTCCGCAAGGCCGAGATCGCCCAGCGCTGGGGTGGGATGATCGATGTGACGCCGGATGCGGTTCCCGTGATCGATGCCGTTGAGGCGATCCCCGGTTTCCATGTCGCCACCGGGTTTTCCGGTCATGGCTTCGGTATCGGCCCGGCTGCGGGACGGCTGATGGCCGATATCGTCACGGGCCGCAACCCGATCGTCGACCGACGCGCTTTCCGGTTCAGCCGCTTCTCCGATGGCTCGAAGATCGAGTTGATCAGCGGCTTTTGAAACTGTGTGACAGGCGGCTTCGCGCCGCCTGTTACCGGCGCATACGGCAGGCCTCTGTCGTCGGGAAGGCGGACAGTCTTTCACGTTGAAAACCGCCGCCGCGCCGTCTGAATCTCGCTGTCATTATCCTTGATCCATTGGATCATCCCCTGCAATTTCCCGACCAGCGATTGGCCAAGCGGGGTCAGCCTGTAGGAGACTGCGGGGGGGACGGTGGGCAGGATGAGGCGGTCGACCATGCCGTCCCGCTCCAGAGCGCGCAGCCTGAGTGTCAACATGCGCTGCGAGATGGTTTTTTCGGCGGACATCACCGAGACGACCCGCTTGAGGGCGGCATGGCGATATTCCCCGGTGGCCAGCACCAGCAGCAAAAGCGCGCTCCAGCGATCCCCAAGACGGGCCATGATTTCACGCACTGGATCGTCGCGCTCGTGTCCCCCGGCGGCCATGTCCTCGGCCAGAGCCGTCAGAGGGGCGGCATCGAAAGTCGCGTCTGTCTTGCGCAAATGATCGATCAGTGCGGTAAAGGAAGGTGAGGTCATGGGCTTGCTGCATTCATGGCGTTCAGATGCGCCAGAAGCACCCGGAAATTTCCGGGAGTCAAGGGACCCCACCGTCGTCCGGGCCGGACGCACCCGGTGGATCAGGCGGCAAAATCGGTTCGCCGCAACACCTCCACAAGGCATCCCCAGGGGTCGGTCAGGAAAAAGGCCGTGGCTGGCGCCATGCCCTCCTTCAGCGCTGGATCGGTTTCCGCAAGCATGGGTTTGCCGACGCCTCGCGCCACCCCGGCGATCGCCACACCCGCGCCATGCACTTTTTCGAGCGCCGCCTGCACGTCATCTACGGCAAAGCACAGGTGTTTGACGCCCTGGACCCTGAGATCCGTATTGGGTGCCCAACGGCTCGCCGGAGCCGGTTCCGCACCTTCGATCTCAAAGACTTCCAGCCGGAAGGCACCCTTGCGAAGAAAGGCGCCCTTGGCGCCGATATGGGGAATATCGAAAGTGAATTCCTGCTCAAAGCCGAACAGTTTATGCCACCATTGCGCGGCGGCGTCCCGGTCACCGACGCTGATGCAGACATGATGCGCGGTTGCTTCCGCAAGCAGTGGCTCATTCATTCCTTCCTCCATTGACATTTTTTGATTGGTCGACCAATTAAATAGCGAAAGTGTGCTGTCGTCAATCTTGATCGGCGAAATGTTGTGCCGTAAAACAATCGGTTAAAGCGTTTCCGGAAAAGGTGTTTTGGCAATTTTCTCCGGACATGTTTCAAAACAATAACTTGGACCATCGCCGATGGAGGAGGAGCCATCGGCGGCCTGGTGAGGGGGAGGAAACCATGCGTTTCAAGGGACTGGATCTCAACCTGCTGGTCACGCTCGACTGTCTGTTGACGGAACGCAACGTGTCGCGGGCCGCAGACAAGCTGTGTCTCAGCCAATCGGCGACAAGCGGTGCGCTGACCCGCCTGCGGGAATTTTTCAACGACGATCTTCTGGTGCAGATGGGGCGCGGCATGGTCATGACGCCGCGCGCCTGCGAACTTCTGCCTGCCGTGCGCAACGTGCTGATGCAGGTGGAGGGCACGGTCATCAAGCGGCCCGATTTCGATCCGGCCACCATTCGCCGCGAGATCAAGATCATCGCCTCCGATTATATGGCCATCGTGGCCCTGTCGGGCGCGCTACGTGAAATCAAGGCCATGGCGCCGGAGCTGAGCTTCCTGATCCTGCCGCCTTCTGAAGATCCGCGCGGGGCGCTGGAGCGCGGAGACGTGGATTTTCTGGCCATGCCGGACATTTATCTTTCGCCGGATCATCCCAGCGAATTGTTGTTTTCCGACGATTACCGGGCAATCGTCTGGACAGAAAACAGCCGTGTGCCGGAAGGAAACCTGTCTCTTGCGGATTTTCTGGACATGCGGCATGCGGCGGTCACCCATACGCTCAGCGCCCTCAATTTCGAAGGCTGGTTCGTCAAGCGTTTCGGCAATAGCCGGATTGTCGAAGTATCGACGTCCACCTATGCCAACCTGCCGTTTCTGGTCGTCGGCACTGAGCGTATTGCCCTGATGCATCGCCGCCTGGCGGAAGTGTTTGCCGGGATGATGCCCCTCAGGCTGATGAAGCCGCCCTTCGATATTCCGCCCATTCACGAGACCCTGCAGTGGCATAGCTACAACGATAACGATGATTGCCTGATGTGGATCAGACGGCAACTGGTCAGGACCATGGCGGATTTGAACACCATCGAACCGGCTGTGCCGCAGGGCGAATGCCTTGCGGTGGAAGGCTGACCGCACACTCCACTTCAATCCGGCAGGGCAGCAATGCCCCCGCTGTTCAGGAAGGACAGGATCATGGCAGACGATACAACCATTCCGTTTATTTTAGGCATGTTCACTACAAGCGGCAGTCCCGCCTTTCCCGCACTGGTGCTGGACGATGATGCCGCCATTGCCGTTGAAGCCCTTGCGCCACTTGCCGCGCGGCTGGGTCTGGCGTTGACGGGCAAGGAGAGCGTTTTCGGGCTTTTGCAGAACTGGGACCATAATTTCGCTGCCCTGAGCGCGGCTTTGGCGGCCCTTGCCGATGCCAAGGCCGGGAAATATTTCCGCAGCGCCTTGACCGCCTCGGAATTTCTCACCCCTTGCGCGCCAATCGACACGCCCCGTCAGGTGCTTTCCGAACTGACGGGCCTGCCGGATGCGGGTGAACTGACCTTCATGCCTCGCCTGGTGTCCTCGGTCGTCGGGCCGAAGGCGAAAATTCCGCTGCCACGACGCGCTGGCAAGGTGGTGGCCGAGGCGAAGATCGGCGTCGTCGTCGGTCAGCCTGCCTATCAAAGTTCGCTCCAGGAGGCGCAGGCGGCTATTGCCGGCTATCTGACGGTGACGGATCTGACGCTGCTACAGGGGAAGCACGATCGGTTGAGCCTTGGAAAATTCCAGCCGTCCTTTCTGCCCACCGGTCCGCTGTTCGTGCCGAAAGCCTTTGCGGGCGAGATTGAGACAGCGAAGATGAATCTTGCCGTCAATGGCGAAGTGACGATTCCATCGAGCCTCGCCCGGCGCGGCGAGACGCTGGCGGCCAGCCTTTCACGCCTCTCGCAGGACATCCAGTTCTTCCCCGGCGATATCCTGTGCTGCGGTGCGGCTGGAACGCCTCTTCTCGATGACCTGCCGGCCCTCGGCGATGGCGATATCATTGAAACTGCCGTCAGCGGCCTTGGCCAGCAGACGCTGAACACCATGACCCTCAGCCAGCAGGTGGCGGCATGACCCTTTCCTACACACCCGATCTTGTAATGGCCTGGAAGGGCGACCGTCTGCGCGGCAAGCATGCCGTGGTCACAGGCGCCGGGCGCGGCATCGGCAAGGGCATTGCCATGCTTTATGCCGCGCAGGGCGCACGCGTCATCGCAAGCGACATCAACGAAACCGCACTTCAGCAATTGCAGGCCGAGGCCAAGGCGGCTGGCCTGTCCTTCGAGGCGGTCGTTGCGGCGGATCTGACGACGGAGGAGGGAGCCGCCTCGCTGGCAGGGGAGGCGGCGGAAAAGCTTGAAACCGTTCATATTCTGGTCAATGCCGCGGCCATCGTGGTCTTCGCCTGGCTCGAGGACATGCGGTTTGCCGACTGGAAAAAGACGCTGGCCGGGGAACTGGATACGGTTTTCCTGGTCACCCGCGCCTGCTGGCCGCTGATGAAGCCGGAAGGTGGCTCGATCGTCAATTTTTCCTCGGCCAATGCCCATGTGGCGCTCGACACCTCGCCCGCGCTTGCCCATTGCGCGGGGAAAGGCGGCGTGCTCTCCATGACCCGGCAACTGGCCATGGAGGGGGGCAGGCATGGCATTCGCGCCAATACCATCGCCCCGGGCTTTACCTTGACCGAGGAAACCGAGCGCCATCTCGGCAATGAAACGATGATGTCGGCGGTGCGCAGCAAGCTGATGATCGACCGGCTGGGAACGCCGGAGGATATCGGCTGGCTGGCGGTCTATCTCGGTTCCGACGAGGCGCGTTATGTCACCGGGGCCGACATCTCCATCGACGGTGGCGCCACGGCGTGGTGAGACCCATCGGTCTCACCGATAAATCCTATCTCGGTAATCCATTTTTCAGATTGTTTGGTCGGTTGTATAAGTAGATGTGAGGCGGGAGGGCATCGCCTGAAGCAATCTTCTAACCGGCCGGGCAGCTTGCCGGGCGGCATGTTTATCGATTTGGAAAGATGACATCATGGCGATTACAGGCATAGAATCCTTGCTGTTTGGCGTCGAGGATCTGGCGAAGTCCACAGTGTTTTTCGATGATTTCGGTCTGGTGCAGAAAAGCGCCGATCAGGAGCACACCCATTACCGGCTGGATGAGGGCTCAAACGTCATCCTGCGGCATATCGACGATCCGGTGCTGCCGAAATCCATTTATCAGGGCGCCGGTGTCAAGAAGGTGGTCTGGGGTGTCGATACGCAGGAAAGCCTGGACGAACTGGCCGACCGCCTGGCCAAGCGTCAGGAGATCAGGGTAGATAATGACGGCACGGTGCATTTTCTCGCCGGTGCCGGTCTGCCATCCGCGCTGAGGCTGTTCAATCGCAAGAAGGTGACCTATGCGCCGGACCCCGTCAATGCGCCCGGCCATATCAGCCGTTTGAACACGCCGCGCAAATGGAAAATTCGCGCCAAGCCGAAAACCATTACCCATACCGTGTTTGCCGTGCCTAATCCGCGCGAGGAATATGAGTGGTATCGCGACAACCTGAATTTCCGCATGTCGGAAGAACAGGTCGGCATGGGCTTCTATCTGCGCTGCGACGGCGCCAACGAGCACCACAACCTGTTCCTGATCGACATGAAATTTCCGGCACTGCCCGGCTATCCGATCTATCACCACACCAATTTCGGCGTCGAGGACATCGATGAACTGATGATCGGCACCAATTACATGACGCGCAAGGGCTGGACGACCGGTCCGCTGGGCAGTGGCCGTCACCGTATTGCCTCGGCGCTGTTTTCCTATCTGGAATGCCCCGCCGGTGGCGAGGCCGAATATGGCGCCGACAGCGATTACATCGATGACAACTGGATTCCGCGGGAATGGAACCGGGTGTTCGGCACCTATTCCTGGATGCACAAGGTTCCCGCATTCCTGGGAGAGGCCCAGAAATGGGAATTCAGGCTGCATCCGGAATTTGTACCGCAAAACGAAAGCAGCGGTGCGGAAGGCTGGAAATAGGCGTGCCCATCAGGGGCACGCCTGCAAAGAAGTGACCTGTTTCAAGCCTGGTGAGCGAGCAAAGACAGACGCAGTGTCGGATCTTCCCGCGATGAGGAGCGTGTCCCTGAAAGGGGCATGAAAGCGGCAGGTCGGGACATTTGGGAAGGAGTGCGTTTCATGAGCGAAATATCCTTGGTCAACAAGGTTCTGGTGGTCGGCGGCGGGGTCGGCGGCATGGCGGCGGCGATGCGGCTGCGGGCGCATGGGGTCGAGGTCGATCTCATCGATATAGATCCGAACTGGGGTGTGTACGGCACCGGTATCACCCTTTCGGTGCTGACGCTCAGGGCGCTGTGCGATCTTGGTCTTGCCGAAGAGATCATGGCCAAGGGCAATTGTTATGACAGCTTCATCCTGTGCAGCCAGTCCGGCGATGTTTTGACCAAGGTCACCTCGCCGCGCCTTTATTCCCCGGATGTGCCTGCGGAAGGCGGGATCTTGCGCCCGGTGCTGCATGCGATCATGAAGGCGCGCGTGCAGGCCGCAGAGGTCAATGTTCGCACCGGGCTGAGCCTGACCGGTCTTGCCCAGGACGATGATGGCGTCGACGTCCAGTTCTCCGATGGTGGCCAGGGCCGCTATGACCTCGTCATCGGCGCAGACGGGCTTTTCTCGAAAACCCGTTCAATGATCTTTCCCGATGCGCCGAAACCGCGTTTCACCGGTCAGGCCTGCTGGCGTGCCTTGTTCGACATTCCGGAAGGGTGGGAATGCGGCCATATGTTCCTGAGCGACAAGGTAAAGCTTGGCTTCTCACTATGTTCGCCGGACAAGATGTATCTCTATCTGCTTGAACATGTACCGGACAATCCATGGCGGGAAAAAGCCGAGCTTCCCGGCCTGCTCAAGGGTCTGATGGCGGGGTTTGGCGGCGAGGCCGCAAGGCTGCGGGACACGATCAACGATCAGACCGAGATCATCTATCGTCCCCTGGAAAGCATTCTGCTGACCGACCGCTGGAGCACCGGGCGTGTCGTGCTGATCGGCGATGCGGTGCATGCAACGACACCGCATCTGGGTTCCGGTGCCGGGGCTGCCGTCGAGGACGCCATCGTTCTTTGCGAGGAACTTGCCGCGAAAGCTGCGATTTCCGAAGCGCTCGCTGCTTTTGAAAGCAGGCGTATTCCGCGCACCTCTCTTGTGGTCAACAATTCGCTCAGGATCGGCGAGTTGGAGATGACCGGCGCGCCGAAACAGCAACAGGCGTCGCTTATGGCCGAGTCCATTGCGGCCATTGCAGCCCCCTATCGCTGATAGGTTTCAAAGGCCTAGCCGTTGATGCGTGGCATCGACCCACGGGGTCGATGCCACTGCTGGCGAAGCTTTGCCAAGTATCAGTATTGGGCGGTACGAAGATCAGCCGTTGGTCCATAGCGCGGTAGGTCCAGAAAAAGACTTTATCATAGAACGATTTCCATACCGGCTAATCGCGCCCCTCGGTATGCGTGGTCTTCCCTTATTTTAGGGAAAACAATATTTAAATATTGAATGACCTAAATATATTTTATGACTTTATGTTTTGAAAATATTCTGGAAGTTTTTGGAGGAGGAGTGAATGTACTTAAAGAACCGTGTGGCCGCTTGTCTCTTGATGACGAGCTTTCTTGCTGCGCCGCAGCTTGTCCGGGCCGATCCGCTCAGAAACGATATCGATCAGGCCTCGGTCTTTTCCGAGGTTTCCCCCTTGTCCATGCCTGCGGGTCTCGATCCGAGGGCGCTGGACCGGACGGATTTCGAGATTCTGAAACCCGGCATCTATATCGGCTTCGAAAAGGACAAGGTGGCCGCCTACAAGGCGCTGAACAAGGCCATCAATGAGCGTCCGCCACTGGATTTGGACAAGCTTGTCAAGGGCAAGCTGCCGCCGGATACGCCGGGCCTCGGCCCTATTGTCGATGTGACGCCGGACTGGTTGCGTTATCAGAATGACAAATACGATCCGCTCAACCCCATTCGCCATGACCCTGCGGTGGCGCAAAAGGCAGGGTATCGCGATGTGCCTGCCTATCCGACCTATGCAGCCCATGACGATTCCGTCATGACGCCATGGCCTCCGGAGGCGCGTGACAAGCTGCTGGTCAGCGATCTCAATCACTCGGTTACCAATTACCTGCCTGTCTATGCGGGGGACAGGCTCTTCATCGTCATCAATCATCGGGACGTCACTGATCTGACGCCGCTCACAGGCGGAACGCGGCGGATCGTCGCCATCGAGAGCCAGGCGTCGATCTACAATCAGAAGAAGCAGAAGGTGTCCGACATGACCTTCCGGGTCACGGAACATCTGTCCATCTACAAAGACCGCAGCAAGGCTCCCGTCAACCCGACCTTTGCGCAATTGTGGGAGGCGCCGGATTGGACCGCGAGACCGGAGCATGTTTATACCGACAAGGATTGGGATTTCATAAAGTCCGTCTGGGCGCATGAGCATATTCAAGGTGCCGCACCGCTTTACTGGGAAGATGTGAAGGTGGGCGACAAACCTGCCTGGACCCTGGACGGGCCGATCGAGGAAAGTCCGACCCCTACCTGGGGCATGGGCATGGGATCCGGCGGCAGCCGCAGCATTCGTCCGGAGATCATGGCGAGCGATAACTTCGCCGATCTCGTGCGCAATCCTGTCGATGGTATCTGGCGGCTGAAGGATCCCAATCTGGAGCGCCCGAAATTTCCGCCCCTGCCGGTGATCAAGGGCGCACCGCCGCCGGCGCCGCGCCCTGGCGAAGTCAATACCGCCGAGATTCATAAGGAGAAGGTCAAGCGTGCCGCTCTCGTCAATTTTACGGGCCGCGATTATGCCGTCCGCCACCTGACCAACTGGATGGGGGATGACGGCTGGCTCAAGACCATTTCCTGGGCGATCATGGACCCGCGGGCCCATTGGCAGGGCGGCATGCCCGTCATGCCCAATCCGGCAGCGAAGCATTTCGTCGGCCATCTGCCGGGCATGGCGGGTGCCCATGTCTCCGTGCATGGCCTGACCAAGGACGTGGCGCTCGTCAAATCCGAAGTGACCGGCAAGCGCATCACCAACGGCGCGCATGAGGTGGAGCTGGTCTGGTGGATCGAGAATCTCGATGGCCAGATCTGGGAAGAAGGCAGCGCGATCGTCACATTGCCATCGCGTTCACAGCCGGATGTCACCGCCGTGCCGAAGGAGAGGCTTTCGGCGGCGAAATAGGCCTGATGAATGGATCCTGTTCAGGAAGAGCTGGGGGCGGCTCTTCCTGAAGATCACAGGCAGAAGCCTGAACAACCTCCGCATTCAAGATCAGTGGGACCGGATCGGTATCGATCCGGTCGGGAGGATTTGCATTTTTTCCTGAGGGGGAAACAATCGTGAAATATCTCATGCCTGCCGCCCTCGTGGCGCTGACCTTCGCTCATGCCGCGAAAGCCGAGGATGCCAACAACCTTCTGGGGCTTCCAAAGAGCGATACTCTGACCATCAGCGGTGAGATCATCGCCACTTATGGCAATACTACCTATTCCGGCAGGCCGTGGACAGAAATCCTGAATCTCAAGGCTGAGGGAAAGCAGGAACTGGAGGGAGCGACCTTTCACTACAAGGGATCGCTTTACCTGCGCAGCGACCATCATGAACTGCCCATAGACGTGAATGATATTGCCGATGTCGAATTGTCGCTCGATCTGCATGAATGGGGTGAGTTCGGCTATTCCACCTATACACGCTGTACAGGCATGGGGTTTCCCTGGACGGATGGCGATGTGGGCAATCTGGGCTCCGTCAATATTCACCCCTGGGTGCCCGGCACATGGCGTTGCGTGGGCGGCACTGTGGTCATTCTGGCCGCCGGTCCGACATCGGTCAACGCGGCTGACTATTTCTTCTATCATAACGACATCGGGCCGCTGCGCGTGGAAGCCTATTATGATCCCGACCTGCGCTACGGCGATTACAGCGGCGCGGACACGAAAACGCTGGAGGGCGATCCCGCACCGAAATTCGAAGGCTTTCTGAGCTACAGCCTCACGAGCGTCATCAGCGGTCGGCTCGGCTTCACCAATCTTGGCGACTATAGCCTTGGCGCCACGGTGAAGGTGCCGGAGATCGATATGGAATTCAATTATGAACGGCAATACATGGCGGCGTCTCCGCCGGTTGTCGGCCATATCATCAATGCTACCTGGAAGCCGGAGTGGATTCCCTATTTCAAAAGCGCCAGCTTCACCTATTTCGCAGCAGAAGGGGACACGAATTTCATTCTCGACCTTCACTTCGGAACGGAAAAACTGGCGCTCGGTGTTGCCATGGATGGCCAGCACAACTATGCCGCGGAAATGGAATATCACGTGACTCCGTCGGTCAGCCTGCTGGCGGGATGGGATAGCGGCTTCAAGCTCGGCGATGGTTGGTCCGGGGCTTATGCGCCGTCAACCTCGGTTCCAGCGCGCGGCGACAGTTATGAAATCGGGATGAAGGTGACGTTCTGAGCGATTGGACTGGCGGCATATGGTTCCAAAATAGAGCATGGAAATTCGCGCAGCCACGGCGCCCGATCAAAAATTGAATGCCACCCTGGGTCACACATCTTGCGCGATTTATCATCTCATGCTTGCATGGCGTGGGGTTGGGGAGACAGAGGGATCGCGCCGGGCTTCCTGCGCATGCCTATCTGTCAGCCTTTGCGTGACCGGCTGGGCGCGCAAGCGGTTCGGGATGCCGTGTCGACACCTCGCATGATTGGAGAAAACTGCGCTGCGTTGAAACGGGCGTTTTCAAGGTTTGGGGGTGAAACGATGCGACGACTGTGGCCGATCCTGCTCGGGATCGTGGTGCTGGCCGCTGCCGGCATTTATTATCTGGTACGGATGTTAAGCGTCGATCTGCCGGATTATCCGAAGGTCGCCAAGGTCACCTGGCTCGATCAGAACTGGTCTCCTTCGCAAAGCGAGTGGATGCATCACGCCGATCAGGGCACGGTGACCTTTTCCATGCCCTATGAATGGCTTTCAGCTTTGGAGCAGCCGACGTTCACGCTCACTGCGGGACCGCCCTTCCTGTCCGATGACTATCTCGACCGTTTCGGCTTCATCACGGGAAATTCCTCCGGTCTTCCCGTCGGTTTTGCCCGTGGTGGCAACTTCGTGGATCCCACAAACGCTGAGCCCTGGATCAATCCGGCCAATGGCAAGGCCCTCACGACCATTGGCCTTACCTGTGCTGCCTGTCATACCGGCCGCCTGACCTATAAGGGCACCGCCGTGATGATCGATGGCGGATCCGCGCTCACCGATCTCGGAAAATTCCGCAAGGCAGCGGGACTGGCTCTGTTGTTCACCCGCTATGCGCCCTTCCGTTTCGATCGCTTCGCTGCAAAGGTGCTGGGGCCGGAGGCTGACGACAGCGCCAAGGCCCAACTGAAGAAACAGCTTGAACAGGCGCTTGCCAACGGGGAGATCGAAGTCAATCTCGACAAGAAGGTCGCCGCCAAAAGCATTGAGGAAGGGTTCGGCCGCCTGGACGCGCTCAACCGGATCGGCAACCAGGTTTTCGCGCTCGATCTTATGCAACCGGACAATTACGCCGCGCAATCCGCACCGGTTGCTTACCCGCATATCTGGAACACCTCCTGGTTTGACTGGGTGCAGTATAACGCCTCGATCATGCAGCCCATGGTGCGCAATGCCGGAGAAGCGCTGGGTGTGCGCGCCCTCATCAACCTGACCAACCCCAAGCAGCCGCTCTTTGCATCGACGGTCAATGTCGAAAGCGTTTTTGAAATGGAGCAGCAGTTGGCGGGCAAGCAACCCACCGCAGAGACCGGCTTCACAGGCTTGCTTGCGCCTCGCTGGCCCACCGATCTGCTCGGTCCGATCAATGCGGAGCTTGCCAACAAAGGGGCGGCGCTCTACGCAAGCCGTTGCCAAAGCTGCCATCTGCCGCCCGTTGGCAGTGAGGGGTTCTGGGATCAGAAGCATTGGACGGGCGCGAATGCCGCTGGCGAACGCTATCTTCGCATGACCATCATCCCGATCGATGAAATCGGTACGGATCCGGCGCAAGCGCAAGGCATGGCCGACCGGAAGGTCAAACTGCCCCCCGAACTTGGGATCAACACCGATTCCTTCGGTCTGGCGCTTGGCCAGCTTGTAGAGAAAACGACGGCCCGCTGGTACGATTCCCAGACGCCGCCTGTGCCGCCGGAGCGCCGGGACATCATGAACGGGAACCGTCCCAACGAAATCCAGGCGCCGCTCAAGTACAAAGCCAGACCGCTTGATGGCATCTGGGCAACGCCGCCCTTCCTGCACAATGGATCGGTGCCCACCATCGACGCCCTGCTTTCCCCGGTAAAAGACCGGCCGAAAACCTTCTGGCTTGGCAATCGCGAGTATGACCCGGAAAAACTGGGCTATCGGACGGAAGAACTATCCGGTGGTTTCAAGTTCGATACCTCCAAGCCGGGAAACAGCAATGCGGGGCACGAATTCAGCGACACACCAGGACCCGGCGTGATCGGTCCGGCTTTGAAGCCGGATGAGAAAGCTGCCCTCATCGCCTATCTCAAGACCTTGTAGGGCGGCGTCTTCAGGTTTGAGAGGACTGCAAAAGGCACAGCCGCCTACGAAAAGTCATTGAAAATGGCAGTTCGCATTCTATTTTCGACTATCTCAAACCTCTGACGCCGTTGAGATATTCGAAATCTTTTCACAGCGAGGATGCGTGAGCATCTTCGCAGGGTGATCGTCACGCTCCGAAGATTTGGGAGCGTGACGATGTCTGGAGTTGCCCTATCAGGCCTTGGCAATCTGCTGCTCGATGGCTCCGAACAGTACCTGACCGTCCGGCAGGCGCGCTTCCATACGCACCGTGTCGCCAAAGCGCATGAAGGCGGTTTTCGGAGCACCCTGGTCGATGATTTCGATGCCCCGCCGCTCGGCGATGCAACTGGAGCCGACCTCGCGATAGGTCTTGTTGGAAACCGTGCCCGAGCCGATCACCGTGCCGGCGACGAGATGGCGCGAATAAGCGGCGTGGGCCACCAGATCATGGAAACCGCAACTCATCGCGGCACCATTGGCCGCGCCGAACTGCTTGCCGTTCCAGTGCACGACGAGATTGAGATCGATCCTGCCATCGTGCCATGAACCGCCCAACTCGTCCGGCGTGACGGCCACCGGGGCCATGGAGCAGGGCGGTTTTGCCTGCACCCAGCCAAAGCCGGTCTTCATTTCGATCGGTGCAAGGCGGCGCAGCGACCAGTCATTGATCTGTACCAGCAGACGGATGTGGCGCATGGCGGCATCCGGCGCGGTTCCAAGCGGCACACGGTCGGTGATCACACCGAATTCGCCCTCGAAATCGATATCGTCGCCTTCTGATGGAAAGGTTGCTATCTCCTTTGGACCGAGGAACCGGTCGGAAACACCCTGATACATCAAGGGGCGGCCGGTCTTTTCCTTCTTGATGCCTAGGACGGTATCCATCAGATCGCCGTGGCTATCGAAGGCGGAGCCGTCGAGCCATTGCCAGGCGCGCGGCATGGGGGCCATCGCCTCGGCGGGATCGAAGGGGATGGCCTCGGCCAGGGCGCCATCATTCAGCCGCCCATAGTCCTCGATCAGGGCAGGGGCGAGCGCTTCCCAGTCTTCCATCAACTGCTGCAGGGTGGCGACACCGGGGGCGGGAATGGCCCGCGTCAGGTCGCGGCTGACGATATGGAGCCTGCCATCCGGGCTGCCATCCTTCAAACTTGCCAGTTTCATGAACTCCTCCTCCATCAAATACAAAGATCAAAATGAACGTGCCACCAGGGCATCGGCATCGGCATCCCGGAAAAAGCCCAGATGATCCGCAGTTTCGGTGGCCAGCGACGGGTAGGAGCCGAACAGAGCCACCAGTTCCTCTTCCGGCTCATAGCTCACCTTCGAGCGGCTCTCCGGAAACCGCCGGAACAGGGCCTCGACCAGTTCCTCGAAGGAGAGGCAGAGCGCGGGCAGCGTGAAAGCCCTTGCGGTTCCAAGGCTCGACGATAAGAGTTGACCCGCATGCCGGAAATTCGCGGCGGCGGTATCGACCGAGGTCAGCCATGTGCGGGAATGGGGATGCACCGGCAGAACGATATCTTCCCCGCGCATGACCGCGTAAAAGACCCGGCTCATGAAGGCCGATTTCAGCCGGGCATCGGCGCCGTCCCGTGCCATCACGCCGGAAAGACGCAGCGAAACGCCATCCAGCCAGCCGCGCGCTGCGAAATTGGCGATCGCCACCTCCATCATCAGCTTCTGCGCGCCATAAACCATGGTGGGGCCGGTCGGGGTCGCATCCGTGACCAGTGAAGGCATGGGCTTGGCGTAAACGGCAATGGTGGAAGCAAAGACCAGCCGGGTCTCCGGGTTGAGATCGCGCAAACGCTCGATCAGGGTCAGCGTCGCATCGAGATTGACACTGCGCGCCAAGGCGTAATTGGCCTCGGCGGCGCCGCCGAGAATGGAGGCGAGAAGGTAGACCGTCGAGGCGCCGGCGATATGGGTATCGAACAGGTCGGGATCAGCGAAATCGCCTGCAATCGTGGTCAGGCGAGGGTCTTGGCGCTCTTCCGCAGGGTCTATCCGGTCGATCAGAACCAGGGGGCCGGCGGCCTCATCGGCCAGCAATTGCGTTGCCAGGCGCTGGCCGACAAAGCCCTGTGCGCCGATGATCACTGTTTTCACCGCATCCTCCCGTAAACATCATTGGTTAGTTGTACGACCAATAAATCAGTTCCAGGATTGTCGCAAGCGCTACGGCATCTATCGGCTTGATCGATAGCCGCTATCGAAAGCTCTTGTTTGTACGAACGACCAATTAATTGTAAGCCTGCCCCATCGATAACAGGAGGAGAAACCCGGCATGGCCCAGTGGTTGAAGCGCGGCGCCGAGGCATCTGCAGTCGCGGATCAGGATCGCAAGGTGCGCGAGGTCGTGGAGGCGACGTTGGCGGATATCGAAAAGCGCGGCGATGCCGCCGTGCGCGAATTGTCCGTCAAGTTTGACGGATGGGATCGCGAGGATTATCGCCTCTCCGAGAGCGAGATCGAGGAATGCCTGAACAAGCTGTCGAAGCGTGATATCGCCGATATTGAATTCGCCCAGCAACAGGTGCGCAATTTTGCCCGTGTCCAGCGCGAGGCCCTGCGCGATGTCGAGGTGGAAACCTTGCCGGGCATCGTGCTCGGTCACAAGAACGTGCCTGTTCAGGCGGCGGGCTGCTATGTGCCGGGTGGCAAATATCCGCTGCTCGCCTCGGCTCATATGTCGGTCATCACCGCCAAGGTGGCGGGCGTGCCGCGCGTCATCACCTGCGCACCGCCCTATAAGGGTGGTCTTGCCCCCGCCATCGTCGCGGCGCAACATCTGGCGGGCGCAGACGAGATCTATGCGCTGGGCGGCATTCAGGCCGTCGGCGCCATGGCGCTTGGTACGGCCTCGATTGCGCCGGTCGACATGCTGGTCGGCCCCGGCAATGCCTTTGTCGCGGAAGCCAAGCGCCAGCTTTTCGGTCGGGTCGGTATCGACCTCTTTGCCGGTCCGACGGAAACGCTGGTGATTGCCGATGACAGCGTCGACGGCGAGATCTGCGCCACCGATCTTTTGGGGCAGGCCGAGCACGGGCCGGACAGTCCGGCCATCCTGCTGACCACCTCGGAAAAGCTTGCCCGCGATACGCTGGCCGAAATCGACCGGCTGCTGGAGATCCTGCCGACGGCGGAGATCGCCCGCAAATCCTGGGGAACGTTCGGGCAGGTGATCGTGGCGGAATCGGACGAGGAGATGGTCCGCATCGCCGATGACATCGCCTCGGAACATGTGCAGGTCATGACCCGCGATCCGGATTATTTCCTGGCCAACATGACCAATTACGGCGCGCTTTTCCTCGGTCCTCGCACCAATGTCGCCTATGGTGACAAGGTGATCGGCACCAACCACACCCTGCCGACGAAAAAGGCGGCGCGCTACACCGGCGGCCTGTGGGTGGGCAAGTTCCTGAAGACCTGCACCTACCAGAAAGTGCTCACCGACGAAGCCTCCGCGATGATCGGCCGTTACTGCTCGCGCCTTTGCGATCTCGAGGGCTTTTCCGGCCATGGCGAGCAGGCCAATCTCCGGGTGCGGCGCTATGGCGGTGACAATGTCGCCTATGCGGGCCGGGCAGAAGAACTGGCATGACGGTGGCTGTCCTCCCAAGCACACCGTCCTTCCGCCTCGGTGGCAAGCGGGCGCTTGTCACCGGGGCGGGACGGGGGCTCGGCGTGGCGGCGGCGGCGGCGCTCGCCGAGGCTGGCGCCCATGTGGTGCTGGCGGCCCGCAGCGGCGATGAGATCGGCGCGGTGAGCGAAGCGATCCGGACCGCCGGAGGTTCCGCCGAGGCGCTGATCCTCGATGTGACCGATCTCGGCCGTCTGGAAGCGACCCTGGCCGGGCAGCAACCGTTCGATATTCTCTTCAACAATGCCGGCACCAACAGGCCAAAGCCGCTCTGGGAGGTGACGGAAGAGGATTATGACGCCGTTCTCGATCTCAACCTGAAGGCTGCGTTCTTTGTGGCCCGCGCGGTGGCGAAATCGATGATCGGCAAGGGCATCAAGGGATCGCTGATCCATATGGGCTCGCAGATGGGCCATGTGGGCGGGCCGAACCGCTCGCTTTACTGCGCCTCGAAATGGGGGCTCGAAGGCATGAACAAGGCCTTCGCGCTCGATCTTGCGGCGCATGGCATCCGCTCGAATACCATCGCGCCCACCTTTATCGAAACGCCGATGACGAAGCCGTTCTTCGAGAACAGGGCGTTTCTCGACAGCGTCCTGTCCCGGATCAAGCTCGGCCGTCTCGGACAGGTGGAAGACATTATGGGGGCGGTGGTGTTTCTGGCCTCGGATGCCGCCGCCCTGATCACTGGCACCTCCATCGTCATCGACGGCGGCTGGACGGCTGACTGACCTTATCATTGATGCGCCGATCCGGGCCTTGCGCCTGCCGGAGTGGCGACAGGGAGTGAACCATGTACGAACCCTTTCCCGGAAACTATATCTGGAACCTCTCCACCAATCTGGCGCTGATGTGCGGCGGCAATATCGGGGAGATCGATGCGGCCTGCAAGCCGATCCGCGAGGCCGCCGCCCGTGGCGAGGATGCCGGAACGGCGCAATTTTTCGAGTCCTGGCTTGCGGTCGCAGATAAGGTGCTGGCCATGGCCGAGCGCGATCTGGCGCGCGGCTGGAAGCGTTCCGCCGGTATCAAATACCAGCGCGCCGCCGGCTATCTGCTGTGCGCCGAGCGCATGCAAAGCCGCGATTACGCACCGCGATGGCAGGCTTATGGCGATGGCCTCACCTATTTCCGCAAGGGCATGGAACTGCAGGAAACCGGCGTCGAATTCGTCGAAATCCCCTATGAGGGCATGAGCTATCCGGCGCTCTTCGTCAAGGCCGCCCCGGGCGCCGATGGTAGACCCGCGCCCTGTCTCGTCTCCTGCAACGGACTGGATTCGATGAAGGAGCAGATTTATGGCGCCGGCAATCCGGAAGCCTTCCGGCTGCGCGGCATCTCGACGCTGGTGATCGACCAGCCCGGCACGGGCGAGGCCTTGCGCAAGCGCGGTCTCGTTGGCCGTCATGACAGCGAGGCCTGGGCCTCCGCCGCGCTCGACTATCTTCTGACGCGTCAGGATGTCGATACCAGCCGTATCGGCATGTTCGGTCTTTCGCTCGGCGGTTATTTCGCGCCGCGCGCGGCGGCCATGGAGCCACGCTTTGCGCTGTGCGCCGTCATGGGCGCCAACCATAACTGGGGCGAAATGCAGAAACGGCGCATGGCCCGCGAAGGCGACCGCCCGGTGCCGCATTACTGGGACCATGTGATGTGGGTGTTCGGCAAGAACACCATCGAGGACTTCATGGACTGGGCGCCCGCCATGAACCTCAACGGCGTGGTGGAAAAGATCAAGGTGCCCTTCCTCATTACCCACGGCGCTGGTGACCGGCAAATTCCGCTGGAATACGCGCATCAGAGCTACGATCAGGCCATCAACAGTCCGAAGCGCGAACTGTTCATCACCACCACCGATGATTTTGAGGTGGAGCATTGCGGGGCCGACAACGGCACGATTTTGCGCGATTATATTGCCGACTGGATTGCCGAAACCTTCAACGCCATGGTTTAAGGGTGTCCTTCGATCCTGCTGGGAGCGTTTCCGCGTTTCGTGGCAGCGCTCTCTTTATTCCTCTTCAGGCCATCAGGGCTCTTCCCCAGGACGGAACACTGAAAGGCCATATCAAAAAGATATGTTTCAAGATCATTTCCTCAAAAGTGATCTGTTTGGATATCATTTATTGACGGCGTGGAGCCATTAAGATATGTAAGCATATCATTTCAACGAAAATGATATGCCTGGAGATCAAAATGGAGGCGGGTTCCGCCAGTCTGCTGGATATGGGGCAGGCTTTGAAGGCGCGGCGCAAGACGCTGGGCCTGACGCAGGAGCACGTGGCCGAGATGGCGGGCCTGTCGCGCCCGCGCTACCGCGAAATCGAGGCCGGCAGTACGGCGGCCCGCGCCACCACCCTCATCAATATCGCCCGCGCGCTGGGGTTGGAACTGATGCTGGTGCCCCAGTCGCTGGTGCCTGCGGTGCATGCGCTGCTGCAACCGCAGGACGACGCCGAAGACCTGCCCGCCTTCATGGTGTCGTCGGACGGAGAGGCCGATGGCTGATCCCCGGTCCATTTCTACGCTCCAGGTTTTGCTGAACGATTGCAAGGTCGGCACGATTGTTCGCACACCGGGAGATTTCAACGCTTTCAGCTTCGAGGATCGCTACCGCGCCACGGGCGGTCTGCCGGTGCTCAGTCTTTCGTTTCGTGCGGCCACGGGCGGGTTGCGCAAGGATCCGAAGCCGGTGGCCCGGGCGCTGCCTGCCTTTTTCGCCAATCTTCTTCCCGAGGATAAGCTACGCGAGGCGATGGAGAAGCACCATGCCGGTCAGGTGCGCGCTGGAAACGATTTCGACCTGCTGGCCGCCCTCGGTTCGGACCTGCCGGGAGCCGTGCGGGTGGTGCCGGAGGGAGACAGGGGGCCGCCTGCCGCCAACAGGCTGCCGGAAAGACCGAAGGCGCGGTTTTCGCTTGCGGGCGTGCAGATGAAGCTCTCGGTGATCAAGAATACCGGCAAGGGCGGCGGTCTGACCCTGCCGCTCGGGGACGAACAGGGATCCTATATCGCCAAGTTTCCCTCCACGTCGTTTCCGGCTGTGTCGGAAAACGAATATGCCAATCTGGCGCTCGCCGCCGCTCTTGGCATGGAGGTGCCGGAGCGGGAACTGGTCGAACAGTCGGAATTCGAGGGCATTCCCCAGGAGTTTCAGACCCTGTCGGATGGAAAAGTGCTGCTGGTCAGACGCTTCGATCGCGGGGCGGCAGGCGAGCGCATCCATATCGAGGATTTTGCCCAGGTCTTCGGCATCTATCCCTCCCGCAAATATGAGGGCGCGGCCTATCACGATATCGCGGCGGCGCTCGCCGTTGCCGTCTCCGTGCCCGCCGCGCTCGAATTCGTTCGCCGGCTGACCCTTGCCGTCATCACCGGCAATGGCGACATGCACCTCAAGAACTGGTCGCTGATCTATCGCGGGAATGGCAGCGCCCCGCAATTGGCGCCTGTTTATGACGTGCTTTCAACCGTTCCCTATTTCCCCGCCGACCGGATGGCCCTGTCGCTTGCCGGGGAGCGCGCGTTCAAGGGGCTGACGCTGCCGCGATGGAAAATCTTTGCCAACCGCGCCCGGCTACCGGAGGCTGCGGTGCTGAACACGGTGGCCGAGACCGTGGAGCGTGTCGACCAGCTTTGGTGGACCCTTCCCGAACGTGCCGTCATTCCGGAAAAAGTGCTGGAGCGGATCGATGCGCATGTGCGCTCGATGATCCCCGTTCTGGCTGGGGGCTCGGCCTGAAAACCCCTTTGCGCAGTTCTGGACATCTTCGGCGACTGGCACGGTAATTGCGTTTCATCAATCCACAGTCCCATCATGTGGAGGCAAGACATGACAGCGCATGATATCGGCAGCCTCGATGTCCGTCTGATGCGGACGCTTCTCCTTCTTCTCACCGAATGCAGCGTTTCCCGCACCGCCGATTTTCTCGGGCAGGCGCAGCCCACCGTCAGCCTGACGCTGAAGCGATTGCGGGACATGTTCAACGATCCCTTGCTGGTCCGCTCCGGCAGTGCGCTGGTGCCGACGGACCGGGGCCTTGCCCTGCGCGAGGCGCTGGAGGGCATTCTTCATCAGATCGACAGCAGCCTGGGCGAAAGGGCGCGCTTCGATCCGAAAACGGCGGAAACCAAATTCCGCATCGTTGCCACCAATTGTCTCGGCACGGTTTTCCTGCCGCCGCTGGTCAGTTCCCTTGCCGAGCTGGCGCCCCATATCAGCCTCGATGTTTCCCCCATGCCGGATGAGCATGATCTCCTCTCCGGCCTTGCCGATGGCACCATCGATGCCGTGATCGGCAACTGGCCGCGTCCGCCGCAGCATCTTCGGCTCTCGCCGATTCTAACCACGGATATCGTCTGCCTTGTGCGGCCTAACCACCGGTTTGCGGGCCGCCGTGGCCGCATCACGCTGGCGGACTATCTCAAGGAAAATCATCTTTCTCCGACATCGGAGCGGCATGCGCATCTGAGCCCGATCGATGGGCGGCTGATCGAGCTTGGCAAGAAGCGCCGGATCAGGGCCACGGTTCCCGAATATGCCATCGCGCCTTACGTGCTGGCCCAGTCCGATCTCGTCTTCACCACAGGGCGGCATTTTGCCGAGCAGGTGGCGCAGACCTTTCCTTTCGCGGTGCTCGATGCGCCGGAGGAACTGGGACGCATGCATTTCTACATGCTCTGGCACGACCGTAAGCACCATTCGCCGGCGCAGATCTGGCTGCGCGGCATGATCAAGACCGTGGCCGCTCGCATGCGGGCGCTAGAGGATATGGTGCTACCACCCCTGCCGCCCTCGCCTTTGGATGAGGCGCTGATCTGTGGCCATGAACCGATGCCATCCGGAAAGGCAATATAGACTATTGCGTCCACGTTATAGGCATCGCGCCGCAAATTTCGCACACTATGTGCAATGCAACAAACATAAGACGGGAACAGCGCGATGGCCTTCACGATGACAAGACGCAATCTCCTGGCGACCATGGCGGCGGGAACGGCCGCAGGCCTGATGGGCCGGGTGGGATCGGCACAAGCCGCCGTTTCGGAAATGGTCTGGGCGACCTGGGATTCCAACGGCCATCCCGAATATGTGGCCCCTTTCCAGAAGGAAACGGGCACGGCCATCAAGCTCTCCTATCTCTCCAGCGAGGATGCGCAGTTTGCGGCGCTGAAGACCGGATCTGCCGCCGATTGGGACATGATCAACCCGTCTCTCAACGGCAGCTGGCGCTACATCAAGGCCGGGCTTCTGAAAAAGCTCGACATGTCCAAGGTGCCAAACAGCGCCAAAATGTATGACGTGTTCAAAACCACGAAGAAGGTGCAGAACGAGGGCGGCGATACCTTCGCCATTCCCTATCTCTGGGGTCTCAATCCCATCGTCTACCGCACCGACAAGCTCGATAAGGAGCCGGACTACACGACCCTTTTCGATAAGAAATATGCCGGTCAGCTGGCCATGCGCGATTATGCGCTGGAATCCATCGCCATTGCCGGTCTGGTCGCCGGTGTCTCGCGTGACAAGGTCTTCACCATGGACGCCAAGGAGCTGGCGGAGGCGAAGAAGCTGCTGATCACCCAGAAGCCACTCCTGCGCACCTACTGGCAGACCATTGGTGACCTCACCAATCTCTTCGCCACGGGGGAGGTGGCTTGCGCCTTCTCCTGGCGCGTTCCCTATGATGAATTGCGCGCCAAGCTGCCGATGGGCATGGCAAAGCCGAAGGCAGGCGTGATGGGCTGGTGCGACTGCTTTGCCATGCCGGCCAATCTGCCGGAAGACAAGGCGGAGGTTGCCTACAAGTTCGTGGATTACCTGCTTGGCCCGACCTATGCCAGCGCGATTGCGAAAATCGGCAATTACGCGACAACCTCTTCGGTAATTCGTGACCAGTTGAGCAAAGAAGAACAGGCGACGATCTTCATCGACGACATGGATGTGATGAAGAGCTTCATGTGGCCGGTCGCGCCCGACAATTATTCCGACTGGCTGAAGATCTGGAACGAAGTCAAGGCAAGCTGATCGATGCACGGTGTCCTGCCCTCGACCGCCATGCTCTCCCCGCCGCCGCTTCTGACGGCGCGGGGTCTCGTCAAGACCTATGGACGCAGCCGTGCGGTCGATGGCGTCGATCTCGATATTCCAGAACGCGCCTTCACCACCTTTCTGGGCCCTTCCGGCTGCGGCAAGACGACAATCCTCAGAATGATCGCTGGTTTCGAGAGGCCGGATTCCGGCTCGCTCGTGCTCGATGGCCGCTCGTTGATCGATGTGCCGCCGGAGCGGCGGCCGGTGAACACCGTCTTCCAGAACTATGCCCTGTTTCCGCATCTGACCGTCTTTGAAAATGTCGCCTTCTCGCTGACGCTGCGGCGCAGATCGCCTGATCCTGCGCCAAAGGTGCTGAGGGCATTGGAGACGGTCCATATGGCGGAATTCGCAGATCGCTATCCCTACCAGCTCTCCGGCGGCCAGCAACAGCGGGTGGCCGTTGCCCGCGCCATGGTCGCGGAGCCGCATCTCCTGCTGCTTGATGAGCCGCTTTCGGCGCTGGATCGCAAGATGCGCAGCCATCTGCAGATCGAACTCAAGGACCTGCAAAAGCGGCTCGGTATTGCCTTCGTCTATGTCACCCACGACCAGGAAGAGGCGTTCGCGCTCTCCGATATCGTGGTGGTGATGAACCGGGGGCGGATTGTCCAGCGCGCGGATCCGGCCACGCTTTATGCCCGTCCGGCCAATGGCTTCGTGGCCGATTTCATCGGCTCCGCAACCCTGGTTCCCGGAACGTTGACCACCGTCGACGCAAGAGACGGCATGGCCGCCATCGAGACTTCGTTGGGGATCATCAATGCCCCGGTGATCGAAGGTGTTGCGTCTGGAGATGCTGCCCTTCTCGTTCTGCGTCCCGAACATATGGCTCTGTGCGCCGAGGTGCGTGACCGGCGCTCACCTGTCGAATGGCAGGGCACCGTCCGCCACGTCGTCTACCAGGGCAACACCTATCTGGTCGAAGCCGAATGTGCGGGGATTATCCTGCGTCTTACGGCCCAGATACCGCCCGGCCTGGGCGAGACGGTTGCCATCGGTCTCGATCCCGGGCGTGCCTTCATCACGAGGGTTGGCGCATGATCCCGGCTTTTCATCGCGCCCAGCTTGCCGTTCCGGTGATCGCCGTGCTGCTGGCCGGTTGCCTGCTGCCATTGGCCTTGCTGCTGGTGTTCAGCGTTTTCACCGTGGATATGGACGCCTTCGTCATGGTGCCGGGCTTTTCGCTGGAAGCCTGGTCGCAAATGGTGACGAAACCGGTCTTTGCCTTTCTCATCGGCAAGGCGGTGGTTTTCGGACTTGGGACCGCCTGTCTCGCGGCCTGTGCCGGCTATCCGATTGCACTTGCCATCGCCTCGCTCACCCCCGCCTGGAAAGGTGTGGCGAGCGTCATATTGCTGACACCGCTCTATACCGGCGAGATCGTGCGCATTTACGCCTGGCGCGTGGTGCTGGGCTCGGAAGGGCTGGTCAATGCCCTGCTGAAATGGCTGGGTTTGATCGATGCGCCGCTGAAATTCCTGCTGTTTACGCCGCTCACCACCCATCTGGTGCTTCTCTACAATACGCTGCCCTTCATGGTGCTGCCCGTCTGGCTGTCGATCGAGCTCGTGGACCGGCGGCTGATCGAAGCGGCGCGTGATCTTGGTGCACGGCCTCTCCATGCCTTTCTGAGGGTGATCCTGCCGCTGACGACACCCGGCCTTTCGGTCGGACTCTTTGCCGTCTTCGCACTGGCCGCAGGCGACATGCTGACACCGAGCCTGCTCGGCGGGCCGTCCGGCGTCACGCCGATGAGCATGATCGACAACCTGTTCGGCACGGCCTTCGACTGGCCGCTCGCCTCGGCGCTGTCGCTCAGTCTTTTGCTGGTGCTTCTCGCCTGCGCCACCGCCATGTCATTTGCCGTCTTGCAGTTGAAGGGTGCGCGGGCCGTCTTTCGCGGAGGTTTGCGATGAACCGCGCCGCTGCCGTCGCCCTCACGCTGGCTCTTGCCTTTTTCTATCTGCCGATTGCGGTTCTATCGCTGTTTTCCTTCAACAGTTCGGCGCTGATGGCCTTTCCCCTGCAAGGCTTTACGCTCGACTGGTATCGCGAACTGGCGGGCAATGCCGCCTTTCGCAGCGGGTTCCTGACAAGCTTTCTGATTTCGCAGCCCGTTGGCATGCTCTCGGCGCTGATCGGTCTCCTGGCGGCGCTGGCGCTGACCGCGCCGCGCCTGCGGGGACGGGTGGTGTTTATCGCTCTGCTGGTCATCCCCTTTCTCGTGCCGAAGACGGTTCTGTCGATTTCCCAGGCCATGCTGTTGAGCTGGGCCGGGCTTGGACGCGGTGCTGCCGCACTGATTGCTGCCCAGACGCTCGTTGCCATTCCCTTCACCACCACCATCATTGCGGCGGTGCTGGTGCGGCTCGATCCGCGGCTGGAAGAGGCGGCGCGCGATCTGGGCGCGACGCCCTGGCAGACCTTTCGCCGCGTCACCTTTCCGCAAATTCGCGGTGCAGTCGGGGCTGCCTATTCGATCGGCGTCATCCTGTCGCTCGCCGATCTGACCATTTCCATGTTCCTGGCTGGACGCACCCAGCCGCTGTCGCTGATCGTCGCCTCCGAATTCCGCCGGGAGCTGAAGCCGGATCTCAATGCCATGCAGGTCGTGGTGCTGTGCCTGACGGCGCTTATCGTTTTCATCGGCGAACTCCTTCGCCGCCGCCGCCGGACGCCGGTTCCGGCACCTCTCTGAATTTCTGTTTGCCCATGTCCGGCACGCGTCATCCATGGCGTCCGGAAATGGCCGAGGAGACCACGCCTTATGCACGATATGCCTGATGCCGATCCTGCCTTGAACCGTCTTGCGGAGGCCGCCCGTGCCGATCTGGCGCTTCTCGGCTTTCCAGCCGCGCCCTGGTCGCCGCCCCTTGCCACTGAGACCGGTCTGCCCGTCGATGACGTCGCTATTGTCGGTGGCGGTCAGTCCGGGATCACCATTGCCGCACAGTTCATCTGGGACGGGCTTTCCGTCAGCCTGTTCGACGCCGCCCCGGCGGGGGAGGAGGGTCCATGGACGACCTTTGCCCGGATGGAGGAATTGCGCACGCCGAAAACCCTGGTCGGCAACGAATTCAATGTCGCCAACCTCTCGGTCCGCCGCTGGTTCGAGACCCGCTATGGAGAGGCGGCGTGGCAGGCGTTGCCGCGCATTCCCCGCACCGACTGGAAAGCCTATCTCGACTGGTATGCCTCGGTCTTCGGCATTCGCATTGCCAATGAAACCAGGGTTATCGAGATCGCACCGGAAGGCCCGTTGCTGGCGGTCACGACTGAGTGCCGGGGCCGGACCGAACGGCGGCTGGCGCGCACTGTGGTGCTGGCAACCGGTTTCGACGGGGCAGGGGCCTGGCAGGTGCCTGGCTTCATTGGCGAGGCGCTTCCCCGCCACCGTTACGACCACACCAACGGACCGGTGGATTTTACCCGGCTGAAGGGCCGGCGCGTGGGCGTGCTCGGCCATGGCGCGTCCGCCTTCGACAACGCCATCAAGGCCTTGCAGTCGGGGGCGACCTCGGTCGATCTTTGCTTTCGCCGCAAAAAATTGCCCCGGACCAACCCGCTTCGGGCCATGGAAAGTCCGTTATTGATGACGCATTTTCCGGAACTGTCCGATCTGACCCGCTGGCAGATCGCCCGGTTTTTCCGCAGGTCCGACCAGCCGCCGCCCTTGCGCAGTTTCGAGACGGCGCTGTCCATGCAAGGCTTTCGCTTGCGTCCGGCCACGCCCTGGCTTGCGGTGCGCGAGGTGAAGGATGGGGTCGAGGTGGAGACACCGCAGGGGGTCCTGATCTTTGACCATCTCCTGCTGGCGACGGGCCTGCATGTCGATCCGGCGCTACGTCCTGAACTTCGCAACATTGCCGGAAGGGCAAAGACCTGGGGCGATTGCTTCAAGCCGCCGATGGGAGAAGAGGATGACCGTCTGGCGCAACTGCCCTATCTCGACCAGCACTTTGCGTTCGAGCCGAAAGATCCGGCGGAGGATTGGCTGACGAGGATCTTTGCCTTCAACAGTCTGAGTGCGGTCAGCCAGGGGCCGCATTCCACTTCGATCAGCGGTCATCGCCATGCTCTTCCGCGTCTGGTGCGCGGTGTGGAGCGACGGCTGCTGCTCGACCGCGAGCACAGCCTGCTGCCCGAGCTTGAAGCCTACAGCCCTAATGATCTGGGCGTGGCCGAGGATTTCGAGGAGGGTTTCAACCTGGATATGTCCCAACCGGCAGCGGCGAGGGCATCCTGATGCGGTCTTTCTATTGGGTAGACCATTCCACCGCAGCGCTTGCGGCGCGGGATCTGACCAAAACGGTGGCGGTGCTGCCGATTGCGGCGGTGGAGCAGCATGGCCCGCATCTGCCGGTCGGGGTCGATGCCTTCATCAACCGTGCCATCATCGAGCGCATGGTCAGCCGCTTGCAGCCATCCCATGACGTTCTGGTCCTGCCGGCTGTGACCATCGGTAAATCGGACGAACATCTCGCCTTTCCCGGCACGCTTGCCGTTGATGGCGAGACCTTGCGCCGGGTGTGGCTGGATGTGGCGGGAAGCCTGCACCGGGCCGGTGTTCGCCGTCTGGTGTTTTTCAATTCTCATGGCGGGCAGATGGCGCTGATGGAGATTGCCTGCCGCGATGTCCGCATTCGTTTCGATATGCTGGCGGTCTCCTGCTCCTGGTTTCGCCTGACCGCTGTGGACGACCTGTTTTCCGGGGAAGAGATCGCCCACGGCATTCACGGCGGCGATATCGAGACGAGCATGATGCTGGCTATCGCCCCGCATCTGGTGGAGATGGACAAGGCCGAGGATTTCGTGCCGCTGACGGTGGCCATCGCGCAAAGCGGCAGTCCCTTGACCGCCGAAGGCGCGGTGGGGTTTGGCTGGCAGGCGCAGGACCTGCATGAGGCCGGTGTCTGCGGCAATGCCTCTGCCGCCACCGCCGCGAAAGGCGAGCAGGTGCTGGATCGCGCCGCCGCCGATCTTGTTCGCCTGATCGAGGCGGCAAGTCTCTTCGATCTCAGCCGCCTGACGGCGCAAACGCGGTTCAGCCGCAGCGGGCCTGCCGATGCTGCCGGTCGCTGAACCTGAAATCATCCGCACGGCCATGGCCGATGGCACGGAATTGGTGGCGGATCTCTACCGGCCCGCCGATGGCGGACCCTATCCCGTGCTGGTGCTGCGGCTGCCCTATGGAAGGGCGGTGGCCTCCACCGTGGTGCTGGCGCATCCGGCCTGGTATGCGGCACAGGGCTATCTGGTGCTGGTGCAGGATGTGCGTGGCCGGGGTGCCTCCGGGGGCCGTTTTCGTGTTCTGGAGGATGATGTCGACGACGGGGCTGAGACGCTGGCGCTGGCCGCCGATCTTAAGGGCGGCAATGGTCAGGTCGCCAGCTACGGCTTCAGCTATCACGGCATGAACCAGTTCATGGCGCTGTCCGGTGCGATCCGCGCCGGAACCCGCCGCCCGGATGCCATGGCGGTCGTCATGGCCGCCTGGAATGTCCGCGATCATTGGGCCTATGAAGGCAATGCCTTCCGTCTCCAGGAAAATCGCGAATGGGCGCGGCAGATGGCCGTGGAAGTCGCGCGCCGCGCTGGCGATGAAGCGGTCGTCGCCGCTTTGCTTTCTGGCTTTTCGCAGGCAGAGGCGTCGGATGTCCATCCCGGTCTTTTGCAGCAGGCTTCGGCCTACAGCCATTATGCCGATTGGCTGGCGGATGATGCGGCCTATTGGCGGCGGGTTTCGCCGGATCACGCCCTTGAGGGCCTTGTGCCGGACCTGCCGGTGCTGCATGTCGGCGGCTGGCATGATGTGATGCTGGAAGGCACGTTTGCCGCCTTCTCTGCGTTTTCTGCAAAAAGCCGCCAGCAGAGGCTGATGATCGGCCCATGGACGCATATTCCCTGGGGCAGGCACTCCGGTGCGCTGGATTGCGGGCCTGAAGCGGCTGAAGGCGTCGATCGCGAGATTGTCGGTTTCTTCGATGAGGTGCTGAAGGGGCGCGAACTGGCTCAATCACCTGTCCGGCTTTACGATGCCGGAAAAGCCGGCTGGCGTGACTTTCCCACCCCACCAGCCGTGGAGACCGTCACACTCTTTCCCGGTTCCAACGGGCGGGCTGCGACCACCAGCCATGATGGCTGGTTAATGCCAGAGCCACAGCAGGCCTGCACGGATTTTCTGGTGCATGATCCCTGGAGACCGGCACCCGCACATGGCTTGCATCTTGGCGCACCCTATGGCTTTGCCGATCGCTGCATGGTCGATGATCGCGCCGATGTCGCCGTCTATACCTCGCCGCCGCTGGCGGAGGCGCTTGTGCTGTGCGGCGCTGCCGATCTCGCTGTGAACATCACCAGCGACCGCCCAGGCTTTGACCTCTGCTGCATGCTTTCCATGGTGACGCCGGATGCCCGGGCCATCGCCATCACCGGCGGATATCGCACCCTTCTGAAGGAGGAGAAAAGCCAGCCATTTGCCATGACATTGCGGCCTGCCATGATGACGGTGCCCGCTGGTTACCGCTTGCGCCTTTCGCTGCAGGCGTCGGCTTTCCCGGCCTTTGCCGTCAATCCCGGCAGCGGACGTCCTGCCCATCAGAGCCCGGCGCAACAGGCCGAGGTGACGACGCTCAGGATCATGACAGGCGCAGAGGCGGCAAGCCGCCTGACCCTGCCGATCCTGCCGCCGTCAGGACTGATCTTTGCCTGACAGTCCGTCCAATAATCGCCGCTAGCCTGGCGAAAATGGCAATTCTTGAACAGACTGTGAGGGTTTCGTGAAAAGAGGAGTATCGAGATGAGCGACCGGGAGACGCACTTGCTGCGGCGCTGCTTTGAATTGGCTAAGGCGGCGCAAGCCCATGGCAATATGCCTTTCGGCGCGCTCCTGGCCGGGCCGGATGGGGAGGTCCTGATCGAGCGGGAAAACGGCTATTATCCTGATCGGGATGCGACAGCCCATGCCGAGCGGCTTGTGGCGACCGAGGCCTCGAAAGCCTATTGCGAGCCTTATCTCGCCACCTGCACGCTCTACAGTTCGGCGGAGCCCTGCGCCATGTGTGCCGGGGCCATCTATTGGACGGGGATTGGCCGGGTGGTCTATGGCCTTTCCGAGACACGGCTCAGGCAGATGACTGGCGACCATCCCGATAATCCCACCATGGACATGCCCTGCCGTGCGGTTTTCGCGGCCGGTCAGAAAACCATTACGGTCGAAGGCCCATGCCTTGAAGACGAAGCAGCCGTCCTGCATCAGGGCGCCTGGGAGCAAACATCATGACCGCTCTTTCCCTCTCGTTTCCGCCGGAAGCCGAGGCCCTGCTGGCTGAAATGCCGGACTGGGGATCGGAATTTGACCGGACCTTCGCCAATCACGCGCCGATGGTGCTGACCGCGCTGGCGCGGATTGGCGGTACACCGCAGCAAATGCGCGGTTTTTTCGATCATTACCGTGCCTCAAAGAGGTTGCGTCCCTTCGCAGCACCCGTGCTGGCGCTGAACGATGCCACCTGGTCCTCTGCCATCGGTCATCGGGATCGGGAGCCGGATCTGCGCCTCTTTTTCAGCCGCAAGGTGTCGGAACTTGGCATCGAGGGGGCTTTGCGGCAGTTTCTGCCTATTCTCGCCCCGGGTGTTGCCGCCAGCGCCTTTCATGCCCTGATGCGCACGGCCTATGGCGTGTTGCGGGGCAGTGAGGCGGATATTGCCGTTGCGCTTGCCTATTGGGCGGCCACTTTTCTCGCCCTGCCACCTGCAACGGCTGCCGCGCCGCTGACCGATGATCCGGCCGAGGTGCTGCGGCGGGTCTGCGAAATCGAGCCGCTGCACCACCTTACCCTGCATGAATTGCTCTGGCAGAACATCCGCGATGCCACGGCAATGGCGGAATTTCAGCCGGTTGTCGATTGGCTGGCAATCGATGATTGGACGATGGCGCGAATGGCGGCGGTTGCGGTCCGGGTATTTGCGGCCACCCAGCATTTCGCGGCGCTGCATGTGGTGACCGGCCTTCACTGGATCCGCCTTGTAGCGCCCTATTGTTCGAAGGAGACGTTGGAGACGATGCTGCGGGTCTTCTGGCAGGCCATTGCTGCCTTGATGCCGGAAATGGGCTTTCCCGTGCTGCCGGATGAAGCGGTGATCGAGCGCTGGCGCGGGCTGGATGCGCCGGACTGGGCTGACATCCATGCCGCAGCGGCTGCCAGTTTCGATGAGCATGACATCAGCCTTGCCTTCTCCGCATCGGAAGAGATGGTGATCTATGGCGATCCGCTGTATCGCGTTGCTGCCGCCAGACGGCTTGGCCTGATGGGAGACTACCGCCGATGAGCGAGGAAAAAACCGGAGCCGGTGCCGATTGCATCATTGAGGCGGGAACGGTGATGACGGGGCTTGCCGCAGATGGCCGGATGCAGTTGCGCCATGATGTCGGCATCCGCGTGGAGAAGGGCATGATCGCCCAGATCGGCCCGCTCGAAGCCGTCGGCTATGGCAATGATCACTTGCCGCGTCATGGCTCAGCGGCGATGATCGCCATGCCGGGCCTCGTCAACAGCCATCATCATTTCGGCCTGACGCCGCTGATGATGGGCGTTCCCTTCGCGCCGCTTGAGCTTTGGCTGCCGCGCTTCAGGGCCATGCGCCCGGTCGGGCCAAGGCTCGATACGCTCTATGCCGCTATCGAAATGCTGGAGAGCGGCACCACGACTGTGCATCATATCGCCAGCGGGCTCACCGGCACGCCGGAGGCGTGGGAAAGCAGCACCGATGCCGTGCTCGGCGCCTATCAGGAAATCGGCATGCGCACCGGCTATTCCTTCATGATGCGTGACCGCAATGTCCTGGCCTATGAACCGGATAGCGCGATTCTCGCGGGCCTGCCCGCCGATCTGGCGGACTGGCTGAAGCCGAGGCTGGCCGCCGCCGATGTGCCGACGGCGGAGTACATGGCCTTCTTCAAGGCCAGCCGGGCAAAATGGCAGGAGCGCAATCCGCTGACGCTTCGCCATCATCTCGCTCCCGCCAATCTGCACTGGTGCAGCGATGACAGCCTGCAGATGATCTTCGAGACGGCGCGTGCTTCCGGTGCCAATGTTCATATGCATTTGCTGGAGACGAAACGGCAGGCGGGTTTTGCCCGCGCCCGCTATGGCCGTTCGGCTGTCGAACATCTGGCGGCGCTGGGCTGCCTGGGGCCGGAACTGACCATCGGCCATGGCAACTGGGCCTCAGAAAGCGATCTCGACCTGCTCGCCGATTGCGGTTGCATGGTCTGCCACAATGCAAGCTCGGGCCTGCGGCTCGGCAGCGGCATCGCACCGGTCAATGCCATGCGTCGGCGCGGTATTCCTGTAGCGCTCGGCATCGATCAGTCCAATCTGGCCGATGACCGGGATATGTTGCTGGAGATGAAACTCGTCTGGGCTCTTCATCGCGGCACGGATCTGTTCAACGACAGGCCTGATGCCGCAGCGGTGCTGCAAATGGCGACCGAACATGGCGCGCGCAGCACCGGCTATGGCGGCATGGTGGGACGGCTGGAGCCGGGGCAGCGCGCGGATATCGTGCTATTGAAGAGGGAGAGCGTCGCGCGGCCTTATCTCCATCCGGATACGCCGGTCAGCGAGGCAGTGCTGCATCGGGCCATGAAGGATGCCGTGCATCAGGTCTTCGTGGAGGGCCATAAGCTGGTGGATGGCGGGCGCGTCGTTTCCATCGATCGAGACGCGGTTTTGCGGGAGATTGCCGAACGCCTTGCCCAGCCGGAAACGGCATCGGAACAGGAGGCGAGCCGGATGGTTGCGCGCCTGATGCCTGCCCTCGAGCAGGTCCATCGCGATCATCCCCTCTAGGGTGTGTGGACATTCGGCTTTGGGCGTGGCGAAAACGGTGATTTTCGAGAACCGGAGCGGAGTGTACTTGAGTACATGAGCACCGGAAGCGCAGGAAATTGCCGTTTGCAGCCCGCTCAAGGGCGAATGTCCACACACCCTAATGCGTTGCCACCCGCTTATGGTATACATGTATAGACATACAGAAGGTCCCGTGATTTTATCCCGAAAACAGGGGTATCATGATGCATTCCATGTTCGACCTTACCGGCAGGACGGCGCTTGTCACCGGGGCCAGCCGGGGTCTTGGCCAGTGGATCGCCGTGGCGCTGGCTGAGGCCGGGGCCGATGTCTGCATCACGGCCCGCAGTGAAGCTTCCCTTGCCGAAACGCGACAGAAGATCGAGGTGCTGGGGCGGTCCTGCCAGACCCTGGCGCAGGACGTGACCGATATCGCTTCCATCGACACGGCGCTTTCCAGTGTCCGATCCGGCAGCGGCACGCTCGATATTCTGGTCAATAATGCGGGCTATGAACAGGTTTCGCCGTCGCTGGATGTGGATGAGGACACCTGGGACCGGATCGTAGGGACCAATCTGAAGGGTGCCTTCTTCTGGTCTCAGGCTGCAGCACGGCGCATGGCAGGGCAGGCCGCAGGCGGCTGCATCATCAATCTCTGTTCGCTGACGTCCTATGTCGGCATTCCGACCGCGGTGCCTTACGGCTCATCGAAATCCGGCCTGCTTGGCATGACGCGCGCCCTGTCGGCGGAATGGGCTGCCCACGGCATCCGCGTCAATGCCGTCGCGCCCGGCTATTTTCGCACCGCGATGACGGACGTGTTTTATCAGGATGAGGGCTGGACGGCCAAAATGCTCGACAAGATCCCGCAAAAACGCTTCGGCGCGGCCTCCGACATTGGCGGTGCGGTGGTGTTTCTGGCGAGCGATGCCGCAGCCTATATTACGGGTCAATGCATTCCGGTGGACGGCGGCTTTCTGGCATCGATCTGAGTGTTGTCCCTGAAAAGCGGGAACCGGTTTTCCGTCCGCAAACACGCAGAATTCTCGCCATGACATGGCGGCTTGACAGCCTCACGCTCTCGAATAAGGTCTATGCATGTATAGACATCTATAGACGGGTAGAGAGCAAGACGGGAACAGACTTTCCCGGAAACGTTCGTCCAGGATGGATGATGCGCATTGCCGATCAATCGTCGGCGTAAGGAAGGTAAGCAGCATGGCCAAGGTCACGTTTCACGACTATTCGACGCTGAGCCCGGAGGAAAAGCGGGCGCTGCTGCGCCGCTCCGAAACCGACCTTTCCGGCTTCATGGAAAAGGTGACGCCGATCCTGGAGGCGGTGCGTCTGGAGGGTGACCGGGCTGTGGCCCGCTTCGGCCGCGAGCTGGACAAGGCCGACGTGACGGAAGCGACGATCAAGGTCACGGAAGCCGAGTTCGACGAGGCGTTCACGCTGGTCGGGGCGGATGTAATCGAGGCCATTACCTTCGGGATCGACAATATCCGGCATTTCCACGAGGAGCAGAAGCCGGAAGCCATGTGGCTGAAGGAAATCAAGCCGGGCGCCTTTGCCGGTGACCGCTTCACCCCGATCAAATCCGTGGCGCTTTATGTGCCGCGCGGCAAGGGGTCCTTTCCCTCCGTGACGATGATGACCTCCGTGCCCGCCGTGGTGGCGGGCGTGCCCGAGCTTGCCATCGTCACGCCGCCCGCACCCGATGGCCGCGTCGATGCCGCGACGCTGGTTGCGGCACGGCTTGCCGGGGTGGAAACCGTCTACAAGGTGGGCGGCGCGCAGGCTGTTGCCGCGGTTGCCTATGGCACGGAGACGATCAAGCCGGCGCTGAAGATCGTCGGGCCGGGCAGCCCCTGGGTCGTGGCCGCCAAGCGATGCCTTGCCGGTATCATCGACACCGGCCTTCCCGCCGGTCCTTCCGAAGCGATCATTTTCGCCGATGACACCGTGCATGGCGGCCTTGCCGCCCTGGATCTGCTGATCGAAGCCGAGCACGGGCCGGATTCCTCCGCCTATCTCGTCACCCACAGCCGCCGTGTGGCCGAAGAGGCGCTGGCTGCCTTGCCTGAGCACTGGGCGCGAATGACCGAGCAGCGGGTGGATTTCTCCAGTCGCGTGCTGTCGGGCACCTGCGGCGGTATCATTCTCACCTCGTCGGTCGAGGAAAGCTATGACTTCGTCAATTCCTACGCGCCGGAACATCTGGAAATCCTCTCCCAGGATGCCTTCGCCCATCTCGGCCACATCACCGAAGCCGCTGAAATCCTGATGGGGCCGCACACGCCGGTCAGCATTGCCAATTTCTGCCTCGGCCCGAACGCCGTGCTGCCCACCAGCCGTTGGGCCAGAACCTTCGGGCCGCTGTCCGTCACCGATTTCGTCAAGCGAAGCTCGATCGGTTATGTCACGGCGCCTGCCTATCCGGAATTTGCCAAGCGTGCCCATAAGCTTGCCGAATATGAGGGCTTTTCCTCGCACGCCCATGCCGTTTCCGCCGTGCGTGACACCTATCTGCCGAAGCGGGGCTGACATGGGGAGATCATTTTTCTCGCCAATGTCCATAAACCCTAGACGGAAGTGCGTGAATTGACCGGTCTTTCGAAGGATGCGTTGCCGCTGTACGAGAAGGTCAAGGACTTCGTTCTTGACAATATCGGCAATGGCAACTGGCCGCACAACGAAAAACTGCCGTCCGAGCATGAGCTGACATTCTCGCTGGGGGTTTCACGCATGACGGTGCACCGTGCGCTTCGGGAACTGACGGCGGAAGGCCATCTCAGGCGTGTTCAGGGTGTCGGGACGTTCGTTTCGCCGCCGAAGGCGCAATCCACCCTGATCGAAATCAGTAGTATCGTCAGCGAGATCAAGGCACGGGGCAGCCGTCATCGTGCCGACGTGATCACGCTGGAGCGGATCGAAGCATCCGACCCGATGCTGACGAAGGCCTTTGAATTTCCGGCGCCGCAGCCTGTCGATCATTCGGTGATCGTGCATTATGAAAACGAGATGCCGGTGCAGTTGGAAGAGCGATATGTCAACCCGCAGCTGGTGAAGAACTATCTTGCTCAGGATTTCACCTCCGCCGCGACCTATGACTATCTGCAGCACAGCACGCCGCTCACCGAGGTCGAGCATCTGATCAGCGCGGTTCCGGCCAGCGAGCGGCACGCCCGGCTGCTGCATATCCGCGAACGTGACAGTTGCCTCGTGCTGAACCGCAAAACCTGGACCGGCCAGACGGTCGCCACCGTCAATATCTTCACCTATGTCGGCAGCCGCTACAGCCTGGGCAGCCGTTACCTGCCACCACACAAATGACCGAGCCGCTCCAGCAAAAGCAGGAACCGGGCCCTGAGGATGATACTTCAGGCATGAAAGACAAAACGATGCAGCAGACGAGCCGAACAGCCGCCATTCGAGACCACGCAAAACGCCGCGACGGGACGGCGGAGATTTTGCTGGGCGAGTTGCTGCGCGCGCTGTTTGGCGTCGAGGCCAAGGCCATCTCCATCAATCACGACCAGTATAGTCTCAATTCGCTCAATGGTTTCTTCGAAGCCGGGGGGGAGCCTTATTTCTTCAAGTTTCACCAGGAGGAAAACGAGGAAGAGATGAGCGGCGAATATTATCGCGCCGACATTCTGGCAAAGGCGGGATTGCCGGTCGATCAGCCGCTGATGATGTCGACGCTTCCCGGCGAGCAGATCCTCGTGTACCGACGCCGCAGCGATCCGCGCTTTTCGGATGTGCTGCGCGCGCTTGACCTGCAGCATGACGAGGCCGGGGCGAAGCAGGCGGTTGCAGCCGAACGCAGGCTGAACGAAGCCGTGCTCGATGTCTACCTGAAGACGCTTCACCCCGTGCGGGTGGAGGAGGTCGAGAAGGAGCCGATCCATCGCCTTTTCCACGACCGGCTGGTCACGGCGCAGGAGGGCACTTATCCCGGCGGGCGGCTGGCGAGCTTTTATGTCGACCGGACGTTCGATTTCCCCGGCGTCTCTTTGTCCTGGGCCGAACTGTCGGCCGCCCGCTTTGTGGTCAACGGTATGGAATATCGCAAGACGCTCGGTGACTTGTTTGCGCAGGCGCATGAGAGACTCGCGCCTCAGCGCCTTGCCGATCACGGCGGCGTGACGGCGCATGGTGATGCGCATAACGCCAATGTCTGGTTCGAGCAGCGTGTAGAGGGTGCGTCGCTAGAGCATAATCCGACCGGAGTGAAACGAGGATCGAAAAGCGCTCTAACATTCTTCGATCCCGCTTTCGCCGGTGAGCATGTGCCGGCCCTGCTCGCGGAGATCAAGGCGACCTTCCATAACATGCTCGCACATCCCTTCTGGCTTTATGATCCAGAGCTGGTGGAGAGAAGCTTTACGGCAATGGCGCGCTATGAGGACGATACGCTGTTTGCCGATGTCGATTGGCGGCTTTCGCCCGTACGGGAGGCGTTGCTGCAGACCAAGGCGGAAACCCTGTGGCGGCCGCTGCTGGCGGAACTGAAACGGAAGGGGCTTTTGCCGCCCGATTGGCAAACGGTGATCCGGCTTGCGCTTTTCCTCTGCCCCACCCTGGTGATGAACCTGCGCGCCGGTGCCACGAACCATAATCCGACCTCATCCCTGATCGGTCTTTCCGTGGCCATAATGGCCGGGTCCGAGCCGGTGGAGGGCTCTGATCTCGTTACGCGCTTCCTGTCGGCCATCGATCCGGAGGGGTGACATCATGACCATCGTCAATATCGATGACCTTCGGCTGGCGGCGGAGCGGCGATTGCCGAAGCTCTTTTTCGATTATATCGACGGCGGCGCGTTCAGCGAGGAAACCTATCGCCGCAACCGCGCGGATTTCTCCGGTCTTGCTCTCAGGCAGACCGTTCTGCGCGCGCGCGCCGAGCCCGATCTCACCACCACCCTTCTCGGGCAGCGTCATGCCCTGCCATTCATGCTCGGCCCCGTCGGGTTTCTGGGGCTCTACGCCCGTCAGGGCGAGCAGAAGGCTGCCCTTGCCGCGCATGCGGCGGGAATTCCCTTTTGCCTCTCCACCTTTTCCATTGCCTCGCTTGCGGACGTGCGCCGCGTCACGGATGGGCCCCTGCATTTTCAGCTTTACATGCTGGATGACGCATCGTTGGCCGAAGAATTGCTGACTGCCGCCGAGGACGCAGGTGTCGAGACACTGTTCGTAACGGTGGATACCGCCATCACCGCCATCCGGGAGCGGGATGTGCGCAATGGCTTCCGCTCGCTGACGCGGATCACGCCCGGTCTGTTCGCAAGCTTCTGCCTCAGACCCGCATGGTTGCTGGACATTGCCCGGGGTGGAATGCCTTCCGTGCGTGCCGTGGAGCATCGGGCGGATTTCGGCAGGGGCGCGCTGGAGCAGGCGGCCAATCTGTCACGGCGGATCGACAAGACACTCTCCTGGGACGATATCCGTCGTTTGCGGGACCGGTGGAAGAAGCCTCTGGTCATCAAGGGCATTCTGGCGCCGGAAGACGCGGAAAAGGCCAAGGCTATCGGCGTCGATGCGGTGGTGGTTTCCAACCATGGCGGTCGCCAGCTGGACGGGGCCTTGAGCACGATCGCGGCGCTTCCCGCCATTCGCGCCGCCGTGGGCCGGGAGTTCACCCTGTTGCTGGATGGCGGCATCCGCCGGGGCAGCGATGTGGTGAAGGCAATCGGCATGGGGGCCGATGGCGTCATGCTGGGCCGTGCTTATACCTACGGCCTGGCCGCCGGTGGGCAAGCGGGTGTGAGCCATGCCATCGACATCCTGCATCGGGAGATCGCCATCACCTTGACGCTGATGGGCTGCGGGTCCATCGAGGAATTGAAGGAAAAAGCGGGCCATTTCGTTTTCCGGCATGGCAGCGCCGGGTAGAGCAGTCTTATGCCGTATAAATTGATGAAACAACCAAAAGAGGGGTTCTCCATGAACAGACATTTCATCCGCACCATGCTTCTTGGCGCAGTCCTGACCTGTGGCATGGCTGCGTTTTCCGCCGGCACGCCGGTGCAGGCGGCAGATTCCATTCCGGCCAAGCCGGAGCCCGGCACCTTCAAGATCGGCATTGAACCCTGGCTGGGTTACGGCCAGTGGCATGTTGCCGCCAGCAAGGATTTCTACAAGAAAAACGGGCTGGAGGATGTGCAGATCGTCAACTTCAGCGAAGACAAGGATATCAACGCGGCGTTGGCCAGTGGCCAGCTCGATGCGGCCAATATCGCCACGCACACCGCCATGGGCATGGTGGCCGCCGGCCTGCCGGTCAAGATCGTGTCTCTCCTCGATTTCAGCCTGAAGGCGGATGCCATTCTGGCTGGTGCCGATATCAAGAGCGTTACCGACCTGAAGGGCAAGAGCATCGCCTTCGAGGAGGGAACGACCAGTGATATTCTTCTGAACTACGCGCTGTCGAGCAATGGCATGACGATCAACGATATCGAGCGCGTGCCGATGCCCGCTGCCGATGCGGGGACGGCGCTGATTGCCGGAAGGGTGCCGGTGGCCGTGACCTATGAGCCCTATATTTCCGCAGCACTCGGCCAGGACAAGAACGTCAAACTGCTGTTTGAAGCCGGCAAGAATCCCGGTCTCGTCTCCGATGTTCTGGTGGTGCGTGAAGAGGTGCTGAAATCCAAGCCGGGGCAGGTTCTGGCGATGATCAAGGCCTGGGATGCGGCGCTCAAGGATTACAAGGCCAACACCGAGGAAGATCGCGCCATCATTGCCAAGGCGGTTGGCGCTTCGCCCGATGACCTGAAGACGGCGTTCGATGGGGTGCAATATTATAGCTCCGCGGAAGCCGCCAAGGCCTTTGCCGGTGATTTCACGGCCAAGACCTTCCCCGATGTTCTGAAGGCGGCCAAAGAGGCCGGTCTGGTGTCGAAGGACGTGACCGCCGCCGCGATCATCGACCCGTCTTTCGTCGATGCGGCGAACAAGTAAGCGCAGTGAAGTTTTTACGCATTTCCGGACGAAAAACCGCGACTACACTTTTCCTGGAAATGCTCTCGCGACCGTAAGGATTGCAATGTCCCGTTCAGAAAGCATGCCGCCATCGAAGGAGGGAACCCGCGCGTCATCGCGCGCGGGTGTCGGCCGTCCGCCGAGCGCGTTGCGCATCGGCGATCCGATTGCCACCTCGTCCTTCGTGTTGATTGCCGTCATGGTGTTTGCGCTGCTGTTGCTGCTTTGGTGGGCAGTGACGGTGACGGGCTGGGTCAAGCCGATTTTCCTGCCGTCTCCCGGTGCGGTCTGGAGCAAGATGGTGGAACTGGCGCTGGATGGCACGCTGTGGACGGATGCCGGGATCAGCATCTACCGCATGCTGGTCGGCTTCTTCATCGCCTCGGCGCTGGCGATCCCGATCGGGATCATGATCGGCTGCTTCAAGACCTGGGAAGCGGCCATCGAGCCCTTCGTGGATTTTGTCCGCTACATGCCGGTCGTCGCCTTCGTGCCGCTGACGATCCTGTGGGCCGGTACCAGCGATATCCAGAAATTCGTGATCATTTTCATCGGCACCTTCTTCCAGCAGGTGCTGATGGTGATGGACAGCGTCAAGCGCGTGCCGCCTGATTTCATCGGACTTGGGCGGACGCTCGGCATGTCCGAAACCAGAATCCTGCGCCGGATCGTCCTGCCCGCGGCATTGCCCGGGATCTGGGATACGCTGCGGATCAGTCTCGGCTGGGCCTGGACCTGGCTGGTGCTGGCGGAACTGGTCGCGGCAACCTCGGGTCTTGGCTACCGTATCGTTGTGTCGCAACGCTATTTTCAGACGCAGACCATCATCGGCTATATCCTGCTCCTCGGCCTTCTCGGTCTGGTCACCGACCAGAGCATGAAGGCGCTGGAGCGTATTTTCTTCCGTTATACGAAAGGTCATTGAGATGACCGGTTCCAAACTCAAGATCGCAGGGCTGAACAAATGGTATGGCATGCGGACCGGGCGGATGCAGGCGCTGAGCCATATCGACCTTGAGCTCGCCGATAATGAATTCGTGTCGCTGGTGGGGGCGTCGGGCTGCGGCAAGAGCACGCTGCTGTCCATCGTCGCCGGGTTGCAGTCCTTCGATGACGGCGTTCTTTTGACGGATGGAGCCCCGATTATCGGCCCGGGTCTGGACCGGGGCGTGGTCTTCCAGTCCTACACCCTGCTGCCTTGGCTGACGGCGCAGCAGAATGTCGAATTTGCCTTGCAGGCGGCAGGGCTTTCGGCTGGCGAATGCCGCGACATTGCCCGTCATCACATCGAGCTGGTCAATCTGACGAAATTTGCCGACGCCTTTCCCTCCCAACTCTCCGGCGGCATGAAACAGCGCGTCGCCATTGCCCGCGCTCTGTCCTATCGTCCGAAAATGCTGCTGATGGATGAGCCCTTCGGCGCTCTCGATGCCCTGACCCGGCACCAGATGCAGGAACTGCTGACGCAGATCTGGGAAGAGCATCGGCTGACGGTGCTTTTCGTCACCCATGACGTGGAGGAGGCCGTCTATCTTTCGGATCGGATCGTGGTGATGAGCATCAATCCCGGTCGGATCAACGCCACCTATCATGTCGGCCTTGCCCGCCCGCGCAGCCAGTCGATGATCTCCACGCCAGAGTTCATCGGGCTGCAAAAACAGGTCCTCGCCTCCATTCGCGACGGTTCGTCCATTCGCCCGGAGGAGTAATACGAAGAGTCATTGAAAATGACTCTTCGTATTCCCCTTTCGAATATTTCAAGCCCTTGATGCATTTGAGATATTCGAAATTCTTTCAAGGTGAGGATGCGTTAGCATCTTCGAGCCTTGGTATAATGCGCCGCACGATGCGGCGGTGTTATCGCAGCAACAATCACAGACGGTTTCCAGAAAACAATGAAGCGCTTTAGGGCCTTCTGCGCCCAATCATGACAGAAGGGAAATTTTCCCATTCAAGGCGTGCATGTAATCGAATTTTATTCCTCTTTTGATTGCAAAAGAAAAATTTTATTTGCGGAACCTTTTTCAAAGATAGCTGAATTATATTTTCATTAATCAATGATCTTTAGCCATGACCATCAGATGGTTCGCTTTCTCAGGTATGGCGCATGATGCGGCTGCAGTTTTTAAAGTATTTTCAGGAAAAGTGGAAAAGGGTTTTCCATCGGGAAATACCGAAAGACACCCTGAAGCCTGTTTTCGATGTCAATACAGTGATCGTCTGTCTTGGGGCAGCGGTTTTCGCAGTATTGACGATCTGGTGCCAGGTATTGAACTGGCGAGGACTGGTGTTCTCATCTGAAAGGCGTTTGATCGAAACGGCGCGGGCCATTGGTGTCCATACGGATGATGTGTTCCGGTTTGCGCAGCAGCCTCTCGGTCAACTTGTCGAAAGCGCTGAAAAGGCACATGCGGGCCAGGCGGGCTATCTCGGCCTGATTGCCCAGATGCATCAGGAAATTCAGCATTCCAAATTCTTGCGCAGCATTGCCTATGCGGATCAATCCGGGGCTTTGATCGAGTCCACCTTTCGGTCGAATGTCTCCGGCATGAACCTCAGCAATCGGGAATATTTCCAGTTTCATCGCTCAAATTCATCCTCCGCGCCACGTATCGGCCTGCCCTCGCAAAGCCAGACGGATGGAAAATGGTTTCTGCCCATCACCCAGCGTGTCAATCTGCCGGATGGCGGCTTCGGTGGGGTGATGATTGCGACCATCGACATCGACCATTTCGTATCCTTCATGCGCAATAGCGATCTTGGGCCTGATAACAGTTTCGTTCTGATGCGCGAGGACGGCAATATTATCTTGCGATTGCCGATCGATCCCGCAGCCATGCATACGAATTTGGCAGGCAGTGCTTTTTTCCGCGATGAAGTTTTGAAAAAGCATCAGGGCAGTTACGAATATCTATCGCCTTTCGACGGGATGCGGCGGATCAGCGGCTATTACCGCAGCCCGGAAACGGGTATTACCGTGCTGGTGGCGCAGTCCAAGCGGGCGCTGTTCTATGACTGGGTGGATTATTCGAAATATCCCTGGCTCTGTCTGATCACCACCGGCCTCATCGCTCTTGGCATGGCGTTGCGCTGGCTACGCCAGACAAAGCTGCGGGAGCAAAGCGAGCGGATCGTCGCTATGCGTGAGGCCGAACTGCGTTTGATCACCCGCACCTCCACTGACGCAATCGAGAAGATCGATAGCGCGGGTATCCGGCAATTCGTGTCTCCGGCCGCAGAGAAGCTCTATAGCCAGACGCCGGAAAGCCTGCTGGGCACCAGTATCTTCGATGCGGGCGGGAAGAGCCATCGCGGCATCTGGCTGGAGGCGCTGGAAAAGCTCTCAAAGGGATCGGAGAGCGAATTGATCCTTTGGGAGCGCCGCGCCGAAGGAACCGATCCGCTTTGGCTGGAAAGCGCGATCTCGGCGGTCAGTGCCGGCAATGTCAGCCGGCCGGAGGCCTTTGTTGTCATCACACGGGATGTCACGCAGCAGGAATTGAAGAAGCGTGAGCTTGATCTTCTGGCGCAGACCGACGGACTGACCGGGCTTTTCAACAAGCGGCATTTTTCCGAGATTTTGAACGACCTCATCGGTGAAGACAGGCGGGATTCTTTCACCATCATTCTGATCGATCTCGACAGGTTCAAACAGTTCAACGACACCTATGGACATCTGGCGGGCGACCATTGCTTACAGGCCGTGGCGAGAGCCATCCAGGACAGCGTGCAGGGCCATGAAGCTGTCGCGGCCCGGTTCGGAGGAGAAGAGCTTGCGGTTGTTCTGAGCGATTGCGACCGGCAGGATGCAGCGGTCATTTCGGAGATCATCCGCCGGAATGTTCAAGCTCTGGGCATTGAACACATCAACAATCACCCCTTCGGCCAGGTCACCATCAGCCTTGGTCATGTCACGGTCAGGCCACGGGAGACGTGGTCGGCGCAAGCCATCGTTGAGGCGGCTGACCAGGCGCTTTATGACGCCAAGCAGAAGGGACGCAATCGCTCCATCGGCGCTGGCCAGAGGCTTGAGAGGGCTCCGGACAGGCTCTTGAAGGCCGGTTGAAGCATTTCCAGGAAAAGTGCGTAGCGGTTTTCTGTCCGCAGACGTGGAAAGACAATGCTCTGAGGTTTGAAACCGGCAGGTTACCGATCAAAAGGTTCTCCGAGGGAGGCAACGCCGTTCAGCTTCAGAAGCCTCCGGTCGGCGGAGATGATGCCGAGCACGAGGATGGTGACGATATAGGGCAGGCTGGCGAGAAGCTGCGAGGGCAGGTTGACCCCGGTTGCCTGGGCGGCAAGCCCCATCAGGGAGACTGCCCCGAACAGGCAGGCGCCGAGAAAGACGCGGCCCGTGAGCCAGGTGCCGAAGACGACGAGTGCGATGGCGATCCAGCCGCGGCCCGCAATCATCCCGTCGGCCCAAAGCGGCGTATAGACGATGGCCGCATAGGCCCCGGCAAAGCCGGCCATCAGGCCGCCGAAGACAATCGCCGACAGACGCACCCCGATCACCGAATAACCGATGGCATGCGCCGCCTTCGGATTTTCACCCACAGCGCGGATCACCAGCCCGGCCCTGGTTTTTGTCAGCAGGTACCAGACGCCGAGGGTGGCCAGAAGCGCCAGCCACACGGCGATATCCTGCACGAACAGTCCACCCGCCACCGGAAGATCGGAAAGACCGGGAATGGCAAGCTTCGGCAGGCCGGTGACGGTGAGGCTTTCATAGCTTTTGCCGAACAGGGCTGACAGGCCCTGGCCGAGAATGCCGATGGCAAGACCCGCCGCCACCTGATTGGCGCGGATGCCGAGAATGACGATGGCGAAGAGAAGCGATAGCAGCGCCGCGCCCAGCCCACCGGCAAGGAAGCCCAGGAGATGTCCGCCGCCGTGATAGACCACGATGAAGGCGATGACCGCGCCGAGCGCCATCAGCCCTTCCACGCCGAGATTGAGAACGCCGGCCCGCTCCACCACCAACTCGCCCAGAGCGGCCAGCAGGAAGGGCGTGGCTGCCGCCAGCATGCCCGCGAGAACGAAGAGGATGCCGTTCATGATGCTCTTCCATTCAAAGGCGTGGCCCGGCTGGATTTCGGCCATTCCAACCGGTAGCGGACGAAGGTGATGCTGATCAGATAGGTCAGCAGCAGCGAGCCCTGAAACACCCGAACCGCTGCCACCGGCAGGTTGGCCGAGACCATGGCATTGTCGCCGCCGATATAGAGGGCTGCCATCACCAGGGACGAGAAGACGATACCGATGGGATGAAGATTGCCGAGATAGGCCACGATGATGGCCGCATAGCCATAGCCGGTGGCGATGGAGCGCTGCAATTGGCCGATCGGTCCTGCCACCTCGGCGGCTCCTGCCAGGCCTGCGGCAAAGCCGCCGATCAACAGCGACAGCCAGATGGCCCCCTTCTCGGAAAATCCGGCATAGCCTGCCGCCTTGGGCGCCAGGCCACCCACCTGAAGCTTATAGCCGAGAAAGCTCTTTTCCATGAAAATCCAGGCGGCGACCGAGAGCGCCAGCGCCAGCAGCAGGGACACGTTGACTCGTGTGCCTTCGATCAAGACCGGCACCATCGCATCGGACTGGAACATCACCGATTGCGGAAAGTTGAAGCCGTTCGGATCCTTCCAGGGGCCGAGCAGCAGGTAGACGAGCACTTGTGCGGCAATCAGGCTCAACATCAGCGAGACCAGGATTTCGTTGGCATTCAGCCTGGCGCGCCAGAAGGCGGCAATCGAGGCCCAGAGCGCCCCGCCGATAGCGCCGCACAGCAGCATGACCGGCCAGATCCATGCCCCCTCGGCCTCGGGATACCAGATGGGAATGGCGGAGGCGAAGATCGCCCCAAGAATGAATTGTCCTTCCGCGCCGATGTTGAAAACCTTGGCGCGAAAGCCGATGGCCAGCCCCTGGGCGATGAACAGGAGCGGCCCCATTTTCAAAAGAACCTCGGAAAATGAGGACCAGGAAATGAAGGGTTCCAGCAGCATGGCATGCATGACGGCGAGAGGCTCGCGCCCGATCAGCACGTAAAGCCCGCCGTTCAGAAGCGTGGCTGTTGCAAGGGCAATCACCGGCGCCAGCACCATGGCCGTACGAGAGGCCCGCTCCCGGCGCGTGAAATGGGGCAGGAAGGAAAAGGCCGTGATACTCATGGAAGAGGCGCATCCGTCTGGGTTTTCAATCCGATCATGTAGCGGCCAATCTCCTCCGGCTTCGTGTCCCGCGTCATCAAGGGCGGGCTGAGGGTTCCATGATGCAGGACCTGAATCCGGTCGCTCAGTTCGAACAACTCCTCAAGCTCCTCCGAGATCACCAGGATCGCCATGCCCTCATTGCGCAGGCGCACGAGCTTGCGGCGAATGTCTGAGGCCGCGCCGATATCGACGCCCCAGGTGGGCTGGGCCACGAAGAGAAGTTTTGGTGCGAGCATGATCTCACGGCCAATGATGAATTTCTGCAGATTGCCGCCCGAAAGCGCCCCTGCCTCCGCCTCCGGGCCGGAGGTGCGTACGTCATAGTCGCGAATGCAGGTTTCGGCAAAGATGCGCGCCTTGCGCCGGTCGATGAGCCCCTTGCGCAGCAGCTTCAGGGGATGCGCCGTCAGCAACCCGTTCAGGGTCAGCGGCATGTCCGGCACGGCGCCGCGACCAAGCCGGTCTTCCGGCACGAAGGCAAAGCCCAGCCTGCGCCGTGCGGCGGCGTCCAGGGTTCCGACATCGCGGCCCATCATGAAAATCCGGTCCCGCTCATGGCGGCCAAGCTGCGTTTCACCGGAGATCAGCGCGGCCAATTCGTTCTGGCCATTGCCGGAAATGCCGGCAATGCCAAGAATTTCCCCGGCGCGCAGCGTCAGGCTCACCTTGGCGAGCGGCGTGGCGAACGGATCGTCCGGCGTATAATCGAGACCGATGAGTTCAAGCCGCGTTTCGCCGGCGTCCATCGGCGCTGCGGGCGTCGGATCAGGCATGTCCCGACCGATCATCATGCGGGCCAGGGCATGGGCATCATGCGCACGCGGATCGACATGGCCGGTCACTTCACCCGCCCTCAGGATCGTCGCCCGGTCGCAGAGCGCCCGGATCTCCTCCAGCTTGTGGGAAATGAACAGAATAGAGACGCCGCCATCGCGCAGGCGTCTGAGGGTTTCGAACAGTTTTTCCACTGCCTGCGGCGGCAGCACCGAGGTGGGCTCATCGAGGATCAGCAGTTTCGGGTCCGTCATCAGGCACCGGATGATCTCCACCCGCTGCCGTTCGCCGACGGACAGCGTATGGACATGGGCCAGAGGGTCCACCTCCAGCCCGAACTCCCGGCCCAGCGCCCGCATCCGCTCCGCCAGATCGGCCTTCCTGCCCGGCATCACCAGCTGGATGTTTTCCACCACCGTCAAGGTTTCAAACAGTGAGAAGTGCTGGAACACCATGCCGATGCCGAGCCGCCGGGCTTCGGCTGGCGAAGCGATGGTGACCGCTTCGCCATTCCAGGACAGGCTCCCGTCATCCGGCTGTTCGACGCCGTAGATCAGCTTCATCAGCGTCGATTTGCCAGCGCCGTTCTCGCCGAGAATGGCGTGGATCGACCGCGGCGCGACGTCGAGATCGATGGCCTTGTTGGCCCTGATCTGCCCATAGCTTTTCGAAACGCCGCTGAGGGACAGGAGCGGGGTCGTCATGATCATGACTTGGGCAGCGGGGTGACGACACCCTTTACATGCCAGTTCATCGCGACGATGTCAGCGTCTGACAGGGTTGTGCCCGCCTTGACACCCTCGCTGCCATCCGCCCTGGCGATGGGGCCGGTAAAGGGTGAAAAGCTGCCGGCGGCGATCTTGGTTTCGAGATCCTTGATCTTCGCCATGGTGTCCGCCGGAATGGCGGGGTTCCAGTCCACGACCTCGACCACCTTGTCGGCCATGCCGAGAAAGGCATTCGCGCCCTTGAACTTGCCGGCGAGATGCGCATCGACGGAAGCCTTGAAGAAGGGTGACCAGTCGGTGGCGACACAGCCGAGATAGGTTTTCGGCGCGTATTTCTTCATCGAGGAATTGAGGTTGAAGGCGTAGATGCCAGCCTCCTCACAGGCCGAAATCACCGAAGGCGTATCCTGGGCGTTAGAGAAAATCACATCGCATTTCTGCGCGATCAGGGCCTTGGCAGCCTCCTGTTCCTTGGCCGGATCGAACCAGGAATTCACCCAGACCACCGACACTTCGATATCCGGGCGCACGGCTTGCGCGCCGAGCGTGAAGGCATTGATCGAAGTAATCAGTTCGGGAATGGCGAAGGCGGAGACGGAGCCGAGCTTGCCGGTTTTCGATACGGCGGCTGCCGCCATGCCGAGCAGATAGGTGCCCTGGAAATATTTGGCCGCAAAAGGCGAAAAATTCGGCGCCACCTGGAAGCCGGAGGCGTGCAGCACGCTGACCTTCTTATCCCGGCGGGCAATTTGCAGCGCGCCGTTCTGGTAGCCGAAGGACCCGGCAATCAGGAACTTGTTTCCGTCTGCCACGGTCTTGGTCATGATGCGGTCGGCATCGGGGCCTTCGGCAATGTTTTCAATCACGGTGACCTTCACCTTGTCGCCATAGGCGGCCTTTACCGGCTCCAGGCCTGCGGCAAGCGCATGGCCCCAGCCGACATCGCCAATCGGGGAGGGGACGACGAGGGTAATGCCCAGCGGTTCGTCGGCGGCAAGTGCCTTGCTGCTGCCAAGCGCACCGGCAAGGCCGGTCGCTGCTGCTGCCTGCATCAGGTGTCTGCGGGTAAGCGTGGTCATGATGTTTGTTCCCTTTTGTTCGTTTATAAACATATCTGCCGGTCACCATGTATCCGGACGTTAGAGCATAATCCGACCGGAGTGAAACGAGGATCGACAAGATTATGCTTCAAAAATAATATGTTAGAGCGCCGATCTGATTCAATCAGATCGAAAAGCGCTCTAAAGTTCAACGACGGGCGCCACGCTCGCAAACGAGGCTTCGGCATCCGCGAAAAGCTTTGCCTCGTCCAGACCGATGAATTCGCCTTTCTGCCAGACAATCCGGCCATTGATCATCGTCATATCCGTCGTCGCGCCGATGCCGACGCGCGGGATGAGGCTGAGCGGATCGTGCCGCGTGCCCACATAGTCCAGACGGCGGGTGTCGATGGCGAAGAGGTCTGCCGCCATGCCGGGCGCCAGGCGGCCAATATCCTTGCGTCCGAGCAGGCTGGCGCCGCCCGTCGTGCCGTAGCGCAGAAAATCGACCGGCGGCGGCACGGGATGCTGCCGTGTCGAGGCGGCAAGGCATTGCAGCATATAGGCGGAGTGCAGGCAGTGCATGAGATTGGAATTGTCGTTGGAGGCGGCGCCATCGCAGCCGAGCCCGACGCGCAGGCCAAAGGCCGCCATGGCCGGAAGATCGGTCACCTCGGCCCCGACGAGATAAACCGGTTCCGGGCAATGGGAGACACCGGTGCCGCTGGCGGCCATGGTTTTTAATTCGTCATGGGTCAGTTCCCAGCAATGGGCGTAGAAGGTGTCCGGTCCGGCAAAGCCCATGTCTTCCAGATAATCGACGGTGCGCAGGCCGTGACGCGCCCGCATCACCTCGCTTTCGCCCTCGCCGACATGGGTATGCAGGAAAACGCCGCGATCACGGGCCAGCGCCACCGATTCCACAAAGGTTTCACGATAGGAATTGACCGGCTGGCAGGGCGACACCACCACCTGTCGCATGCTGAAGGGGGCCGCATCGTGATAGATGTCGATCAGCCGGGCGCAGTCGCTAATGAATTCATCGGTGGTTTCCAGCATCTCGTCGGGAATGGTGGAGCCTTCCGATTTCGGCAGGCTGTTGCCGCCGCGCCCGGCATGAAAGCGCATGCCGAACAGGTCTGCCGCCTCGAATTGCCGATCGATCAACCGACGTCCGGCATGGCGGGGAAAATTGTATTGATGGTCGAAGGCAGTGGTGCAGCCGTGCTTGATCAGTTCCGCCATCGCCGTCACCGAGGCGTGGTAGAAGCAATCCTCCGTCAGACGCGAGAAGATCGGATAGATGCGATCCAGCCATTCGATGACGGAGAGCTTTGTCCAGTCCAGATCCGCACGGTTGCGTACGAAACACTGGAAGAAATGATGGTGGGTGTTGACGAGGCCGGGATAGACGAACCAGCCGCTGGCATCCTGAACCGTGGTTCCGGAGGGAAGGTTCTGGCTGACGAGGTTCGGGCCGATGGCCGTGATGGCCGGGCCTTCGGTCAGGAGATCGACATGGCGATGAACGACCGGCCCCGGTCCGTCATCGGCAATGACCGCCGCGCAATTCTTCAACAGATAACCCGTCATGTCATGCGGTCTCCAGAGGCGTTTCCGGCTCGGGCTTCAACTCGTGCAGCCGGTGGATGCCCGGCATTTCGATAAAGCCCGGCAGGGCGCGCAAGGCTCGCGACCACAGCCTGATCTTCGGATAGGGATCCAGCGAGACATTGCCATCCGGCGCCAGCGCCACATAGGGGAAGCAGGCGATATCGGCGATGGTGGGCCGCTCCCCCGATAGAAAACGATGGCCGCGCATCGACTGTTCGGCAAGGCCTGCCTCAAGTTCGCGCAATGCCGCAATGCCTGCCTTCTGCAAGGCCTCGATATGGCCGGGGATGAGCAGCATCTGATGCAGGCGCGCGCCTCCGAGGCTTGCCGTCAGCCGCGCGGAAAAGGCGAGCCATTGCTGGGTGCGGGCGGCTTCGACGGGCGTTGCCTGTCCCAGCCAGTCCGGGGCCGCCGTGGCGGCGATATAGGCCAGCATGGCGGAGGATTCCGTCAGCAGCACATCACCATCCTCAAGAATGGGAATGGTTCCTGCCGGATTGAGCGCCAGCATCTGCGGGCTGCGATGTTCGCCGCCGGGATGAAAATCCACCGGATGCAAATCCAGCCTGATACCGGCCAGCGCCGCCATCAGGCGCACCTTGTAGCAACTGGGCGAGAGAACATAATCGTAAAGCTTCATCACGCCACCAATTGCGCGCCATAGATATAGTTGTGGCGCTTCAGCCAGCGCCGATAGGCGACCGAGGTCAGATCGGCCCGGGTGGGAATTTCCTTGCCGGGATCGAGTGGCAGCAGGGCAGGGATCTGGTTTTCGAGAATGGAACGGTCCTGCAGGAAAATCGTCTGCTGGAAGTGAATGAGATCGGTCATCGGCGTGTCGTCATCGTAAAGCGCCATCCATGGCCAGACGTCACACATATCCTCGGCCAGTGGCTGCACGAAGAGGGTGATCACATCCCACTCGCCGGGCCGCGGCGGGCAGGTCTTGTAGAGCACCGAGCAAGTGGGGGCAGGCACCCGATACATATAATCGGTGGTAATGCCGCCGCTGGCCGATTTCGCCGCCTGCGGCTGGTAGAATTGCACCTGGGTCGCCCAGACCTCGTCTTCCTCCTCGCGGATTTCCACCTTGTAATTCTGGACCTCCGTATGGGGTTCGGAGCCGAGAATATCGGTGTGGACGAAGGGAAAGTGGGCAATATCCAGAAAATTCTCCACCGCCCGCAAAGGCGAGCAGCGTACTCGCACCACGCCAACCTCCACCAGCCGCCTGCCGGGCTGGTCAACCTCCGGAATGGCGAAGAGATCGTGCCCGGGCGTGCCGAGCGATGTCCAGATATGCCCGTAGCGCACCGTCACCGGCAGGGGACGGCCATCACGCGCGGTGACGGCGGCCTTGCCCGCGGCATCGCGAAAGACCTTGATCGGCTCACCCATCAGCATCGTGTCGCGGCCGGTTTCGCTGATCTGGCTGAACAGGCCGACCGGATACCATTCATCGCGCATGCCCACTCTGCTCATGCGGCTTCTCCTTCAAGGCAGAGCGCTTCCGCGCGGCGGCGCAAAGCCTCCACGGTGCGCGAGGCGGCAATGCGGTCCGCCGGTTTCGTCTCGGGCGGAACGAGGACATGGATCAGGATTTCGCCATTGCCCTCAGCCGACAACAGCAGGAATACGCCCTTCCCGGCATCGCCAAGCGGTAGCAGGCCTCGTTCGTCCATGGTGCTTTCCGCCGCAGCTTTCAGCGCCTCCACGGTGCTGACTACGGACAGGGAGCGAAGCGGACAGAGATCGGACAGATCCGGAGCCTGTGAAGACGGGCGCACATTCGCCGCCCAGATCATCCCGTCCCGTTCCGTGACGGCATAGGTTTCGACCCGAATGGCATCCGGCGGGGTCAGGCCGGGATGGGCGGGAATTTTCAGGCATTGCCCGGAGGTCGCGTAGCTCCAGCCATGGTAGATGCAGGACAGGGCCTCGCCACGGACAAAGCCATGGGAGAGACGCATGCCGCGATGGGGGCAGCGATCAGCCGAAACGGTGACCTGACCGGCGGCGCTGCGCCAGAGCGCTACGGTTTCACCACCGAGGCGGGCGGGCATCACAGTCAGGGCCGGTACATCGGCAGAAAGCGCAATCGGGGTCCAGGCACTCCTCAGAGGGGATGACATGATTGGAATGTCTCACATGCGTCTATATTTGCGAAGATCCCAGGAAGCCGCGCCCCTGGGTAATTTGAGGGGTTAGTGCATTTCCAGGAAAATGTGGAATCCGGTTTTCCGTCCGGAAATGCGGAAGAGCAGAGCGTTTCAGTGTTTCCATGAAACACTGAAACGCTCTAACGCAAATTTGCACAGATATTGCCCATTGGCAACGATGGGCTAAATAAAGTGCACAGCATAGGCATTCTATCAGGGAAGGATCAATGCCGACGGCAGAGCAAGGCCCGATCAGGGCAGGGGATGACGTTCGATGCTCTCGACCCAGACGTCGGCAGGGCCGAGCGAACACCCGACTTCCATCATGTCCAGCAGCTCTTCCGGGCCGGAGAGGTCTATCTCGATCCGCTCTTGCGAGGCCCGGGCAACAGAATGGGAAAGCCCCAGCCTGGCGGCATGACCGTCAATCCACGGGATGAAGCTTGCCGGTGAAAGCGCGCCTGCCATGATCATCCTGTGCAGAGGATAGGTTTTTTCGTCTTGCACCATGCCTGCCTTGATACCGTCTTGCTAATGATCGGTCTTACTGTAGAGGCAAATTTTGCGCAGACAAGGACAGCGATATCGTCCTTGCCAAGGGACCAGAGCATCATCCGACCGGAGTGAAGCGAGGATCGAAAAGCGCTCTAGATCTTTGTTTCTACGCATTTCCGGACGGAAAACCGGTTTCCAGTTTCCCTGGAAATGCTCTAGGGTGTGTGGGGATTCAGTTTTGGGGGAGGCGAAAACGGTGATTTTCGAGAACCGGCGCGGAGTGTACTTACGGTACATGAGCCTAGGTAAGCGCAGGAAATTGCCGTTTGCAGCCCGCCCAAAGCTGAATACCCACACACCCTAAACACCCCGTTCATCCGTCGCTATCACCTTCAACCGATAGCCGGTTGGAAACCACGGCCAGTCTCCGATCCGGCTGAGCAGGCTCCACAGGCCACCCGGCGAGAACAATGCGACGATCAGCGTGAGCAGGCCGAGAACGATCATGTAGCTTGCCCCGTAATGGCCGAAGAGGCGTGTCGCGAAGAAATAGAGCAGCGCGCCGATGATGGGGCCTTCCAGACGGCCGATGCCGCCGACCATGACGATGAAGATGCAAATGGACGACCAGTAGGGATCGAAACCGCTGCCGGGCGAAATCCGCAATTGGGCCATGTAGTAGATGGCGCCTGCAAGACCGGTTCCCATGGCAGCCGCCACGAAGATGGCGAAGCGCATGCGCGCGACGTTCACCCCCTGGCTCGCCGCCGAGACGGGGTCGTCGCGCATGGCCGTCATGGCAAGACCCTGCCGTGAGCGCAGCATGAGGAAGGTTCCGCCCACCGTGACGAGCAGCAGTAGTGCACACAGGATCGTCAGCCCGATCTCACGCTGGTGGGCGGTGAACTGTCCCATGGCACGCAAGGTCATGCCGGAGCCCGCATTCAGCATGGACAGATTGCCGGTCAAGAGCCGGAACACTTCCGCCAGCACCCATGTACCGATGGCAAAATAGGGTCCATCGAGCTTGCGCAGCAGAAGGTAGGATGGTGCGGCCAGGAGAGCAGGCAGGATTGCGGCCAGCGGAACGGCCAGAAACGGGTTGAGGCCGCCGTAAGCCGATAACACGAAAAGGCAATAGCCACCGGTTCCGATAAAGGCTTGCTGCCCCACGGAGACCATGCCTCCGTAACCGGCCAGAAGGTTCCACATCTGCGCAATCGCGATCAGGCAGGAGAGTTCGATGATCAGCCGGATCTGGCCGCTCGATGCCCAGAATGGCATGGTGGGGATTGCCAGAACGAGCAGCAGGGCGACCACGATGGCGATGCGGCTGGAGAGGGTCTGCCGGTGCACGAGAATAGTGGGAGAGATCAAGTCCGCCTCCTATCGATGAGACATGATGCCCTGGGGGCGCCAGGCCAGCACCAGGAGAAAGACGAGGTGGCCGATCAGAATACCCCAGCCGGGATCGATGCGTGAACCCACCACCTGCGCCACGCCGAGGATCAGTCCACCGGCGAAGGCACCCCAGATGGACCCCAGTCCTCCGATGATCACCGCTTCGAAGGCATAGATGAGCTGAGCACCGCCGTCGGAGGGAGAGACGGTTGTGCGTGCGGCCTGAAAAACGGCAGCAATCCCGAGGATTGCCACGGCAATCGAGGTTGCTCTTGCATAGACGACCCTGGTGTCGATGCCGCTCAGCGTGGCTGCGTCCTTGTCCGCGGCTGCCGCGCGCAGGGCGCGACCGAAGCGGGAGTTTTTCAGCATGACATGCATGCCCCAGGTCAGCAGTGCTGCAACCAGCACAATGCCCAGCGGCAGAACCCCGACGTGGAGACCGACAATGTCGATGGACTGCACGGCGAGAGGACCGGCATCCAGGGACCGCGTATCCGCCTGCCAGATCGTCAGCATCATGTTTTGCAGCGCCAGCGAAACGCCGAATGTGGCAATCAGCGAGGGCAGCGGATCATTGCCGACGAGATGGTTGAGAATGCCCCGTTGCAGCCCCCAGCCGATCAGGGCGCCCAGGGGGATGAGCAGGAGCATGATGAAACCGGGGCCGAGGCCGAAAGCGGCGGCCAGCGAGATCCCGATCAGGGCAAGGAGGACCACCAGATCGCCATGGGCGATATTGACGATGCGCATCACACCGAACATCAGCGACATGCCGATGGCATATTGTGCATAAAGGCCCCCGAGAAGCAGCCCCTGGATAACAGCGTCAACCCACTTCATGCTTCACTCCGAAATAGGCTTGTGTGATCTGCTCCCTCGTCACATCCGCGGATCGGGCTGTCAGCGTGATGCGGCCTTCCAGCATGCAATAGAAGCGATCCGAACTGCGGCTTGCGAGGGTGACGTCCTGTTCGACGAGAAGGATGGCGGTTCCTGCCTGTCGGATGACCGGCAGCATCTCGTAGATCTCCAGGATCACCTTGGGCGCAAGGCCGAGACTGATCTCGTCGCACAACAGCAGTTTCGGCTGCGTCATCAGGGCGCGACCGATTGCGACCATCTGCTGCTGGCCACCCGAAAGGGTCTCGACCGCCTGCCTTCGGCGCTCTGCCAGCACCGGAAAGAGGTCGTAGAGGCGTTCCAGCGTCCATGGACGCGCATTCGCTGCAACCGGGCGTGCATGGTCTGCGGCAACGCGCAGATTGTCCTCGACGCTCATGCCGCGAAAGAGCCTGCGCCCCTCCGGGACCATCGCCAGCCCATGGGCCACCAACGCATGCGCCGGTGTTTTCGACACGTCGATGCCGGCGAAACTCACCGAGCCGGAGCGTAAAGGAACAAGGCCGGTCAGGGTTTTGAGCAGGGTGGACTTGCCCGCGCCATTGGCGCCGATCAGAGCCACCACTTCACCGGGACTTATCTCGAAATCAACCCCAAACAGGGCCTGGAAATCGCCATACCCCGCACAGAGTGCCCGGCTGGCCAGAAGAGGAGAGACATTCATGCTTCGATCCCCATATAGATGCGGCGGACCTGCGGATCGTCCATGACCTCCTGCGGTCTGCCTTCGACGATTTTCTGGCCGAAGCTGAGCACGAGGAGCCGCTCGGCGACGGCCATCAGCGCATGCAGAACGTGCTCGATCCAGATGATGGTGACGCCTTTGTCACGGACATGCCCGATCAACGAGACCAGTTGTCCGGCTTCCGCTTCCGTCAGGCCGCCGGCAATTTCATCAAGGAGGAGGAGCTTCGGTTCACCCGCCAGCGCCCGCGCCAGTTCCAGCCGTTTGCGATCGAGCAGGGTCAAGCCTCCGGCTGGAAGATTGGCCTTGCCTGCAAGGCCGCAATCCTCTAGCAGCGCCGCGCAGGATTGATAGGCTTCGCGCTCGCTGCGTCCGGCTGCGAAGCGGGAGGCGACCAGCAGGTTCTCGAAGGTCGTCATCTTGGCGTAGGGCCGGGGGATCTGATAGGTCCGCCCGATCCCCCTCATGGCCCGTTTGTAGGAGGGTTCCCGATCAAGTGCCGTTCCATCCAGAACGATGGAACCGGTGTCGAAACCGATATCTCCGGAGATCAGGTTGAACAGGCTGGTCTTGCCGGCGCCATTGGGACCGAGAACGCCCAGCACCTCGCCTTTGCCAAGCTCGAAGCTGACATCCTGAACAACCCGCAGGGCGCCGAAACTTTTGGAGAGGTTGCGGACGGAGAGGATGACCCCGTCCGCCTGCCTCTGCACATCCGAATCCTTCACCAAGACTTCATCTCCAGGCTGCTTTCCGGCGGCATGATCGGATAGAGCTTTGTCTCGACGATCTTCAGGTCGTAGGGCCAGGTCTCACCCTTGCGCCATTGGCCGCCGAGTATCGGTGTTTTGGAGACATTCGGATGCGGTCCCTTGCTCCAGTTGACGTTGCCGACGACGGTGTCGAGATTGGTCGCCTTCAGTGCATCGCGGATCGCGGCGCGATCCGTCGGATCGGTGGCGCGCTTCAGCGTATCCACGACGATTTCCCACATGGCATGGCTGTAGCCGAGCGGTTGGGTCCATTGCTTGCCGGTCGCCTTTTCCCACTGGGCAGCCAGTTTGGCCGAGGTTTCACCGGTCAGGGTCGACGTATAGGGGAAGGCAGGCGTCCACCACACTTCGGTCGACATGCCGCTGCCCAGATTGCCCATGGCCTCGACGGCGGATGGAAACAGAAGTCCCGCCGCCACCGTCATGATCTTGGGCCGAAAGCCCTGCTGCGCCATCTGGATGGTGGCGGTTCTCAGGTCCGCCGGAAAAACCAGTCCGCCGAGGATATCGCAGCCGGCTTCCTTGAAGGCATTGATCTGCGCCGAAAAATCATTGGTGCGGATTTCGAACTTGGAGGGCGCGATGACGTCGAAGCCTGCCGCCCGCAGGACCGGAGGCAGGCCGATCTTCTCGTCGCCCCAGACTTCGCCATCCGCGTTGCGGGGCAGCAGCAGGCCGACCTTCTTGTTGCTGCCGGCGCTGTTCCACATGTTGACGAAGGTCTGGATGACGTCTTCCAGCCCCCAGAAGAAGTGATAGGTCCAGTTGAACGTCTGGTCGATACCGCCGCGCGGCAGAATGACCGCCTGCCAGGGAGCGGTCGAGGAAATCGTCGGCACCTCGAACAATTCCCCCTGCTCGGAAACCGGAAGGGTCACATCCGTCGTCGAGGCTGGTATCAGCATGTGGACGTTGTCGTTCTGGCATAGTTCTCCGGCCAGTTCCGCAGCGCGGTTGGGGTTGGATTGCGCATCCCGCTCGATGATGTCCAGCGCATAGGTCTTGCCACCGATGTCGAGACCTTTGGCCAGATGTTTGCGAATGAAATCGAGAGCAAAGGTGTCAGTTTCACCGAAAGGCGCCATCTGGCCCGTCTTGGGGCTGATAAAGCCGATCTTGATCGTTTGTGCTGACTGGGCGCGCAGATAGGACGGAGCCGAAAGAACCGTCGCGCCCGCGGCCAATCCCTTGAGGGCCCTGCGTCGGGTCATGCCCTTATTCAGCCAGCCACTCTGAAATCCGAATGTCATGTTGAAACCTCCCATGGCGATCTGCGTCCTCACGGCGTGTGCGGCACGGCAGTCGACAGCTTTCCCGGTTTCCACGCCCTCCAAGCGTGGACCGCAGGCCCCTGCGGGTGTTGCGGCAGGCAGGAGTGTAGACGCGACTATTTTCCCTGTCCCACCCCCTGAAACGAATGGGCGCGGACAGACAAAACAAGTGTCCCGGCCCGACAAACTTCCTGCGCGGCAATCACTATTCTCAATGGTGGGGCAACGATGCCCCGGATCTACTGGGAGGTAACCAACATGCCCGAAGCTGCAACAAATGAATTCTGGCGCGACATCAAGCCGATCGAAAACGTCTTCAAGCCGGACGCAAAACCCGAAGTCTATCTTCCCAATGCTGCAACCGGTGATGAGCGATACTACGTTCCCTTCACGGAAACAGTGTCTTCGCGCCCGCTGTGGATCTCGCCGGAACGCAACATGTGGTGCGACATCCTCATGGCCAAGAAGGCAGGTCTGGTGAACCGCCACTATCACCCCCACGAGGTCTTTGCCTATACGATCTCTGGCAAGTGGGGCTATCTGGAGCATGACTGGACAGCCACGGCGGGTGATTTCGTCTATGAAACGCCCGGTGAGGGCCACACGCTCGTCGCCTATGAAAGCGACGAACCGATGCGCGTTCACTTCAAGGTCACAGGGCCGCTGATCTGGCTGGACGAGCACGGCAATTCGGCAGGCACGTTCGATGTCCATGATTATATTGCCCTGGCCCGGGATCATTACGAAAAAGTCGGCATCGGCGCCGCCTATGTCGACGGGCTCTTCCGCTGATGGACCGGCTGAACGACACGGGCATCCTGTCCGCGGTCTGGTATGCGGCGAAAGACGTCCGGATCGAGCGGCGGGTTCGCCCCGCCCTCGAACCGGGCCAGGTGCGCCTGCGCGTCACCTGCTGCGGCATCTGCGGCTCGGACATGCACGAATATCTGAACGGGCCGCATGCCATCCCCGTGGGCACGCCGCATCCCATTTCGGGTGTGGCGGCTCCTGTCGTCCTCGGCCATGAATTCACCGGCGAGGTGCTCGAGACCAAGGGCGATTGCGGAGCGGTGAAGATCGGGCAGAGAGTGGCGGTAGAGCCGGAATATCGCTGCGGTACGTGTCCGGCCTGCCTGCGGGGCGATTATAATCTCTGCGAGAAGATGGGTTTTGCCGGCCTTATGGGCCATGGGGGCATGGCCGAGGAGGCCGTGCTGCCGCATTACATGCTGCACACGCTCCCCGATGCGGTGACGGACCGGCAGGCCGCCGTGCTGGAACCTGCCGCCGTTGCGCTGCATGCCCTGCGACGGTCGGGGCTGATGGCAGGCCAAAGCGTTGCGGTCGTCGGCGCCGGGCCGATTGGACTGCTTCTCGTCCAGTTCGCAGCCGTTGCAGGCGCAAGACGGATCGTCGTCAGCGATGTGTCCGAGGCCCGTCTGGCGCGGGCGCGCGCGCTTGGCGCAACCGAGACGGTCAATAGCATGTCGGGCCATCTGCCCACCCAGGCGCAAGGGGTGGATATGGCCTATGAGGCCGTCGGCGTGCAGGCCGCACTGGAGGACGCCATCCACAGCGTGCGCAAGGGTGGCAAGGTCATTCTGGTGGGGCTGTTCGGCGCACCTGCCCGGATCGATGCGTTCGACCTGGTCAATCGCGAGGTGGAGATCATCCCCTCATGCGGTTACCGGCATGTTTATCCCGATCTGATCGGCATGATCGCAGGCGGGGTGATCGACCCCTCGTTGATTGTCACGCGGCAGGTGTCTCTGGCAGATGTCGTCACCGATGGCTTCGAAAGGCTGGCCGTCCCGAATGACGATGTGAAGGTGCTGGCCGTTCCCTGAGCGGCCACACCCGTTCTGCTAGGTGTTTAGTCCCGGCATTTGACGGAAGACTTGCGTTTTGTCACACTCTGATCGCCCTCCGCGCCCGTTTGGGAACCGTGGCCGCGCCGGGGCAGGGAGGATAGCTTGAACATTGTACCGGGCATGGTTACCAAGCCGGGCGTTGCTTCGGGAGCGGTGACATTCGATACGCGCGCCGTTGCCCCGCATGAACGGATAGATCTGTGGGAAGAACATTGCGCCGAAAATGTCGTCGGCCTCAGATGTTCGTGCCTTTCGGAAAAAGGGCTGGACGCGCGCTATCGATATTTCGACTTCGGCCGCGTGAAGATGATCGAGATCGCCGGTGACGAGCACTTCATTGAGCGCACACCGCATCTGCTGCGGCGGCAGGAAAAGAACAGCGCCTTTCTGACGATGATCCTCAACGGCAAGATTTTCGTGAACCGGGCGGGACAGTGCGTGGTGGCCGAGGCGGGGGATGTCATTCTCTATGACACCAACCAGGCCTATATGCACGGTTTTCCCGCCTTTGCACGCCAGGTCATCTTTGAAATACCGGGGGATGATTTTCGCGACCGCTTCGGCGCATGGAGCCTGCGCGATGTGGTTCATTTCGGCGGTACGTCCAACCCGGCCAGAATGATACCCCTGGCTCTTCAGGATGTCATGCGACAGGCCCAGCTCTGCGCTCTTGCGGATGGTAAAGCCGCTGCGGACCTGGAAAACAAAGTATGGGACGTCATGGAAACGGCCTATTCCCTCGTCAGTGGCGGCGTGAGATCTGCCTATCATGCCCAGTTGCTGCTGCGGGCGCGCCGGTACATTGCCGAGCACCTGGGAGACCCGGAGCTTGATCCCTCCATGATCGCGGATTTCATGGGGATCAGCCTTCGCCAGCTCAACCGGCTTTTCGAGCGCGAAAGCCTGTCGCTGGTTGCCCACATTCAGGAAAAGAGGCTCGAAGGCGCGCGTCAGGATCTGCTGCGCCGCGGAAACTGTGGCATGAGCGTCTCAGACGTCTGTTACAAATGGGGCTTCAAGAGCCTCGCCCATTTTTCCCGCAAGTTCAGTGAGCGTTATGGCGTCAGCCCTTCGCACTGTCGGTGATCTCGCTCGTCCCGTTCTCAAAACAGGCGTTGACACAAGACGCGGGCTTGAACTGAGCCTGGGTTTTTTCCGTGTTTCCTGGAGCCACGGAAGCACTCTACTGCATAATTCCTTAAATCGAAATCGATTTAAGGAATTATGCAGCAAAACAAGATCCTAAAGCACATTGCATGAGGCTGATAAGCCGCAACGTGCTTCGGGCTCTGATTTTCCTAGAATTTTTCCGAGGTTAGAAGCGTGCAGCCCTTCAAACGGCAGGACATTTAACTGGATGTTATCTCCGGTGCTTTACATGCTAAGCAACAGTTGGGGGTCAGGAGTTGTAAAATGAAGAAAGTACCTATCCGTGGGCTTCTTTACCTGGTTGCCGCTGCACCACTGGCAGCCTTCCTATGGCTGAGCGGGCAGTTGGTTATCGACAGTTACTTAGCGTATCAGCGACTGAGCCAGCAGATGGTTGTGCAAAGGCTCGCTTCCGCAGGGGGCAGGATTGCGCAGTCCATGCCAGCGGAATCCTTTGCAACGCCTGACAACAGAGCCGGGCGCCGGCAAGAATCAGACGCGGCTTTTGCCGAGATGAAAGCAGCTTATGCCGCCTGGAAAGCCGAGGGCAATGCCGACGAAACGATAGAGCGTGCCTATAGCTTCATTCAGGACAAGGAAAAGCAGCTACCCGCCTATCGCGCCAAGGTGGATGCCGGTCAGCCGACTGCCGGCGAAGAGCAAACCATTCTTCAACCCGCCGCTGGCGCGGGTCTGCAACTGGTGCGCCGTTCGGCAGGAACGATCAACGACATCGATCTTGCCCGCTATATCGACGGTTATCACGCCTTGATGCAGGTGAATGATGCCGGGCTGATCGAGATCAATCTGGGAAAAACCTATCTTTCCGGCAAGACGCTATCGCAGCCCCAGGTGCAGTTCCTGTTCCTGGCAAGAGGCCTCAGGGACCGTTATCTTACCGTATTGCGGGAATTTCTCCCCTCGGATGTCATCACCCCGTTCACCGCCTTTTTCGACGGTCCCGAGGGGATGTTCATGTCCTCTGTTCGCGATCAGATGTATAACATGCAGGCTGGCGGCGAGAATGCCGGCAATCTCGAGCGCTGGACCAGGGATAGCGGGACCCAGGCTGGCCTGATGGCAGACCTGATCGCCAAGACGAGCCAGGCGCTCAGCCTGCAGGCAACGAACAAGCTGGACGATCTGAGAGGAGATTTTATCCAAAGCGCGATTATTGCGGTCTTTGTCTCGGCTCTGGTTCTGGCACTGTGTGTCATGGTTGTGCGCAGTATCTCGCGCATGGTTCGCTCCATTCAGCAGCGTATGAGCCGATTGGCCGAGGGCGATACGGCGACCGCCATTCCGTTCATTGACCGCACCGATGAAATCGGAGACATGGCGCAGTCGGTGGAAACTTTCCGTCAGAGCGCGATCCGCAATGCCGAGCTTGAGGCGGAGGCAGAGGCCAACCGTAGCCGCACGGAGGCAGAGCGTGCGCAAATGCAGGCCCGTGCGGAGGCTGAGGCGACGGAACGCCTGGAAAAGGCGACGCAGACCTTTGCCACCCATCTGCGCCGATTGGCCCAGGGCGACATGGTCTGCGAGATCAACACGCCGATGACGGCGCAATTCGAGAGGCTGCGCGGCGATTTCAACACCTCGGTGCATCAACTGCGTGAAGCCTTGCTGAGTGTGGGGCAATCCGTCTCCACCGTGACCAGCGGCTCCAAGGAAATTTCGGATGCCTCCAACGATCTGGCAAGGCGAACCGAGCAGCAGGCGGCTTCCCTGGAGGAAACTGCGGCGGCACTGGAGGAAATCACCGCCAATGTCGTGGCAACGTCCAAACGAACGGCAGAAGCCCGTGAAGTGGTGCGCAATGCGCGCAGCCGCGCGGATCAGTCGGGGACGGTGGTTCGCAATGCCGTGAGCGCCATGCAGCGAATTGAGGAATCCTCCCGCCAGATCAATCAGATCATTGCGGTGATCGATGAAATTGCGTTTCAGACGAACCTGCTTGCTCTCAATGCAGGTGTTGAGGCCGCCCGTGCGGGGGAGGCGGGCAAGGGCTTTGCCGTGGTCGCTCAGGAGGTGCGCGAACTGGCGCAGCGGTCCGCCAATGCGGCAAAGGAAATCAAAGGCCTGATCACCAATTCAGCCACGGCCGTTTCGGAAGGGGTCAAGCTTGTCAGCGATACCGGCGAGGGTCTGACCACCATTGAGCAACTGGTTCAGACCATCAACGCGCACATGGATGCCATTGCGACGGCCGCGCAGGAACAATCCTCCGGGCTGGCAGAGGTCAACACAGCCGTCAATCACATGGACCAGGCGACGCAGCAAAATGCTGCGATGGTCGAGGAGATGAATGCGGCGGGCGCGGGTCTGGCGCAGGAGAGCCATAAGCTGAGCGATCTTCTCGCACAGTTTCAGCTTGGCGGTGCTGCTGGACACGTGAGAGCGAGCGCTGCCTAAAGCATGCCGCGCAAAAGTGTGCAGCGGTTTTGCGATAACGACATGCGTTAAAGCAAGAGCTTAAAGCACGTTGCGGCTTATCAACCTCACGCAACGTGCTTGTCTTATGATTTTCCTGCTTCTTCGTGAGATAAAGAAGCGCCGGAGAGGGTGGCTGCCCTCTTCCGGCGATGGGGGACGGATCGTGGACG
>NZ_JAUSWH010000011.1 GCF_030815125.1 Allorhizobium paknamense
GAACAAATCTGCTCGTGTCCATTCAAACCTCCTCGGTTGGAAGTTTGAATCACAATCTCAGCAGAAAGGGAATCCTAATTGTCCACACACCCTAGATCAGGCCCCTCAGGAAGGCGGTGAGATCGTCGGTGGCGTAATCGACATGCGCGTGCCCCTCGGTGCTTTCCAGCCGCTCCCACTGTTCCAGAACCACCTCTTCCAGATTGCGCGGCACGATCAGCACGGTCTTCATGCCCAGCGCCTTCGGCACGACAAGATTGCGCGGCAGATCCTCGAACATCGCCGCATGGGCGGTATCGATCCGGTTGAGGCTGTGGAACTTGTCATAGGTGGCGCTGGCGGGCTTGGGCACATAATCCGCCGCGACGATATCGAAGATCTCATCGAAATGGTCGAGAATGCCCAGCGCCCGGGCGGCGGCTTCGGCATGGGCGACGGTGCCGTTGGTAAAGATGAACTTGCGGCCGGGCAGGGCCTTGATCGCCGCGCCCAGCGCCTCGTCCGGCAAGAGCAGCGAATAGTCGATGGCATGGGCCTTTTCGAGAAAGTCGTTCGGATCTGCGCCATGATGCAGCATCAGCCCGGCCAGCGTGGTGCCATGGTCATGGTAGTAGCGCTTCTGCAGCAGGCGCGCTTCTTCCGGCTCCATCTGCAACAGGGTGGCGACATAGGCCGTCATGTTGCGGTCGATCTGGTCGAAGAGATTGATGTGATGCGGGTAGAGCGTGTTATCGAGGTCGAAGACCCAGTCGCGCACATGCGCGAAATCGCGCGGATCGGCATGGGAGGCGGGAAGCGTCATGGTCGACCTCGATCTCTCTCAAAGGCGGGCGAGGCGTTCGGTCAGCAGGGCGAAGAAGCCGTCCGCATCGACCGTGCGCATCACCATGGCATTGGGCTTGCGGCCGCTGACGCGCCACCAATCCACCACCGTCATGCCGACGGTCAGATCCGATTCCGTTTCGATCTCGACATTGCAATGGCGGCCGGCAAACAGCTCCGGCTTGACGAGATAGGCGATCACGGTCGGATCATGCAGCGGGCCGCCGTCCGAACCGTATTTCTCGATGTCGAAGCGTTCGAAGAATTGCAGCCATTCCACCATGACCTGTGCGGGGCGGGTGCCGATGGCACCGATGCGGGCAACGCGCGCCTTGGTGGTCATCAACTGATGGGTGACATCGAGCGGCATCATCACGATCGGAATGCCCGAACCGAAGACGATTTTCGAGGCCTGCGGATCGACATAGATGTTGAATTCAGCGGCGGGCGTGATGTTGCCGCCTTCGGAAAAGCCGCCGCCCATCATCACCAGTTCGCGCACGCGCGGCGCTATGTCCGGCGCCTTTTGCAGGGCAAGCGCGATATTGGTCTGCGGGCCCAACGTGCAGAGCGTGACGGTGCCCGGCTCTTCGCGGCGGATGGTCTCGATGATGAAATCCACCGCATGCTGGTCGCGCACCGTCATCGTCGGCTCATCGACCACCGCGCCATCGAGGCCGGTCTTGCCATGCACGTGCTCTGCCGTCACCTGCGGTCGCTCCAGCGGCTTCAGCGCGCCTTCATAGACCGGCAGGTCGGGACGTCCCGAAAGCTCGCAGACGATACGGGCATTGCGGCTGGTCATGGTCAGCGGCACATTGCCCGCCACCACCGTCAGCCCCAGAACCTCCACCTCGTCCGGGCTGCCCAGCGCCAGCATGATGGCGGCTGCATCGTCCTGGCCGGGATCGGTATCGATGATGATCTTGCGGGGCTGTGCCATGAAGGATGTCCTGCTCGCCTGTGGCAGGGTCGTCTTGAGCCTGCCGGTGTCCGATGGTGGTTTTCGTCGCTGCGCCCGGGAGGGCCGATGTCCTCCCTCCCGGCAGACGCGCTTGATGAACGGCTTGCTCCCTGCTTGTCAAGCGCTTGCACCATCCGGGCAGGCTCACCATATCCTGATGCGTGACGCCCGAAGGGGCCAGTTTGTCATGCCGAGGAAAGAATGCGCCGACCCAAGACCGTTTCCACCCCGCTTCTTTTGGGGTTCGATCTGACAGAAGCCCTGATCGCCCAGCTTGCCCGCGCCAATGACGGCTATCCGCCCTATAATATCGAACTGGTGCGCCGCGCGGGATCGGCCAGCCAGCGCCTGCGCATTACCCTTGCGGTGGCGGGTTTCAGCGAAGATGAGCTGGATGTGACCGTGGAAGGCAATCAGCTGATCATTCGCGGCTCGCAGATGGAGCGCCCCGAGGCGGAATATCTCTTCCGTGGCATTGCGGCCCGGCAATTCCAGCGTGTCTTCGTCATGGCCGACGGCATGGATGTGGCGGGGGCGGCGCTGCGCAACGGATTGCTGGTGATCGAGCTCATTCGGCCCGAGCTTCAGGAAATGGTGAGAAAAATTAACATTTCCGCCTCAGAGTAGGACCATGGCGGAGTATCCGCCGCTCCCTCACTGAAGGAGAACGGACATGTTGATCAAAGAAGCCACCCCGCGTCTCACGCAATCCGAATTTGCCCACCTCGGCTCCGGGGAACTGGCTTACATCCGCAAGATGCGGGTGGACGAGGTCTCGCGATGCTTTCCCGATGCGCCGGACATCGATCCGCGCGCCGATCTCTGGGCCCTGTTCGCCGCTGACGGTACGCCCATTCTGTTGACCGACAACCGCTCTTCCACTTTCTTCAAGGCGGCGGAAGACGAGTTGCGCACAGTCAGCTTGCACTGATCCTTGCTCCTGCATAATTCCTTAAATCGGAATCGATTTAAGGATAAAATTATGCAGCAGCTTTAAAGTGTTACAGCTCCGTGCGATTGATAAAACGCACGGAGCTGTAAGGCGTAATTTGAAGCGTCTAAATTAGGCAGGGCGATTGTCTCTGGCCTTTGCGGCGTGATGACGGTAAAGCGATTTCAACACCTCGATTGACGCCTCCGGGCCTGCATGGATGATCGATGATGATGAAATCGCTGCACGTCCCGACAATGGCTTTTGCAGAAAGGCGCGCCTTTCGCCAGCGCCTGCCGTCGGTCATCGGCATGATCATGGTGCTGGTTGTCATCGCCGGCTGCGCCACCCGGGTGCAGGGCGTGATGCAGCCAGTCAAGCTTTCCACACCCTTGCCGGGTACAGAAGTGCAGATGCTGGCGGCCACGACGCGGGCTCCGGCCGATGACAAGGCGATCCTGTTTACCGGTGAGCGCGGATCCGGCCTGATGGTGGATGCCGTAACCGTCTCCATCCCGCCCGATGCCAATCGCAAGATCGGCGAGGTGCAGTGGCCGAAAAAGCTGCCGCCCAATCCCGCCAAGGATTTCACCACCGTTTCCGTCAAACCGATCCTGAACGAAGCCGATGGCCATGCCTGGCTGCACGCCCATCTGCCGGGCAAGAGGCGCGTGCTGGTCTTCGTGCACGGCTTCAATAACACCTATGAGGATTCGGTCTATCGCTTTGCGCAGATCGTGCATGATTCCCGCGCCGATGTCGTGCCGGTGATCTTCACCTGGCCCTCGCGCGCCAGCATTTTCGACTATAATTACGACAAGGAAAGCACCAATTATTCCCGCGATGCGCTGGAAGACATGCTGACCCGCATCGTGCGCGATCCCCAGGTCTCGGAAGTAACGGTCATGGCCCATTCCATGGGGTCGTGGCTTGCGGTCGAATCTTTGCGCCAGATGGCCATCCGCCGCGGCCGTGTCGACCCGAAGATCGCCAATGTCATCCTCGCCTCGCCGGATCTTGACGTCGATGTCTTCGGACGGCAGATGATGGCGCTGGGGCCGCGTCCGCCGCATTTCACGCTGTTCGTTTCGCAGGATGACCGGGCGCTCAGCATTTCCAAGCGCATTTCCGGCAATGTCGACCGGCTGGGGCAGATCGATCCCACCAAGGAGCCCTATCGCTCCCGGCTGGAAATGGCCGGGATTACCGTGCTGGACCTGACCAAGCTGAAGGCTGGCGACCAGCTCAACCACGGCAAATTTGCGGCAAGCCCGGACGTGGTGCGGCTGATCGGCGACCGGCTGATTGCCGGGCAGACGGTGACCGATTCCAATGTCGGTTTCGGGGAGGCGCTGGGTGCCGTCACGATCGGCGCCACCAATACCGTCGGGCAGGCGGCCAGCACGGTCATCAGTGCCCCGATCACCATTTTCGATCCCCGCACGCGGCGCAATTACAGCCAGCAATGGCGTCAACTGGGCGAGAGCGCGGGCTCCACAGTCGGCGCGGTGGGCGATACGGTGCCGCGCTGACATCGATAATGCCGGCTGGCCATTCAAGTTTCTGCAACAATGCTCTTGAGGCTTTGCTTTCGCATGGCTATGCTCTTCTGATATATCACGGTGGGGCTTTTCTGGCGTCGCCGATGGCTGTTACGGGAGAGCCTTGCCATGAGATGGAAACGTATGATGCAGGTGCTGGACGTGCACTGCGAGGGAGAAATCGGCAAGGTGGCGACCGGCGGCGTGCCGAAAATTCCCGGCGCCACGGTGGCCGAGCAACTGGCCTGGCTGAACAGCGATCCCAAGGGGCGGGAGCTGCGGCATTTCCTGGTTCTGGAGCCGCGCGGCGCGCCGATCGGCTCGGTCAACCTGCTGCTGCCGCCAAAGCATCCGGAGGCGGATGCCGCGTTTATCATCCTTCAGCCCGATCAGGCCCATGCCAGTTCCGGCTCAAATTCGATTTGCGTGACCACGGCGCTGCTGGAAAGCGGCATGGTGGAAATGACCGAGCCCGAAACCGTGATCGTGCTGGAAACGGCGGCGGGGCTGGTGCGCGCCCGCGCCACCTGCCATGACGGCCATTGCGAAAGCGTGGAACTCACCATGGTTCCCTCCTTCGTGCATGCGCTGGATATGGACATCGACACGGCCGAGTGGGGCAAGATCCGGTTCGATCTGGCCTATGGCGGCATTTTCTATGCGCTGGTGGATGTGCCGCAACTGGGCCTGACCATCGAGCCCAACAATGCGCGCCGTCTGGTGGAGGCCGGCATGGTGCTGAAGGAGGCGATCAACCGGCGCTTCACGGTCGTGCATCCCGAAATTCCGGAAATTTCCGGCGTGGCCTATGTGATGTTCCGCGATGTCGATCCCGATGGCGCGGTGCGCACCTGCACCACCATGTGGCCAGGCCGCGTGGACCGTTCGCCCTGCGGCACCGGCAATTCCGCCAATCTTGCGGTGCTGCATGCCCGCGGACGGGTGAAGCCCGGCGAGCGTTTCCTGTCGCGCTCGATCATCGGATCGCAATTCGAGGTCGGCCTGTCCGGCCTTGCCACCGTGGCCGGGCGGCCTGCCGTCATTCCCACCATTCGCGGACGCGGCTTCACCTTTGGTCTGCATCAACTTGCACTTGACGCCTTCGACCCGTTGCAGGCAGGATTTGCATTGACCGATGTCTGGGGGGCGTCCCTGGCTGGTCTTGCCGATGTGCATCCTGCGGACGAGAAATAGCGTCTCGCGGTGTTCCCCGTTGAGAAGGACGCCTGCGGATCAAGATGGAGCGTGAATGGCAGACGCATTGAGCGCAGTTCGGGAACCGGTCCTCAGCAGGGCAGCGATTTTTCGGTCTCTGTCCGAAGAGGACGATCTGCGCTGGTCTCGCCAATGTCTGCAAACCCAGGTGGCCCCCGGAACCGTGCTTTTCGATTATAATGGCGAGGGCACCCATGTGTTCTTCAGCCTTGAGGGGTCGCTGCGGCTGACCGTGCGGCTGGGCGACAGGAAGGAATTGTTCCTGGAGGAATTTCCACCAGGCCAGGTGGTCGGTGATCTTTCGGCGCTGGATGGCCATACCTATGCCGCCTGTCTGATGTCTTCCACGGAAGCGCAATTGTTGATGATGCCGCAGGCGCTGTTTCGCCAGATCGTCGCGGAGCGTCCGCCAGTTTGCCTGGAGCTGGTGACCGTTATGGCCAGACGGCTGCGCAGCCTCATCCAGCGCATGAGCGAACTGTCCTATCTCGACGCGCGCCACCGTCTTTACAATACGCTGCTCAGACTGTCCCAGCCCTGCGATGAGCAGAAGGATCGCCGGATCATCGCGCCGCCCATTATCCATGCCGATCTTGCCGAATATATCGGCGCCAGCCGCGAAACCGTGTCGCGGGAAATGTCGCGGCTGTTGCAGGACGGCGTGATCGAGCGCACCAGCGATGCCATCATCCTGCGCCAACCGCGCGAATTGCTGCGCCGGCTCTCAAAGGTCGGCTTGGCCTGATACCAAGGCTCAAAGATGCATACGCATCCTCGCCTTGAAGGAATTTCGAATATCTCAAATGCATCACGGGCTTGAGACATTCGAAAAGGGAATACCTACGGTCATTTTCAATGACCGTTGGTATGAGGCGGGCGGCGAAAAGTATTATGACCTGAAAAGGTCGAAACTCCGTCCCATTCCTGGGCGGTTGAGCAGGGGAATCGCTAAAATTCTAACTGTCTGCTTCAGTCAATCTCAGTTCCTTGTTGCTAAAACGGGATTGTCAGGTGCCGGGATGCCGTCTTGAAGACGTGCTCCCGACCGGGCCAGGGCGCGGAGATCGCTTTCGATCCTGCATGATGCAAGGCGCGCCCCGCTGGTATAGCCCAGCATGTCATGACCCGCGAAAGCGGCGATCATCCTTCTTTCCTCCGAGTTTTCAAGGTCTTGGATGAGGCGAGGGTAGGAGCCTGATGCTTTGGCGGCACCCATCATTGAGGATCTGATCGGTTCCCTTCCCGGCGTGGCAGGTGCGCGGGATCGAGCCGAAGAAGGAGCAAGCGGTGAGCATTCTGATCGTCGAGGATAACCCGACCAATGCCATGATCCTGAAGCATCTGGCCAAGAAGGTCGCCGACGAGGATATCGTCGTGGAGGCCGATGCCGCCAAGGCGCTTGCTCAATGCCATAACCAGCAATTCGACCTGCTGATCATCGACCAGATCCTGCCGGGCATGAGCGGGTTGCAGTTCGCCAAGGCCATTCGCCAGCTCAGCCGCTATGACGAGGTGCCGATCGTCATGGTCACGGCCGATCATGAGCCGGGCCTTCGCCAGGCGGCGCGAGAGGCGGGGATCGGCGATTTCCTGACCAAACCGGTCGAGGCCTTGGCCTTCCGGCAATTGATCGCCAATCACCGCAGCCGCCGTGCGGCCCCCTCCGACAAGGATGCATAGGCTCATGCCCCGGCTCTTCCTTGCCCTTTTCTGCTTTCTGTCCCTGACCGCCGGGGCGCATGCGCTTGATGCGCCGTCCGGGCCGGTGGTCCTGACGGTGAAAGGTCAGGTTTCCAAGCCCAATCAGGGAACGGCGGCGGTCTTCGATCTCGCGATGCTGGCGGCATTGCCTGCCCGCTCCGCCGAGATGGAAACGCCCTGGACCAAAGGCAAGACACGCTTTTCCGGCCCGCTTTTACGCGCCGTGCTGGATGCTGCAGGCGCTTCCGGCAAGGTGCTGGTGGTGCGCGCGCTCAATGATTACATGGCAGAGGTGCCGATGGAGGATGCCGACAGGCTGGAGACCATGCTGGCGACGCATCAGGACGGCAAGCCGATGCCGGTGCGCGACAAGGGGCCCTTGATGCTGGTCTACCCCTTCGACCTCGACAGCGCGCTGTTTACGGAAAAATACTTCGCCCGCTCCGTCTGGCAGATCAAGGAAATCGAGGTTCTTCCGTGATCCTGCCAACCCGACCAGGCTTTGACCGGCGCCCGCCCCAGCCCAAGACCACCTTGATCCTGCACATTCTCTCTGCGGTGCTGCTGGTCACTTTCCTGCTGCTGTTCAAGGATGTCTCAGACCGCTTTCGCCTGCTCTATGACGATGTCCGCGAAAATGCCGTGTGGTCGGCCTATCAGCTTGACCGTGAGGCCCGCACGGTCAATCACACGCTGGCGGATGTCAGGCGGTTGCAGAGCCCGGATGCGCAGGCACTGTCCGGTCTTTCGCTGCGCTATGACATTCTCGTTTCGCGCAACAAGCTGATGCGGGAATCCCGCTTCGGCGATTACTTCCGCGATAACCGCTCCGTTGCCGACAGTCTGAACGCCATTGACCGGATCATTTCAGGGCTGCAACCGCGCTTCGACGCGATGGCCGCCGGCAAGCTCCCGTCCACCGCAGATATCGCCTTCCTTTCGGACGAGTTGACCACGCTGTCTCAGAAGACCGAGGCGCTGCTGATCTACACCAATACCTATGTGGCCGATGAACGGTCCGGCATCCGCGCCACCATGATCGAGCTGGAGCGGACCTCGGCGATCATGCTGGCGCTGCTGCTCCTGTCGGTGATCTTCCTGGTGGTGACGCTCCGCCGCCAATTGCAGGCGGCGCGCATTGCCGGCCAGCGGCTGGAAGTGGTGACGCGGGAACTGTCTGATGCCTATGAGGCCGCCGATGCCGGAAACCGGGCGAAATCCCAGTTCATGGCGACCATGGGTCATGAAATCCGCACGCCGCTCAACGCCATTCTCGGCATGGCGGAGCTGCTGGAATATTCCGAACTGCCGCGCGACGCCATGGTCAGCGTCAAGACCATCCGCTCCTCCGGGGAAGCGCTGCTGGAGGTGATCAACGAGATCCTCGACTATTCCAAGATCGAGCACGGCAAGCTGGAACTGGAAGAGCGGGCCGTGGATATTTCCGGCCTGGTGGAAGGCACGGTCGCGATCATGCAGGGCCGGGCTGTCGACCAGGGCAATGAACTGGTGCTCGATATCCCGGTGTCGCTGGACGCGCTTTACGTCAGGACCGATCCGACGCGGCTGCGGCAGGTGCTGCTCAACCTTCTCAGTAATGCGGTGAAATTCACCCGCAACGGTTTCGTGACGCTGCGCCTCAGGGAATTTTACCGGGGCAGTGCGCTGATGCTGCGCTTCGAGGTGGAAGATACCGGCATTGGTATTGACGAGGCGGGGCTTGCCAAGTTGTTCAAGCCGTTTTCGCAGGTGGATGCCAGCATCAGCCGCAAATATGGCGGCACGGGTCTGGGGCTGACCATCTGCAAGCAGATCGTCGAAAAGCTGGGCGGCGAACTGGGCATGAGCAGCACGGTGGGCGTGGGCAGCATCTTCTGGTTCGAACTGCCGGTGATTGCCGCCGACAAGGGCGAGGTGCGCCAGAAGCGGTGCCGCAGCCTGCCGGACGAGGATTTCCCGCATCTGAAGATCCTGGTGGTCGAGGACAACAAGGTCAACCAGCAGGTGGCAAGCCGCTTCCTGGAAAAGCTGGGCCAGGACGTGGTGCTGGCCAATGACGGTTCTGAGGCGGTGGCGATGACCGAGGAGCAGGCCTTCGATCTGATCCTGATGGATATGCAGATGCCGATCATGGACGGCATCGAGGCAACGCGGGAAATCATCGCAAGAGGCGGCCCCTCGGCGCTGACGCCGATCGTTGCCATGACGGCGAATGCCTCCGATGACGACCGCCGCCGCTGCCGTGCCGCCGGCATGGTGGGCTTTGAGAGCAAGCCGGTCACGATGGACCGCCTGCGCGACGTGATCCTGGCGTTTGCGCCAGCGGAACCGGCAGCGGGCGATGAACCCCATACGGGGCAAGAGGATATTTTCGACATGAGTATGGCCGGTCGCGGGGCAAAGCCTCTGACGCTTGAGGATCACCTGAATGAATTGAACGGGCTGGACAGCGCCCGTTACGAGGAACTGGTCGAGGCGCTGGGCGAGGATGTCTATCAGGAGCTGATCGAATCCTTCTTCAACGATGCCGACATGCTGATCGGCGAGCTGAACAGGGCGCTTGCCCGTGGCAATCCCCAGGAAATCGACCGGGTGCTGCACACCATCAAGGGGGCGGCGATCAATGTCGGCTTGAGCGATATTGCAGGCCAGGCGCATGCCCTGCGCGCAAGCCAGCCGACGGTCACCGATATCCATCGCCTGCACCGGCAGATCGAGGAGATGAAAATGAAACTCGTTGCCTGAACCGGCTGGTCCGGCAAGGGCGGTGGCGCTCTGCAAGGCCGGGTGACAAGCAAGACCCGGAATATCTTCGGGCAGATCGGTGAATGTATCTGGGATAGTTTATTATGATGCGCTTGATGGTAAGGTTTTCGACTTTGCGCGGGCGCGATTGCAACGGAGGTTGCCATGCGTATTCTGATCGTTGATGATAACAATACAAATTTGAAGCTTTTGACGCGGCTGGTGAAAAAGATCGACCGTTGCGAGCCCGTGGCCTTTTCATCGCCGGATGAAGTGCTTTCGGCCCTGCCGGATCTCGATTTCGATGTGGCGATCATCGATTACCAGATGCCGGTCTATAATGGCGTCGAGCTTTACACCGAGATCGTCCGCTTCGAAAAATACGCGGACGTGCCGGTTGTGTTCATCACGGCAGACAAGGACATGACGACCCGCATGGCGGCGCTCAATGCCGGGGCCATCGATTTTCTGACCAAGCCGGTCAATCCGGTCGAATTCCATGCCCGCATCCAGAACATCGTCAGCCTTGCCGAGGCGCGGCGGCAATTGGCCGATCAGGCTGAATGGCTACGGCGCGAGGTCGAAAAGGCCGTGTCGGAACTGCGGCTGCGCGAACAGGAAATCATCGAGCGGCTGACGCTGGCCGCAGGCTACAAGGATCCTGAAACCTCCCGGCATACGCTGCGTGTGGCCGCCTATTCGGAGGCCATTGCCCGTGAACTTGGTCTGCCGGATCAGGTCTGCATCGATCTCAAGCTTGCAGCGCCCATGCATGACATTGGCAAGGTCGCCATGCCGGATACGGTGATGCTGAAACAGGGCAAGCTCACCGAATCCGAATATCGGGAAATGCAATCGCATGCGCAGATCGGCAGCGAGATCCTGGCGAAATCCCATTCCTCGCTGCTGCAGCTGGCCTCCGAAATCGCGGTGAGCCATCATGAGCGCTGGGATGGACAGGGCTACCCGAACCGGCTGGCAGGCGATGCCATTCCGCTGTCGGGCCGCATTGTCTGCATTGCCGACAATTTCGACGCCCTGACCACCGAACGGCCCTATAAGCCCGCCTGGTCCTATGAACGGACGGTGGAGCATATCCTCGGCCGCTCCGGCACCCAGTTCGACCCCGCCTGCGTCGAGGCCTTTGAAAGGGCGCTGCCGGTGATCCGGGAGATCATGGAGGCAGACCGGCGTGAACAGGCCGAACTGGCCGCCCAGAAGGCGGCGCTGGAGCCGGGACGGCGGCTGGCGGCGGGATAACTCCTGAAGCATTTCCTGACGGAAAACCGGGGCCCACTTTTCCTGGAAATGCTTCCATTCTTTGTTTTACGCATTTCCTGACGGAAAACCGGGGCCCACTTTTCCTGGAAATGCGTTAAGCAGCAAACAAAGCTCTTGTCTCCCGGGCGAAACATGGTATCGACGGCGGGATCGGGATGCGCTTCAAGCATCCGGCTTGCTGCCACGCCTGGTCATCCTGTTTTCGCAGGTTCAGCGGCAGTTTTTAGGCCAAAGCATTTTCAGGAAAAGTACCCTCACGGTTTTTCGCCTGAAATGCAGGAGCAAAGAGCATGGCGCCGCCTGCTAAACTTCTGTTTTGACGCATTTCTGGACGGAAAACCGGGACCCGCTTTTCCTGGAAATGCAGCAACTTTTTGCTTCACGCATTTCCAGACGGAAAACCGGTTCCCGCTTTTCCTGGAAATGCTCTGGCATGATTGGAGGCCCCATGCGCTCGTTGACCATCCGCCGCCCTGATGACTGGCACCTGCATTTGCGAGACGGATTGATGCTTCGAGGCGTGATCGGCGATAGCAGCCGCCACTTTGCCCGCGCCATCATCATGCCCAATCTCGTGCCGCCGGTGGTGACCACGGCTGACGCCGAGGATTATCGTAGCCGCATTCTCGATGCCCTGCCGCAAGGCCATCGCTTCGAGCCGCTGATGACGCTCTATCTCACGGAACAGACCGATCCGGACGATGTGGAGCGCGGCAAGGAGAGCGGGCTGATCCATGCCGTCAAGCTTTACCCGGCGGGGGCCACCACCAATTCCCATGGTGGCGTGCGCGACATCGACAAGGCCATGCCGGTGCTGGAGCGCATGGCGAAGATCGGTCTCAATCTCTGCGTTCATGGCGAGGTGACGACGCCGGAGGTCGATATTTTCGACCGCGAGGCCGTGTTCATCGACACCGTGCTGGATCCCCTGCGCCGCCGTCTGCCGGAGTTGAAGATCACCATGGAGCATGTGACGACCAGCGACGGCATCGACTATATCCGCGCTGCGGACAAGAATCTCGCCGGATCGCTGACCACCCATCACCTGATCATCAACCGTAACGCCATTCTGGTCGGCGGCATCAAACCGCATTATTACTGCCTGCCGGTGGCAAAGCGCGAGAGCCATCGTCTGGCGCTCAGGGCCGCCGCCGTATCCGGCGACAGCCGCTTCTTCCTCGGCACCGATTCGGCTCCTCATGTCGATCCGTTGAAGGAATGCGCCTGCGGCTGCGCGGGTATCTACACCTCGATCAACACGATGAGCTGCCTTGCCCATGTCTTTGAGGAGGAAGGCGCGCTGGACAAGCTCGAGGCCTTCGCCTCGCTCAACGGTCCCGCATGGTACGGGCTTCAGCCGAATGACGAGACCATCACCCTGACAAAGCGCGAGGAGCCGGTGGCCTACCCGGAAAAGATCGATACCGGTGCCGGACCGGTGACGGTGTTCGATCCGATGTTCCCGCTGCATTGGGCAGTCGAATAATACCAAGGCTCGAAGATGCTAACGCATCCTGGCCTTGAAAGGATTTCGAATATCTCAACTGCGTCAGATGCTTGAGATATTCGAAAAGGGAATACGAAGTGTCATCTTCAATGACACTTCGTATAAGACCATACAAAGGAGAAAGCCGATGTCCGCCATGTCCTTCACCGATCCTGCCGTCATGGCGGACCTGCTGGCCAAGATGCTTTGGGAAATCAAGGCGGTGCATTTCAATGCCGCTGAACCTTACAAGCTGTCCTCCGGCATGCGCAGCCCGGTCTATATCGATTGCCGCAAGCTTTTGTCCTATCCGCGCGTGCGCAGCGCCGTGATGGATTTCGCGGTGGCGACGCTGCTTTCCAATGCCGGTTTCGAGCAGTTCGATTGCATCGCAGGCGGCGAGACGGCAGGCATTCCCTTTGCCGCCCTTTTGGCCGACCGGCTGGGCCTGCCGATGATCTATGTGCGCAAACAGCCCAAGGGCCATGGCCGCAATGCCCAGATAGAGGGCCATATGCCGGAAGGTGCGCGCGTGCTGGTGATCGAGGACCTGACCACGGCAGGCGGCAGCATGTTCACCTTCATCGATGCCGTACGCGCCGCAGGCGGCGTTGTGGATCACGGCATTGCGCTGTTCTTCTACGGCATTTTCCCCGAAGCCCATGAGCGTTTCGACAAGGGCGGCGTCAAGCTGCATTATATCGCCACCTGGCGCAATGTTCTGGCCGTTGCCCGTCAGCAGAAGCTGTTTGACGACAAGACGCTGGCCGAGGTGGAAGCCTTCCTCGATGCACCGCTCGCCTGGTCGGGCCGCAATGGCGGCGTGAGCGCGCTTTGATGTGATGCCAATGCCCTGGGTATTTGCTCAGGATATTGGCAGATGCGTGAGAATAATTTAAATCGATTAGGATAAGCAATCCCAGTGAAGGTGGTATCCGGTTTCGCGTCCGGGATTGCGTGAAGCAAAAAATAGAAGGCACGTCCCGTGGACGGGGCTGCTTTCTGTGACCCGAGAGGAGGTAGAGATGATCCTGTGTTGTGGCGAAGCCCTGATCGACATGTTGCCGCGCGAAACCACGCTGGGTGAACCGGGATTTGCGCCCTATGCTGGCGGCGCGGTGTTCAACACCGCCATTGCGCTGGGCCGTCTGGGCGTGCCGTCTGCCTTCTTCACCGGCCTTTCTGATGACATGATGGGCGATATCCTGCGCGAGACCCTGCGCAAGAGCCATGTGGATTTCAGCTATTGCGCCACGCTGTCGCGTCCCACCACCATCGCCTTCGTCAAGCTGGTCGACGGTCACGCATCTTACGCCTTTTACGATGAAAACACCGCTGGCCGGATGATCACCGAGGCCGATCTGCCTGCTCTCGGTGCCGATTGCGAGGCGCTGCATTTCGGCGCTATCAGCCTGATCCCCGAGCCTTGCGGCTCCACCTACGAAGCCTTGATGGCACGGGAAGCCAGGACGCGGGTGATTTCGCTCGATCCGAATATCCGCCCCGGTTTCATCAAGGACAAGGCCGCCCATCTCGCCCGCATTCGCCGCATGGCCGCCATGTCTGACATCATCAAGTTTTCCGACGAGGATCTCGCCTGGTTCGGGCTGGAGGGCGATGAAGACACCCTCGCCCGCCACTGGCTGCATCATGGCGCAAAACTGGTGATCGTCACCCGGGGTGCCGATGGCGCTGTCGGCTATACGGCGTCTCACAAGGTGGAAGTCCCGAGCGAAAAGGTGACTGTGGTCGATACGGTCGGCGCTGGCGATACCTTCGATGCGGGCGTTCTGGCATCGCTGAAGATGCAGAACCTGCTCACCAAGCAGCAGGTGGCGAGCCTGACCGAAGAGCAGATTGCCACGGCTCTGGCGCTCGGCGCAAAGGCGGCAGCCGTCACCGTGTCACGAGCTGGGGCCAATCCGCCCTTTGCCCATGAAATCGGGCTTTGAATTTTGTAAGGGAAGTTGATGAAACTTCCCTTCATTCAATTCTTCTATACCACGCCACCATTGGCGTGAATGGTCTGGCCATTGATCCAGCCGCCTTCCGGGCCGGTGATAAAGGCAATGACGGCGGCGATTTCTTCGGGTGAGCCGATCCGGTTGAGCGGCGCAAGCCGGGCAAAGGCGGCAATCGCCTCCGCGGATTTGCCGTTGAGAAAGAGATCCGTGCCGGTCGCGCCGGGGGCGACCGCGTTGACGGTGATGTCACGCCCGCGCAGTTCCTTGGCGAGACTGGCCGTCATGGCTTCAATGCCCACCTTGGTGGCGGCATAGATGCCGTAGTTTTCGGCGCGAAGGGCCGCCACCGAGCTTGAAACGCTGACGATCCGCCCGCCTTTGCGCATGCGTTGCGATGCCTCCCGCAACCCATGGAAAGTGCCTCTGAGATTGACGGCGATCTGCCGGTCGAACTCCATGTCGTCAATCTCGGCAATCGGCTTGCGCACCATGATCCCGGCATTGTTGACCAGCACATCGACACCGCCGCACAGGCTTTCGGCCCTGTCGAACAGCGCCGGAAACAAGCCGGGGTCGGCAACATCGCCAGCAACGGCAAGGCCGTTCCCGCCCGCGGCGGTCATCTCCGCGACGACCCCCTGAAGCTCTGCTCCATCTTCGAGATCGGCGGCCAATACGGTGAAGCCCTCTTTGGCAAGACGTAACGCCGTGGCAGCGCCTATGCCGCGTGCAGCTCCGGTGATGATCGCCAGCCGTGTTTCAACCCTGCTCAAATCCCATGCTCCTGATCGAGGGTGAACATGTCTTTATATGCATCATAGCCGAAAAGCTTGCCATAACGACCCCGGGAAGTGAGGGGCTTCAGCGTGTCTTCCGCATGATTTTCGGATTGAAGCATTCACTTGCCGGTCCTCATCTCACTCCGGTCGGATTATGCTCTAGCCGCTCACTAGTTTTTTGAAACCGAGAAGATGCGGTGATAAAACTTTTGGTTGAAGCGACTTTCGGTGCGGTTTACCTTGCGGAAAATATGTTTTGACGCATTTTGCAAAACTCTGGTTTTGGGATCTGGAGCATGTCCGGTGAAACCCGTGTTTACCGGAGACTCGAGCGGTCCAGCCTCATCGATAAGGGGCAAACAAGAGGGATGATCATGCCGGACATAACCAGTCTGCTTGCTTTTGCACTCATTGCGCTCGGCATGGTGCTCACCCCCGGCCCGAACATGGTCTATCTGGTTTCCCGATCGATCTGCCAGGGTCGCGCTGCGGGGTTGATCTCGCTCGGAGGCGTTGCCCTCGGCTTTGTGTTCTACATGCTTTGCGCCGCGTTCGGGATCACGGCGATTGTCATGGCCGTTCCCTATGCCTATGACGCGCTGCGCTTCGGCGGTGCGCTTTATCTGCTCTATCTGGCATGGCAGGCCGTGAAGCCGGGTGGCAGGTCACCTTTCCAGGTGAGAGATTTGCCGGAAGACAGTCCCCGAAAACTTTTTCTCATGGGATTTCTCACCAATCTGCTCAATCCGAAGATCGCAGTGATGTATCTCTCGCTCCTGCCGCAGTTTATCAGCCCGGAGCAGGGTAGCGTTCTCGTTCAATCCCTGACCCTCGGCTTCACCCAGATCGTCATCAGCGTCAGCGTCAATGCCATGATCGCCCTTGCTGCTGGAACCATCGCAGGCTTCCTTGCCAGCCGTCCGACATGGCTCGTTGTGCAGAGATGGTTGATGGGAACAGTGCTGGCCGGTCTTGCCGTCCGCATGGCAATGGAAGCCCGCCGGTAGGGCAGATTACATCCAGGTTACGGAAATTCCCAATCGAACAGAAAAACCGGAAACGTTTGTTAGAGCGCTTTTCGATCTGACTGGATCAGATCGGCGCTCTAACGGTTTATTTTTGAAGCATAATCTTGTCGATCCTCGTTTCACTCCGGTCGGATTATGCTCTAAAGCCGTTCCGGGAAAAGTGGATAGCGGTTTTACTGGAAAAGCTTAGAGGCGCTTTCGACCTGATTGGTCAGATCGAAAGCACTTCATAGATTTGGGTTCAGGCCATTTTATCCTCTGGCCTATTCCAGGCTGAACATTTCCGTGTGCTCATCATAGGCGAAAAGCTCGGCATAACGACCCCAGGAAATGACGGTCTTTAGCGTGTCTTCCGCATAATTTTCCGACATGTAATCCTCCAGCTCGGTCAGGAAACGGGCGGCGGGGGCGGTGTGGGAGGGGCGCTCTTCCAGCACGCGGCGCATCAGCCCGGCCAGCGGCACATAGGCCGTGAGGTGGCTGGCAAACAGCGTCTTGCGGCTTTCGGTGTCCATGTCGGCAAAGCGTTTGCCTTCCTCCGTCAGCACCACATCACCTTCGCTGAGCTGGGCAAAGCGCAGCAATTGCAGGGCTTCCGCCAGGTGGAAGAGTTCGTCGGCCTCCAGTTGCAGCACGCCTGCCAGCACCGGCAGGTCGGCGCGGCCATGATAGGGTTCGCGGGCCAGTGCCTCCAGAAGACCGGCCATGACGTTGGTGGAGACCGGCTCCAGGATCATGCCGACACCGGTGCCGGGAATGCCCTCGGCGCTCGGCGCCTTCGGTTCCGGTCGCTGGGTCATGCGGGCATAGATGCTGTCCACCAGCTGGCGGAACATCGGATCGAGACGGTTGCGCGGGTGCGGCAGGTCCACCTTGATTTCCGAGGCGACACGGCCCGGATTGGAGGAGAAGACCAGGATGCGGTCGCACATCAGTACCGCCTCCTCGATGTTGTGGGTGACGATCAGCACCGATTTGATCGGCAGCCGGCCTTCCATCCACAGGTCGATCATGTCGGTGCGCAGCGTTTCCGCCGTCAGCACGTCGAGCGCCGAAAAGGGCTCATCCATCAGCATCAGATCGGGATGCACGACCAGTGCGCGCGCAAAACCGACCCGCTGGCGCATGCCGCCGGAGAGTTCTTTCGGATAGGCGTTTTCAAAGCCGCCGAGGCCGATCAGGTCGATGGCCGCTTCGGCGCGCTTGCGGCGTTCCTCGCGCTCCACACCCTGGGCTTCGAGGCCGAGTTCTACATTTTGCAGAACTGTCAGCCAGGGAAAGAGCGCGAAGGACTGGAATACCATGGCAATGCCGGGCGGCGGGCCGTCAATGGCTTCACCCCGGCACAGCGCCTTGCCGGAGGAGGGCGAAATCAGCCCGGCGATGATGCGCAGCAGCGTGGACTTGCCGGAGCCGGAACGGCCCAGCAGGCCGACGATCTCGCCTTCGCGAATGGTGAGATCGACATTTTCCAGAACCATCACGTCATTGCCACTGCCCTTGGGAAAGGACCGGCAGGCCTGTTGGATGTCGATCAGCGGAGCCTTGTTGATAGTGTCGAGCATGGGGCGACCCTCTTGGTCAGCAGTGAAACATCAGAAAGGTGGAAAGGGTGATGCCAGTTACAGCCGCAAACGCCGTTCGCCGAGCGTGTAGAGCGGCCGCCAGACCAGCCGGTTGAACAGCGTGACGAAGGCGCACATGACGATGATGCCGAGCACCACCCGCTGGAAATCGCCCTTGGCCGTGGCATCGGCAATGTAAGAGCCGAGGCCGGGGGTGGAGAGTTGCTCATTGCCCCAGCTTGCCACCTCCGCGACGATGCTGGCATTCCACGAGCCGCCGGAGGCGGTGATGGCGCCGGTGACGTAATAGGGGAAAATACCGGGCAGGATCACCTTCACCCACCAGCGCCAGCCGGTGATGCCGAAGCTGCGGGCCGCTTCCTTCAACTCGCTCGGATAGGCGGAGGCCCCGGCGATGACGTTGAAGAGAATGTACCATTGCGTACCAAGGATCATCAGCGGGCTCAGCCAGATATGCTGGTTGAGATCGAAGCGGACGATGACCACGACAAAGACCGGGAAGGCGAGGTTGGCCGGGAAGGCGGCCAGGAATTGCGCCAGCGGCTGCACTTTTTCGGCAATGCTGGGGCGCAGCCCGATCCACACGCCGACCGGCACCCAGATGGCCGTGGCCAGCACCATCAGCACCACGACGCGGGCGAGCGTGATGAAACCGTAGAGCACGGATGTGGCGACATCGCTCCAGCCGATGGCGGTTTGCAGATAGCTGATGCTGATGACAGCGGCATAGATCCCGGCCGCGGCGAGAATGGCGAGCCACAATCCGTCGAAGACGCGCGATGAGACGGCGGTATTCTGCGGTGCCGTTTTCGCCCGCTTGAACTGAGGAAACCGGAAGGACCAGACGAGGCGGGCCAGCCAGCCGAGCGGTGCGGTCAGCGCTGCAATCACCCGCGAGCGGCGCATCAGGTCGAGCATCCAGGAGGTCGGCTCCTCGGTGGAGGCGGTGGTTTCGAAACGGAACTTGTCGGCCCAGGCGACCAGCGGGCGGAAGAGCAACTGGTCATAGAGGATGATCACGGCCAGCATGGCGGCTATGGCATAGCCGATGGCGGCGATATTCTGCTCCTTGATCGCCAGCGCCACATAGGAGCCGACACCCGGCAGCGTCACCGTGGTATCGCCGACGGTAATCGCCTCCGAAGCCACCACGAAGAACCAGCCGCCGGACATGGACATCATCGCATTCCAGACGAGACCGGGCATGGCAAAGGGCACGTCCAGCCGCCAGAAGCGCTGCCAGGCGCTGAGGTGAAAACTGGCGCTTGCCTCTTCCAGATCCTTGGGCTGGCTGCGCATGGACTGATACATGCTGAACGTCATGTTCCAGGCCTGGCTGGTGAAAATGGCGAAGACGGAGGCCAGTTCGGCACCCAGCACCTTGCCCGGAAACAGGTTCATGAAAAAGGTGACGGTGAAGGTGAGGAAGCCGAGGATCGGCACCGATTGCAGAATGTCGAGGATCGGGATCATCACCATTTCGGCCCGGCGGCTGCGGGCCGCCACCGTGGCATAGATGAAGGTGAAGATCAGCGAAAACACGATGGCCGCCAGCATGCGCAGCATGGTGCGCAGCGCATAGAGCGGCAGGTTCGAGGGATCGAGCGACAGCGGCGCGGCATCGAGCGCCGTCAGCGGCTGATTGGTGGCCTCGGCCCCATAGGCAATGGCGACGATGATGCCGACGACCAAAAGCAGCGCCACCAGATCCCACAGCGTGGGCAGGACAGAGCGGCGCAGCGCCAGCGGTGCGTTTTTCTGAAAGAGCATTGGCAAGCTCCGAGGCTGAGAAGGCATAAAAGATCGAAGGATTACGCGGCGCAAGCCACACGGATGCGAGAAGCTCGCCACCGTTTGAAGCTTGACCCTGTGCCATCGCCATCCTTGGAAAAGGCCATAGCGACAAGCCCGTGACAGGCTGATGACAGAGGCAGGCTCTGTGCTGGATCAGAGCATGATTCGACCGGAGTGAAGCGAGGATCGATAAAATTATGCTTCAAAAATAGAATGTTAGAGTGCCGATCTGATTGAATCAGATCGAAAAGCACTCTGAGACATGATTGATTGAGAGCGGTCATTGCGGCTCATCCTTTCCCGGTCATCACAGACCGGCGGACGAGCGGAAAGCTCAGCCGGTCGTGGGCCGAATGGTAGAGGTTCTAGATCGACTGGAACTGTCCATAAGCTTTCATCTGCTGGCGACATGCAGGGGAACCATTCCCGCAGCAAGGCGCCAACTCCCTGGTTTGAAACGTCATTCCGGGCCTATGCCGGTCTTGCTTCGTCTCGACGCTGCTCATGCGCCTGTTCTCGATCTTCGTCAAGCGCGCTGGCGTTGTGGGCCGTCAAAAAACAAATGCGGCGCATTGCTGCGCCGCACAAAAATTCGTGATCTTCAGAATATCAGTTTGAGGCTGCGTGGATGGCGGCCACCAGACCGGCGGTCGAGCCGTCCTGTCCGTCGGTTCCCGCCTTGCCCTGCACCACCGGCAGAAGTCCGGTCGCCAGCTCCTTGCCAAGCTCCACGCCCCATTGGTCGAAGGAGTTGATGTTGAACAGCACGCCTTCGACAAACACCCGGTGCTCGTAAAGGGCGATCAGACGGCCCAGCGCATAAGGGGTCAACTGCTCGTAGACGAAGGTGATCGACGGGCGATTGCCGGTGAAGACGCGGTGCGGAGCGATATGGTCGGCCTTGGCCTCGTCGGCGCCGGCCTTCAAAAGTTGCGCCTTTGCTTCTTCCAGCGTGCGGCCCTTCATCAGCGCTGCGGATTGGGCAAGGCAGTTGGCGATCAGCAATTCGTGCTGATGGCGCAGCTCCGGCTCGAAACCATTGGCCGCCACCATGAACTCCGCGGGGATGATGCTCGTGCCCTGGTGGATGAGCTGGTAGAAGGCGTGCTGGCCATTGGTGCCGGGCTCGCCCCAAACCACCGGGCCAGACTGGCCTTCGACCGGCTTGCCGTCGAGGGTGACGCCCTTGCCGTTCGATTCCATGTCCAACTGCTGCAGATAGGCGGCAAACCGCGACAGCCGCTGGTCATAGGGCAGGATGGCGCGGGTCGGATAATCCAGCACATTGCGGTGGTAATAGCCGATCAGGCCGAGCAGCATGGGCAGGTTTTGCCGGAAGGGTGCGGTGCGGAAGTGATTGTCCACCGCATGCGCGCCGCTCAGGAACTGGTCGAAATTATCGGCGCCGATGGCAATCATCAGCGGCAGGCCGATGGCCGACCAGATGGAATAGCGTCCGCCGACCCAGTCCCAGAAACCAAAGACCCGGTCCTTGCCGATCCCGAAGGCGGATACCTTGTCCAGCGCGGTGGAGACGGCGGCGAAATGATCGCCAACGGCTGCCTCGCCCAGCGCATCGGCAATGAACTTGCGGGCTGTGGCCGCATTGGTCATGGTCTCGATGGTGGTAAAGGTCTTGGAAGCGACGATGAACAGCGTGGTTTCCGGCTCCAGCAGCTTCAGCGTATCGGCAATATGCGCGCCGTCGACGTTGGACACGAAATGCAGGCGCGGGCCGTCATGGAAGGGAGCAAGGGCAAGCGTTGCCATGGCCGGGCCAAGGTCGGAGCCGCCAATGCCGATATTGACCACATCGGTATAGGCCTTGCCCGTGGAGCCTTTCAGCGTGCCGGTGCGCACGCCTTCGGCAAAGGCGGCCATGGCATGCAGCACGCCGTTCACATCCGGCATGACATTGTGGCCGTCCACGACAACCGGCGTATTGGCCCGGTTGCGCAGCGCCGTGTGCAAAACGGCACGGCCCTCGGTGAAATTGATGGCTTCGCCGGTAAACATCGCCTCGCGCTTGGCGGCAACGCCGCCATCCTCTGCGAGCTTTTCCAGGAGTGCCATGATCTCGTCGTTCACGGCACATTTGGAATAGTCCATCAGGAGATCGTCCAGACGGGCGGTGAATTTTTCGAAGCGTTTCGGGTCGGACGCGAAGGCTGCGCGGATATCCGTCGCGGATGTCTTTGCAACGGTGGTCTTCAGCTGTTCGACGATGGCCTGCATAGGGTCCTCCAATCCGGTCAAGGGGGGCCGGTAACGGTGGAGGACCCTACTGCATAATTCCTTAAATCGGAATCGATTTAAGGATAAAATTATGCAGCAGATTTAAAGTGCTACAGCGAACCTTTGTGCGCCATATATGTGGCGCACGGCGCTGTAGAGCATTTCCAGGAAAAGTGGAAGCCGGTTTTCCGTCCGGAAATGCGCAAAAACAAAGAGTTAGAGCGCCGATCTGATTCAATCAGATCGAAAGGCGCTCTAAATGCTCAGAGGGTTCTAAACAAGTTGCGAAAGACAGGAAAAATCCTGCGCCTTCACTCCCGCAAATTCTTTCTCAGAATCTTGCCCACGTTCGACTTCGGCAGTTCGCTGCGGAATTCCACATAGCGCGGGCGTTTGTAGTTGGTGAGATTGGCGGCGCAATGGGCCTTCACATCGGCTTCCGTCAGGCTTTCGTCCTTGCGCACCACGAAGAGCTTCACGGCCTCACCGGAATGCTGGTCCGGCACGCCGATGGCCGCCGCTTCCAGAATGCCCGGATGCATGGCCGCAACCTCCTCGATTTCGTTGGGGTAGACGTTGAAGCCCGAGACCAGGATCATGTCCTTCTTGCGGTCGACGATCTTGATATAGCCCTTGTCATTCATCACCCCCATATCGCCGGAGCGGAAAAAGCCATCCGCTGTCATCACGCGGGCGGTTTCCTCCGGCTTGTTCCAGTAGCCCGCCATGACCTGCGGGCCGCGAATGCAGATTTCGCCCACCTCGCCAATGGGAAGGCTGTTGCCGTCCTCATCGCGAATGTCGACGTCGGTGGAGGAAATCGGAATGCCGATATAGCCGGTGAATTCACCGGTATTCATGGGATTGGCGGTGGCGACCGGCGAGGTTTCCGAAAGGCCATAGCCTTCGGTGATCGGGCAGCCGGTCACCTGCTGCCAGCGCTCCGCCACCGGCTTCTGCACCGACATGCCGCCGCCGAAGGTGAGCTTCAGATGCGAGAAATTCAGTTTGCGGAAGCCCTCATTGTTCAAAAGCGCGTTGAACAGCGTGTTGAGGCCGATAAAAATGTTGATCGGGTATTTTTCCAGCTCCTTCACAAAAGCCGGAATATCGCGGGGATTGGCCAGAAGCACATTATGCCCGCCGATCGCCACGCCCATCAGCGAATTCACCGTCAGAGCGAAGATATGATAGAGCGGCAACGCGCAGATGAAGGTCATGATCTCCGGTCGGGGCCGGTTTTCGAAGGAGGAGTTGAGCCAGAGCGCCATCTGCATCTTGTTGGCGATCAGGTTGGCATGGGTCAGCACCGCGCCCTTGGAAACGCCGGTCGTGCCACCGGTATATTGCAGGAAGGCGATGTCGCCGCGGTTGATGGCAACGGGCGTAAAACCGCGTCGGCTGCCTTCCGACAGCACCTTGGCGAAAGGCTTCGCACCCGGCAGGGACCAGGCCGGGACCAGCTTCTTCACCTTGCGAACGACGAAATTCACCAGATGTCCCTTGAGCCCGAGCATATCGCCGAGGCTGGTGACGACGATGCGGGTCAGCCCTGTCCTTGCGCGGACCGCCTCGACCGTATGGGCGAAGTTTTCCAGCACGAACAGCGCCACGGCGCCGCTGTCGTTCAGCTGATGCTCCAGTTCGCGCGGCGTATAGAGCGGATTGACATTGACCACCGTCATCCCCGCCTTGAGGATGCCGTAGACGATGACCGGGTTTTGCAACACGTTCGGCATCATCACCGCAATGCGGTCTCCCTTGCGGAAGCCTTCGCCCTGCAGCCAGCTGGCGATGGCGGTCGCCTTCTCTCCCAGCTCGCGATAGGTCATGGAGCGGTCCATGCTGGTAAAGGCCTTGCGGTCGGCATAAAGGCGGCAGCTCTCATCGAAAAGTGCCCCCAGTGATTCATGCTTGAAAGGCGGCAGTTCCGCCGGCACCGAGCGCGGATAGGACTGGAGCCAGATACGGTCCGGCGCGTGGCCTACAGGCATGGACAGGCTATTCATTCCTCACTCCCCTTTTTCGCCGGCGCGCTCCCATCTCCTCCTGGGGCCGCGCGCCCGTCTGCTCTATCAAGACTATGTCAGCAGCCTTTCGATCCTGCAATGTAGCTTTGCATAACTTTAACGTAAACGTCAAATATTTGCGTGTAGATAATCATTTTTCCCCTTCAGGCTGTAGGGCGCTGCGGAAAGCCGGCGGGCATGATGGCCGTGGAGACGGTGATGAGCGGGTGTTTGCCAGGATCTGGCTCCCGGTCGCAGCCTGAGGGGCACGTAAAACCGCTTTCCACTTTTCCTGGAAATGCTCTAAGACTGCCGCACTGCAACAGCGAAGGAAGCGAAAGCATGACTGAAACGCCTGTTCTCGTGGTCGGTGGTGCCGGCTATATCGGTTCGCATACCTGCCTGGAATTGTCGCGCCGGGGCTATCTGCCCATCGTCTTCGACAATCTCTCCAATGGCCATGGTGAATTTGTCAAATGGGGACCGTTGGAACAGGGCGATATTCGCGACCGGGCGCGGCTGGATGAGGTGCTGGCCAAGCACAAGCCGGCGGCCATCCTGCATTTTGCAGCGCTGATCGAAGTGGGCGAATCGGTGAAGGATCCGGTGGCCTTCTACGAAAACAACGTCATCGGTTCCCTGACCCTGCTGGCGGCGGCGCAGGCTGCGGGCATCAAGGCCTTTGTCTTCTCCTCCACCTGCGCCACCTATGGCCTGCCGGAAAGCCTGCCGCTTGACGAGACCCACCGCCAGGCGCCCATCAATCCCTATGGCCGCACCAAATGGGTGGTGGAGCAGGCGCTGAAGGATTACGACACCTATACCGGCTTCCGCTCCGTCATCCTGCGCTATTTCAATGCTGCGGGCGCCGATCCCGAATGCCGCATCGGCGAATGGCATACGCCGGAAACCCACGCCATTCCGCTGGCGCTGGAAGCAGCCCTTGGCCGCCGCCAGGGCTTCAAGGTGTTCGGCAGCGATTACGAGACCCGTGATGGCACCTGCGTGCGCGACTATATCCATGTGCTCGATCTGGCGGACGCGCATGTCCGGGCGGTAGACCACCTGCTGAAGGGCGGCGAGACGGTTGCGCTCAATCTCGGCACCGGCACCGGCACCACGGTCAGGGAACTGCTCGCGACCATCGAAAAGGTCTCTGGCAAACCCTTCCCGGTGGACTATGTGGAGCGGCGCGAAGGTGACAGCCACACGCTGGTGGCCAACAATGAAAAGGCGCGGCAGGTGCTGGGCTGGGTGCCGCAATATTCGCTGGAGGATATCATCCGCACGGCCTGGCGCTGGCACTCCACCGCCAACGTGCTGTGAACCAAACCGCGCGTCATGCGTTGAAGCCTGATAGCTTCACTGAAAGGAGCGCATCATGGTATTCAAACCCGCGAAGAACCACGGCGAACAGCCCGAGATCATCAGCGAAAACCCGCCCATGGCGGAACTGGAGGCGGCGGTTGCTGCAAAGCTGGCCATTTCCCATGGTCTTGACGCCTCCGGGATCGATGTGACCGCGATGGAAGACGAAATCTGCCTGACCGGGACAGTGTTTTCGGAAGGCGAGGTCGACCGGGCGGTTGAAGTGGCGCTCTCCGTGCCGCATGTCTATAAGGTTTCCGTGGACCTGACGGTGATCAGCCGCACGCTGCACTAGAGCATTTTAATGGTTCACGGAAACATTGAAACGCTCTAAATCTTGGTTTTTACGCATTTCCTGACGGAAAACCGGAGCCCGCTTTCCTGGCAATGCTCTAAACATCGGCTTGATTCCAGACTGAAAAACCCCGGTTTTCCAACCGGGGTTTCTTTGTTTCCTGTTGTGTTTACACCGTTCTGAATACCGCCATGCTACGGCCGCTCAGCGTAACGCCCTGGCCCTCTTCCACGGTCTCACCCCGGCGCTCCGGTTCGGAGGTGACGAGTTCCAGCACCCGCTCGCCGCCGGTTTCCCTGGGAATGGTGAAGGTAATGTCTTCATCGACCGGATTGAATAGCATCATCACATCCGACCAGACGCCCTCCTGGTCGCGCAGATCATCGCGTTGCAGCCGGGCAATGATGGCGTTGTGCCGCTCCCATTGTTCTGGCTTCTGGCGTCCGCCTTTGACATTGTACCAGTCGATCAGCATGCCGTCGCGCCAGTTTTCCCGGCGTAGCAGTGGCTGGGCCTTGCGCAGCGCAATCAGCCGGCGGGTGAATTCGCGCAGCTCTTCGGCGCTGCCGGGCAGGTTTTCCCAGTGTACCCAGCTGATTTCGCTGTCCTGGCAGTAGCCATTATTGTTGCCGAGTTGCGAGCGCCCGAATTCGTCGCCTGCCAGGATCATTGGCGTTCCGTGCGAGAACAGCAGCGTCGCCAGGAAATTGCGCTTCTGCCGGTCGCGGATGGCGTTGATTGCCTCGTCATCGGTGGGACCTTCGAAACCGTAATTATGGCTGCGATTGTCGTTGTGGCCGTCATTATTGTCTTCACCATTGGCCTCGTTGTGCTTGCCGTCATAGGAAACGAGGTCGTTCAGGGTAAATCCGTCATGGGCGGTGATGAAATTGACGCTGGCCCAGGGGCGGCGGCCCCGCAGATCGTAGATATCGCCGGAGCCAAGCAGGCGGGCGGCGAAGTCCGGGGCGCTGTTGTCTCCGTTCAGCCAGTAGTCGCGCACGCTATCGCGGTATTTGTCGTTCCACTCTGCCCAGCCGGGCGGGAAGCCGCCGACCTGATAGCCGCCGGGGCCGATATCCCAGGGCTCGCCGATCAACTTGACCCGTGAGAGAACCGGATCCTGCGTCACTGCGTCGAAAAATCCGCCGCGCTGGTCGAAGCCTTCCGGCTCACGACCGAGAATGGTGCCGAGATCGAAGCGGAAACCATCGACATGCATGTCTTCTGCCCAGTACCGCAGGCTGTCCATCACCATTTGCAGCACGCGCGGGTGCGAGGTGTTGACGGTGTTTCCGGTGCCGGTGTCGTTGATATAATAGCGGTGATTGTCGGGCAGGGTGCGATAATAGGAGAAATTGTCGATGCCCTTGAAGGAGAGCGTCGCGCCCAGCTCATTGCCTTCGGCGGTGTGGTTATAGACCACATCGAGAATGACCTCGATATTGGCATCATGGAAGGCGCGCACCATGTTGCGGAAGCCTTGCAGCCCCTGCGGCCCGTAATAGCGGCTGGCGGGTGCGAAAAAGCCGATGGTGTTATAGCCCCAGTAATTCTTGAGGCCCTTGTCCTGCAGCAGGCTGTCATCGGGGAAGGCATGGATCGGCAGCAGTTCGACAGAGGTAATGCCGAGGCTCCTGATGTAATCCACCGCCGCCTTGTGCCCGAGCCCCTCGAACGTGCCTCTCATCTCCTCCGGGATAGCGGGGTTCAGCCATGTGAAGCCCTTGACATGGGTTTCATAGACAATCGCATCGGCCCAGCGAATGCCAGGTGCGCGATCCTGTCCCCAATCCGCCTGGTGAGGATCGGTGATCCGGGCTTTGGGCATGAAGGCGGCGCTGTCGAGATCGTTGAAGGAAAGATCCTTCTCCGGATCGTCGAAATGGTAGCCGAACACCGCCGGATCCCACTGGATGTCGCCGATCAGTTCCCGGGCATAGGGGTCGATGAGCAGCTTGTTGGCATTGAAGCGGTGGCCATTGGCCGGGTCATAGGGGCCATGCACCCGGTAGCCGTAAAGCGTGCCGGGCTTCAGCCCCGGCACATAGCCATGCCAGACTTCATTGGTATATTCCGGCAGCGTCAGGCGCGCGATTTCGATCTTGCCGGTGGGATCGTAAAGGCAAAGCTCCACGCGCTCGGCATGGGCGGAAAACAGCGCGAAATTCACGCCCTCGCCATCGTAATGCGCCCCCAGCCGCTGCCAATCCCCTGCGATTACGGAAAATTGCGTCACATGCGTGTCCATTGCGGCCCCCGGCTTCGTGCTGATGTGCGCTCATAATTGCCGGGGAAGGGCCTTTGTTCCTTTGCTTCTTCGCCTGCTCCCCGGGAACAAGTTTTCGCAAGCCCGGTTTCCACCCCGATGACACATGCCGTGAGGAGGCTTCATGGAACGGGGTGAAAAAGTGGCGCTCGTGACCGGCAGCGGTTCCGGCATCGGCCGGGCTACTGCCATGGCCCTGGCCGCACAAGGAATGACGGTGGGTCTGCTCGGGCGTACAGAGGAGGAGTTGCAGGCGGTGGCCCGGGAAATCCGCGAGACCGGCGGCGAGGCTCTCGTCCTGGTGGCCGATGTGTCCGACGCCGAGGCCATGGCGTCCGCGATCGCGTCTCTGGTGGATGAAGGAGGCCGCCTCGATGTCGTGGTCGCCAATGCCGGGATCAATGGCACCTGGGCACCGATCGATGACCTGCAGCCGGAGGAATGGGACAAGACCATGGCGGTCAATCTGCGCGGCACCTATCTCACCCTGCATCACAGCGTTCCCTATCTGAAACGTGAGGGCGGTGCGGTCGTGGTGGTCTCTTCCATCAACGGCACGCGCACCTTCACCACGCCGGGCGCCACGGCCTATGCGGCCACAAAGGCGGCGCAGGTCGCCATGGTGCAGCAGCTTGCGCTTGAGCTTGGCCGTCAGGGCATTCGCATCAATGCCGTCTGCCCCGGCGCCATCGACACCAGGATCGATGACAATACGGAAAAGCGCAACAGCGAGCGCGCCGCCATACCTATCATCCTGCCGGAAGGGGAAATTCCGCTGACGGAAGGGCAGGCCGGGACGGCGGAGGATGTGGCGGACGTCATCGCTTTTCTCACCTCGGATGCCTCCCGGCATGTCACGGGTACGGCGATTTTCATCGATGGCGGTCAAAGCCTTGTTCGGTAGGATCTGCTCTACGCTGCGGCATGCCGCGAAAGGGTAAGAAACTCTGCCCTTTTTCTCAGCTTTGCCTTGCACCGGCCCGCTCACCACCCTATCTTCACGAAATATTACAAAGATAAGGAGGGCCGATGCCGCACGCGACACCGTTGATCACCATTCTCGTCGCGGGCTTCGTGCTGGCCTTTCTGTTTGGAACGCTGGCCAATCGGTTCAAGTTGCCGCCTCTTGTGGGCTATCTTCTGGCGGGTATCGTCGTCGGTCCCTATACGCCGGGCTATGTTGCCGATCAGGCGCTGGCGCTCGAACTGGCGGAAATCGGCGTTATCCTCTTGATGTTCGGCGTCGGTCTGCATTTTTCCCTGAAAGATCTTTTAAGCGTGCGATTCATCGCATTGCCCGGCGCGCTGGTGCAGATCGGGTTTGCGACTTTCCTCGGCTGGGGACTGGGTCTTGCTTTCGGCTGGAGCCATGGCGCGGGTCTGGTCTTCGGTCTGGCGCTTTCGGTTGCCTCCACCGTGGTGCTGCTGAAGGCGCTTCAGGAAAGGCGGCTGGTCGAAAGCGAAAAAGGCAAGATTGCTGTCGGCTGGCTGATCGTCGAGGATCTGGCCATGGTACTGGCGCTGGTGCTCATTCCGGCCATTGCCGGAGCCTCCGGCGATGGCCATGGCGGTGGTGGTGGCGATCCGCTGGCGCTCTGGCTGTCGCAGCTTGCCGGGTTCCAGCCGGGGGTGGGCGCGATCATCGCGGTGACGCTTCTGAAGGTTGTGGCCTTCATCGGCTTCATGATGATCGTCGGGCGGCGGGTCATTCCCTGGGCCTTGCATTACACCGCGCATACGGGCTCCCGGGAACTGTTCCGGCTGGGCGTGCTGGCCATTGCGCTGGGTGTCGCCTTCGGCGCCGCCAAGCTTTTCGGCGTGTCGCTGGCGCTGGGGGCCTTCTTTGCCGGGATGATCCTGTCGGAAAGTGAGCTCAGCCATCGCGCGGCCCAGGAAAGCCTGCCGCTGCGCGATGCATTTTCGGTGCTGTTCTTCGTATCCGTCGGCATGCTCTTCGATCCGATGAGCGTCATGCGCGATCCGCTGCCAATGCTGGCCACCATTGGTATCATCATCGTCGGCAAATCGCTGGCCGCCTTCCTGATCGTCATTGCCTTCCGGCGCAGCATGGCAACGGCGCTGATCATATCCGCCAGCCTGGCCCAGATCGGCGAATTTTCCTTCATTCTGGCGGAACTGGGTGTGGGCCTGAATATCCTGCCGGAAGAAGGCCGCCACCTGATCCTGGGCGGTGCAATCATCTCGATCATCCTCAATCCGCTCGTCTTCCTGGCGGTCGATTGGCTGCGGCCCTGGCTGGAAAAGCGCTATGGCAGCGACAGGACGCAGGAAAAGAAGCCGCAGGACAAGCCGGCGGAAACCATTGCCACGGGCGAGGCAGCCGCTGCCGCAGCCCCGGCGGCGCCTGCGGAGGAGCCAGATGACGTGCCGGTGTCCCTGAGCGGCCATGTGATCGTCGTCGGCTATGGCCGGGTGGGCAGCGTGGTGGCGGAAGAGTTGCAGAAATCCGGTCATCCCGTCCTGGTCATCGAGGATGCCGAAAGGCGGCTACAGGCGTTGAACGAGCAGAACCTGCCGCATCTGGCCGGTAATGGCGCACAGGCAGGTCTGCTGGAGCGGGCGAACCTCGCGGGAGCCTCGGCTCTGGTCATGGCCATTCCCAATGCCTTCGAGGCCGGGCAGATCGCCTTGCAGGCCAAGAAGATCAACCCGGCGATCCGCGTGATCGGACGCGCCCATTCCGATGCCGAGGTGGAGCACCTGCAGCAACTGGGCACGGATGAGGTGGTCATGGGCGAGCGGGAGATTGCGCGGGCCATGGCGCACTTCATGACGGCACCGCCTCAGGCTGTTCCGGCCTGAGGCTCCGTTTCGTTTAGAGCATAATCCGACCGGAGTGAAACGAGGATCGACAAGATTATGCTTCAAAAATTATGTTAGAGCGCCGATCTGATTCAATCAGATCGAAAAGCGCTCTAATACGACCGGTCATTGAAAATGACCGGTCGTATTCCCTTTTCGAATATCTCAAGCCCCCGATGCAGGAGACCTATTGTTGCTTTTTGCAATGATGGGACAGAGAAATGAAATTAAGAGCGGGGTAATAAGGGCTGTAATCTTGTAATATTAACCATTCATTTACCATGATATTCTTGATTTGGTTCATAGTTGAACAAACTTCGTTCTGCGGCGTTAGCCCGGCATGAAGGAGATGATGCCATGCAGCCAGAACCGGAAACTGTCCTCATCGTAGAAGACGACGCCTTTATTTCCATGGATGCCGCAGAAAGCGTGGCGCGCGCTGGCGCCAATGTCGTCACCACTGAAACGGTGAGCGATGCGCTCGACTGTCTCGAAGCCAACCGCATCACGGCGGCGATCCTCGACTTTCAGGTTCTGGATGGCAATGTCGCCCCGGTGGTGGAGCGCTTGAAGCGGGCAGGTATTCCCTACCGGGTGGTCTCCGGTTCGCCGGTTCATGAAATTACTGCGCGCGGCATTCCCGCTGACCGGATCGTACCCAAGCCCGCCGATTATCTGAAGGTCATGGTGCAACTGGTCAAGGACCGGCCTTGGAGCGCTTTACGGGCAAACCACTGAAAACTGCATCCCGGTCATCATGGCCGCATGTCCTGAAGATGTCTTTTCAAACCTCTCTACAGCGCCGTGCGCCATTTAGGGCGCACAACGGTTCGCTGTAACGCTTTAGATCTGCTGCATAATTTTTTTCTTAAATCGATTCCGATTTAAGGAATTATGCCGTAGCGTTCCTCGCGCCAGGGATCGCCGCGCATATGATAGCCGTTCCTTTCCCAGAAACCGGGCTGATCGGCCTGCAACAAGGTGATGCCGGTCAGCCACTTGGCGCTTTTCCAGAAATAGAGATGCGGAACCACCAGCCGCACGGGGCCGCCATGTTCGGCGCTCAAGGGCCGTCCTTCCCAGCTATGGGCGAGAATGGCGTCTTCGGCTGCAAAATCCGCAAGCTTGAGATTGGTGCTATAGCCGTCATGGCTGGTCAGCATGACGGCATCGGCCTCAGCTTTTGGGTGCACCAGATCGAGAAGATCGCGCACCATCACCCCGTCCCAATGATTGTCATAGCGAGACCAGGTGGTGACGCAGTGAATATCGGAGAGGGAGCGGCTCTGGGGCAGGGCTTGGAAGGCGGCCCAATCCAGCGTCAGCGGCTCGTCCACCAGTCCCTTCACACTCAGCCGCCAGCCGGTCGTTGACAGCACCGGCTGCTGGCCGAGATCGAGCACCGGCCAGTTGGTCACCAGATGCTGGCCGGGCGGCAGCCGCTCTGTCTCCGGGCGGCTCACCCGCCCGGTGAGAAACCGGCCTTCCGACGCCCAGCGGCGTTTACTGCGGGTCAGCTTGCTGTCTTCGTCTTCAGTCATGGCATACCCCGGAATGTTTTAGAGCAGTGTCCCGAGACAACCGCTAGGCACCTTTCCTCGAAATGCTCCAGTCTGCAAGACAAACCCCGAAACAACGCCCTCAGGCGAGGCTCGCCACCTCGGCCACGTCATAGCGATAGGTGGTGGAGCAGAACTCGCAGGTCACGGAAATGGCGCCATCTTCTTCGCTGGCGGCAATCTCCTCCGCCGTGAAGCCTTTCAGCACGCTTTTGATCTTCTCGCGGGAGCAACTGCACTTGTCCAGCACCGGCTGGGGATCGTAGACCCGCACGCCGCGCTCATGAAACAGCCGGAACAGCAGTCGCTCAATCCCGATCTGCGGATCGGTCAGTTCGTCGCCATCGACGGTCTCCACCAGCATGCGGGCCTCTGCCCAGCTATCATCCTCTTCATGCGCCTCGTTCTCGCTTTCCGTATCGCCATCGCCGCCATGCAGGTCGCGGCTTTGCATGCGCTCCGGCGCTTCCGGCATGAATTGCGCCACAAGCCCGCCGGCACGCCAGCTGTGACGCGGCTTGCCTTCGCCATCGCGGTCGAAGAGTTCGGCTACGGCAAGACGGATCCGTGTGGGGATCTGCTCCGATTGGCGGAAATAGAAACCGGCGATGTCTTCCAGCGACGAGCCATCCAGCGGCACGATGCCCTGATAGGGCTGCATGAAGGAGCCCTGGTCGATGGTGAAGGCCAGCACCCCGGTGCCGAGCAGATCGGTGGGAGAGGCCTTGCCTGCAGCAAGGGCTTCCTTCAAACGCTCCTCATCGAAGCGGGCATAGGCACGGATATTTTCCGGCGTCGCGAAATCGCAGACCAGAAGATCGACCGGCCCGTCGCTCTTGGTCTGGACGATGAACTTGCCCTCGAATTTCAGCGAGGTGCCGATCAGCACGGTCAGCGCAATCGCCTCCGCCAGCAGGCGGGCCACCGCCGGGGGATAGTCGTGGCGACCGAGAATGCTGTTCAGCAGCGGGCCGAGCTGAACGGCCCGTCCGCGCACGTCAAGACCGTCCACCTGAAAGGGAACGACCCTGTCATCACCGGCGAAACCGAATTCGCCAAGCTGGCTTGCTGTTTCTGTCATATTGAACTCCTGACGCGAGAAGCGTCTTGAAACCTGTCCAGCCAAGGCCTGTCCGGACAGGTTTGAAAATAACATCAGGGAAGGGAAGCCCCTTCAAGGAAAAGGTTAAAGGTGCTTGCGCACCCGTTCCGGTTGAGGGTGTGTGAGGATTCAGTTTTGGGTGCGGCGAAAACGGTGATCTTCGAGAACCGGAACGGAGTGTACTGAACGTACATGCGTACCGGAAGCACAGAAAAACGCCGTTTGCAGCCCGCCCAAAGCTGAATCCTCACACACCCGAGCCGACACATGGTATTTTATGCGCCCGAGATCAAGCCGCAACGGGTTTTTCGTGTCCGCTCAGCCGATGCTGATGCCAAGCACGCCGATGCGGGCGGGTGTGGCCGGACGCGGCGCGCCGGAAAGCACCATGGCCCAATAGGGCACATTGCCCTTTGCCGGCAGCCGCGCCACGGCCACGCCCAGACCATGATAGGGACCCAGCATGTTTTCCAGATGATGCGGAGAGTTGACCCAGGCCTCAAAGGCCGCCTCGACACTCTGCTGGCGCATGGCGATGTTTTCTGCGGCGGGCAGTTGCACGCCAGACTCCAGCATGCGCTTGCCGAAACTGTCGCCAAAGCCGATGAGGTGCGACATCTTCTCGTTCTGCGCCATGCGGTTGGCCTGGAACATCGCGGCTTTGGCGGCGGCGCCATCGGCAACCAGCGTGGACTTGCCATTCTTGGCCCGCAACCCATTGACCAGCGGCAGGAATGCCGCCGTCTCATCTTCGATATTGCCCGGAACGGGCGAGGATACCGGCGTGCTGCGGCATCCCGCCAAAAGACTTGCGCATCCGGCGGCACTCAGGATCAGCACCTGCCGCCGGCTGGGAAGGGGAATTGTCTTCATTATTTTCTAAGGCTCAGCAGGCGAATGACGATAAAGGCTGGAATGACGATGCTGGCGCCGAGCAGGAGATAATCCCCCAGCCGCCCCAGCGCCGAAAAGCCTCGATACCAGATATCCAGAAAGAAATGCCGCACGCCCGCGATGATATCGACAGGATAAATCCCGAAGATATTCATAACGAAGCCGACGATGACCGAAACGACGATCAGCTTGAGGATCGTCCGGCCCAGCGAATCGCCCAGAAACCTGTTCACGCCATCGGCCATGCGGCTCTCCTTGTATCTCAGCGGTCTGGGCTCACATAAGCACGCGATTATGGCGCCGCAAGTCCTGATTTATGGCGGTTCCGGAAAATCGGTCTTGCGTTTTTCCGCCGCTTCTTCATTGCTCTCGCCGGGTTTCGCATCCGACGGAAGATGATGGTCGTCCGGCAGACGCGATTTTACAGAGAACAGATCGTATTATGCTTCCCCTTTCGCTTTCCTCCGGCGATGTTACCGCCGACCGCCGCGCCGATTATGCCCGCATGTTGGGCGAGGGCGGAGATTTTGCTGCGGCTGCCGAATTGATGGAGCAGGCGCTGGAACTGGCGCCCGGCTGGGCGGCGGGCTGGTTTCAACTGGGAGAATACCGGCTGAAGGCGGGCGCGGCTGACAAGGCGGTCGAGGCCTATCGCGCGGTGCGGGCGCTGGATCCCGAGGATATGTTTGCCGCCAGCCTGAAACTCGCGCTGATCGGCGCAGAAGCGGTGCCGGAACAGCCACCCAGCCGCTACGTGGAAGCGCTTTTCGATGACTATGCCGACCGCTTCGAAACCTCGCTGGTGGAAAAGCTCCACTATCAGGTGCCACAAAGGCTGGCGGCGTTGATCGCCCGGGTGGCGGGGCAGGGGCACCTGTTTCAGACAGCGATCGATCTCGGCTGCGGCACGGGCCTGATGGGGGTTGAACTTGCCGGGAAGGTGGGCCTGCTGGAAGGCTATGACCTGTCGGGCGGCATGCTGGCCAAGGCGGCGGAAAAGCAGCTTTACCATCATCTGGGAGAGGCCGATCTCTCGCTTGACGCCGCCGCTTGCGGCCTCTTCGACGGTCGTGAAACGCTGCGGGCCGATCTGGTCACGGCGGCGGATGTGCTGATGTATCTCGGCAATCTCTCCGGCGTCTTTGCGCTGACGGCGACCCTGCTGAAGCCCGGCGGCCATTTCGCCTTCTCGGTGGAAAAGCAGGCGGAGAGCCAAGGCTTCACGCTGGCCCCTTCGCTGCGATACCAGCACAGTTTCGCTTACGTGACGGCGACCCTTGCCCAAAGCGGCTTTACCCTGCTCGAAAGCGAGGAGGCCACCATTCGCATGGATGGCGGAAAACCCGTCCTCGGCATGCTGTTTATTGCTGCAAAATCGCGGTGAAGGATCGAAAATTGCGATTTTGCCGATAGGTCAGGATCGCTGACCTTGGCCTCTTGAAAACCCTTGTTTTTCAGGCATTTTGAAGCTGCGGAGGACATTTGGAGCGCGAGGCCATGGCAAATTTGAGCATGTTCGGCATCTGGAATCAGAACCCCGCCCGCCACAGCCCCGTCGAGGACGCACAGGGCATTCTCTGCGGCACCATGATTGCCGCCCTGGGGCTTTATATCCTCGCCAAGATCGGTCTCGTCACCAGCGGCATGGCGGGCCTCGCCTTCGTGCTGCATTACTGGAGCGGCTGGAGCTTCGGCCTTCTGTTCTTCCTGCTCAATCTGCCCTTCTATCTGCTTTCCATTAAACGGGTTGGCTGGGATTTCACCCTGAAAACCTTCCTCGCCGTTGGCCTGACCTCCTTCCTCGTCGAAATCGAAAACCGCTTCCTGCATATCGAATCCATCCATCCCATCTGGGGGGCGATCATGGCGGGCCTGCTGCTCGGCTTCGGGCTTCTGGCGCTCTATCGCCACCGCGCCAGCCTCGGCGGCATCGGCATTCTTGCGGTCTTCGTGCAGGATCGTTTCCATATTCCCGCCGGCCTCGTGCAGCTTGCCTTCGACCTCATCGTCATGGCGCTCGCCTTCACCGTCGTCAGCCCCACTGTCGTGCTGTACTCCTTCATCGGCGCCGTGGTGCTCAATCTCTTCGTGCTGATCAATCACCGCTCGGATCGGTATATCGCGCTGCGGTAATATCCTTGCCCGGCAATAAAAAAAGGCGGCCCGTGAGCCGCCTTTTCCTGTTTATGCTGCCTGCTTGGCCTGACCATATGGATCAAACCGGCCATAGAAGGTTTCGCCCTTCTCGGCCATCTCCTTCAGCAGTGGCGTGGGCTTGAAATGCGGGCCGTAATCCTTGGCCAGCTTCTCGCACAGCGCCACGAAGGTCTTGACCCCCATGCCGTCGATATAGGACAGCGCGCCGCCCGTATAGGGCGCAAAGCCGAAGCCGAGGATGGAGCCGACATCGGCTTCGCGCGGGTCGGTAACGATGCCTTCTTCCGCGGTGCGGGCAGCTTCCAGCGCGATGGTTGCCAGGAAGCGCTCCTGCAAGACCTTCACATCCACCTCTTCCGCCTTCTTCTGCGGATAGAAATCCTTCAGGCCCGGCCAAAGCGATTTCTTGGCGGGCTTGGCCGGATAGTCGTAGAAGCCCTTGCCGTTCTTGCGGCCAAAGCGCTCTTCCTTCTCCACCATGCGGGCGACAAGTTCCATATGGCGTGCATCCACGGCCTTTTCGCCGAGATCCGCCACGGTGGCCTTGAGGATCTTGTACGAAAGGTCGATCGCCACTTCATCGTTGAGCGACAGCGGTCCGACCGGCATGCCGGCAAACTTCGCGGCATTTTCGATCATCACCGGCGGCACGCCTTCGATCAGCATATCGTAGCTTTCGGCCATGTAGCGCAGCACGCAGCGATTGACGAAGAAGCCGCGCGTATCGTTGACGACAATGGGCGTCTTCCTGATCGCGGCGACGTAATCCAGCGCCACGGCCAGCGCCTTGTCGCCGGTCTCCTTGCCAAGGATGACTTCGGTCAGCATCATCTTCTCCACCGGCGAGAAGAAGTGGATGCCGATGAAATCCACCGGGCGCTTGGAGTTCTTCGCAAGGCCGGTGATCGGCAGCGTCGAGGTGTTGGAGGCGAAGATCGCCCCTTCTGGCAGCACAGCCTCGACCTTTTCGATCACCGCCTTCTTGACGTCGCGGTCCTCGAACACGGCTTCGATGACGAGGTCGGCATCGGCAAGGGCGGCATAATCCGGTGTGGGCGTGATGAGGCTGACCAGCTTTTCGCCGTCTTCCTTGGTAAGTTTACCCTTACCGATGGCGTCCGAAACCAGCTTTTGCGAGACACCGAGCCCCTTGTCGGCAGCTTCCTGGTCACGATCAATCAGCACCACGGGAATGCCCGCCGCAGCCGTGACATAGGCGATGGATGCGCCCATGAAGCCCGCGCCGACCACGCCGACCTTCCTGATCTCGCTCTTCGGCTGGCCTGCCGGACGGCGGGCGCCCTTGTTCAACTCCTGCATGGAGATGAACAGCGAGCGGATCATCGAGAAGGCTTCCGTGGTCTGGACGATCTCGGTGAAGTAGCGCTGCTCGATGCGCAGCCCCGTATCGAAGGGCACCTGCAGGCCTTCATAGACGCATTTCAGGATAGCGAGCGCTGCCGGGTAGTTGCCGGAGGTTTCCCGGCGCAGAATGGCCGGCGCGGCAGGCCAGAGCTGCGCGGAGGCGGGCGTCCAGATGCCGCCGCCGGGGGCCTTGAAGCCCTTTTCATCCCAGGGCGCAACGGGTTTCAGTCCATCCTTGATCATCTGTTTGGCGGCGGGGATCAGTTGATCTGGCTCCACCACCTGATGCACGAGGTTCATGGCCTTTGCGCGTTGCGGTGTCAGCGTCTGGCCAGTGGTCATCATTTGCAGCGCGTCCTGCGTATTGGCAAGACGCGGCACGCGCTGGGTGCCGCCAGCGCCGGGGAAAATGCCGACCTTGACTTCCGGCAGCGCCAGCTTCACCGATTTCGCATTGGAGGCCACGCGGCCATGGCAGGCGAGCGACAGCTCGAAAGCACCGCCCATGCAGGTGCCGTTGATGGCCGAGACCCACGGCTTGCCGCAGGTTTCGATCTTGCGCCACAGCCAGCTCATGCGGCCTGCGCCATCGAAAAGCTTCTTCACGGCGTTTGCCGGATCTTTCGCCCGCTCTTCCTCCACCATGGAGAACATGCCACGGATCATGCTGAGATCCGCGCCGCCCGAGAAGGAGGACTTGCCGGAGGTGAAGACCACGCCTTTGATGGCGGCATCCGCCACCACGGCATCGACGATCTTTTCGATTTCGTCCATCACCTCGACGGTGAAGACGTTCATGCTCTTGTCCGGCATGTCCCAGGTGACGAGGGCAATGCCGTCTGCGTCGGTCTCGACGGTGAAATTCTTGTAAGTCATTGTCATCCCTCCCGATCAGATCCGCTCGATCACCGTTGCCGTGCCCATGCCCGCCCCGATGCAGAGCGTGACGAGCGCGGTGCTCTGATCGCGCCGCTCCAGCTCATCCAGCACGGTGCCGAGGATCATCGCGCCGGTCGCGCCCAGCGGATGGCCCATGGCAATCGCTCCGCCATTGACGTTGATCTTGTCGGTCGGAATGTCGAAGGCCTGGATATAGCGCAGCACCACGGCGGCAAAGGCTTCGTTCAGTTCGAAGAGATCGATGTCGGAGAGCGACATGCCCGTTCTGGCCAGCAGCTTTTCCGTGACGTCCACCGGACCCGTCAGCATCAGCGCCGGATCGGAGCCGATATTGGCGAAGGCCTTGATGCGGGCGCGGGGCTTCAGCCCCATGCTCTCGCCGCCGGCCTTGGAGCCGAGCAGCACCACGCCCGCGCCATCGACGATGCCGGAGGAATTGCCGGCATGGTGCACGTAATTGATCCGCTCGATATCCGGATGCGCCTGAATGGCGACAGCCTCGAAGCCGCCCATCTCGCCCGGCATCTGGAAGGAGGGGTTGAGGCCTGCCAGCGTCTGCATGTCAGTGCCGGGGCGCATGTGCTCGTCACGGTCCAGAATGGTCAGCCCGTTCTGGTCCTTCACCGCCACGACGGACTTGTCGAAATAGCCGTTTGACCAGGCATGCGCCGCCCGCTTCTGGCTTTCCACCGCATAGGCATCCACATCATCGCGGGAGAAGCCGTATTTCGTGGCGATGAGATCGGCAGACACCCCCTGCGGCATGAAATAGGCCGGGAAGTTGACCGACGGGTCCATGAACCACGCCCCGCCCGACATGCCGAGCCCGACGCGGGACATGCTTTCCACGCCACCGGCGATCACGATGTCATCGGCCCCTTGCGCGATTTTGCCCGCTGCGAAGTTGATGGCGTCGAGGCCGGAGGCACAGAAGCGCGAGATCTGCATGCCGGGAGCCTTGGTGGAGTAACCGGCCTCGAAGGCGGCGCCCTTGGCAATCACCGCACCGGCATCCATCACCGGATCGACGCAGCCGAGAATAATGTCATCGACGGTTGCCGTATCCAGCCCGTTGCGGTCGCGGATCGCTTCCAGCGTCTTGGCCGCGAGACGAACGGAGGGCACCTCGTGCAGGGATCCGTCCTTCTTGCCGCGCCCGCGCGGCGTGCGGACGTGATCGTAAATATAAACGTCACTCATATCTCTCTCTCCCTTGGGCTTCGCGCCCGAAATCTCTTTTTCCAACGGGGCCAATTGTCTTTAAGCATTTCCGGACGGAAAACCGGATTCCACTTTTCCTGGAAATGCTCAGAACGCGTCCGCCGCCAATTCCATCAGGCTGTCGGCGCCTGCTTCGATGCGGGTCTTGCGCAGCGCCGTTTCGGGCATGATCTTTTCCATGTAGAATTTGCCGGTGATCAGCTTGTTCTTGTAGAAATCCGCATCGCCCGCGCCGCTGGCCAGCGCTTCTTGCGCAGCCTTGGCCATCTTGGCCCACATATAGCCCAGTACCACGATGCCGAAGAGGTGCATGTAATCGGTGGAACCGGCACCGGCATTGTCGGGCTTTGCCATGGCGTTCTGCATGAACCACATGGTCGAAGCTTGCAGGTCGTTCAGGCCCTTCTTCAGATGCTTGGTGAAGAAGGACAGCTTTTCGTCGCCACGATTTTCCTCGCAGAAGGTGCCGATCTCGTTGAACAGCGCCATGACGGCGCGCCCGCCATTCATGCCGAGCTTGCGGCCCACCAGATCCAGCGCCTGAATGCCATTGGCGCCTTCATAGATCATGGCAATGCGGGCATCGCGCACATACTGGCTCATGCCCCATTCCTCGATATAGCCGTGGCCGCCATAGACCTGCTGGGCCATCACCGCATGGTCGAAGCCCTTGTCGGTCAGCACACCTTTCAGGATCGGCGTCATCAGGCCGAGAATGTCATCCGCCGTCTGCTTTTCCGTGGCATCGCCGGAGCGGTGGGCGATGTCGGATTTCAGCGCCGTCCACAGCGTAAAGGCGCGGCCCGCCTCGTTGAAGGCGCGAATGGTCATCAGGCTGCGGCGAATATCGGGATGGACGATGATCGGATCGGCCTTCTTCTCCGGCGCCTTGACGCCGGAGAGCGCCCGGCCCTGAATGCGGTCGCGGGCATAATTGGCGGCGTTCTGATAGGCGATTTCGGAAATCGACAGACCCTGGAGACCGACGCCGAGACGCGCCTCGTTCATCATCACGAACATGGCTGACAGGCCCTTGTTTTCCGCGCCGATGAGATAGCCGGTGGCCTCATCGTAATTCATCACGCAGGTGGCATTGCCGTGAATGCCCATCTTGTGCTCGATGGCGCCGCAGGAAACCGTGTTGCGTGCGCCGACGGAGCCGTCCTCGTTGACGAGGAATTTCGGCACGATGAACAGCGAAATGCCCTTGGTGCCTTCCGGCGCGCCTTCGATACGGGCCAGCACCAGATGAATGATATTGTCCGACATGGTGTGTTCACCGGCGGAGATGAAGATCTTCTGGCCGGAGATTTTATAGGTGCCATCGCCGTTCGGCACGGCCTTGGTGCGCAACAGGCCGAGGTCGGTGCCGCAATGCGGCTCGGTCAGGTTCATGGTGCCGGTCCAGATGCCTTCCACCATTTTCGGCAGATAGGTCTGCTTCTGTGCGTCCGATCCATGCACCAGAATGGCGGCAATGGCGCCCTGCGTCAGGCCCGGATACATCATCAGCGCCATATTGGCGGACGACATGTATTCGCCAACGGCGCTGTGCAGCACGTAAGGAAGACCCTGGCCGCCAAATTCGGCGGGAACGGAAAGGCCGAGCCAGCCGCCCTGGCAATAGGCGTCATAGGCTTCCTTGAAGCCCTTCGGCACGGTCACGGTGCCGTCGTCATGGCGTGTGCAACCTTCCTGGTCGCCGGAAAGGTTGAGCGGGAACAGTTCTTCTTCCGCAAGCTTTGCCGCTTCGCTGACGATTGCCTCGATCATGTCGGGCGTGGCGTCCTCGAAACCGGGCAGGTTGTTGTAGCGGTCAAGACCGAGAACCGTGTTGAGGATGAAAAGCGTGTCTGCGACCGGAGCCTTGTAGACGGGCATGGGATGCGTCCTCCAGAGAGTGAGCGGCCGTCTTCCTCCACGGCCTTTGCTCTCCAAAATATTGACGTGCGCGTAAACGTCAATACGCAAAAGTGTGAAAGACACCATCTCTCGGCTGAGGCGAGGGGGTGAGGCCGGAAAGGTTAAAAAATTCCTCACTCTCTTAACGGCTTGTTTACCACGTTTCGGGATTGTTGCGGTTGAACGATTTGCATCGGACCGTCCGGATTGATTCTCCCCTTTTCGCACCCGGCCCGATGCTTCCTGAATGGCTCAAGGGCCAGACCAAGCAGCGGGCTAGACAATGAACGGACAGCGGTCTCCTTCTCCTCGCCAGACGGGCGCCTCGTCGCTCGATGCGCTGAGCCGGACCATAGAAGGTCTGGAAGCGCGCATCGAAGGGCTGATGGGCACGCTCCCGCGTGAGACGCGCGCCGAGCGGCCGCCGCTTGAGCGCCATGCCGATACCCGTTCCCCCGGGGCAGACGTGCCGCGTCCCGATCCGCTGGCGGAAATCCGCGAGCGGCAGCGGGCGCTGGAAGCGGCCCGCCCACGCTTTGCCGCCGAAGAGCGCCGGGCGGAGCGCCCGCGCGAGATCGAACCCCGTTCCGCCCTTCGCGAGGGCAGCCTTGCACCACAGACTGCAGCCGTCCCCGTGGCGGAGGCCGGGCCGGAGCTCGGAGAGACGCTGACGCGGGAACTGCAAAGCCTGCGTGCCGAAATCCGCGAAATTCGCGATCTGGCCCGTCACAGTCGGGAGAGCGGCGACATGCGCGAGGACATGGCCCGGGTGACGGCTGGTCTCGACCGGCTGGAGGAATTCGCCCGGCCCGAGGCCCGCGGCCTGCGCGCCGATGTCGAGCAATTGCGCTCGCTGATCGACGGGCTGGCGCGCGAAGACAGCCTGCGGCAGATGGAGGACCGCTTTCACGCTGTCGAAGCACGGCTGGAGACGGTGGAGCCCGAGCGCATCCAGAAGGAATTGCTGTCGCTTGCCTACCGTCTGGACGATATCAAGCACCAATTGTCCAGCATTGGCGATGTGCGCTCGGTCAGGCTTCTGGAAGACAAGCTGATCGCCATTGCCACGGCGCTCGAGCATATCGGCGCGCATCTGGAGCCGAATGGGCGGGCGGTGCTGGAGCAGTTTTCGCTGCTCGACGAGCGGCTCAATGAAATTTCCCGCGCCATTGCCAGCAATCGCGGCGCGCCCGCCACCGATCCCCGGCTGGTGGAACGCCTGGAAGAGCGGATTGCGCTGATTGCCCATCATCTTGAACTGATTTCCGAGCAGACGGCGGAGCGCGGCGAGGCCGAGCAGCTTGCCGAACGCATCGAGTTTCTGACGCAGCGCATCGAGGATCTGGCCAACCAGCAGGCGGCGGAGCGGCTGAGCGAGCGGCTGGACGAATTGACGGCCATGCTGAACCGGCCCCAGACCACGGGTCTGGAACCGGAAATCACCGGCTATCTCTCCGATATTTCCCGCAAGATCGATGCGCTCGACGGGGTGGGCCTCAGCGACCGGTTGGCCGACCAGATCGCCATCATTGCCAGGCGGATCGACGATATCGAGCGCCAGCCCGTGCCCGTCATGGATCAGCATGTGTTGCAGAACCTCGATGACCGGCTCTATTCCATCGCCGCGCGGCTGGATGAGACGGTCTCTGCCCCTTCTGCCGACATGGCGGCCATTGCCGGGCTGGAGCAGCAGATTGCCCATCTCTCCGCGCTGATCAGCGCCCAGCCCTTCAGCGGTGCTGCGGATGCACCGGCGCTGGACGGGCGGCTGGCAAAGCTTGAGGACTATCTGGCCACCAGCGATGAATATATCGTCGAGGCGGCGCGTCAGGCTGCCGAGGCGGTGATGGATAATTATGCACGCCAGGCCCCTGCCGCCAGCGACCAGACGGCAGAAACGCTTGCCCTTGTGGCGGGCCATCTGCGCCAGCTGGAAGACATCAGCCGCGGCAGCGAGGAGCGCAGCCATCGCACCTTCGAAGCCCTGCATCAGACCCTGGTGCAGATTGCCGAAAAGCTCGAACAGATGGACCGGCGCGCTGCGCCGCCGGCTGGCCCTGCGGCTGGCGTGACCGACGCTCTGCCCAATGCCGAACCCTCGCCCGTCAAGGCGGCGCATCGCGAAATCGAGGCCGCCTTCCAGACGCCCGCAGAGCGGGAGGCAGCGGTGGAGCCTGTGGATGCTCCGGTGGCCGCAGATATCGTCACGACCCCTGGGGCTGATGAGATCAAGGTTCGCGCCAGCCTGCTGGCCGGTCTTGGCCGCAAACTGGCGGCACGCGCCAAAAAGACCGATACTCCCGCCGAGCCTGTGACCGTGACCCGACAGGCCGTCGATCCGGCCCCCTCCATCGACCCCGCCGATGTCATTCCGCCGGAAGAGGCCAATGAATTGCTGGAGCCCGGCTCCGGCACACCGGATGTGCGCCGCATTCTGGAAAAGGTCCGCGCCCGCCAGGCCGAACAGGCGGCTCCGGCGCGTGGACCTGCCGCCGCCGCACGCGGCGATGACAAGATGGATATCATTGCCGCTGCCCGCCGCGCCGCCCAGGCCGCTGCGCAGGAGGCCGAACGTGGCGCCAGGACCGCCCGCAAGCCGCTGGCGCGGGAGGTTGAGGGCCAGTCTGCCTCGGCCTTCGCCCGCTATCGCCGTCCCATTCTCATGGCCGTCGGTGCGCTGCTTCTGGCGGCCATGGTGCTGCCGCTGGCAAAAAGCCTGACCCAGGGCTCACCCGCACCGCAGGTGGTAGAGCCGCCCGCCGCCTCCCAGCCTGCCCCGGCTCAGACCGAAAATGCCGTGCCGCAGGCCGAGAGCAAGCCGGAGGCCGTGACGCGCGCTGCGCTGGCGCCGCTGGACAATCGGGACACCCCAACGGCCCCGCCCGCACCCGGGGTCAGCTCCGTGGGTTCGGCCAATCTGTCACCGGCCCCGCTCAGCGGCACCGTGCCGGATAGTTTTGCCCCGAAGGCCGACCCACAGACGCCTCAGGCCGCAGCCCCTTCGCCCTCGCAGCCCGCCGCTTTCGAGGTTCCGGCGGAGATCGCCCCCGCCTCGCTGGCCGCAGCCGCCGCCAGCGGCCAGCCGGCCGCCCTTTACGAGCTGGGCGCCCGCTATCAGGAAGGCCGTGGTGTCACGGCCGACTTTACCAAGGCGGCCATATGGTATCAGCGCGCCGCCGATCAGGGGCTGGCGCCTGCGCAATATCGTCTGGCCGGGCTCTACGAAAAGGGCACCGGCGTGCCGCGCGACGTGGTCAAGGCCAAGGCGCTCTACGATCAGGCCGCCAAGGCCGGCAATGCCAGCGCCATGCACAATCTCGCCGTGCTCTATGCCTCGGGCGCCGATGGCAAGCCGGATATGCAGGCGGCAGCCGAATGGTTCGCCAAGGCTGCCGATCTCGGCATTGCCGACAGCCAGTTCAATCTGGCGGTGCTCTATGCGCAGGGGTCGGGGGTCAAGGCCGATCTTGAGCGCTCCTACACCTGGTTTGCCATTGCCGCCAAGGGCGGCGACAAGGATGCCCAGGCCAAGAGCGATGAACTGGGCCGCGCCCTGAAGCCTGAGCAGTTGCAGCGCGCCCGCGCCGTGGCGGATGGCTGGGCGGTAAAGCCGCAAAATCCCGATGCCAATTCGGTCAATCTGCCGGACGCCTGGCAGGGCCAGGGTGTGACCACCGGCAGCGTCGATATGGAAAAGGCGATCCGCAACATTCAGGCCATTCTCAACCGCAATGGTTTCGATGCCGGCAAGCCGGATGGCAAGCTGGGCGCCAGGACCGTCGCCGCCATCAAGGCGTTCCAGACCTCGGTTGGGCAACAGCCCACGGGCCGGGTGTCGAACGATCTGGTCAAGGCGCTGCTGGCCCGGAATTCATGAGGGGAAGGGCGGTCCTGCTGCCGCCTTTTTCATCATGGCAACCAAATGGTCATAAAACCCATTTAACTTAACGGGCACGGCCGCGTTTCCTTAAATCCGTCGGGATTGACGGGAGAGTAAGGTCAATTCATCAAAGGGCGAAATGCGGTGGGCCTTGATCGGGTTCCGCTTGCTCTAGAGCGTTTCATTCTTTCACGGAAACATTGAAACGCTCTAACTCTTTGTTTTTACGCATTTCCAGGAAAACCGCTACGCACTTTTCCTGGAAATGCTCCAATCGCTGTTCGGGGACCGGTGTGACAATCTATCTGCCCATTGCGGAACTGTCGGTGAATATTTTCATCATTCTCGGCATGGGCGCGGCTGTCGGCTTCCTGTCCGGCATGTTCGGCGTGGGCGGTGGCTTTCTCATCACGCCGCTTCTGATTTTCTACAATATTCCGCCGGTCGTTGCGGTCGCCACCGGGGCCAATCAGGTGGTGGCGTCTTCCGTCTCCGGTGCCATCAGCCATTTCCGGCGCGGCACGCTGGATATGAAGCTGGGCGGGGTGTTGCTGATCGGCGGCCTTGCCGGGGCCTCCATCGGGGTGGTGATCTTTTCCTGGCTGCGGCGGCTCGGTCAGCTCGATCTGATCATTTCGCTGCTTTATGTGGTGTTTCTCGGCACCATCGGCTCGCTGATGCTGATGGAAAGCCTGAATGCCATGCGGCGGGCGGCGAAAAACCAGCCGGTCAGCCGCAGGCGGCCCGGCCAGCACAATTGGGTGCACCGGCTGCCGTTCAAGATGCGCTTCAAGAAATCGAAGATCTATCTGAGTGTCATTCCGATCATCGGTCTGGGCTTCGGCATCGGCCTGCTCACCTCCGTCATGGGGGTAGGCGGCGGCTTCATCATGGTGCCGGCGATGATCTATCTCCTGCGCATCCCCACCAGCGTGGTGGTGGGGACCTCGCTGTTCCAGATCATCTTCACCACCGCCTATACAACCGTGGTGCAGGCGGCCACCAATTACTCGGTGGATATCGTGCTGGCCTTCCTGCTGATGATCGCGGGCGTGATCGGCGCGCAATATGGCGTGCGCGTTGGTCAGAAGCTGCGCGGCGAACAGTTGCGCGCGCTGCTGGGCCTGCTGGTGCTGGCGGTGGGCCTGCGCCTTGCCATCGAGCTGGTGATGACGCCGGACGATCCCTATTCCATCGTGCTGATGGGATCTGGCCGATGAGGGCGGGCATGCTTCTCGCCTGTCTGGCGATCCTGGCTTTCGCACCCCAGGCGCTCGCGCAGGTGCCCTATCTCACGGCGGAAAACGGCGTGAAGGAAACGCTGGAAATCGGCACCTCCACCAATGAAATCGCCATCACGCCGGATTTTCGCGGCGCCGATCTCACCGTCTTCGGGGCAGTGGGCAATGTCGATCAGCTTCTTCTCGCCATCGGCCAGTATGATGTGGTGGTGACGCTGGAAGGCCCGCGGGAAACCGCGACCGTGCGCCGCAAGGAGCGGCTGATGGGTATCTGGGTCAACCGGCAATCGCTGAATTTCGAGCGCGTTCCCACCTCCTATTCGGTTGCCGCCACCCGGCAGGTGCCGGATATCGCCCCGCGCGCCGTGCTGACCGGGCTTGGCATCGGCGTCGATTACCTGCCGCTGACGCCGACCGGCTATCTGGCGGGCGATGTCAATCTCGGCGAGTTTCGCGAGGCCTATCGCCGCCTGCAGCAGACGAGCGGGCTTTACACGCGGGAAAATGCAGGCGTGCGCTTCGTCAGCGCCAATCTCTTCCGCGCCAGCCTGAGGCTGCCCGCCAATATTCCGGACGGCGTGCATGTGGTGCATGCCTATCTCTTCAAGAGCGGCGCATTTTTGACCCAGAAGGAATTGCGGCTCAGGGTGGTGAAGACCGGCCTGGAGCAGGCCATTACCGATGCCGCACACAATCAGCCGCTGCTTTATGGCGCATTTTCCGTGCTGCTGGCGCTGCTGACCGGCTGGCTTGCCAGCATGATCTTCCGCAAAACGTGAGTTGACGGCCTCCGAACCGCCTTTTTCTGTTCCCGCTGTGTCACGCAACTGTCATGCGTGAAGACTAACAGGGCGGTGCAATGTCAACGCGAACTTCGGGAACATGTTATGCGCGCTTTGCTTATCGGCCTCGTGGCCACCACCGCCTTTTACGGCGCCTCCGCTCAGGCGGCAACCGTCTATCCGCTCGACCGTGCAACCATTCTCAACGGCTCGCCCTTCGACTTCAAGGTCGAGCTGAAATCCGTGGTCAAGCCGGAAGACGTGAAGATCACCATCAACGGTGAGGATTATGCCAAGGTGCTTGGCAGCCAGGCCGAATTCACGGCCGAGGAAAAGGGCAAGGAAGACAAGGTCCTGGGCTCGGCTCTCATCCTGCGCGGCGCCAAGCTGAAGGCTGGCTCCTACAAGGTGGAAGTCGCTGCCGGCGACGAGAAAAAGACCGTGACCTGGGACGTTTATGAAACGCCCGCCAAGCCGAAGGCAAAGAACATCATCTTCTTTCTCGGCGATGGTCTGTCCGTGGCTCACCGCACCGGCGCGCGCATCATGTCCAAGGGCATGACCGAAGGCAAGGCCAATGGCCACCTCAACATGGATACTCTGGACCACATGGCCTTTGTCGGCACCTCGTCCACCAACGCTATTGCCACCGATTCGGCCAACACCATGTCGGCCTATATGACGGGCCACAAGACCGCCGTGAACGCTCTCGGCGTCTATGCCGACCGCACGCCGAACCCGCTGGACGACCCGAAGGTGGAAACCATTGCGGAGGCGCTGCGCCGCACCACCAGGAAGTCTATCGGCATCATCTCCGGCGCGGAACTGGAAGACGCAACGCCTGCCGCCGTGGTGGCGCATACGCGCCTGCGCGCCGAAAAGGCGGCCATTGCCGAAATGATGTATGAGATCAAGCCGGACGTGCTTCTGGGCGGTGGCTCAGCCTATTTCCTGCCGAAATCCGTTCCGGGCTCGAAGCGCAAGGACGACAAGGATTTCATCGGCATGTTCAGGCAGGCCGGCTATGAAATCGCCACCGACAAGGCCGAACTTGCCAATGCCAAGAGCGACAAGCTGGTCGGCCTGTTCCATACCGGCAACATGGATTCGGTTCTCGACCGCGGCTTCCTGAAGAAGGGCACCGTGGACAAGTTCCCGAACCAGCCCGGTCTGGTGGACATGACCAAGGCAGCCCTGTCGCGCCTGGCCAAAAACCCGGAGGGTTTCTTCCTGATGGTCGAAGGCGCTTCCATCGACAAGATGTCCCACCCGATGGACTGGGACCGCGCCCTTTATGAAACCATCGAATTCGATCAGGCCGTTGGTGTCGGTCTTGAGTTCCTCAAGAACAACCCGGATACGCTGATCGTCGTGACCGGCGACCATACCCACGGTATCTCCATCATCGGCACCGTTGACGACGACAAGCCGGGTACCGAAATGCGCGAAAAGGTCGGCGTCTATGCCGATGCCGGCTTCCCGAACTATGAAGACAAGAATGGCGACGGCTATCCGGACAAGGTGGATGTCTCGCGCCGTCTGGCTGTCTTCTCGTCCAACTTCCCGGACTATTACGAGACCTTCCGTCCGAAGATGGATGGTCCCTTCGAGCCGGCGATCCAGAACGAGAAGAAGGAATATGTCGCCAACGAGGCCTATAAGTCGGTGCCGGGCGCTGTCTTCCGTCAGGGCAACCTGCCGAAGAGCGCCGATACCGCCGTTCACGCCGTGGATGACATCGTGCTGCAGGCCACCGGCCCCGGCGCGGAAGAGTTCAAGGGCTATATGGAAGAAAGCGACATCTACAAGGTGCTGGCCGACAGCTTCGCCATCGGCGCGAAGTAAGGTTTGAAACTGCATTCGGGCAGGGTATGAGGCCCTGCCCGGACGTGTCGGTGAGAGCATTGTCCCGAGAAAAGTGGAAACCGGTTTTCCGCCCGGAAATGCGTAAAAACAAAGACTTAGAGCATTTCGGTGTTTCCGTGAAACACTGAAATGCTCTAAGAGACTTCGGGAGTTCCGTCATGGTTCACCATCACCCCCTGACCATCAGCCGCAGAGGCTGCCTCGGTATGATGATGACGCTGCCCCTGATGGCGCGTCAGGCTTTCGCCGCGCCCGTTTCCATCGATTTCGACCATCTCTATGGCAAGATCGGCGTGTTGGGGCTGGAGTTTTCCGATCTGGTCAAGCAGCAGGCGGGCAAGGTGGTGACCATGCAGGGTTTCATGGCCCCGCCGCTGAAGGCGGAGGCCACCTTCTTCGTGCTCACCGAAATTCCCATGGCGCTCTGCCCCTTCTGCTCCTCCGATGCCGATTGGCCAGACAATATCGTCGTGGTCTATCTCGACCGCAAGCAGACCTTCGTGCAGCCCAGCGCCCGCATCGAGGTGACGGGAACGTTGGACATGGGCTCCTGGACCGATCCCGACACCGGCTTTGTCAGCCTGCTCCGGCTGCGCGATGCCGCCTATAGAGTGGTGTAAGATGCTGATACTTCAGATTGAAAATCTCACCGTCGCCTATCGCGGCCTTGCAAGCCCCGTTCTCGCCGTTCCGTCTTTCCGGCTGGGTGCGGGCGAGGGGTTGGCGGTGACGGGTGCTTCCGGCTCCGGCAAGACCACCTTCGTCAACCGCATCACCGGGCTTGAGGCGGTGGAAAGCGGCCATGTGCGCTGGGGTAACGAGGATCTGGCAACGCTTTCGGAAGGCGCGCGCGACCGGTTTCGCGCCGCCCATATCGGCCTTGTCATGCAGGAGTTTCATCTCTTTCCCGGCCTGTCGGCGCTGGAAAATGTGCTGCTGCCCGCCCGGCTCGCCCGTGCGGTGGGCCGGGCCGACGTCACCCGCGCCGGGGAGCTTCTCCTGCGCTTCGGACTGAAACGTCCCGATCAGGATGTGAAAACCATGTCGCGCGGCGAAATGCAGCGTGTTGCCGTGGCCCGTGCCCTGCTGCGCCGACCGGGGGTCATCGTTGCCGATGAGCCGACCGCCAGCCTCGATACCGAGGCGGGGGCGGCGGTGACCGATCTTTTGCTTTCCGTGGCGAAGGAGGAGGGCAGCAGCCTGATCGTCGTTACCCATGACCCGCGGCTGATGGCGCGCCTGCCGCGGCGCATCGAGCTTGCCGCCGGGGTCATCGTTCAGGATAGTTTGGGAGAGGCGGCATGATCCGGTTCATTCTTGCCGATCTGCGCCGCCTCTGGGCGGGGTCGCTGGTCATTTGCCTGCTGGTGGCGCTCTCCGTCGGGCTGGGCTTTGCCGTGACCCTGCAGGAGCGGGCGCTGCGGCTGGGCAGTGCCCGTGCTGCCGACAAGTTCGATCTGGTGATCGGCGCTGCCGGTTCCGAAACGCAACTGGTGTTGTCGTCGGTGTTTCTCCAGCCCGCGCCGCTGCCGCTTCTGGGCGGCGATGTGCTGGCGGCATTGCAGGCCGATCCGCGCGTGGACTGGGCCGCGCCGGTCGCTTTTGGCGATAGTTTCATGGGCACGCCCATCGTCGGCACCACAACCAAACTCATTCAAAGCACCACGAGCGGCTTTGCCGCAGGCCATATGTTTTCCCATGAAGGCGAGGCCGTGGTGGGCTCCGCCGTGGCGCTCCATCCCGGCGATACCGTCAAGCCCATGCATGGCACGGCGGAAGAGGGCGGTCATACCCATACCGAACTGGCCTACAAGGTGACTGGCCGCCTGAACCCCACGGGTACAGCCTGGGACCGCGCCATTCTCGTTCCGGTGCAGGCCGTCTGGCACATTCACGGCCTTGGCAACGATCACGATCATGAGGGCGCGGAAGAGCATCACGAGGATGGCGCCGAGACCGCCGGACATGACGAGGATCACGATCATGACCATCACGGCCATATCGATGCCGATGCGGCGCTGAACGAGGTTTTCGACGCTCAAGACCCCGGCGTTCCGGCCATTCTGGTCAAGCCGAAGAGCATTGCTGCGGCCTATAAACTCCGGCAGGATTATCGCGGCCATGGCACAGTCGGCGTCTTCCCCGGCGAGGTGCTGACCAGGCTTTACGCCACATTGGGCGACGCCAAGCTGGTGCTGCAGGCCGTTTCCATCGGGGCGCAGGTGCTGGTGGCGGCAGCGCTTCTGCTGTTGACGGTGGTGCATATCGGTCAGCGGCGCAAGCAGATCGGCGCGCTTCGCGCCTTCGGTGCGCCGCGTGCTTCCGTCTTCACCATCGTCTGGCTGGAGCTTTTCCTGTTGATCCTGATCGGCGTGGCGTTGGGTGTGGCGGTTGGCTTCGGGGCGGCGCGTTTCATCTCCGGTCTCGTGGAGGTGCGCAGCGGCTTCAGCCTGCCGGTGGAATTTGCCCGTGAGGATCTCTGGCAAGGGGCCGCCGTGCTGGGTTTTGCCGCCATCCTGTCTGTAGTCCCGGCACTCTTGGCCTATCGCCAGTCCCCGGCTGCGGCGCTGCGCGGGTGAAAAATGTTATGTCATAACCCTATCATAATGCCGGGATAGAGACGCTTAGAGCACCTCCGGTGAACACGGGTTCACCGGAGGTGCTCTAAGTTCTTTTTCTACGCATTTCCGGACGAAAAACCGGCTTCCACTTTTCCTGGAAATGCTCTCGTTTCGACTGCCCGGCCTTTCCGGGCCATGATGGATGATCACGATGAAAGCCCCCCGTCTGCTGGCCAGCCTGCTGCTGTCCTTCTCCTTTCTGCCCGCCGTCGCCAGTGCCGAGACGCTGACGCTCGACAAATATGTGGTGATGATGCGCCATGGCGTTCGCCCGCAAACCAGTATCAAGGAAATCGAGCCGCTCTCCTCGAAACCCTGGGCGAAATGGGATACGCCGGACGGGCAGTTGACGCCGCATGGCGCGGAGGCTGCCAGCCGTCTGGCCGCCTGGGATGGGGCAATGCTGCGCGAACGCGGCCTGTTGCCGAAGGAGGGCTGCCCGGCGCCCGGCACGGTGTTCGGCTGGGCCAATGGCTCGGTCAAGCGCACCATCGATACCGGCAATGTGATGTTCTCCACCCTGTTTCCCGGCTGTGGCCTGACGGTCGGTTTCAACAAGACCGATGATGTCGATGTGCTCTATGCCCCCTCGGATACGAAGCTTGGCGCTGTCGATCCCGAAAAGGCCAAGGCGGCCATTCTGCAGGCCGCCGGTGGCGATCTGGAAAAGCCGCGCGCTCGCGCCGCGGCACTTATGAAGGAGCTGGATGGCATTCTCGATTGCTGCGCGCCGAGCCTCTGCGACAAGGCCGCGAAGGCCTCCGACTGCACCCTGTCTGAACGCCCATGGGCTATCAAGGTCAAGGAGGCCAAGGGCGAAAAGCCCGCCAGCGTCGAAGTGACGGGGCCGTTGAAGGAGGCGGGCACTGTGGTGCAGGTTTTCCTGCTGCAATATGCCAATGGTTTTCCGGCGGATCAGGTTGCCTTCGGCAAGGCGCCGACGGCGGATGACATCATCCGCCTCTCTGAGCTGCGGCAGATCAAATACGATGTCAGCGTGCGTGTTCCCTATCTCGCCGCCCGTGACGGCTCCAATATTCTCAATCAACTGCTGCTGGCGGTGGAGGCCGATCCGGCCAAAGGCGCGGTCACGGATGGTCCGCCCAATGCCCGCCTCGTGCTCTTTGCGGGGTCGGACACGCAGCAGGCGGAAATCGGCGCCATTCTGGGTCTTCACTGGCATATTCCGCCCTATACCGATGATGAAACGCCGCCGACCGGCACGCTCGCCTTCGAGCGTCTGCATGATGCCGCAGGCAAAGCCTATGTGCGCCTGCGCTTCATCGCGCCCAGCCTTGACCAGATTCGCACAGCCGCCGTGCTGGATAGCGCCCATCCGCCATTGCAGGGCGAGATTGTCATGCCGGGCTGCGAAAGCCAGATGGTGGAAGGCGCCTGCCCGCTCGATACCTTCCTCAAGCTTGCCCGTCCGAAGCTGGATATGAGCGCTGTGGGCCAGCAGGTCTACAACTGATTATCCCATCAAGTTGCTGTACCGCACCGCATAGACGCGGTCGCGCCCCAGAAGATGCGCCACGAGGCCGGGCTTGGAAAACAGCCCGGTAAAGGCCTTGTGGCGGAGATCGAGCCCGCCGGTGGTCACCCCGAAGGCGGGCATGATCAGCCGCTCGCCGTCGCTGGCGAAACAGGCGCGGCGCACGGATTTTTCCTGCCGCCGCACCGTGGCGGCTGGGTGCAGGTGGCCAGCGATTTCGCCATGCGCAGATCCCGCCTGCGGCTCATGCCGGAAGGTCAGCCCGCCATAGCTCAAGATATCGGCCTCGATCCCCGGCAGACCGGTCACGCCATCGGGATCGTGATTGCCGTTGATCCAGATCCATTCCCGGCCCTTGGCAAGCCCCGTCAGCGTCTGGCGAAAGGCCTCCGGCATCAGCGCCGATCCGGCCCGGTCGTGGAAATTGTCGCCAAGGCTGATGACGATCGCGGGATTGTAGCGGCCAAGCACCGCGCCCAGCTTCCTGAGTGTCGAAAGCGTGTCGTAAGGCGGCAGCAATTGGCCGCGCCGGGCAAAGGCGGCCCCCTTTTCGAGATGGAGATCGGAGACGATCAGAAGCGACAGCGACGGCAGGTAGAGTGCGCCGGAAAGATCGCAGACTGCCTCGATCCCGGCAATCTGCGTTTGGGTATGGCCTGTCATCTGTTCCGGCACGGTGATCCGCGCTGCCGTCAATCCTGTCATCGGTATGTCGTCATCCCATCGCCTCTGCGATCAGCTCTTCCGCCGCGGCTTCCGCCAGAAGCTCGTCCTGGGCTTCGCCGGAAACGCTTTCACGGCCGATTTCCAGCATCACCGGCACGGCCAGTGGCGAGACATGCTCCAGCGCCTTATGCACGATATGGCCCTTGATTCGCTTCAGCATATCCCCAAGCCGCTGAAGATCCAAAAGTCCTGTTGCCGCATCCATGCGCGTGGCCTGTAACAGGATATGATCCGGCTCATGGCTGCGCAGCACGTCATAGATCAGGTCGGTGGAGACCGTCACCTGCCGCCCGGTCTTTTCCTTGCCCGGATGGCGCTTTTCGATCAGCCCGGCAATGATGGCGCAGGTGCGGAAGGTGCGCTTCAGCATGGCGGATTCGTTCAGCCACGCTTCGAGATCATCGCCCAGCAGGTCTTCCTCGAAGAGTTCGGAAAGCCGGAGCGTGCCCGTGGCGATCATCCGGCCCATATCCTGCAAGCCCCAGATGGTCAGCGCGTAATCGGTGGCGACGAAGCCGAGGGGTTTTGCTCTCAGCCGCTCCAGCCGCCGTGTCAGCAACATGCCGAGCGTCTGGTGCGCCAGCCGTCCCTCGAAGGGATAGAGCACCATATAGAATTTCTTCGCGCGTGGAAAGGTTTCCACCAGAAGCTCGCCGCGCCGTGGCAGCATGGATTTTTCCCGCTGGATTTCCAGCCAGTCGCGCACCTGATCGGGCAGGGCGGCGCGGCGGGCGCGGTCGTCCAGCATGGCGCGCACCTGATCGGCGAGATAGGTGGAGAGCGGAAACTTGCCACCCGCATAGGCAGGAATTTTCGGATCCTCGGAATAGGCGTTGGAGACGAGACATTCACTCTCGCGAATGCCTTCGAAGCGCAGCGTCTTGCCGGAAAACAGGAAGGTATCGCCCTGCGACAGCTGCTCGACGAAATATTCCTCCACCTTGCCCAGCGTCATGCCGCCGCGTCCGAGCGACCCCAGATGATTGCGCTTGGCGAGCCGCACATTCAGCATCGCCTCTTCAACGATCGTTCCGAGATTGAGCCGGTATTGCTGGGCGACCTGCGGATTGGAAACCCGCCACTTGCCCTCCTTCGTCTGGCGAATGCGGGCATAGCGCTCATAGGTTCTGAGCGCATAGCCGCCGGTGGCGACAAAGTCGACAATGCGCCGGAAGGTCTCGCGAGAGAGGTTTCGATAGGGCAGGGCGGAGGTGATTTCCGCGTAAAGCGCATCCTCGTCAAAGGCTTCGGCACAGGCCATGCCCAGCATATGCTGGGCCAATACGTCCAGCGGTCCATCGCCCACGGCCTGCGTATCCTGTGCGCCGAGATAGTTGGCGTCGAGCGCGGCCTGGCATTCCATCACCTCGAAGCGGTTGGCGGGCACCAGAATGGCGCGGCTCGGCTCATCCATGCGGTGATTGGCGCGGCCGATGCGCTGGGCCAGACGGCTTGCCCCCTTGGGCGCACCGACATGGATGACGAGATCGACCTCCCCCCAGTCGATGCCGAGATCGAGCGTGGATGTTGCCACCACCGCCCGCAGCCGGTTTTCCGCCATGGCCTGTTCCACCTTGCGGCGCTGGCTGACATCCAGCGAGCCGTGATGCAGGGCAATCGGCAGATTGTCGTCGTTGACGGTCCATAGATCCTGAAAGACCCGCTCGGCCTGCGAGCGGGTGTTGACGAAGATGATCGTCATCGAAAACTGCTGGAGGACCTTGTAGACATCCGCAATGGCGTAGCGGGCTGAATGGCCCGCCCAGGGAATACGCTCCTCGGTTTGCAAGATGGTGATGTTCGGCTTGGCCCCGCCCGCCACCGTCACCAGTCCGGCCAGATTTTCGCCTTCCTCCCGCTGGGCCACCAGCCAGCGCTGCAATTCCGGCGGATCGGCCACCGTTGCCGAAAGGCCGATGGTTTGCAAAGCGGGCGCGAGCTTGCGCAGCCGCGCCAGCCCCAGCGACAGCAGATGGCCGCGCTTGGAGGTGACGAGGGAGTGCAGCTCATCCAGCACCACATAGCGCAGATCCTTGAAGAAGCGGCTGGCCTCGCCATTGGCGATCAGCAGCGCCACCTGCTCCGGTGTGGTCAGCATGATGTCGGGCGGGTTGAGCTTTTGCCGCTGCCGTTTGGATTGCGGGGTGTCGCCGGTGCGGGTCTCGATGCTGACGGCAAGGCCCATCTCCGAGACGGGCTTCAGCAGATTGCGCTCGATATCCACCGCCAGCGCTTTCAGCGGTGAAATATAAAGCGTGTGGACGCCGCGAAAAGCGCTGCCCGGTGGCTTCCTGCCGCGCCGGGAAAGGTCAACCAGCGCGGGCAGAAAGCCCGCCAGCGTCTTGCCCGCGCCGGTCGGGGCGATCAGCAGCGTGCTTTCGCCTTTTTCAGCCCGCTGAAGCAGGTCCAGCTGATGCGGACGCGGCGTCCAGCCCTTCTCGGCAAACCAGCGGAGAAAGCGATCCGGCAAGAGTGGGGTGGGCTGATCCTGTGACACGGTGCGGATGTAGGAAGCCTTTGGAAAAAGGGAAGGGCGGCGCAAGGGCCGCCGCCGTTATTGTCAGTTCATTGCCGCGTCGAGGTCTTTCTTCCAGAGGCCGTTCTCCAGCGCCTCCTTCATGAAGCCGTCCACCTCGGCCTTGAAGGCGGCATCCTTGCGCAGGAGATAGGCGTTTTCAAAATGGGTGAAGGGTTCGGCGACGGCAGCGGGGCAGAGAACACCCGGATGCAGCTTGGATTGCAGATCCACCTCCACGCCGTCCGTTACCATTACGTCGGCGCGGTTGGCGGCGATTTCGTCGAAAATCACCTTGTTGTCGGGAAAGACGGTGATCGGCGCGGTCTTGAAATGCTCATGGGCGAATTTGTCATTGGTGCCGCCGGGATTGACGATGACCCGCACCTCCGGCTTGTCGATGGCCTCGATGGTCACGTATTTATCCTTGTCGGTGCAGCGGGTGATGGGGCGCTTGCCGTCCTTGACATTGGGCAGGGAGAAATCCCCCACCTCGGCCCGGGCGGGGTTGACGGTGATGCCCCCTGCCACCATGTCGAACTTGCCGGCCTTGAAATCCTCCAGCATGGTTTTCCAGGTGGTGGGCACGAATTCCGCCTTCACGCCGAGTTTTTCCGCCAGCGCCTTGGTCATGGCAATGTCGGCCCCGGTCAGCTCGCCATCCGCGCCCTTGTAGCTGAAGGGTTTGTAATCGCCGGTCGTGCCGATCCTGAGCACGCCTGCCTGCTTGATGTCACTCAAAGTGTCCGCGGCGGCGATGGTGGTTGAACAGGCAAGCCCGGCGAGGAGGCTGAGTGCAAAGCATTTCCAGGAAAAGTGGGAACCGGTTTTCCGTTCGGGAATGCGTGAAAATGAAGAGCCAGAACGTTGGGAGGTCGATGCCGTCATGGAAAATCCGCCGGTTGGAGTGAGAAGACGGCAGGACTGTCTTCGAGAATGGCGGAGGATGCAAGGTCCACCGGTTTCATCTGTTTTTACGCGTTTAAGATGCAAATTTTTTTATTGACCGATATGGATGAGTGCGGCGTTTCGAATATTTAACCGGTATCCATTAGGCTTCTGACAGACAGGTCGCAAAAGAGAGGCATTCATGTCCCATATCTCAGCGTCGCTTCTCTCCAATGCGGCTCTGATCGTGCTGTTTGCCGTGCTGTGGAGCCGGGCGGAGCAGTGGCTGGAGCGGCATGCGCTGCCTTTCAAGCCCTATGGGCTGGGCCTTTTGGCTGGTTTTACCTCCATTGCGGCCATGCTGTTTCCCTTGCAGGTGGCGCCGGGCGTCTTCATCGATATGCGCACGCTGGTGCTGGCGCTGTCGGCCATGGTTGGCGGGCCGCTGGCGGGGCTGACGGCGGGGTTTTGCGCGGCGCTGTTTCGCCTGTGGGTCGGCGGGGCTGGCACGGGGGCAGGCCTTTTCAGCATTACACTGGCGGCGGCGCTGGGCAGTTTTGTCGGCTTGCGCCACGAGCAGGCCTTGTTTCGCAATTCTTGCCTTGGCATTCTGGCCATCGGCGCGGCGCTGGCGCCGCTTTGCGGGGTGTTTCTGCTGCCGAATGACCTATGGCCCATGGCGCTGGAGAAAATGATCTGGCTGGCGCCCGCGCAGTGTCTGGCCACGCTCATGGTCGGCCTGCTGATCCGCTCGGAAGCGCGCCGCCGGGCGGAAATCGATCTCGCTTTTTTCTATAAAGTCGTGGCTGAAACCCTGCCGGAGGCGCTGAACGCCAAGGACCGTCAGGGCCGCTTCATCGTCGCCAATCCCGCCACGGCGCGCGCCATGCGGGTGGCCCATCCCGATCAGGTGATCGGCAAGACGGACGCGGATTTTCATCCCCCCGAAATCGCGGCCCGCTATCGTGCGGATGAGGAGCAGGTCTATGAAAAGGGCGAGGCCCTGCATATCGAGCAGCCATTCCAGTCGAGCGATGGGCGAAAGGGCTGGTTCTCGACGCTGAAAAACCCGATTCGCGACCCGAAGAGCGGGGAGATTGTCGGTCTCGTCACCCATAACCGTGACATTACCGAGCAGAAGGAGTTGGAGCGCCAACTTCAGGAAAGCCGCCAGCAGCTTTCCGATGCGCTTTCCAACATGGCGGATGGGCTGGCCATGTTCGACCGCGAAGGCCGGCTGGTCTTCTGCAACGGGCGCTATCAGGGGCTGTTTTCCAAAACGGCGGATCTGCGTCATCCAGGTGCGCTGCTCAGCGATATCATCGCCGCTTCCAAGGCGGCAGGCGAGGAAATCACAGCCGAGGGTGAGCCGGGGTTGGAGGAAGCCTATCTGCCGCTGCCGAGGCCCGGCACACGGGAGCTTCGCCTGTGGGATGGACGCGTTCTGGAGGCCAAGACCCGCAGTGTCGGCGGCGGCGGCGTCATCACCGTCTTCAGCGATGTGACGCGCATGCGTCAGGCGGAGGAATTGCTGCGCGATGTCAACCGCACCCTCGAAAAGGCCGCCTTCACCGATGCCCTGACCGGCCTTTTCAACCGCCGCGCCTTCGATGACCGGCTGACGGTGGAATTTGCCCGCGCGCGCCGGGCCCGCGAGCCGCTCAGCCTGCTGATGGTCGATATCGATCATTTCAAGCAGTTCAACGACCATTATGGCCATCAGCGCGGCGATGACTGCCTGCGCGCCGTGGCAGGGGCGCTCGGCGTTGCCGCGCGTCGCGGCACCGATATCGCCGCCCGCTATGGCGGTGAGGAAATGGCGCTGGTGCTGCCGGGCACCGATGCCGCTGGCGCAAACGAAGTGGCTGAACGCTATTGCCGGGCGGTCAGGGCGCTCGGTCTCGACCATGCGGCCAGCCCCAGGGGCATGGTGACTGTCAGCGTCGGCGTGGCGGTCATCCTTCCTGAGGCGGGCGACCGTCCCGATGACCTGATTGCCGCAGCCGACAGCGCTCTTTACCGTGCCAAGCATGCGGGCCGCGATTGCGTGCGCTGTGCCGACACCGAGCGGAAAGGCAGGGTTCCGAGGGGACGCCGGGCCTGACGGTTGGAAGCCTCTGGAATAATCGTTAAGCGGGGCTATGTTTTTCAGGGAGTTGCGGACCGGGTGGACCGGCGCTGACATGTCGTGCCCTTCCGGGACGGCCTTCGGGATCGCCTGTCAGCCTCAGACCATGCGGGCCGTCGTGATGCTGAAACTGCTCCAGGACGATGATGACAGAACCCGTTCAAGACCATTCCGCCCCCATGTCCGTGGCAACGGATCACAAGGTGATCGTGGCTGAGCTTCCGGTCAATGTCACCTTTCACATCTGGCTGAAGGCGCGCCGCGTCGGCGAGCCGGGGGCGATTTCGCTGATCAGCCCGAATGGCAAGTTTGGCGAAGTGCTCTCCCACAATCTCGATGAATATGATTTCCGCATTTATCATGTCTTTGGCGGCGGGCCGATCGAGCTGCATTACGATGCCGAGCGCACCGTCATCTCGGTGATCTACTGGTTTACCGCCGTGGATGTGCTGGAGGCGGGCATAACCGTGCTGCACACCAACGGGCTGAATGCGCCGCCCGACCTGCCGGACAGCTATCATTTCCGCCCGCCTTTCGGCTGGATGAACGATCCGAACGGCTTTGGCCGCTTCGACGGTCGTCCGCATCTCTTCTATCAGCATTACTCGCACGGCCTTTCCTGGAACACCATGCATTGGGGCCATGCGGTCTCTTCGGATTATCTGCGCTGGCGGCATCTGCCGATCTTCCTCTTTCCTTCGGAAGAGCTGTCGGCCTGGCCCGACAAGCGCGGCGGGGCTTTTTCCGGCTCGGCCATTGCCCTGCCCAATGCGCCGGGCATCCGGGTCTTCTATACCGACCAGTTGAAGGATCGTCAGCCGGAGGAGCAGATCCAGATGACCGCCACCTCGGCGGACCTGTTCAGCGCCGGCAAGGCCGAGGTGATCCTGCCGCATCGGCCTGACGGCGAGGGGCTGACGCTGGATTTCCGCGATCCCTACGTCTTCAAGGGACCGGACGGGCTTTGGAAGATGCTGCTGGGCAGCCAGAGTGCCGAGGGCGGCGTGATCCTGCTTTATGACACCGAGGACAGGGCGGCAGCGGAGGGTTGGACCTACCGGGGCAAGCTGCTGGTGGAACACCGCCATCGCACCACAGCCATCGAATGCCCGTGCCTTTTGCCGCTGGATGGGCCTGCCACCCATCCCGCCACCCATTGGGTGCTGATTTACGGGCTGATGAATTCCGAGGATGCCGAAAGCCGGCGCAAAAACCTGACCATGGCCGAAATCGGCTGGTTCGATGGCCAGCGCTTCGTCAAGGATTTCGAGCAGGAGCTGGATTTCGGCACCGACAATTATGCCTTCCAGGCCTTTCTCGATGGCGATATGCCGGTGGGTATCGGCTGGCTTGCCAATTGGGCGGATGCCAATGCCGCCACGATTTTTCCAACCGCCATGACGCTGCCGCGCACGCTGAAGCTTCAGGACGGTCATCTGCTGACCCCGCCGATCGGGGCCGCCGAGAGCCTGCGCCACCGCGTGCTGGACCGGGTGAGGCTGGCGTCTGGCGGCGAAGTGGTTTTTCCCAATGGTGCGGTGGAAATCCTGTTCGAAATGGCCGAACCCGGCCTGCCCTTCACCTTGAATTTGGACCATCCCGCCTTGCGGCTTGCCATCTCTTCCGACGAGGAGGGGTTGGAACTCATTCATGGCAAGCCGGGCGAGGACAATGCGCCACGCTATTTGAGGCCCGGCGCGCGCATCAAGCGGCTGAGGGTGTTTCTCGATTACGGCTCCATCGAGATCTTTGCCGACCACGGCCGCCATGTCGCGACCAAGCGCCTGGACGGATTCGACCCCATCCAGAGTGCCCGGCTGGTGGCAGAACCGGGAAGCGTGGCCTGGGCAACCGTGTGGAGCCTGCGATTGTAAGCGTTGGATTGTCCGGAAATGCTCTGGAAATGCTTCAGCCTTCAGCCTTCAGCCTTCAGCCTCCCGCCGCACCCGCACCACTGTCACCGTACAGGGGGCTTTTGAGGCAACCTCGCCTGCGACACTGCCGAGAAGCGCGCGCCGCTGCGCACCGGTTCTTGCGCCCATGACGATATGGTCCACGTCATTGTCACGGGCATAATCCAGAATGGCGCTGGCGGGAGAGGTGCTTTCCAGAACGTGGCAGGTGGTCTGGCCTTCATATTGCAGCGGGGCTGCCCAGCTTTTGAGGGCGCCCAGCCGCACTGCATGCTTGTTATGGCCCTGTTCGTCCAGATCGCTGTCCAGTCCGATGCGGGCGATTTTCAGGATATTCAGGCAGGCGAGCCGCGCGCCCGGTGAACGGGCCATGATCCGGCCCACCGTCAGCCGCATGGCATCGGCCACCTCCCCGGATGTGGCCTCAAGGTCGAGCGCCACGAGAATGATCGGGGCGTTGGCAAGCGCGGCGGTGGCGGCGCCCGGCTTGAGAAGCTCGATCGGGTCGGGGTTGAGGCGGCGCTTCGTCACCTCCGCCCAGCCATCCTGCCTGCGTTTTTCGGCCCGCGCTGTGAGCTGGACGGCGGAGAGATCGGAGAGATCCAGCGCCAGTTGCGCGGCGGCCGGGTAGCGCCGCGCCGGATTGACTTCCAGACAGCGCAGGATCACCTCCTGAAGCGGTGGCGGCAGATCGGGCCGCAGGGCGCAAGGCGGCGGCGGGTCGCGCCAGAGCCGCTTCTTCAGCCCCTTCATCCGTTGCGGATCGCCAAAGGGGCGCTTGCCGGTCGAGAAAAAATAGAGCAGCACGCCGAGCGCAAAAATATCGGAGCGGAAATCGCTGCGCACGCCCAGGATCTGCTCCGGCGCCATATAGGGCGCGGTGCCATAGGGCAGGCGAAACTCCTCCTGCATCAGATCCGGCAGGTCGAGATGGCGGGCAAGGCCAAAGTCGATCAGCACCGCCTCGCCGCTGTCGCGCAGCAGGATGTTCGAGGGCTTGATGTCGAGATGCACCACATGCTGGCGATGCAGATCGGCAAGTGCTGTGGCGATGCGCTGGCCAAGCGAGATCACCTCCTCGGCAGGCAGCGGCAGTTTTTCCAGCAGCGGATAGAGCGAGCGGCTCGGCAGCCGCTCGAAGACGATATAGGGCTGGCGGGAAAAATCGCCATTTGCCACGAAGCGCGGCACATGCCGCCCGGAAATGCGCGGCAGGATCATCTGCTCCATCTCGAAGCCCACGATCATTGCCGGGTCGGTCCCGGCGCTCATATCCGGCACTTTCATCAGCAGCGGAAAATAATAATCGGGATGGGTGACGGAATAGAGCCGCGCCATGCCGCCCTTATGCGCCTCTTCGATCACGGTGAAACCGTCTATGAGGCTGCCGGGCTTGAGTTTGCTGAGCGGCATGGTCATTTCCCCCGGTAAAGACGGGTGGCGAGGGTTTCCGGCAGGCCTGCAGCGCGGATCGCCTGAGCGGCGGCATCGACATCATAGGGCGCGCGCAGAAAGGAGAGCGCGCCGCTTGCGGTATCGTAGAGGCCGAAGGCAGCGGCAGGATCGCCATCGCGCGGCTGGCCGACCGAGCCCATGACGCTCAGCCAGCGCCGCTGCGGCAAAAGCGGAATGGCGGTGGCGGAATGGGGGGTGAAGGAAATGATCCGCCCACCGGGACCCAGCGCATAAAGGGCGGGCCGGTGCACATGCCCGCAAAAGCTCAAGCGGCTGTCGCAGGCGGAAAAATGCTGGTCCGCCGCGTCCACATCGGTCACGTAATGAAAGCGTTCCGGCGCGGCGGCATCGCCATGCACATAGAGCCGCTCCTCGTCGCGGGCGCGGATCGGCAGGCCGGTCAAAAAGGAAATCTGCTCCGAGGTGAGCGCGGAACGGGTCCAGTGCAGGGCGGCACGGGCCTGTTCGTTCAGCGAGATATGCGGATCGGTGAGCGCCTGATCGTGATTGCCGCGCACGGCAAGGGCGCCTTTTTCAACCAGTTGCCGGGTCTTTTCCAGACACCAGGCCGGATCTCCGCCATAACCGACAACATCGCCGAGAATGACGATACGTTCGGCACCCGCATGATCTGCGGCCTGCAGAACAGCCTCATAGGCCTGACGATTGCCGTGAATATCCGAAAACAGCGCAATCCGCATCAGCCCTCCCGGCGCTTGCATCATGCTGTTGTTCTAACGCTTCGGAAGGGAGACCGCTATTGGCGAATAGTTTCGAGTCATAATCGAGTTCCGAGGAAGCATCCGGTGACAGAACTGTCACCGGATGTTGAATGTTTCCGCCCTATACCAAGGCATCGAAGATGCATACGCATCCTCGCCTTGAAAGAATTTCGAATATCTCAAATGCATCAGGGGCTTGAGATATTCGAAAAGGGAATACGAACGGTCATTTTCAATGACCGTTCGTATTAGGCCGCCTGAACGATATCGACCAGTTCGACATCGAAGATCAGATCCTGGCCCGCCAGCGGGTGATTGGCATCGATGGTCACGACATCCGGGGCGACATCGGTGACGGTCACGACCAGTGGCGCGCCATTGCCGCTCTGGGCCTGCAACCGTGTGCCGGGCACGAGATTGATATTGGCCGGGATCAGCGAGCGGGCGACCTGCTGAACCTTTTCCGGATCATGCGGGCCATAGGCCTGCTCGGCGGGCACGGTCACGCGCTGGCTTTCGCCGACATTCATGCCGTCCACCTGCTGTTCCAGCCCCGGAATGATCTGGCCTGCGCCGATTTCGAACTGCAGCGGCTCGCGTTCACGCGAGGTATCGAACTGGCTGCCATCCGTCAGAAGGCCTGTATAGTGGATGCGGACGGTATCGCCGTTTTTTGCCTGGGTCATGGAGAAGTCCTTTCCTGATCGGGCATGGCCTTTGCTATGGCCCGCCTCTCTGGGTTCGGCGGTCAGGCTGACTGCCGCCATCGGAGCGCATGACAAGTGGGGGCATGCGATCAGCATGCCGTGCGCGTCATGGTAACTATCGGCGAAAACGGTCGGTTCCACGGCTAGAACAAGAAAATTTCGTGACCCGGCGAAGAAACGGACAGGATCATGTCCTGGCTGATACGAACGGTCATTGAAGAAAATGACCGTTCGTATTCGATTTCGAATATCTCAAGCCGCCGGTTGCTGTTTGGCGCGGGCGACGATTTGCGTCGGGCTGACGAATTGCAGCGCGATGACCAGCCAGAACAGGGTCGTGACCATATAGACCACGGCCATGGCGTCGATGGACTGGGCGGCGCGCACGCCGGAGGCGAAGACGGCGTAATAGAGCGAGACGACGAGTGTCTGCGTCGTCGGCCCTGCAATCAGGAAGGTCAGCTCGAACATGGCGATGGTGCGCACCAGCACCAGCAGCAGGGCCGCCAGCATGCCGGGCAGCAGCAGCGGAAACAGGATGCGGATGAACAGGCTCCAGGTGCCGGCGCCGAACACCCGGGCGGCGGCTTCGATCCGCGGATCGATCTGCTCGATGAAAGGGATCATCACCAGAATGACGAAGGGCAGCGACGGGACAAGATTGATCAGCACCACGCCCCAGAAGGTGCCGCCCAGACCGAGCTTGTAGAGAAGCGTGGCCAGCGGAATGCCATAGGTGAGCGGCGGCACCAGAAGCGGCAGCAGGAAGGTGAGGATGACCAGCCGCTTGCCCGGAAAATCCCGCCGCGCCAGCGCATAGGCGGTGACGACGCCCAGCAGGCCGGAGACCAGCACCACGGCAAAAGTGATCTGGAAGGTGACGGTGATGACATCGGCCAGCTGGAATTCCGACCAGGCATCGGAATACCAGCGCGTCGTCCAGCCGGCGGGCAGCCATGTGCCCAGCCAGCGCCGGGCAAAGGAGTTGATCACCACCGAAGCGATGACGGCGGCGAGATTGAGAATGAAGAGGCCCGTCAGCGCCCAGACGGCGAAGCGCCAGAGTTTCGAGGCAAGTCCCTGATCGCGGATCATGGCTTATCCTTTCGTGCCGGCCACGGGGCCGCGATAGAAGAAGGCGCGCAGTGCCAGCACGGCAAGCACGATGACGAGTTCCACCACGCCCATGATGATGGCGATGGCCGAGCCCAGCGAGTGGTCATATTGCTCGAAGGCGGCCTGGTAGGCGGCAATGGAGATGACGCGCGTCGGCCCCGCCGGTGCGCCGAGCAGCACGGCAGAGGGAAAGACCGCGAAAGCCTGCACGAAGGACAGGCAGAAGGTCACCACCAGCCCCGGCACCAGAAGCGGCAGGAAGACGCGCAGGAAGCGCTTGCGGGCATTGGCGCCCAATGTTGCCGCCGCCTGCTCGATGGCCGGATCGATGCCGGTCACGTAGGAGAGCGTCAGCAGAAAGGCGAAGGGAAAGCCCGAGATCAGCAGCGAAGCGAAGACGCCCCAGTAATTGTTGGTGAGCTTGACCGGATGGTCGAGCAGGCCAATCAGGATGAGGCTGCGGTTGAACCAGCCCTGCGGCCCGAGAAAGGTCAAAAGACCATCGGCAATGAAGACGGTACCGAGCGTGACCGGCAGCACGAGAATGGTGGTGAGCAGCCTTTGCCGCCGCATCAGCCGCACGCGAAAGGCAATGGGCAGCGCCAGACCGAGATTGATGATGGTCACCGGCAGCGCCAGCCAGAGCGTGGCGGCGATGGTGCCATACTGGAAAGGATCGCTGAAGAAGGTCTTGTAATTCTGATACCAGGGGCCGGCCATCGGCATCAGAGAATCGATGATGCCGTAGACGAAGGGGTAGATGAACAGCGCCAGGATCACCAGAAAGCCCGGCAGCACCAGGAGCGTGGTGCCGTCAATGCCCCTGGCGGCAAGGCTGAGACGGAGGGAAGGCGTGTTCATGCCGCGCTCCCTGTCCGGGCTGCCTTGAAGATCAGGGCACGGCCTTCCGCAGGGCGAACGCTGGTTCTGGCGCCGCGCGGCAGCGCCTGATCGGCGCGGAAATAGAGGTCGCTGCCATCCGCCGTCTTGCCGGAGCCGAAAAAGGCGCGTCCGCGATATTCCATGGTGGTCACGGTCACCGGAATGCCGCTGCCGTCTTCCACCGCCACCAGATCTTCGGGCCGGACGCTGAGAATGGCGCTATCGCCGGGGTTGAGCGTATCGCGGGTCATCCCCGTCACCCTTGCTCCTGCGGCCTCGATTTCGGCGCTGCCGCCGGAGGTGGCGGTAATGCGGCCCGGAATGCGCGTGCGAAAACCCATGAAATCGGCCACGTCCACATGGTTGGGGCGCTGGTAGAGATCTTCCGGCGTGCCGATCTGCATGATGTGGCCCTGGCTCATCACCACGATGCGGTCGGCCATGGACAGCGCCTCGTCCTGGTCATGGGTGACATAGATGGTGGTGGAGCCGATCTGGTCGTGAATGGCGCGGATATCGGCGCGCATTTCCAGGCGCAGCTTGGCATCGAGGTTGGAGAGCGGTTCATCCATCAGCACCACCGGCGGACGGATGACGATGGCGCGGGCAATGGCCACGCGCTGCTGCTGGCCGCCGGAAAGCTGTCCGGGCAGTTTGTTGGCTTGTGCGCCGAGCCGCACCAGATCGAGCGCCGCATCGATCCGCTTTTCCGCTTCCGGTCCCTTGATACCGCGCATGCTGAGCCCGAAGCCGACATTGCGGCGCACATTCATGTGCGGAAACAGCGCATAGCTTTGGAAAACCATGCCGAAGCCGCGTTTTTCCGGCTCCAGCTGATCGATACGCTCGCCCCCAACCCGGATTTCACCGCCCGTCAGCGGCAAGAGACCGGCAATGCAGTTGAGTGCGGTGGATTTGCCGCAGCCGGAAGGCCCAAGCAGGGCAATGAACTCGCCCGGCTCGATGGAGAGATCGATACCGTCCAGCGCCGTATAAGCGCCAAAGGCACGGCGAAGGCCGACAAGCTCCAGCCGCGCGCCCTGCTTGGGAGACGGCTGCCGGGAAGCGGGAAGGGGGGACGACATCACGGCAAACTCCTGTTTGCGATGTTAAAAATACAAAAAACCGGTCCAGCCGGTGAAACCGGCTGGCTTATCCTGTCGATGTGGGGCGCTGACCTTCGTGTGAACGTAGTCCGGCGGCCGTTGTTTGAGAGCATTGTCCCGAGAAAAGTGTAGTCGCGGTTTTCCGTCCGGAAATGCGTAAAACAATAGCTTAGAGCACGTCCGGTGGACCCGTGTTCACCGGACGTGCTCTAGGGTCAGCCCTTGGCCGCGCCGATCTTCTCGTCCCAGATGCGGAAGGCATCGACGATTTTTGCCGGATCAAGCGGCACTTCCAGCGGATTGTTGGCAATCCAGTCGTCATAGTCCTTGCGGCCGAATTCGGCGATGGCGTCCTGGCTCTTCTTCGGCGCCATGTCGATGGTGACATCCTTTACCGCCGGGCCGGGATAGAAATAGCCGTCATCGAAGGCGATCGCCTGCTGCTTGGGCTGCAGGATGAAGTTGATGACATCGAGAAGAACCGTCAGCTTTTCCTCGGAAACGCCCTTGGGGATCGCGGCGTAATGGGCATCCGTCACCCAGTGGAAGCCCTTGAGCGTCGCGACCTTCGCCTCTTCCGGCACGATGCCCAGCACGCGCGGATTGATGTCCCAGCCGGTGGTGGTCACCACGATGTCGCGGGTGCCTTCGCCCAGCTCCTTCATCACCTGCGTGGTGCCGGTGCCGTAATATTCGATATTTTCGCCCAGCGCCTTCAGATAGTCCCAGGTCTTGGCCCAGCCATTGACCGGGTCCTTCGGATCCTTGTCGCCGAGCAGATAGGGCAGGCCCATCAGGAAGGTGCGGCCCGGGCCGGAATTGGCGGGGCGGGCGTACATGAAGCGCTTCGGGTTGGCCTTGGTCCAGGCCAGCAGTTCCTCCGCCGTGGACGGCACCTGCTTGACGCGGTCCGGCATGTATTCGATCAGCGGGCCGGAGGGGTAATAGGTGACGACCACGCCCTGGTCCTTGGCAAGGCCCTGCATCTTGTAGGCCTGTGGCAGCAGGATGTTCTGAAGATCCGGCAGGTCGGTCTTATGGGCGGAGAGATCGGTCCAGAGGTTCTGCGCCAGACCGGCGGCCAGTGCATCGGTGCCGGTCAGGACGAGATCGATATCGATCTTGCCGGCGGCCTGCTGTGCCTTGATCTTGGCGGGCAGTTCCGGGGCCGGGGCCTTGGTGAAGGCGAAGCGGGATACCCATTGCGGCTTGGCGGCCGCATAGGCTTCGAACATGCCCTGCGTCAGCGCCAGATTGCCGGCCACATCGGCAATCGTGATGGTCACCGGGCTCGCCGGCGCCTTCAGGGCCGCCAGGCTGAAACGCGGTATCATGGCCATGCCCGCCACACCGGCGGCTGTGCCCATCAGGCCTCTTCTGCTGATTTTCATTGCTCAATCCTCCCAATTTACCGGGGTGTCCCGGCACTCCCGCGAAAGTAATATGCTAGTATGCGAAGGTCTGTCAATCATATCCTAAAAAGCCGGGTCTGCGTCTTTGGAAGCATGCGTGGAGGTGTTCCCTTGATATACGGGGGGGCACGCATGGCCGCCGCCCGCGGAGGCGGGCGCCTGCCGGAGCATCGGTTGGGAAAGAGGATTATTCTGCCGCGACGCGGCGTGGGGCGGCTGTCTGGGTCAGATAAGCGCGCAACGCCGCCGGTTTGACGGGCTTGTGCTGCAACGCGATTGCCTGCCGCTCGGCTTCCGTGCGCACTTCGGCACTTCGGTCGGCGGTGATCAGCAGGCCGGGCACGGCCTCGCCGTAGAGCGCCCTGAGCCGCAGGATTGCCCCGATGCCGCTGCCGTCATCGAGATGATAATCGGCCACCACCGCATGCGGCGGCTCCGGATGGGCGGCGATCGCGGCATCGAGTTCGGCCACGGATGCCACGGCCATGACCTCGCAGCCCCAGCCGGAAAGCAGGAGCCGCATGCCCTCGAGAATATCCGGCTCATTATCGATGCACAGCACCCTGACCCCGAGCAGCGCGCCTGCCGAAGGTCCCGGTTGCGGGCCGGGGGCGGTCCTGGCCTGCACCGGCAGGCGGCGCTCCAGCGGCACGGTCACCCGGAAACTCGTGCCCCGGTCCGGCTGCGACCTGAGATCGACGGGATGTTTCAGCACGCGGGCGATGCGATCGACGATGGAAAGGCCAAGGCCAAGCCCGGAGGCCGTGCGCATGCCCGCCTCCAGCCGCGCGAATTCCTTGAAGACCGTGCGGAATTTCGACGGCGGAATGCCGATGCCGGTATCCATCACCTGAATGACCACCTGATCGCCATGGCGGCGCGCGCCCACCAGCACCCGGCCCGAGGGCGTGTATTTGATGGCGTTGGAAACGAGGTTCTGGACCAGCCGGCGCAGCAGGTTCGGATCGCTGCGCACCGCAAGCGAGGTGGGCATGACGGTCAGCTCCAGATGTTTCTCCCGCGCCATTGGCTCGAAATCTGTACGGATGCGGGTCAGCAGGTCCTGAAGCGGCACGGTGGCAAGGCGGGGCTTCATTGCCCCGGTGTCGAGACGGGACAGATCCAGCACCGCCCCCAATATGCTTTCCACGGATTCAAGTGCTGAATCGATATTGTGCACCAGCAGCGCATCGGGGGATTGGCCAAGCCGCTCCACCAGCGTCGAGGTATAGAGCCGGGCGGCATTCAGCGGCTGCAGGATATCGTGACCGGCGGCGGCGAAGAAGCGCGTCTTGCCGATATTGGCCTCGTCGGCAGCGGCGCGGGCCTCGGCCAGTGCCTGATTGACGCGGGTCAGTTCCGCTGTCCGTTCGCTCACCCGCTGTTCCAGTGTTTCATTGGCCTGTTTCAGCGCCCGGTCGGCGGCAACCTTTTGCGAAATATCGGTGAAGGTTGCCACCAGCCCCTTGTCGGGCAGGGCATTGCAGCGCACTTCGATGATGCGCTCGCCCTCCTGCAACATCAGTTGGAAGGGTTCGTCCAGATGGTGAAAATCGGCCATCACCTCGGCCTCGCGCTCGGCTTCGATATCGCCGCGCTCGGTGAGCTGGCGGACGATGTCCGATAGCGGCACACCCACCTGTCCCATCTGTTCCGGCAGGTCGAGCAGGGTGCGGAAGCGGCGGTTCCAGATGGTCAGCCGCCCGCTGCTGTCGAAGACGGCAATGCCCTGATCCATCTGCGACAGCGCGGTTTGCAGCATGTCCTGGTTATATTGCAGGGCCTCGCTGGCCTGATCCAGCAGCCAGGCGGTGTCGGCGGAGGTATCCTCGGCCTTTTGCAGGATCAGCGACAGCACCAGCCGCGCCGAGGCCGAACCGATGGCGCTGCCCAGCAATTGCTCGGTAAAATGAATGAAGGCCATGTCGGCGGGGCTCTCATCCTCCAGCCTCCTGCCGATGCCGCGCTCATAGCTCATCAGCGAGCGCTCCATGCGCTCCTGCCCGAGATAACGGGCGATGGCGGCTTTCAGGTCGCCGATGCTGACCCGGGTTTTCCAGCCACGCGTTGCAAACTGTGCGCGGGCATGGCGGCGCACGAAAATGCCGGACTGAATGCGCTCCACCGGGCGCGGATTGCGGCTGAGGCTGCCCAGAACGAAGGCCAGCGTGTTGATGAGCAGGCTCAGCACCGTCGCCGTCAGCAGCGGATCGGCATTGACTGCCGTAAACGCGCTGACGCCGGGAAAGAGAAAGGCCAGCACGTCGCGCGCCAGTTCCTTGTGGGCATCCAGCCCGAAGCTCGGCAAAAGCAGCGTGTAGATCCAGGTGAGAAAGCCAAGGCTGAGGCCAAGGATCGCGCCCCGTGCATTGGCGCGGCGCCAGATCAGCCCGCCAAACAGCGAAGGCGCGATCTGGGCGATGGCGGCAAAGGCGAGTAGACCGATGGAGGACAGGCCCCGGCTGTCATCGGCCAGCCGGAAATAGGCATAGGCCAGGAGCAGAACCAGGAAGATCGCGACGCGGCGAATGATCAGCACGGTCTTGGCGGCGCTTGCGGTGGGGGACCGGCGCTGGGTGAGATTGCGCCGCAGCAGGACGGGCAGCACGATATCATTGGAAATCATGATGGCGAGCGCCACCGTTTCGACGATCACCATGGCGGTTGCGGCGGAAAAGCCGCCGATGAAGGTGACGAGCGTGACCCAGGGCAGATCGTGCACCAGCGGCAGGGTGAGCACGTAAAGATCGGCATTGCCGTCGCCGCCGAAGGTGATGATGCCGCCGATGGCTGCGGGCAGCACGAAGAGGTTGATGGCGATCAGATAGGCCGGCAGCAGAATGCCTGCCCATTTCAACTCCCGGCGGGTGCGGTTTTCCACCACCGTCACATGAAATTGCCGGGGCAGCATCAGGATGGCGAAGGCCGAGAGCGCCGTCAGAAGCAGCCAGCGGCTGATCGGAGTTTCATAGGTCAGCGCCTGCATGACGCGTTCATTATTGGCGGCTGCCTTCGCAATGTCGCCCGGACCGTCGAACAGCACGTAAACCACGGTCAGTCCGAGGGTACAGAAGGCCAGCAGCTTGACCAGGGATTCCATGGAAACGGCGAGAATCAGTCCGTCCTGATGTTCGGTGGCGTCGGTATGGCGCGTGCCGAAGATCGCCGAGAAGCAGGCGAGTGTCAGCGTGACGATCAGCGCGAGATCGAGAAAATAAAGATTTCCGGTGCCGATGCCGAAGGAGCCGGGATTGACCAGGCTGGCGACCGAATTGGAAACTGCCTTCAATTGCAGCGCGATATAGGGAATGGCACCCGCCAGCGAAATCACCGTGACGAGCAGTCCGACCAGCGGGTTCTTGCCGTAGCGGGCGGCGACGAAATCGGCGCTGGAGGTGAGCCGTTCGGCCTTGGCGATGTCCACCATGCGGCGGATGACGGGCATGCCGAGCGTCAGCATCAGGATGGGACCGATATAGATGCCGAAGAATTCCAGCCCCCGGTCCGCCGCAAGCCCGACGCCGCCGAAATAGGTCCAGGAGGTGCAGTAGACGGCAAGCGAGAGGCCATAAACCAGCGGTCTGCCGCCTGCGGGCACGCCGCGCGCGCGGCTCTGCCGGTCGCCATAGCTTGCCACCGCGAACAGCAGCAGCAGATAGGCGATGGCCGCAGCCATGATCAACCAGGCCGGAAGCATGCGTCACCCTCCCATTTGCGCCTATCTTACGCCAGGCAAGCACGTTTTGAAATCGCCACGCTCTTGTCCAAAAGTCGAAACTCTTTGGCTTTTCGCGCATTTGCGCTTACGGAACCTTGCAAGACCGGGCCAGCCCTCGAAGGTCACATCTTGTAACGCTCCTCAAGCTGCGGCTAAATCTATTATGGTCAAGGGGAAACAGGAGAGACGCATGTTGAACGAATTCAAGTCATTCATCGCGCGCGGCAATGTCATGGATCTTGCCGTCGGCGTGATCATCGGCGGCGCCTTCGGGCTGATCGTCAGTTCGCTGGTCAACGATATCGTGATGCCGCTGGTGGGCGTGGTGTTCGGCGGTTTTGATTTCTCCAATTATTTCTTGCCGTTAAGCTCCGCCGTCACCGCCGACACGCTGGCGGAGGCGCGCAAGCAGGGGGCGGTGTTTGCCTATGGCAACTTCCTCACCGTCGTCATCAATTTCCTGATTCTCGCCTGGATCATCTTCCTGATGGTCAAGGGCGTGAACACGCTGCGCAAGCAAATGGAGCATCAGGAAAAGGCCGGCAAGCCTGCCGCTGCGCCGCCTGCGGATGTGCAACTGCTGACCGAGATCCGTGATCTTCTGAAGGCGCGCCACCAGGAAGGCCCCTGATCGCGCGTCATCACGGGAATCGATCGGTGCCTCAAGCATTGTCATGGGATTTTTGCGGCGGCTTGCGGTAAAACCGCCGCACGATCCACGGGAGCCCTCCATGCCCTTGCTTGAAAGCTTAAGCCGCCGCGCCCTTTCCGCTCCGGAAAGCGGCATTGTCGAAATCGTCAACTATGCGCGCGGGCGCGACAATCTCCTGCCGCTCTGGGCAGGAGAGGGCGATCTGCCGACGCCGGATTTCATCAGCAGGGCAGCCTCCGATGCGCTTCTGGCCGGGGAGACTTTCTATACCTGGCAGCGCGGCGTGCCCGAGTTGCGCCAGGCGCTTTCCAGCTATTACCAGCGGCATTTTGCGGTCAACCTTACGCCTGAGCACTTCTACGTCACCGGGTCCGGCATGCAGGCGATTGCGCTTGCCGTTCAGGCCCTGACGGAGCCCGGTGACGAGATGATCTATCTCTCCCCCTGCTGGCCAAATATCGTCTCGGCCATCGAGCTTGGCGGGGCGCGCTCGGTAGGGGTGGAGATCGATTACCGCGAGGGCGGCTGGTCCCTCGATCTCGGCAAGCTGGAAAAGGCGATCACGCCAAAGACGCGGGCGCTCTTCATCAACACCCCCTCCAATCCCACGGGCTGGACTGCCAGCCTGGACGATCTGAAGGCGGTGCTGGCACTGGCGCGCAAACATGGTCTGTGGATTCTCGCCGACGAGATTTATGCGCTCTATTATTTCGCCGCCCCCGGCCGTGCCCCCTCCTTCCTCGATGTGATGGAGCCGGAGGACCGGGTGATCTTCGCCAATTCCTTCTCGAAAAACTGGTCCATGACCGGCTGGCGCGTCGGTTGGCTGGTGGCGCCGCCGGAAATCGGTCAGGTGCTGGAAAACCTCATTCAATATTCCACCTCCGGCGTTGCCCAGTTCATGCAGCGCGGCGCGGTGGTGGCGCTGAACGAGGGGGAAGATTTTCTGGCGGCAAACATCGCCCGGGCGCGCGCCGGGCGCGATATCCTGCTCGATGCGCTGATCGCCACCAATCGTGTCCGCTCGGTCAAGCCGGATGGGGCGCTCTATGCCTTCCTGCAGATCGACGGGATTACCGATAGCCGGGCTGCTGCCCTCGACATCGTGGACAAGACGGGCGTGGGGCTGGCGCCGGGTTCGGCCTTCAGCGCGGGCGGCGAACATTTCCTGCGCGCCTGCTTCCTTCGGGATCCCGGGCAGATGCAGGAGGCTGCCGAGCGGCTGAGCGGTTACATCAAGAGTCTGTAACCGAATTCGATAAAATGCGAGCAATCTCGTTAAGTCGAATTTAGCTCTCTGCGATGAAACAGGCCGCCCTGTTCCCCTCTGGCGGCCTCTGTTAACCGGATGGAAAAAGCCTTGGCGCCTACCATCGCCGCAAAGACCCCGGCCTTTCCGCCGAGGTCGGGAAGATGATCTTCCCGGGTGGCACGGCTCTGGCGTTTTATCGGAACAAGCGGAACTGCTGTTTCGAAGAGCAAGCATAATAGGGAACTCCAGAGCCCGATATGTCACCGCTTCAGAATAAAGGGGTGAGGTATGGCAATCTTGGTCACGGGCGGTGCCGGTTATATCGGCAGCCATATGGTATGGGCGCTGCTCGATGCCGGCCATGAGGTCGTGGTCATCGATCGGCTCTCCACCGGGTTCCGCAGCGCCGTGGCGCCCGCTGCCCGCTTTTATCTCGGCGATATTGCCGAGCGGGCCGTGCTTCAGCAGATTTTTCTGGAAAACCGGGTGGAGGCGGTGCTGCATTTCGCCGGTTCGGCGGTGGTGCCGGATTCCATCCGCGATCCGCTCGGCTATTATCGCAACAATACGCTTGCCTCGCAGGTGCTGATCGAGGAAACGGTGAGGGCAGGCATTGGCCGCTTCATCTTCTCCTCCACCGCTGCCGTTTACGGCACGCCGCAAACCGATCAGCCTGTGAAGGAAACGGCGGAGGCGCGGCCTGAAAATCCCTATGGCCGCTCCAAGCTGATGACGGAAGCCATTCTGGCCGACACGGCGCGGGCGCAATCCGGTTTTCGTTTTGTGGCCCTGCGTTATTTCAACGTGGCCGGTGCCGAGCGGTTGGGCCGGGTGGGACAATCCACCCGCAGCGCCACCCACCTTATCAAGGTGGCCTGCGAGGCCGCCCTTGGCAAACGCTCCGAAATTTCCGTCTTCGGCCAGGATTTCCCCACGCCAGATGGCACGGGCGTGCGCGATTACATCCATGTCGACGATCTCGTCCAGGCCCATCTCAAGGCCTTGCACTATCTGGTGGCGGGTGGCGAAAGTCTGACCGTCAATTGCGGCTATGGCCGCGGCGCCAGCGTGCTGGAGGTGTTGCAGGCGGTGGAGCGGGTGGCGCAGGTGCGTTTGCCGGTCACCTTTGCGCCGCGCCGTCCCGGCGATGCCGCCTCGGTGGTGGCGGATACGGCGCTGGCCCGCGCCGTTCTCGGCTGGTCGCCTCCCCATCCGGGGCTCGAGGCGATCATTCTGAGCGCTTTCGATTGGGAACGCCGCTTCCTGCGTGACCGCGACAGCGACATCGATGCGCTGCAGCAGAGGCTGGCGGCCAGCGGGTTCTAGGGTCAAAACTCAATCAGGATGGGTGTTCTGCAAGGCGTATTTTGTGTCTGAGTAGGAGGAAAGGTGAAGGAAATGCCGAACATTTTCAAACCTTTCCGACGCCCGCAGGCGCAAAATACGCCTTGCCCGAAGGGTTGAACGGGATGGGCCGCCTGATTGCGAACAATGCTCGACAAGGCCTCAGGGCCTTGCCTTGCGCTTGTTCGCGGCCATTCAATCCCATCCCGTTCAACAGAACACCCATCCTGATTGAGTTTTGACCCTAGAGCATTTCCAGGAAAAGTGGGAACCGGTTTTCCGTCCGGAAATGCTCTATCCAGTTTGACGACAGCTTGACTTTCTATTCTGCGCCTGTCGCGTGTATCGGGCGCTCTCATGCTGCCTGCCTCGCGGCTATGCTTATACGAGGTGGGGCAGATATGATGTCGGGTGTTGTGAGCCTTGTGGCTGGAGCGTTTCCGTGTTTCACGGACGGGTTGATACGCTCTACCTCTTTCATTTTACGCATGTCCGGACGAAAAACCGCTGCGCACTTTTTGACCGGAATGGGGAGGCGCGGACGATGAAGGCCGTCATTCTGGCCGGGGGCATGGGCACCCGTATTTCCGAGGAAACCCATCTGAAGCCGAAGCCGATGATCGAGGTCGGCGGACGTCCGATCCTCTGGCACATCATGAAGCTCTATCATGGGCACGGCATTTCCGATTTCATCGTCTGCTGCGGCTTCAAAGGCTATGTGATCAAGGAATATTTCGCCAATTACGGCCTGCACATGTCGGATATCACCTTCGACCTTGCGGAAAACCGGCTGCAGTTTCACAGGAAAAGCGCCGAAAACTGGCGGGTGACGCTGGTGGATACCGGCGAAAATTCGATGACCGGCGGACGCCTGCGGCGGGTGGCCCCCTATCTCCAGGGAGAAGACGCCTTCTGCTTCACCTATGGCGATGGCCTGTCCGATGTCGATATCGCCGACACGATCCGTTTTCATCGCGAGCATGGAAAGCTCGCCACCGTCACCGCCGTGCAGCCGCCTGCCCGCTATGGAGCGCTCAGCATGGATGGCACCATGGTGCGCGGTTTCGTGGAGAAGCCGGTGGGTGAAGCAGGGCACATCAATGGTGGCTTCTTCGTGCTGTCGCCAAAGGTCATCGACCGCATTGAGGGTGACGACATGCCCTGGGAATCCGACCCTTTGATGGGGCTTGCCGCCGATGGCGAGCTTTGCGCCTATGTCCATAACGGCTTCTGGCAGCCCATGGATACGCTGCGCGACAAGAACCACCTGGAAAGCCTCTGGGCCAGCGGCAGCCCTCCCTGGAAAAACTGGTGATGATGATCGATCCCACGTTCTGGCGCGGCAGACGCGTACTGCTCACGGGGCATACCGGCTTCAAGGGAAGCTGGCTGTCGCTCTGGCTGCGCGACATGGGCGCGGTCGTCACCGGCCTTGCCCTGCCGCCGGAGAGCAGGCCCAACCTGCATGGCCTGCTGGGTGAATCCCTTCCTGATACCGAGATCTGCGATCTGCGTGACCGGCTGGCGGTCACTGCAGCGGTGCTGCGTGCCGAGCCGGAGATCGTGCTGCATCTGGCCGCCCAGCCGCTGGTGCGGGCGGGATACCGCGATCCCGTCGGCACCTTCGAAACCAATGTGCAGGGCACGGTGCATGTGCTCGATGTGCTGCGGGCCGTAGAGACGGTGAAGGCCATCGTCGTCGTCACCACCGACAAGGTCTATGAAAACCCCGAAACGGCGCGGCCCTTCGTGGAAAGCGATCCGCTCGGCGGCCATGATCCCTACAGCGCCAGCAAGGCGGCGGCGGAAATCGTCGCGGCCAGCTATCGCGCCTCCTTCTTCGCGCCGCGCGGTGTGGGGCTCGCAACAGCGCGGGCTGGAAATGTCATCGGTGGCGGTGATTGGGCGCAAGACCGGATCGTGCCAGATGCCGTGCGCGCCTGGTCTCTCCAGCGTGCCATCGAGGTACGGCGCCCGGCGGCGGTGCGACCCTGGCAGCATGTGCTGGAACCGCTGGCAGGCTATCTGGCGCTGGCCGAGCGGCTTTATGCCGGCGGGCTTGCCCATGCCGCCTTCAACTTTGGGCCAGATCCGGACAATGCCGCGACGGTGGCCGATCTTCTCGCCGTTGCCTCCCGGGCTTTCGGCGGCGGCGAGGTGAGCCTCGGCACGGAGGCGGGGCCGCATGAGGCCGGCTATCTGCTGCTGGACAGCAGCCGGGCGAGGGACCATCTCGGTTACCGGCCGCTCTGGAATTTCGAGGAGACGGTGGTTCGCACCATGGGCTGGTACCGCCGTCTGGCAGCAGGCGAGGCGGCAATCGATCTCTGCCGCGCCGATATTGCCGATTATCTGACGCAGATGGCGGAAACTCCGAGCCAAAGGGGTGCGGCATGAGCGGCCGGTTCATCGCGGAAAAACTGGCCATCGATGGTCCTGTGCTTTTGACCCGCCGTCGTCTTGGCGATGAGCGCGGCCATCTCAGCCGGCTGTTTTGCGGCGAAGAGCTTCTGGATCATGGTTGGCCGGGGCCGGTGATGCAGGTCAATGAAACAGGCACTGGGCAGGCGGGTACGGTGCGCGGCCTGCATTTCCAGCACGCACCCTTTGGAGAATGGAAGCTGGTCACCTCCCTGCAAGGGGCGATCTTCGATGTCGCGGTCGATCTGCGCTCCGGCTCGCCCACTTTCCTGCAGCATGTCGGCGTCGAGCTTTCCGCGGAGAACGCCCGCTCGCTGCTCATTCCCGCAGGCTTTGCCCATGGCTTTCAGGCGCTGACCGATGCCGTGCGCATGGTCTATGTCCATTCCGCCCCCTATCGCGCCGAGGCTGAAGGCGGGCTTTCGCCGCTGGATGCCGCCCTTGGCATCGCCTGGCCGCAGCCTGTCAGCCTGATGTCGGATCGGGACCGCTCGCATCCACCGATCACGCCGGAATTTGAAGGACTGACACCATGAAATGCCGCCATTGTGGCTCCCGCAACCTGCGTCCCTTTCTGGATCTCGGCACGGCGCCCCCCTCCAATTCCTATGTGGCGGAGGCCGGTCTGGCGCGGCCCGAACTGTGGTATCCGCTGGTGATCCGGGTCTGCGGCGAATGCTTTCTGGTCCAGACAGAGGATTTTGCCGAGCGCGAGACCTTTTTTTCCGAAAACTATGCCTATTTCTCGTCCTTCTCCTCCTCCTGGCTCACGCATGCCAAGGCCTATGTGAAGGCGATGACTGAGCGCTTTGGCCTCGGTCCCTCGGCGCGGGTCGTGGAGGTGGCCGCCAATGACGGTTATCTCCTGCAATATGTGAAGGAGAAGGGCCTTGCCTGCCTCGGTGTCGAACCCACCGCCAGCACGGCCCAGGCGGCGCGCGACAAGGGCATCGATATCTGCCAGGAATTTTTCGGCGAAGAACTGGCTGGCCGGCTTGTGGCGGAAGGCTGGCAGGCCGACCTGACGGCGGCCAACAATGTGCTGGCGCATGTGCCCGACATCAATGATTTCCTGCGCGGTTTTGCGCGGCTGTTGAAGCCTGAGGGCGTGGCGACCTTCGAGTTTCCGCATGTGATGAACATGATGGCGGAGAGCCAGTTCGACACGGCCTATCACGAACATTATTCCTATCTGTCGCTTTTGGCGGTGCAACGGATCTTCGATCAGAACGGTCTGACGGTGTTCGATGTGGAGACAACCCCCTGGCATGGCGGCAGCCTGCGCATTTTCGCCTGCCGCAGTGACCACGCCGCCCATGCCGTGACGGAACGGGTGGCGGCCATGCGGATAAGGGAGGAAGAAGCCGGTCTTGCCGATGTTGCGACCTATGCCGCCTTCCAGGCCAGGGCAGAGCGTGTGCGTGACGATTTTCTGGAATTCCTGATTGCCTGCCACCGGCAGGGTCTGAAAGTCGCGGCTTACGGAGCCGCCGCCAAGGGCAATACGCTGTTGAATTTCGCCGGCATCAAGGCCGGGCAGATCGCCTTCGTTGTCGACAAGAATCCGGCAAAGCAAGGCATGTTTCTTCCGGGCAGCCGCATTCCCGTTGTGCCGGAGGAGGTTCTGAAACGCGAAAAACCGGACAGGGTGGTCATATTTCCATGGAATCTGACAGACGAGATCAAACAACAGCTTTCGTATATTACCGACTGGGGTGGGAAATTCGTGACGGCGGTGCCGAGCCTGATCGTTCACCCGGAATGACAGAGGCGCAGGTGATGCCAGCGGATACGCCGCGACACCCGCCGGCGCTTGCCCGGACATCGCCCTTGCCCGTGAAGTGATATCAAGGTCATTGAAAATGACCTGATATGTCTTTTTCGAATCTCTCATGCCCTGCCACAGGTGAGATGTTCGAAACCCGTTCAAGGCGAGGATGCGTAAGCATTTTCGCGCCTTGGCATAACGAGGCTTGCTGCCATCGGCAGCAAGCAGTGTTGAGAGCCCGCCGATAGGAGAGATCGGATGACCCACCAGCCTGGCCTGACCATTTGCGTTCCGTCGCGAAATCGTCAGTTCTATTTCCAGAAGACGATCGAAGGCCTTCTGAAAAATGAAAGGCCGGATGTGCAATTCGTCTTTGCCGACAATTCGGACGATCCGGCCATCATGAATGATTTCATGGCGGCGCTCCTGCCGAAGGATCCACGGATCGTCTATCTGCCGTCCACAGGCACCGTCCTTTCCATGCTCGACAACTGGGAGCGGACCATCAAGGCGGCAACGGGCGAGTGGGTGAGCTTTATCGGCGACGATGACTTCATCGATCCCGATGTGATGGGATTGATCGACCGTGTGGCAGCGGTCAATCCCGATATCGAGGCTTTCTCCTGGGGCACACTCAGCTATTCCTGGCCGGTGGAGGGAGAGCCGGTGGGCACGGTCAGGATACCTTTTGACCGCGCGGTGATCCGGCTGCCGAAAAGCGAGCCCTTCCGGCGCATGTTCGGCTGGTATGAGCCGAACGCGGTGCCGACATCCGGCTATTCGATCTACCATTCCGCCATCAGGCGGCGGCTGTTGCAACGGATCCATGATAAATACGGCCAATGCTATTTCGGGCATGCGGTGGTCGATTACGACATGGCGATGAAGGTCATCTGCGAGGCCCAGGGCTTTGCATTTACCCAGCGGCCTTTTTCGATCTTCGGCGCCTGCCCGGCAAGCAACTCCTTCTCCATCGGACGTCTGGAGGATACCAAGAAAAAGGCCGAGATCTTCCTGGCGGAGTTCGGCAGCAATTTCGAGGCGGATCCTGCCCTGCGCGATTTTCCCTTCAGCTCCCTGCTGGGGGTGACGGCCACCATCGGCCTGACGCAGCACGTTTTCCGCAAGCAATACGGTATCGAGGTCGAGGGTTGGGAAAAGGGCTTCGCCAAGGCTTGCGCCCTGAACACCGAAGCCTATCGAGACAAGCAGGCCTTCGAGACGATCAAGGCGGGCTATGACATGGCGTTCCGCAACTGGAAGGGCGGGCGTTTTCTGAAACATTATAATCCGGTCTGGCTGGGCGATATTCCTCTGCTCACGGTCACCGGCTTTACGGAGAGCGCTTTGATCATCCGGTCCGATATTGGCGGCGCCGACACACCTGCAGCGCTATGGGAGGTGATAAAGGGCATGATCGTACCGGCAGACGATATCGTCGTTCATCCAGACGGGCTGCGGTCTCTGGTGGAGGAAGGCGTTGCCTCCGAACAGGTTCTGCGCCTCGCCGGAAAGACGGTTGTCAAACCCACGGCTCAAAGCAAGGCGTCGGAAAATCTGCGGCGGTTGAGGGGCGCTAAAAGACGGTAAAAAGAGCCCGACGGTTCCGGATAAACCGGGCCTCTGCTGTCACGGGGGATGTTTTCGCCGGGGTTGACGTGATCAGCAGGACAAGAAAGAGCCGATCTGATGAGAATCAGATCGGCTCTTCTTTTTCGCGTGGTTTTGAAAGCTGGCTGAAAGAAGCGCTCTAAATCTTAGTTTTACGCATTTCCGGACGGAAAACCGGAGTCCACTTTTCCTGGAAATGCTCCAGTTTTACGCATTTCCGGACGGAAAACCGCGACGGCAATTCTCTCGGGACAATGCTCTACGAGCGCTTCAGGAAGCCGCCCCTGGACACTGTAAGAGCGATCTTGTGTTCGAGCGTCTTGTCATAATCGAGGTTCAATGCCGCGCCATCGGCAGCGGCCCGGCCTTCGTCCTGCAGGCGTCGCAAATATTCCCTGACCGCAGTGCGTGGATTGTCACCGGGGCCCCAGGGGCGATCCGGATACATATCCGCCGGCATGTCTTCGATCAGCGTGTCCCAGACGACGCAATAGGAGCCCTTGGAGACGAGGGGCGCGTAGAGTTCCAGCTCGTCCAGCACATGCTGATGGGTGTGATTGGAATCGAGGAACACCATCACGGTCTCGTGCCGGGCGGCATGGGCCCGGACCTGTTCGATAATCTCGGCTCCGACCGAAGACCCCTCGATCATGTCGATCTTGTGGCTCATCGGATGCGCCTCGATGGCGGCCCGGTTATGGGCGCGGATATCGATATCGATGCCGAGCACCCGGCGATTGCTGGCCTTCGGGTCCAGCGATCTGCCTGCTTCGACGGCCTCGCAATAATCGATCATCGCCAGCATGGAGGCGCTGAGAATAAGCGAACCGCCATGGGCAATACCGGTCTCGATGACGAGGTCCGGCTTGACCCTCCAGATCATTTCCTGGATCGCATAGCTATCCTGCGGGATCTGGATGATGGGACGGCCCAACCAGCTGAAATTGTACATGTAGTGGAGATTGACGCATTTCTGCATCATCAGATTGGCCAGATCGAGAAATTCGCCGTTCTTGCCAATGGCTTCGATATTGCGGCTTACGGAAGCCTCGAACTCTTCAATTGCGCTCATTGCCCACCTGATCACGGCTCCGGTCACTCAAGGCAGGCTCGAAAGCGCCGTCCCGTGAACGGAAGCAAGAAAAGAACACATGTCCTTTTTGAAAGTGGACATGGTTCGGGTTCTCACCAGCGATAGCGAAATTGGCCTGTGTGAAACTGACCTTTGCCGAGTGCCCTCCATTGCACAGGTCTTTCGGTGCTTTACCATTGCGATGTCATCAAAGCCCTTTCGGCGGGGCACTGCAAGGGATTGTCTTTCCGTGGCCAAACGCATCCTGCTCACCGGCGCGACGGGTTTCGTCGGACGTCAGATACACCTTTCGCTCATTGAAGCCGGTCACGAGGTCGTGGCGCCCTTGCGGCTGGGCGGCATCGATCGGCTGAAGGAGGCGGGCACCCCGGCACATATTATTGCAACGGATGATCTTTTCGACCTGTCGCCGCAGATCTGGGCCGAGCACTGCCAGGGCATCGATGCCGTCATTCACGCAGCCTGGTATGTCAATCCGGTCGATTATCTCGATTCGCCGGAAAATTTCCGTTGCGTGGCCGGCACCATGGCGCTGGCGGAAGGGGCTGCCCGGGCCGGGGTCGCGCATTTCATCGGGGTTGGGACCTGTGCGGAATATCGCTGGCCATCGGAGCGTCTGACCGTCGATGATCCGCTGGAGCCGCGCACCCTCTATGCTGCCGCCAAGATTGGCTGCTTCCACATGCTGCAGCAGTTTTTCAAGGCAAAGGCCCTGCCCTTTTCCTGGTGCCGCATCTTTTATCTGTTTGGCGAGGGCGAGCACCCCCGGCGTCTCGTGCCTTATGTGCGGCAGAAACTGCAGGCAGGCGAGGTCGCCAAATTATCGAAAGGAACGCAGTTGCGGGACTTTCTGGATGTGCGTGAGGCCGGATCGATGATTGCCGGGGTGGTGGACACCGGACAGGAGGGCGCCATCAATATCTGCTCGGGTCAAGCCATCACCATCCGGGCCTTCGTGGAGAAGATCGCCGACGAATATGGACGGCGCGATCTTCTCGAATTCGGAACCGCCGATATTCACCCCTCCGACCCGCTTGCTGTGGTTGGCGTGTGCAATGTGGCAAGAGCGTAGCGCAAAGCCTACCGAACGAGTTTCACATCCGCTTTCGTCATGAGGCTGACGGGTGTGAGAACGGCGCGCATGACGCTGAAGAAATCCTGCGCCGTCACGGCTCTGCCAATGAAGCGGTCCACCAGAAGCACGGTGCCGTGCAGTCCGCGCCGTTTGTCTTCCGGCGGATGCGGATTGTAAGGCGGCTGGAAGGCGGCGATGAAGGCATGCCCTCCTGGAAGGGCCGCCAAGGCCTGACGATAGGCTTCGAACTTGATGGTAAAGCGGGCCTTGTCGTGCTCCAGGGCGCAATCATACATGCAGGCGCGCACGAAGTCTTCGCCGAAACCATTCCACTGGCTGCCCAATTCCGCGAGAACCCGGGCCTGCACCTCGGCAATGGCCGCTGTCAGGCCGATGCCGGAATGCAGCGGAAAGCCTTTGAGTGCCGACGGCACGGCCTGGGGCTTGAAGGGCCGGACGCTGACGGCTGATAGCGGGCGGTTGGAAAAGGCCAGCGCGTTGGCGAAAATCAGCACCCTTGCCGCCCACTCATAGTGCGGCGTCAGCGTCAGCCAGCTGATGTCACCGCAATTGGAAAGGATCGTCTCCAGCAGGCTGCGCTTGATGGCGCCGTGAAACAGGCCGAAGGGCATTTTTGGCACCTGCTGGGCACCCTTCCAGTGGAAGAAGGCTTCCAGCATCGCCTCCTTTTCGAAGGGCGTCACATTGTGCAACACAGGAACGGCCACGGTTGTCTTGATGTTGCGTGGTGCGTCCGGGGCGATCTGGAAGGGAGACCAGCCCAGCGCGTCGGCGGTCGGGATCGTGCTTTCCACATGCGCCAGAAGTGCCGGCAGATCGGGCTCGATCATGTCCTCCGCACAGACCAGCGATACCCAGTCCCCCCGGGCCGCAGCCACGGTGCCGATCCACAATTGTGCTGTCGAGAGATGGTCCGGCGCCGGCGGCAAGAGCTTGATGCGGCCATCGCGCTCCGCCAGGGTCCTGATTTCATCACTTTCCGCCAGCCTGTTTCCAAAGGACGAGAGGATGATTTCGAGATCGGCCGCCTCGTTGTTCAGCAGGCTGTCGATCAGTGGCAGCGGCAAGGCATGGCCCGGTTCGACGGGAATGCAGAGAGACAGCTTCGGCATCGATATCTCCAATGACGGCTTCGGCGTTTGGGTAAGGACAGGACAACTCCAGCCTGCGCTTTTCCTCGCATTTCAAGCTGGCGCGAGGCTTGGATGACCGGTGAGGAGTGAAATTCAGCCTTGCTGCCGGGGTAAGCTTATGCTTGAAGCATTCGAAAGCTGGTATTTTACAGGAATGATCATGCAATTTGAGCGAATGGCGATCCCAGAGGTCGTGCTGATCACCCCGAAGCGCTTTGGCGATTCGCGCGGCTATTTCATGGAAACCTTCAAGGCCTCGCTGTTTCAGTCCGAGATCGGCGATTTTACCTTTGTGCAGGACAATCGTTCCTTTTCCGCAGAGACCGGTACGGTGCGCGGCCTGCATTTCCAGCTCAACCCGCGTGCCCAGGGCAAGCTCGTCTCGTGTACGGCGGGCGCCCTTCTGGATGTTGCGGTGGATATCCGCAGCGGTTCGCCCACCTATGGGCAGGCCGTCTCTGCGGAATTGACGGCGGAAAATGGCCGTCAGCTCTGGGTGCCGCCGGGCTTTGCCCATGGCTTCTGCACGCTCGCCCCCGATACGGTGATCAGCTACAAGGTGACGGATTATTACAGCCCCGACCATGACAGGGGCCTGTTGTGGAACGATCCTGCGCTTGGCATCATCTGGCCGGTTGAAGAGGGCAAGGCCGTTTTGTCCGACAAGGATCAAAAGCAGCCGCGTCTTGCCGAATTGCAGGCTCATTTTACCTATACGGCGTAAGCCTAATCGATTGAGGGCGAAAGACTATGCGCGTACTCGTTACCGGTGGAGCAGGCTTTATCGGGTCTGCCGTGGTTCGGCATCTGGTGTTGGACAAGAAATACGACGTGCTGAACGTCGACAAACTGACCTATGCAGGCACGCTGACCTCGCTGAAGGCTGTCGAAGGCAATCCGCTCTATCGTTTCCTGAAGGCCGATATCTGCGACGGTGCCGCCATGGCCGAGGCCATGCGCAGTTTCAGGCCGGACCGCATCATGCATCTGGCAGCGGAAAGCCATGTGGACCGCTCCATCACCGGTGCGCGGGATTTCGTGGAAACCAATGTGCTGGGCTCCTTCACCATGCTGGAGGCAGCGCGCGGCTATTGGCAGGGACTGACGGGCGAGGAAAAGGAACGCTTCCGCTTCCTGCATGTCTCGACGGACGAGGTCTATGGGTCGCTGGGCGAAGACGGTCTTTTCATGGAAACGACGCCTTATGATCCGAGCTCGCCCTATTCGGCTTCGAAGGCTGCCTCCGATCATCTCGCCAAGGCCTGGGCGCGCACCTATGGCATGCCGGTGGTGGTTTCCAATTGCTCGAACAATTACGGGCCGTTCCATTTCCCGGAAAAGCTCATTCCGCTGATGATCCTCAATGCCATGGAAGGCAAGCCGCTGCCGGTCTACGGCAATGGCGCCAATATTCGCGACTGGCTCTATGTCGAGGATCATGCCCGGGCGCTGGACATCATTGCCGAACGCGGACGGATCGGCGAGACCTATAATGTCGGTGGGCGCAATGAACGGCGCAATATCGATGTGGTCAAGCGCGTCTGCGCGCTGATGGATGACTTGAATCCGGCGGGCGGGCCGCATGAACGGCTGATCCAGTATGTGACGGACCGTCCCGGCCATGATGCGCGCTATGCCATCGACGCCACCAAGCTGGAAACGGAACTGGGCTGGAAGGCCCAGGAAAATTTTGAGAGCGGCATTGAGAAAACCGTGCGTTGGTATCTTGCCAATGAGTGGTGGTGGGCGCCGCTGCGACAGGGCTATGACGGCAGCCGGCTCGGCCTTTTGAAAACGGGAACGGCGGGATGAGCATGCGCCGCCGCTATCTTGTCACCGGCCTCCAGGGTCAGGTGGTGCAATCGCTTGTGGAACGGGCCGCAGCGCGCCAGGATGTCGAAATCCTGGCCGTCGGGCGTCCGCAGATCGATCTCGCCGCGCCGGACGGCATCGTGGACGCCGTCCTGGCGCTCAAGCCGGATATCGTCATTTCCGCCGCCGCCTATACGGCCGTCGATCAGGCGGAAAGCGATGAGGCTGCTGCCTTGACGGTGAACGGGCAGGGGCCTGCAGCGCTGGCGAAGGCGGCTGCCATGCTCGATATTCCGGTGCTGCAGATTTCGACGGATTATGTTTTCGACGGGTCGAAGCCTGCGCCTTATCTGGAAAGCGATCCGGTCGCGCCGCTCGGAGTCTATGGCCGCAGCAAGCTGGAAGGTGAGCGTGCCGTGGCGGCGGCCACCGATAATCATGCCATTCTGCGCACGGCCTGGGTTTACAGCCCCTTCGGCAAGAATTTCCTCAAAACCATGCTGAAGCTTGCCGAAACGCGGGACGAGCTGAATGTGGTTGACGATCAGCGCGGCAATCCCACCTCGGCCCTGGACATTGCCGATGCGGTTCTGGCGGTGGCGAGCAATCTGATTGCATCCCGCGATGCCGCTTTGCGCGGCGTGTTTCACATGACGGGTTCGGGAGAGGCAAGCTGGGCCGAATTTGCCGCGGAGATTTTCCGCATCTCCGCCGAAAGGGGCGGGCCGTCCGCAAAGGTCAATCCCATTCCCTCCAGCGCCTATCCAACACCTGCCAAGCGCCCGGCCAATTCGCGGCTGGACTGCGGCAAGCTCACCGCCGTGCATGGCGTGACCCTGCCATCGTGGCAGGCCTCGACGGCCGAGGTGGTGGCGCGGATGCTGTCCTGAGTTACCTGATGACAGACGGTGGCCGGACTGTTTTGCTCCGCCGCCGTTTTCCAATCCAGCTTTTGAAGGCAAGGAGCTTTTCATGAAAGGCATCATTCTCGCTGGCGGCAGCGGCACGAGGCTTCACCCGATGACGCTGGTGACCTCGAAGCAGCTCATGCCGGTCTATGACAAGCCGATGATCTACTATCCGCTGTCGACGCTGATGCTGGCGGGCATTCGGGAGATCCTGATCATTTCGACACCGAAGGATCTGCCGAATTTCCAGGCGCTGCTGGGCGATGGCTCGAAATGGGGTATTTCGCTGAGCTATGCCGAGCAGCCTTCGCCAGACGGTCTGGCGCAGGCCTATATCATCGGCGCAGATTTCGTCGGTTCCGATCCGTCCTGCCTGATCCTCGGCGACAATATCTTCTACGGTCATGGCATCAACGATCTCTTCCGCAATGCGGTGCGCCGGGAAGAGGGGGCAACCGTCTTCGCCTATCACGTCAACGACCCGCACCGCTATGGCGTGGTGGAATTCGACCGCGAGATGAAGGCCGTTTCCATTGAGGAAAAGCCGCTGGAGCCCCGGTCCAACTGGGCCGTGACCGGGCTTTATTTCTACGACAAGGATGTGGTGGATATTGCCGCCAATCTGAAGCCTTCGCCGCGCGGCGAGCTGGAAATCACCGATGTGAACCGCGTCTATCTGGAGCGCGGCAAGCTCAGCGTTGAGAAAATGGGCCGTGGTTATGCCTGGCTCGATACCGGCACGCCCGACAGCCTGCTGGAGGCCTCCGAATTCGTGGCGACGCTGGAACGGCGCCAGGGCTTCAAGATCAACTGCCCGGAAGAAATCGCCTTCCGCCTGGGTTTCATTGATGCCAATCAGTTGAACGTGCTTGCACAGCAATATGGCAAAAGCACCTATGGCCAATATCTGCAAAGGCTGTTGAAGGGGCTTTGAGAAAAGCCCCATCCTCGCCTGACGGCAATTTAAGCTTTCCTTGAAAATGCTTTAAAGCCCGTAGCCGACCTGAAAAGCGGCATACGGGCTTTTGTCTTTTATGGTTCATGCCAAACAACGGCGCAAAAAATGGCACGTCTCTAGACGATGAATCTATTGAAAATTTTGGAAAATGGTGCTGCGAAAGAGGATTGAACTCTCGACCTCTCCCTTACCAAGGGAGTGCTCTACCACTGAGCTACCGCAGCATCTTGACCGGCTTCGCAACCGTGTCGGAACGAGGGGCCTATTGCCACAGCTTGAATCGGAGCGCAAGCGCCAAAACGACTTTCCTGTCATAAAATGTGGAACTTCCGCTTTTTCCCCAGTTGCGCTATCACCCTTTGCATGAGTGACGAGACCGACCCTTCAAAGCCCTCCGGCCCGCGTGCCAAGCCTGCCACGGCGGCGGATCTGCGCCGCCAACGCGCGGCGCAGAAACTGCGTGAAAACCTGATGCGGCGAAAGACGCAGGCGCGAGCGCGCCGGGCGGGCGGCGCCGATGAGGGCGAGGGCCTGCCTGCCGCAAATTCGCCTGAAGGCGATGTGTAATAACCTGTCGTCCGGGTTTATTTTCAAATCAAAAGACACTAAAGCAACCGTTTCAAGCCGCACGCGGCAGGCTTCTCTTAAACCAAGGAAAGGCGGGGTTCGCCCCGTAATCAGCACGGATGGATCGCATCAGGATTGTCGGCGGCAACGCCTTGAACGGTATCATTCCCATTTCAGGCGCAAAAAATGCCGCCCTGCCGCTGATGATCGCCTCGCTGCTGACCAGTGATACGCTGACGCTGGAAAACGTGCCGCATCTGGCCGATGTCGAGCTTCTCTTACGCATTCTCGGCAATCACGGCGTCGATGTCGCCGTCAATGGCCGCCGTGAGCGTCAGTCGGGAAGCTATGCCCGCACCGTGCATTTCACCTGCCGCACCATTGTCGATACCACCGCGCCCTATGACCTCGTTTCGAAAATGCGGGCGAGCTTCTGGGTGATCGGCCCGCTTCTGGCGCGTGAAGGCAAGGCGCGGGTCTCCTTGCCGGGCGGCTGCGCCATCGGCACACGGCCTGTCGATCTCTTCATCGAGGGGCTGGCGGCGCTTGGCGCGACCATGGAGATCGATGGCGGCTATATCGAAGCCACGGCGCCGAAGGGCGGCCTGATCGGCGCAAGCTACACCTTCCCCAAGGTTTCGGTCGGCGCGACGCATGTGATGATGATGGCCGCCTCGCTGGCGCGTGGCGTTACCACCATCCACAATGCCGCCCGTGAGCCGGAAGTGGTCGATCTCGCCAATTGCCTCAATGCCATGGGCGCGAAAATCTCCGGCGCGGGCACGCAGACCATCACCATTGAAGGCGTGACCAGCCTTTCGGGCGCGCGCCACCGCGTGCTGCCGGACCGCATCGAAACCGGCACCTATGCCATGGCCGTGGCGATGGCTGGCGGCGATGTGACGCTGGAAGATACCGATATCGCCCTGCTCGACACCGCCATCGAGGCACTGCGCCGCTCTGGCGCCGAGATTTCCGCCGTGGATGGCGGCATTCGCGTGATCGGCCATGGCGATGCTATCCGCCCCGTGGATATCGTCACCGAGCCCTTCCCGGGCTTCCCCACGGATTTGCAGGCGCAGTTCATGGGTCTGATGACCCGGGCACAGGGCGTGGCGCATGTGACGGAGACCATTTTTGAAAACCGCTTCATGCATGTGCAGGAACTGGCTCGCCTTGGCGCAAAGATCACCCTGAACGGGCAGACGGCCCGTATCGACGGCGTGCAGCGCCTGCGTGGCGCTCCGGTCATGGCCACGGATCTGCGCGCCTCGGTGTCGCTCGTCATTGCAGGGCTTGCTGCGGAAGGTGAAACGCTGGTCAACCGCGTCTATCATCTCGACCGTGGTTTCGAGCGGCTTGAGGAAAAGCTGACCCGCTGCGGCGCGATCGTCGAACGAATCAGCGGCTGATCGTCACGGTTTTTCGTCGCGCCGTTGCCAAGCGGCGGCGCAATGACTATTTCCAAGGCAATATTCCTCCATGGACATTGCTCATGACCGACCTCAAGCTTCTGGCACTCGATAAGGACGATCTCACCATCGTGTCTGCCCATATGCAGGATGCCGTCTTCAAGCTGGCTGATGTGGAGTATACGGCGCGCAACGGCATTTTCACCCTCAAGGCCAATCGCTTCGTCTGGGAAGAGAACCAGCGCAAAAAGCGCGGCTTCGAGCGTCGCCGGGCAGCCCTCAGCATCAAACGCGTGCGCGCCGTGCGTTCGGTGGGCATTGATCGCGAAGATCGTGAAAAAGTGCTGAGCCTCCTGGCCGTTGCCTTCCGTCAGACGGGGGAGGGGCCGGAAGGCGTGATCGAACTGACCTGCGCGGCAGGGGCAACCATTGCGCTTGATGTTGAATGTATCGAAGTTCAGCTTGCAGATGTCGGCGGCGCGTGGGAAACGAAGGCAAAGCCTGATCACAGCCTGGCCTGAGGAGAGGCCGCCCCTGGCGGCCCATCGGGCAGGGAAGGCAGGCAGCAGACTGCGAGACTTCAATAAGGATGCGTTTCAGTGGCACTCTGGCTTGAACAGGCATCGGCGGATTTCGAGAGCCGCTTTGCCGCCTTCCTGACGACGAAGCGGGAAGTTTCCGAGGACGTGAACACCGTCGTCAAGGCAATCATCGAGGATGTCAGGGCGCGGGGCGATGCAGCACTCGCCGATTATTCCCGGAAATTCGACGGTCTCGATTTCACCGTAACGCCCATGCGGGTGAGCGAAGCCGAGATCGAAGCTGCCACCGCTGCCGTTTCATCGACGGTTATCGATGCGTTGAAGCTTGCCGCCGAGCGGATCGAGCGGCATCACGCCCGGCAATTGCCGAAGGATGATATCTATGAAGATGCCATCGGTGTGGGCCTCGGTTCACGCTGGACGGCCATCGATGCGGTCGGCCTTTATGTTCCGGGCGGCACGGCGAGCTATCCCAGTTCCGTGCTGATGAATGCCGTACCCGCCAAGGTCGCCGGTGTGCCGCGCGTGGTCATGGTGGTGCCGGCCTCCGGTGGTGCGATCAATCCCACGGTGCTGGCTGCCGCCAAGATCGCCGGTGTCAATGAAATCTACCGGATCGGCGGCGCGCAGGCCGTGGCGGCTCTGGCCTATGGCACCGGGAGCATCGTCCCTGTCGCCAAGATCGTCGGTCCCGGCAATGCCTATGTGGCGGCTGCCAAGCGGCAGGTGTTCGGCACAGTCGGCATCGACATGATCGCCGGACCCTCCGAGGTGCTGGTGATCGCCGACAAGGACAATGATCCCGATTGGCTGGCCGCCGATCTTCTGGCCCAGGCCGAGCATGATCGCGGCGCGCAGTCCATTCTGATCACCGATGATCCGGCCCTGGCGAAGGCGGTGGAAAGCGCTGTTGAGCGGCAGTTGAAACTGCTGAGCCGGTCCGAGACCGCCGAGGCCAGCTGGCGGGATTTCGGAGCGCTGATCATCGTGAAGGATTTGCAGGACGCCGTGCCGCTGGCCAATCGCATTGCCGCCGAGCATCTGGAACTGGCCGTGGCCGAACCCGATGCGCTGATGGCTGGCATTCGCAATGCGGGCGCCATCTTCGTCGGCCGGCATACGCCGGAGGTGATCGGCGATTATGTCGGCGGCTCCAACCATGTGCTGCCCACCGCGCGGTCCGCGCGCTTTTCCTCCGGGCTATCGGTGCTGGATTTCGTCAAGCGCACCTCGATCCTGCGGCTTGGGCCGGAGCAGTTGCGCAAGCTTGCCCCGGCTGCCATCGCGCTGGCCGAAAGCGAAGGGCTGGATGCGCATGCCCGCTCGGTGGCGATCCGCGTCAATCTGGCGGGATGAGCCATGGCAAAGGGCGACTACAGGCTCTCGGATGTCGTGCTGGATGAGACGATCGGGCGTTCGACGCCGGATGTCGAGCATGAGCGGGCCGTCGCCATTTTCGATCTGATCGAGGAGAACCGGTTCGAGCCCGTCGGCCATCCCGGCGGGCCTTACCATTTGCTGCTGTCGCTGGTGGATTCCAAGCTGGTCTTTTCGATCAAGACCGAGAGCGGTGAGGATGTTGCCACCCACATCCTGTCGCTGACGCCGCTTCGTCGGATCATCAAGGATTACTTCATGATCTGCGAAAGCTATTACGAGGCGATCCGCTCGGCAACGCCCAGCCAGATCGAAGCCATCGACATGGGCCGCCGCGGCATTCACAATGACGGCTCGCAGACGCTGATGGACCGGCTGAAGGGCAAGATCGACCTCGATTTCGACAGTGCCAGACGGCTTTTCACCCTCGTCTGCGTGCTTTACTGGCGCGGCTGAAGGGGGCGGGATGAGTGCAACCCCGAGAGACATGCCGGAAAAAGCGGGAGAAAGGCCTCGGTCGGTCCTGTTTCTCTGTGGCATGAATGCCATTCGCTCACCCATGGCGGAGGCCATTGCAAGGCGGCTTTTGCCATCCGGCATCTACATCGCCTCCGCCGGGGTGCGGCATGGCGAGCGTGACGGCTTCGTGGATGCGGTGCTGGACGAGATCGGCCTGTCGCTCGGCAAGCGCCAGCCGCAGACCCTGGAAGATCTGGAGGATGCCTATTTCGACCTGATCGTGACGCTGGCGCCGGAGGCGCATCATGCAGCACTGGAATTGACCCGATCCTCCTCCGTCGAGGTGGATTACTGGCCGACCCCCGACCCGACCGTGGAGACCGGAAGCCGCGATCAGCGCCTGGAGGCCTATCGCGATGTGCGTGACAGGTTGACAAAGCTCATAGAAGAGCGCTTCAAGAGACCCGGAACGCAGCCGCTGGGCGGCGATTGAAACAGGGTGAGAAATGGTGATCGGCGTGGTTCACAAAACCGCGTCGATTGTGTAGTTTCCGCGCACATTTGACCGGCGCTGCTCTTTGCGCGCCAAAAGACACAGAAAGACAACCCCTCGATGGCAAAAGAAGAAGTTCTCGAATTTCCCGGTATCGTTACGGAATTGCTGCCCAATGCGACGTTCCGGGTCAAGCTGGAAAATGAACACGAGATCATTGCCCACACCGCAGGCCGCATGCGCAAGAACCGTATCCGCGTTCTCGCCGGCGACAAGGTGCTGGTGGAAATGACCCCTTACGACCTGACCAAGGGCCGCATCACCTATCGCTTCAAGTAAGAGCGGAGGTTTCGCCATGGCGGCACCACGCAAGCTGATCCTGGCCTCCGGCTCGCCACGCCGCGTGGAACTGCTGAGGCAGGTGGGGATCGAGGCGGACCGGCTGATGCCGATGGATCTCGACGAAACGCCGGAAAAGAACGAGCAGCCGCGCTCGCTGGCCAGACGTCTGGCAACCGACAAGGCAAAGGCTGCGCTGCAAAGCCTTGCCGACGAGCCCGAATGGCAGGGAAGCTTCATTCTGGCCGCCGATACCGTGGTGGCGGTCGGGCGGCGGGTTCTGCCCAAGACCGAATTTTCCGATGAAGCGCTTGCGGCGCTCAACCTCTTGTCGGGTCGCGGCCATTGGGTTTTTACCGGCGTGTGCCTGGTGACGCCGGATCGCAAGCTGCGCCAGCGCGTGGTGGAAACCAAGGTGCGCTTCAAGCGTTTGTCATCCCATGAAATCGATGCCTATCTCGCCTCCGGCGAGTGGCGCGGCAAGGCGGGCGCCTATGCCATCCAGGGCATTGCCGGAAGCTTCGTGCAGAGGCTGGTGGGCTCCTACAGCAATGTTGTCGGCCTGCCGCTGCATGAAACGGTGCAACTTCTGACCGGCGAGGGCATGGACGTGGCGGCCCGCTGGCTGGAAGGGTAACCATGACGGAAAAACCACAGACAAGCGCTGCTGCTGCCAGCGCGAAAGTCGAGCCACTGCGCAAGCCGCGCCCTTGCCCGGAATGCGGAAAGCCCTCTAGCCGGGAAAACTACCCCTTCTGCTCGGATCGCTGCCGCAATCTCGATCTCTCCCGCTGGCTCAAAGGCTCCTATGCCATTCCAGTAACGGAAGATGAAAGCAAGGCGGGCGACGGAGGCGAAGAGTAAGCTTAGTTTTTCTGCATTTCCGAACGGAAAACCGGGTTCCACGTTTCTCGGGACAATGCTCTGGTAGCCTCAAAAAGCATGTTCGTTCAGGGGCTTGACGGGTTTTTGCGAGGGCGTTCAAAAAAGTGACATTTGCGGCTGGACAGCGGCGAATTAGATGCTATAACCGCCCTCGCTTCCGGGGGAAACACTTCCCCCTCCGGTGAAACATCACCGTAGCGGCCAAAAGGCCAGGATGCCCGGATAGCTCAGTTGGTAGAGCAGCGGATTGAAAATCCGCGTGTCGGTGGTTCAAATCCGCCTCCGGGCACCATTAAGCCTTTAAATTAATTGGTTTTTTTAAAAAATCTTTGATCCTGCTTTTGCTGGAAATACGCTAGCGCACGTCTAGCACACCCCGCGAAATTGCTCTTTCCGATCAAGGCTTGCCGTGCCTACTCACGCACGGATTTGCGCAGCTTTAACGCAGGCGTGCTAGCAACGTAACCGATTTCGGAGAGCGTCATGTTGCAGCGCGCGAAGCAGACCAACCAGCCCTTTACCCTCTTTCAGCGCCCTGGTGGCGTTATCTGGTCTGTGCGGTTTTCAGCCGGAGGCAAGCAGATCAGGAAGAGCCTTGAGACCGACAATTACGATGAGGCACATCATCGGGCCTACCAGATATGGAGCGAGGCGAACTACCGGGTGAAGAATGGGTTCACCGCAGTCGTTCGGCCGTTTGCGGAAGTGGCCGAGGAGTTCATCAAGCTTGTTGTTGTCGAGAGCGAGCGTAACGACCGCAGCGAATATCATTCCCGCGACTGGCCGCCGGTTATTCGTCGCTATCTTGTCGGCTTCTTCGGTAACAAGCCCATCGACACGATCCGTGAACCGGATATCGAGCGCTATGTAGAATGGCGTCGTAATTATTGGGTTTCTGGCCCAGGTAAGGAGATCGATTTCATTCGCTATGAGCGCGGCGGAAAAGTCCTGCGCCGTTCAGCTCGCCACGAGGTGCCGACGTTAAGTCGGCAGCGTGGGGAATTGACTATCGTGCGGGCGTTATTTCAGCAGGCGCTGAAGTGGGGGTATTGCGGCAAGCTCGATATCCCAGATATCAAAGTCCGAAAGCGCGTTGATAATAGTCGCCCGAGCTTCACCCCGGAAGAATTCGAAACGCTTATCAGCGCCAGTTTGCAACGCATCTATCCCGATCACAGTGGGCAGGGAAAATTGATTCGTGGCAAAGATGGTAGGGTATGGCGACAATTCCGGCAGAACCTGCATGTCATCTCCGACAGGTTGAAACTGCACGCTCATATCGAAATCGCATCTGGCACCGGCATGCGCCCAACGGAGCTCAAAAACCTCAACTGGGGCCATGTTGTGGGCTTTCGCTCCGCACGACAAGGTAAGCTGGAAGATCAGGATGTTCGCTTTCAAGTGCAGGGCAAAGGCAAGCACGGCGCAGTTGTCCCGCAACTGTCCGTCATTCCCTGGCTTCATGCGCTCTGGGATGCTTTCGAGCGGGAAGTCGGGCGCGAACCGCGTGACGATGATCCTGTTTTCGCTGACCATCAGGGCCAGCGCATTCAGAGCTTCAAGAAAGGCTTCGCCGAATTACTGAAGGTCTGCAATTTGCAAAAGGATTTTCGCGGCGTGGCCCGCACGACCTATTCCCTACGGCACTATTACATCTCGGAGATGATCGCTCGGGGCGTCGATGTCTATGACATTGCTCGAAATACGAGGACGTCGATCGCAATGATCGACAAGCATTATGGTCAGGTCAGCACCGAACGTCGGAAGGATCAGTTGAGGCCCGATCACAAGGAGTGGTGATTGATACTTGCGGCTCAAGTGGCCGCAGAAGCGGAGCGCTCACGCTTGTCAGTGCCAATGTTGCTGGGGCTTGACGGTTGTTTTTAGAGTGAATTTTGGCTTACTCCATTGACGGCGATAATTTTTTCGAGCACAAATGAGGTCGAGAAAATTATCGAGGGTCATATGGTCGCCACCCATCTTTACGTCGACGAAATTGAAATCAACACGCGCCTGTCGGCATTTGATGCCAGCCGCGAGGAGTTGATCAACGTCGTCAGGGAAGTTGTTGGTGCTCGTGCAGACGCCGTTGATGATGACCCGATAACCGCCGCCGGTCTGTTTGCCTACATTCATGGCACTCGCAACACTCGCGCTCTTTTCCGCTCCAAAGGCTGGCGGCATGAGCGGAGAGAAAACATCGAAGCGGTTCGACACCCCGATCGCAATCTCAAAGTGATCTATCAGAGCGTTGATGTTGCGTGTGACGAGAAGCACGTGCCGCAGGCAATTTCGGGGAAAGGCAGTGGGGCAGAGCGGGCCATTGATCAGGCTCAAGGGAGCCTTTTTGCTGACGGTGAGCTTGACGCAGTGACATTCGAGCCTGTAACGGCTCCGCCGTCCGGCGTTTGGTTTCTCTGCGTGTCCGTCAACGGTGAAGATGTGCGTGCAGAGCTTTCAAAAGCTGCTGGGGTTTCGAACGGAAATTTCCGGCAGTTTGAAGAACGTATTTTCATCATCCGCCAGGGTGAGTGGGAAAATGTTCGTGTGAAGGGAGACATTGAGCCGGACGGTGTTGAGTTCGAACCCGTAATCCGCCGCAAGTAGGAAAATGTTCAATTTCACAAGGTTGGAACTTGCTAGACAACGACGGCGAGTGACAGCGAAGGCGTTGGCAGAATTGGCTGGCATCGCACCTGTCACTTTGTCTCGCATTGTCAATGCTCAGCAAACGCCTGACGATAGCACCATAGATGCGCTAGCAAGGGCGTTGAAATATCCCCGTGATTTCTTCTTTCTCGATGATGTGAACCCGATTGATGTTCAGGCTGCGAGTTTTCGCAGCTTGACGTCAATGAGCGCGAGGGAAAGGGACGCTGCGCTTTCAGCAGGTGTGTTGGCGTTTGCCGTTTTAGAATGGGTCAAGCAAAGATACGATTTGCCGCCCATCGATCTTATTGATCTCAGTCATGAGCGAGACCCTGGCAAAGCTGCACGACTTTTGAGACAGCACTGGGCGATCGGCGAGAAACCAATCGGCAATATGATCAAGTTGCTTGAGACTAAAGGCGTCAGGGTCTTTTCGCTTGCCGAGGAAACAAAGAAAGTTGATGCGTTTTCCTGTTGGCGGGACAACGAAGCCTTCGTGTTCTTGAACACATTCAAATCGGCAGAACGAAGCCGCTTTGACGCCGCTCATGAGCTTGGGCATCTCGTAATGCACAAGCACGGAGGGCCGCAGGGGCGTGAGGCCGAAAATGAGGCGAACGCCTTCGCGTCAGCTTTTCTCATGCCTCATGACGACTTGGTGTCTCATATTCCCTATGTCAGCAGTGTCGAGCAGATAATAAGAGCTAAAAAGCGTTGGGGAGTTGCAGCGGTTGCACTTGCTTATCGGCTCAACAAGCTGGGGCGGTTGACGGAGTGGCAGTATGTCCAAATCAATCGCCGTTATCGCTCTGCTGAGCCTGATGGTTTGCCACACGAAAAATCTGCGGTGTGGGAAATGGTACTTAAAGATCTCTGGAAGCAAGGCGTATCAAAAAATCATATCGCGCGTGATCTTTTCATACCTGCTGAAGAAATTGAGGATCTGCTGTTCGGCCTCACAGTCGATCCATCACCACCATTACGCAACGACAGTAAAGAACGTTTACGCTTGCTTTAATTCGCGTATCGGCGGCGAAACTCTTTGCTCGCCCTTCTGGTAGACGGCTGTATCCAGGAAACACGTTTAACGGTTTCAGAAAGGACACAGCATGTCGCATCTCAAGGCTCTCAAGCTTGCCTCCGCAGTTCCGGTTCGCGCGACCGTTGATCCGGTGCAGCGTGCGCGGGAGAAAATGATCGCAACGCTGGTAGAGCAGAAGCAAATGGCCGAAGCGAAGATCGCCGGTCAGGCTTTTACTCCGATGCATATCGTTCGTCGCAAGAATACCGAAGGGCAGCGCGTTGAGGTGGAAACGCTGAAGCGTGTCCGGCAGGGCTGGTTCTGCGATGCTAGCGGCAAGGTATTTTTTGCTACCCGCTACGCCGGGAAGCCCATCGAGTTCGCGAAGGATAAGAACGCAGTTGAGGTAGGCGATATGGCGGCGCTGCCAAAGGTCATTGACACGCTCGTGGAAGCCGTTCGGGCTGGCGAACTTGATGCGCAGCTTACGGCCGCTGCCGTAGAACGCGGCCAGATGCTGCGCAAGGCGAAGTAAGCAGCGCGATCTTTTGAGGCATACTGCCGAACCCCATGAGATGGTATCCATCTCATGGGGTTCGTGTTTCTGCCTCCCGCTCCAATGGAGCGTCAACGGCTAGCGTTTCGGTTGGAACGTTGCACAGCAGCACTTCCACCCTTGGTCGCGCTCCTTGATATGTCTGCGTGTCTGTACGACAGCACCCGGTGCACGCGCCTGCTCATCCGACTTTCGTCATCACGATCGAATACTGGCCACGCCACGCCGACACATGAGCTTTGCCTTTACCCCCACCAGGTCATCGCTTGCCCTCTGCGCGATCTGGAAGTTTGTTTCCGCCGCAGCCAAGCGGAGACCAGATGCAGAACCGTTTAAGCAATGATCAGAGCAAGGAGCCTACGCAGGCGCAAATCGATCTCGCCCTGCTGTTCAAAACCGAGCTGCATGTCGGGAGCTTGCCCTTCTATAAGCAGAGTGCAAAGCGATCCGCGCTCAACCTCACTTACGAGATTGACAGGGTGGTTCATAGCCGGAGCTTTATGTCGCCGTTGTCATGGCGGGCGATCATGTTGTTTGCGTTGAGTGAGGGCAAGACAGTCAACGTTCAGCGAATGGATAGGCCGGGCCGATATCAACACGTCTTTCCAAGAACCTTGATGCGCCGCCTGTATTGGCACGCGCGACCGAACGCTGATTTCCCCCCGGTTGCCCGCCTCTACGATCCCAACGGGCAATCCGTCATGCTGCTGACCCGCAGCCGATTTTGCGGTCACGCCGTGGATGCTCTGCACAACCTTGCAGACGGCATGCCTGTGTTCCAGCCGTTATGGATTGCTGACATCATGGCCTTACGCCCGATGCTTGGCATCGACCTTGTGCACGACGAGACATTTACAGCGGCATTCCCGATCACCGCGTATATCAAGGCCGCGGCAAAGACAGGGCGAATTGTCGAAGAGCTTGAGCTCTTCAGCCTGCCTCTCGTAGGCAACGTGCCACGGCTCGCAATCCCGCCATCTTCGGAGATCATTCGCCGGATCTTTGAGCAAGAGTGCCGGGAAAACCCGGCACTATCTAATCTGCGAGATCGCTCAATTTATGGGGACTATTCCCCCACATGAAGATCACGGCATGCTTCTGCGTGTGATGATATCTTCGATGACACCCCACATATCACGGAACGTAGCGAGGCCACTGCTATCCTTAGTCAGCGCGGTGCGGAGGTCCTCGAAAGCGTAGGCAATACCTTCACCATCAAGAACGCGGCAAGCCATCGGCAATACGTCGTCCACAGTTGTCGCGGGAACTTCGAGGATAAGGCAGCGGTCGCGGACAGGATCGCTTATTCCACTCAGGTGGTTCGTCGTCAGGATGAAGAACACCCCCTTGTCCAATGATGGGAACTTGGTCATCAGCCCCTTGAGCGAAGCCATCGCCTGTGCAGTGAATTCGTGGGCCTCATCTAATATCACCACGCGCAGGTTCTGCGAATTGCGTGCGAATGTGTGCACGGTCTGGCCGATGCTCTTGATCGCCTTGGCACTTGGGTCTTCCGCTGCATCGACAAAACGAATGTCATAGGGCGTCATATCAGGGATAACCTCGGCGGCGAGCAACTTGGCAAGCTGCGTCTTGCCGCTGCCAGCGGGACCGACCAGCAACAACGGACGCGTAAGCGTACCCTGGGGATAGCCGTGAATGACGGTCAACGTCTTGAGGTTGAATGTCGTGTAGTCGGCAAGCTTCTTGGGCTCGTACTTCGACATGAGCGAAGACAAGGTGATTGTCATGGTAAAATTCCTCAATGTACGGGAATGGGCTCGATGGTGGTTGAAAGCCACCATCGCGTCTCAGCTCACTCGGACTTGCCGGCGAGACGATCCTTGGCTGCGTCCTGTTCGTCGGTGTTCGGCGTCGTTGGCCTCAAGATAACCGTGAAGTCCTTGACGTTTATCGGGTTTGACAGCGCTTCACCGACACGCTTGGTCATTGCGTCGATAGCACCCTTTCCGGTCTGAACCGCAACCACTTCGAAGTCGCCGTTGGCGCGTTCGGCTACAAACCAAACAGCCTTTTTGGAGTTGGAATGCACCGGAAGCGCCCATGCACTCTCCTTCGGTCGAGGAATGATGAAGGCATCATTGTGCTCGCCCGCCATGGCCTTGTTCGCCTTGGCGATGGCCGCGGCCTTGTCGGTCTTGTTCTGCTTGCTGAGTTCTTCGTAGTCAGCACGCCGAATGGCCTCGACGCCGTGGCTGTCCTCAATCCACTTGGCGAAATCATCCACGCTAATCTTCAACGCCGCACCCTTGATCATCACTGCACTGTACGCGCTGGCCTTGGACGTATCAGCATTGCGGAACACCAACTTGGCGGCCGCAAGCTCACCCGTCGCAAGCGTTTGCAACTTGATGCCGACTTCCTTTGCGGCCTTGTGCAGAGCAACCTTGTCGTGGGACTGGCTCAGACGGTAAGCGTCCTGTATCGCCACATAGAGCGACTTGTTCGCCTTACGCAGGTTGTCCAAATAGGTCTGAACGTGTTTGTCCGCCTCAGTAAGGGCGGTCTTGATCGCCTTGCTGGTGATCTTGTCGAGGGTGATTATAGCCATGGGAAACTCCTTGTGTCTGGCGTGAATTACAAGGACATTTTTAGGCTGGCAGCGGGGAATTAGCCGTTCGATTGGACAGCTATAAAAGACTTGAAATCAATATGTTACGGGATTTCCGGGAAGTCGTCTCTGACCAGATCTTGCTTTTTATGGCCCGTTTCTTGGCCAATTCGTATTTCCCGAAGGCTGTGAGCGCGTTCATGGCGACTTGCGGGCGCGCTTCATGCTTCGCGCTGCCGTTAGAGACTTGTTCGGCCGTGGTGACGGCCACGGCGAGCCAAGCACTTTCCCTGCGTGTCACCGCCACGCTTCGCGTTTCCGGCAATTCATCGCGAGCGTAACGCGTTTGCAGAATATCGAGGTCCTTGTCGCGACGATTGGGCGGCAAAGCAATCTGCTCATCGATCCAATCAGCAATATCCTCGATCATCGCACATGCGGCTACAAGATGATCACGCCGCCACCGTGTGCGATAGCGTATCAACCGAGTGTGGTTCGGATCGCCATCTTCTAATAGACCCTCGTCGTAATCCTTAAAGAACTTAGCTCTCTTCACCCGTGTGAGATGCGCATTATGTTCCAGGGTCTCTGCGCTGATGGGGAAGTCAAAGCGGTTCTTCTCGAAGGAGGACAAGCTTTCGTACCGGCGGCGCTCGGATGGCAAGAGGCCGTCGCGTTTCAACCCTTCCGCATCTGTGTGCGTAAGCTTGCGGAGGGCATCGCGCTCTGCGGTAGTGAGGCGAACACCGCGTCCATAGGCCGCTGCATTCTCACGCAACTTTGCTTCGTCGAAATCCGGTGTGAGAAGTTTGAACCAAACAAGGGTCATTGTCTCCAACGAGTGCTGGCGCCTAATCTCGGCGGGGTCCGTTTCGAAGGGGTCCGGAACGAAAATATCAAGAAAATATCCGCTGTCGTCGTTCTTTAAACTGCGGATAGGCCAAAGCCGTTCGTGAAATTCAGCCGTGTTCTCAGAGATTTCTGAGCTAGTGTCTATACGGAATGCCCGACGCACGAGGCGAGCACGTCGAACCATATCGAAGATGGAAGGTGTTGCGTTCATCACATCAGGCTTTGCTAATTTTTCGTGTTACACGGAGAAATCGCTGTCAACGTTACGTGCTACCCCGCTAACACCAAGTTAGAGCCGAGCTGCGAGGTCATTTAATTTGGGGGAAGTTTCGATCCGGATGGATCATTGGGAGGGATTTTCGAATGTATTGATGTTTGAGCAACTGCCGTCTTCAAACATGCCATGCTCGATATCTTCGTTAGAAGTTATTTTCGGTTCCATTGAACCTTATCATCTGTTGGTAGAATTCCATTTGCCGCTCGTTTGAAGCAGCAGGAACGTTAGAGATATGCAATGCGCGCAAATGCAACGTAGGCGTGGCCACACGGGTTTACGCGTATCTATAATTCAATGGCTTATAAACTGGCTGGCAACGACGACCTGATCGCCGTCGAACGAAAAGTTCGCCATTTCCTTGGTGCAATAGCCAGCGACGCCAGCAGCATCGTAGATCGGCTTAAAATCTGTGGTGCCCGCCTTCGTCAAAATATTCCATTTACGTGCAGTCAGGACCGGAAGGTCAACCGTCGGGCTGTCTGGAAACCTAAGCAACCCGTGAGCATGAATGTTCGTCTTCGTGTGCTCAATTACAAAAATTCCGTTGGTCCTTTTATCGGCAGAGTATGTATGGAACTTGTGTCCGCAGATTTCGCGATCCATCATGCCGCAAAACTTGCCAATGAGCCGCGTCATCTCCGGTATTTCACCGGTGTCGTTCGTCGCCAGGGTGACGTATGCATTTGGCTCGATCTGCTTAGCCAGCGTAATATATGCGTCTCGCAGTTGTTGACGCCGTTCCCAATTGTTCTGTATCATGCCACCTCCGTGCTGCTGTTCCAGCAGCAAATTTTGATAAATAACTCAGTTATTTATGTCTCAGCAGCACGATGCCGCGCGCTGGGATTAAAGTTTTTCTTCTGGAGCGGAGGACGTCATGGGATTGAATATCGAGTTGCTTGAGACACTGTATCAGCGGCTATCGGAGGCGGGATTGGTGCAGAGCAAGGTGGAGTTCTCCACCCAGCTTTTAGGTAAAGGTCCAAGTTATCTGACGTCTATGAGTGCGCGGGAGCGTCATGTGCCGGAGGCTGTATTCCATGCGCTGCTGGAACGTCTTGAACTTGATCAGGAGTCGGCAGACCATCGCATTAAGGAGCTTGAGGCAGAGCATCTGCGATGCCGTGCTCAGCAATATCAACGGAAGCTGGTTGCTCAGTTGATGCACGAACGGCTGTCGGCGGACAAACCAACGCAGGGAATTTGTGCTCGTGCTTGGCTGTCCACGTTCCGGCCCATGCTGAACTCAATCCGCCTTTGTCGCGTTCGAAACGCGGCATCTCCGGAACTTCCAGACCGAGCTGTCTGATACAAATTTTACGGCTTTTCCCACCGCTACAATCGTCTCGCTAAAACCGTTCGGCTGGTACGCGGGATAGGCATCAACTTTTATCGACTGATCCTTGTCGTTAACGCAATTGAACTGGATGTTTTTGAGCGGCACCTGATCGCTGTTGGTAACGTAGAAATCAGTTCTGCCATCTTTGGTATTGCGTTCAAAGCGAAGCTCAAGTTTGAAGGGCAATGGCTTGACGAAGGTGGCATCGGTTGCCCAACACTGCATCAGGTTCGGGTCGCTGCGGTTCTGTCTGAAATCCGATGGTGTCACCACAAGCGTGGTAGCGCCATACCCAGTGTCCAGTTGCGCCAACCTGCCAAAGCCGCCGGTGAATAACTTGGCCACCGGCTCCCGGTTATCATAAAAAATGCGACAGGCCACGCCAGCGGCAAGCATCGGGTCTTTGCCCATGTTCGTGATGCGAACAGAGCCGGTCACCTGTCCTTCGTTGCGTAAGATTTCCACCCTGATCGGGACGTTTTCGGTAAGCTTGTATGTGGGAAGGTCGAGCGCCCAGAAACGGAAGGTTGCTCCGAAAACATACGAGAACCCGATTAGCGCACAGAAGATCAGCCAGGAATACGCGCCAAGTCCCGCCCACACCGAAACACGGATCGCGACGACGCCAATGGCTACGATCACCACGAGGATAACGATATAAAAAGAGCCGAACATGTGGGAGTACGAGCCACCGCCTACCCACGTGGACAAAACGACCAATATGAAAGCGATCAAATGAAGCATGTTCGACCTCACAGCAAATCGACGGCGGCTTTCATCATGTCGTCCCGCACATCGATATAGCGTTGAGTGGTGGTCAGGTTCCGATGGCCGGCGAGCGTCATGATGACCTTTGGGCTTACGCCGGAGTGTGCAAGTCGCGTAATGAACCACCGGCGACCGCTATGTGACGTCGCCCCTTCAAGCCCGGCCAGCTTGTAAATCTGCCCCATCAACTGGCAGAGCGTGTTTGCGGAAAACGGCGAACGCTTCTGCGTCAGGAGCAGCGGTGCGTCAGCGCCTTGAACTTCGGGCCGATCCAGTCCGTAACGCTCGATCTCGCGGCGCAGCCTTTCATTTAGAAAGACAGTGCGAGCTTGGCCGCCTTTGGTGATTTCCGCACGAAGCCGCAATTGCTCGCGAACCTGACCTTCGCCGTCAAACACATCGCGGGCGGTCAGGGCGGCGATTTCCCCCACCCGTAGCCCGGCGAAATGCGAAAGCATCAGCGCCAGCCGATTACGCCCCGCATGCTTCATCTGCGCCACCACGGCCAGCAGCCGCTTGAATTCTGCATCCGTCAAAACCCGAGCCTGTTTCATCCAAACCCCACAAAAGGCATTGTTTCCATGCCATTCCTTATGTTGCCGATGAGCAGAAAGGGCGAGCGCTGGTTCAGGCGGGAAAATTGTTCTGCGGGATCAAGGCGTCAGCACCTTTGAGGCCGCAAAACTCAGAAAATTTGTATTTTGTGATGTCCCATCTGAGGCAAGGAACTGAACCGGAAAAGCCGCTTGTAAAGCTGGGCTACTGCTTTTGCGTGCGAAGCAATAGGAGGTCCAAATCATTGAGGCAGTCAGGAAATACGTCGATGGTTGATGGTTCGGTCCGGTCGATAGGAAAGAAATCCATCTGCGCTCGATTACCAGGCAAGAGCCGAACGAATACAGGCCGCGTCAAGTCGATCGTCAAGTCCATCAGAGTGCCGAAATGGAATGTCGTTGGATTTTCCAGTCCGACGCCATGGATTATAGTACCTCCGGCCAATATCTCGACATTTCGCGCGATGAACGGAACCCAGCCATCTCTCTCAAAGCTCGTCGGCAAGGTTCGCAATCTAGGCTTGCCTGATGCCGTATATGGCGAATACTGCGGAGGGATGTTTGTGCAAGGATGCTTTGGCCACGGTGGGCCAAAGGCGTCAAAATAAGCGCCACCACCGGCTTTAAAAGGAATATAGAAAACAGCTTTGCGACACTCTGGACAAGAAGCATTCGGGCCGTTGAAGTAACTTCGTATGGACTGAGCTTTCCAGCCTTTCCAAACAAAATTTTTGCTTGTGGCGCGCCCACCTTTTCCGAAGTTGCATTGGCAATCATCAGCGTGGTTGTTCCCATTGCAGGCCATACCCTTAGTCCCTTCCTGAAGGTCTCAGCATCTCAATATGGCTTAAAGCCACCACTGTTTTTCTCGATTTGCGTGAATGGATTGTTTGCAGCTTCATGTCGCCGCATCACATCGCCATTACAGGCCCGATCCAAGACAATGCCACACGGTAGTTCATGCGTCGCAGCTGCTTGCTGATAGTCGAAAGAGCGACTTTGCTGAAAAACGGCAACGTGGCGTTACCTTCATGAAGTAAGGCATAAACAACCCGATATTGTCCTGGGTCCGGGCGTTCTGCGGGAACTAGCAGCCCAACATCCGGCATTGCGGCACGTATCTGATCGCGCAGGGCAGGATAGTCGAGAAACGCTTCAGCCGAGACGTGCCCTTGCATGAAGAGGTGACTGAGGGTCTGCGACCTACTTCTCCGTTTGACGTGGATCAGGTCTCTGTTCGCGGCAAGCAAATCGCAGAACTCGACCCGACCACGTTCCCCCTCGAACGCCACAAGGTTTTTATCGTAAAGGAATAGATCATTTCTACCTTCGACGGCGCGCTCATTGTAATCACCTTCTCTTTCACCCGGAACATAGGCTGGCAGGCCTATGTCGATGGCTGGAATAGCGGCAATAGCTTCGTTAATATCGGCAACGAAGTCGTCACGCACCGCGTACCATTCATCTGCTGCGAGGATGTAAAGGATCCCGTCGATGTGGATTTCAGCGGATAGGCATTTGAAGACTGTCCAGCGATCAAAGAACTGCCCCTCGTCGGATGCAACCCTGACTTTGTCGCCCTTCAAATGAGTGAGGGTAAGTGGACGCTCGTTGCTAAACAGGCTCAGATAGTCCCCAAGGCGCAGTTCATCATGCCCGTCGCCCCGACCAGACCCCGAAAACTTGAAACGATCGATGTTTTGGTAGTCAACGATCTCGGGGGGTGCCATGTGAATGCCATCAATCAAGCCAGCATTCAAACGAGCTAGCAACACATTTTCGAGCTGCCCTATACGAGCATTGTCTCTAATCGGCGTAATCTTCCCGTACCAGGGGAACGCCTCCTCGAATGCGTTTTCCCCGTAGGACGTTACTATCTGTAGAGCTTTGTCGTCGATTTGGTGATAGCTCGTGTCGCAGCTTAATTTCAGCCCATCGGCTCCCGTAAGGGTTCCGCCGAAATCCTCTTCTCCCGACTTTCCGGTAATGGCCTGGAGAATGATCCGGTTCATTTCGATCCCGAAATCGAAGATCTCGCCCGCGCGGCTACTTTGGGAGCGCGTCTGTATAGTCGCGTCCTCCGGCCGTCTGGTATCTACACTCTTGATGCGCTCCCTGCCCAATCTGTTTAGGGCGACCCTAAGGCCGAACTGGCTTTCAAGCGCTTCAGGTCGAAGGTCTTGAAAGCCCATTCCAAAGCACAACGCTAGCCAACGGGTTTCTGGCGCCTGATTACCATTTATCGGCAATTCGACATGCACAAAGAGAACCGCCGCAGCCTGCCCCCCAAATAATCCATTGAAATGCGCACGGTCAGGTTCTGCAAAGAAACTAATCCATCCTGGCGGCGCGCTATAGGCCTGGCCGGCAAAAAGGCGCTTGTTTGCGGGAGCGTCGTTTAGCTGCTTCTCCTGAAGCTTGTTATTCTCTTTCAATGCATCGGCTGGATCGACAATGTGCTGCTTTAACAGCCGAAACGAGTACGCCTTCTTTGCCATCTCCACCCTCTCCTGCAAGCCAAGGTAGCGGATAGATTAACTTATCAACCAGAAAACCTTCATGGAAATTTCTGCGCCAAAGGCAAATTCCCCAAGAATTTGGCTCGAAAGACGCAATAAACCTTCGGCTTAATCACAATAGAGGTAGATGACGCGCAGGCGAATTCGGTTTTATGTAGGAAGCGCACCAAAGTGGACGCATTGCCGTTCACCTTTGCGGGATTGCTTGCAGGGCGATGTGCCGTAGCTGCGGGCGACCTGCGCTAAGCGCGTCCCTACAATCCGCCAGTCTCAGGGTAAGTTCTATCGGCAGTTTCGACAAAACATCAAAAAATGTGCATTTCCTTAGGTTCGCCATCTAAAAGGGTTTGTGAGCTTTAAAAACGTTGAAAAACTTCAACAGTTCGTCCATCGGGGTCTAGACAAGTAAGAGACCTTCTACTCCCATTTATCTCTATTTCCGAAGGCATAAGACCTGCACTTCTTAGGACTTTGAAGCAGTTCCCTAAATCGCTAACTTGGATGTAAACCAGCGTCCCAGATCCACCTTTTTCTTTATTGGGGCTGGGTCTAAGGACCAAATGTTCACCCAATTGGATCATCTTCGACGTTTGTCGAACCACTGGCAGACCCAGAAGGCGATGATAAAAGTTTACCGATTGAGCAATATCACTAGCGTACAATCCGATTCCAGCGAAAGTTGCCTCCCACGAAGGAGAATTAGGTTCTTCGCTTTTGAAGGCGAACGCTTCCTGATCTTTTTCAGAAGCCGTTTCACGTTTAGCGCGGATCAGCTTTTTGATGACTATTGTCTGAAAATGAGGTTCCTGCAAGATCCATGACCGGGCCCTCAAGTTTTGACTATTAGTCGTGACCAGATCCACCTCACGCGCCACGGAGGGGAAACCGGGTGGCATTTGAATGGGGCGTCCTTTGTCCAGATCCGTCAGTATACTGTCAATATAACGATTATCTACCCACTTATACCGCAATTCATTCGGTGCAGCACGTCGCATGCTACGAGCCATGTCAGCTATAAATTCATAGTCTTGAACCTCACGTCCCAGTGAGCCCAACCATTCGACGCCATTAATTGCTCCCAACAAGGCTCCCGTCATCGATGCGATCGTGTCGGTATCTGCGCCGCGAGCAAATGCGGCAGCTGTGACGCCTTCCATGGGGCCGGCAGCATAGCGAGACGCCAGATAGATCGCAGCACTGGCGGCAACTGTCCCTGCACCCAGAATTCTTTTGTCAAAGCATCCGAGGGCCTCCAAGGTGCTTTGGTCCAAGCTCAACGCACCCGCCTCCAGACTTTCCGTCGCCACCTCAATTTGCGATGCAAAGCTGTCTACTGTTTCCGCCCATGAAGCTTCGAACCCGTAATCGTTGGCAATCGGTAGCCAATTTGGCCAAACGGCGCTGACCGAGCGCCACACCCCCCAAAGCCCAACGTTTTCTCGAACTGCCCGCAACAAATGACCGTATTCCAGCGTCTGGCTATTATGGATGGCGGTCCACAACGCAAACCCGTAGGCGAGGGCACCAATGATCGCGTGCGGATGCCCATGCGTAACAACGCTGTCTAGAACAATGTCTTCAGCGACCTTATCGAAGGGTTTTCCAAGATTGCTCAAAATATGGGGCGCGATCCTCATTGCTGCGCCGTTTCCGCCCGCCTGAAAATAACGTTCGCGTTCTGAAGGTCCACTTTCCCAAGGTGGGATGCCCTTGAGCCAGCTACGTGCGGCCCGAAGCGTTGCGCCCCCGCCGCCACGTTCGTAAGTCAACCAAAGTGGCAATTCAACGGTGGCGAAGTAGTGCCACCAGTCCGATGAGGTAGTCTTTGCTCGAGAAACCGCTAAAATTAGCTGAGTGTCGTCACTGTAGCTTCCCGCAGGTATGAGTTCCTCGTGCGGTTGAAATCTGCCGCCTGATCTCTTTACCCAATCACTAAAGCGGAGGGTTCCACCGGCCTTAGATGAGGAATTCCGGGCGCGATTTTCGTATGGCCACCCCAACGCGTCGCCAAGGGCAGCGCCAAGGAACACGCCCACTAGCCTCGCATCACTAACTTCTGTCGAAGGGGTACTCAATCTCTTGTCCTTCGTCATCTACAGCACTGGAGGCGAATATAGCAATTCGCTCTCGGCTGTGCCTCGGGTTATGACCTCGCTTAAGGCGTACTTATTAAACATTTGGGGTGCGATCACAAACCGGAACTGATCTGGGTTCACACCATTCGTCCGCAAACGCACCCGCTCTGTACGAGCCTGATCCTCGCTAACTACCGCCACACCAATTATGTCCCTCAAAAGCACGCGATCCTTGATCAGCACTTCCGCTTGTTGATCGGTCGGGCAGCTCGAGAGATGGCTTGCACTCCTGATGTAGGTCGCGTTCCTCGTCCCAGTCACGCGCTCAGCGAACATAGTGTTGAACCCCTCAAATCCGCTGGTGATGTGCCGCCCATAGTTAGCAGCGGCGTTACGCGGGCAAAACAGGGTGTCTTCTTCAGCGAGATAATGCGGCGATATCAGCAGCACCACCCAGTCTAGGAATAGCTTCTCGTTGGCTCTAGCGCGGTCAAAATACCAGGCGTTGGGGTATTCGATAGAGCAGCAGATATGGGTTGTCTTTTGATCGAGACGTTCTAAGTCTGTCGCCGTATACGCTGCTCGCTCCTGTTCTTTTAGGCTAGAAGTACTTAGAATGCCGATCTCTCCACCTGCTATGTGCTGGAGATTGCGGCTGGGAGTGAAGTGGCATAGTCGCCGTATCCCTCTTCCGAATACAGCGTCCGCAATACTCTGGTTCATCTTGTAATCTCTGTATAGAGCGAGTTGTTAGGTGGCAGGAGGCTTGAACGCTCACCCTGGAATGTGATGATGAGGTCGGTTTTTGCACGCGTAACGCCCACATAGAGTAGGCGGCCATCGTTGGCGTCTGCTTCATCTTTTCCGAAATCTGCAACCTGAGCGGGATCTGGAAACAAACTATCAGAAAGATAAGGAAGCAGGACAGCGTCGAATTCTAGCCCCTTAGCAGAGTGGTAAGTTCCCAGATAAAGAGCTGGGCCATCGATCCAGCTGTTGCCATCTTCTCGTAGGTTGATAGTGGTCCGTGGTAGTGCTTGCCTAAGCCCGTTTTGCTGATTGACAGTTCGCACTAAAACGGCGACTGACCGTTGTTTTGCCATCGTCTTGGCTAGCTCGGCGACTAGCTTTGTTTCGTCGGTTTCCGTCTTTACTTTAACAAGAGTAGGCTTTGCGCCTGCCGCTTTGGGGGCAGTTGGTGCAACCATATCGGCGACATCGCGATAGTAATCCATCTTTGCAACTGCGAGGCCGAGCGCTGCAATTTCGCGAGTATTACGATAATTCTCGTTGAATTCCCATATCTTCGGAGGGCGTAGTCCGGCAGCTCGCCATGATACGCGCTGCCCATATATCTGCTGAGCAACATCTCCGAAAAAAGTGATGGTTCCATCGTCTGGGATTGCGCTTGCCAATGAGCGCAGCATTTGTGGAGACAGATCCTGGCCTTCGTCGATCACAATATGTTTGTACAAACGAGGGCGATTATCCTTCCGTAGCTCTTCTGTGACCGTAATGCTGATGTCGTCCCAGTCGTAGTGGAAGCCGCGGGCGCTGCGTTTCTCTATGTAGTGATCTCTGACTTGCCAGACGATCTTTCTGAAGCTTTCGCCGAGTGCCTCGCCGCGGCCTATCCGCTCTGCTTTGAAATACGTGTCTGCATCAGTTATTCCGTTTTTCGCTATCCAGCCGACTTCGGTATCGAAGAAATTACTGGTCCGCTCGAAAAATGGGTGGGGCTTATATCGAGCCTTCACCTCAGTTACCGCTTGCGCGATTAGTGAACGACGCACCGTGGGACTGACAATGGCATTGTAACTCATCAAGCCTCGTGAATTGAGATAGCCGCGAGCAAACAAATGGTAGTGTTCGACTTTTACGTTCCGCAGCCTCCCTTCGGAGATCTTCCGGATGTATCCGCCGAGCGCTTTGTTAAACGTGAGAAGCAGCACCGGCCCATGTTCGGGCAATTCGGGGTCGGCCAATTGCGCTGCGCGCAAAATCGCCATTGTTGTTTTGCCACTTCCGGCTGTCCCTAAAATGACTTGGTGGCCTTTGGCTGCTAGGCAAACGACTTCACGTTGTCGCTCAACGGGTGTGGGAAACGGCACGGCTGTTCAAGACCTCGATACTTTATTTTAAGGCAGGTTCACCGGAATACTGGCCACCGTCAAGCGAGTGATAAGATATATCCACTAGATATGGTTGTGCTGAAGCTTGTGGCTCGCGCAGGACCTTTTTTCAGTTTCTTCGGGGGAGTAAGAGAGGCTCAGGTAGGGCATCCCAGCGCATTGAGATTTCCGATCACTTTTTACAATGTTTTAACGAAGTCACTTTTTATTTAAAAATTCGTAAGCGAGTTCGCGTTATTGAAGCAATGTCATGCCGTCTTTCCAGTCTCCACGAACCGTTCTAATTTGGCAACGTTGTCAGCATGTAATCGGATAAGACGCAGCGTACCACTGGGAAGAATTAGATGATGTTGTTCCATGCCTCCTTGTATGCTCAACCAATCGATTTCCTCCGACCCTTTAGTCATTATGGAACACTTGCCCGGCAGCGCTCGATAGATTGTTCGCCCAGAATAAAGCAGATCGACTTATCCAGTCTGCATGGGTGTATGGTGCGCGGTTCGACGTTTCAAATTTTATCGACGTTGGAGATGTGGGTTGGCCAGGTATTTCGGCAGTCGCAATTATGCTCCATGACTATTTTAAGAAAATCGGTGATGCTGCCGCGTCAGAGGCTGCATGGAAAAGTGTAACCAGCGAGGCGAGAGAAGCCATACGAGCTGTCAAGGATGCCGGAAGTTAATGCAGTTCGTACGACCTAATAATGCTAAGGAAAAAAGGTGAGCATCACGAAAAACTGATTGCTAAAAAGCTTACGGGCTTAATGCAAGAGAGAGGTATAGCTGGTATCTCATATAAAAATGATGTCGAAGATGCTGGCAAGACGTCTTATATTCCATCATTCCCAGTAAAGCCGACTTTATCGATCAGAATGGACGCTGGTCTAACCAGAGAAGAGGTGGCGGCTAATATTGGGGACGGACTTAACTCTAACGTTTAAGGGGGCGGTTCGTAGCAGGCGCAGCGGCCGCTTTGGCAGGCAGAGAAAGTCGGCGTGAATTGCTCCTCGCCCGCTGCAAAATCATTGCTGAGTAAAAATGGCCATGGGTCGGACACTAGCGCAGTTCTAGCGCACAGTGATGTATACGGCCTTTATAACAATGGGTTATCGCATACTTCGGCCAATTGAAAATCCGCGTGTCGGTGGTTCAAATCCGCCTCCGGGCACCATTTCGTTTTCAAAGTTTATGATCGGTTTAGCCGAAACTCGCCGTTAGGTCGCATTGGTGGCTGAGGCATGGTTTGCAAGGCTCTCAAGCATGTCGCGCAAAAGTGTGCAGCGGTTTTCCGTTCGGAAATGCGGAAAAACAAAAGCTTAAAGCACGTGGCATGATGCTGATAAGCCGCAACATGTTTTCGCATCCCGTTACTGTGCTTGCCAAGCACATGAAAAGCCCGCGGATTGCTCCGCGGGCTGAAGGCGTTCAAGAGCTGCGCGGTTCTCAGAACTCTTCCCACTCCTCGCCCTTGGCGGCGGCGTTGATGCCGAGGGCTTTGGCCACCTGGCCGACCATGCGGCGGGCCGGGGAGGCAACCGGCTTGGAGCCGGTGGCGGCGGAGGCGGGTTTTCTGGCCGGTTCGGTTGCGGAGCTGGCGCGGGCCGGGGAGCTGCTGGGCGTGCTGACGGCGCGGCCTTCCAGCTTGAACTGGCTGACCAGTTCGCGCAGGCGGGTGGCTTCGGAAGCGAGGCTGGCGCTGGCGGCCGTGGTTTCTTCCACCATCGCGGCGTTCTGCTGGGTGGTCTGGTCCATCTGGTTGACGGCGGTGTTGACTTCCGCAAGACCGGTGGCCTGTTCGCGGGCCGAGGTGGCGATGGCGTCCAGCTGCGTGTTGATCGAAACCACATGGCTCTCGATCACCTTGAGCGCCTCGCCCGTTGCCGTCACCAGCTTGACGCCGCTTTCCACTTCCTCTGCCGAGTTGCGAATGAGGTCCTTGATCTCCTTCGCGGCCTGGGCGGAGCGCTGGGCAAGTTCGCGCACTTCCTGGGCCACGACCGCGAAACCTTTACCGGCTTCACCGGCACGGGCCGCTTCCACGCCGGCATTCAGCGCCAGCAGGTTGGTCTGGAAGGCGATCTCGTCAATCACACCAATGATGTTGGAGATCTGGTTGGAAGACTGCTCGATGCGCTGCATGGCGTTGACGGCATTTGCCACCACTTCGCCGGACTGGCGGGCCGACTGGTTGGCCTGTACGGCCACCGAACGAGCCTCTTCCGTCCGCTTGGAGGAGTTCGAGACATTGGTGGTGATCTGATCCAGCGCGGCAGCCGTCTCTTCCAGCGCCGCAGCCTGCTGCTCGGTCCGCTTGGAAAGATCGTTGGCGCTGGAGCTGATTTCACGCGAGCCGCCATCGATGGAGCCGGTGGCCAGGGCAACGGCGCTCATGGTTTCGGAAAGCTGTTCCACGGTGGCGTTGAAGTCCGAGCGCAGACCTTCGAATTCCGAGGCGAACGACTTGGAGAGCCGGACCGTCAGATCGCCCTGCGAGAGAAGCTTCAGGCCCTGGGCAAGACCGCTGGTGGCTTCCGCCATGGCTTCGGCGCGCTGACGATCCATTTCCGCCACGCGAGCCCGTTCGGCTTCGCTCAGATTGCGCTGGTTTTCCGCCTCGCGTTCGAGTTCGCGTGCCTTCAGGCCGTTGTCCTTGAAGACCTGAACAGCACGCGCCATGCTGCCCACTTCATCGCGGCGCTCGGCGCCATCGACATTGGTATTGAGATCGCCGCCTGCCAGTCGTTCCATGGTTCCGGCAAGAGCACGGATCGGCATCACCAGCCAGGAGCGGATGGCGAAGAAGCCGATGGTCATGACCAGAATCATCCCGGCAATAACCCCAGCAACGGTGATCTGCTTCGTGGTGATGGCGTCGGCACTCAGCTCATCGCTGCGTTGGCTTGTTGTCTCAATCACTTCGGTAGTCGTATTGGTAAACCTAGGTGCAAGTGCGGAAAATCCCGGCTGGCACTCTTTCAAGAAAACTGCCTGGGATGCCGCGACATCTGCTTCCGTGGTTGCGTTTGTAGCAAGAGCGAAAGCGTTGGCGCAGGTGTCGTTCAGCAATTTCAGCCCGTCGGCCTTGAGGACGGGAATATTCGTGTTGGCCGGAAGGGCCTGGATGGCGGTGTCCATAAATTTGGCAAAATTATCGCGGGATGAGGTGTATTCCTTCATGGCCTTATCGTTTCCTTCCTGCGTTCGGGACATCAGCAGGTCACCGAGTGCAGCACGAGCACCCTGAAGGGAACGGTTTGAGCGGGCCATGAAAATAGAAGCCTTTGCTTCCTTATCCAGCAGATTGCTGTAGGCTTGGTCAATGTCGGTAATTTTCATGCTGGCGTAGCCGGCAACGCCGAGCGCAAACAGGCCGAACAGAGCCATAATCGACAGGAATTTGCCGATAATCGGGATATTCTTCATGTCTCTCTCCCATGAGGACGTAAATCTGTTGTCTGCTCCTGTATATGATGAAGCGCTTAATAAGATGTATATGCATTAGGTAACCTTGAATATTTATGGGATTTTGCAGTTGCAGTCTCGGCATGAGCAATCGCCAATCGCAAGTTGTTCGAGGTTCAGGCGCTTATCCGCCAGAGAATCCGGTTCCCCCTTTTGCCGAAAATGCTTTATGACAGGCCGTTTGCTGGAGTTGCCTTACAATCATGCTGCCTGATGCTGGACAGCCCAAGCCTGGGCCGGGAGACCCTCGGTCTGACCGTGGCAGCCGCCGTGGCGGCAGGGTGGTATTTGTCGCGCTGTTGCTGGTCATGCTTTTGGGACTGACGCTGACGGTGCTGCTGGCCAACGATCAGCGGCATTTGAAGGCCTTGCTGGCTTATCTCCCTCTCTCTTTCTCGGCCCCTCAGGTGGAGGATGAGCCGGTTGCTTTGCGCGGCCGCCGGTTGCCGCCGCTCTCGGTGCGGGTGCCTGCGGGCATTTTCAAACCGCCGCCGCTTCTTGAGCGGGCGGTGTTCCTGCGGCGCTTCAGGCTGCGGGGGGCGGATTTCTGCGCGGATATGCAGGCGGTGGGCCTTGCCAATGGTGGCTGGAACCGAAGCGCTTTCGAGCAGGGCGCTTTTGAATGCATCAGCGAAAAAACCGAGGCGGCACCGCGGCCAGATGCCGATCCACCCTCCTTCTTCATGGTGGTCCGGGGTGATTCGTCAGGACAGATCGTGCAGATCCGCCTGAAGATCGTGGAGCCCGGCGAAAGCGGCGAGGTGCGCAGGCGTTTCGATGCTGCGCTGGATCTGATGTTGAAAAAGACCGGCTGGCTGGATTTTGCCGATACGGTGGCCCGCATGCGGCGGCTCGATCCGGTGGAGGTCAATCACTTTGGCATTGGTTTCAAGATGACCAAGGAGTTCATGGGGCCGCACCGCTACAATATATCGATGATGCTGGAGGACGATGGCGAACTGGATCGCCGCACCCGCGCCATTCTCCAGGCCAGACCCACGCTTGCGCCGCCGCACCGTGAAACCTCGCTCTGGCCGTTGCGGCCCTGAATTTTTCAAGGAAGCCTACTGCATAATTCCTTAAATCGGAATCGATTTAAGGATAAAATTATGCAGCAGATGTAAAGCGTTACAGCGAACCTTTGTGCGCCATGTATGGCGCACGGCGCTGTAGAGACACGAAAACGGCGGCACAGGGCCGCCGTTTTTCAAGATCGTGAGCGGTTTCACCGCAAAGCGTGATCAAGCCGCAAGGCTGGGCTGGGAACGGCTGGGCACAAAACGTGCCTCCGCGAGACTTCTTTCGAGAAACGCCGTGTTTTCCTCTGGATCTTCCGAGGGATTGAGGAAGGAGATATGGTTGATCTCCAGTCCTGCGTAGTCATTGGTCAGCGTCAACTGGGCGTAGACGGTGACATCCCTCGGCTTTATTTCCAGATCCAGCACGACTTCCGGAACGTCGCCCCACTCCAGCTTATAGTTTCCGCCGGAGCCGAAATTCACGGTGCCCGGATGGAAGTATAACTCTGCTGCGGAAGAGACAAGATCGGAGAGATTGCCGAAAAACTCGAACCGGATAAGCGAAATCAGGTCGGCCGCATCAAGCAGCCGCAACTCAGAGGCGACAGGACTAATAGCTTCGGCAACAATCTTTTCGCGGGCTGTTGTATATTCGCATTTTCTCATGTCTTTTAGCGTATCCGCCTCTTTTTCTTGGCCTCCGCAGCGTAAAGTCTCTGCACCAGTTCTGCGACGGCCTTGTAAAATACTGGTGGAATGACACTATCCACCGAGACTTGCGCAAACATGGAGCGGGCCAGGGGCGGATCCTCAAAAATCGGGATATTGTTTTCCTGGGCAATTTCGCGGATTTTCAGGGCAATCAGGTCCTGGCCCTTGGCGATCACCATCGGCGCCTGCATTTCCTCACGCACATAGCGCAGCGCCACGGCATAGTGCGTGGGGTTGGTAATGACCAGCGTGGCGCGCGGCACGTTCTGGATCATGCGCCGGCGGGCGCGGTCGCGCTGGGCGGAGCGCTGGCGGGACTTGATGATCGGGTCGCCCTGGGTCTGCTTGTTTTCCTCCTTCACTTCCTGCTTGGTCATGCGCATCTGCTGATACCAGTGGTATCGCTGCCAGAGAATGTCGACCGCCGCCAGAAGCCCGGTGGAAAGAAGGAGAATGATCACCATCTCGCGGATGATGGCTGACAGTTTGACGAAAATGACCTGCGGATCGGAAAACATCGCGTCCAGCGCGCCGAAATATTGTCCGCGCATCGACAGGAACATGATGACCGAGACGGCAATGATCTTGAAGAGCGATTTGCCGAACTCCACCATGCCCGGCACGGAAAACATCCGTCCCAGGCCCTTCACCAGACTGATTCGCTCGAATTTCGGCTGGATGCGGTCCAGCACAAAGCCCGGCAGATGCTGGGCGAAGGATTGCGTGAGGCCAAAGCCCATCAGAAGCAACAGGATCGGCGCCAGGACGGCGGCCATCTTCCAGCCGAGATAGGTGAACAAGGAAAGCACGTCGGTGGGGGTGGTCAGCCGCCACTGGTCCGGCTGCTCGAAGAGATCCTTGAGGGTCGCCGCCATGGAGGCGGCCGCCTGCGGCAGGAAGAACACGACATAGATGTAGAAGGCCAGCATGGCCGCAAACAGCGGCGCTTCGCGCGAAATCGGGATATTGCCCTTTTCCGCCGCGTCCCGAAGTTTTTTCTCTGTCGGGTTTTCTGTTTTACTGTCCTGGTCGTCGTCGCCGTCTTCCGCCATGGCGGGTCTCGCTCTCTTTGCGCTGGAGCGTTCCGTTCGTTACGGCATGATCCTCAAATCGATCCCGGTCTGGGTATCATGCCGGAGGTGGAGCGCCACCTTCCGACCAACATATCCAATACAAGAAGGCCGGGAGAGGGTAGCCTTCCTCTTCCCGGCCTTCAATCTTCAAAGTTTATCAGGCGGGCCTTATCAACAAGCCGCCAGCATCCCGCAATCAGGCTGCCGCCGTGCCGCTATCGCCATCCTTCTTTTCGGCTTCCGGATCCTTGAGCTGGATCTGACCGGCATTGGCAAGGCGAATGGCTTCCTGCGCCACGGCACGCCGCGCCATGGCAATCTCGCGCGGGTTGATGCCGGTGGTGCCGGATTGCAGATCCGACTCGATCATGCGGCGCGAACGCGGGCTGATGGCGGAAAGCACGCATTCGCGGATGTCCACCGAGGCGCCACGCAGCGCCATGGTGATGATATCGCCGGAAATGTCGTTGAGCAGCATGACGCGGCTGCGCTGCGGCATGGCCAGCAGGTCTTCGAACAGGAAGATCTTCGGGCGAACCTTGGTGGCGGATTCCTTGCTGATCGATTCGAGCGATTCGAGCAACGTATCCACCTGCGGCTTTTCCAGCTCGTTCATCAGTTCGGCCACCTTGGCGGTGCCGGTGGAATTGCGCTCGGCGTCGATTTCGTTGATCAGTTCGATCACGCGGTTTTCGATGATCTGGGCAGCCTGCGGGCTGACATTCTTCAGGTTGACCGTACGGTTCATGATGTCGGCGCGGCGGCTGTCCGGCAGCTTGATCAACACCTTGGCGCCGAAGGAAGACGGCAGCATGGAGAGGATATAGGCCACTGTCTGCGGATGTTCGCGCATCAGGAACTTGGCGATGAAGTCCGGATCGGCATCCTGCAGGCGGTCCCAGATGGAGGTTTCATAGGACTGGAAGGCGGTGCGGCGGCCAAGCAGCCCGTCCACCTCTTCCGGCGTCAGGCCTTCCTCGAGGATTTCCTCGATGGCCTTGGCATTGTCCATCAGGCCCGTTCCTTCGGTGAACAGGTCCTCGAATTCATTGACGAGTTCGGCGAGTTCATCCGGCGGAATGGTTCTCAGCGTCTGGGCCGAGGCGATGATGGTCTGCAATTCCGCCTGGGTGAAATATTTCAGCAATTTTCCGGCCACGCCCTTGCCCATGGCCAGCAGCACGGCCGCCGCCTTGTCCGCCTGGCTCAAGGGCTTGCCCGCCAGCGGGCCGCCGAAATCGTCAAAGTCCATCATGGTCTTTCCTCTCTGGCCCAGAATAGGGTCAGGACGCCTTGCTGCCCAATACTTCGATCAGCTTCACGCCGAATCGCGTGTCGTCATTTTCTAAAACAGTAATCTCACCACGGGCAATCCGTCGACCATTTACCATGATCTCCACAGGTTCGCCGATCTTTTTGTCAAGCGCGATGGTTGCGCCTTCCTCGAGATTCATCAATGCCGCCACCGGCATACGGCTGGAGCCGAGCACGATCTGGACATCGATCGGGATATCCATGATGAGGTCGAGATTGGCATTGAGCGCGCTGCCCGGCGCCTGGTGGTTTTCCTGCCCGCCGAAGGATGAGGTGCCGCCGAAATCGGAGCCACCGAAATCCGAACCGCCCAGATCCGATCCGCCCAGATCCGAACCGCCAAGATCGGCGCCACCGAAATCGGAGCCGCCGAAATCACTGCCGCCAAAATCGGAACCACCGAGATCGGCCGCGCCCGCGCCACCGCCGAAGTCGCTTTCGAAATCGGACAGCCCGCCGCCGGCGGCATCGCTGCCGAAATCGCCGAAATCGCCGAGCGTTCCGTCACTATCGCTTTTCAGGACGCCGCGCAGATCATCGATCGCCTGATCGAGATCATTTTCGCCCACCGGCATCGCCAGTGCGTCATCTTCCGTTTGAGGTGTCTTTTTCGGTGCCATGAAATCATTATTCCCTTTGAAACTTGCCTCAACCTGCACTTCTAAAAAGGCAGGGCATGCGCGTCAGGTCATCAGGTGACGCAGAATATCATCGTCGGAACTGTGGGTGGACTTCACCCGGACCGTGTATCGGTCGCCCGCCCGGCCGAATTCGCAGGTGTAAAGCTCCTTGCCATGGGCGCTGACATCGACGCTGACATCCCCCTTCTCCAGGAAGGGAATGACATCGCCCACGGCGAGCTTCGAAATCGTCTCCAGCGCCAGCGACTGCAGGCGGATGCGTGCCTCCAGCGTCACCTGCGACTTGCGCACCTGTTCGGCGAGCTGTTCGGCCCATTCCTTGCGGGCGCGCGAGGTCTGGTTCTTCGACTTCGGCGCGGTGACCTGGGTTTTCAGCAGGGCCTTTTGCGGAATGACCAGTGCGAAATCCGAAACGACCTTGCCGAGCTTGATGCTCATATGGATCAGGGCGCCGAATTCATCGACATGGTCGGCCTCGGGTTTCTTACGATCTTCCCAGTTATAGGGCCGTTCGAAAATCGGTTCGAAACCACCGGCGGCATTGACGCCGGAGCGCAGCACATTGGCAATGCGCTCGAAAACCATCACGGCCAGATCCAGCTCGATATCCGAGAGAGGGCGCTTGATCGGCTCCTGGATGAAATCCGGGAGCGCCCCCAGCAGGTTTTCCATCAGCGTGATGATGAAGCCGTTGCCGCAGGCCATGACGAAATTCGGCGACCAGTTGCGCAAAGACGTATCCGCCAGAACGAAATTGTCGCCAAGCCCGGTGACGAGATCGGTGATCAGCCCGGATTTGTGGTCCAGATAACCGACCTCGATGGTGAGGTTGGTTTCGCTATGAAAGACGTCCGGCAGGAATTCGCTGTAGAGATGCCCGAAATCCTGGCACAGCTTCTCCACCGTCTTGGCGTCGCCGAGGCCGCCGGTCAGCCGCGCCAGCAGGGCGTGGTCCATGGCAGGGTGAGAGGACGAGGTTTGCGCGTTCATGATCAGGCCGCCTTTTCGTTGCCGCCGCCTGGATTCATCATTTCCTGCTCGACCGCATCGATGGAGGGCCGTTCATAGGAGGAAATGGTCTTGCGGCCATATTCCAGCGCCACCTGCGGAACCGAACCATTCATATAGGCCAGAAGCGTCTGCTTGACGATGATATAGAGGCGATGCTGCTTGGTGCGGACGATCTTGATCTGCGAGGTGAGCGGGTTGCAAAGGCAGTAGGACAGGAAGATACCGAGCATGGTGCCGACGAGAGCGGCGCCGATGAGGCCGCCCAGAACCTCCGGCGATTCGTTGATCTTCGCCATGGCCTTGATAACCCCGAGAACGGCGGCGATGATACCGATGGCCGGGAAGCTGTCGCCGATGGCCAGGATGGAGTTGTAGGGTTTCATCTTGTCATGGAGGATGGTGTTGATTTCCTCATCCATGAGCGCTTCGATTTCGTGGCTGCGGGCATTGCCGATGATGATCAGGCGGACATAGTCGCAGATGAAGGCGGTCAATTCCTTGTTTTTCAGAACTGACGGCGCAACCTGGAAGATCGAGGACTCCTCCGGGTTGTCGATATGGGCTTCGATCTCGTTGCGCGACTTGGTGCGCAGGTCACGCATCAGCGAATAGAGAACGCCAAGCACGTCGAGATAGGCGCGCTCCTTGGGAATGGCGTTCTTGAACGCCTCCCCGATGGCCTTGCCGGAATCCTTCACCACCTTCATCGGGTTGCCCATGATGAAAGCGCCGACGCCGGCACCGCCGATGATCACAAGTTCGAACGGTTGGACAAGGACCTCGATGTGGCCGCCCATGGCCATGAAGCCGCCAAGCACACAGCCAACGGTAATGATGAATCCGATGATGATGTTCATGTTGCGCCTTCATTCGCACGTTTCTTATCACTGCAACCGATAGGCAGCCTGCCTTGCGTGAGGCTGATGAACGGGTGATTCAGCAGGCCGTCATGCACGGCCAGTTTCGCACAAGCATTTTCCGGCAAGAAGAAAAAAGACGAACGGTCATCCACGTTCCATGATGGAGGCGAGCAACCGTGACGGCTTCAATGTGCAGGCGCAAGGCAAGGCAGGATGAACCCTGCGGGCAGCGGCTGCCGGAAGCGTCAGGCCCTGCTGGTCTTGGTAAGCTGAGGCTTGGAGGTAAAGACATGCAATCGGGAATGTACGTATCCCTGTCGGCGCAGCGCGCCCTCGACAAGCGCCTGACGACCATTGCCGACAATATGGCCAATATCAACACGGTCGGCTTTCGCGGCACGGAAGTGAAATTCGACGAGGTGCTGAGCAAGACCGGCAATGATCTCAATGCCAAGGTCGCCTTCGTTTCCCAAGGCAATGACTATCTCTCCGAGCGCAACGGCGAATTGCAGCGTACCGGCAACGATCTCGACTTCGCCGTCAAGGGCGATGCCTGGTTCAGCCTGGAAACGCCGGCTGGCCGGGTGCTGACGCGCGATGGCCGCTTTACCCTCACCGATACCGGCGAACTGGTCTCCGTGCGCGGCTACCGCGTGCTCGATACCGGTGGCGCGCCGATCCAGCTCGACCGCACCGGCGGTGAAGTCCATGTCGGCCGCGACGGCACCATCGTCCAGAATGGCCGGCAGATTTCCCAGATCGGGCTTTTCCAGGCCGATGTTTCCAAAGGCTATCTGCGCTACGACAACAGCGCCATCACCACCACGCAGCAGCCGCAGCCTGTAGTGGACAATCCCTCCGTCGGCGTCCTTCAGGGCTATATCGAGCAATCCAACGTCAATGGCGTGCAGGAGATGACGCAGCTCATCCAGGTGAGCCGCGCCTTCGAAAGCGTTTCCTCCGTGATGGGCCAGACCGAAAACAGCCTGGCGGAAACCATCAAGGCGCTCGGTGGCAGCAAGTAATCAACCGGAAGCGCGGCGCAAACAGGTTGGCGTTGCAAGATTTTACGATGAAGGGCATCCGTGACCGTGGACTTCGACCCCCAGATTCCCCAGAATCGCAAGCTTGCGGCCCTTGCAGCCCTTGCGGGCCGCTATGCATCGCCGGAACATTCGGTGACCCATGGCGGCCACGTGCGCACCATCGCGGCGGGGCATTACACGGTGTCCGGTCTGTCCAAACATTTGCATCTCGGTGATTTCGTCGCCCATCGCAGCCCCAAGGGCATTCATCTCGGCGAAGTGGTGCGGGTCGAGCCCGACCTTGCCTATGTCTGCCCCATCGAACCGGGGGAACCGATCGCCATCGGCGATACGGTGATCCGCAAGGGTGCCTTCCGCGTCGCCGCCCAGGATGGCTGGTGCGGACGCACCATCAATGCCCTGGGCGACCCCATCGACGGGCTCGGTCCGATCATGCCCGGGCTGGAACGGCGGCCCATCGCCAATACCGCGCCGCCTTCCATGGGCCGGCAGCGGGTGGAGCAGGGCTTTCGCACCGGGGTGAAGGCCATCGATATCTTTTCGCCGCTATGCCTCGGTCAGCGTCTGGGCATTTTTGCAGGCTCCGGCGTCGGCAAATCCACGCTTTTGTCGATGCTGGCGCGCGCCGATGCCTTCGACAAGGTGGTGATTGCGCTGGTCGGCGAGCGTGGCCGCGAAGTGCGCGAATTCATCGAGGACACGCTGGCTGGCAATATGGCCAAGACCGTGGCCGTGGTGGCAACCAGCGATGAGAGCCCGATGCTGCGCAAGATGGCGCCGCTGACCGCCATGACCATTGCCGAGCATTTCCGCGATCAGGGCGAAAACGTCCTGTTCATCGCCGACAGCATTACCCGTTTTGCCCATGCAATCCGCGAGGTGGCGACGGCTGCGGGCGAGGCGCCGATTGCCCGAGGCTTTCCAGCCTCCGTCTTCACCGAACTGCCGAAGCTTCTGGAGCGGGCAGGGCCGGGCGAAGAAGGCAAGGGCACGATCACGGCGATCATCTCCATCCTCGTCGATGGCGACAATCACAACGACCCCATTGCCGACTCCACCCGTGGTATTCTGGATGGGCACATCGTGCTGGACCGCAGCCTGGCGGATGAGGGGCGCTATCCGCCGATCAATCCGCTGTCTTCCATTTCCCGTCTGGCCCGCAAGGCCTGGACGTCCGATCAGGAAAAACTGGTGGCGCGGCTCAAGACCCTTATCCACCGCTTCGAGGAAACCCGCGACCTCCGGTTGATCGGCGGCTATCGCCCAGGCAGCGATCCTGATCTCGACATGGCGATCAAGCAGGTTCCCATCCTCTACGAGGTCTTGAAGCAGACCCCCTCCGACCGACCCACCCCGGATGCCTATGCGGATCTTGCGCATGCGCTAAAGGCGGCAAACACCTCTGGAAACGGCAATGCAAGAGTACGAGGCTGATCTCAACGAATTCGACGCCGACGAGCCTGTCAGGCCCGCCAAGGCCAAGTCGCGGCAGAGCGTGCTGACGGATCGCGTGCTGGCGGCCACCGGTGTGATGCTGGCCTGCAGCGCGGCGATGTTTCCCTGGTATGTCTTTTTCAATCCGGAAAAATTCGGCCTGCGTGTCAAGCCCATGGATCATACCCGCGACCTGCCGGAAACCGAGGCGCGCAATGTCTTCAGCGTCTCGCCGCTGGCGCTCGTCGCGCGGGAGGACCATCAGCAGAAGGTTCCCGATACTCTCGATCCGCTGGCAACCGCCACGGTTTCTGAAACCGGCCGTGACGTGAGCAACCGCAAGCCCATGGAGGAACAGCAGCCCTTTCCGGGCAATGCCTTCCGCCTGCTGCATGTGGCCAATGGCCGGGCGCTGATTGAGGATTCCAGCGGCATGTTCATGGTGCAGATCGGCTCGATCCTGCCCGACAACAGCCGCGTCGCCACGCTGGAAATGCGCAACGGCAAGTGGGTGATCGTCACCACGACGGGTCAGATCTACGAGAACCGCTGACAGGTCTGTCCACCTCGGCAAACAGGCTTCACGTCCCTTTTTCCGAAAGCAGGCCGCGCGGGTGCGCGGCCTTTTGCTCTGTTTAAAAAAATCAAATTTTATCAAACACATATTTTATTCCTTAATAAAAATTCGCCATCGTCTCAGAACGGTTTTTCCGTAAGTCCCACGCAAGATTACCGGCCTAGTCTCCAGAGCGTAGATTGGAGAACGCCCATGCAACCTATTCAGCTTTTTGACTTGGCATCCCGGCAGGCCGAATGGCTTTCGCTGCGTCAGGAAGTCGTTGCTGGCAACATCGCCAACGCCAACACGCCAAAATATACCTCGAAGGACATTACGCCCTTCAACGCCATGCTCGCCGGCCAGTCCATGGCCATGGCGCGCACCAACCCGAAGCATTTCGCCTCCAACGAACTCAACAGCGATCTCGATGTCGAAGTCCGGGACGCGCCGCTCAATGGTGAGATCGGCGTCCAGGTCTCCGGCAACTCGGTGTCCCTGTCTGACGAGATGTCCAAGATGGGCGAAATTCAGCGGCAGCACCAGCTCAACACGAACCTGGTGAACAGCTTTAATCGCATGATGCTGATGACAGTGAAGAGGTAAGCCGATGGATTCCGTGACAGCCACAGATCCCCTTTCGTCCGCCCTGAAGATTGCCGGCAGCGGCCTGGAAGCCCAGGCCACCCGCCTCAGGATCGTTTCGGAAAACATTGCCAACGCCCAGAGCACCGGCGATACGCCCGGCGCAGACCCCTATCGCCGCAAGACGATTACCTTCGGCTCGGAAGTGGACCGGCTGACGGGTGCCCAGGTGGTGAAGGTAGAGAAGCTGGGTTTCGACCAGTCGAAATTCGTCGAGGAATACGATCCCGGCAATCCGGCCGCCGATGCCAAGGGCTATGTGAAAATGCCCAATGTCAACGTGCTGATCGAAATGGGTGACATGCGCGAAGCCAACCGGACCTATGAAGCCAATCTTCAGTCCGTCAAGCAGACCCGAGACCTGATCACCTCCACCCTCGACCTTCTGAAGAGCTCACAATGATCGATTCCATCAGCAAAATCAGTGGGCTTTCCACGTCTGAAACCGGCAGCAGCACCGCCACGGGCATGACCGCATCGCTCGGCATGTCCTCCTCCAGCGGCATCACCGCCGAAAACAGCACGCCCGGCACTACGACCGGTCTCGGCTTCGGCGAAGTGCTGGGCAACATGATGACCACGGCCGCCGACAGCCTGAAGGCTGCCGAAAGCGCTTCGCTCGGCGGCATGGCCGGCAAGGTGTCCACCCGTCAGGTGGTGGATGCGGTGATGCAGGCCGACCAGTCGCTGCAGACGGCGATTGCGCTGCGCGACAAGCTGGTCTCGGCCTATCTCGATATTACCAAAATGCAGATCTGAACCCTTTGAAAGCGGCGTGACGCAGGGCCCGGTTCCAACCTGCGACAAAGGACAGTGACAGAGCAGCCGGCCTTCAAAGGCCACGGTACTCAAGACCCCAGGAAAGAGCAGCAAATGAGAGCCCTTGCAATTGCAGCCACCGGCATGGATGCCCAGCAGACCAATCTGGAGGTCATTGCCCACAACATCGCCAACATCAACACCACCGGCTTCAAGAAGTCGCGCGCCGAGTTTTCCGACCTTCTCTACCAGAGCGAAAAGGCCGTGGGCGTGGCCAACCGCGCCAACCAGTCCGCCGTGCCGGAAGGCGCCAATATCGGTCTCGGCGTGCAGACGGCGGCCATCCGCACCCTGCATTCGCAGGGTGAATTGACCCAGACCGATAACGAGCTGGACGTGGCCATTGTCGGGCGCGGCTATCTGCAAGTGCAGAGCGCCGATGGCAACACCACCTATTACACCCGCGCCGGCGCGCTCAACAAGGATGCCGACGGCAATCTGGTGACGACGGAAGGCTACAAGATCCTGCCGAACATCACCATTCCCTCCGATGCCACCGAGGTGAAGATCAGCGAATCGGGCGAGGTTTCGGTGCTCCAGGGCTCTAGCACCACCTATACGACGCTTGGCCAGCTCGAACTCTCCGCCTTCGTCAACGAGGCAGGCCTGAAGGCCATCGGCGACAACCTCTTCCAGGAAACGCCATCCTCCGGCCAGCCGATCAACGGCGTGCCCGGCGACACCGGCTATGGCTACCTGAAACAGAATTACCTGGAATCCTCCAACGTCGATTCCGTAACCGAAATCACCAATCTGATTTCGGCGCAGCGCGCCTATGAAATGAACTCGAAAGTGATCACGACGGCTGACGAAATGTCGAAGGTGGTCAGCCAAAACCTGAAGTAACGGCTGGAGGGCAAACATGATGTTTCGCCGGATGATGGGAATGGGACTGTGCGGGGCGGCCGTTGCCGCCATGCTTGGTCTTGGCATGCCGGATGCGGCTATCGCCAAGGATCGCCTGGCCGTGGTGCCAACGGATACGATCTATCCCGGCGAGGTGATTGCGCCCAGCAAGCTCGATACGGTGAAAGTCACCAATCCCAATCTTGTCGGTGGTTATGCGGCCGATCCCTCGCAGGTGATCGGCATGCTGTCCACCAAGACCCTGCTGGCGGGCCGCACCATTCCGCTGGCCGCCTTGAAAAAACCCTATGCCGTGACGCGCGGCGACCGGTTGAGGCTGGTTTTCAATATCGGCAGCCTGACCATTTCCGCAACCGGAAGCCCGATGGACGACGCCAATATCGGCGATGTCATCCGCGTCCGTAATCTCGATTCCGGCCAGATCGTCACGGGGACGGTCATGGCCGACGGCACAGTGCAGGTGATGGCAAAATGACGTTCCGCCTTCCTTCCCTCGCAATCGTGATGGCCCTGGTGCTGGCATGCGCCGGTCCGGCCCTGTCACAAGGATCGCGGATCAAGGACATCGCCTCCCTGCAATCGGGCCGCGACAACCAGTTGATCGGTTACGGCCTCGTCGTCGGTCTCCAGGGCACGGGCGATAGCCTGCGCTCCTCGCCCTTTACCGAACAATCCATGCGGGCCATGCTGCAAAACCTGGGCATTTCCACCCAGGGCGGCCAGTCCGCAGCCAAGAACGTCGCCGCCGTCATGGTGACGGCCAACCTGCCGCCCTTTGCCAGCCCTGGCAGCCGTATCGACGCCACCGTCAGCTCGCTGGGTGATTCCACCTCGCTGCGCGGCGGCACGCTGGTCATGACTTCGCTGTCCGGTGCCGACGGTCAGATCTATGCGGTGGCGCAGGGCTCCGTGGTGGTCTCCGGCTTTACCGCGCAGGGCCAGGCCGCAACGGTGCAGGAAGGTGTCACCACTTCCGGCCGCGTGCCGAACGGCGCGATCATCGAGCGGGAACTGCCCTCCAAGTTCAAGGATACGGCCAATCTGGTGCTGCAATTGCGCAATCCGGATTTTTCGACCGCTCTTGGCATGGCAAAACGCATCAATGCCTATTCGCAGACCGCTTTCGGCACCCGTATCGCCGAAGCACGCGACAGCCAGGAAGTCGTGGTTCAGAAACCCGGCCCCGCCGATCTCACCCAACTGATGGCCGATATCGAAAACCTTATCGTTGAAACCGATACGCCTGCCAAGGTGGTGATCAACGAGCGCACCGGCACCATCGTCATCGGCGCGGATGTGCGCGTCTCCAAAGTGGCCGTCAGCTATGGCACGCTCACCGTGCAGGTCAACGAGACGCCGCAGGTGGTGCAGCCGCAGGCCTTTTCCAATGGCCGCACTGCCGTGCAGCCGCAGACCGATATCGTTGCCAGCAAGGATGGCGGTACGGTTGCCACCCTTGAAGGTCCGGATCTGCGCACCCTCGTGTCCGGTCTCAACAGCATCGGCGTGAAGCCCGATGGCATCATTGCCATCCTCCAGGGCATCAAGTCGGCCGGCGCCCTGCAAGCGGAGCTCGTCCTGCAATGATCCTGAACCGGTTTTCCTTCCGTTCCAGCCTGAGCCGGCTTTGCGGCGCCGCCGCCCTTCTGATGGTGACCGGGCTGGCAAGCAGCGCTCAGGAAGCGCTGCCGGGCTCCAATGCCAGCATGGACGAGATCCAGCGCTTCTGCACCAATATTGCCGATCCCGCGCGTGACCAGCGTTATCTCTTGCAGAAGCAGGATCTGGAAAAGTTGCAGGGCGAGGTCAATGACCGCATCGCCATTCTGGAAAAGCGCAAGGCCGAGTATCAGGACTGGCTGTCGCGCCGCGACGCCTTCATGCAGCAGGCACAGCTGGGTCTGGTGGATATCTACAAGAACATGAAGGCGGATGCCGCCGCTCCGCAACTGGAGAAGGTCGATGTGATGCTGGCGGCTGCCATCATCATGAAGCTTCCGCCCAAGCAGTCCAGTCTCATTCTCAGCGAAATGAGCCCCGATCAGGCCGCGCAGGTCGCCGCCATCATGTCGAGCGCCGCTGACCCCAATACCTCGAAGGACCCCTCATGACCAAACGCAGCGCTGTTCTGTTTCTCAGCGTCATCCTGACCGGCTGTGGAAACCAGACCCTCAAGGAAATCGGCAATGCGCCGGCCATGAGCCCGATTGGCAGCGGCCTGACCTACAGCCAGACCCCGCAGCTTTCCTCCTATCCGAAACAGGCCAAGACCGTCAGCAACGGCTATTCGCTGTGGAGCGACAATCAGGCGGCGCTGTTCAAGGATTCGCGCGCCCTGCATGTCGGTGACCTTCTGACCGTCAACATCTCGATTGCCGACAAGGCCAAGTTCTCGAACGACACCAAGCGGGAGCGGACCAATTCCACCTCGCTGAAATGGTCTTCGGTCATCAATCTGTTCGGCATCACGCCACCGGACGCCGATGGTGACATGAGCACCGACTCCTCGACCTCCACCGATGGCAAGGGCTCGATCAACCGCTCCGAAAGCCTGACGCTGAAGGTGGCGGCGGTGGTGACCGGCATTCTGGAAAATGGCAATCTGTTGATCAGCGGTTCTCAGGAAGTGCGCGTCAATCACGAAATCCGCATTCTGAACGTGGCGGGTATCGTCAGGCCGCAGGATGTCGATTCCAGCAACACCATCTCCTACGAAAAGATCGCCGAAGCCCGCATCTCCTACGGTGGCCGTGGCCGCCTGACGGAAATCCAGCAGCCGCCGGTGGGTCAGCAGGTGGTGGATATGTTCTCGCCCTTCTAACGCTTGGGCGCCGGATATTTGCACTGCGGACAAGTCCCCTGGGGGCTTGTTCGTTCGGAAACACTCTAAAGCATGTCGCGCAAAAGTGTGCAGCGGTTTTGCAATAGCGACATGCGTTAAAACAAGAACTTAAAGCACGTTGAGGCTCATCAGCCGCAATGTGCTTTAAAGGCCAGGTTCCGCCACTTGGCGGACCTTTTCCTCGAATGGAATTCACGATGGCAGACGTACCCGCCCTTGAAGGCCCGCAGAAGAAGGCCTCCCCCCTGCTGCTGATTGCCGCCCTTGCCGGATTGACGGTTGTTGGCGGCGGCGGCGGTTGGCTGGTGGGCACCATGGTGGCGCCCAAGGTCAAGCAGGCCCAGGAAGAGCAGAAGGCGGCCGAGGAAAAGAAGGCCGAGCACGGCGGCAAGGGGGAGAAGGGGGCCGAAGGCCTGCCGAAAATGCCGGGTGCTGCCGCAGGCGTCGTGCAACTCGATCCGATCACCACCAATCTGGCCTATCCTTCAGAAAACTGGATCCGGCTGGAAGTGGCGCTGGTCTTCAAGGGACCGGTGGATACGGCGCTGGCTGAAAGCATCCACCAGGATATCGTCGCCTATATGCGCACCGTGTCGCTCCAGCAGATTCAGGGCCCGCGCGGCTTCGAATATTTACGGGAAGATCTTCAGGAGCGAGTTGACGTGCGTTCCGAAGGACGGGTATCGAAGATCATGTTCAGGACGTTTGTCATCGAATGATTCGATACCTTATCCTTCTGGCCGCCATGATCGCGGTTCCGGAGATTGCCCAGGCGCAGCAATTTCCGTCAAACTTCCTGAACGCGCCGGTCGACGGGTCGGTTGCTGCCTGGATTATCCGGACCTTCGGGCTTTTGACCATATTGTCGGTCGCGCCCGGCATCCTGATCATGGTCACCAGCTTTCCACGCTTTGTGATTGCCTTTTCCATCCTTCGCTCAGGCATGGGGCTTTCGACGACACCGTCGAACATGATCCTCACCAGCCTTGCGCTGTTCATGACCTTTTATGTCATGACGCCGACCATGGATCAGGCCTGGCGGGAAGGGGTGCGCCCGCTCCTGGACAATCAGTTGAGCGAAGCGGATGCCGCGCAGCGGATCGCAGAACCCTTTCGCACCTTCATGACCCGCAACACCCGCGACAAGGACCTGAAGCTCTTCGTGGACCTTGCCAATGAGCGCGGGCAGACGCCTGTCGTGGAAGGCAAGGTGGATTACCGGGTGCTGGTGCCCGCCTTCATGCTGTCGGAAATCCGGCGCGGCTTCGAGATCGGCTTCCTGATCATCCTGCCTTTCCTCGTCATCGACATGATCGTCTCGACCATCACCATGGCCATGGGAATGATGATGCTGCCGCCAACCTCGATTTCCCTGCCGTTCAAGATCCTGTTCTTCGTGTTGATCGATGGCTGGAATCTGCTGGTGGGCAGCCTTGTGCGCTCTTTTTCGTAAAATTCTCGAAAACCTTTCGCGGCTTAAGTCTTCGTAAACCATAGAGGTGCTTGAGTGCGCTTCCGTCATGGTTAAGGCCGCTTTTGCGGTCGATTCACCGTCGATTCACTATGTCTTTTGAAGCTAACTTAAGGCGCCCGTGGTTTTTTGGGTGTCAGAGACGAGTTAATTTCTACATCAGTTAATTGACATGACGTCGATCGTCTCTGCCGGTATGGAACCCGGCATGTCCCTCTTTTGTATCGTGTATCAAGGGACAGACCCATGACCAGCATCAATACCAATACTTCGGCTATCGCCGCCCTCAAGACCCTGCGTTCCATCAGCGACCAGCTCGACACCACCCAGGGCCGCATCTCTTCCGGCTACAAGGTCGAGAATGCTTCCGATAACGCTGCCTACTGGTCGATCGCGACCACCATGCGTTCCGACACCAAGGCCATGTCCGCTGTCGAAGACGCCCTCGGCATGGGCGCTGCCAAGACCGACACCGCCTATACCGGCATGGAAGCCGCTATCGACGTCGTTTCCGACATCAAGGCCAAGCTGGTTGCTGCTCGCGAACCGGGCGTTGACAAGGACAAGATCAACAAGGAACTGACCGAGCTGAAGAACCAGCTGACGTCGATTTCCAAGTCGGCTTCCTTCAACGGTGAAAACTGGCTCTATGACGACAGCAACACCTCTGGCACCACGCAGGAAATGGTTGGCTCCTTCGTTCGTGGCGCAGATGGCAATGTTTCGGTCAAGACGATCAGCTTCGATACGTCCGACTCGATGCTCATTAACGACGCAGACGCTTCTGGTGGCCTGTTGACGGCTGGTACATCTGCCACCTACACCAGCGGCACGACGACGACGACCGGGACCTACTACTTGATCTCCTCGGCCGCAGGCAGCGGTTCCGGTACGGAAGTATCTCTGTCTTCTACCACCACCGATAACGATATCGACGGCATGATTGCTTCGGTCGACAAGATGCTGTCGAATATGACCGATGCTGGTGCAACGATCGGCGCGACCAAGAGCCGTATCGAAAGTCAGTCGAGCTTCGCCAAGGACCTCAGCGATACGCTGACGGAAGGCGTTGGCAAGCTTGTCGATGCCGACATGAACGAGGAATCGACCAAGCTCAAGGCGCTGCAGACGCAGCAGCAGCTCGGCATTCAGGCGTTGTCCATCGCCAATTCCAATTCGGAAAATGTACTGTCGCTGTTCCGCTAAGCGAGAACATCACAAGGCATAAAAATGGCCGGGGCTCGTCCCCGGCCATTCCCGTTTTGGGCTTGCCATTTGTTAGAGCGCCGATCTGATTGGATCAGATCCGCGCTCTAACATTTTCTTTTTGAAGCATAATCTTGGCCGTCCTCGTCTCACTCCGGTCTGATTATGCTTTAGTTGCATCACAAAACAAAAAAATAAATTTGGAGTTTTAGCAAATATTAACCCTAACGGTGTTGAATGAAATCATCAAGACGGCGGGTTAACTAGTATTAAGTAAAAGTTAATCGCATGAAGCTCGCTGCCGTCTGCCGGGTAAATTCAGAGTCCTGGCATGTCCCTTTCGTTTTCTGTCAATAAGGGGCAGTACCTATGACAAGCATTATCACCAACAACGCTGCAATTTCTGCACTCAATACTCTGCGTTCGATCAGCTCCGATATGAACACCACGCAGAACCGTATCTCTTCCGGCTACAAGGTTGAGAACGCTTCCGACAACGCTGCGTACTGGTCGATCGCGACCACCATGCGCTCCGACAACAAGGCGCTCGGCGCTGTCCAGGACGCCATCGGTCTCGGTGCAGCCAAGACGGATACGGCCTATACCGGTCTGGAATCGGCCATCGACGTTGTCTCCGACATCAAGGCCAAGCTGGTTGCTGCTCGCGAACCGGGCGTTGACAAGGAAAAGATCAACAAGGAACTGACCGAGCTGAAGAACCAGCTGACGTCGATTTCCAAGTCGGCTTCCTTCAACGGTGAAAACTGGCTCTATGACGACAGCAACACCTCTGGCACCACGCAGGAAATGGTTGGCTCCTTCGTTCGTGGCGCAGATGGCAATGTTTCCGTCAAGACGATCACGTTCGATACGTCCGACTCGATGCTCATTAACGACGCGGACGCTTCTGGTGGCCTGTTGACGGCTGGTACATCTGCTACCTACACCAGCGGCACGACGACAACGACCGGAACCTACTACCTGATCTCCTCGGCCGCAGGCAGCGGTACAGGTACGGAAGTCACCCTGTCTTCCACCACCACCGATAATGATATCGACGGCATGGTTTCCGCGGTTGACAAGATGCTGACAAGCATGACCGATGCTGCTGCAACGATCGGCGCCACCACCTCGCGCCTGAAGATGCAGGACGCTTTCGTGGCCGACCTGAGCGATACCATCGATACTGGTGTGGGCCGACTGGTGGATGCGGACATGAACGAGGAATCGACCAAGCTGAAGGCACTGCAGACGCAGCAGCAGCTCGGTATCCAGTCTCTGTCGATCGCCAATTCCAACTCCTCTTCGATCCTGTCGCTCTTCCAGGGTTAATGATAGGCGCTCTGTGCCACTTGGCCGCAATCTGTCGGCGAAGCGGTTCAGGCACGTCGAAGATCTGTTTCTATTTTCTACCGAAGTGGAGACTTCGCTCTATCTTGAACATAAAGGCCGCGATTTTGTCGCGGCCTTTTGCTTTGAAGGGCTTGTCTCTGCCGTTCCGCGTCATTTGATTGGTATTTGAATTTTATGGTTAATTTTTTTAGACGGCGTTTAATCTTCGTTAACCATGATGGTGTTTTCTGAGCTCACCAAAGCGTTGGGCCGAGCAAAGGGAAAAGACTCGGCGGGCATGAAGCTGACCAATGTTGCCGGTTCAATCCGGCCTGTCCCGGCTATTCAAAGACCTTAAGGGGCACCCTATGACGAGCTTGCTGACCAATAACGCAGCCATTGCAGCCTTGAACACCCTGCGCAGCATCGCAGATGAAATGAATACGACGCAGAGCCGCATCTCTTCCGGCTACAAGGTTGAAAAGGCTTCCGACAACGCGGCTTACTGGTCGATTGCCACCACCATGCGTTCGGACAACAAGGCGCTCGGCGCCGTTCAGGACGCGATAGGTCTCGGCTCCGCAAAAACAGACACGGCTTATACCGGGATGGAATCGGCCATCGACGTCGTATCCGACATCAAGGCCAAGCTGGTTGCCGCTCGCGAACCGGGCGTTGACAAGGAAAAGATCAACAAGGAACTGACCGAGTTGAAGAATCAGCTCTCTTCGATTTCCAAGTCGGCTTCCTTCAACGGTGAAAACTGGCTCTATGACGACAGCGTCGGCTCCGGCACCACGCAGGAAATGGTTGGCTCCTTCGTGCGTGGCTCGGATGGCAACGTTTCCGTCAAGACGATCTCGTTCGACACAAGCAGCTCGATCCTCGTGAATGACGCAGCAGCGTCCGGTGGTCTGTTGACGGCTGGTACATCTGCCACCTACTCCAGCGGCACGACGACAACAACCGGGACCTATTACCTGATCTCTTCGACCGCAGGCACGGGTACCGGTACGGAAGTCACCCTGTCTTCCACCACTACCGATAATGATATCGACGGCATGATTGCGTCGGTCGACAAGATGCTGCAAAACATGACCGATGCCGCGTCTACCCTCGGCGCCACCACGTCGCGCCTGAAGATGCAGGACGCCTTCGTGGCCGACCTGAGCGATGCCATCGACACCGGCGTGGGCCGCCTGGTGGATGCCGACATGAACGAGGAATCGACCAAGCTCAAGGCGCTGCAGACGCAGCAGCAGCTGGGTATCCAGTCTCTGTCGATCGCCAACTCCAACTCGCAGTCGATCCTGTCGCTCTTCCAGGGCGGCTAAGGCTTCCACTTCCTATCTTTCAAGAGCTTCGAAAGGCCGCAGCGGATGCTGCGGCTTTTTCCGTTTCTCTACACGCGACGCTTGAAAAAATTCATGTTTGGTTTACAGAGTTTAAAAAGTTCCTAACGGCGTTAACGATTTGTTAACCACTCCGGTTTAGGTTAACGTAAAGTAAACGCTGGGCTGGCCGCCAGGGCAAGAATGTGGCCGGACTGCATGAAGCAAACCAGCGTTGCCGGTTCTCCTTATCAATCCGGCATGTCCCGTAACCTAGATGGGGCATCTAATGACCAGTATCATGACCAACACCGCCGCAATGGCGGCGCTTCAGACCCTCCGTTCGATCGACCAGAACATGCAAACCACCCAGGCCCGTATCTCATCGGGCTACAAGGTGGAGACCGCAGCCGATAACGCCGCCTACTGGTCGATTGCCACCACGATGCGCTCCGACAACAAGGCGCTTCAGACCGTTCAGGACGCCTTGGGCCTCGGTGCCTCCAAGGCCGATACGGCCTATACGGGTCTCGAATCGGCGGTCGACGTGGTCAGCGACATCAAGAGCAAGCTGGTCGCTGCCCGTGAACCTGGTGTTGACAAGGAAAAGATCAATCAGGAACTCTCGGAGCTGAAGAACCAGCTCAAATCCATTTCCGAATCAGCGTCCTTCTCCGGCGAAAACTGGCTCTATAATGCCTCGACCACTGCGCCCGGCGTCAAGGAAATGGTCGGCTCCTTCAACCGCGCCAGCGACGGATCCGTTTCAGTGACCACGCTGAAATTTGATACCAGCGAATCGGTCCTGATCGATACCGACGATGCAAACCGGGGCATTTTGACGCGCGATACCGCGGTTACCTATGCATCCGGTACGACGACGACCACCGGCACCTATTATCTTCTCAACGCCGATTCCACCACCACGGCATCCGGCACGGAAATCGCCCTGACCACTTCGATGAGCGACAGCGAGCTGGATGGCATGATCTCGGCCGTCGACACCATGCTCCAGACGCTGACCGATTCGGCATCGACGCTCGGCGCCATCAGCAGCCGTATTGAAATGCAGAACAACTTCGTGGCCGATCTCAGCGACACTATCGAGAAGGGCGTCGGCCGTCTGGTGGATGCGGACATGAACGAAGAGTCGACCAAGATCAAGGCGCTGCAGACGCAGCAGCAGCTCGGTATCCAGTCGCTGTCCATCGCCAATACCAACGCCGAAAGCATTCTCAAGCTCTTCCAGTAAGGCTTTGCTTTCAAGGCTTCCGGCTGGAGTTTGTCAGGGAAAACCGGAATTTTCCCTGGAAGACAAACGAAAGCAGAAATCTGGCCGGGGGCCGCTTTTATGGGGCAGACAGACGCATCCTGCAGCAGATCTAATGTGTTTCAGCGTCCTTTGTGTGTTTGATAAAACGCACGGCGCTGTAATGCGGCGGAATGCGCAGCAAATACGGCAAGTTTCATTTGGAAATTCTGCCATGCCGCCGGTCATCGGCATCTGGTGGAACTGTTGGACCGCGCAACTGCCCTGGCGCGGTCCAACGCTTTTTCGGCAAATGGTTTAGGTTTGCGACCCGTTTTGGCGCAAGGCTCCTTTCGACACGGTCTGCTGTCTTCTCGGAAAATTTACGGCTTTCAAATCATCCTCGCGCAAGTTTGCGTGCCTAGTTTCGGAGACTGCCATCCTTGGAAGGGCGCTTTCTGCGCCGTCCCGGCCAATGGCAAGATTCGGTGGGGGTGAATGCGGCGGTGAGCCATGCTTCCCGATACCGGAGAGGTAACGTGATCAATCTGGGCGCCATAACTTCGTCTGAGCCGCCTTTTGACAGGGAAATCCCGCGATGAGCATGACGCTTGCCCGCTATCTGAAGGATTTTTCAGCCCCGGAACCGCCGGCGCTCGTCCTGGATGACCTGGCGTTTGAGCCGTCCGGGCTCGATGATGACATGCCGATGCTGGGATTGCCGGAGCCGGATCCTGTCGATATCGAGCAGGAACGCCGTCAGGCCTATGAAGAGGGCTATGGGGCGGCGAGGCAGGAATTGATTGAAGCCCATGCGCGCGAAAGCGAAGCGATGGAGACGGCGCACCGTGAGGCCATGGCAGCGCTGGAGGAGCGGTACAATCAGATGCTGTCGCAGGCGATCCAGGCGGGCCTCACGAAAATTGCGTCCGCGCTGGCCGCTTCGGTGGGTGAGCAGGCGGTCGCTGCCCTGGCGCCGGTGGTGTCCGATCTGTTGACGGAAAAGGCGGTGGTGGATCTCGCCGCGCTCATCCGGTCAGCCATCCTCGAAGGGGAGGCCGGTCACGTCACCGTGCGCGGCCCGCGCCGTCTCTTCGAAATCCTGCAAGGCCTCCTGCCGGAGCAACAGGCGCTGCTGCGTCACATCGAAACCGAAGATCTCGATCTGTCGGTGGATATTGAAGAGACAGCGCTCGTCACCCGCATTTCCGCATGGACGGCCAGCCTGAAGAAAGTTCTGGAATGAGCGACGCCGAAAACCATCATCACGGCAAGAATGAGATCATCATCAAGCGGCATGCCGGCGGCGATCACGATGGCCATCACGGCGGCGCGTGGAAGATCGCCTATGCCGACTTCATGACGGCCATGATGGCGTTCTTTCTCGTCATGTGGCTGGTCAATGCCGCCAACGAACAGACCAAGGCGTCGGTGGCGAGCTATTTCAACCCGATCAAGCTTGCGGATGAAAAACCAACGGCCAAGGGCGTGAAAAAGCCAGTGGACCAGGCCGAGGGCGAAGAGCAGAAGGAACGCTCCAAGATCAAGGAGCAGGACGAGACCGTGGGCAAGGCCGCCGCGACCGGCGAGGACATGACCTCGACATCGGGCGACAAGCCGCTTTATTCCGAAGCCGATCTCTTTGAAAATCCCTATTCGGTTCTGGCGGAAATTGCCCAGGAGGTCGGTCAGCAGGCCAATGTCAGCGCCAAGGGCGAGGGCGGAGCAAACGATTCCGGTCCTTCAACCGGCGCTTCCGGCGGGGAAGCCTATCGAGACCCCTTCGATCCGGATTTCTGGAGCAAGCAGGTCAAGGCCCCGCAAAGCCAGCAGGCAAAGCAGCAGGACAATTCCGAGCCTGTGGCTGGTGCCGAGCAGCAGTCTCCGCCGCCATCTCCTTTCGAATTCAAGGCGGATGGCACGGTGCAGCGGGCAGAGACCGCCGAACCGCCGGTGCCCAGCGAGCAGCAGGTGGCTATGGCCGTGCCGAAACCGAGGCCCGATACCCCGGCCTCGGCCAAGACGCAGGATAATCAGAGTGACGCCAAGGTCATGGATGCCAAGGCCACTGACGGGAGGGCCACCGACGGGAAGGCCACAGATGGCAAGTCTGAGGATGCAAGCCAGCAGCAGGCGACCCAGAAACAGGCGGATGCCCTGAAGAGCGAGATCGAGGCCAGCATTTCCGGCGTTGCCGGCAAGCTGGCGGAAGGGCTGATCGTAACCCCCGCCGAAGGCGGTTTGCTGGTGACGCTGACGGATCAGAGCAACCAGCCGATGTTCGATATCGGATCGGCATTGCCGCGTCGCGAAATGGTGCTGACCATGGAAAAGATCGGCAAGTTGCTGGCCGAACGCAAGGGTGCGGTGATCATTCGCGGTCACACCGATGGCAGGCCCTATCGCGGTGCGGACAAGGACAATTGGGGCCTGTCGATGTCGCGCGCCCATGCCGCCTATTACATGCTGGTGCGGGGCGGGCTGGACGAAAGCCGGATCAAGCAGGTCTCCGGTTTTGCCGATCGCAGGCTGCTGAAGCCTGAAGATCCGCTGGCCGACGCCAATCGCCGTATTGAAATCCTCATACAGGGCGGCGAAGGATAAGCCATGCGTTCTGGCCGTGATCTCATTCATCGGGCTTTGCTGTTGCTGGCGCTTGCCGGCACGGCCTCTGTTGCCGAGGCGCAGGAAGATGAGCGCCTGCCGCCCTACCTGATGATGCGTTCGCTTGAATATGTGCAGGATCTGGTGGTGCAGGGCGATCATTCCGCCAGCGAAATGCAGCGCTTCGTGCTGTCGCGGCTGGACAAGCGGCTGCGCAATGCCACCGCCGATACCTTCGAGGACCCGCGCAATGTCGATGCGGCCTTGCTCTATGCCATGAGCGGCGGCAATCCCGCCACGCTGGACTATCTGGTGGCGCGCGACATCAATGGTCATTTCGACAACCGTGTCACCGATGTGCTGCGCAAATATCTCGCCGGCAAGGGCGTGCTGATGATGGGCTCCATCGCCGATCTGTTGCCGGTGTATAAAAACAGCCGTCTTGCTCCCTATCTGGCGCTGGTGGCGGGCAATGTCACCATTGCCAAGGATCCGGCCAAGGCGTTGAACTATTACGATTGGGCACGGCTGACGGCGCCCGGCACCATTGTCGAGGAGGCGGCGCTGCGCCGTTCGCTGTCGATTGCGCTGGATACCGGCAAGATCGAACCTGCGCTGGGCTATGCCAACCGCTATGCGCGCCGCTTTCTCTATTCGCCCTATGCCAGCCAGTTCGTAGACCTCTTTGTCCAGCTCGTCGTCGATCATGACGACAAGCTGGACCAGACGGCCGTACTGGAAACCGTTGCCGCCATGGATTCGGCCCGGCAAAAGGAAGTCTATCTGCGGATCGCCCGCAAGGCCGCAATTGGCGGTAAGGTTGCATTGGCGGCCCAGGCGGCGGACCGTGCCAATCAGTTGAGCGGCCTGCCGGGTGGAGGAGATCCGCAGGCTCTGCTCTATGGCGGCGTGGCAAGGCTGCCCACCGAGGACGTTCAAAACGCCCTGAACAGCATGGCGAGCCTTCCTGAGGATCAATTGAACCAGTCCGACCGGGCCTTGCTGAACGCGGCACGCGCCATTGCGCAGGAAATCGTGCGCCTGCCCACCGCACCACCCGTTGCCGCCAATGAAGCGCCGCCGCCCACCATGGCCGTGACGCCATCCGACAGCCTGCAGCAACAGGATCCGGCCGGCAAAGCTGTCTCCGCGCCTGTTCAGCCCGTAGCACCGGCCTCGCAGCAGGCCGCTGAGGCGATGCCGCAAAAGACCGATCCCAGCGATGCCGCCTTCAGCGGCTTCGTCAGTGACGGCAGGGCAAAGCTTGAGGCAATCGATAAACTTCTGAAAGGGGAGGGGGTAAACTGATGGGGAATGCAATTTCGATCGGCTCTGCGTCCAGTCTTGCGGCGGCCACTTATGCCGCCTCCCGCAACCCTGATAAAACCACAGAGGATGACGGTTTTCTGTCGGCCCTGCGCCAGTCGCAAACGGCAAGCGACCGCACTCATGAAACCGATGACGACGATCCGAAGAGCGTGCGCGCCGAGACCGACGACGACAGCGGCGACAGTGATGACGCCCAGGCCACCGCTTCGGATCGGGATGTCGCGCCCACGAAGAGCGACACCGGCAAGGTAAGCCGGAAAGACGACGATACGACGGATAGCAACGACCAGAACGGCTCGGCCAGCACTGAGGATGATCAGGCCGATACCGCCGCATCGGCGTCCGCCTCCGATACCACCGGGACGGCTTCGGGCACGGATTCCGTCGAGGTCGTGCAAAAACTGATTACCCGGGCAGCCATCGCCGACGATCTGCTCCAGAAGGATCTGGCCAGCCAGGATGGGGTTCAGACGGAGCAGCCGGCTGGCGCTCAGACCGTGGCCGTGCCGCAGCAGACAGGCGCTGAGGATTCCACCCAGAACATTGCCAAGACCCAGGCCAGCCAGTTGGCGACCTTGACCAATGCCATCGCGGCGCCTCAGGTTGGAGCGGAAGCAACGACCGCGACAGTGCAGCAGACCGTAACGGCTGCCAGTGGCGATCTCGCCGGTGTTGGAGACAAGGACAAGGCGGCGGCGACGCAGGATGATGCAGCGACGGCCACCTCGGCGAATACCCAGGATGCACTTTCGCTTCTGACAGAGCTTTCGGCGCCTCCGCAGGCGCTAGCCGCCCAGACGGCCAATAGCCAGACCGTCACGGTGCAGGCAAATCAGACACTGCCAAACCAGACCCTGGCCACGGTCTCCAAGGTCGCGCAGACAACGACGGCAGGGACTGAGACCGATGCTGCATCCACAACGGAGAGCGCATCGGGCGACAGCGCCGCGGATGCGCTGAGCCTTGTGTCAGCGTCAAAGACCAGCACCCTGGATGCGGCAACGGATAGTTCCACCACCAGCCTCAGCGACACCACGCTGCTGGATGACGGCTCATCCTCCATCAATCTCGCCGTCTTGAGCTCACAGCGGCTGATTGCGCCTGAAAATACCAGCAATGGCGCACGGATTGCCGCCGCATTGCTGGGGGATAGCCACCAGACGTCCACCGCCAGAACGGATGCCACCCATGCCCTGGCCTCCGAGACGGCTACGGACCGCACCTTGAACACGCTGAAGATCAAGATGACCCCGGAAAGCCTCGGCACGGTCACAGCCACGATGAAGCTGACGGGGGGCCAGTTGAGCGTCAGCCTCGTGGTGGAAACGGCAGCCGCCTATCGTCAATTGCACGAGGATCAGAGCGATATCGTCAACACGCTGAAATCCCAGGGCTTCTCGGTGGATCAGGTGCAGATCAGCCTGGCGCCTGTGGATCGCAGCAGTGACAGCAGCCAGACCAACAACCAGAATCAGAATCAAAACCAGTCAAGCGGCCAGCAGACCATGCAGGGCGGCTCTTCGGGGCAGAATGGCAGCCGCAATGCCCAGCAGCAGGGCGCGGCCTATGATTGGACAACGGGAGGAAGGCTGGATGACGTTGTCTCCGGTGAGACGGGCAGCGCGAGCGGCAGCAGCACTGGCATCTCTTCTGATCTTTACCTGTGAGAGGGCTGAGGCCTCTGCCCCTGCGGGCAGCTGCGAGCGTGAAATCCGCATCGCAGCCGCCAAATATGGCATTCCGGAAGGCATTCTCTACTCTGTCGGCCTGACGGAAACCGGGCGAAAGGGATCGCTGCAGCCCTTCGCGCTCAATGTCGAGGGCAAGGCGCTGTTTGCCGATAATATGGGCGAGGCCATGCAGCTCTTCCAGAAGGCGAAGCAGGGCGGGGCAAAGCTCATCGATGTCGGCTGCATGCAGATCAATCACTATTTCCATGGCGAGGCCTTTCAGAGCGTGGAGGATATGTTCGAGCCGCATCGCAATGTCGACTACGCCGCACGCTTCCTGCTGGCACTGCACCAGCGTCATGAAACCTGGACCATGGCGGTCGCCAGATACCATGCCGGGCCCAATAACAATCCGGCCCAGAAGCAATATGTCTGCCGGGTGATCGCCAATCTGGTGGCGACAGGCTATGGAAACTGGACGCCGACCGCCTGGAATTTCTGTCAATAAATACAACCTATAGTTTATTTACCGCCGCGCTATCGCCCGATTTAGAATGTGCGCAACATCGGATCCGTAGCGGCGAAGGCAAGACGTGACCTCGCCTTGCGTTAACTTTTTCCACGGAAAATTTGTGGGTCTTTCGGGCTGTGAACACTATATCTAGTGCAAATCAGCTCATCATGGTTAATCAACTATTAATACCTATCATTAACTTTCAGTAGTTGTCGCTGACTCCTCCGATTCGTACCCATGGGTTGTTGAAACACCACACTGATTCGGAGGCGGACGAATGATCGTAGTGGTTGATGAGCGCGAGCTCGTTAAAGATGGGTACACGTCCTTGTTTGGACGCGAAGGCATACCTTCGACCGGGTTCGACCCGGCCGAATTCGGAGAATGGGTCGCTTCGGCGGCCGAACAGGACATTGCGGCGGTCGAGGCTTTCCTGCTGGGGCAGGGAGATCGGAACGGGGACCTGCCGCGCGCAATCCGGGACCGCACGACGGCCCCGGTGATTGCCGTGTCCGACCAGCCGTCGCTTGAGGCGACGCTGGCGCTGTTCGACAGCGGCGTGGATGATGTGGTGCGCAAGCCCGTACATCCGCGGGAAATCCTGGCGCGGGCAGCGGCCATCCGCCGTCGCCTGAAGGCCATTGCCAACTATACCGAGATCGGCCCCATCCGGGTTTTCTCCGATGGCCGGGATCCGGAAATCAACGGTGACGTCTTCCCGCTGCCGCGCCGCGAGCGCCGCATTCTGGAATATCTCGTCGCCAACCGTGGACGGCGCGTGTCGAAGACCCAGATCTTCAACGCGATCTACGGCATCTTCGACGAGGAAGTCGAAGAGAATGTGGTGGAAAGCCACATCAGCAAGCTCAGGAAGAAACTGCGCAAGAAGCTGGGCTTCGACCCGGTCGATTCCAAGCGCTTCCTCGGCTACTGCATCGACTGGAACTAACGACGAATTGCCATGGGCCTGAAGGATTTTCAGGCCCTTTGCGTCTCCGGTCGGCCCGCAGGCCCATGAACCTGAAAGCGTTGAGAAGACGTAAAGGTTTAAAGCCCCGGGCCGCGGAAAGCGGTGAGGCAGTCGCTCTGGTGCTGCCTGGTGATGAAAAAGCTGCCGCGTGAGGCACATTTCTTTCAGGCTTGCTTATGAGCCAGCTTCACGCAAGGCCCACCCCCTAATCTCCAAAGAACGAATTACAAGAGGACATGTTATGAGCCTTACTGGTAGCATGAATGCGGCCGTGTCTGGTCTGAAGGCCCAATCCGCGAAATTGAGTTCGGTGAGCGATAACGTCTCCAACTCTTCGACGACCGGCTATAAGCGCAGCGAAACCGAATTTTCCAGCATGGTTACGGCCGGTGAAGGCAGTGGTGTTTCCTCTACCACGACCTATACGATTTCCGAGGAAGGCTCCTACGAATCGACCTCTTCCGATACCGATCTGGCCATCAATGGCGACGGCTTCTTCGTGGTGCAGGACGAGTCCGGCAACGTCTTCCTGACCCGCGCCGGTGATTTCACCGTCGACGAGAATGGCTATCTGGTGAACTCCGCCGGCTATACGCTGCTGGGTTATTCCTACGAGAATGGCGAGCCCGCCTCGGTCATCAACGGCTTCGATGGTCTTGAACCCGTGAAGGTCACGGATACTTCGGTCTCGGCATCGGCCAGTACCTCTGGCGAACTCACGGGTAACCTCGATTCCGGCGCCACGGCCGTCACCGGCGACACGGCGAGTGCGAACTCCGCGACGAGCGAATACACCTACAAGACCTCCATCATTGCCTATGACAATGCTGGTAACTCCATTCAGTACGACATCTACTTTACGAAGACCTCCGACAACGAGTGGGAAGTCTCCGCCTACCGGACCGATGAAGCGACGGACGAGACGAGCTTCCCCTATTCCGGCGGCCTGCTGGGTTCGACGACCATTACCTTCGATTCGAGCACCAACGAACTCGATTCGTCCAGCTCCACGACCCTGTCCTTCACCGACAGCTCCGTCGATCCGACGCTGTCGCTCGATCTCGATCTGTCGTCGCTGACGCAAACCGGTGCGGATTCCTCCATCGGCGGCGATGTGAACGGTGCGGCTGCCGCCTCGGTGTCCAGCGTCGATATCGATTCGGATGGCAATATCGTCGCGACCTACAGCGATGGCAGCACCAGCAATCTCTACAAGATCGCGCTCGCCACCGTTCCGAGCCCGGATAACCTGACCACGGTGGACGGCACGGCCTACCAGGTGAATGCTGCATCCGGCACGGTCGTCGTCGGCTTTGCCAATACCGGCAGTTTCGGCTCGATCGAAACCAACACGCTGGAATCCTCCAACGTCGATCTGGCCGACGAACTCACGCAGATGATCGTGGCGCAGCGGTCCTACACGGCAAACTCCAAGGTCTTCCAGACCGCATCGGAAATGCTCGATACGCTGACCGAACTGAAGCGCTGATCCAATTGAAGTAGGGGCCTAGTCATGTCGCTTTCGTCGACCCTCAATACGGCAAAGAATGCCTTGAGCAACACCAGCATGCAGTCGCAGGTGCTGTCCAAGAACATTGCCAACTCTCAGACGGAGGGTTACGTCCGGCGAGATGCCTCTACGGTGACAAGCAGCACGGGCGCGACGATTCTTTCGACGTCGCGCTCGACAGACAGCGTCATGCAGAAGCAGATGCTGTCTGCCCAGTCCCAGGCCGAAGGCCAGGATACGCTGAATACGGGACTGACCAATCTCAAGGCGCTTCTCGGCGGCAATGATTACGAACTTGCGCCCTCTACCTACCTGACGAAACTGCGGGATTCGCTGCAATCCTACGCCACGAAGCCGGGCGAACTCTCTCTTGGCCAGACGGCGGTCAGCAATGCCCAGGATCTCGCCAACTCGCTCAACACCACGTCTGAAGGTGTACAGGCGGTGCGCGCGCAGGCCGACGCCAACATCAAGACGGATGTGGCGAAGCTGAACGACCTGCTTTCGCAGTTCAAGACCGTCAACGATGCGGTCGTCCAGGCAACGGTAACGGGCGCCAATGCCAATGATGCGCTGGACCAGCGCGACAAACTGCTGTCGGATATTTCCAAGATCGTCGGCATTTCCACGACGACGCGCGACAACAACGACATGGCCGTCTATACCAGTGACGGCACGGTTCTCTTCGAAACGCAGCCGCGCAGCGTCACCTTCACCGCCACCAGCGGCTACGGTGCCACGAGCACCGGAAATCCCGTCTATATCGACGGGGTCCCGCTCAAGGCCGGCTCCGGCGGCAATACGAGCGCGCAAGGCTCGCTGCAGGCCAATCTGCAGATCCGCGACGTTGTCGCGCCGAAGATGCAGGATCAGCTTGATGAAACGGCGCGCTCGCTGATCAGCATGTTTTCCGAGACCACGGATAGTTCCGGCAGCGATCCGGCGCCGGGCCTGTTTGTCTGGAGCGATACGGTCACCCCGGATGACGGTGTGCTGCAGCCGGGCATTGCCGAGACCATTTCGGTGAATACCGCCTATGTCACCTCGGAAGGCGGCACGCCGACCTTGCTGCGCGACGGCGGCTATAACGGCTCCTCTTACAAGTGGAACACCAATGATGACAGCGGCTATTCGACGCTGCTGCAATCCTATGTCGATAAGTTCGACGACAAGATGAATTACGACAGCGCGGCTGATCTGGGCGACAGCTCGACGGTGCTGGATTACGCTTCGGCTTCGAACGGCTGGCTGGAAGCCTACCGCTCCACCTCGGACTCGGCCAATGAGAACAAGGCCGCGCTTTCCCAGCGCGCCACGGAAGCCTACCAGAACAAGACCGGCGTCAATCTGGACGAGGAACTGTCGCGGCTTCTGGATATCGAGCAGTCCTACAAGGCCTCGACGAAACTGATCACGGCAGTGGACGACATGCTGAAGTCATTGATGGACGCGGTGTAAGACCATGAAAACATCCAATATCTCCAGTCTCACCATTCAGAATGCGATGCGCCTGACCATCTCGGACGCGCAGAGCCAGATGGTGGAAGCGCAGAAGGAAGTCACCACTGGCCAATATGCCGATGTCGGCACGGCCATTGGCGGCCAGGCGTCCAGCGCCATCAACCTGAACCGGGATTCGCTCAGGCTGCAATCGCTCATGGACACCAATTCGCTGGTAACGCAGCGGCTGGATTCCTCGCAGAACGCCCTGGACCAGATTGCATCTGCTGCCCAGACATTGCAGGAAACCTTCGTGGCGCTCGGCAACAATACCGATGCCACCACGCTGACCACGGCAAAGCAGACGGCAACGAGCGCGCTGGATACCTTCACCGACATGGCGAACACCTCGTCCAACGGCGAATATCTCTTCTCGGGCATCAATACCGATGTGCAGCCGCTGACGTCCTATACGGCATTGGACAGCAATGGCGATGCGTCTGCCGCCAAGCAGGCCTTCGACGCCGCCTTCCAGTCCCGTTTCGGGATGTCGCCCAGCGATGACGCGGTCAGCACCATCAGCGCCGATGACATTACGGATTTTCTGGAGAATACTCTGGAACCGATGTATACTGGGAGCGATTGGCAGGACAACTGGTCCAAGGCTACCGACGATACGATGACGAGCCGGATCAGCAAGAGCGAAGTGATCCAGAGTTCATCCAGCGCCAATGCCGATGGCTTCCGGTACATGGCGCTGGCATCGGTTATCGGTGTCGAGCTGATCAACGCCAATTTTTCGACCGAAGCCAGAACTGCTCTGACCAGCAAGGCGATCGAATACACAGGCAAGGCGATTTCGGGCATCAATGACGAGCGCACCCAGCTGGGTCTGTCGCAGGAACGGGTGACCAACGCGAATGATTCATTGTCGGCGCAGAAGGACATTATCGAGACGCAGTTGAACGATCTGGTGGGCGTGGATGCCTATGAGGCATCGACCCGTCTCAACAATCTGCAGTCTCTGGTCGAGACGTCTTATACGCTGACTTCACGGCTCCAGAAATTGAGCCTCGTAGATTACCTTTGATGATCAAGGGTTTGTGGGAGTGAAGGAAATCTAGATGTACCAGTTTTCCTACAATGAGATCATGGAGGACGGCGTCGCAGACGCCAAGGAGCGCGAGCGCCAGGTCCTCGATCGATCAATCGACCTTCTGATGCGGGCACGCGATGCCGAGCGCTATGGGAGGGACGCCATTGAGGCTATCTATTACACACGGCGGGTGTGGGTCCGCTTCATCGAGGACCTCAAGCAGCCCGACAACCAGCTCGGGGACGAGCTGCGCGCCAATCTCATCTCAATCGCCATCTGGATCCTGAAGGAATGCGACCGCATCCGAAAGCGGCAATCCGACAACTTCCAGGGCATTATCGACGTAACCACCATCATCAGGGATGGACTTAAATGAAGAGCACCTTGCGAATCTCGCTCAAATCCGGGGAAAGAATCTTTATCAATGGCGCGGTTCTGCGTGTTGACCGGAAGGTTGCCCTTGAATTCCTGAATGACGTGACCTTCCTTCTGGAAAACCATGTTCTTCAGCCGGAAGACGCCAATACGCCGCTGAAGCAGCTCTACTTCATCGCGCAGATGATCCTCATCAATCCGGAGGGCAAGGAACAGACGCTTGCCATGTTCCGCAAGTCGATCGTCATGCTGCTCAATTGCTTCCAGAACGAGGAAGTGCTGGCCGAGCTGAAGCGGATCGACGGCATGGTGGTGTCCGGCCGCGCCTTCGACGCGCTGAAGGCCATCCGGGCACTGTATCCGGTCGAGGACCGTATTCTCAACAGCCAGGAGATCGAGCCTGCGATGATCGAGCAGATCCGCAAGGAAATCGCGCCATGGCGGTAGACAGCGTTTCAAGTTCGACCTCGACGACCTACACCAATCCCTGGGCGAACGCGTCTTCCTCCTCGGATTCCTCCGATGCATCCATGGATTACGACAGCTTCCTGCAGTTGCTGATCGCGCAGATGCAGAACCAGGATCCGACCGATCCCATGGACGCCTCCGAGCAGGTGGCGCAGTTGGCGACCTTCTCGCAGGTCGAACAGGCGATCCAGACCAACACGCTTCTGAAGAGCATGCTGGTTTCGGAAGCGCTGACCAAGGCAGGCGATCTCGTCGGCACCAGCGTCACCAGTTCCGATGGCGAGACCACCGGCACGGTCTCTTCGGTCCAGGTCAACGACGATTCCGTGGTGCTGACGACCAGCGATGGCAACACTGTCGATCTGCAGACCGGCGTGGAGTTCTCAAGCGGCTCATAAGGCCCGCTTTGAAAAAGCACGGTCTTTGGGTTAAGAGTTTGCCAAGAACGGCGGCGGTGATTCACCGCCCCGTTTGTCTTTTTGGTGAAGCCGGTTCCTACTTTTCGGTCCGATGCTCCAGCTCTTTTTTTATGTGCTTCCGAACGGAAAACCGGACTCCATTTTTCCTGGAAGCACCCTAAAGCGGCATGAGGCCGCCGAGGTGTGCCATGAATGAAGCCGATGCTCTGGATATCATGCGGGCCGCCGTCTGGACGATCCTGATGGCCTCCGGTCCTGCGGTTCTGGCCGCCATGATCGTCGGCCTGACCATCGCGCTCATCCAGGCGTTGACGCAGGTGCAGGAAATGACCCTCACCTTCGTGCCAAAAATCGTGGCGATCATGATCGCTGTCGGCATCAGCGCCCCTTTCGTCGGCGCGCAGATCTCCATCTTCGCCAATCTCGTCTTTTCCCGTGTGCAGTCGGGGTTCTGACCTCCTGTGCTTTCCCAAATCCAACTTCACGCAAGCTTGGAAGCTTAAGGCTGTGCTGAACTAGGCTGAGGATTTTCTCAGCCTCCCTTCTCATGAAGAGATGGAACGGCACATGGCGCAGGCACCGACAACACCGATCCCGACAATGGCGAATCGCGGCCGCGATGTCGGCTTTGCCCTTGGCATTGTCGTCATCCTCTGCATTCTCTTCCTGCCAATCCCGCCCTTCATGATCGACATGGGGCTGGCCTTTTCCATCGCCTTCTCCGTGCTGATCCTGATGGTGGCGCTGTGGATCCAGCGGCCGCTGGATTTCTCATCCTTCCCGACCATTCTGCTGATTTCCACCATGGTGCGATTGTCGCTGAACATTGCGACGACGCGCGTCATCCTCTCCCATGGCCATCAGGGTCATGATGCGGCAGGCGGGGTTATTGCCGGTTTTGCCGGTCTGGTCATGTCGGGCGATTTCGTGATCGGTCTGATCGTCTTCGCGATCCTGGTCACCGTCAACTTCATCGTCATCACCAAGGGCGCCACGCGTATCGCCGAAGTCGGCGCCCGCTTCACCCTGGATGCCATTCCCGGCAAGCAGATGGCCATCGACGCCGATCTGTCCGCCGGCAGCATCGACGAGGCGGAGGCCCGCCGCCGCCGCACCGAACTGGAGCAGGAAAGCTCCTTCTTCGGCGCCATGGACGGTGCTTCGAAATTCGTGCGTGGTGACGCCATTGCCGGTCTGATCATCACGGCCATCAACATTTTCGGCGGCATCATCATCGGTTACTTCCGCCACGGCATGTCGATTGGCGAAGCAGCGGACGTTTTCGTCAAGCTTTCCGTCGGTGACGGTCTGGTTTCGCAGATTCCGGCGCTGATCGTCTCCCTGGCCGCCGGTCTTCTCGTCTCGCGCGGCGGCAATTCCGGTTCGGCCGACAAGGCGGTGATCGACCAGTTGAGCGGCTATCCGCGCGCGCTGTCCGTTGCCGCCGGTCTGATGATGCTGCTGGCGCTGGTGCCCGGCCTGCCCATGCTGCCCTTCCTGGCGCTGGGCAGCGTCATGGCCTTCGGCAGCTGGTTCATTCCGCGCCAGATGGCCGCCGAGTCGCTGGCGCGCCAGCAGCTTGCGGAAAGCCAGGTGACCCAGACCAAGGAAGCCGAAAAGGATTCCGTCAAGAACGTTCTCAAGACCTCGGAAATCGAACTGGCGCTCGGCAAGCTCGTCTCCACCCGGCTTCTGGGTGCGCATCAGGAGTTGGCCTTCCGGGTGGGCAAGATGCGGCGTAAATTCGCCAGCCAGTACGGTTTCGTCGTACCGGAAATCAAGGTCACGGACGATATCTCCATTCCAGACAAGGCCTATCATATCCGCATTCACGGCACGACCATCGCCTCCAATTCGCTCAGGGTCGGCGAAGTGCTGGTGGTGACCGGCAATGGCCGCAAACCGCGCATTCCCGGTGACGAGATCCGCGAGCCCGCCTTCGGCATGCCGGCGGTTTCGATCATGGAGACCTTCGCGGAAGATCTGAAGCGCGAAGGCTTCCACCCGATCGACAACGTCTCGGTGGTGCTCACGCATCTTTCGGAAGTCATCCGCAACAACCTGCCGCAGCTTCTGTCCTACAAGGACGTGAAGATCCTGATCGACCGGCTCGATCCGGAATACAAGAAGCTGGCGGATGAAATCTGCTCCTCGCACATGTCTTATTCCGGCCTGCAGGCGGTGCTGAAGCTGCTTCTGGCCGAGCGCGTTTCCATCCGCAACCTGCATCTCATCCTGGAAGCGGTGGCCGAGCTTGCGCCGCATGTCCGCAAGACCGAACAGATCGTCGAGCATGTGCGCGTGCGCATGGCGCAGCAGCTTTGCGGCGACCTGACGGATAACGGCGTGCTCAGGGTTCTGCGGCTGGGCAGCAAGTGGGACCTCGTCTTCCACCAGGCGCTGAAGCGCGACAACAAGGGCGAAGTGATCGAATTCGACATCGATCCGCGCTCGCTCGAAGAGTTCAGCGAACAGGCCAGCAAAGTAATCCGTGAATTCATGGATCGCGGCCTGCCTTTCGTGCTTGTCACGTCGCCGGAAACACGGTCCTATGTGCGCATGATCATCGAACGACTGTTTGCGACCCTGCCCGTGCTCTCCCATGTGGAACTGGCCAAGGGCATCGAGATAAAGATCCTGGGCTCCATCTCATGATCACCGACCCACAGGGAACGGTGCTGGCGCTGTTCCTGATCTTTTGCCGCATGGGCGGCTGTTTCATGGCCTTGCCCGGCTTTGCAACGGCGCGCGTCCCGGTGCAGATCAGGCTTTTTGCGGCGGTGGCGGTCTCTGTCGCCTGTCTGCCCATCCTGTGGGACACGGTCTATCCCAAGGTTTCGCAGGGCGGGGCGGTGTTTATCGCGATGATCGCCACGGAAACGCTGATCGGCACGGTTTTCGGGCTCATCGCCCGAATTTTCACGCTGGGACTGCAATTTGCCGGCTCCATCGTCACCATGATGATCGGCTTCAACTCGACGCCGATGCCGGACGTGCTGGAAGACAGCAGCGAAAACCAGATGACCAACATGATCAGCTTTTGCGGGCTGATGATGTTGTTCATGATGGATTTTCACCACATCGTCTTTCGGGCGCTGATCGAAAGCTATGCGGTCATGCCGATGGGCGGTCTGCCGAACAGCCAGAAAATGCTGATCACCATGACGGATACGGCGGCCCAGACCTATGTGCTGATGCTTCGGCTGGCGAGCCCCTTCATCCTCTATGGCATCATGTTCAATTTCGGCGTTGGCCTCGTCAACAAGCTCGCGCCGCAAATTCCGGTCTATTACATCTCCACGCCCTATCTCATCACCGGCGGGCTTCTGCTCGTCTACTGGTCGATCGGCGCCATGGTGCGGCAGTTCGCCGATAGCTTCATTCCCATTTTTCTCGGAAGGTGACGCATGGCGCCGGCGAAAAAATCGCAGAAGCTCAAGCGCCTCGTCGCCGTGCAGCGGCACCTTGAAAAAATCGCCGACATGAAACTGGCCGAAACCATCCGCCGCCGCGAGGAAATCGCCGCGGGGCTTGACCGCGTGGTCGAAGCGCTCGGATCGATGGACCCGGTGCACCGGCAATTCGCGCAGAATTATGCGGAACGCTTTTCCCGCCTGACCCAGGACGACAAGCGCATGGCCGATGTGCAGCGCGTCGAGGAAAACCAGGTGCTGCGCGAGCGCACCAAGGCGGAGCGGCTCGAAGAGAAGATGAAGCAGGCCCGCACCCATGAGGATGAGGAAACCGCCGAGATCCAGTTGATGGAGCTTCTCGACATCAAGTTCGCCACGCCAGCCTCCAGCAAGCTTCAAGAGAGATAGTCATTTCCACATTGATTTTCAGGGGATGATGACAGTGGCAATTTCTCCTCCCAGCGATCTCGTTCTCGATGTCGTGCGAGCAGCAGATCCGTCTGCGATGGCTGATGCGCAGCAGAAGCTTCAATCGGCGCGGGCCGCCGTCAAGGCTGCCAGCCTCAACGAAAAGAGCGCCGGCTTCGACGTGGCCATGAACACCATGAACAGCGCCGCCTCCAGGGCCGGGCTCGGTAATGCGACGTCGCATATCAAGACCGAGGATATTCCCAAGCCCTACCGGCAATATGAGGGCGTGATTCTGCAGAATTTTGTGCAGTCCATGCTGCCGAAGGATAGCGAAGCCGTGTTCGGCAAGGGCAATGCCGGTGCGATCTGGAAGAGCATGATGGCCGAGCAGATCGGCAATACCATTGCCGAGCGCGGCGGTATCGGCATCGCCAAGCAGATGTATTCGGAACAGTTGTCGAAGATGCGCGACAAGGGCACGCAGAACGTCGTGGCCGATGCGGATGCCAACAAGATGGCCGAGATGCAGTTGCACCAGATCGAGCGTGATGCGCTGGGTCTGCTCCAGACCGATCAGTCGACCACGACGCAGACGGCCTGATCTACATTTTTTGAAATCGGATGCCGCATGAGGCGGCAACAGACATGGGTATCAGGGCCGGCGGTGGGGCTGGCCTGGATGGCCGGGCGGTTTTACGCCTTCCTGCAAGACCTCAAGGAAAAGACTTTTATGGAACATGTGTCCAACGATTACCGGATCAAGACCGTTCTCGGCCGTCTTGAGATGATCGTCGATAATGAGAATGCCCGGATCGGCAAGGATCCGGAATTCGACCTCAAGCTGTCGAACGCCCATAAAAGCCGCTGCCTTTATGAATTGACCATGCTGTTTCGGGAAACCGATCCGCAGGAACTGGCCGTCAACCATGTCGAGCAGATGCACAGCGTCAAGAAGAAACTGGCGCTGAACGCGCGCCGCGTGGAGGCGCATCTGCATGCCGTACGCGCCGTGGCGGATATCCTGCGCACCGCCGTTCAGGAGGCCGATGGAGACGGCACCTACACCCAGGAACAGTTTCTCTATAGAGAAAATTGATGGTCAAGATCGTCATCGCTGGCATTTGGGCCTGTATCGTCACGCTGGTTGCGGTGTATTTTTCCGTGCAGCTTGCCACAAGGCCAGCCCCCGTCGAGGAATCCAAGGCGCCGCCCACGGATGTCATCCGTGGTGAGCCGGTGACCGTGCCCTATGTGGACGATAGCGGCGTCAAGGGCTATTTCCTTGGCCGCTTTACCTTCGTCGTCGACAAGGAAAAGGCCAAGACCATCAATATTCCCATGACGGAATTGATGACCGACCAGCTCTTCACCGTGCTGGTGGGCAATAAAATCATCGATTTGACCAGCGGTAAAAAACTGGATGTCGAACAGTTCCGCCAGACCATTCTTACAGGCGTGAACAAGCGCCTGGGCGATGATGTGGTGAAAAGCGTGATGATCGAGCAACTGGATTTCCTGGCCAAGGAAGATCTGCGCGAGACCGGCGGCAAGCCCAAGCTGAAGCCTGCTGTGAAGATCGTCGAGGGCGAAGCCCCGCCCGCTGCCGCCGCCGCTCCCGCCCAGCATTGACGGGCTGTGCTTGTGTGTTTCCGGACGGAAAGCTGGTTCCCACTTTTCCTGGAAATGCTCTGGCAGGGCCGCGCAAACAGGGTAACCATAGCTTAAAGAAACACGTGCAAATTTTAGCCCGAAGCTTAAACCGGATTTGAGCCTTGGCCGTTACGCTTGCCTGATCTCAAAGGATGTGATCGGGGCATTCATGCGCACGGCCTATCGAACGGCAAGAACGACCACCGGAGAAACGGGCGATCCCATGCGGACGGCCCGGTTGATCCATCGAATCCGGCAGGATTTGGCAGATCAGGCCTTGCACATGGACATTCTCGACCAGAACATCGATCGTTTTACCCTGGATGGAGAGGCTGCCAGCCACACCCTGCCACGGCGCCGGCTGTTCGGCCAGCCCGTGCTGGACGTGCCGTGGATGACGGCGCTCGGCTTTCTCGATTATCTCGCCTCCAAGCCGGGCTCGCACGTCAAGATCGCCTTTCTCAACGCCCACAACGCCAATATGATGATCCAGGACGAGGAGTACCGGACCATCCTCAAGGATCAGATCGTCCTGCCGGACGGCGTCGGCGTGGATCTGGCCGCAACGCTGATCGACGGCAAGCCGTTTGCGGCCAATCTGAACGGCACCGATCTGGTGCCGGCCCTGCTCACCTTCATTGCCACGCCGCGCCGTGTCGGGTTGATCGGCGGCAGGCCGGGGGTTCTGGCGGGCGCTGTCGCCAATTTCCGCCGCCATGCGCCCTGGCATGAGTTCGTGCCGGTCGCCGATGGCTTCTTCGATGACGAGGAGCTGCCGATCATTCTCGAACGTCTGGCCGAGGCGAAGATCGATATTTTGCTGGTGGGCATGGGCACGCCGCTTCAGGAAAAATGGGTGGCGCGGCATATCACCTCCCGCCATGCCCGCGTGGTGCTCACCGTCGGGGCGCTGTTCGATTTCGTGTCCGGCAGTGTCGCTCGCGCCCCCGGCTGGATGCGCCGCATCCGGTTCGAATGGCTCTATCGTCTGCTGCTGGAGCCGGGCCGGCTCTGGCGGCGCTATCTCGTCGGCATTCCGCTCTTCATCCTGCACACCTTGAAGTACAGGCGGCAGTCGCGCCGCAAGCCCTGATTTTCCACTTTTGCTGCAAATGCCGGTTCTTCGGTGTTTCGCATTTGCACACGCAAAACCGCGTTCCACTTTTGCTGCAAATGCTGGCTCTTCGATGTTTCGCATTTGCACACGCAAAACCGGTTTCCACTTTTGCTGCAAATGCTGGCTCTTCGATGTTTCGCATTTGCACACGCAAAACCGGTTTCCACTTTTGCTGCAAATGCTCTATAGCGGCTTGGGTTTGCGTAAAGGTGGCGCATCGGCCGCCTGCCCGGAAGCAGGAATGACAGGCGTGGTCACGATTATCGATGGAAAAGAGGTTGCCGCCTCGGTTATCGAAGCGGTGAAGGCAAGTGCTGAAGGCTACACGGCAAAGACGGGCGGCAAGGTCGGTCTCGCTGTGGTGATCGTCGGCAACGATCCGGCCAGCCATGCCTATGTCGGCGCCAAGGGCCGCATGGCCAAGGAATGCGGCTTCAATTCCATCCAGCATACCCTACCGGAAGACACCTCGCAGCAGGACCTCTTGGCCCTGGTCAACACGCTGAACGCCGATCCTTCGATCCATGGCATTCTGGTGCAACTGCCTTTGCCGAAGCATTTCAATTCGGAAGAGATTATCCAGTCCATCCTGCCGGAAAAGGATGTGGACGGGCTGCATGTGGTCAATGCCGGCAAGCTCGCCACCGGCGATCTGGCCAGCGGGCTGATCTCCTGCACGCCGGCAGGCGCGATGCTGCTGGTGCGCAAGATCCATGGCAAGGATCTTTCCGGCCTCAATGCGCTGGTGATCGGCCGCTCGAACCTGTTCGGCAAACCTATGGGGCAATTGCTGCTCAATGCCAATGCCACCGTGACCATGGCCCATTCCCGCAGCCGGGATTTGCCGGGCCTTTGCCGCACGGCGGATATTCTGGTGGCCGCCGTTGGCCGTGCCGAAATGGTCAAGGCCGATTGGGTCAAGGATGGCGCAACCGTCATCGATGTCGGCATCAATCGTGTTCCCGCCCCTGAAAAGGGTGAGGGCAAGACCAAACTGGTCGGCGATGTCGATTTTGCCGCCTGCAAGGACAAGGCCGCTGCGATCACGCCGGTTCCCGGCGGCGTCGGCCCCATGACCATCGCCATGCTGATGGCCAATACGGTGATTGCCGCCCACCGCACCGCGGGCCTTGAAGTGCCTGTATTTTAGGGTGTGTGGACATTCGCCCTTGAGCGGGCTGCAAACGGCAATTTCCTGCGCTTCCGGTGCTCATGTACTCAAGTACACTCCGCTCCGGTTCTCGAAAATCAGCGTTTTCGCCACGCCCAAAGCCGAATGTCCACACACCCTAGAGCGCTTTTCGATCTGATTGAATCAGATCGGCGCTCTAACATTTTATTTTGGAAGCATAATCTTGTCGATCCTCGTTTCACTCCGGTCGGATTATGCTCTACTGCATAATTCCTTAAATCGGAATCGATTTAAGGTAAAAATTATGCAGCAGATTTAAAGTGTTACAGCGTCCTTTGTGCGTTTGATAAAACGCACGGCGCTGTAAAAGTCAGCTCGTTTTTACGCATTTCCGAACGGAAAACCGGATTCCACTTTTCTCGGGACAGCTCTATCCGGGTGCGGGTCCGGTCGAGGCGCGCACCACCAGTTCCGCCTGCCAGACCTCCTGCAGCGGCGGTCCATGCTGCGGGTCGGTGATCTCGGCAATCAGCCGTTCGGCCACGCGCCGCCCGGCATTGCGCAGCGAGGACATGGTGGTGGTGAGCGGCACGGTGAAATTCTGCGGCTTGAGAAGCGGCAGATCGTCGTCATGAGCGATCAGCGAAAGATCGCGGCCCAGCACAAGCCCCGCCTCGTCCAGCGCCCGGACCGCGCCCAGCGCCAGAACAGTACTGGCGCAGAGAATGGCGGTGGGCCGCTCGGGCAGGCCAAGCAGGTGTTTCATGTGGCGATAGCCCCATTCATCGCTCATCGGGCCGTTGGTGATGGCATTTTCAGACAATGTCAGTCCGGCGCTCGTCAGCGCCTGATCGACGCCCAGCCTGCGCCTTTGCGCGAAATCCAGCTCCACCGGACCGTTCAGCAGCCCGAAGCGGCGGTGTCCAAGCCCGATCAGCAGATCGGTCGCCTCGCGAAAGGCGCCCTCGTTATCGACATCGAGAAACGGATAATCGGTCTTCAGCCCCAGCGAACGGCCATGCACCACGAAGGGAACGGGCAGGGATTTGGCCATGGCGATGCGCGGGTCCTTCTCGCGCATATAGGCGAGATAATAGGCGTCCACCGCGCCGCTGGAGACCAGGCCGCGAATGGCCTGCTGCTCTTCCTTCGGCTGGGAAGGGATGATGACGAAATGAAATTCGTGCCTCAGGCAGACCTCGGCCAGCCCGCTTTGAAACTCGGCGAAATGAATATCGGAGGACTGTTCGGGGGAAATCGGCATGACCAGCCCCAGCGATCCCGCCTTGCCCGTCGCCAGCCGTTGCGCGGCGCGGTTCGGGCGATAGCCGGTTTCGCGGGCAGCCTTCATCACCCGCTGCCGGGTTTCCTCACCCACTTCCGGATAGCCGTTCAAGGCCCGGCTGATCGTGGTTTGCGACAGGCCGAGCAGTTCCGATAGCTGTTTCAGGTTCACGTCAGGCTGGTCTCCTCCCGGGCCTCTCCCGGCCTACTGCATAATTCCTGAAATCGGAATCGATTTATACGAAGAGTCATTGAAAATGACTCTTCGTATTCCTCTTTCGAATATCTCAAGCCCTTGATGCATTTGAGATATTCGAAATTCTTTCAAGGCGAGGATGCGTTAGCATCTTTGAGCCTTGGTATTAAGGAGAAAATTTTGCAGCAGATGTAAAGCGATTTGAAAGTTTAAAACGCCTGCTATGCCGTGAAAAGCATTTTCGCTGCCATACAGCGCCGTGCGTTCTATCAAACGCACAAAGGACGCTGTAAGTCTTTCAATATACTGCATAATTCCTTAAATCGATTTTGATTTAAGGAATTATGCAGTAGCCATCAATAGGGCTTAAAACAGGCTTCCCCACGGCGTGAATTTCCCGGTGCAGGGGGCTTGACTCTGCCCCGGCCTCCATGGCTCTTTATCATTCAAAGCGCTTTGAAAGCGATCATGCGGGGGTAAGGGGTCGCATGATGGTGATCTCCTTCTTGTCAGGGGAAGGAAGCGCGCCACATTCAGATTTAAAATACAGGCGGGCGGCGAGGGCGCTTTTCCGGGCCTGTCCTTGAGGGAGGAAAAACATGCGACACTATCTGCTGTGCGGTCTTGCGGCGCTTTCGCTGGTGGCGGGCTCCGCCACGGCGGCGGACTTGAAGTTCAAGCCCGGCGAAGACAAGAAATTCAACTGGAAGAGCTATGAGGATTTCTCCAAGGCGCATCCACTGAAAGGTCAGACCCTGACGATCTTCGGTCCCTGGCGCGGCGAGGACCAGGTGCTGTTCGAAAGCGTGCTTGACTATTTCCGTCAGGCGACCGGCGCGGATGTCAAATATTCCTCCTCTGAAAATTACGAGCAGCAGATCGTCATCGATACGCAGGCTGGCAGCCCGCCCAATGTTGCAATCCTCGCCCAGCCGGGTCTGATCGGCGATCTGGCCGCCAAGGGTGCGCTGACGCCGCTGGGCGAAGACAACCGCGAATGGCTCAAGGATAATTTTGCCGCCGGTCAGTCCTGGGTGGATCTCGCCACCTTCAAGGGCAAGGACGGCAAGCCGATGATCTACGGCATGCCTTACAAGATCGATATCAAGTCGCTGATCTGGTACGTGCCGGAAAACTTCGAGGATGCCGGTTACGAAGTGCCGAAAAGCATGGAGGAACTGAAAAAGCTGACGGAAAAGATCGCTGCCGATGGCGGCGTGCCGTGGTGCATCGGTCTGGGCTCGGGTGGGGCCACCGGCTGGCCGGCCACCGACTGGGTGGAAGACCTGATGCTGCGGCTCTACCCCGCCGATGTCTATGACAAGTGGGTCAGCAACGAGATCAAGTTCAACGATCCGAAGGTGATTGCCGCCATCGAGGAATATGGCTGGTTCTCGCGCAATCCGAAATTCGTCGATGGCGGCACGGCGGGTGTGGCCTCCACCGACTTCCGCGACAGTCCGAAGGGTCTCTTCACCTCGCCGCCGAAGTGCTATCTGCACCATCAGGCCTCCTTCATTCCCTCCTTCTTCCCCGAAGGCACCAAGGTGGGGCAGGATGTCGATTTCTTCCCGACGCCGAACTATGCCAGCAAGCCTGAAGTGGGCAATCCGGTGGAGGGCGCCGGTACGCTGGCAATGATCACCAAGGATTCGCCCGCCGCCCGCGCCTTCATCGATTTCCTGAAGACGCCGATCGCCCATGAAGTGTGGATGGCGCAATCCAGCTTCCTGACCGCCTATAAGGCCGCCAATCAGGATGTCTATCCCAGCGCGCCGGTGAAGAAGCAGGGCGATATTCTCATGAAGGCCACCACCTTCCGCTTCGATGGTTCCGACCTGATGCCGGGCAAGATCGGCGCCGGTGCCTTCTGGACGGCCATGGTCGATTACGCTGGCGGCAAATCCGCCGATGACGTCGCCAAGGGTATCCAGCAGGCCTGGGACGGCCTGAAGTAAAAAGGCGTGCGGCTCGGCCTGATCGGGCCGCAGCCGCTGCCGCAACGGGCGTCGGGGGAGGAACTCCATGGCACAGCTTGTCTACGCGCTGATCACCATCGTCATCGGCGTTCTGGGAGCGCTTGCATATTTCTTCGGCTCCAACTGGCTGTTGGACCGGATTTTTCCAGCCAATCACCCCGATCTCGCCCAGGCCTCGCGCAACATGCGCCGGGCCGGCCTGATCCGGCCCTGGCTGTTTCTTGGGCCAGCGCTTTTGTCGCTCGGCATCTATCTGGTCTATCCGCTGTTTTCATCAATCCTCTATTCCTTCTACGATCGCACCGGAAGCCAATTCATCGGGCTCGGCAATTACCTCTGGATGCTGCATGACGGCGAATTCCGGGAATCGATCTTCAACAATATCCTCTGGCTGATCGTGGTGCCCACCGCCGCCACGCTGCTTGGGCTGATCATCGCGGCGCTGACCGACCGCATCTGGTGGGGCAATATCGCCAAGTCGCTGATCTTCATGCCGATGGCGATTTCCTTCGTCGGTGCCTCGGTGATCTGGAAATTCGTCTATGACTATCGCGAGGCGGGCGCCGAGCAGATCGGCCTTCTCAACGCCGTCGTCGTGGCGCTGGGCGGCCAGCCGCAGGTGTGGATCTCGCTGCCCTTCTGGAACAACTTCTTCCTGATGGTCATCCTGATCTGGGTTCAGACCGGCTTTGCCATGGTGCTGCTTTCGGCGGCGCTGCGCGGCATTCCGGAGGAAACCGTCGAGGCGGCGGTGATCGATGGCGCCAATCCCTGGCAGATCTTCTTCAAGATCAAGGTGCCGCAGATCTGGGGCACCATTGCCGTGGTCTGGACCACCATCACCATCCTCGTGCTGAAGGTGTTCGACATCGTTCTCGCCATGACCAACGGCCAATGGCAGACACAGGTTCTGGCCAATCTCATGTTCGACTGGATGTTCCGGGGCGGCGGCGATTTCGGGCGCGGCGCGGTGATTGCCGTGGTCATCATGCTGATGGTGGTGCCGATCATGATCTGGAATATCCGCAATGCCCGGCGCGAGATGGAGGGACGCTGATGCGCACACGAGCACTTTCGCCGCTTTCCATTGCCGTTCATCTCTCCGTTCTGGTGCTGGTGGTGCTGTGGACCGTGCCCACGGCCGGCCTTCTGATCTCCTCGCTGCGCGACAAGGAGCAGATTTCCGCCTCCGGCTGGTGGACGGCGCTGACCAGCGCCAGCCGCAAGGACATTTTTCGGGCGCCCGGCCCCGAGGCGCAGAAGCAGGAGGGCGCCGAATGGGTTATCTCCGGTAATATCTTCAATGGCGGCTCGGGCCATGTCAGCGCTTTCGGCACCTCCAGCCTGAAGCCGGAGGAATTCACGCCTGGCGCAACGGCGGAATTGAAGGACGGGCAGAAGCTGACGGTGAGCGAAACCGGCGATTTCCGCCTGACCTCGCCGCAAAGCTTCGAAGGCTCTCGGGGCCAGCGCATTTTCTACACCGCGCTGACGCCGCCGCGCTTTTCCTTCGACAATTACCGAACCGTGCTGACAGCGGAGGGGATCGGCCAGTCCTTCCTGAATTCGCTGACAGTCGCGGTACCGTCCACCATCATCCCCATTCTGGTCGCGGCCTTTGCGGCCTATGCACTGGCGTGGATGAAGTTTCCGGGACGCTCTCTGCTGATTGCCGCCATCGTTGGCCTGCTGGTCGTGCCGCTGCAGATGTCGCTGATCCCGCTGTTGAAGATGTATAACGGTGTGGGCGCCTTTTTCGGCGTGCCCTCCAAGACCTATCTCGGCATATGGCTTGCCCATATGGGCTTCGGCCTGCCGCTCGCCATCTATCTGCTGCGCAATTACATTGCCGGCCTGCCGAAGGAGATCATGGAATCGGCCCGCGTCGATGGCGCCACCGATTTCGAGATCTTCGTGAAGATCGTGCTGCCGCTCTCTTATCCTGCGCTTGCCTCCTTCGCGATCTTCCAGTTTCTCTGGACCTGGAACGACCTGCTGGTGGCCATGGTCTTCCTCGGCACCGGCAATGAGGAACTGGTGCTGACCGGGCGGCTGGTCAATCTTCTCGGTTCACGCGGCGCCAATTGGGAAATCCTCACCGCCTCGGCCTTCATCACCATCATCGTGCCGCTTCTCGTTTTCTTCACCCTGCAGCGCTACCTCGTCAGAGGCCTGCTGGCGGGCTCGGTGAAGGGCGGCTGATGGTTCTCGCGGGGATTTTTTGCCCCATCCTCCCCACCCGGGTGCCCGTCGCCCGGGGAACTTTCTCTCCCAAGACCTCAGGAAAGACCCATGACCCCTGCAGCAGCAAGCCCAGCGACGCCGGACAAGGACTGGTGGCGCGGTGCCGTGATCTACCAGATCTATCCGCGTTCCTATCAGGATTCCAACGGTGACGGCATCGGTGACCTGAAGGGCATTACCGCCCGCTTGCCCTATATCGCCCGGCTCGGGGCCGATGCGATCTGGATTTCGCCGTTCTTCACCTCGCCGATGAAGGATTTCGGCTACGACGTCTCCAATTATGTCGATGTCGATCCGATGTTCGGCACGCTGTCGGATTTCGACGCAATGATTGCCGAGGCCCATCGTCTCGGTATCAAGGTGATGATCGATCTCGTCATTTCCCATACCTCCGACCAGCATGCCTGGTTCGTCGAAAGCCGCTCCAGCCGGATCAACGCCAAGTCGGACTGGTATGTCTGGTCCGATCCGAAGCCGGACGGCACGCCGCCCAACAACTGGCTGTCGATTTTCGGCGGCTCGGCCTGGGCCTGGGATGCCACCCGCATGCAGTATTATCTGCATAACTTCCTGACCTCGCAGCCGGATCTCAACATGCACAATCCGCATGTGCAGGATGCGGTGCTGGATTCGGCCCGTTTCTGGCTGAAGCGCGGCGTGGATGGTTTCCGGCTGGATACGATCAATTTCTATTTCCATGACCGGCATTTGCGGGACAATCCGCCGCTGGCCCCGGAGCGGCGCAACGCCTCCACCGCACCCGCCGTCAACCCCTACAATTTCCAGGATCACCTCTACGACAAGAACCAGCCTGAAAACCTGGAGTTCCTGAAGCGTTTCCGCGCCATGCTGGAGGAGTTTCCGGCCATTGCCGCCGTGGGCGAGGTGGGCGACAGCCAGTATGGCCTGGAGATTGCCGGGCAATATACCTCCGGCGCCGACAAGATGCAGATGTGCTATGCCTTTGAATTCCTGGCGCCGGAACCGCTGACGCCGGAACTGGTGGCCGCCACCCAGGCCGCTTTCGAGAAGGCGGCTCCGGAAGGCTGGGCCTGCTGGGCCTTTTCCAATCATGATGTCGTGCGTCACGTGTCCCGCTGGGGTGCGGAGGTGGTGGACCGGCAGGCCTTCGCCAAGCTGCTGGCGTCGGTGCTGCTGACCCAGCGTGGTTCCGTCTGTATCTATCAGGGCGAGGAACTGGGCCTGACCGAGGCCGATATCGCCTATGAGGACCTGCAGGATCCCTATGGCAAGGAATTCTGGCCGGAGTTCAAGGGCCGTGACGGCTGCCGCACGCCGATGGTCTGGGATACGTTGGCCCATCACGCCGGCTTCAGTACCGCGGAAAAGACCTGGCTTCCCATTCCCGTCGAGCATACTCTGACGGCGGTGAGCGTGCAGGACGGCCATGAGGAGAGCGTGCTGGAACACTACCGCCGCTTTCTGCATTTCCGGCGGCAGTTTCCGGCCCTCGTCAAGGGCAAGATCGCCTTCCATGCCTCCGCGGATGGGCAATTGGCCTATACGCGGCAGTGGGAAGGCGAGGAAATCCTTTGCGCCTTCAATATGACGGCGGAGGAAAGGCGGCTGACCCTGCCGGAAGGCAATTGGGAGGAGATGAGCGGCCACGGTTTCACCAGCCAGCGAGATGGCGGCGAGGTCTTGCTGCCAGCCTGGGGTGCGTGCTTCGCCCGCAAGGCGTGAGACATGAACCCCGGCGCGTGGCACCGGGTTGCTAGAGCATTTTCAGGAAAAGTGGAAACCGGTTTTCCGTCCGGAAATGCGTAGAAACAAAGAGTTAGAGCGTTTCAATGTTTCCGTGAAACAATGAAACGCTCTCGGAAAATGCCAGAGCGGTTCAGCTTTCCGGATATCGCGAAACGCTCTGGACCAACAACAAGACGGAAGGGGAGGACCATGGCAGGTCTGGTTTTGAAGGATGTGCGCAAGGCCTATGGAGAGGTCAAGGTTCTCCACGGCATCGATCTCACCATTGAAAAGGGGGAGTTCGTGGTGTTTGTCGGCCCGTCCGGCTGTGGCAAATCCACCCTTCTGCGCATGATCGCCGGGCTGGAGGATATCACCAGCGGCGAACTCAGCATCGAGGGGCGGCTGGTCAATGACGTGCCGCCCTCCAAGCGTGGCATTGCCATGGTCTTCCAGTCCTACGCGCTTTATCCGCATATGTCGGTCTATGACAACATGGCCTTCGGGATGCGGATTGCGGGTGAAAGCAAGGAAGAGATCGACCGACGGGTCCGGTCTGCCGCCGGTATCCTGCAATTGGAACCCTATCTGGATCGCCTGCCCAAGGCGCTCTCCGGTGGCCAGCGCCAGCGCGTCGCCATTGGCCGCGCCATCTGCCGCGATCCCAAGGTCTTCCTGTTCGACGAGCCGCTGTCCAATCTCGATGCCGCGCTTCGGGTTGCCACCCGCATCGAGATCGCCAAGCTGCACGAGCAGATGTCCGATACCACGATGATCTATGTGACGCACGATCAGGTCGAGGCCATGACGCTGGCCGACCGCATCGTCGTCCTGTCCGCCGGGCGGATCGAGCAGGTAGGCGCGCCGCTGGAACTCTATGAGCGCCCGGCCAATCTGTTCGTGGCCCGCTTCATCGGCTCGCCGGCCATGAACATCCTGCCGGCGACGCTGGCCGAAACCGGCAAGGCCACGCGGATCCTTCTGGGCGGTCAGCGCCCGGTGGACGTGCCCATCGAGACGCCCATGGGCGCGTCCGGCGCATCGGCAAGCCTCGGCGTACGTCCCGAAGACCTGACGATTGCGACCGGCGAGGAGTTTCTCTTCGAAGGCACGGTCACGCTGGTGGAGGCGCTGGGGGAGGTCACGCTGCTTTATGTCGAGGGGCCGCTGGAAGGTGAACCTGTCGTCGTGAAACTGCCGGGCATCGCCGATGTGCAAAAGGGCGCGCGCCTGCGTTTTGCCGCAGCAGCCGGGAAGCTGCATCTCTTCGATGGCGAGGGACGCAGCTACCGGTTTCTGGCGGGAGCATGAGAGGGAGCATCACGCTTTTATCCATGTCTTAACCAAAGCAAAGAGAGCATGAATTACCCCTGTATAAGGGTGGGAAATCCTCACCATCTGTTAAGTCCGTCGCCTTAGCCTTGGCATTATCAACGGTGCGCAAGGGGGTGCTTGCAGCCGTTAGAGTGTTATCCTGAGAAAAGTCGGAATCGGTTTTCCGTCCGGAAACACGTAAAAACGCAAAGGAATGGTTCGGGGCGAGTGCTCTCCGGATGGTGGACGACGGGGGTTGTATCATGGCATTGGCAACAGGCGGTTCGCATTTTCTGAAGAAAGAGGAATCCTTCATGTATGACCGGGAAATCCGGTTTCGCATGGAAGATACGATGAATGCCGGCCGTATCGAATATACGGAAAAGGGCATGACCCACATGGCCTCACGCCGGTGCGACATCATCCGCATTTCCCAGAGTGGCGCCATCATCGCGCTGTTGACCCAGTATAACCTGCCCAAGCAGTTCTACCTGGATATTCCCGATGCCCGCATCACCAAGGTGGGCAGCCTGCTGATGAAGACCTTTTCCAACAACACCGCAGAGGTGCGTTTTCTGAGGCTTCTGACGCAGAAGGAACTGGACCGGATTTTCGTTTTCTCTACCCATCCCGCCCATAAGGACCGCGTTCTGGATGTTCGCTCCTGGTGAAAGCCTTGCTCGCAGAACCCGGAAAGGTCTGCTGGACATAAGAAAATTCGAAAATATCTATCTTTAACGGGGCGCTTGGCGCCCCTTTTTGTTTTATTGCGACAAAAATGCCGCATTTCCTGCTATTGCTGCGGGAATGTGATCGGGATGAGTCGATTCCGACGCAACTTGTAAACCCTTTGGTTACCAAGTTTCTTCATTCTTTAGCGGTGATCGACACAATGGCGCCGGGCTTTGCCCTGCTGCCCGGATCGATCACATTGGATGACGGCGGCTGAAGGCGCGCCGATCCCTTTGCTGTTTGGCTGGAGCGGACCGATCCTCTCCATCTGTGTGTGTTGACCGCATTTTGCGATGCCGGGCAGGGATGCCGCTTGCGCAAAATGCCAATTGGCGAGTTGAAGTATGGCGTTCGCGAGCGTTTCTCTCCCGGCATCTGATGTTCATCGCACGAAAACCTCCGTTCTGCCCCGGCTGATGTCCGGTGCGGCTCTGGTGGGCGGCGGGGTTGCCGCAAGCCTGTGGCTTGCCGTGACCTTTGGCGCCCTGCATGGGCTGTCCATGGGCCCTGCGGGGGAAACGGGCATGTTTGGGCGTGGCAAGGTCGATGCGCTGCGGGCAAGCCTGCTTCTGCCATCGGTGCCTGCGCAAACAGTGGCCCCCATGCCATCGGCCAAGGAGCGCGAGGCAAAGTACGCCGCCCTGCGCGCCAAGGCGCTCAAGGAAGCGCAGATACGCATTGCCGAACGCGAGATCATGCGTGCACCGGTTTCGCGCCCGCTGGATCAGGCAGGCCGGGCCATTCTGGAGCAGGCGCTTGCCGCCTCCATTGCCGAACGGGCGATTGCCCAGCGCTGGCAGGACGCAATTACCCCGGAAAAAGCGCAGTTGATGGCGGATGCCGAGCGGGAAGCCGTGGCCGCAGAGGCCCAGGAAATGGCCGAGGCCGTGCTGGCCGATGCGCCGCCGCTGGCGCAGGTTCAAGGCGTTCCCGGCGAACTCGCCGCCAGCATGCAGGCGGCTGTCTCCCCGAAGCCGGATGCAGCAGCAAAGACGCAGGAACTGGCCATGCTGCCGGATGAAGTTCCGGCACCGATGCGCCGTCCCAAGGCCGATCCCTTCAGCGAGGTGATGGCCGAGCAGACCGCCGCCCAAACCGCCAAGGCGGATGTTCCGGCGCCGAAAACCATTCCGCTCAAATCCGATCCGGGCAAGACCGCGCCCAAGACCTTGATGGCCTATGCCCGCTCGTCGGATGTGATGGATGACGATGACAGCCCCTCCATCTTCCGCCGCCGTGCTTCCCTGCCGGGCAAGGGCAGCGGGGTTGCCGTCTATGATATTTCCTCCGCGACCGTGCATATGCCGAACGGTGAAAAGCTGGTGGCCCATTCCGGGCGCGGCGAAAACCGTGACAATCCGCGCTCGGTCCATATCAAAAACCGGGGCGCCACGCCGCCGAACGTCTATCGCCTCTCCATGCGTGAAGCCCTGTTTCATGGCGTCGAAGCCCTGCGCATGACCCCTGTGGGCGATGGCAAAATGTATGGCCGCGATGGCTTCCTGACCCACACCTATCTGCTGCGCATTCGCGGCGATTCCAGCGGCTGCGTGGTCTTCGACCAGTATCCGCGCTTCCTGGCCGCCTATAAGCGCGGCGAGGTCAAGACCCTGATCGTGGTGCCGAGCATCAACGAACTGCCGAGATATATGGCGCAGTTGTAAAGCAGAGCAGACTTTTAGGCTGTAGTGACAAATTAATGGTTTGGGATTCCCTTTGAGGCGCAAATCAGATTCAACGCTAACTTTTGGAGGTTGGCGATGGATGGTGAGG
>NZ_JAUSWH010000012.1 GCF_030815125.1 Allorhizobium paknamense
ATATGACAAACTCGCCGCCAACTTTCTCGGTTTCATTAAGCTCGCCAGCATAATGCTATGGATCAAATAACTAATTTGTCACTACAGCCTAGAGCGTTTCGAGGAAAAGCGCGTAGCGGTTTTCCGTCCAGAAATGCGTAAAAAGAAAGCGCCCTTGTCCCGGATCGGAAATGTTTTATTTCGCAGGGCTCAACACATCGTCATGGCTCATCTGGAATTGCAGCCGCGCCAGCTTGGCGTAGAGGCCGCCGTCCCGGATCAGGCTCTGATGCGTGCCTTGCTCCACCACATGGCCGTCATCCACCACCAGAATCCGGTCCGCCTTCAGAACGGTTGCCAAGCGATGGGCGATGACGATGGTGGTGCGGCTCTGCATCAATTCGTCCAGCGCCTTCTGCACCAGCGTCTCGCTTTCGGCATCGAGTGCCGATGTCGCCTCGTCCAGCAACAGCACCGGCGCATCCTTCAAAATGGCGCGGGCAATGGCGATGCGCTGCCGCTGACCGCCGGAAAGCGTGATGCCGCGTTCGCCGACGCGGCTGTCATAGCCATGCTCCAGCCTGTCGATAAATTCGGCGGCCTGTGCGGCCTTTGCTGCCGCAATGACCTCATCGCGGCTCGCATCGGGGCGGCTGAAGGCGATGTTGTCGTGGATCGTTCCGGAAAAGATCGTGACATCCTGCGGCACGATGGCGAGACGGTTGCGCAAGTCTTCGAGCGAGACGGTGCGAATGTCCCGCCCGTCCAGACAGATGCGTCCGCTGGACGGATCGTAGAACCGCAGGATCAGCGAGAAGATCGTGCTCTTTCCCGCCCCCGAGGGACCGACAATCGCCACCGTCTCTCCCCCGTCCACGGCAAAGCTCAGGCCCTTGAGGGCCGAGCGTCCCGGACGGCTGGGATAGGCAAAATGCACATCCTCGAACCAGACTTCACCGCGCGGCGGCTCCGGCAGAGGCTGCGGCGTCTCGGGCGAGCGAATGGCGGAGACCTCGGCGAGCAATTCCGTCAGCCGCTCCGCCGCGCCAGCGGATTGCATGAGTTCGCCCCAGACTTCGGACAATTGCCCGAGCGAGCTTGCCGCCAGCACCGAATAGAGGACGAACTGGCTGAGCGTGCCGGCTGACAGCGTGCCGCTCAATACCGATTGCGCGCCATACCACAACACCCCGGCAATGCTGCCGAAAACGAGGGTGATGGCAACGCCGGTCAGGATGGCACGCGCCTTCACAGCCTGGCGGGCTGCCTGAAAAGCGTTTTCCACGGCATCGGAATAGCGTGCTTCCGCTGCCCCTTCGCCATTGAAGGCCTGCACGGTGCGGCTGGCGGCAATGCTTTCCCCGGCAAAGGCGCTGGCCTCGGCAAGGCTGTCCTGCGCGGCGCGGGAGCGGCGGCGCACCGAGCGGCCGAAGGCAATCAGCGGAAAAACGATCACGGGAATGGCCGCCAGCACCATGATGGACAGGCGCGGGCTGGTATAGATCATCATCACCATGCCGCCGAAACACATGATGATGTTGCGCAGCGCCACGGACGCGCTGGCGCCGACGGCGGAGCGGATCTGCGTTGCATCCGCCGTCAGGCGCGAAACGATCTCGCCGGACTGGTTGACATCGAAAAAGGCGGGAGACAGCCGGCTGACATGGCTGAACACCTCCCGGCGGATGTCGGAGACAATGCGGTCGCCAATGGTGATGACATAGTAGTAGCGCATGGCGCTGGAGATGGCCATGACCACCGCCAGCACGATGACCATGACGAAATACTGGTTTATAAAGGCGGGGTCCTGCGAGGTGAAGCCGTGGTCGATCACGCGCCGCACCGCCAGCGGCAGGGCCAGTGTGGTGACGGCGGCCAGCACCAGAAAGAGCAGGGCGGCCAGCGCCATGCCGCGATAGCGCATGAGATAGGGATTGAGCCTTGACAGCGGCTTCAAGCTGCGGGACCGGCGGGAGGCTTGGTCGGACACTTTTTTCTCCACCCTTGCATGCACTCCCGGGCTACGGCATCACCTGCCGCTTGGCGCTTCGGGGGCCTTGTTATCTTTGTAACCTTCATGTATAGGCAGCCCATCGAATTGGGAAGCCGTGGCCTGATCGGACTACGGCTTCATTTATTAAAAAGGGTCGCCTCAGGCAATTGCGGCATTTAGACCCCAACGGCACAGCAGGAAGACGTCATGAAGGCTAACATTCATCCCGACTACCACAAGATCAAGGTCGTCATGACCGATGGCACCGAATACGAAACCTACTCCACCTGGGGTTCGGAAGGCGCAGTCATGAACCTGGAAATCGACTCCAAGTCGCACCCGGCCTGGACCGGCGGCAACCAGCAGCTCATGGACCGCGGCGGCCGCGTTTCCAAGTTCAACAAGCGCTTCGGCGGCCTTGGCCTCTGATTGCCTGCTGGCGGGCCTTGCGCCATCCGGAAAATTCGAAAGCCCGGAACGTCGGTTCCGGGCTTTTTCTTTATCCGCCTTTTCAACCGGCATGAAAAAACCCGGCGCTGCAATGCAGGCCGGGTTTTATCGTGAGAAGATAGATGCTGTCAGTTGGCGCTGAAGGCCGTGCGCAGCAGGTTGAGCTGTGCCTGGACGCTGTTTTCATTGTCCGGCACGATTTCCTGCTCGTTCGGACGATAGATTTCCCGGTCGAGAAGGGCGATACGGTTCTGCAGGCGCAGCGAACGCTCGATCAATTCACGGAAGGATTCCGGAAGATCGTTCCAGCCGGGAGCGTTCTTATCGACGTTGAAGCCGTCGAGGCGTACCTTGCTCTTTTCAGAAAGAACCTGCTCGCGCGACATTTCACCGTTGTTGACGGCGCGCTGCAACAGCAGCCAGGACGCCATCTGCATCAGCCGCGTGGTCAGCCGCATGGATTCGGCGGCGTAGAGCACGGAGGCCATGCGCGGCAGAACCTTCGCGGCGGCGCGGCCGGGTCCGTCCAGATAGGCCGCGGTTTCTTCCACGAGGCCCATGCCTTCGGCATAGGTTGCCTTGAACTGTGACGACGAGGCGGCGCGCCCGGCAAAGCTGACCGTATTCAATCCGAGTTCCGACATCGACATTATCCCTGTCTGATACCAAAGATCACGATAGTGAACCAATGCGCCGGAGCGGTTTTGGTTTCCTAAAAAAGAAAGGACAACCCTCGCTTGGGCCGGTTCTATCACTCGTCCTGGTATTACGCATCACTATTCAGGTAGCGCGGCAACGATGAAGCCCAGCCGCCTTTCCATGGACTCCACGATGCTATCAATAGCGCAAATCCGCAAGCTGTTTATTAAGAAAGGGTTAATTCCCACAGTTTTAGGTAAAGTCGGCCTAAAGCAAAAAAAGAGCCGCAAAAGCGGCTCTCAAGGTAAAACAGGGAGAAAAATCAGACCAATTCGCCAAAGGGTGAAACTGCCTGAATCCAGAAGAACTGGACAAGTTCTATAATTACTCAAAAGGCTTAATAAAGAGTTAATACTGATATGAAAGGAAACGAAGCGCCCGGCGCGCGCGCCTGTTCCCGCTTGGTCTGCGACTGTTATACGTCTCGGCGCAGCTGTAATATTCCGGATCAATTCCTTTAATTTTTTCGGTTAAAAAACGCTTCCGCCGCGGCCCTGCCACTGGCCTTGGCCACCAGCTCACGCTCCAGGCGTACAATCTCCTCCTGAAGCAGGGTGATTCGCGCTCTGATTTCATCTGCGGAAAGCTGTGAGAGATCGCTGCCCACTATATGCTCGGGTTTTTTGATCGGGCGGTCTTCTTCCATGCTCAGGCCTCCTTGAGATTGTCATTGCTGTCCTCATCGCGCCGTTCGGCGCGGGGATCGAGCTTCAGCGACTGTGGCGTGGTGGACAATTGCGATCCGCCTGTCGGCCCTGGCGAGAAGCTCCCCTTGTCTGCAAGGGGGACGGCGGCGCGGATGCGGCTTCGGATCATGGCATAGGCCAGCAACATGCCATGGGCGGTGGCCGTTACTGCAAACAGCGCATGCGGGCCGAAATGCGTCATCACCGGGCCGCCTAACGTCGGGCCGATAATGGTGCCGATGCCGTAGAGCAGCAGCAGCCCGCCGGAAACCTTCACGAAATCGCCGCTATCGGCGAAGTCGTTGGCATGGGCCACGGCAATCGGGTAGAGCGAATTGGCGGCAGCACCATAGAGCGCCACCATCGGGATGAGAAATACGGCTGTACTGGGGCGGATGAAGACCAGAAGCAGTGCCGCCACCAGCCCGATCGCGGCAATCGCCGCCAGTACATAGCGCCGGTCGGTGCGGTCCGACATGCGGCCTGCGGGAAATTGCGCCGCCGCGCCGGCAAAGATGGTGATGCTGAGCATGGCTGCAATCGTCACGTCCGGCAGGCCGATGCGGGCGCCGAACACGGCGCCCAGCGTGCCGTAGGCACCGTTGGCAATGCCGATCAGCAGAATGCCGACAAAGGAGACCGGCGAATTGCGGTAAAGCTTGCGCAGGTCGAGCTTCACCGATTTCAGCGGCTGCGGCGAGGCGGCGGTGGACATGGTGGTGGGCAGCATGGCCAGACAATAGAGAATGCCGCAGATCATGAAGAGGATGGGCGTATGCACATTGCCGAAGGCCACCATCATCTGCCCGCCGACCACACCGAACAGCGTCACGGAAATGTAGAAGGAAAAGATCGCGCCCCGGCTTTCATTGCTGGCGCGTTCGTTCAGCCAGCTTTCGATGATCATCGAGGTGCCTGCCGTGCAGAAGCCGGTCAGCGCCCTGAGCGCCACCCAGCTATGCTCTTCGACGATGATGCCGGTGAGGAGCGCAATAATCGCAATCAGCGCGATGAAGCTGGAAAAGGCCCGGACATGGCCGATGCGCATGACGAGCTTCGGCGCGAAGAAACAGCCAAGCACGAAGCCTGTGGCCCAGGCCGTGCCCAGAAAACCGAGGACTTCGTTGGAATAGCCCTCCGCCGAGCCTCGAACCGGCAGCAACAGGCTATGCAGGCCGTTGCCGAGAAACAGGAACAAGGTGCCGAACAGAAGGGAGAGAACGGGCAGGATTTTGAGTTTCATGCACACCACTTCGGTTTTGGCCGGAGATCCGGGCGGATCGCCTGAATTGCGCTTGGTCCCGTTCGGGCCGGGAGAGGGCTGCAACCTTTCCGCTGATGCAGAGTGTCAGCAGCCATTGCCTGAAAATTAAACCAGAATCCGGTTTTGAAAGTCTTTATTTGACAGCAATCGCGAACGCAGCCTGTCGAAGCATTGCGATGGAACAAAAGTTTAGCGCAATCATGGCCGTGGTGGGAATTTATGAGCATTGCCAGGAAAAGTGTGCAACGGTTTTCCGTCCGGCAATGCATTACAACGAAAGCGAAAGGCCTCTAGGAAGCCATGTCAAAAGCCATAGCCGCCTTTCTCATCCTGGTCATGGGCGTGCAGCTTATCCGCCCGCTGGGCCTGCCGGGATTGAGGCGGCGCAGCGATTTCTGGCGGCTGGCCGTGGTCGCTTTCGTCATCTGGTCTCTGACGCTTCTGCTGCGTCCCTGAGAGGTTTTTCTTGTTCCGGCACCGGCTTCATGTCGCGAGATGCATCCATCAGCGCCAGCAGCACGTCGGTTTGAGCCAGCATGCCGATCAGCTTGCCGCGCGCACTGACCACTGGCAGATGATGCAGCCCGGTTTCGGCAAATATGCCGATGGCCTCGGAGAGCGGCATATCCGGCGTGACGGTCTTCACCGGTGTCGTCATGATGTCGCGGGCCGTGCCATTCGGCGCGGCGGCACCATTCACCGCCAGGGTCATCCGGCGGCCCATGCCGATCACCGGCTTGCCGCGCGCCCAGCGCACCTTGTCGATGAGGTCGCTTTGGGTGACGATGCCGAGAATGGCGGCCTGATCGTCGGTGATCGGAATGGCCTTGATCCGGCTTTCGCGAAGCGCCGTAAACAGATCGGTCAAGGGTGCGTCAAGGGCATGGGCATGCGGGGAGGGGATCATGATATCGCCACAGACCGTATGGCTGGTGCGCCGGCGATAGGCCCTGAGTTCGGTGCGCCGCAGAATGGCTTCCAGATCGTCGGGATCGATGTCGAGAATGGCGTCATATTCCTTCAGCACGGCATCGAGATCACTGCGGTGGAAGGTTGCCTGTTCGGCAGCGCTGGGGCCTTGACCAGCGGTGGCCGGCTTGTGCCGGTGCGGATAGCGGCGGCCCACCAGCCGGTTATAGAGGAGGGCCGAGCCCAGCAGCGCCAGCGAATTGGCCGCCACCGGCCAGAGGACGAAAAAATAACCCAGATCATGCACGGCCTTGCCGCCGAGCACGGCGGTGAGCGCAATGGCTCCGCTCGGCGGATGCAGGCAGCGCAGCGAAATCATCACCGCAATCGCCAGCCCCGCGGCAAGGGCAGCACCCGCCACCGGATCAGCCAACAGATGCGTGACCGTGACACCCACCAGCGCGGACGAGATATTGCCCGCCAGGATCGACCAGGGCTGGGCGAGCGGACTGGAGGGCACCGCAAACAGCAGCACCGAGGAGGCCCCCATCGGCGCGACCAGAAAGGGCAGGCTTGCATCGCTGCCGCTTAGCGCCAGCACGCCGATCAGCCCGGTGACGAAAATGCCGATCAACGCCCCCACCGCCGAGCGCGCCTGTTCGCGATAGCTTATGGGCTGCATATCCGGCAGCAGACGGGTGATGGCGGAAAAAGGCATGGTAGCTCCCCGGATGGCAGCGCATGGGGCGCGAGAAGAGCATGCTGGACAAAGCACGGGCCAGACATGCCCTCCCTTCCCCTGTCGAGGTGAAGGCTGTGGATGAGAAGCGCCGTTGCTTCTCAGCCTACCTGCGCAAAGCCGGTTTGCGCGTCAAGGCTTAAATGCGTTCGGTCCAGGAGATAAAGACATAAAAAAGGGAGAGGCGAGCCTCTCCCTGCACTGTTCATAGCGGAAATGTGCCCGTCTCAGGCAGCTTTTTCCAGATCCTGCTGCCAGGTGCCGGTGGCGGCCAGGCTGTTCATGCGGGCGCGGTGGGTAAAGGCGCGCTGACCGGCAGCCACGTTTTCCGAGCGTCCGCCCCAGGCCTTCAGCGCCGTATCCTGCAGCGCGCGACCATAAGAGTAAGTGAGCTTCCACGGCATGTCATAGGCGGAATTCATCGCGGAGAGATGGGCCGTTGCCTCTTCCGTGGTCTGGCCGCCGGAGAGGAAGGCAATGCCGGGCACGGCGGAAGGCACCGTGGCCTTCAGCACCTTCACGGTTGCCTCGGCAACCTGAGCAACGGACGCCTTGCGGGCATTCTTGCCGTCGATCACCATGTTCGGCTTCAGGATCATGCCTTCCAGCTTGACGCGGGCGTCATAGAGATCGGTGAAGACGGTGCGCAGCACCCATTCCGTCACTTCGGCGCATTTGGCAATGTCATGCGTGCCCGGTGCGCCATCCATCAACACTTCCGGCTCGACGATCGGCACGATACCGGCTTCCTGGCAGAGGGCTGCATAGCGGGCCAGCGCCTGCGAATTGGCCTTGATGGAGCCCCAGGTCGGCAGGCCGTCGGCAATGGCGATCACGCCACGCCACTTGGCGAAGCGCGCACCGGCCTTGTAATAGTCAGCCAGACGTTCGCGCAGCCCGTCCAGGCCCTCGGTGATGGTTTCACCCGGAAAACCGGCCATCGGCTTGGCGCCCAGATCCACCTTGATGCCGGGAATGGAACCGGCAGCCTTGATGAGATCAACGAAAGGCGTGCCGTCGGCGGCCTTTTGATAGAGTGTCTCTTCGAACAGGATGACACCGGAAATGTACTTCTTCATCGCCTCATCGGCACGGAACAGCATTTCGCGGTAATCGCGGCGGCTGGTCTCGGTGGAGTCCAGGCCAATCGTGTCGAAACGCTTTTTGATCGTGGACGTCGATTCGTCCGCTGCGAGAAGCCCCTTGCCATCGGCTACCATGGCAAGCGCGATGTCTTCCAGTCTGTCACTCATGTCCATTCTCCCAAAACGTTACGATCCTTCCGGCCTAACAGAAGTTTTTCACGGGGGAAATGGGGGCTTAAGTGCTTGAAACGATTGAAATTGTTTCAATCGTTTTAAAATTCAAAATTTTTTAAACGAAATGCCGGGCGCGGTTTTGTTCCACCGCGCCCGGCATTTTTTGGACTTAGGCCTGCGTCAGCACGGCAACGCCCGGCAGTTCCTTGCCTTCCATCCATTCCAGGAATGCACCGCCTGCGGTGGAGACATAGGAGAAGTCATCGGCCACGCCCGCATGGTTCAGCGCCGATACCGTATCGCCGCCGCCGGCAACCGAGGTCAGCTTGCCGGCCTTGGTGCGCTCTGCGGCATGCTTTGCAGCGGCCACCGTCGCGGTATCGAAGGGCGCGATTTCAAAGGCGCCGAGCGGGCCGTTCCACACCAGCGTCGAGGCCTTGGAGATCCATTCGTTGACGGCGGCCACCGATTTCTCGCCCACGTCCAGCACCATGGCATCGGCGGGAATGGCGGAGATCGCCACGGTTTCATGGGCGGCATTGGCCTTGAATTCGCGCGCCACCACGCCGTCTTCCGGCAGGACGATGGCGCAACCGGCGCTTTCGGCCTCGATCATGATCTGCTTGGCGGTGGCGGCAAGGTCATGTTCGCACAGCGACTTGCCGACATCGATGCCCTGCGCGGCAATGAAGGTATTGGCCATGCCGCCGCCGATCACCAGCGCATCCACCCGCTTCACCAGGTTCATCAAAAGGTCGATCTTGGTGGAGACCTTGGCGCCGCCGACAATCGCCACAACCGGCCGGGCCGGATTGCCAAGACCCTTTTCCAGAGCTTCCAGCTCGGCCTGCATGGTGCGGCCGGCATAGGCGGGCAGGTGATGGGCAAGGCCCTCGGTGGAGGCATGGGCGCGGTGCGCGGCGGAGAAGGCGTCATTCACATAGAGATCGCCGTTCTTTGCCAGTTCGGCCGTAAAATCCGGCGTGTTCTTTTCCTCGCCCTTGTGGAAGCGGGTGTTTTCCAGAAGCAGAATATCGCCATTGTTCATCCTGGCGATGGCGTCGGCGGCGGCGCTGCCGATGCAGTCTTCAGCAAAGGCCACGGCCTGGTCCAGAACCTCTTCCACCGCGGGCACGATCTGCGAGAGCGACATGTCGGCCACCGGCTCACCCTTGGGGCGACCGAAATGCGCCAGCAGAATGACCTTGGCGCCCTTTTCCGACAATTCCTTGATGGTGGGGGCCACGCGCTCGATGCGGGTGGCATCCGTAACCTTGCCATTGGAAACGGGCACGTTGAGATCGACGCGTACAAGCACCCGCTTGCCCGCGATGTCGGTGAGGTCGTCCAGAGTTTTGAAAGCCGGCATGATCAAGTTTCCCGTGAGAGCATGCGGGGAAAGATCGGGCTTCCCCGGACATGCATAGAAAGATGTGCTGGAGAAGGATTTCAAGCCGTTCGTGGCTTATGCGCTTCTCCCGGGCCGGGCCGAATGCCCGCCGCGAGCGGACCTTACACCGCCTGCCGCCAGAAGCAAGCCGCGGAAAGATCAGGAAGGGCGCAGCCTGCGGATCTGGCCGGCGATCCATTCGCTGAGCCGGGTGAGGCTGAGGAAAACCGGGATTGGCCTTTGCGGGGCGACCTGTTCCATGGAGACGCCCACCGAGGCGATATGGCCATGCTCATCGATATCGCGGACGATCAGGATGATATGGCCGAGCCTGACGCGATCGGCGTAATCCGCACGCCCGCCAAGCCGTGCTTCCATCACCTCGCCCAGCGGCTTAGCCTTTTCCGCTTCGGTGAACAGGCCGGGACCATAGGCGGCGTCCACTTCACCGGCAGGCCGGTGGGGAGAGACGACGAAGGTGCCGAAGAATTCGCTGTCATCCTTTTCCACCGTCGCCTTGGAGGCAAACAACCGGTCGAGCAGCCGCGAATAGCCGGGCGCGATGAAGAGATAGACCTGATCGTTTTCCTTGAGCCGCCCGGCATATTGATAGCGCATGGATTTGCCGTCGCGGATCACCAGCGAGGGCATGGCCCAGCGGGGAATGCGCTCGCCCTTCAGCACCGGGCAATCGGCCACCACGCGGTAGGAGAGGAGTTCGTGATGGGCTGCGCCCGGCAGATCAAGCTCCACCTTGTCGATAGCGCCGATGCGCGGCGGTATGATCAGGCCGAGGCTTTTCGCAACCGGCTTGATGGTCCAGCCCTGCAGGACCAGCGAGATCATCACCACGATGAAGGCGGTGTTGAAATAGATGCGCCCGTCCGGCAGATCGTTCAGCATCGGCACGATGGCAAGCAGGATGGAGACCGCGCCACGCAGGCCCACCCAGGAGACGAAGCTCTTTTCCTCCTGCGTAAAGCGGAAGGGAATGAGGCAGAGCCAGACCGCGATGGGCCGCGCCACGAAGACCAGAAACAGCCCCAGCACCACGGCGGGCAGCAGGATTTTCGGGAATTCGGACGGGGTTGCCAGGAGCCCCAGCACCAGAAACATGATGATCTGCGCCAGCCACGTCATGCCCTCCTGAAAGCGGGTAATGCTGGCCGTGCCGGGAATTTTCCGGTTGCCTGCATAGATGCCCGCCACATAGACGGCGAGGAAGCCGCTGCCGCCCACGGCACCGGTATAGGAAAACACCACCATGGACAGCGCCAGCACGATGATCGGCAGCAGACCGCGTTCGATGGGGATTTTCTTGACGATGAAAACGATCACCGCACCCCCGACCAGGCCCAGCGCCAGCCCCATGCCCATCTGCTCGATGAAGAGCCGCAGCATGTCGAAGTCGAGCTGGGTATGATCCTTGCCCTGCCGCAGCGCTTCCACCAGCGCCATGGTCAGGAAGATTGCCATCGGGTCGTTGGTGCCGGATTCGACTTCAAGCGAGGAGCGCACCTGATCGCGGATATTGATGCCGCCAATGCGCAGCAGGAAGAACACCGCCGCCGCATCTGTGGACGCGACGATGGAGCCGAGCAGCATGCCTTCGAGAACCGAAAGCCCCAGCAGCCAGCTGGACATCAGCCCGAACAGCCCCGCCGTCAGCAGCACCCCAAGCGTCGCCAGCGTAATGGCCGGGGCTGCCGCTTGTTTGAAGGCCTGCAAGGGCGTGTGATAGCCGGAGTCGAACAGGATCACCGCCAGCGCCAATGATCCGATGGTATAGGCGGCCTGCCCGTTGGAGAAATTGATGCCGAGCCCGTCCACACCAGCCAGCAGGCCGATGCACAGGAACAGCAGCAGCAGCGGCGCACCGAACCGAAAGGCGATGATGCTGGAAAAGGCAGCAAACAGAATGAGGGCCGTCAGCACCAAAGTGACGATGTAGAACTGTTCCAACCCTCTGCCCTTTCCTCATCATTCTGGCCCGGCAACCACAGGCTGTACCGATTGACATGCAAACCTGCCGTTCCGCGGGCGCGGAGAAGGCACGGTCCCTGCACCCCTATAGTTTTCCCTGAAATCCACAGGGATTTCGAAACTTACGCAGGCGCGCGGGCTACGGTAACCGGGAAAATTCGGCGAACCCACCCTGCCGAATCCTTGAAAAGAACTATGATAAGAGTAGGGCGAAATGCCAAACAAAAAGACGGCCCGGAAGCTCCGGACCGTCTTTTTATGTCGTCTTGCTGAAATCCCGATCAGATCAGCTTGGCGAAGGCAACAGCCGTGTCGCTCATGCGGTTGGAGAAGCCCCACTCGTTGTCGTACCAGGTCAGAATACGAACGAAGGTGCCTTCCAGAACCTTGGTCTGGTCGATGGCGAAGATCGAGGAATGAGCGTCGTGGTTGAAGTCGCGGGAGACCAGCGGCTCTTCCGTGTAGCCCAGAACACCCTTCAGCGGACCGTTTGCAGCGGCCTTGATGGCTTCGTTGATTTCCTGAACGGTGGTGGCGCGCTTGGCCACGAACTTCAGGTCGACCACGGAGACGTTCGGGGTGGGAACGCGCACGGAAGTGCCGTCCAGCTTGCCCTTCAGTTCCGGCAGAACCAGGCCGACGGCCTTGGCAGCGCCGGTGGAGGTCGGGATCATCGAGAGGGCGGCAGCGCGGGCGCGGTACAGATCCTTGTGCATCTGGTCGAGCGACGGCTGGTCGTTGGTGTAGGAGTGGATCGTGGTCATGAAACCATGATCGATGCCCACGGCGTCGTTCAGCACCTTGGCGACCGGCGCCAGGCAGTTGGTGGTGCAGGAGGCGTTGGAGATGACCAGGTGATCCTTGGAGAGCTGGTCGTGGTTGACGCCGTAAACCACCGTCAGGTCCGCGCCGTCAGCCGGGGCCGAGACGATGACGCGCTTGGCGCCAGCCGTCAGGTGGGCGGCAGCCTTGTCGCGGGCGGTGAAGATGCCTGTGCATTCCATGGCGATGTCCACGCCGAGGTCCTTGTGCGGCAAGGTGGCCGGATCCTTGACGGCAGTCACCTTGATCGGCTTGCCGCCATTGATGACGATGCTGTCACCCTCCACCTTCACCTCGGCCGGGAAGCGGCCGTGAATGCTGTCATAGCGCAGCAGGTGGGCGTTGGTTTCAACCGGGCCCAGATCGTTGATGGCCACGACCTCGATATCGGTCCGACCGGATTCAACGATGGCGCGCAGTACGTTACGGCCAATACGACCAAAGCCGTTGATGGCTACTTTCACAGTCATTCGCGTTTACTCCCGCTCTGAAGCAATTCCTCAAGGCTATATCGGCCTGTGCTCGGAACTGCGAAAAATCCTGGTGAACCGGCGCTCAGGCCAGACGCGCTTCCGCCTTTTCGACGATGGCGTCCACGGTGATGCCGAAATGCTTGTAGAGTTCCTTGTAGGGGCCGGACGCGCCGAAGGAATGCATGCCGACGAATTCGCCGTCGGAGCCGATGATCGCATCCCAGCCCTGACGGATCGCGGCTTCCACGCCGATCTTCACCGGTGCGGTGCCGATTACGGCCTTGCGATAGTCTTCCGGCTGCTCGAAGAACAGATCCATGCACGGCACCGAGACGACGCGGGCGGCAATGCCCTTGGCGGCGAGTGCTTCCTGGGCCTTGACCGCCAGCTCCACTTCCGAGCCGGACGCGAAGATCGACACCTTGGCGTTGTCGCTGGCGACCAGTTCATAGGCACCCTTGGCGCAAAGGTTTTCCGCGACATAGGAGGTGCGAACCGGCATCAGGTTCTGGCGGGTCAGCGCCAGACCCGAGGGACGGTCGGTATGCTCCAGCGCCACCTGCCAGCATTCCGCCGTTTCCGTGGCGTCCGCCGGGCGGAACATCATCAGGTTCGGAATGGCGCGAAGCGCCGCCATCTGCTCCACCGGCTGGTGGGTCGGGCCATCTTCGCCGAGACCGATGGAATCATGCGTCAGCACATGGATGACGCGGATGCCCATCAGCGAGGCAAGGCGGATCGACGGGCGGCAGTAATCCGAGAAGATCAGGAAGCCGCCGGAATAGGGGATGACACCGCCATGCAGCGCCAGACCGTTCATGGCGGCAGCCATGCCGTGTTCGCGGATGCCGTAATGGATGTAGCGGCCCGAGAAATCGGTGGGGGTGATCGAGGCCGTCTGGCTGGTCTTGGTGTTGTTGGACCCCGTCAGGTCGGCGGAGCCGCCAATGGTTTCCGGCACCACGCCGTTGATGACCTCCAGCGCATCCTCGGAGGATTTGCGGGTGGCGAGCGTCGGCTTGGTTTCTGCGAGCTTCTTCTTGTAATCGGCAATGGCGGCGTCGAAACCGGCGGGCAGCTTGCCGTCGAAGCGGCGGGTGAATTCGGCCTTATTCTCCGAAGCGCCCAGCGTCTTTTCCCATTCCGCGCGCAGGCTTGCCCCGCGGCTGCCGGCCTCACGCCAGGCCGAGAGCACGTCTTCCGGCACGGAGAAGGCTTCCGATTCCCAGCCCAGCGCCTTGCGGGTGGCGGCAATTTCGTCTGCGCCCAGCGGCGAGCCGTGCACCTTGTGGGTGCCGGCCTTGTTGGGAGCGCCAAAGCCGATCACTGTCTTGCAGGCGATCATGGTCGGCTTGTCGGAGGTCTTGGCTTCGCGAATGGCGGCGGCAATGGCTTCCGGATCGTGACCGTCCACTGCCAGCGTGTTCCAGCCGGAGGCGCGGAAGCGCGCATGCTGGTCGGTGCTGTCGGCCAGCGAAATCGCGCCATCGATGGAAATGCCGTTATCGTCCCAGAAGACGATGAGCTTGTTGAGCTTGAGATGGCCGGCCAGCGAAATCGCTTCCTGACTGATGCCTTCCATCAGGCAGCCGTCGCCTGCAATCACATAGGTGTAGTGATCCTGCAGGTCCTTGCCGAATTCCTGGGCAAGCTTCTTTTCGGCGAGCGCCATGCCGACCGAGGTGGCAATGCCCTGGCCGAGCGGGCCGGTCGTGGTTTCGATCCCTTCGATATGGCCGTATTCCGGGTGACCGGCGGTCTTTGCACCGAGCTGGCGGAAATTCCTGATGTCATCGATGGTGATGTCATCATAGCCGGTCAGATAGAGCAGCGAATAGAGCAGCATCGAACCATGGCCGGCGGACAGCACGAACCGGTCGCGGTTCGGCCATTTCGTGGCCTTGGGATCGAAGTTCAGGAACTGGGTGAACAGCACCGTCGCGACATCAGCCATGCCCATCGGCATGCCGGGATGGCCGGAATTGGCCTTCTCAACCGCGTCCATGGACAGAAAACGGATCGCATTTGCCATGCGGTTGTGCTTATCGGGAGAGGTCATGACTATTCCGCTTTTTCCGGGTCTCAAGAAGGGACGACCGCCGTCGCGGCGAACGTCGGGAAGCGACCGATCCTTATCAGGTGGAACGGGCAAGTCAATAAAGTGGCGCGCTGTTGAGCGCCCTCAAGGTGATTATTCCTTTTTCTGCCTCATTTCTGGTCATGTTCCCGGCAGTTTTTGCGGGTGAAGCCGATTTGAACGATTGCCGGGCCGGTCGTCCACAAGTGTAGCGCCTTGTAAGGCTTCGCTTTTGTTGACGGGTGTCAGTCTGGACGACTAGTGTCGAAAATAGACAGGGAAACCAGCCCTTGTGATTCCGCCATTCACCATGCTGGCGGCAAGGGGCGCCGGGTTCAGTCCGGTCCCTGATGAAATGGAAAGCCGGGAAGACAGAATGGCGACGGACAGAACGGAAGCCGCGCTCGGCGCATTGAGGCAGGCGATTGCCGGGCTGGAAAACGCGATAGACATGCGCATCGAGCTGCAGCGCAGCCACGGCGAGGTGGAGCATGAGGTGCGCCGCGTCCATGCCGATCGCGCCCGCCTTGCCCAGGAACTCGACCAGTCGCAGTTTCGCGCCAACCGGCTGGAAGAGGTCAATCGGGAAGTGTCGCGGCGGCTGGTGACGGCGATGGAAACCATTCGCGCGGTTCTCGATCGATGATGTTTCGCGCTGAGCAGGGGGCGTAATCGGGCATATGGCACAGGTCACGGTCAATATTGACGGCAAAGCCTATCGGATGGCCTGTGAGGAAGGTCAGCAGGAGCATCTGATCGATCTCGCCACCCAGTTCGACCGCTATGTCGGCCATCTGAAGGCGCAGTTCGGCGAAATCGGAGACCTCAGGCTGACCGTCATGGCCGGAATCATGGTCATGGACGAACTTTCGGAACTGAGGCGGCGGCTGGCCGAGCTGGAAGCGTCCCATTCCGGTGTGGAGGCTCGCGAAGAAACCCTCATGGCGGCCATTGCCGAACTGACCGAACGCATCAATGGCGTGACCCGCAAGCTGACCGCGCGGCCCGATCCTGCCCCTGCCGGACAGGCCGAGTAAAAATTCCGCATTCCACTGCCGGGCCACTGGTTTTTAAGCGGGTTCGGCTTTATATAGAAGATGCGGTCTGCGCCTCTCGACAGGAACTCACAATCCCTGGGGCCATACCCGATCTTGAGGGAGCTGTCCCTGTCCAGGCCCGTGGGCTTGGTCATATGGCGCCCACCTACTTTGTAGGCTCCCAGGATCGTACCTCTCCATCGGTTGCCGTGGATCGCACTCTTTACATTCCTTCAGCGCTCTTCCATGGTTCCCACTCGATTTTCGGGTGAGACTTATCATGTACCAACCTCCGCATTTTCGGATGGCTGAAGAACCGGCGCTTCTGGCCTTCATCGAACAAAATCCGCTTGGTCTTTTGATTTCCTCCGGATCGGCTGGACTGATGGCCAATCCCGTTCCGTTTTTCCTGCGCCGTGGTGATCAGGGGCTCACACTGGTGGCCCATCTGGCGAAAGCCAATCCGCAATGGAAGGCCCTCACCGACGAGGCTGAGATCCTGGTCGTCTTTTCCGGAACGGATCATTACGTCTCTCCCGGCTGGTATGCCACGAAGCAGGAAACCGGAAAGGTCGTTCCCACCTGGAACTATCAACTGGTGCAGGTACGCGGCACGGCGCGCATTCATCAGGAGCCGGAATGGCTGCTGGCGCAGGTCTCGCAACTGACCGGACAATACGAGGATCATCGCGACCAGCCCTGGGCCGTCACCGATGCGCCCGCGCCCTTTGTCGCCGCGCAGCTGAAAGGCATTGTCGGGGTGGAGATTGCCGTCACCGCCATCGAGGGCAAGCTGAAAGCCAGCCAGAACCGCAATGCTGCCGACCAGCAGGGCGTTTTGCAGGGCTTGCGTCAGGAGGAAACCGCCGAGGCTCACGCCATGGCGGAGTTGATGCTGCGTTCGGGCGTTGGAAAAGCCGAAGGGTGAACCTAAAGCCCGTTGCGGCTTATCAGCCTCACGCAACGTGCTTTACCTTCTTGTTTTAACGCATGTCGTCATCGCAAAACCGCTGCACACTTTTGCGCGACATGCTTTAGACGGTAGGATCCTATGCAAGAGGCCCAGACATGCCGGGCCTCTTCTCGTTTCAGTTCTACTTTTCCTGAAAATGCCCGGAATCAAAACTCTTCCCAGTTCGCATCGCTGGCGGCATTCGACGCGCCGCCGCCGAAGGCGCCTGCAAGCTTGCCCATGATGGAACGGGCCGGGGATGCCACGGGCCGGTTCGTCGGTGCCGCAGGCTTGATGCGCGAGGCCGGTTGACGCGGGGCGGGCTTGCTGGCGGGCGTGGCAGGGCTGTGCGAAGCCGGCTGATAGGATGCCGCCGGTGCCGCACCCATGCCCATATCCGCCACCTTGAACTGGCCGATCAGCCCCACGAGGTTCACAGCACTTTCCGCCAGCTTATGGGTGACGGCGGTGGTTTCTTCCACCATGGCGGCATTTTTCTGGGTGAACTGGTCCATCTGGTTCACGGAGGTATTGATTTCCTGAAGCCCCGTGGTCTGCTCCCGCGAGGAACCGGCAATGGCAGAGATGAAGCCATCGATCCGCGAGACCTGTTCGGAAATCGCCTCCAGCGCCTGGCCGGTTTCCCGCACCAGCTTGACGCCGCCAGCCACTTCCTCACCGGATTTGGTGATCAGCGCCTTGATGTCCTTTGCGGCATTGGCCGAGCGCTGCGCCAGTTCGCGCACTTCCTGCGCCACGACGGCAAAGCCCTTGCCGGCTTCACCCGCACGCGCGGCTTCCACGCCTGCATTGAGCGCCAGAAGGTTGGTCTGGAAGGCAATCTCGTCGATGACGTTGATGATCTTGGAGATCTCGCTGGAGGCCTGTTCGATGCGGCCCATGGCCTGCACGGCCTCGGATACGACGCGGCTGGAGCCTTCCGTGTTGACGCGCGCCTCTGCGGCGAGAGCGGACGCTTCCTGGGCGCGGTCGGAGGAGGAGCGAACGGTGCCAGTGATCTGTTCGAGCGCTGCCGAGGTTTCTTCCAGAGACGCTGCCTGCTGCTCCGTGCGGTGGGCAAGATCGCCGGCTGCCGAGCGCATTTCGTTGCCGCTGGCCTCGATGGTCACGGCTTCCTGCCGGAGCCGTGCGAAGGCGGTGCTCAGCGTGGCGACGGACTGGTTGAAATCCTGGCGCAGCGGTTCCAGTTCCGGCGTAAACTGCTGTTCGATCCGGGTTGTCAGGTCGCCGTCGCTCAGCCGGTGCAGGGCTGCGGCCAGCGCATCGGCGCAGTCGCGCAACCGGCGGGCATCTTCGTCCTTTTCCGCTTCCCGGGCAAGGCGCTCTTCCTCGTTCAGGCGGCGGGCCTCGGCAGCCGTACGCTCGAGATCGAGCTTCTCATCGGCGTTCTTGCGGAAGATTTCCAATGCGCGCGCCATGGCGCCAATTTCGTTCTTCAGATCCTGGTCCGGCACCGTGACGCTCTTGCCCTCGGCCAGCGCAACAGCGGTCTGGGTCAGGCGCGGCAGCGGCCGCATGATCCGGCCGGTGATGAAGATCATCAGCAGCGTTGCGACAACGAAGGCGATGGAGGCGGTGATACCGATGGCCCAGGCAAATTCATTGCTCATGCTGGCAATGTCGGCCACTCGCACACCGGCATAGAGAATGCCGAGCACCTTGCCGCCGGACCCCAGGATCGGCTGATAGATGGTGTAATAGGGCGTGTTGAGGATGACGGCCTCACCGCGATAAAGCTGGCCTTTGGCGACGACCGGGAAGACAGCGCCCTTCGGATCGAGCGGCGTGCCCACCGCCCGCTTGCCCTCGGCGGTGATGATATTGGTGGTGCGGCGGATAAAGCCCTGTTTTTCCTCGTCCCAGGTAAAGAGAGTGGCGGTCTGGCCGGTCATGCGGCCGACGCTGTCGATCATGTCATGGGTGGCAAAGCTTGCCGGCAGGCTGTCGGCGGTGATCCTCGCGACATTGCCATCCGCAGCCCAGTCCACCTTCACGCCGGGCACGTCCCGCTCCAGCAGGGTGGCTGCAATGCGCAGGCTGGCATTCTGGCTTTCCAGCGCCTGCCGGGCGATCCTCTCATGGATCAGGGTGGAATTCGTCCAGGCCACTGCCGCAAGACAAACAATCAGGATAAGGCAGGTGGCGGTGGTTACCGTCCCCACCAGCCCGAAACGCGAAAAGATCTTCATCACTGTTGCCCTTAAAATTTTGAGGTTTTTTTATATTTGTATTTGATGAACGTTAAATTTGGGTTTGCGACGGGTGAGGCGTCATTTTCTGTTAAGCTCTGGGTTGAGAAAGCGCTGACTTCTGCCGGGAGGCTCTCAAAAAGATGATAGAAATCAATTTTATTTATTAATTTCGAAAGTGTAGATGTAGTGATTAATGCGTCTTGCAGTTGCTCTCAGGGGAAGGGCGGCGGCTTTCGGCTCCCTGAAGTTTCTGAAAATCCAGCTGCACATTCCAATTTGACACACCCGAAGAGAGCGGCTTTTCTCCCGATGCAAAGCAAAGTTCAATTGGGATATCTCCGGAGCGCTGGCGCTTTGCACTGGTTTTAGAGCGCTTTTCGATCTGATTGAATCAGATCGGCGCTCTAACAATTTATTTTTGAAGCATAATCTTGATCGTCCTCGTTTCACTCCGGTCGGATTATGCTCTAGGGTCAAAACGCAATCAGGATGGGTGTTCTGTTGAACGGGATGGGATTGAATGGCCGCGAACAAGCGCAAGGCAAGGCCCTGAGGCCTTGTCGAGCATTGTTCGCAATCAGGCTGCCCATCCCGCTCAACCCTTCGGGCAAGGCGTATTTTGCGCCTGCGGGCGTCGGAAAGGTTTGAAAATGATCGGCATTTCCTGCACCTTTCCTCCTACTCAGACACAAAATACGCCTTGCAGAACACCCATCCTGATTGAGTTTTGACCCTAGGAGAGGAAGGGCTTTCATGGCCTATGAGACGGCAAAGGCTGCAAAGGAAGCCCTGCGGCGGCAGTGTCTGGCGCGTCGTGACAGTTTGACGCCGGAGGAAAGGCTGAGCTTTTCCACAACCTTGTGCCGGCACGCCCTGGAGGGACTGAGCCTTGCGGCCTCTGACACGATGTCAGGCTATTATCCCATCCGTTCGGAAGCCGATATTCGCCCGCTCTTGGAAAGCCTGCGCCAAGGCGGGCAGGCCATCTGCCTGCCGGTGGTCCTCGATCGGGAAACCATTGCCTTTCGGCTCTGGCCTGTCGGAGCAGAACTGGTCAATACAGGGTTCGGCACGCGCGGCCCGGGGCCGGAACTGGCAGAAGTCGATCCCGATGTGCTGCTGATGCCGCTGGCCGGTTTCGATTGCCAGGGCAATCGCATCGGCTATGGCGCCGGTCATTATGACAGGGCGATTGCGCGGCTGAACGCCAAAGGGCTCAAACCCCGGCTGATCGGCATTGCCTTCGATTGTCAGGAGGTGGAGGCCGTTCCCGCCGAGCCCCATGACGTTCCCCTCGATGCGGTGGTGACGGAAAGCGGCGTCAGGCTTTTGACCTCGCGCTCATGAATGTTTAAAGGAAAGGCCAAGCGAAACTTGAGGCGCGTGGATCAGGTCTGATCCTTGCGCGCCTGTCATGAACGGATCACTGCATGCGGCTGCTTTTTCTGGGGGACATGGTGGGCAAGACGGGCCGGACGGCCGTCTGGGAAAAACTGCCGGGTCTGGTTGCCGATCTGAAACTGGATTTCGTCATCGTCAATGGTGAGAATGCCGCCGGTGGCTTCGGCATTACCGAGGAGATCTTCCTGGAGACCATCAATGCCGGGGCCGATGTGGTGACGACGGGCAATCACGTCTGGGACCAGAAGGAGGCGGTAAGCTTCTGCACCCGCCATGACCAGTTCCTGCGGCCTGCCAATTATCCCGCCGGCACGCCGGGCAAGGGCTCCGGCCTTTATTATGCCCGCAATGGCGCAAGGGTGCTGGTGGCTAATATCATGGGCCGCGTCTTCATGCATCCGGAGCTGGACGATCCCTTCAAGGCGGCGGAGGCCATTCTGGCGGCCTGCCCGTTGAAGGAACAGGCCGACGCCATCGTTTTCGATTTCCATGCCGAAGCGACCAGCGAAAAGCAATGCTTCGGCCATTTCGTCGATGGCCGGGCGAGCCTGGTCGTCGGAACCCACACCCATGTGCCCACTGCCGATCATCAAATCCTGAACGGTGGCACGGCCTATATGTCGGATGCGGGCATGTGCGGCGATTATGACTCCTCCCTCGGCATGGAAAAGGAAGAGCCGCTGAACCGCTTCATTTCCAAAATGCCCAAGGGCCGTTTCGAAGCGGCAAGCGGGCCTGCCACTCTGTGTGGTCTTGGGGTGGAAATTTCCGACAGCACGGGCCTTGCCGAAAAGATCGCGCCGGTGCGCATCGGCCCCCGGCTGGCGGAGACGCTGCCTGCCTTCTGGCAGTGACGGAAACCCGTTAACGGGATTGTGACTGTCGGCCCGATTTTACGACCTTTACGCTAGGGAAGCCTTGGCGCATGCTGATCCCGGCTGAAGGAGCGGGGAGTGGCATGATGCTGCGGAAACTGGCCTTGTCGGTTTTCTGTTCACTCACCTGTGCGGCGATGGCCTCCGCCGCCGATGAGCGTCCGCCCGTCAGCCAATGCCAACTGGTGGCTGAGACATCGCCCGCATTCAGATTTGCAAGTTTCAGATTGCCGGAGCGCTCCAGCCTCCAGTTGGCGAAATTTTCCGAAAACGTCACCATCACCTTTCTCGGTCATTCCACCTTCGAGATTACCACGCCGGAAGGCTTGATCATCGATACCGATTACAGCGGTTGGCTGCGCTCATCGCATGTGCCGGATGTGGTGACGATGAACAAGGCGCATTCCAGCCATTTCACCCTGACGCCCGATCCCGGCATTGGCCACGTGCTGCACGGCTGGAACGACGACCAGCCCGGAGAGCCTGCCCGGCACAATCTTGTGGTCAAGGACGCCTATATCCGAAACGTGCCCACCGATATTCGCAGCTGGGGCGGCGATCTGGAGCCGAATGGCAATTCCATCTTCATCTTCGAAGTTGCGGGCCTGTGCATCGGCCATCTTGGTCATCTGCATTATGAGCTGACGGAGGCGCAATTTGCCGCGATTGGGCGGCTGGATGTGCTGATGGTGCCGGTGGATGGCGGGCTGACCATGGGGGCCGACAGCATGAGCCGCATGGTCAAGCGACTGCGCTCGGCCCTTATCCTGCCCATGCATCGGCGCGGACCGGCGCTGGATCAGTTCATCGGCCTGTTCGGCCCCGGTTTCGACACGCGCTTTGCCAATACCAATGCCGTGACCGTTTCCATGCGCAGCCTGCCGAAAAAGCCGCTCATCCTGGTGCTGAGCGGCTTCTGATCTATTCTCTTCAGGCAAAGTTCAGATGGTGGTGAATCCCTACATCCGGCAGCTTTTCAGGATGCAGATTGGCCTTGGCGATTTCCCAGCCGAAGGTCAGCGGATTGCCGGTAGAGGCCCAGATTTCTGCACTGTCCACATGCAGCGCCAGCATGGTGAGCGCCGGGTCCTTCTTGCCGTCGTGGTACCAGGCCTCGACCACTGAACTCCAGTATTCATCGATCTTGGCGGGGTCGCGCCGCACGTCGATCGCGCCGGACAGGCAGGCATGATAATCGTGATTCTTGCCGACAACGCAGAACATGGCGCGGGTGGCGGGACGGATCGACTGTGTCAGCTCCGTATCGGTGCGGGTGAAAAACCAGATGGTATTGGTGCGCGGATCGCCATAAGGCGCCATCGGCTGCATGTGCATGGTCGATCCTTCGATGCCCAGCATGCCGGCGTGAATATCGCCGATTTCCTTCCAGAGCTGGGTCACGGGCGCTTCGCGGGCTTCCGAAATACTGGCCATTGAGCTTCCTTTCATAAGCTGATTGTCAGCAATGCAACGTGGCGGCGCGCTCATGGTTCCAGATCCACGGATATTGCGCAGAAGAACAGTGCGGGAAGCAGACAGGAGACATATTCGTGCCGGACTGTCCGGCGCCCAGACGGTTCGAGTTTTCGCCAAAACCGGCTTCCACTTTTCGATGACAAACTCTATAAGGGCCGCACTTCAGCAAATAGAACCCATCTTGCGAACACGAGGTTCACCGGGTGGATTCTAACCGTTTGTTTTTCCGCAATTCCGGACGCAAAGCCGTGTGACACTTTGGCTGGAATTGCTCTAGATGATGTCAGGGGTGCCATGGCTGGCCATTCACAGTTTAAAAACATCATGCATCGCAAGGGTCGTCAGGATGCCGTGCGGTCTAAAATGTTCTCCAAGCTGGCGCGCGAAATCACCGTTGCCGCCAAGACGGGGATGCCCGAACCGTCGATGAACCCGCGCCTGCGTCTGGCGATCCAGAACGCCAAGGCCCAGTCCATGCCGAAGGACAATATCGAGCGCGCCATCAAGAAGGCCGCCGGCGGCGATGCGGAGAACTATGATGAAGTTCGCTACGAAGGCTACGGCCCCGGCGGCGTTGCCGTGATCGTCGAGGCGCTGACCGATAACCGCAACCGCACCGCCTCCAACGTGCGCTCCATCTTCTCCAAGGCCGGTGGTGCGCTGGGCGAAACCGGTTCGGTCTCCTTCTCCTTCGACCGCGTCGGCGAAATCGTCTACAAGCCGGAAGTGGGTGACGCCGACAAGGTGATGGAAGCCGCCATCGAGGCCGGTGCCGAAGACGTGGTGAGCGACGAAAACGGCCACACCATTATCTGCGGTTTCGAAGACCTCGGCGAAGTCTCCAAGGCGCTGGAAGCGACACTCGGTGAAGCTGACACCGTCAAGGCCGTCTGGAAGCCGCAGAACACCGTGCCGGTGGATGAGGAAAAGGCGCAGTCGCTGATGAAGCTGATCGAAAACCTCGAAGACGATGACGACGTGCAGAACGTCTATTCCAACTTCGAAGTTTCGGAAGAGGTGATGGCCAAGCTTTCGGCTTGATCTGGAGCCTTTCCAGAAAAAGTGTGAACCGGTTTTCTGTCCGCAAACACTTAAAAAATCTCGGAAATTGAAAAGCCCGGCGCTCTGATAAAGCGCCGGGTTTTTCATGTTTACGCTGCCTCTTCGCGGCTATTGGCAATCACGCCCACCAGATCGTTGACGATCCGCTCGATCTGGCTGCGGTCGTCTCCTTCCGCCATGACGCGGATCAGCGGTTCGGTGCCGGAGGGGCGGATGACCAGACGGCCCCTTTCCGCCAGTTCACTTTCCGCTTCCTTGATGGCCTCGCGCACATAGCTGTTTTCCAGCGGCTTGCCGCCGGAAATCCGCACATTGCGCAGCAATTGCGGCACGGGATCGAAGCGATGGCAGATCTCGCTGACCGTCTTGCCCGTCCGCTTCACAGCCGCCAGAACCTGGAGGGCCGCCACCAGCCCATCGCCGGTGGTGCCGAAATCCGACAGCACGATATGGCCGGACTGCTCGCCGCCGACATTGAAGTCATGGTTGCGCATATGCTCCACCACATAGCGGTCCCCCACCTTGGTGCGGGCCAGCGTCAGGCCCTTGCCGGTGAGAAAGCGCTCCAGCCCGAGATTGGACATGACGGTCGCGACAATGCCGCCACCCTTCAGCGTCTGGTCCTGGGCCCAGCTTTCGGCAATCACCGCCATCAACTGGTCGCCATCGACAATGGCGCCGGTCTCGTCAACGATGATCACGCGGTCGGCATCGCCATCCAGCGCAATACCGATATCGGCCCGCACTTCATGCACCTTCTTCTGCAAGGCAGCGGGATGGGTGGAGCCGCATTCGAGATTGATATTGGTGCCGTTCGGCTCGTTGCCGATGGTCACCACTTCTGCGCCCAGTTCCCAAAGAGCGGTCGGGGCGACCTTATAGGCTGCGCCATTGGCGCAATCGATGGCGATGCGCAAGCCGTTCAGCGTCACGTCCCGCGGCAGGGTGCGCTTGACGAATTCAATATAGCGGTAAATGTCACCATCCACACGCTTGGCGCGGCCGATCTCGTCGGATTTGGCCAGTGGCAGCGGCGCTTCCTGATCGAGCAGGGCTTCGATTTCCGCCTCGATCTCGTCGGAGAGCTTGTAGCCGTCCGGGCCGAACAGCTTGATGCCGTTATCGGCAAAGGGGTTGTGCGAGGCCGAAATCATCACGCCGATATCGGCGCGCAGCGAGCGGGTCAGCATCGCCACCGCAGGCGTCGGGATCGGACCAAGCAGGAAGACATCGAGCCCCGCCGCGGTAAAGCCTGCGACCAGCGCATTTTCCAGCATATAACCGGAAAGGCGGGTATCCTTGCCGATCACGACGCGATGGCGATGGTGGCCCCGCCGGAAAATCGTTCCGACGGCAATCCCCACCTTCATGGCGATATCCGGCGTCATCGGAAACAGATTGGACTGGCCGCGAATACCATCGGTACCGAAATAGCGTCGTGACATGGCGTCTCCTGCATGGTCTTTTTGTTTTTCAGGAAGTCCGTGACTTCCTGAGAGCTACCCCATCGCATGATTTGCGGGGGCTTTCACTTAAATTACCGCGAAAGGTGATTATAAGCCGTTACCGATTTTAAGCATGTTCGGAAAAACCGAGCACAGGTCTTCTTGTCGAAAATAAGCAAAAACAGAGGCTTGGATTGCAAGGCGTTTTCGCGGCCCGCTTGGTGCTGCGCCGCGTGTTAACCATGCTTGCGCGCGAGGTGGGATAAAACGAAACCGCCCGCCAAAAGGCGGGCGGTCATTTTCAACATTAAAAGCGACTTCAATGCGGCTGCGGTTCCAGACCACCCTCGGCTTCGCCGCCCTTGGGCGCGTCTTTCTTGCCGGTGGAGGGCACGGCAGTGCCGCGATTGGAGGGGCCATCCTCGCCGGTGTCGCGAGCAGGCTTTTCGCCTTTCAGCAGCGCCTTGATCTCTTCACCCGACAGGGTCTCATATTCCAGCAGGCCTTCCGCCAGCGCCACGAAGTCATCGTGCTTTTCGCTGAGGATGCGGCGGGCTTCGGAATAGGCTTCGTCAATCAGGCGGCGCACCTCGTTGTCGATCTTCTGGGCGGTCGATTCCGAGACGTTGCGCGTCTGGGAAACTGAGTGACCGAGGAAGACTTCCTGCTGGTTTTCGCCGTAAGCGACCTGTCCGAGCTCGTCGGAAAAGCCCCATTGCGTCACCATGGCGCGGGCCAGCTTCGTGGCCTGTTCGATATCCGAGGAAGCGCCGGAGGTGATGTTTTCCTTGCCGAAGGTCAGTTCTTCCGCCACGCGGCCACCCATCATGATGACGAGACGGGAAACCATCCACTTGTAGCTCATGGAGTAGCGGTCGCCTTCCGGCAATTGCATCACCATGCCAAGCGCCCGGCCACGCGGAATGATCGTCGCCTTGTGCAGCGGATCGGCCACCGGAACGTTGAGCGCGGTGATGGCGTGACCGGCTTCGTGATAGGCGGTCAGCTTCTTTTCGGCCTCGGTCATGGCGGAAGAGCGGCGCTCTGCACCCATCATGATCTTGTCCTTGGCGTCCTCGAATTCCTGCATGGTCACGACGCGCTTGTTGCGGCGGGCAGCCATCAGGGCAGCTTCGTTGACGAGGTTCATCAGGTCCGCACCGGAAAAGCCGGGCGTACCGCGCGCCAGCGTCTTCAGATCGACATTGGGGGCCAGCGGCACATTACGGGCATGGACCTTCAGGATGCGCTCACGGCCAACGATATCCGGATTGGGCACCACGACCTGACGGTCGAAACGGCCCGGACGCAGCAGAGCCGGATCGAGAACGTCAGGGCGGTTGGTGGCTGCGATCAGGATGATGCCCTCATTAGCCTCGAAACCGTCCATCTCGACCAGCAACTGGTTGAGCGTCTGTTCGCGCTCGTCATTGCCGCCGCCAAGACCGGCGCCGCGATGACGGCCCACCGCATCGATTTCATCGATGAAGATGATGCAGGGCGCGTTCTTCTTGGCCTGTTCGAACATGTCGCGCACACGGCTGGCGCCGACACCGACGAACATTTCCACGAAGTCCGAACCGGAAATGGTGAAGAAGGGCACATTGGCCTCACCGGCCACGGAGCGGGCCAGCAGCGTCTTACCGGTGCCGGGAGGGCCGACCAGCAGCACGCCGCGCGGGATCTTGCCGCCCAGGCGCTGGAACTTCTGCGGGTCACGCAGGAATTCGACGATTTCCTCAAGATCCTGCTTGGCTTCGTCCACGCCTGCCACGTCCTCGAAGGTCACGCGGCCATGCGCCTCGGTCAGAAGCTTGGCCTTGGACTTGCCGAAGCCCATCGCGCCGCGCGAGCCACCCTGCATCTGCCGCATGAAGAACAGCCAGACGCCGAGGATCAGCAGCATGGGGAGCAGCGTGCCGAGATAGCTCAGGAAGCCGGAGGAGCCGTCGCTTTCCGGACGGGCGACGATCATGACGTTCTTGGTCTGCAGCTTTTCCAGCAGATTGTCATCGATCACCGGCGCATAGGTCTGGAAGGCGGCGCCGTTTTCGACATAGCTGCCCAGCACGCGGTTGCCGGTTACCGTCACATCGCGCACGCGGCCGGAATCCACCTCGCGCAGGAACTGCGAATAGGGAATCTCACGCGAACTGGTCTGCGACGGCGATGTCTGGAACATGCTGAACAGCGCCACCAGCAGCAAGGCTATGATCGCCCACAGCGCGAGATTTCTGAAATTTGGGTTCATCGAACTCCCCAGGAATGATGCAGGGCGGAAAAATCCGCCTTTTGTTTGCAGTATAACATAGGTTCCTTCATGCGCCTTGCCAAGGCAAAGCGCTCCCGCCGGGTGCTTTTCCGTCAACAAGATCTAAAAAGGTTGTGCCGGAACGATGCCTGCTCCCATAAGTTCCGAGAGTTTTTCCGCCAAAGCCAGGTCAAAACCGGGCAAAAACCGGCAATAAGGGGCTATAATCGGCGAAATTTCCAGATTGTCGGCAGGGTCTGGCTGAGTTTGCCGCGCAAGGGTGATAAGAGAGGCCGGGAGACCCCTCGTGCTTTCCCCGGATTTTTCAGGGGGCTGTTTCGCAGGACCGAGGGATATCGTACTCTTTCCCCAGTTTCGCACCGCGAAACGTCCATCCCAGATACAGCGCTTACCGGGCGCTACGAGGATCGAGGGCAGGCCGCGCTGCTCGCGTGTGATCAGTACTGCGGCTTTGTGGCGGTGGATCAGGCATCGGCCCAGCGTGATACGGCTGCCCGGCGGCTTCTCTCCCAGCGCCATCAACGTCGAGAGCGCCTCCATCCCCGGCCCGTGGGCAAGTCCGCCCAGGGTTGCGACCAGCACGGACAGCATCGGCCTGACGCCCGCTTTATGAAAGGCGCTGGCCTCTACCGCCGCCAGACCGGGGAGGGGAAAGCGCACATGCCGCTCCAGGCAGGCGGCGGCTTGGCGCATCAGCGCCGCCCGTGCCAGCGGTGAAAAGGTCGATGGGTTTTCCGCTGGCTGTTGGCCGAGCCGGATCCGCGCCCGTTCGAAGGCGGGATTGCTATTGCTTGGATCGTCCACCCAGGTCTCGCCAAGCTGTTGGAGAAAAGCGCGCATGTCCTGCCGCGAGGCGTCAAGCAGCGGGCGATAGATCCAGATACGCCGGTCAAACAGCAGATGATCCGCCATGCCGGAGAGGCCCAGCGGCATATCCGCAAGCGGCTCCGGGCCGCGCCGCAGCGCGCGCATGCTGACCGTCTCTGCCTGATCCTCGGCGGTATGGCCGGTGAGAATGGCGTTGGCCCCGATCTCTGCGGCCAGATCGGCCAGAAGCCCATACCGTGCCTCGCGGGCGGCGGCGGAAAGGCCGCTTGAGGGTTTCTCGCCTTCCCAGCGCCGGATATGGTGGGGAATACGATGGCGGGCACAGATTCGGCCGACCGTCTCGGCTTCTGCGCCGGAAGCGGCACGCAGCCCATGATCAATCGTGGCGGCGATCAGTTCGATGGAAGAAAAAGCAGGCTGTGTCAGAAGATGATGCAGCCCAAGCAGCAGGCCGAGCGAATCGCTGCCGCCCGAGACCGCCACCAGCAGCCGGGCAGGGCGGTCGATGCGGGCGAGAAACCGCAGAAGATGCGGCAGGTGAAAGCCCTTTTCCGGCAGAGCGGGGCGCGGGGCGCTCATCCGCAGGCGAGGCGCTTCTGTTCGCTGGCCACTTTCGTCTGCACCGCCTTGGAGGCGTTGGGATAACGCTTGTTCACCTCGCGTAGCGTGGCGCAGGCGGTGTCCTTGTTGTCGAGCGCTGCAAGCGACATGCCGAGCTTCAGCAGCATTTCCGGCGCCTTGGGCGATTTGCCGTAGGACTGATAGGATTTCAGGAAGGTTTCCGCCGCATCCTTGTAGCGTTCCTGGGAATATTGCGCCTCGCCCAGCCAGAAGCTGGCATCGGCGGCCTTGCCGCTCTGGGGATAGCGCGACAGGAAATCCTTGAACTCCCCTTCCGCCGCCTTGTAATCGCCGGAGAGGACATGGCTGTAGGCCACCTGATAAAGATCGTTTTCGCCACCGGTGGAGGCGGTTTTCGTCGGGGCTGCGCCGGGTGCGGCACCGCCACGGCTGGCATTCTGCCCGGCCTGGCCGTTTTGCGTCACGCCCACGGGATTGCCGCTGCTGTCCATCTGAATGGAACCCAGCGTGCTTTCACCGGGCGCTGCCCGGCTGCCGGCACTGGCCTGGCCTGAATCCTCGATGATCTGTCCTACCCCGTCGCCCGAAGGAGCGGCAGGGGTGGAGGCTGGCGGAGCGGGCTGGCGGCTGGCAACAGACGGCTCCGAAGAGCCGCCTGCGTCACTTCTTTTTTTTTCCAGCTCCTGGAATCGGAATTCATTGTCTTCCTGCGTCTTGCGCAGCTGCTCCTGCATTTGCAGCAGCTGATAGCGCATGTCTTCCACCAGACCGTTCAACTGCCGCACCTGTTCTTCCAATTGCTGGATGCGATAGGTGTCGTTGGACTGGATCTGCTGAACCTCGGCGGAAGGCGCGGGGACAGGCGGACGTGAATGTCCGAAGAGGGAGAAGGCGTAACTGCTTGACATAGGCGCAAGGATGGCGGACGCGCCCACGATCCCGGCCAAGACAAGTCTCTTCATCTGTAACGGTTCCTGTTTCTGTGGGTGGGACCTGAGGGCAATTTTCGCGTTTCGAAAAACACGCAAGCCACCCCGGCCTTTGCATCTGCGCATGTCCATGTGGAAAACGGTGAAGTCTTTGCCTGCTCTCCATCCTGAACGTTCCGAGGTTTTGCACTGCAAAACCCGGAGCTTTCAAGAGTTGAACCGTCACTTTCCCGTGTCCGGTCCATGGAAATCAGGCAGTGACGCCGATTTTTCCGCTCCGGATACAAAAAGCAACCGGACTTCGGCCAAACTATGAAGAAAAGGGACGGCTTTGACCGTCCCTTTCTTCTGCAAAGCCTAGAGCATTTCAGTGTTTCACGGAAACACTGAAATGCTCTAACTCTTTGTTTTTTCGCATTTCCGGGCGGAAAACCGGTTCCCACTTTTCTCGGGACAATGCTCTCGCATGCGCGGCAGACCCTTCGGTCCACCCCGTTTCCGATTACATGCCAGCACCACCCAGCACGGTGACGGCGCGGCGGTTCTGCGACCAGCAGGAGATGTCGTCGCAGGTGGCAACCGGGCGTTCCTTGCCGTAGGAAATGGTCTTGATGCGGCTGGCCGGAATGCCGCGGGAAACCAGATAATCCTTGGTGGCGGCGGCACGGCGGGCGCCGAGCGCGAGGTTGTATTCGCGCGTGCCGCGCTCGTCGGCATGGCCTTCCACGGTGATCGGATACTGCGAGTAGCGCTGCAGCCACTGGGCCTGACGGTCGAGCGTCTGCTGGGCGTCGGCGCGGATCGAGGTGGAGTCGGTATCGAAGAAGATGCGGTCGCCGACATTCACCGTGAAGTCCTGCTTCGAGCCAGGGGTGGCGGCACCCGCGCCGCCCAGGCCCAGTTCACCGGCGCTGTTCGGCATGTTCTTCTTGGAGGCGCAGCCGGCAAGGGCCAGCGCCATCGTCAGCGCGATGACAGCGGGGTTGGTGGCAAGCTTTCTCATGGGGCTCATCGCCAGGGTCACATTGCGGCTCATCGCCGATCTCCTTGGATTGTCAATTAGGGTTGCCGGACTGTAACCAATCCTGGTTAACCATCTACCAACACCTATGGTTAATTTTTACTCAATTGTCACCTGAAACCCTGTTGTTTTGCTCTCGGTTCCGGTGGCCTGATGGCATGAAACCGCCGGTTTGCGGCGGTTTCATAAAGGTTTACGTCCTATTCCAGCAGCGGCGACCAGGCCGGGTCCGAGGCGAAGCCGGGCGTCTTGACCAGCTGTTCGTTATAGCCGGTCAGGTCGATGGAGTAGAGCTGCGGGCCGCCCGCACCGGCTGCCTGACGGAAGAACATCAGCACGCGGCCATTGGGCGCCCAGGTCGGGCCTTCATTGTGGAAGCCGGTGGTGAGAATCCGCTCGCCCGAGCCATCGGGCTTCATGACGCCGATGGAGAACTGGCCGCCCGACTGCTTGGTGAAGGCGATCAGATCGCCGCGCGGCGACCAGACCGGCGTGGAGTAGGAGCCGTCACCGAAGGAGATGCGCGTCTGGCCGGAACCGTCGGCATTCATCACGTAAAGCTGCTGGCGGCCACCCCGGTCGCTTTCGAACACGATCCGGCGTCCATCCGGCGAATAGGAGGGCGAGGTGTCGATGGCTGGCGTATTGGTCAGCCGCGTCGTGGTGCGCGAGCGCAGGTCCATCGTGTAGATATTGGCGTTGCCTTCCTGCTGCAGGCTCATGATCACCCGCTGGCCATCCGGCGAGAAGCGCGGCGCAAAGGTCATGCCGGGGAAATTGCCCACCACTTCGCGCTGGCCTGTTTCCAGTTGCAGCAGATAGACGCGCGGCTGGCCGCCTTCGAAGGACATGTAGGTCACTTCCTGACGGTTCGGCGAGAAGCGCGGCGTCAGCACCAGATCGCGGCCATTGGTCAGCGTGCGTACATTGGCGCCGTCCTGGTCCATGATTGCCAACTGGCGCTTGCGGTCGGTCTTGGTGCCGCTTTCGGCCACGAAGACGATGCGGGTGTCGAAATAGCCCTTTTCACCGGTAATCCGCTCGTAGATCGCATCGGCAATGATATGGGCCACGCGCCGCCAGTTTTCCGGCTGGGTGTAGAACTGCTGGCCCATCATCTGTTTGCCGGCATAGGTGTCCCACAGGCGGAATTCGGCGCGCAGGCGGCCATCGCCTTCCTGGCTGATGCGGCCTACCACCAGAGCCTGAGCGTTCAGCACGGTCCAGTTCTGCATATTGGGCTGGGCGTCGGGATTGGTCTGCTTCTCGATGAAAGCGGCATGGTTGACCGGCGCAAACAGGCCGGACCGCTTCAGGTCGGCTTCCACCACGGCGGAAATTTGCGCCCCGATGCCGTTCGACGAGACGAAATCGGGAATGGCGATCGGCATCGGCTCGACATTGCCCTTGTTGATGTTGATCTCGACAACCGCCATGGCCGGTGTCGCAAAGGCGCCGGCACAGCCGGCGATGACGAGCAGGGAACGGAGGATGGAGAATATTTTCATAAGGGCAAGCCTTTCAGCTTTTACATGAACTCGCTTGGGTCGAAGTTGACGACCACCTCGGACCAGGCGTCGTACTTGTCGGCGGGAAGATTCTTGAACGGAGCGGATTTCAGGATGGCGCGGCGCGCGCCCGCCGTCAGCACCTGCTGGGCGGAGGGGCTGCCGCCGGTGGCGGTGACTTCGGGTTCGCCGATCAGATTGCCGGATTCATCCAGCTTGAAGCGGGCGGTCACCCGCACGTCCTTGCCGTCGGCAATACCGGCCAGCACCGACCAGTTGTTCTGGATCTGGCCGCGCAGCGCATCGATCTCGCTCTGCGACAGCGTCGAGCCGCCAGTGGTCTTCTTGCCGCCAAGGGCGGCCTGCTCGGTGGAGCGTTTCGCGCCGCCGCCGGTCGCCTGCGTCTTGTTGAGCAGGGCAGAAATTTCGTCGGCGTTGAAGTCGCTCTGCTGCGAGGTCTTGGATTTGGCAGCCTGCTGATTCTTGTCGGCCTTCTTCACATCCGGGGCCTTGGCGGCTTCCGTCTGCGGCTTGGGCTCGGGGGGTTTCGGCGTCGGGGTCTTGGTCTCGGCAGGCGTCGGCGGCTCCGGCTTCGGCTTTACGGCAGGCAGCGGCACGGCGGACGGCAAGGGAATTTCCTCGGCCTTGGCCACTTCCTGCGGCTTGTCGGCAGGCTTGGGCTCAGGCTTTGCTACGGGGGTGGGTTCCGGCTTCGGCTCCGGCTTGGGTTCGGGCGTCGGTGTGGGCACATTCTTCGGAACGGGCACGGCATCCTTGGAGGGAGCAATCGCCGTCTCCTCCTTGGCGATGTCCTTGACGTCGTTCGTCTCGGTGTCCTTGTTCGGCTGGACCTGATCCACCTTTTCCGGGGCTGCCGCCACCTCCTGCTGCACCGGCTTCTTGGCGGGTGTCGGCGGGGTTTTCATGTCGATTTCGTTGTCGCCCATGTTTTCGGCGTTTTCAACGGTGGCGGGCTTCTTGGTCGGGGTGGGGGCCGATTTCTCGCGCTTCGGCGCCTTCTTGTCGCCCTGCTGGATCTGCGTCAGTTCTGAAATCGGCACGAGATCGACCGGCAGAGCCTCCACATCGGCCACCTGCATCGGCTCAGGCGCACTCAGCGTCACCAGCGCCATGGCAAGCGCCGTTGCATGCAGAATTGCGGATGTGACGAGACTGCCTTTCATCGCGAACGATCACTTGTCCTGTTCTTGCAGGGTCACGAGGCCGATATTCTTGTAGCCGGCAGCCGAGATCTGGGCCATGACCTTCATGACCGTGCCATAGGCGGCGGCGGTGTCTCCGCGCACATAGATGCGCTCGTTATAGCCCGTTGTGGCAATGGCCTGCAGCTTCGGCACCACTTCCTCAAGGGCGATGGGCTGTTCCTGCAAATAGATCGCGCCCTGCGGATTGACCGAGATGGTAATCGGCTGCGTATCGGAATTCATGGCGCTGGCGCGGGTTTCCGGCAGGTCGATGGGCACGCCCACCGTCATCATCGGCGCAGCCACCATGAAGATGATCAGCAGCACGAGCATGACGTCGACCAGCGGTGTCACGTTGATTTCGCTCACGGGCGCGCGCTTGCCACCCCGGCGCCTGCCGCCCCGGCGGCCACCGCCGCCTCCGCTTGCTCCAACCGACATACCCATGGAATGATCCTCTCTGCCGCCTTCAGGCCTTATTCCGCCGCCTGGCGCGGCTGCAGCTTCTCATCGATCTGGCGCGAAAGGATGGCGGAAAACTCGTCCGCAAAGCCTTCCATGCGCGAGGAGAGCTTGCCGGCCTCACCGGAAAAGCGGTTATAGGCAATAACGGCGGGGATAGCGGCCACGAGGCCGATGGCGGTTGCCAGCAGCGCTTCGGCAATACCCGGCGCCACGACGGCGAGGTTGGTGGATTTCGAACCGGCAATGGCCTGGAAGGAGGTCATGATACCGACAACCGTGCCGAACAGACCGATGAACGGACCTGCCGAGCCGATGGTGGCCAGCGAACCGAGGCGCGCCTCGAACTGTTCGGCCTCGCGCGCCATGGTCACGTCCATGGCGCGGTCGATGCGCATCTGCAGGCCGATCGGCGAGCGTGCGCCGCGCTCGAAGCTCTTCTTCCACTCGCGCATGGCCGATACGAAGATGGCGGCCATCCCCGTGTTGTTGCGCTCGGCGAGCGTGCGGTACAGTTCTTCCAGCGACTGGCCGGACCAGAAGACCTGTTCGAACTGGTCGAACTGGCGGCGCGCCTTGTTGAAGCTGATGACCTTGTCGATAACGATTGCCCAGGTCCAGACGGATGCGCCGAGCAGGCCCAGCATGACCAGCTTGACGATGAGGCCTGCCTGCATGAACAGCGCCCAGAGGCTCACGTCATGGGTCGCAGCTACTGCTCCTAGTTGTTCCATCGCTCTACCGTTCCCAAATACCAAACGCCCGGTGCATGCGCCCGGGCGATATTGCCGCCCCGCTTGGCCATCAATGCCTCGCCAGGACGCTTCCATCCATTGCATTGCCGCTCGGAGACCTTCAAATCATCTGACCTGAAGCGACGGCGATCCATTGTCTTTGCAGAATGTGCGTGGCGGCCCTTGAGCAAACCGCAAAACTGACCCCAAAGCACCCAAGCTGCCTTTTTGCCGGTAAATTTGGTCAAAGGAAGGCGTGCAGCGCACAATCTGTGTTAGACGGATTAAGACAACATTATCGTTAACGATAGGTTATCATCATGACATCGTGATCAGGATGAGGGCTGTTCTTCCGCTTTGCCGAGGAATTTTTCCGCAAGAGTTTCCGGCAGGCGTCGGGGGCGGCCCAGCCGGTTCACCACGGCAATCGTTACCTTGGCTTCGATCAGCCGCCGGTCTGCGGTGCTGATCGTCTGGCGCAGCACCATCTTGGCGCCACCGGCCTTTTCGGTCAGCGTTTCGATGGTCAGGATATCGTCCATCCGCGCCGGGCTCTTGAAATCCACCTCCATGCGGTGAACGACAAAGACCAGTCCTTCCTCATCCAGCCTGATCAGCTGGCTCTGCTGGCAGCCGAGGCAGCGCAGGTAATCGGTGCGTCCCCGTTCCAGAAAATGCAGATAGCGGGCATGATAGACCAGGCCGGAAAAATCCGTGTCTTCATAATAGACGCGCTGGTGCAGGCGGTGGCCGTTGTCGATCAACTGGCCGCTGAGGTTCAGGTCTTCCGTCATGGTGAAATGTCATATCCTTGAAAGAAATCAGCTTTTCGGCGTCAGCACGATCTTTGCCTTTTCGGCGCGCTCCCGTTCCAGCTCCGCGGCGATCTGCGCCTCGTAATAGGCCTTGGGCTTGGACCCCAGGATCTGCCGCTGGCCCTTGCGGCTGAAGGGCTGGGCCAATTGCGCAAGAAAACCCTTGGCGATCTTGCCGGTGATGCCGATATGCCGTCCCGGCTCACGATCCGGATTGAAATAGGTGCCGAAGATCTGGTCGAACAGCACCAGATTTTCCCCGTAATTGCTGTTGCCCTCGCGCAGGTTGAGCGAATGATGCCAGCGATGCAGGCGCGGCGTGGAGAAGATGTAGTCCAGTGGTCCCGTCACCACATCCAGATTGCAATGGGTGAGAATGCCGATAAAGGCCGTGACCGCTCCCACCCAGAGAAACACCTCCACCGGTGCGCCGAGAAGATAGAGCGGCACCTGGCTCAGCGTGATCTTGAACACCGAATCGACCACATGAAAGCGCCCGGTATTGACGACCCAGAGCCGTTCCACGGAATGATGAAGGGCATGGAAGCGCCAGAGGTTCAGATGTTCATGCGCCAGCCGATGCGCCCAATAGAGCCCGAATTCGGCGATGATCAGCGCCAGCACCACCTGCAAAGGTAGCGGCAGATGCACAGGCCAGCCGCCGATCCTCAGAAACTGCGAGGCTGCGAAAACCTTGGCCGCCAGCATGGGAAAGACCACACCCAGGCCGGACAATACTTCCACCACGCCTTTGGTCAAAAGCGTATGGGCGATGTCATTGGCGGTCTCGCCATCGTTTTCCAGCCATGCCGGTTCAAAGGGCATCAGCCGTTCCGCCAGGCCCAGCAGCGCGAAGGTGCCGAGATAGACGAAGACGAAATTCAGCACCGGAGACTGGCTTTGAAAGGCCAGCGCACTGCCGGTAAGGCCGAGGCCGAGAAAAGCGGGCCAGGCAAGCCATCGTGCGAGAGTGTGGATTGGGGCCATTCTGAACGTCCGGATCATCTAAAGAGCAAAGGTTCGCTGTCGCATCTTAAAATCTGCTGCATGGTCTTGCAGAAACCGCAGCGCTTCGCAATCCCGCAGATGATGAACGACTGCAAACGACACTTGTGTTTTTTGCATGGAGGCCCGCCCGGAAGGGTTGTCTTTCAGGTGCCAGCGCTTTCGCGATTGATGATGTGCCGGCTTGCGTGAGGCGGATTTTCGACGAAAGCGGAAAGAAGGCGGGGATGGATATCGAACCGCTCGAAGCTGTCCGCCACGGCTGGAACCCAGCGGAACAGCACCTCCGTTGGCCCATCCTGCACCCGGTGCACGATCTCGCTGTCATGGAAGGGCAGGGGAGAGAGGGGTTCCAGCAGATAATAAAAGCTCAACTCATGGGCCTGATAGCCTTCATAGGGGAAGAAGTTTTCCACGGTGAACAGCAGCCGGTCGATGCGCGCCTCGCAATCCAGTTCCTCGCGGATTTCGCGTATAATTGTTTCTTCGGAGGTCTCGCCGATCTCGGCCCTTCCGCCCGGAAGCGCCCAGTAATCATGCGCTGCTCCGCGCTGCACCAGCAGATGATCGTTTTGAAAGATCAGCCCGGCAACGCGCATGGAAAACAGCAGCGGCTTCCGGTCCAGCCGGATCATATGGCGTTCATGCATCATAACAGGTCCAGATCTCCATCGTCCCACACGAGATGGCGGGTGTGCAAAGGTAGGTTTTCAATCTCCTCGGCAATGAATGACGGGGGGATGGGCAATGCTGCAAGTGCGCTACGGCTTGCCTTTGACCACCTGAATTCCAGCAGGTTCTTGCCGTCCTGGATGCGGTGAATGATCTCGCTTTCATGGAAGGCGATGCTTTCGGGCAGGTGCATCAGATAATAGAGCCCGTATTCCTGCCAGTCCTTACCCTCGTAATGGAAAAAGTTCTCCACGCTCCACAGCAGCCGGTCGATCCGCGCTTCGACGCCCAGTTCTTCCTTCATCTCGCGCCTCAGCGTCTCAGCCGTCGTCTCGCCGATCTCCGCCCGCCCGCCGGGAAAGGTCCAGAAGCGCTCATGCGCCGCCCGGTGCACCAGCACATGACCGTTGCGAAAGGCAAGCCCCGCAACCCGCATCTGCCAGATACGGCCCGGTTCCTTGAGGCGGATGCGCCTGTCCTTGCTCATTGGATGGGCTCTCCTTCCGGCTCAGGCAAGATCGATCACCACGATTTCCGGCGGCGACCCAAAACGGATCGGCGCAATCGAGCAGCCGAGACCGCCGGAGACGACCAGATGCCGCCCGCCTTCCTCTTTCAAGCCATAGACATAGCGCGACCCGTAGCGGGAGGGCACCACCGGCGTCCAGCCGAAGAGGTTCACCTGCCCGCCATGGGTGTGGCCGGAGAGTGTCAGCGCCACGCGATCCGGCACACTGGGGAAGATATCCGGCTCATGGGCCAGAAGGATCACGGGGGCATCATCGGTGATCTGCGCCATGGTTTGAGGCAGGTTGTCCAGCCCTGTCATCCGGTGGCGTCCGGTAAGGTAGGCCCATTGATCTTCCAGTCCGGCAATCCAGAAAGGCGCATCCTCGGGGCCGATCCGCGCGGCGCGGTTGGAATAGACCTCGATGCCGACATCCCGCAGCGCCCGGTGCGCTACCGTTTCCGGCAGGCGCTGCAATTGCGCTTCGGCATCCTGCCACCAGTCGTGATTGCCGCAGACGGCATGCACCCCGAGCGGGGCCTTCAGCCGGGAAAGGCTCGCCGCCCAGTCCTTCGGCGGCACGGTGCCGGTCACCACTTTCATGCCGGACATGTAATCGCCGAGCAGCAGGATAATGTCGCCGCCGAGCGTATTGGCGTAATCGCAGATCTCGGCAATGCGCGAGGCCGGCATCCAGGGTTCGCAGGCATGGAAATCCGCAAGCGCCACGATGCGCAGCTTTTGCCCGCGCCTCCAGGCGCGGGGTGTCAGTGTGTAATGGGTGGTGTTCAGACGCAGCAACGGCTCAACCCCGCCAGCATAGCCGGCAAGCGAGAGCAGACCTACCGCCGATCCCGCCAGCAGTTTGAAGAAGGTACGGCGGCTGATCACTCACTCATCCTCAAGGGTGAGGCGAAATTGCGCGGCTTCCAGATCCTTTGGCGGCACCATGCCCAGATGTTTCCAGGCATTGGCGGTCAACACCCGCCCGCGCGGCGTGCGCTGGATAAAGCCCTGCTGGATCATATAGGGCTCGATAATGTCCTCAATGGCGTCCCGGGGTTCGGAAAGCCCGGCGGCAATGGTTTCGATGCCCACCGGCCCGCCGCCGAAATTCACCGCGATCATCGAAAGATAGCGGTTGTCGAGCTGGTCGAGACCCATATTGTCGACATGCAGCCGGGTCAGCGCCTCGTCGGCAATCTCCTTCGTCACGGCCTCGGCCCGGGCCACTTCGGCAAAATCGCGCACCCGCCGCAGCAGGCGTCCGGCAATGCGCGGCGTGCCGCGCGCCCGTCGCGCCACTTCGCGCGCGCCGTCATCCGTCATCGGCAGGCCGAGCAGGCGGGCACCGCGCCGCACGATCAGTTCCAGCTCATCGACCGTGTAGAAGTTGAGCCGCACCGGAATGCCGAAGCGGTCGCGCAGCGGCGTGGTCAGGAGCCCCAGCCGGGTGGTGGCCGCAACAAGCGTGAATTTCGACAGATCGATCTTGACCGAGCGCGCCGCCGGGCCTTCGCCGATGATCAGATCAAGCTGGAAATCCTCCATGGCCGGATAGAGGATTTCTTCCACCGCCGGATTGAGCCGGTGGATTTCATCGATAAAGAGCACATCGCGCTCTTCGAGATTGGTCAGCAGTGCCGCCAGATCCCCCGCCTTGGCGATGACAGGGCCGGAGGTGGAGCGGAAATTCACCCCCAGTTCCTTGGCCATGATCTGCGCCAGCGTTGTCTTCCCCAGCCCCGGCGGCCCGACGAAGAGCACATGATCCAGCGCCTCGCCGCGGTTTTTTGCCGCCTCGATGAAGATTTTCAGATTGGCGCGCGCTTCCGCCTGGCCGGTAAAATCCTCCAGCGTCTGCGGACGCAGCGCCGCATCGAGATCTTCCCCACGCTTTTCCGGAGTGAGAACGGGATTGTGGGTGCTCATGCCAAAAGTTCCATATGCGAGACGTCGCGGGCTGCCTTGCGATCGAAGGTGACGACACGGCTTGCTCCCTGGCGCAGCGCCAGATGCGCAACGATACGATCCGAAAGATCGCTTTGCCGAAGGGTTTCATCTTCGATCATGGCGTCGAGAATATCCTCATCCTCAAACAGAAACTGTTCGGCTGGGACAAGCTTCCGAAGCACATCAACGATATCCGCATTGCTGAAGCGGTAGCTGCGCTTCAACACCCAGGCCATTTCCGCGACCACCACCAGAGATATATAGGCCGGATCATCAACGGAGCGTTCAGAGATAAAATGCTTCGCTGCCTCGAACTGCTCGGCATCGTCAGCCAGAAGAAACCTCAGAAGAACGTTTGTGTCGATGCCAATCACTCATAATCCTCCGGTCGTCTTCCGCAAGCGCGTCGCCAATTGCCGCATCCATCTCCTCAAGGCTCATCCTTGGGCGCGACGGATCATGCAGCACTCCGGCAAGCTCCATGGCGTTGCCATTCTTAACGCGAAGATAAATGCGATTGCCCTGGGCAACATACCTGATCTTGTCCCCGGGCTTGAGACCCAGCAACTCTCGAATCTCCGCCGGAATGGTCGTCTGCCCCTTCGACGTGATGGTGCTGTCATAAATAGCCATGGCACACCTCCTTACTTTCTTATTATGGTAAGGAAATACCCGAAAAGCAAGGAAATCACCGTGAAAGCTCCTTCAATCCCAGGCGAATGAGCTTGGCGCTGTCGGCATCTTCTCCAGCATTTTTCAGGGCTGCGGCCACGGCATTGGCCGCCTGCTCGCGGGAATAGCCGAGATTGGTGAGCGCTGAAACGGCATCGGCCACCGGGGCGGCGGCGACACCTTCGCCGATTTCTTGCTTGAGACCGATGCTGGCCGCCGCTTCACCGGCAAAGGCGGGGGCCTTGTTCTTCAGTTCGGTGACGATGCGCAGCGCCACTTTCGGGCCTACGCCCGGCGCGCGTGAAATCGCCGCCTTGTCCTGCAGTGCAATGGCATTGGCGAGATCGGACGGCGCGAGGGTGGAGAGCAACGCCAGCGCCACCTTGGCGCCCACACCTTGCACGCTTTGCAACAGCAGGAACCATTCCCGCTCCAGCCTGCTCATGAAGCCGAACAGCTTGAGCTGGTCTTCCCGCACATAGGTTTCGATGAACAGCACCACCGCTTCTCCGGCAGAGCCGATGCGCGACAGCGTGCGCGAGGCGCAGAACACCTCGTAGCAAACGCCATGAACATCCACCAATACGTGGTCGTCGCCAATCTCGTCTATCGTGCCCTTGAGCTTGCCGATCATCTCTTCAACCCGCCATGATCTTTCTAAATCGTTCGCCGCCACGATTATGGGCATGGCAGATGGCAATGGCCAGCGCGTCGGCGGCATCGTTGCCCTTGAATTCGGCCTTGGGCATCAGGATTTTCAGCATCATGTGAATCTGCTGCTTTTCCCCGTGACCAACGCCGATCACCGATTTCTTCACCGCATTCGGCGCATATTCCGCAACCGGCAGCCCGGCCCGGGCCGGTGCCAGCATGGCGACGCCCCGCGCCTGGCCAAGCTTCAGCGTGGCCACCGCATCCTTGTTGACGAAGGTCTGCTCAACCGCCGCCTCATCCGGCCGGTACTGGTGGATCACCTCCGCCAGCCCGTCATGCAACTGGCAGAGGCGGGAGGCGAGATCCATCTCGCTATCCGAGGTCACGGTGCCGGAGGCAACGAAGCGCAGGCTGTTGCCCAGCGTCTCGATCACGCCCCAGCCGGTCCGGCGCAGGCCCGGGTCGATGCCGATGATGCGAATCGTGTTTGTCATGGCTTATCCTTAGCGCCTTCTTCCCTTCCACTGCCAGCAAAATGTGAACAAAACAAAAACATTTCCGCAGCTTTCGCAAAAGCTTTTTGGCAATTCGGACAAGGCTTCTTAAGTAAGAGAAAAGAGAGTTGCAAAGATGAGTTGCGCCCCATGACCTCCATTCCCTTTTCCATTCTCGATCTGTCGCCCATCGGTGAGGGCCAGACGGCCACTGACGCCCTGGAAGCCTCCCGCCGCATGGCGGTCGCCGCCGAAGAGCATGGCTATAACCGCTTCTGGCTGGCCGAACATCATGGTATGCTGGGCATTGCCAGCGCTGCCACGTCCATCGTGATCGCCCATGTCGGCGCGGCGACGAAACGCATCCGCATCGGCTCCGGCGGCATCATGCTGCCCAATCATTCGCCCATGGTGATTGCCGAACAATTCGGCACGCTGGAAGCCCTGTTTCCGGGCCGTGTGGATCTGGGCTTGGGCCGCGCGCCGGGCACGGATATGCGCACGGCACGGGCGCTGAGGCGCAATCTGGAGGCGGGCGCGGAGAACTTTCCGCACGACATCCAGGAGCTTCAGTATTTCCTTGGTTCCGAAAGCGCAGAAGGCAGTGTCATCGCCGTGCCGGGCATGGGCAGCCAGGTGCCGGTCTGGCTTCTGGGGTCGAGCCTTTACAGCGCGCATCTGGCTGCGGCGCTGGGTCTTCCTTACGCCTTTGCCTCGCATTTCGCCCCCGATCAGTTGATCGAGGCCATTTCCATCTATCGGGATCGCTTTCAGCCGTCTGCAACCCTCGATAAGCCTTATATGATGGTCGGCGTCATGGGGGCGGTGGCGGAGACCGACGCGGAGGCCGCCCGGCTTTTCACCTCGGCCGAACAGCAATTCGTCAATCTGCGGCGCAATCACCGCCAACAGTTTCCAAAGCCGGTGGACAGCATGGAAGGCCGCTGGAGCGAGATGGAACGCTTCGGCGTCGAGCACACCTTGCGCTATGCCATCGTCGGCTCTCCGGCGACGGCGGAGGCCAAGCTCTTGTCCTTCCTTCAGGAGACCGGGGCCGATGAGCTGATCGTGTCCATGCCGATCTACGATATCGAGGCGAGGCTGAAATCTCTGGCGCTGTTTTCGCAATTGCAGCCCATGCAGCACCGGCTTGCGGCCTGACCTGTCTTACAATCTATTAAGGATAATAAACATGCTTAATGGGGTCTTAACCTTTAGGCCCCATGATCCCCGTCCGAGAGGAGGGCCGGTTGCGGCCTCCAGATGGGGTGATTTCCATGAAGAGCAGAATTCTGGGCCTGATGTTCGCCCTTTCCGCCATGCCCGCCATGGCCGCCGATCTTTACCAGCCTGAACCGCCGCCGCCGGTGGAGGCGCCGGAAGTGCGGGTTTCGGATGTCGCCTCCGGCTGGTACCTGCGCGGTGATGTCGGCTATTCCTTCAACAAACTGCGCGGCGCTCATTATTTCCAGGGCTCCAATGCCAGCCTGACCGATTTTACCAAGGCCGATCTGGATGACAGTTTCTGGGGCGGTGCCGGTGTCGGTTACCAGATCAACAGCCATCTGCGCACCGATCTAACCTTCGATTATCTCGGCAAGGCGGATTTCTCCGGCTCCACCCATGGTTCCTGCGGTGTGTCCACTGCCTGTACCTCGCGTGACCTGTCTTCGCTACAGGCCTATACGCTGATGGCCAATGCCTATGTCGATCTCGGCACCTATGCCTCGATCACGCCCTATGTCGGCGCCGGTATCGGCGGCTCCTACGTCAAATGGGACAAGCTGAAAAACACCGCCTGCGCCGATGACGGCAGCGGTTGCGATGGTACCGTCACCCATGACGGCAAGGGCAGCTGGCGCTTCGCCTATCAGGTCATGGTCGGCGCTTCGGTCGATATCACCTGCGACTGGAAGGCCGATGCCGGCTACCGCTTCCGCCATACGCTGTCCGGCGACATGTTCGGCTACCGCGACAATGGCGGTCCCGGCAGCGACAAGGGCTTCTACAGCCACCAGCTCTATGCCGGTGCGCGCTACCAGTTCGGCGGCTGCCCGCAGCCGGTGGCGTATGAGCCGCCACCACAGCCGATGGTCTACAAGTGAACGCAGCCTATGCTTCTTCAAGGCCCTGGATTTCTCCGGGGCCTTTTGATTTTCGGCTTTCTCTTCAACGGTTACAGCGCCGTGCGTTTTGTCAAACGCACAAAGGGCGCTGTAAGACTTTAAATCTCCTGCATAATTTTCACCTGAAATCGATTCCGATTTCAGGTGAAAATTATGCAGGAGGGCTCTTCATTTCCATTTTGTCGCAGCCGGAACAGCAAAAGCCGCTTGACGAAATGCGCCGAAATCTATAGCACCAGCGGCGGGACACCTCTCCCCAACGAGAGGCTAATTACCTGGAAGGGTATCTGATATGGCTGAGATTCTCGCCCCCGCCGCACGTCCGGCAAACACTCATTTTTCGTCTGGCCCCTGCTCGAAGCGTCCCGGTTGGTCGCTCGAAGCGCTTTCCGATGCCCCGCTCGGTCGTTCGCACCGTGCCAAGGTCGGCAAGGAAAAGCTGAAGCTGGCCATTGACCTGACTCGTGAAGTTCTGAAGGTTCCCGCCGATTACCGCATCGGTATCGTTCCCGCTTCTGACACCGGCGCCGTTGAAATGGCCCTGTGGTCGCTGCTGGGTGAGCGCGGCGTGGACATGCTGGCCTGGGAAAGCTTCGGCGCCGGCTGGGTGACCGATGTGGTCAAGCAGCTGAAGCTCAAGGATGTCCGCAAGTTCGAATCCGCCTATGGCGAGTTGCCGAACCTCGCGGAGGTCGATTTCGACCGCGATGTCGTTTTTACCTGGAACGGCACCACCTCGGGCGTTCGTGTTCCCAATGCCGATTTCATTCCTGCCGACCGCAAGGGTCTGACCATTTGCGATGCCACCTCGGCTGCCTTTGCGCAGGAGATGGATTTCACCAAGCTCGACGTTGTGACCTTCTCCTGGCAGAAGGTGCTGGGCGGCGAGGGCGGCCACGGCATGCTCATTCTCAGCCCGCGCGCTGTCGAGCGGCTGGAATCCTATGTTCCGGCCTGGCCGCTGCCGAAGATTTTCCGCATGACCAAGGGCGGCAAGCTGATCGAAGGCATCTTCACCGGCGAAACGATCAACACGCCCTCCATGCTCTGCGTCGAGGACTATATCGATGCGCTGCAGTGGGCAAAGAGCCTCGGCGGTCTCGATGCCCTGGTGGCGCGCGCCAATGCCAATGCCAAGGTCATCTTCGATTTCCTCGCCGCAAATGACTGGATTGCCAATCTGGCCAAGGTGGAAGAGACCCGTTCCAACACCTCCGTTTGCCTGACCATCGTCGACAAGGATGTCGTGGCGCTGTCCGCCGATGCCCAGGCCGCCTTTGCCAAGGGCATGGTGTCGCTTCTCGACAAGCAGGGCATTGCCTTCGATATCGGCGCTTACCGTGATGCGCCGGCTGGCCTGCGCATCTGGGCTGGCGCCACCATCGAGACGGCGGACATGCAGGCCCTGATGCCCTGGCTGACCTGGGCCTTCGAGACCCAGAAGGCTGCGCTGGCCAAGGCCGCCGCCTGATTTTGCTGATCCGGTCCGGCCACGGGCCGGACCCTTCTTCCCAGTATTGACTGTTTTACACGAACTCTATCGGAGGCCTCGTCATGGCACCTCGCGTTCTCGTATCCGACGAACTGTCGGAAACCGCCGTCCAGATTTTCCGCGATCGCGGCGTTGAAGTGGATTTCCAGCCGAAACTCGGCAAGGACAAGGATAAGCTGGCTGAAATCATTGGCAATTACGATGGTCTGGCCATCCGTTCGGCCACCAAGGCCACGGAAAAGCTGATTGCCGCCGCCACCAATCTCAAGGTGATCGGCCGCGCCGGGATCGGCGTCGATAATGTCGATATTCCGGCAGCGTCGAAGCGCGGTATCATCGTGATGAACACGCCGTTCGGCAACTCCATCACCACCGCCGAACACGCCATTGCGCTGATGTTTGCCGTGGCCCGCCAGCTTCCCGCCGCCGATACCTCTACCCAGGCCGGCAAGTGGGAAAAGTCGAAGTTCATGGGTGTCGAAATCACCGGCAAGACGCTCGGCGTCATCGGCGCGGGCAATATCGGCTCCATCGTCTGCTCGCGCGCCATTGGCCTGAAGATGCATGTCATCGCCTACGACCCCTTCCTGTCGGCTGAACGCGCCCAGGAAATGGGCGTGACCAAGGTCGAGCTGGACGAATTGCTGGCCCAGGCCGATTTCATCACGCTTCATGTGCCGATGACCGACAAGACGCGCGGCATCATCAGCAAGGAAGCCCTTGCCAAGACCAAGAAGGGTGTTCGCATCATCAACTGCGCCCGTGGCGGTCTGGTGGATGAGGCAGCTCTTGCCGAGGCCATCAAGTCCGGCCATGTCGCCGGTGCAGGTTTCGACGTTTTCGAAGTGGAGCCCGCCACCGAAAGCCCGCTCTTCGGCCTGCCGAACGTCGTCTGCACGCCGCATCTTGGCGCCTCCACCACGGAAGCCCAGGAAAACGTGGCTCTGCAGGTGGCCGAGCAGATGTCGGATTACCTGATCAAGGGCGCGGTTTCCAATGCGATCAACATGCCGTCGATCACAGCGGAAGAAGCGCCGATCCTCAAGCCCTTCATCAAGCTTGCCGATGTTCTGGGCGCCTTTGTCGGACAGGTCAACGAAGGTCCGATCAAACAGATCGAGATCCTCTATGACGGCGATACCGCCAGGATGAACACCAAGGCACTGACATCTGCACTGCTGGCCGGCCTCATCCGTCCGCAGGTGGCCGATGTGAACATGGTGTCCGCGCCGATCATGGTGAAGGAAAAGGGCATCGTGCTTTCGGAAGTCAAGCGCGACAAGACCGGCGTTTATGACGGCTACATCAAGCTGACGGTGACAACCGACAAGCAGACCCGTTCGGTGGCCGGTACGGTCTTCTCGGATGGCAAGCCGCGCTTCATCCAGATCAAGGGCATCAACATGGATGCCGATGTCGGCAGCCACATGATCTATATTACCAACACCGACGTCCCCGGCATGATCGGCTTCATGGGCACCACCCTCGGTGACGCCAAGGTCAACATCGCCAACTTCCAGCTCGGCCGCGAAAAGGAAGGCGGCGACGCCATTGCGCTTCTTTATGTCGACGGTCCGGTGGAGCAGGTCGTGCTCGACAAGCTTACGGCAAACCCGGCGATCAAACAGGCCAAACTGCTGACCTTTGCGGTGGAATGAGCCTTTCTGTAGTGTTGCGGATCACGGACCGGCGGGATGAAAATCCCGCCGTTTTTTATGTTTGATAAACGCCAAACTGTCGCATGGCGGGTTGTCGCATTGATAGTTTTCGCGTTCGGCCTAATTTGATTTTCATCACCTGTTGCCGGAGTGGGACGCTGGGGGCAAAAGCTGCGAACAGTTGAGGCCGGCAGGGGTTAGAGTACCTCAATGTTTCGCGGAAACATTGAAATGCTCTAACTATTTGTTTTTGAGCATTTCCTGACGGAAAACCGGATTCCACTTTTCCTGGAAATGCTCTGGGAGGCTTTGATCAAAAGGGGTGCCGCACCATGTTCGAGAGTTTCGATGCCGTCTTGCTGGCCCGCATCCAGTTTGCCTTTACTGTGTCCTTTCACATCATCTTCCCCGCCTTTTCCATCGGGCTTGCCAGCTATCTGGCGGTGCTGAACGGGCTCTATCTCTGGAAGAAGGATGACGTCTATCTCCAGCTCTTCGATTTCTGGAAGACAATCTTTGCGGTCGCTTTCGGCATGGGCGTGGTGTCCGGTATCGTCATGTCCTACCAGTTCGGCACCAATTGGGCAGTGTTTTCCGACAAGGCCGGACCGGTCATCGGCCCGTTGATGGGTTATGAGGTGCTCACCGCCTTCTTCCTGGAAGCAGGCTTTCTCGGCGTCATGCTGTTCGGCCTGAAAAGGGTAGGGCCGGGGCTGCATTTCTTTGCCACCTGCATGGTGGCGCTCGGCACCCTGATTTCCGCCACCTGGATCCTGGCGGTGAATTCCTGGATGCAGACGCCCGCAGGCTTCGGTTTCAATGACAAGGGGCAGTTCATCCCGCTCGATTGGTGGGCGGTAATCTTCAATCCCTCCTTCCCCTATCGTCTCGTGCATATGGTGCTGGCTGCCTATCTCACCACGGCGCTGGTGGTGGGGGCCTGCGGGGCCTGGCATCTCCTGAAGGGCACTGCGCCGCGCCGCGCGGGCAAGATGTTTTCCATGGCCATGGGCATGGTGGCCCTGGTCGCGCCCATCCAGATCATCGCAGGCGATGCGCACGGGCTGAACACGCTGGAGCACCAGCCTGCCAAGGTGATGGGCATGGAAGGTCATTTCCAGAGCCATGCGGAAGGCGCGCCGCTCATTCTCTTCGGCATTCCCAATCAGGATGAGCAGCGCATGGATTATGCGGTGGAAATCCCGAAACTCTCTAGCCTCATTCTCAAGCATGATCTGAATGCGCCGCTTGCGGGTCTCGATACGATTCCGCGCGAGTTGCAGCCACCGGTCGCGGTGATCTTCTGGTCCTTCCGCGTCATGGTCGGCCTGGGCTTTGCCATGCTGGGGCTCGGCCTGTGGAGCCTGTGGTGCCGCTACAAAGGCACGTTGTTGACTGCACGTCCGTTGCAGCGGGTGGCGGTCACCATGGGGCCTGCGGGATTCATCGCCGTGCTGGCCGGGTGGATCACGACGGAGGTGGGGCGTCAGCCCTTCACCGTCTATGGCCATCTGTTGACGGCGCAGTCGCATTCGCCGCTCGGAGCACCGGCGGTGGCCACGTCGCTCATCCTGTTCATCATCGTCTACTTCTTCGTCTTCGGAGCAGGGACCTTCTATATCCTGCGCCTGATGGGCCGCCTGCCGCGCGATCCCACGGCGGAGATCGGCGGTGCACCGCTGCGCAGTACCGGCATCACCCCCGGCCCGGCATCCAACGCCCATCATGGAGGCTCCCATGCCCATTGATTATGCTTTCATCTGGGCCGCGCTGATCGCTTTTGCGGTGCTGGCCTATGTCGTGCTCGACGGTTTCGATCTCGGCATCGGCGTGCTGTTTCCCTTCTTCCGCAACGAGCATGACCGCGACCAGATGGTGAATTCCGTCGCGCCGGTCTGGGATGGCAATGAAACCTGGCTGGTGCTGGGCGGCGGCGGGCTGCTGGCGGTGTTTCCGCTGGCCTATGCCACCATTCTCCCGGCGCTTTACATGCCGATCATCCTAATGCTGCTCGGCCTGATCTTCCGGGGGGTCGCCTTCGAATATCGCTGGCGCACGACGCGGTGGAAGCCGGTCTGGGATGTCGGCTTTGCGGGCGGCTCCATTCTGGCGGGCTTTTGCCAGGGCATCGCGCTCGGGGCGCTTGTGCAAGGCATTCCGGTGGCAAACCGCGCCTATTCCGGGGGCTGGTGGGATTGGCTGACGCCGTTTTCCATCGCCACGGGCGTGGCGCTGGTGCTGGGCTATGGCCTGCTCGGCGCGACATGGCTGGTGTTCAAAACGGTGGGGCCGCTGCGCGAACAGGCACGCCGCTTCGCCCTGCCGCTGGCGCTTGTCACCGTGGCGGCGATGGGCATCTTCAGCCTGTGGACCCCCTGGCTCAAGCCGCATTATCTCGATCGCTGGTTCGGCTACCCCACCGCCATCTTCAGCGTCATCGTGCCGCTTCTCGTGCTCGGCTGCCTTTACCTCATCCATAAGGGTCTGAGAGATGGCCGCGACTGGCTGCCCTTCGTTGCGGCGCTCGGTCTTTTCGTGCTGGGCTATGCCGGGATCGGCATCAGCTTCTATCCCTATATCGTGCCGACGGCGCTGACCATCTGGGAAGCCGCCGCGCCGGATGACAGCCTGAAATTCCTGCTGGTCGGGGCGGCTGTTCTGGTGCCGATTATTCTGATCTATACCAGCTATGCCTATTGGGTGTTCCGGGGCAAGATCGACCCGGAAGAAGGCTATCATTGATAAGAGGGTGCACACGCCGTGAACAGCGCAGCCCCCGAACCATAAGGATGAAGACTGTTGGACAGTGAACGCAAGACGGTAGGGCAGCGGATTTTCTGGTTCGGCCTGTTTTGGCTGCTCGGGGTCGGCGTCGTCGGCATGGTGGCGATTGCCATTAAACTCGTGCTCGGTGCCTGAGCTGGAGCATTTGCAGGAAAAGTGTAGTCGCGGTTTTCCGTTCGCAAATGCGTAAAAATAAAAGCTAAGAGTGTTTCCATCCGGAAACACTCTTAGCGGAAAATCGACAGGCTTCGTCTTAAAAAGCAGGCTCGCGCTTCCCATATCAGAGGGCATGATGTTTCGGAGGAAAGAGAAGACGATGCGACGTGCGACGAAAGCGGTAGCGATTGCGGTGCTGGGCCTGGCGGTCAGCCTGACGGCGGTGGATTTTGCCGAGGCGCGGCGCGCTGGCAGTTCGGGCAGCTTCGGCAGCCGCGGAACCCGCACCTATAGCGCTCCGCCGGTCACCCAGACGGCGCCCACCACAGCCGCTCCCATTCAGCGCAGCATGACGCCCAATACCGCCCAGCCCGGCATGAGCCAGCCCTACGGCCAGCCGCAGCGTGGCGGCTTCTTCGGCGGTCTCGGCGGCTCGCTGATGGGCGGCCTGCTGATGGGGGGCCTGTTCGGCATGCTGCTCGGCCATGGCTTCGGCGGCGGCGCAGGCATGCTCGGCTTCCTCTTCCAGATGCTGCTGATCGGCGGCGCCATCATGCTCGCCATGCGGCTGTTCGGCCGCCGCCGCGAAGCCTATTCCAGCCCGATGAACCGCATGGGCTCCGGCCCCGCCAACGGTTCAGCAAACGGCATCAACCAGGGCGGAGGCTTTCCCATTCCGCGCATGGGCGCGGGGCTGGGCGGCGGCAGCGCCAAGGCGGGCAGCGATGGCGTAGGCATCGCCTCCGCTGACCTCGACACCTTCGAGGAACTGCTGAAGGAGATGCAGCGCGCCTATGCGGCGGAAGATTATTCGGCGCTGCGGCGCATCACCACGCCGGAGGCCATGTCCTATCTCGCCGAGGAACTGGGCGATCACGCCACGCGCGGACTGCGCAATGATGTCAAGGATGTGCGCCTGTTGCAGGGTGATCTGGCCGAGGCCTGGAAGGAAGGCCCGGTGGATTACGCCACCGTTGCCATGCGCTACGAGGCAATCGACGTGCTGCGCAACCGCACCACCGGCGAAGTGGTAGAAGGCGATCCGAACCATCCGCAGGAATCGGTGGAAGTCTGGACGTTCGTTCGCCGTCCCGGTGCCGGTTGGGTGATATCGGCTATCCAGTCTGCTGGTTAATCCCGGCTCGATTTTGTGGTTAAACGTAAAACCCCTCGTTCCAACGAACGAGGGGTTTTTCTGTAGCACTAAAGCACGTTGCGGCTTATCAGCCTCATGCAACGTGCTTTACATTCTTGTTTTAACGCATGTCGTTATCGCAAAACCGCTGCACACTTTTGCGCGACATGCTCTAACGCCCAAGAGGGCAACTCCTCACGGGCAGCGGCGTATCTGATCCGCATAGACCGCCGAGATGGCGGCGAAGCGTTTGGCGCCGGCCAACGCCTCGGGCCGGGCGCGGTAAGCGCCGCGAATATAGCCCAGCTGGCCGGAATGATAGGCCAGATAGAGATTATAGGCATCGTTATAGGGAATGCCGAGCCGCTTGCTGCTCTGGTAATGATACCAGCCGATAAAGCGGATGGCGTCTGCGAAATTGGTGCGGCGCGCCATATAGCGTCCGGTTTCCCGCTGGTACCGATCCCAGGTGCCGTCCAGCGCCTGAGAATAGCCATAGGCGGTGGAAATGCGCTTCCACGGAATGAAGCCGAGAATATAGCGGCGCGGCGGGCGTGCGCGGGCCCGGAAACTCGATTCCGTGTAAATGGTTGCCATCAGAATGTGCACGGGAACGCCATATTCCCGTTCCGTCGAGCGGGCTGCCCGTTTCCAGTTCTCGAACATGCCATCCCTCTGGTCGAAGATGGCACAGGCGTTGCGGATCTGGCTCGGCGGCCGGGCACAGCTTGCCAAGGCCAGCAACAGGGCGATGACGAGGATTTTACGCATAACAGACCTCTTCTATCGACCCTCAGATTAAAGCCTAAAATTTAAGGAAAGGTTTACCTTTTGTGGCCATTTCGCGGCATCCTTGTGGAGTCGCTTATCCTCCCGGAAAAGCAGAGGAAACGCTGCATTTGCTGTGTTTGCGTGAGCTGAAAAGATCGTTAGGATTTCGTTTAGGATTGCACCGCTAAATCGAAGCAGGTTTGCCTCTGGAAATGGGCGGGACGCGATCCCATTTGCGGGAAAAGTAAGTGCTTGATGTTGTCTCGTCCGCGCTTTCCGGCAGAGGAAACAGTGGGTAGGCACGATGAACAGGACGGGCGAAGGACGATGACGCAAACAATCCCTGCAAAGATCGTGAAGGCAGGCCTGACCGGCCTTGTTCTACTCACCGGCCTGTCGCTGGTATGGGAGGCTCAGGCCGCCGATCGGGTGGCGATGATCTCGCCCGCCAAAACCCGCGCTTCGCTGGTCAAGCCCGGCGCGCCGCGTCTGGAAATGGCACATCTTGCGGCGGTGAAGGCGCCGGTGGTGAATTATGCCAGCCATGTCGAACCCAAGGCCGCGTTTCAAACCCTCTACTATGCGAGTTCTGCCAAGGGCAAGCTTCCCGCAAACAGCCTGACCCTGGAAATCGGCCTGGAAGACAGTCCGCGCTATCGCCAGCCGGCAGCCTATGAGGATGCGTCGAAGGATGTGAAAGGCCTGTTTCCGGGGGTGAAGATGGTGGTCGAACCGACCATTCGCCAGAACAGTTATGGCCAATATGGCGTCGCCACCGGCCGCTTGGGCAAGAATGGCGCCTGCGTCTACGCCTGGCAGGCCATCCGTGATCCCAACCCCTTCAAGCAGGTGACCACCGTTGGCTTCGAAACGCAGAAAAACAATGACCTCAATCTGCCCGTGCGCGTGACGCTGCGCTACTGCGATCCCGCCGCCACGCCCGAGCAATTGGCGCGGCTGATGTCGACGCTCTCCATCCGCCAGATCGACAGCCCCAGCCTTGATTTGCTGCGGTAGGGCAAACACGTAACAACAAAGAGCTGGAGCGTTTCAGTGTTTCATCGAAACACTGAAACGCTCTCCGTACTACCAGCTTTTCGAGATCTTCAGCGTCACCGTCCGTCCTTCGCCATAGCCGCAGACCAGCAGGCCCTGGCAGCCGGAGACATATGTCTTGTCGAAGACGTTGTTGACATTGATGGCCGCTGTCCAGTCGTTCTTGGTGTAGCGCAGGGCGGCGTCGAACAGCACCACATCCGGCACTTTCTTGGTGTTGGCCATGTCGGCCCAGCTTTCGCCCTGATACCGGATGCCGCCGCCGAGGCTCAGGCCCTCCAGCCGGCCGGTGGGGACGGTATAATCCAGCCAGGCGGAGGCCAGCACGTTCGGCGTCAGGTAAGGCGTGTTGCCGATCAGCGACGTGTCGGCATGGCGCAGGATTTCCAGATCCTGATAGGTAAACGAGGCGGTGGCCTTCCAGTCCTCGGCAATATCCGCCTTGGCTTCCAGCTCGAAGCCGCGCGAGCGGACCTTGCCGATCTGCTCCGAGATGAAGGTGGTGGGATTGGTCACCGTCCAGTTGCGCTTGTCGATGTTGAAGACCGAAGCGGTGATCATGCCGGGGAAGAAGCCTGGCTCATATTTCACGCCCGCTTCATACTGCTCGCCTTCCTCCGGCTTCAGCGGGTCGCCCAGCGTCGTGCCGATCTGCGGGTTGAAGAAGGTGGCGATGCTGGCATAGGGTGTGACGCCATTGTCGAATTCATAGGCCAGTCCCGCCCGGCCGCTCGCCGCACCATCGGTGGAGTGATAATCGGCATTGGTGGCGGTGCGGTCGTTGGAGCGGGTCCAGACCGTATCATAGCGCCCGTTCAGCGTGACGATCCAGCCATCACCGAAATGCAGCTGATCCTGTGCATAGACGCCCAGTTGCTGCTGGCGCAGCAATTGGTTGAGATAGACGCTGTTGGCCGGCTGCACCGTGCCGTAGACGGGATCGGTGGCGCTGATCGGCGTATCCAGCGCGCTCGCCTGCACGCTGTCCATCTGGTACCATTTGTAGTCCAGTCCCAGCATGATCTCGTGGCGAATGGCGCCCGTTTCCACTTCGCCGTTCAGCCGGTTGTCCAGGCCGAAGGAGTGCACTTCGGTGTGATGGTTGAAGCCGAGCCGCGTCAATTGCGCGTCCGCGCTGGAAGGCTCGTTCAGGTAATTGCTGCCGGTGGCCGCATCGTAATAGCCATAGGTATAGGGCGCGTTTTCCGAGCGGTTGACCAGGGCGTAGCGGGCGGTCTGCGAGAAGGTCCAGCCATTTTCCAGCTCGTGGGAGAATTCGCCGCCCAGCATGAATTGCCGGGAATAGCTGTAATCGCTGTCCGGTTCGCCATAATTGGCATCCCGGTCGATCCGCCCGAAGGAGGCCTTTTCCACCGTGCCGACATAGGGCAGGAAGCCGTTGGTGCCGGAGGTCTGGTCGAGATAGGAGTAATAGGCATAGAGGTTCAGCTTCGTGCCGTCATCCGGCGACCAGCTGATCTCAGGCATGATCACGCCACGGAAATCGCTGGCATAATCGGCGGCCTTGTGACCGCCCGCCAGCTTGCCGATGACGCGGTAGGAGACGTCGCTGTCCTTCACCACCCTGTTCAGATCGAAGCTGACATAGCCATTGCCATCGGAATTGATACCCGCTTCGGTGGTCAGGGCGTTTTCATCGGTCGGGCGCTTGCCGACCATATTGATGATGCCGCCGGGATTGGCGCCGCCATAGAGCACGGAGGCCGGGCCTTTCAGCACCTCCACCCGTTCCAGCGCCACCGGATCGATCAGGAAACCGCCGAAACCATAGCTCCAGAGATTGAGCCCATCGAGAAAGGTGCCGGTCTGGGTGGCGTCGAAGCCGCGCACATAATACCAGTTGGTATCGCCATCGGCGCCAAAGGGCTGGGTATAGACCCCGGCAGTGTAGCGCAGCGCCTCATCCACCTTGTTGGTCACGCCGCGATCCGACATTTCCTGCCCGCCAACCACGGAGACCGATTGCGGCACCTCTTTCAGCGGCACATCGGCCTTCGCGCCGGTGGCCGTGCGTGTTGCCACATAGCCCTTGACCGGCCCGGTCGCCGTTTCACCGCTGCCTTCCACGACGATTGTCGGAAGGGTCGTCACCGTGTCCTCGGCAAAGGCGATGCCCGGTAACAGCAGCGCTGCGATCGCCGTTCCGGTCTTCAATTCTCTCCATGCCGTCATAGACCTCATCCCCATCATCACCCCATGCCCGCTCAGTGCCGGGTCTTTTCTTCGCTCATTTTCAGCCAAACATGAATATATGAGCAACTAACTCATGTATTTTTGCGCTGCTTGTTCAAAACCGCGCTGGCTTGAAAGGATTTGGTCAAAACGGATGTCTGCGAACAGCGGAGTGCAGCCTTGTGCCTCATGAAAGGCAGGCGCGCCGCCATTGTGAGGGCGACATGCCCACGGCGCGGCGAAAGCTTCTGGCAAAATGCGCGGCATCGGCAAAACCGGTATCGGCGGCAATCACGGTCAGCGGAATGTCGGGATTTTTCAGCTGGTCCTTCACCCGCTCAATGCGCATCTTCATCTGCCACTGATGCGGAGAAAGTCCGGTGGAAGCCTTGAAGGCATGGCTGAAATAGGAAGGCGAAAGCCCGGTCAGTTCCGCCAGTTCCTCCAGCCGGATGATGCGCAGGCAATGGGTGGCAATGTAATCCGTTACCCGCTTCACCTGCCAGGCGGCCAGCGGGCTGCGCTTGCGGCTTTCGCCCGGGCGGATCTTCAGCACATCGAGAAGCAGCGCCGTTACCAGCCCGTCGCCATAGAGATCATGCAGCGGCTCCGGACTTGCCACTTCCGCGGCGATCAGATCCGCCAGCGCCAGCAGCCCGGGCTCCTGCAGCCGGTAGCGCGGTGCCGAAAGCGCGCTGATATCGACATCCTCGCCTAAGCGCCGCGTCAGGAGATCGGTGTCGAAATGCAGGTCGAGATGTTTCAACCGCCGCAGCCGCCGCGTTGCCGTGGTCATTTCCAGCCCGGCGGGAATGAAATGCACCGCCCGCACCGCGCATCCGCCAATGCGCGGGCCGCCGATTTCCGCCATGTCCAGCGCGCCATCCTCCGCGCCCTCGGCCTCCAGCAGAATGAACAGCCGCGGATCGTGCCCGAGATAGACGCCGCCCGCATCCGGCGTGCAATCCACCGACCAGAGATCGGCCACCATGCCGTTCCAATAGCGGCGGTGCAGGCCGGAACGGACGGAAAATCCGTCGATCCGGTTGGACATGCGGGGAAGATAGCTCATGCGGGTTTGATGATGATCCGTGCCGGTTTGAGGAAATCGCTCTCTTGCAGCGAAGAGCAACTGCATATAGTTGAATATTCCTATCATGTTTTAGGGGATTTGCTCAATCGGCTTTCGGTTGCGCATCCTCATCTTTGCCGCTTCAGGATTGCCATGACTGACGAGATTGCCGCCCCCCTTGCGCCACCGCTGATTTTCGAGACGCGGAATGTCGGTTTTGCCGTGGATGGCCGGTCTCTGCTGCAGGATATCACCCTAGGTTTTCGCCGGGGCGAGGTGTCTGGTCTTGTCGGCCATAACGGCTCGGGCAAGTCCACGCTGCTGAAGCTTCTCGGCCGCCATCATCCGTTGGCGGCAGGCAGCATTGCCTTTGCCGGACAGCCGCTTGCGGCCTATGGCGCGCGCGATTTTGCCCGCAAGCTCGCCTTCCTGCCGCAGGATGTCACGGCGGCGCAGGGCATGACGGTGCGCGAACTGGTGGCCTGCGGGCGCTATCCATGGCACGGCGCCCTTGGCCGCTTTTCCGATCTCGACCGGGCCAAGGTGGAGGAGGCCATTCGCCTCACCCATATCGAGCCGCTGGCCGACCGGCTGGTGGAGACCTTGTCCGGCGGCGAGCGGCAGCGGGCCTGGATCGCCATGCTGGTGGCGCAGGACAGCGAATGCCTGCTGCTCGACGAGCCGACCTCGGCGCTGGACATTGCCCACCAGATCGAGGTGCTGGCGCTGATCCGCCGCCTGTCGCGGGAAAAGGGTTTGAGCGTCATCATCGTGCTGCATGATATCAACATGGCCAGCCGCTTCTGTGACCGGCTGCATGCGCTGAAGGGCGGGCGGCTGATCGCCAGCGGCACGCCGCAGACCATGATGACCGGCGAGACGTTGAAGGCGATCTACGGCGTTGACATGGACGTCACCGAGCATCCGGTGCTGGGGATACCGCTTGCCTATGTCTGCTGATCGCCTGTCCTCTTTAGAGCATAATCCGACCGGAGTGAAACGAGGACGAATAAGATTATGCTTCAAAAATAAAATGTTAGAGCGCCGATCTGATTCAATCAGATCGAAAAGCGCTCTAGAAGGCGCGCTGACCCGCCGCCGCCTGTTGGCGCTTTCGGCGGCGCTTGCCCTGCCGGTTCCGGCGGCGCGGGCAGCAAGCCCTCAGCGCATTGCCTGCCTGGATTACGGCCTTGCCTCGACACTTTTGCCGCTCGGCCTCGTGCCGGACAGCGTCACCTCGCTGGCGGACTGGAACCGCTGGGTGATCGAGCCCGCCATGCCGAAGGAGGTGATTGACCTCGGCTCCTCCTGGGAAATCAACATGGAGGCGCTGGTCGCCCGCAAGCCGGATCTCATCCTCACCACGGTTTATAATGACGCGCTGCTGCCGCGGCTGGAAAAGCTTGCGCCGGTCTTCCGCGCCACCGTCTACTCCGATGAGGGCGGCGATATCCTGCCCAAGGCCTATGCGACCACCCGGGCGCTGGCCGCCCGGGTGGAGCGGCAGGCCGAGGCGGAGGCATTTCTGACCCGCGCCGATGCGTTTTTCGATGCCTGCCGGGAACGGCTGGCTCGCAGGCGCGCGCCGCCCGTCGCCATGGTCAGCTTCATGGATGCCCGGCATATGCGCATCTATTGCGCGCCGGGGCTCTATCACAATGTGCTCATGCGGCTGGGCCTTGAAAATGCCTGGAAGGCCACCGGCAATTTCTGGGGCTTCGAGACGCTCGGTATCGAAAATCTCGCCAAAATCCGCAATCCGGACACGCGGCTCCTGATCTTCTATCCGCCCGATCCCGATATCATGCCGAAACTTTCGGCAAGCCCGCTCTGGCAGGCGCTGCCCTTCAGCCAGCCTGGGCGTTTCGCCATCCTGCCGGGGGCGCTGATGTTCGGCCTCGTCAACGAGGCGCTGCGCTTTGCCCGGATCATCACCGATTATCTGGAGCAAACGGCATGACCGCTCTTGCCTCCCACCGCCTGCCGGTTCTGGTCACACTGCTCCTGGCCGCGCTCGGTCTTGTTCTCGCAGGCATGCTGATCGGCCCGCAATGGCCGCTTCTCTTTCAATCCGGCGGCTATGATATCGACCGCATGGTGCTGGTCTACTCCACCCTGCCGCGCATGGCGACGGCGCTGATCTCAGGGGCGGCGCTTGCTCTTTCCGGCGCGCTGTTCCAGCAGGTGCTGCGCAATCCGCTGGCCTCGCCCACCACGCTCGGCATTTCCGCAGGCGCCAATCTCGCCATCGTCATCGCCATGCTGTGGTTTCCAGCACTTCTGGGGCTGGGCCGCGATCTGGTGGCGCTGATCGGCAGCGGGCTTGCGGCTGGGCTGGTGTTTTTGCTGGGTGCGCGGCGGTCGTTTTCGCCGTTTTCGCTGGTCATGGCCGGGCTGATCATCAGCCTGTGGTGCGGGGCGCTCTCTGCCGTGCTGATGCTGCTGCATGAGCGCTATCTGGTCAGCCTGTTCATCTGGGGCGCCGGCTCGCTGTCGCAGCAGAGCTTTGCCATTCCGCTGGCGCTATTGCCGAAGGTGGGGCTGGTGGCGCTGCTGGCGGCGCTGATCCTGCGGCCGCTGACGGTGATCGACCTCGGCGAGGCGGGAGCGAAAGGCGTGGGGCTCAACACCACGACGCTGCGGTTTTGCGCCGTCACGCTCGCCGTGGCGCTGGCGGCCTTTGTCACCAGCGCGGTGGGGGTGATCGGCTTCATCGGCCTCGTTTCGCCAACGCTGGCGCGTCTGGCGGGCGCAAGGCGGCCTGCCGCGCTTCTCATCTGGGCAAGCCTGATCGGGGCCTTCCTGCTGTTCTTTGCCGATTGCGCGCTGATGCTGCTGGCCGGTTCCTTCAGCGATCTTCTGCCGACCGGGGCGGTGACGGCGGTGTTCGGCTCGCCGCTGCTGCTGCTTCTCCTGCCGCGCCTGAAGGTGCGCCACCGGGTGATGACGCAGACACCGCGCCACCGCGCCGGGTGGCGCTGGAGCAGGCGCGGGCTGATTTTTGCGCTGATGTTGCTCATGCTTCTCATTGGCGTGGCGCTCTTTGTTGGGCGGCTGGGGCAGGGGGAATGGGCGCTGCTGACGCCGGATCTCTGGCAGGACATCCTGCCGCTGCGCCTTCCGCGCTCGTTGGCGGGTTTTGCGGCTGGCGCCATGCTGGCTGTGGCGGGTGTCATCCTGCAACGGCTCACCGGCAATGAAATGGCAAGCCCGGAAGTGCTGGGCATCAGCGCCGGGGCAACCTTCGGCGTCACGCTTGGCCTGTTCTTCTTCACCGCGCTCAGCCTGCCCTTGCAGATCGGCTTTGCGGCGGCGGGGGCCTTTGCCATCCTGGGGCTGATCTTCCTCTTCGCCATCCGCTCCGGCCTTGCCCCGGAACGGGTGCTGCTGGCGGGTATTGCGCTCAGCGCCATGGTGGATGCCGTGGTGGGTGTGCTGGGCGCCACCGGCGATCCCCGCGCCATATTCCTGATGCGCTGGATGAGTGGTTCCACCTATATGGTGGATCTGCCGCAGGCGCTGACGGTGGCCGCTGCCGCCTGCCTGCTGGTGCTGGCGGCGCTGGCCAGCCGCCGCTGGCTGGATCTTCTGCCGCTCGGCCCGGAAGCCGCCCGCGCCCTTGGCGTTCCGCTCAAACCGGCCCGGTTGCTGCTCCTGATGCTGGCGGGTCTTCTCAGCGCCGTGGCAACGCTGAGCGTCGGGCCCTTGAGCTTCGTGGGGCTGATGGCCCCGCATCTGGCGCGCGAGGCCGGGCTCACCCGTGCCGTTGCGCACATGGCGGGCGCTGCCCTGATCGGCGGCGTGCTGATGATGATGTCTGACTGGGCCGGGCGCATGATCGTCTACCCTTACGAAATCCCCGCCGGCATCGTCTCCGCCCTGATCGGCGCACCCTTCCTGATCCTGCTGATGCGGAGGAGATAAAGCATTTTCAGGAAAAGTGGGCACCGGTTTTCCGTCCGAAAATGCGTGAAAACAAAGCATTTTCAGGAAAAGTGGGCACCGGTTTTCCGTTCGGAAATGCGTAAAAATAAAGAATGAGGGCCTTTTGGGCTACCTCACCCCCGAGGCGAACAACGCCCCTCCGGCACGGGGCAGATCGCGCCGCAGCCGCCGACACCCGGCACGGCATAGCGCAGGCAACAGATGCGGCGATGGCCGAGATAGGCGCCGTCTGCGTCGTGATCGATGCGGATGGCCTTGTGAAAGGGATTTTTCCGCCCGTCCGGGAAATGGCTGGGCGTAATCATCGCCGCCATGCCTTCAGCATCAAGAGTGGACGCACCCTGACGGCCGATCTCATGGATCATCCAGGTGAGATAGGCTGCGGCATTGTTCCACAGCACCTTCGGTGAAAGCCCGCTTTCGCGGGCGATGACGGGAATGAGCAGATCGAGATGATCGCCAAGGGCGGTCTGCATCGCGGCATGCATATCCGCCTGAGGCTCCACATGGCCGGCATGCGGCAGGAGAAAACCGCGCGGGAGGCCGGTTTCGGGATCGATCAGCAGCGAAAGCTCCGTCAGTGCCAGCGGCAGGATGCGCCGCAGTTCCAGCCAGCAAAGGGCCGGTGCAATCACCAGCCCGCTGACATAAAACAATGACCAGTAGGAGATCAGCGCCCGGCGATCTGTGCCGGGCGGAAAGGTGGCGGCAAAGCGCTGCATCAGCCCTTGCAGCACGGCGGGATCGGTCAGTGACGCACAGGGCAGCACGTCCAGATCCTGCGGTCTCTGTAGCAGAAACTGGCTGCCCGCATAGGGGTAGCGGTTTTGCGTCTCGCGGGCGATCAGCGCACCGAGATCGGCAAAGGCGGGCTCATTCAAGCCCGCCTCCTCATGTTTCTGATGCGAGGTTTCCGCCGCCATTCCTCACCAGCTCACTTTCACGGTGCCCAGCACCGTGCGCCGGTCGCCGTAATAGCAGGTGCCGAAATAGCAGGTGGTGGCATATTCCCGGTCGAACAGGTTCTTGGCATTGAGCGCCAGCGTCACATGTTCGGTGGCCTTGTAGGTCACGGCGGCATCGAACACCGTATAACCGCCCACCTTCACCGTGTTGGCGGCATCGCCAAAGCTGCTGCCGATATAGCGCACGCCGCCGCCAATGTTCAGGTCGCCGCGCTGGCCGTTGCCGGGAATGGTATAATCCAGCCAGGCGGAGGCGATATGGTCCGGCACGCGTTCGGGCCGGTTTCCGGCATTGCCGGAGGTGCCGTCTTCCTTGATCTTGCCATCCCAGTAGGAATAGGCGAGCGTCGCGTTCCAGCGATCGTCCAGCGCCATCTTGGCTTCCAGTTCCACGCCGCGCACGCCCACCTTGCCGATCTGCCGTTGCAGCACCGGCGTGACATTGGCCGGAACATTGGTCTGCGTCAGATCGAAGAGCGCCATGGTGAACAGCGCATCGAAGCTGTCCGGCTTGTATTTCATGCCGATTTCATATTGCTCGCCCTGCTGCGACTTCAGGCTGCCGCCGACGCTGTAGCCATTGGCCGTCGGCGTCACCAGCGGCTGGAAGGAGGTGGAGTAATTGGCATAGGCGGCCAGTTCCGGCGTGATCTTGTAGCTCAGGCCGATGCGCTTGGTGAAGGCTTCCGCCGTGTTGTTGTCGCTGGTGCCGGTCAGCAGGTAGTCGGCTTTGGTGTTCACATAATCATAGCGCCCACCGGCGGTGATCATCCAGCGATCGTCAATGGTCCATTGTTCCTGGGCATAGACGCCAAGAGCCGCCTGCTTCACCCGCCAATAGATCCAGGGCGAGGCATTGATGCAGGAGAGACCGCAATAGCTGGGGTTATAGATATCGATGCCCTTGGCCGTGCCGAAATCGATATCTTCGGCCGTATCGTCATAGGCGAAATCGGTGCCGATCAGCGTCTTCGTCTCGTGAATGCCGCTGGAATAATCGTATTCCAGCTGGTTATCGATGGCGAAACGGTCCGCCTTGCCCTTCACGGCAAAGGCCGAGCGGTCGGCGCTGGCATCGGTGGTGGCGCCATAGACCTGCTGGTAATCCAGGTCGACATGGGAATAGCGCGCCGTCTGGCGGAAGGTCAGACCATTGTCGAATTCATGGGAGAAAAGATAGCCAATATCCTTCTGGGTGGTGTTGAACTTGTTGTAATCGGGCTCGCCCAGGAAGGTGCCGATATCGAGGTTCACGCCCTGCGGAATGCCGGTGGCGGGAGAGGTCTTGCGCTTGTTGTAATCGGTCAGCAGCGTGAACGAGGTGGAAGCATCCGGGCTGATGGTCAGCGCCGGGGCCACATAGACGCGGTTGTCATTGGAATAGTCGCGGCCGAGATCCGCATTCTGCCACTTGGCGGTGACGCGGTAGCTGAACACGCCGTCCGGGTCGATCGGCCCGCCGAAATCGGTGCCGGTTTCGACGTGATGATCGCCGAGCGTGGTATAGACCTCCGCATGCGGCGTATCCTGCGGGCGCTTGGTAATGGCGTTGATCAGCCCGCCGGGGCTGTTCAGGCCGAACAGGCTGGAGGTGGAGCCTTTGAGCACCTCCACCCGCTCCAGCCCGTAAGGCTCGACGCGGGCCGCCGTATACCAGGCCGGAATACGGGCATTCAGCCCGTCGCGATAGGTGCCGAGCGTGGTGGAATCGAAGCCGCGGATGCGGAAATAATCATAGCGGTCATCGGAGCCGAACTCATCCGTCAGCACCCCCGCCGTGTAGGAAACCGCTTCCTGCAGATCGGTCACCTTGCGCTTTTCCAACTCCTTCACCGTCACCACCGAAACGGCGGAGGGAATATCGATGATCGGCGTATCGGTCTTGGTGCCGGTCAGCGTCTCCTTGGCGACAATGCTGTCATCGGGGCCGACGGGCCTGCTGGTCTTGCCGGTCACGACAATGGTCGGAAGATCGGTGACCCCATCTTCGGCAAGCGCCGGAAGGGTCAACAGGGGAAGGCCAAAACCTGCAAGACCGGCCAGCAAAGCCGTGTGGCTGACCGATGCCCTAACCTTTAGACTCTTCTTCTGCGGTGCAATTCCTGTGCTCCGCATGTCCCTTCCGTCCGTCATATGCATTCCCCTCATGTCCTGATCGCGGCAATCCCGTCTGCCGCGACGCAATCGAGGGGGACCATATTAACATGTGTAAAAGAGTCAACTTTAAACTTGAGTTTTTCCCTGTAGTTTTAAGGGGTGGTTGTGATCTGCTCCAGATAGCGGTCCTGGCCGGCAATATGGTCGGCAATATACCGCGCATCGTGCCAGACGCCCCAGATGAAGCTGGAGGCCCGGCCGGAAAGCCAGGGCAGGCCGAGGAAATAGAGGCCTCTTTCGCTGGAAACGCCGCGCTGATGCCGGGGCTTTCCCGCCTCGTCGAAGGCGTCGACCCGCAGCCAGCGATGATCGAAGGTAAAGCCTGTGGCCCAGATGATGGTGGTGATCCCCGCCTCCGCGAGGTGGAGGTCGTGCGGGGTGTTGGTCAGGCCGTCGAGGAGAGGGCCGATCTCCCGGGCTTGCGGTTCCTCCGGCAGGTCAAGACCGTTACGGGTGACAAAGGCATCGGCTTCGTCCAGCAAGGCGAGATAGCTTTGATCCCCCCGCTTGAGGTTCTCTTCAAGGTCCGAAGCCAGCAGAATCCTGCCATCCGCATAGCCGCGCACCGTGCCCAGCAGCCTCATGCCGCGTGCCGCCATGCGGCGAAAATCCACGGTCTCACCGCCGCGCGCGCCGCTGACGGCCATCGTCACATGCTGCTTGCCCGGTGTTTCAGCCTGTACGTCCCATTTGCCGAGCACGCCGAGCCACCAGGCGCAATCGAGACCGCGATACCGGCGCGGCGGGCGGCCATGCGGGCTGATGGAGAGATGGACGTCGCGTCCCGCCCGCAGCAGTTCATCGGCAATCTGCGCGCCGGAAGAGCCGGAGCCCACCACGAGCACCGCGCCCTCCGGCAGTTGCTGCGGATTGCGATAGGCGCTGGAATGAAGCTCGGTAATGCCGTTCAAGGGCGGAAGAAGGGCCGGAATGCTGGGTACCCGAAAAGGACCCGTGGCCACCACCACATTGCGCGCCGTCATGATCCCGTCCGAGGTTTCCATGCGAAAACCGGGACGGCCCGGAAGCCGCTCGGCGCCCGTCACCTCCACGCCGCACCGCACCGGCGCCTCATGCCGGCGCGCATAGGCTTCGAAATAATCCGCCACGCCCTCCTTGCCGACAAAGGACTGCGGATCACAAGGAAAGGCGAGGTCCGGAAAGCGATCATGCCAGGCCGGACCATTGGCCACCAGCGAATCCCAGCGCGCCGTGCGCCAGCTTTCCGCAATCCGCCCCTTCTCCAGAACCAGATGCGGAACCCGATGGCGGCTGAGATGCGCGCTCATGGCAATCCCGGCCTGTCCCGCGCCAACAATCAACGTGTGCACATCTTCAGTGGCCATCATCGATCCTTTCCCGGAATCACAAGTTCAGGGGCAAAAGATAGTCGGGAATGCGATGCAAAGGCGAGGGCGCGCGGCGTGGTGCCGATCTGGTAAAAATCCGGGACGGCACATAGCAGTCGTAGGCTGCATGTCGTATTTCAGAAAACTTCCTGGAAAATGGTAGCGGGAGGCGGACTTGAACCGCCGACCTTGGGGTTATGAATCCCACGCTCTAACCACCTGAGCTATCCCGCCACACGGCACATAAAGGCTTGCGGTCGAAAGCCGTCCGATGTGATGGGCGGCTTATAAGGCTTGGCTTGGCGCAAAGTCAAGCGGGCAGTGCCAAAAAAGCCGTAAGACTGGCAAGTCTTTGTGAGGCTTTGGTTTTCAGGCAGCGGCGGGGCTGGCGAGCAGGGCTTTCAACGCCGCTTCCGCATCCGATTGCCGCTCCGAGCGGTCGATGAAGCCGCCGCCATAGACGCGGGCGTCTGCGCCGGGGGCGGAATAGAGCACGCAGGCCTGGCCAGAGGCAATGCCTGCCTCGCCAAGATCGAGATCGACATAAACGCCGTTTTCATCGGCATGCAGGGTCGCCGGGGCAGGCGGTCTGGTGGAGCGCACCTTGGCGAAGCAGGCAAAGCCCTCCCTTGCCTCGTCTTGCAGCGGGCGGTCTCCCAGCCAGTTGATGTCGCGCAGATAGACGCGGTGGGTTTCCAGTGCCTCGCGCGGCCCGACGATGACGCGGCGCGAGCGGGCATCGAGATAGATGACGTAAAGCGGTTCGCCGGTGGCGACGCCAAGCCCCTTGCGCTGGCCGATCGTGTAGTGAAGGATGCCGTCATGCTGGCCGAGCACCCGGCCATCGAGATGCACGATCTCGCCCGCCAGCGCCGAATTCGGCTTCAGCTTGGTGATGATATCGGCATATTTGCCCTGCGGCACGAAACAGATGTCCTGGCTGTCGGCCTTCTGCGCCACGACCAGGCCCATTTCCTCGGCGAGCCTGCGGGTTTCGGCCTTGGACATCTCTCCCAGTGGAAAGCGCAGATAATCGATCTGCTCCTGCGTGGTGGCAAAGAGGAAATAGCTCTGGTCGCGCTCGCTGTCGATCGGACGGAACAGCGCCCGATGGCCGGGATTTCCCGGCAGGGCCATGGATTTCGAGCGGATATAGTGGCCGGTCGCCAGCGCATCGGCCCCCAGTTCGCGGGCGGTCACCAGAAGATCGGCGAATTTGACCGTCTGGTTGCAGGCTACGCAGGGAATGGGCGTTTCGCCTGCAATATAGCTTTCCATGAAAGGATTGATGACCGTATCGCGGAAGCGCTGCTCATAATCCAGCACGTAATGGGGAATGCCAAGCGTTTCGCACACCCGGCGCGCATCGTCGATATCCTGGCCCGCGCAGCAGGAACCTGCCCGGTGTACGGCGGCGCCATGGTCGTAAAGCTGCAGCGTGATGCCGAGAACGTCATAACCTTCCCGCTTCAGAAGGCCCGCCACAACGGAACTGTCGACGCCGCCCGACATGGCAACGACAACGCGCGTATCTTCCGGCTTCTTGTCAAAATCCAGCGTATTCACGAAGACGATCTCTTTATTGATGCATTCCGGCACGCGGCGTCGTGATGTGTCCGGCCATGCCAAGCGTGTCGCCGGGTTGCAGCGGCTTCTTGCTTGAGGATATAGAAAGGAAAGCCCTTGCATGCAAGGCCGCTTGCTGCGCCTTACAGTGTCCGCAGTTCTTCGCGGTGGCGTTGCATCAGCAAAAAGCGGGCGTAATCGCCGTCATAACTTGCCCGGCGCGCCGGATTGGGCGCAATGATGCGGCCTCTTGGCCCCATGGCCTGACCGGCCGCGGCAAGGCTTGCATAAATGTCGCCTGCGGTGGCGGCGTTCATGGCGGTGCCGATCAGGACGGCATCCGTTTCCTCGGCCACCACCAGTTCGCAGCCCGTGGCGTCGGCGTAAAGCTCCACCAGCAAGGGGTTTTTCACATGGCCGCCGGTCAGATGCAGCCGGGGCAGGGGTGTCTTGCCGCCGGTCATCACCTCCAGAATCTGGCGAATACCGAGGGCAATGCCCACACAGGCCCGCCAATAAAGGCGGCACAGGCCGTCAAAGGAGGCATCCAGCGTCAGCCCGCTCACCACGCCGGTCAGCGTCGGATCGGCAAAGGGTGAGCGATTGCCGTGAAAATCCGGCAGCACGTTCAGCTTGGCGGCAAACGCGGGTCCTTCCTCGGCTCTCAGTGCCTGAATGCGGTCAATCACCCGGCGGTGCAGCGCCGTCACCGGCTCACCGCCTTCGGCATGGATGCGCAGGAGATGGTTGAGGAGCGCGCCGGTGGCGGATTGCCCGGCCTCCACCAGCCAGAGATCGGGAAAGATTGCCTCATAATACGGCCCCCAGAGGCTGTGACCGAAAACCGGTTCGCGCCCCAGCGCAATCAGGCAACTGGAGGTTCCGGCAATCAGCGCCACCTGCGCCTCGTCGCGGGCGCCAAGATCCGCCGCGCCCAGCACGCCCAGCGCCCCGGCATAGGCATCCACCATGCCGGCGGCCACCTTGACGGCAGTGGAAAGGCCAAGCTCGGCGGCCACCGCCTCGCTCAACGTGCCGACGGCGGCCCCGACGGCATGGGCCTCTTCCGGCAGGCCGCCCTTTTCCGGCAGGTCGGCAAGCCCGGCAAGGGCCAGAAAATCGCGTTGCCAGCCGGGTTTGGCATGACCGAAAAACGTCCATTTCGAAGTGAGCGTGCAGAGCGAGCGGGCGGTGGAGCCGGTGGCCCGCCAGGTGAGAAAATCCGCCAGATCGAAGAATTGTCCGCCTTCGGCCCACAGGTCCGGCCTGTGCGTCTTCAGCCACATCAGCTTGGGAATTTCCGCCTCCGGCGACATGACCTTGCCGGTATGCCGGAGCACGGGATGGTCAAGTGCTGAACAGCGCTGCGCCTCTGCCTTGGCGCGATGATCGAGCCAGGCGATGGTATCGAAGCGGCGGTTCCCTTCCGTCCGCAGCGCAAGCTGCGATCCGTCCCGGCGACGCAGGACAAGCGAGCAGGTGGCATCGAAGCCGATGGCGCCGATCCTTGCCGCCTCAAGGCGGGACCCTTCAAGCGCTGCCCGGATGGCGGTGACACAGGCGGCCCAGATATCCTCGGAATCATGCTCGCCCAGATCGTCGCGCGGGCGCGCGAGAATAATCGGATGCTCCGCCCGGAAGAGCAGCACACCTTCGGGCGACACCACGCCCGCCCGCGCGCTGCCGGTTCCGACATCCACCGCAATCACATGATCCTGCATGCCGATCTGTTTCCGTCCCTGAAACGATTGATTCTTTGTTTGCCGCATTTCCAGAGGGAAAACCGCAACTGCACTTTTCCTGGAAATGCTCTCAGTTTTGTTTTTTACGCATTTCCGGACGGAAAACCGCGACTACACTTTTCCTGGAAATGCTCTCTCGTCTTCCGCATGATCGAAACCGCTTTATCAGACAAATTGAAGCAAGTCGGTCATGACGTCAAATTTGGCGTCCGGAGAGAGCACGTCAATGGTCTGATGATGGCGCTCGCCAACGGCATGGCTGCCGCCGCAAAAGGCAAGCGCCCGCATGCCCGCCGCCTTTGCCGCCATGATCCCGGCGGGACTATCCTCCACCACCACGCAATGCGCCGGCTCCACCCCCATTTGCGCGGCGGCATGCAGGAAAAGGTCCGGCGCGGGCTTGCCGTTCTTCACCATGGTGGCGCTGAAGATATGCGGCTCGAAGCGGTGGAGAAGCCCGGTGACGGAGAGGGAGAGCTGAATGCGTTCGGGGTTGGAGGAGGAGGCGACGCAACGGGCAATGCCTTCAGCCTCCAGCGCGTCCAGCGCGCTGGAAAGACCTTCGATTGCCTTCAGGTCCTGGCGAAATCGCTGAAACAGATCCTCGCGCATTCCGGTGAGAAAACCCTCATCGATGGAAAGTGAAAACTGCTCTTTCGCCGTTTCCACCACGGTCGCCATGCTGCGGCCGAGGAAGTTTTCATAGACATAGGCATCGTCGATCCCGACACCCGCCTTGCGGAAGGCGGCCACCAGTACCTCGACGGAAATCGGCTCGCTGTCCACCAGCACGCCGTCGCAATCGAAAATCACCAGCTGTGTCGCCGGTCGGTGCATGGCCGCCCCTTTGTTCAGAGCGTTTCCGTGTTTCATGGAAACGCTCAAACTCTCTGTTTTGACGCATTCCCGGACGGAAAACCGCTACACACTTTTCCTGGGAATGCTGTTTTTTGGTTCACGCATTCCCGGACGGAAAACCGCTACGCACTTTTCCTGGGAATGCTTATTTCCCCAACGCCCCATCAAGATAGCGTTGCAATGTTTCCGCCGTGCCATGGGTGCGAAGCGAGGTCAAGGCCTCGGTAAAGCGCTGCCGGAACAGCGGGTTTTGCCCGACCGCCCCGAAAATATCGTCCAGACCGAGGAAGACCAGCGGATCGTTGCGGCTGGCGAGCGCCGTCTTTTGCAGGCGCTCAGCGCTGGCGTCGTTGAAGACGATAGCCTTGCCGCTGTCGGACGTGCCTTCGAAATAGCGGCACCACAGCGCCGAAACCAGCGCCAGCCCCTTGACGTCCAGCCCCTTGGCCAGACGGTCCGCCGTAGACGGCAGGATGAATTTCGGCTGCCGGTTGGACCCGTCCTGGGCGAGACGCGGGATGGTGTCGCCAATCTTCGGGTTGGAAAAACGCGCTTCGATCAGCGTCGCATAGTCCTGCAGGCTGGTATTAGGCACCGGCGGCACCACGGGAATGATTTCCTCATGGGTCAGCTTGGCCAGGAAGGCGCGGATCAGCGGGTTTTCCATGGCCTCATGCACGAAGTGAATGTCCATCAGCGAGGCCGGATAGGCAATCGCCGCATGGCCACCATTGAGGATGCGTAGCTTCATCAGCTCATAGGGCGCGACATCCGGCACGAAGGTCACACCGACCTCTTCGAAGGCCGGACGGCCCAGCGGAAACTTGTCTTCCAGCACCCATTGCTTGAACTCTTCGCAAAAGACCGGCCATTGATCCTCGATGCCATAGGTGTCGCGGGTGATCGCCACCTCGCGCTCGCCGGTGGCGGGGGTGATCCGGTCCACCATGGCATTGGGGAAGGCGACGTTTTCGTGGATCCAGTGGGCAAAATCCGGGTCCGAGAGCTTTGCAAGCCCGGTCACGGTTGCTTCCGTCACCTCGCCATTGCCGGGAATATTGTCGCAGCACATCACGGTAAAGGGCGGATGGCCCGCCGCGCGACGACGCTTCAGCCCGGCGATGATCAGGCCGAACACGGTTTTCGGCTGGTCGGGATGGCTCGCATCCGCCATAATGGCCGGATGTTTGGGATCGAACTTGCCGGTGGCGGGATCGATGAAATAGCCGCCTTCGGTAATGGTGAGCGAGACGATGCGGGTTGCCGGATCGGCAAGTTTGGCGATGATGGCCCCAAACTCGGGGGCAGCGATGAAGTCCACCATCGGACCGGTAACGGTGGCGGCACTTTTTGCCACATCCTGCTCCACCACCGTGGTCAGGTAATCCTGCGCGGCTAGCTTTTCCTTCATCTTCGCGTCAGAGGGCAGCACGCCCGCGCCGATGATCGCGAAATCGAGGTTTTTGCCCTGATTGAACAGCTCATGCAGGTAGATGGCCTGATGGGCGCGATGAAAATTGCCCACGCCGAAATGCAGGATGCCGGGGGTGAGGCTTTCGCGCGTGTAAGCGGGAATGGCCGCCTGGGCGGCAGCGTCTTTCAGGGTGGCAAGCGATAATTTGACGGTCATGGGATTCTGTCCTGAAATGGAATAATGCTGTCAGCTCATCCAGTTGCCGCCATCGACATTGTATGTCTGGGCGACGATGTAATCGGCGTCGGGCGAGGCGAGGAAAATCGCCATGCCGGTGAGATCTTGGGCTGTGCCCATGCGGCCATAGGGCACGGCTTCGCCCACCAGCTTTTTCTTCTCGCCGAGGGGACGGTTTTCATAGCGGGCAAACAGCGCATCGACGCCGTCCCAATGCTCGCCATCCACCACGCCGGGGGCAATGGCGTTGACATTGATGCCGTGCTTGATCAGGTCGAGACCGGCTGATTGGGTGAGCGAAATGATCGCCGCTTTGGTGGCGCAGTAGACCGCCACCAGCGCTTCTCCCCGGCGGCCCGCCTGGCTCGCCATATTGATGATCTTGCCGCCCTTGCCGCGCGCGATCATCGCCTTGGCTGCCGCTTGAAGCATGAAGAGCGAGCCCGCGACATTGATGGAAAACAGTGTATCATAGCTCTGGCGGGTGATCTCGACGATGGGTGCGAGATCGAAAAGTGCTGCATTGTTGATCAGGATATCGATGCCGCCGGTCTTTTCCTCAACGGCGCGGATGGCGGCGTCGATGCTGTCCTGCTTCGTCACGTCGAGATGCACGGCATAGGCCTGCGGGCCGATCTCCCGCGCCGTCTCCTCAGCCCGTTCCAGATTGATGTCGGCGATGGCGACGGTTGCGCCTTCGCGCACATAGGCTTCCGCGAAAGCGCGGCCAATGCCCCGCGCCGATCCGGTGATCAGCGCCGATTTGCCCTGAAGACGACCCGTCATGCTGCCATTCCCTTGTCATTGAAGCGGTGGATGCGGCTTGCATCCGGGGTGATGAAAACAGTTTCGCCATGGCGAACCGGAAAATCGCCCCCGGCGCGCGCCGTGATCGGGCCGATCCCCTCGACATCGGCATGCAGGAAGGTGTCGGAGCCCAGATGTTCGGCAATCGTCACCTTGCCCTTCCAGGCGCCTTCCGTGGTGGAAAGCGTCACATGTTCCGGGCGGATGCCGATGGTGTGCGCCCCATGCTGCTGGGCGACGGAGCCGGAAATCAGGTTCATTTTCGGGGAGCCGATAAAGCCCGCGACGAACAGGTTGGCCGGATTGCGGTATAGCTCCAGCGGCGAGCCGACCTGCTCGATATTGCCGCGATTGAGCACGACGATCTTGTCGGCCATAGTCATGGCTTCCACCTGGTCATGGGTGACATAGATGGAGGTTGCGCCAAGCTTCTGGTGCAGTTCGGAGATTTCCAGCCGCATGTTGACGCGCAGCGCCGCATCGAGGTTGGAGAGCGGCTCATCGAACAGGAAGCAGCGCGGCGAGCGCACGATGGCCCGGCCAATGGCGACACGCTGGCGCTGGCCGCCCGAGAGCTGACGCGGCTTGCGGTCGAGATAATCAGTCAGGTTCAGGATGCGGGCGGCATCCGTCACCTTGCGGTCGATCTCGGCCTTGTCCATGCCCGCCATTTTCAGCGGAAAGCCGATATTGGAGCGCACACTCATATGCGGATAAAGCGCATAGGACTGAAACACCATGGCAAGGCCGCGCTCGGAGGGTTTCTTGTCGGTGGCATCCGCCCCGTCGATCAGGATCTTGCCGCCGGAAATATCCTCCAGCCCGGCGATCAGCCTGAGCAGGGTGGACTTGCCGCAGCCGGACGGACCGACAAAGACGACGAATTCGCCATTGTTGATCTCGAGATTGATATTCGGAATGACCTTGGCTTCGCCGAAAGTCTTCGAAACATTTTGCAGGGTAATGCTGCCCATGGGTTACATTCCTTATATCTACTTCACAGCGCCGAAGGTCAGGCCACGCACCAGTTGCTTCTGGCTGAACCAGCCGAGAATGACGATGGGGGCGATCGCCATGGTCGAGGCAGCGGAGAGCTTGGCGTAGAACAGGCCTTCGGGGCTGGAATAGGAGGCGATGAAGGTGGTGAGCGGTGCCGCATTCGATGTGGTGAGGTTGAGCGTCCAGAAAGCCTCGTTCCACGCCAGGATGATGTTGAGCAGCAGGGTGGAGGCAATGCCGGGCACCGCCATGGGGGTGAGCACATAGATCACCTCCTTCATCAGCGATGCGCCGTCCATGCGTGCGGCTTCCAGGATTTCGCCCGGTATTTCCTTGAAATAGGTGTAGAGCATCCAGACGATGATCGGCAGGTTGATCAGCGTCAGCACGATGACCAGGCCGATGCGGGTATCGAGCAGGCCGCTGTCGCGAAACAGCAGGTAGATCGGGATCAGCGCCCCCACCGGCGGCATCATCTTGGTGGACAGCATCCACATCAGCACATCCTTGGTGCGCTTGGTCGGCGAAAACGCCATGGCCCAGGCGGCGGGAATGGCAATGAGAAGGCCGAGCAGCGTCGAGCCGAAGGAAATCACCACCGAATTGAAGAAGTGGCTGAAATAATCCGAGCGACCCTGCACCTCGACATAGTTTTCCGTCGTCCAGTGGAAGAACAGGAAGACCGGCGGCGAGGCAATGGCATCGCCTTCCGATTTGAAGCTTGTGAGGAAGGTCCACAGGATCGGGAAGAACATCAGGAAGCCGATGGTCCAGGCAATCACCGTGAAGGTCAGCTTTCGTTGGGTGGATACGGCACGGGCCATGATCACGCCTCCAGATTCTTGCCGATCATCCGCACCAGGAAGATCGCGACGATATTGGCCAGAACCACCGCGACGATACCGCCGGCGGATGCGCCGCCCACATCGAATTGCAGCAGGGCCTGGGTGTAGACGAGATAGGTGATGTTGGTGCTGTCCGTGCCCGGACCGCCATTGGTGGTGACGAGGATTTCCGCAAAGACCGACAGCAGGAAGATCGTCTCGATCAGGATCACCACGGTAATCGCCCGCGCCATATGCGGCAGCACGATATAGATGAATTTCGAGATCGCCCCGGCACCGTCCATTTCGGCGGCTTCCTTCTGTTCCTCATCGAGCGACTGAAGCGCGGTGAGCAGAATGAGCGTTGCAAAGGGCAGCCATTGCCAGGCCACGATGACGATGATGGAAAAAAGCGGCATCACCGCCAGCCAATCAACGGGGTCGGCCCCGAACAGGCGGAAAATCCACGCGAAAATCCCGTTCACCGGGTTCATCAGCATGTTTTTCCACACCAGTGCGGCCACCGTCGGCATGATGAAGAAGGGGGCTATCACCAGCACGCGCACAAGGCCCTGGCCGAACATCGGCTGGTCCAGCAGCAGCGCCAGCAAAATGCCGCCGATCACGGAAATGGCCAGCACGCCGCCCACCAGCAGCAGGGTATTGGTGAGTGCTGCGAAAAACGCCGGATCGGTGAGGAAGAACTGGTAATTCATCAGCCCGGCGAATTCTTCCGTGCCGGGCATCAGCAGATTGTAGCGCAGCAGCGAGAAATAGATCGTCATTCCGAGCGGCACGATCATCCAGGCAAAGAGCAGGATGACCGACGGGGCCATCATCAGCCGGGCCGAGGAGTGGGTATGGGTCGTCGCCATGGGGTCCCGCCTCTTGAGTGTCTGTCTTTGAAAATGAGGACGGCAAAGAGGTGAGCCTCGTGTGAGAGGCTCACCGCAAAGCAGATGCTTACTTCTTCGGATAGCCCGCCTTCTTCATCTCACGCTCGGTGAGCTGCTGGGCGCTCTTCAGCGCCTGATCGACGGTCACCTGACCTGCAAGGGCGGCGGAGAACTGCTGGCCCACAGCCGTGCCGATGCCCTGGAATTCCGGGATCGCCACATATTGCACGCCCTCATAGGGCACGGGCTTGACGGTCGGATGCTTCGGGTCGGCAGAGTTGATGCTGTCGATGGTCATCTTGGCGAAGGGGGCAGCCTTCTGGTAATCCGCATTGGCGTAAAGCGAGGTGCGGGTGCCCGGAGGCACGTTGGCCCAGCCATCCTTCTCGGCCACCAGCTTCAGATAGTCCTTGGAGGTTGCCCAGGCGATGAACTTCTCGGCGGCTTCCACCTTCTTGGAACCGGCGGGAATGGCGAGGTTCCAGGACCACAGCCAGTTGCCGCGCTTGCCAAGGCCGTTATCGGGGGCGAGCGCAAAGCCCACCTTGTCGGCCACCTTGGATTCCTTCGGATTGGTCACGAAGGAAGCCGCAACGGTCGCATCGATCCACATGCCGCACTTGCCGGTCTGGAACAGAGCGAGGTTTTCGTTGAAGCCGTTGGAGGAAGCGCCGGGCGGGCCTGCGTCCTTCATGAGCTTGACGTAGAAGTCCAGCGCCTTCTTCCATTCCGGCTGGTCGAATTGCGGCTTCCAGTTTTCATCGAACCAGCGCGCGCCGAAGGAATTGGCGGTGGCCGTCAGGAAGGCCATGTTCTCGCCCCAGCCTGCCTTGCCGCGCAGGCAGATGCCGTAGGTCTCGGAAGACTTGTCGGTGATCTTGCGGGCCGCATCGGCAATGAAGTCCCAGGTCGGCGCGTCGGGCATTTTCAGCCCGGCCTTGTCGAACAGGTCCTTGCGATACATCACCATCGAGCTTTCGCCGTAGAAGGGCGCGGCATAAAGCTTGCCATCCACGGAGAGGCCGGAGCGGATCGGCGGCAGAAGGTCGGCAGCGTCGTAATCCTTGTCCGCGGTCAGCTTGTCGAGCGGCGCGAGCCAGCCCTGCTTGCCCCAGATCGGCGCTTCGTAAATGCCGATGGTCATCACGTCATACTGGCCGCCCTTGGTGGCAACGTCGGTCGTGACCTTCTGGCGCAGGACGTTTTCTTCCAGCGTCACCCATTTCACGTCGATGCCGGGGTTTTTCTTGGTGAAGTCATCCGTCAGCTTTTGCATGCGGATCATGTCACCATTGTTCACCGTGGCAATGGTGAGGGTTTCTGCGGACGCCACGCCGGAAAGCGCCAGCACCGAGGCGGCGCCGAGCAAAAGGGTCTTCAATGTCATCATCTTCCTCCCAGAAGATTGTCATCCCGGAGAAGGCCATGTCCCCCAGCCCGGAATGCGGTTCGTGATAACCGTTGATGGCAACATCTTGCGCCATCAATGAGCATTCGCTTTGCTCATGGGCAATTACTCACCATGTGCCGCAACTTGTCAACGCAGATTCGTCGCTGCACTGCGCAAAACCCTGAAATTCGAGTGGGAAAAGAGCATTTTCAGGAAAAGTGGAATCCGATTTTCCGTCCGGAAATGCGTTAAAACAAAGAGTTGGAGCATTTCAGTGTTTTCAGAAAACCCTGAAATGCTCCCAAAAAGGCCGCGGCGGGATGGCGGCGGCCCGTGCGGGAAAACAGCGGTGCAGGAGAGTTAGAGCGCTTTTCGATCTGATAGAATCAGATCGGCGCTCTAACATTTTATGTGTGAAGCAAAATTTTATCGATCCTCGTTTCACTCCGGTCGAATTATGCTCTAGGCGGGTAAAATGTCTGTTGTTGCTTCTGTTTGTTCGAAATAGCGGCGCAGGGTTCTCATATCGCGCCTGGTGATGCGGATAAGACCCAGTGCTTCCAGTGCGGTCAGCTCCCGCAACACCAGCGCATGTTCCACACCGAGCAGGCGGGAAAAACTGCGGCTGTCATGGGCAATGCCCAGCGCCGAGGCGGCCAGAATGCCCGCCTGCAGGCCGGAGAGCCGGGCATCGCGTGTCGCGATCTGCCCGGCCAGATCCATGAAATCGTCTGCTTCGACGGCAATGGCGCTCACGCCGCCTGCCGCCTGTTGCGGAAGGAGACCATGATGGATTTCGAGGTGGGGGTATCGCTTTCCGTCCCGGCGCTGCCCAGGGGCACCAGCACGTTCAGCTCCGGATAATATCCGGCAATCGAGCCGCGCGGAATATCATAGGGCACGAAGCGGAAGCTTTTCGCCACGCGCTCCACGCCGTCATCATATTCGCTCACCACATCGACGCGGTCGCCGGCGCTCGCATTCAGCGCCTTCAGGTCTTCCGGGTGAATGAAGATCACCTGCCGCTCGCCATAAACGCCGCGATAGCGGTCATCGAGACCGTAAACCGTGGTGTTATACTGATCGTGCGAGCGGAAGGTTTGCAGGGCAAAGCGGTTTTCGCCCCTGGCGGCGCGCTGATGCACGGTCTCGCTGGGAAGCGTGCCGGTGTAGAAGCTCGCCTTGCCCTTCGGCGTGTTCCATTCGCGATGCGCTGCACTGTTGCGCAGATGAAAACCGCGCGGCTTGCGCAGGCGGGTGTTGAAATCCTCAAAACCCGGAATGGTCGCTTCGATATGGCGGCGGATCAGGTCGTAATCCTCCGCCAGTTCCTGCCAATTGACGTTTGCGTTGCCGACGGTTGCTTCGGCAATGCCCGCAAGAATCGCCACTTCCGACTTCAGATGCGGCGAGGCAGGCCGGTTGATGCCTGCCGAGCCATGCACCATGCTCATGGAATCCTCGACGCTGATCAGTTGCGACTGGCCCTTGGAGTTCAGGTCCATTTCCGTGCGGCCAAGGCAGGGCAGGATATAGGACACTTCGCCCGGCATCAGATGCGAATGGTTGGGCTTGGTGGCGATGTTCACCGTCAGCTTCATCCGGCCCATGGCCTCAGCGACCAGCCTGCTGTCAGGCGTGGCGCGGGCGAAATTGCCGCCAAGCGCAATGAAGGCTTCCGCCGTGCCATCCAGCATGGCGCCGATGGCGGCCAGAACATTGTGGCCTTCTTCACGCGGCATTGCTACGCCGAAATGCTGCTCCAGCGCATCGAGAAAAGCGGCGGGCGGCTTTTCGTTGATGCCCACCGTGCGGTCGCCCTGCACGTTGGAGTGGCCGCGCACCGGGCAAAGCCCGGCCCCTGGCCTGCCGATATTGCCGCGCAGGAACATGAAGCTGGCGATTTCGCGAATGGTCGGCACGGAATGGATATGCTGGGTTACGCCCATGGCCCAGGTGCAGATCACCCGCTCGGCCTTCAGGTAAACCTGCGCCGCCTCTTCAATCTCAGCCCGCGTCAAGCCGGACTGGTCCTCGATCGCTTCCCAGCTCGTGGCATCGACAGCGGCGCGGTAGGCGTCGAAATCGGCGCAATGCTCGGCGAGGAAGGCGCGGTCCAGAAGGGAGGGAAGGCCAGCGGCAAGGGCGGCATCGTCAGCGGCGAAGACGGCCTTGCTCATGCCGCGCACGGCGGCCATATCGCCGCCCAGACGCGGCTGGAAATAGCGGCTGGCAATGGAGGTGGAGCCGCCATGCAGCATTTCCAGCTTGTCCTGCGGATCGGAAAATCGTTCCAGACCCTTTTCCCGCACCGGATTGAACACTACGATTTCGGCGCCGCGCAGCGAAGCCCGGCGCAGATCGCCCAGCATGCGCGGGTGGTTGGTGCCCGGGTTCTGGCCGATCACGAAAATCGCATCCGCCTTTTCGAAATCCTCCAAGAGCACCGTGCCCTTGCCGACGCCAATGGCCTGACGCAGGGCAACGCCGCTTGCCTCATGGCACATGTTGGAGCAGTCCGGGAAATTATTGGTGCCGTAAAGCCGCACGAACAATTGGTAGAGATAGGCCGCCTCATTGCTGGCGCGGCCGGAAGTGTAGAATTCGGCGCGGTTGGGACTGTCGAGGCTTTTCAGGATGGCGCCGATCTCGGCAAAGGCCTCCTCCCAGCGCACTGGCAGGTATCGGTCGCTTGCCCGGTCATAGCGCATGGGGTGGGTGAGACGCCCGTTCAATTCCAATTCGTAATCGGAAAGCTGTTTCAACGCCGAAACGGTGTGCGCTGCAAAAAATGCAGGTGTCGCGCGTTTTTCCGTCGCTTCCCAGGACACGGCCTTGACGCCGTTTTCACAGAATTCGAAGGAAGAACCGTGTTCAGGATCGCCCCAGGCGCAGCCAGGGCAGTCAAAACCGTCCGGCTGGTTGGCTTTCAACAATGTGCGGGCGCCCGAAAGAGGCGCGCCACTTTCCAGAAGCCGCTTGCCGCAGCTTTTCAACGCACCCCAGCCACCGGCCGCAGCGGATTTTTTTCCAATGAAATTCGTCGTCATGGGGCGTGTATTGGCGCAAAACTGACGAAGATCAATCCGGTTGGCGGAATGGTCCGATAGGAAATTTCTATCATTTCGCCGCATGGGCAGGCAAACTATTGCGGATCTGAAATTTTTTCTTTTCGTTTCAGCATCTTGCCCCGCATAATGCGCTGCAACACTTCATTCATCCTGAAGCAGGAATTGTGCGGCGTCTTCATCGGTGATCAGGGCGTTGATCCGCCCGCCCCGGACGGCGGCAAGGATGGCGGCATGCTTGCGCCGTCCGCGTGCCATACCGATCACGCTTGAGGTTTCGCGGGAGGGAATTTCGATACTGGCGACCCGCTGGTTGACCGGATGGTCGAGCAATTGCCCTTGCGCATCGAAGACCCAGCCACAGATTTCGCCGGTGGCGCCGACGGCCAGAAGCTCGCGCATCTCGGGCTCCTTCAGGAAGCCATCCTGCAGCAGCGGCGCGCTCATGGTCATTTCGCCGATACCGACGAAGGTCACATCGGATTTGCGGCCGATCTCGATGGTGGGCGCCACCAGCGGCTGGCGGTGCAGGAGGTCGCGCTCCTCGCGCGAGGAGACGATGACCGGCAGCGGCATGGGAAAATGCGGCGCCTTCACCGCATCGGCCATGGAGAAGATGACGTTGAAATAGGCCGCCGAGCCATCCGGACTGATATTGCCGGTGAGCGAGACGATGCGGTGCTGCGGGCATTCCATCGGGGAAAGCTGGTCCACCACGGCGCGCAGCGTGCGCCCGGTGCCCATGGCCACGGTCAGCGGCTCGGGCCGTTTCAGCCAGCGCTCCAGTTCCGCCGCGCCCGCCTCGGCAATGCCGGTGGTGGCCGCTTCCGCGCCGGGGTCGCTGGGCACGATCTCCACATGTTTCAGATTGAATTTCTGTTTGACCGCTTCCGCCAGTTCCAGGCACACGGCAATGGGGTGGTCGATGCGCACCTTCACCAGTTTTTCCGCCACCGCCAGCGAAACAAGACGCTGGGCGCTCTGGCGGGAAATGTTCATGGCGCTGGCAATCTCGTCCTGGGTGCGCCCTGCCACATAATAGAGCCAGCCCGCCCGGGCAGCATCATCCAGCCTGGAATTGGAAACCGTCTTGCGCGCCATGTCGAACCTCCACCACCTTCGACCTAAACAGGATTTTCAAAGGATGACCACCGCTTTTTGACTAAAATCCAAGCAAAATAAAGGGCAACCTGCTTTCAGCCCCGCAAGATGCGCAATGCCTGACCGTTCGTGTCTTTTTAAGATTTAAGCCTTTGCGCAATCCGTCGGGAGGGCTATCAACAGCCCTGCCGTTCGTCTTCGATGGAGTAGCCCATGCCCGTTCCCGTCAATGCCTTCAAGCAGGCGCTCTCGCAACCCGGCCCCATATTGCAGGGCTTATGGGTGGCGCTGGCCAGTCCGCATGTGGCCGAACTCTGCGCGGGGGCGGGATTTGACTGGATCCTGATCGATGCCGAACATGGGCCGAACGATATTCCGCTGGTGGCGCAGCAATTGGCTGTGACCCAGCATCTGCCCGCGCAGCGGATCGTGCGTCTGCCAGCGGGTGAAAGCTGGCTGATCAAGCAGGCACTGGATATCGGCGCTCAAACCCTGCTCATTCCCATGGTCGATACGCCGGAACAGGCGCTTGCCGCGGCACGGGCCTGCCGCTACCCGCCGGACGGCACGCGCGGCATGGGGGCGGGGCTTGGGCGGGCTTCGAATTTCGGGCGCGTCGGCGATTATGTGGCGACCGCCAATGATCAGGTCTGCCTGATCGTGCAGATCGAAAGCCGCCTTGCCATGGAAAACCTTGAGGCCATTGCCGAAACGCCGGGTGTCGATGCGCTGCTGATCGGCCCCGCCGACCTTGCCGGTGATCTCGGCTTTCCCGGCCGCGCCAATGTGCCGGAGGTCTATGCGGCGGTGGAGGAGATTTTCGCCCGCCTCAAAGCCCTCGGCAAGCCTGCCGGCATCATGTCCACCGATCCGGCGATGATCGCGCTGTCCAGCCGTGCCGGTGCCCGTTTCATCGCCACGGAAAGCGATACGGGTCTTCTCGCAAGGGCCGCCGCTGCCCATCTTTCCCGCGTAAAGGGTGAGACGGATGATGCCGAGACCATGACTTATTGAGGAGTGATGCCATGCCTGCGACAGAACCGCGTCTGGAGGAAAGCTGGAAGGCCGTTGTCGGCCAGGAATTCGGCCAGCCTTACATGCAGCATCTCAAGCAGTTTCTGCTGGCGGAGAAGGAGGAGGGCAAGCACATCTTTCCCAAGGGCTCGGAATATTTCCGGGCGCTGGACCTCACGCCCATCGATCAGGTGCGCGTCGTCATTCTGGGTCAGGATCCCTATCACGGTGCGGGGCAGGCCCATGGCCTGTGCTTTTCCGTGCGGCCCGGCGTGCGCATTCCGCCCTCGCTCGTCAATATCTACAAGGAGTTGAAGGAGGATCTCGGCATTCCGCCAGCGCCCCATGGCTTTCTGGAACATTGGGCACGACAGGGGGTTCTGCTCCTCAACAGCGTCTTGACGGTCGAGGAGGGCCGGGCCGGGTCGCATCAGGGCCAGGGTTGGGAGACCTTTACCGACCGCGTCATCCATGCGGTGGCTGAAACACGCGAGCATGTGGTGTTCATGCTCTGGGGGGCCTATGCCCAGAAAAAGGCGAGCTTCGTCGATCCGAAGCGGCATCTGGTGTTGAAAGCCCCGCATCCTTCGCCGCTCTCCGCCCATAACGGTTTCTTCGGCTGCCGGCATTTTTCCAAGGCAAACGCCTATCTTGAGTCTCAAGGACTTGACCCTATCGACTGGAGGTTGCCAGTTTTGGAAGGTTAACCTTTCCTCTCGTAGACCTCCCAAATTTAGTAGATTTTCATTTCCACGGAACTTGTCATTATGGCGCGCGCGTGGGGGCTGCGAGAGTAAGGGGGGTGCATATCAGAGTGTTTCCAGGAAAAGTGGAATCCGGTTTTCCGTCCGGAAACACGTCAAAACACTCTAACGGCGAAGACTGGCCGGTCTGGAAGGCGCTCGCCGAGCCAGATCCGGGTCTCACGGTTGCGCCTGAGCGCCTCTTTGCCGACCTGCTGGTGATTGGCGAGTCTCTTGCCGGGCTTTCGGCTGCCCTGCATGCTGCTCGTCTGGGGCTGGATGTCGTGCTGCTGGAGACTGCTGCGCCCGGTGCTCCGGCTCTTGCCATTCCCGATGCCTTCGTGCACTCGCCCCACTGGCCTGAGCGCGGTCATGGAGAACTGAACCTTGTGCAACCGGATGCGCCGGGCGAATTGTTTGCCTTTCTTGCCCGTGAAGATATTGAGGCCGCGCCCCGTCGCGGTGGGGTGATCCACGCCGTTTCCGGCCAGGAACAACTGGCCGTGACCGGAGAACAGGTGCGCCGCTGGCGCGCAGCCGGGGCCAATATACGGCTGCTGAACGATGCCGATATCGTCTTTCTCACCGGGGCCTGGGGCTGGACGGGCGGCTGGCTGGAAGAGGATGGCGGCACGCTCGATCCGGTCAGTCTACAGGCCGGGCTCAGGCATCTTTGCCATCAGGCAGGCGTTCGTTTTCATCTCCTGCCGGTTCTCTCGGCGCTCGAAAGCCGGGAAGGAGGGCTACAGGCTTCCCATGCCGCAGGCCGGATCGATGCCGCTTTCATGCTGCTTGCCGATAGTCGTTTGTCTCCGGCACTGGTGCCGGAACTGGCAAAAAGCCTGGTTCCTGCCCGGCTGGATGAACTGGCCAGCCTGCCGCTTTCCAGGGAGTTGCAGGGAGAAATCCTGCCCTTTGGCCATGCGGCGGTGGATGAAATTGGCGCCTTTCACTTTCTCAAAGGTCCGGGCGGTCATCTCATGGCCTCGGCGCTCTATCGCGGACGGCGCGCCCGGCAGCAGAAAACCAGCCTGGAACAGCGGCTCTATGCAGCGTCGCCGCTGCTGAAGACAGGCGATATTCTCTATCGCCGCGTCAGCCGTTTGCTCGCCACCGCCGACGGCGTTCCGCGGCTCTATCAGCCTCGGGAGCGCTTCTTCGCCCTGGCTGGCTGGGAAGAAGCCGGAGCAGCCTTGAGCTTCAGACTCGGCAGGCGGCTGGCCGAAGCCTTTGCCGGAACCGGCAATCTGGATCTGCCCGTCGATTTGCTGCGGCCTGTGAGCCTGTGGCGTCGCTGGCGGCTGCCTTGGTTTGGATGAGCGGAAGCGGGATATGCATGTCAAAAAAAGCCCGCCCGATGAGATCATCGGGCGGGCTTCGATGTATCACGGCTGGGTTTGATCAGCCGCCGTTCTGTGTGCCGCCAAGGGCGACCCATTCCTTGATGACGTTTTCGAAGATCGGCTTGCCGGTTGCGCCCTTGTCCAGCGTGATCAGCGCCCGGCGGCCATTGCGGTAGGTCACCGGAATATCGATCCAGTCGCGGCTGCGCAGCAGGTCGACATTGCGGGCCACGACTTCGGCGAAATCGTTGAAGGCGATCATGAAGGTATCGTCGGTGATCTTGGCCGGGACGGCGACGATCGGATCGCCGCGATCCTGCTCGTTGCGCTTCATGGTCACGCGCTGGACGCTGTCGATGCTGCCGCCGTCGAACTTGTCGCCGGTGGAAAACACCACTTCCAGCAGGTGGCTGGCCGGCAGCGAACTGTCGGTATTGCGCTTGAAGGTGATCAGTGCTGTCAGGCTGCGGTCCGGAATGGTCAGCTTGCCCTGGATCACCGGTTCGGCGCGGCCATTGTCACCGGTTTCCTTCACCTCGGACCAAAGGATATAGCCCTGAATGGTCGTAGGCGTGGTCTGGCCGAGGCGCTCTTCATAAAGATAGGCTTTCTGCCCGTTTTCCGGCACCACGAAGGGCGTGCCCGCCGCCGCGCCTTGCGCCGGGGCCTGGGCAGGCGTACCGGCGGGGGCCGCCACATTCTGCTGCGAGACGGAGCGGCCTTCACCCGTGGCCGGGGTGGCGGTGGAGGCGCCTTCATCCACCTCCTTGCCGTCCGGCGTCAGCCGCTGGGTGAATTTGCGCGGATTGCCGTCACCGGCAGCCGCATTTGCAGGCTGCTGCTGCCCCGTGCTGGCCGGGGTCGATGCCGGTGTCGTGGTGCTGTTGCCGGAAGAACTGCGGTTGGTGAAACTCGCCAGCATCGCATCCAGGCTGGCGCGGTTCATCCAGGCGGCATAACCGCCACCGGCGGCCAGCAGCACCAGCACCAGAATGATGACATAGGGCATGATCCCGCGGCTCTTGCTGCGGGAGGTCTTCTTGCCGCTCTTGGCAAGAACCGCCGCCATTTCCTCCGGGCTATGGGTCGGCTTGCGGGTTGTCTTGGTTTTCTTGGGCGCGGGCGCCGGTGCTTCGGCAACCGGCGGCGGCGTGAAATCCGAAATCCAGGCCGGATCGTCTGCCTTGCGCGCGTCTTCGCCGGAGACTTCGCCGAAGCTCACCTGCTGATCGGCCTTCTCCCAATGCAGGAGATCATCCGGCGTATGCTGCGGCGGCTCCCGGCGATTGCCGGCATTTTCGCGCACGAAGGCGTCAAAATCGTTGAGCGCGGAGGCTTCATCGAAGGCGGGCGGCGTGGCCTGCGGAATGGAGACGGGGCGGCTGGCGGCCTCATGCGAAACCGCCTGGGCCGGGCGGGGCGCATGCGCTGCCACCTCGTCCAGATGTTCGTCCAGCCAGGCATCGGTGCTGTTGCGGCGCGCCGTCTCGGCGGCGGCTGCAGGCGGTGTCAACGGTGCACCCCAGCCCGGGGGTTCGTCGTGTACCGGCGTGAAGGCCGGGTGCGGCTCGGGCTCTACCGGCTGCTGCGGCGCATCGTGATGCGCCACCGGCTCCGGCGTTGCCTCTTCCCAGCGCACCGGTTCCTCGTGGTGATGCGGTTCCTCGTGATAGACGGGTTCCGCCACCGGTGCAGGCGGTTCGTGATAGGGTTCCGGCTCGTGGTCATAGGCCGGGGGCTCGGGCTGATGCGGCTCGGGCTCGTGATAGGCCTCCGGCTCTTGATGGGGCTCGGGCCGGTAAGGTTCCGGGTCGTGGACCTCGGCATGATCAGGCTGCGGCGGCTGGTAGGGCTCTGCCTCCCGCTCCGGCGCATAGGCCGGCTCGTCCAGGGGCGGCAGGGCCTCGGCATATTCCGATTCCACGTCGACGATGGCGGCTTCGAGCTTTTCGAGCTGGCGGCGCAGCATTTCCTCTGGGGGCCGCGGCGTCATGTTCTCGAGCTGCCGGCGAACCGCGCCGCGAGCCTTTTCATAGACCTTTACGCGCATTTCCGGGGTATTGTTCGACAGGCCGTCCACGGCGCGCCGAATAACTGCTACGAAATCTGCCATCCGAAACTACTCTTGGTCCCTCGCCGAAAGACACTTTGGGTTGAAGCATCGAACCGGAAAATCCTCGGGATTTTCATCGCAATCCGATGCAGATACAAGAAATGGAGCGGCGTCATCCCCGTAATCGAACGTCCGTCATTCCACCAGGCTCAGCAAAGCCGCAAGGGCCACTCGAAAAACAACATGATGTCATTTTTCGACATGGCCCTGTTTTTAATGAAAATCAACCTTAATCCTCAAACGGGTCCGTCACAAGTATGGTGTCGTCCCGCTCGGGGCTGGTTGACAGCAGCGCCACCGGCGCGCCGATCAGTTCCTCCACCTGCCGCACATATTTGATCGCCTGGGCGGGAAGATCGGCCCATTTGCGCGCGCCGACGGTGGATTCCTTCCAGCCTTCGAGCGTGATGTAGATCGGCTCTACCCGGGCCTGGGCGGCCTGGGCAGCGGGCAGATAGTCAATCTCCTGGCCATCGAGCTTGTAGCCGACGCAGATCTTCAGCTCGTCCAGCCCGTCCAGAACGTCGAGCTTGGTCAGCGCAATACCGGTAATGCCGTTGGTGGCGACCGACTGGCGCACCAGCGCGGCATCGAACCAGCCGCAGCGGCGCTTGCGGCCCGTGACCGTGCCGAATTCATGGCCGCGCTCGCCAAGGAACTGGCCGATCTCGTCAGTCAGTTCGGTCGGGAAGGGGCCTTCGCCGACGCGGGTGGTATAGGCCTTGGTGATGCCGAGAATATATCCCAGCGAACCCGGACCCATGCCCGACCCTGCCGCCGCCTGACCGGCCACCGTGTTGGACGAGGTGACGAAGGGATAGGTGCCGTGGTCGATATCAAGCAGCGAGCCCTGTGCGCCTTCGAACAGAATGCGCGAGCCCTTGCGGCGCTCCTTGTCCAGCAGGCTCCAGACACTGTCCATGAAGGGCAGGACCTGATCGGCGATGGAGGTCAGTTCCTCCATTATCGTGCTGTGCTCCACTTCGGCCACGCCAAAGCCGCGACGCAGCGCGTTGTGATGGGTGAGAATGCGATCGACCTTGCCTTCCAGCGCGTCGAGATCGGCCAGATCCATGACGCGGATGGCGCGGCGGCCCACCTTGTCCTCATAGGCCGGGCCGATGCCGCGCCGTGTGGTGCCGATCTTGGTGCCGCTGTTGGAGGCGGCGTCTTCGCGCATGCCGTCCAGTTCGCGGTGCAGCGAAAGAATGAGCGTGGCGTTTTCGGCGATGCGCAGGTTTTCCGGCGTCACCTTCACACCCTGGGCGGCGAGCTTGCCGATTTCGGCGATCAGCGCATGCGGATCCACCACCACGCCATTGCCGATCACCGCCATCTTGCCTTCGCGCACCACGCCGGAGGGCAGAAGCGACAGCTTGTAGGAAACGCCATCGATGACGAGCGTATGGCCGGCATTATGGCCGCCCTGGAAGCGCACCACGATATCCGCGCGCTCGGAGAGCCAATCGACAATCTTGCCCTTGCCTTCGTCGCCCCATTGGGAGCCAACCACCACGACATTCGTCATTTCAAAATCCTGTCCTTCACGCGGCCTGCTTCTCCCGCGCCATCTTCACGCATGGCCGTGAAGCCATGCCAAACCCGCGCATCTATACTGCGTTGTTTTTCCAAAAGCGACCCGTTTGTGAGGAAACTCCGCATTTTCAAAAGGTAATCGCCGCATTGACGGGCAGGGGGCCGGTTTTTGCCCGCCTTGGTGGTGCAGGCTGCCAAAAGCGCTTCACAGCATCCTTCACAGCGGCTAAGACCGATTAACCCTAACTCCGCGTGATGTCCGGTCGCGCTGCTTTTTCGCAGGAAAAACATACCCATGCCGGCCAGAGCCTATGCCTATCTCATCCTGACCACTCTGCTTTGGGGCGGCAATGCCGTGGCCGGCAAGCTGGCGGTGGGGCATGTCAGCCCGATGTTTCTCAATCTCGTGCGCTGGATGCTGGCCTTCCTGGCCGTTCTTGCCGTATCACTGCCGCAAATCCGCGCCGATTGGCCGCTGCTGAGGCGGCACTGGCTGCTGCTTCTGGCGCTCGGGGCGATTGGCTTCACGGCCTTCAACGGCTTTCTCTATAGTGCTGTGCAATATACCAGCGTCGTCAATGCCGTGATCGAGCAGGGCGGCGTGCCGGTGGTGATCTTCCTGTTGAATTTCCTGCTGTTTCGCGTGCCGGTCTCTGCCCTGCAGATCATCGGCTTTTCCATCAGCTTCGTCGGGGTGGCGATCACCGCCGGTCACGGAGACCTGAAGAGCCTTCTGTCGCTGACGCTGAATTTTGGCGATCTGCTGATGCTGCTGGGCGTGCTGTGCTATAGCGTTTACACGGTCGCTCTTCGTTTCAAGCCGCCGGTGCACTGGAAAAGCCTGATGGCGGCCACCGCCCTCGGCGCCATTCTGGCGGGCATTCCGCTTCTGGTCTTCGAGGCTGCCGCCGGGCGCATGGTCACGCCGGACGGGTTCGGCCTGCTGCTGATCCTCTATACTGGCCTGCTGCCGGCGCTGGTGTCGCAAATTCTCTATATCCGCGGGGTGGACATTATCGGGCCGAACCGGGCCGGGCTGTTCGTCAATCTGGTGCCGGTCTTCGGCACCATTCTCTCGGTCCTGCTGGTGGGGGAAGACCTTCATCTTTTCCACGTCGTGGCGCTGACCCTGGTGCTAGGCGGCATTGCCATTGCAGAACTGGGCAAGGGGCGGCGAACGTAAACGTCAGATCAGGCTCGGCACGCCGTCCACGATCCTCAGCACGCTGAGACGGCCCGTGGCATAGGCGGCTGTGTCGATGCCGATGCGGTTCTTGCCGAAGGTGACGCTGTCGCTCGGCGTGTGGCCATGCACGACGGTAAAAGGCAGTTCCGGGCCGCGATTGAGGAAGGGTTCGCGGATCCACATCAGGTCTTCATCCGTCTGGCTCTCCAGCGCCTGACCGGGCTTGAGGCCCGCATGCACGAAGACGAACTGCCCGATGGTGAGCAGCGACGGCAGCGACTTGAACCAGTCATAATGCTCAACCGGCACGGCCTTGCCGATCTGGTGGGTGAGGGCGGCCAGTCCACCTTCCTGCAAGGCCTGATCGAGATCGATCCCGTAGGAATAGAGCGTTGCAGCAGCGCCGAAATCCAGCCAGCGCCGGGCGCCGGACGGGTCTTCCAGAAAATGGCAGAAGACGTCGTCATGATTGCCGCACAGCGTCACGCGGTCGAAATCCGGCCCCAGCGGCTTCATCAGATGGTCCACCACCCGGCGCGAAGACGGGCCGCGGTCTATATAATCCCCCAGCATGACGATCAGCTTGCGGCCATCGCGGCCTGCGGCATCACGCAGGATGCGGCATTCGGCATCCAGCAATTCGGCAAAACACCCATGCACATCGCCCACGGCATACATCGCCGAGAAGCGACCGGGCTCGATGACAACACGGTTTCGCATGCCGACCAAGGTGGATTCAGATCCTGTGTCGAGGAATTTACGCAATAACTTTATCATATCGGTTCCAGCATCCCTCAACCTTTGTAGTCCTCCCCGGGGGCGGACACAATCTTCGGCAGCCGTCACATCTTATTTACAATGTAGTAAGGTTAATTTCGCAGGCGGAAGCGGCGATCACGAGGGGCAGGGGCGATGTTGGCTGGGAGATGAAACCTCAAACACCCCGGCAGCGAGAGGCTACCGGGGTGTTTGACGATGCCGCGAAAGCATCTTTCACAGGCGATTATTCCACCACGTCAACCACGACATAGGACTGCGGATCAACAATGACCCGCTGGTCGTTGACAATGGCATAGGCATAGTGCGGATCTTCCGGCACCGGGGTCACCACCACCTGGCGCGGCAGCGGCTTGCCGACCACGACCTTCTGCTCCACCACATAGGGCTGAGCCGGGGCGGGCTGCTGTTCCACATAGGTGACGACGCGCTGCGGCGGCGGATCGATCGCCGTACCGGCAATGGCGCCGGCCACGCCACCCACGGCGGCACCCACCGGACCACCGACAATCGCGCCGGTCACGGCCCCGCCGGCGGCACCCGTTACGGTGCTGTCCTGGGCAAGGGCTGCCGTGGAAAAGGAAGCGGCAAGTGCCGCAGCAAGAACAAGGCTGGTTGTCGTCTTCATGGGTCTTTCCTTCCTCTCGTTTCGATGGCGGAAAAACTGCCGAGCTGAAGATTTGTTCCTTATCGAGGTAAGCAAGTTTTGGATATTTTTTCGTTCATTTTCGGTTCATATTCCGGATGTGTCAGTACACACTCCGTTTCAAGGCGTATTTTGATGTTATTTTCTTGATGTTGTTTTTTATACACTGGATATTTTGCCTTTGTTCCGGGATAATTGTAAAAAATGCCGGTTGTGGCGCAAAATATGCAGGAGGCCTCACGGGGGAGGCGCTCCTTCACGTCCCCGCTTGTCTCACGCCGCCGCCTTGGTCTGTGGCCTGTGAGGTGTCATCTGATGGCGCGTCATGAGAAAGACGGCCACGGCCAGCGCCGAAACGCCGCCATGCACGGCATAGGCCAGGGCATAGCCGCCCTTTTCTGTCAGCCAGCCGGCCACCACATTGCTGGAGGCGGCGCCAATGCCCTGAAGGGTCATGACGGCGGCCAGCCCTGCATTGAAGCGCCCGGTACCGGAAAGAATGCGCTCGGCGGCGATGGGCGTGACAATGCCGATCAGCCCTGCGCCGACACCATCGAGGATCTGCACGGGATAGATGGAGCCGAAGCTGTGAAAGGTGGCGGCGATGGCGCCGCGCACCGGCAGCGCAATGAGGGCCGCCAGCAGTACATTGCCAAGGCCTATCCTGCGGATGAGCCAGGGCGCAACCAGCGCCACGAAGATCATCGACACCTGTGAAACCCCGGTGGTAATGGCGGTGGTGCGGAAGGGGCTGCCCAGTTGCACGGAGAAATCCTGCGCAATCAACCGGCTGATCGGCGCATTGCCGAAATGGAAGATCATCAGGATCACCGCCAGAAACAGCAGTCCGCGCCGCTCCAGCAGAACGTCGAAGCCGGAGGGCTGCTTTTGCCCGTCATCCTCGTTCAAACCGCGTGCGGCGTCGTGGTCGATTTCGCTGGCATCGATGGCCAGAACGGCGGCAATGGTGGCAAGCGCCGTGGCGACCATCAGCCAGACCACGCCAGTCTGACCGAAAGCGCCGCTGATGAAGAAAATGCAGGCCAGTGAAAACACATTGCCGGTATGGTTCCAGGTCTCGTTGCGCGCCACCTGATCGGAAAACGCCCGTTCACCGACAAGCCCAAGCGTCAGCCCCATCAGCGCCGGACCAATCACCGCGCCGACAATGGCGGTTGCCGATTGACCGCCGAAGACGGCGAGATTGTCGGGAGAGGCAAGCGTCCACAACGCCGCCGCTGTAATCAGGATGACGGGGAGAATGATCAGCGTGCGCTTGCGGTGCGAGGCATCGACCACGGCACCAAACAGCGGCGTTGCCACCAGCCCCAGTACGCCGCCGAGCGTCGCCAGCACGCCGAGCGACATCGGTTTCCAGCCATGCGTGGCCAGAAATCCGTCGAGAAAGGGACCGAGTCCATCCCGCGCATCCGCGAGAAAGAAATTCAAACCTGCAAGGGCAAGAAGCGACCGCCGGCTGACGGAATGGGAACGGTGATGATGATCCAAGTGCAGCCTCTAGAGCATTTCCAGGAAAAGTGGGAACCGGTTTCGCGCAGGAAATTATTCGAAAACAAAGGGTTGTAGCCAGGTACCAGACCGTGTGAAACAAGAGTTGGCCAGGTTGCAGCACGTGGAGCCTTTGTCGTTGCGATCGGTCTGGCCGGACGGGCAGAACTATCGGCGGCCAGCCGCATAACTGCGGCATCGGGAATTTGTTCCCAAAATGCGAAGGTTATGGGACGCGGAATGGACTTTTCGCTCAAGACCGCTATCTGTCGCCCAGACTTTATTCTGCCCAGCCTTCACTCTGCATTGGATCCTGCATGACCAGCCATTCTATCGTTTGGGGAATTTCCGCCCTCTCCGTCGCGGGCGTCATTGGCCGGCCTTTCGGCTGGCCTGAAGCCGTCTGGGCCGTTCTGGGCGCTGCCCTTCTTCTGGCTCTTGGCCTGATTGCGCCAGCCGATGTGCTGACCGGCGTGGCAAAGGGCTATGACGTTTATTTCTTCCTGATCGGCATGATGCTGTTATCGGAACTGGCGCGGCGCGAGGGCTTGTTCGACTGGCTTGCGGCGCTGGCCACCGCGCGCGCCAGAGGCTCGGCCTTCCGGCTCTTCGCGCTCATTTACGGTGTGGGCGTGCTGGTGACGGCCTTTTTGTCGAACGACGCCACCGCCGTGGTGTTGACGCCTGCGGTCTACGCGGCAACCCGGGCAGCAAGGCTCAAGGATCCCATGCCCTATCTGCTGATCTGCGCCTTCATCGCCAATGCGGCAAGCTTCGTGCTGCCCATTTCCAATCCGGCCAATCTGGTGATCTTCGGCGGCGGCACCATGCCGCCGCTTGGCAAGTGGCTCACAACCTTCACCCTGCCGTCGCTGGTGGCGATCATCGTCACCTTTGCCATGCTCTACTGGACGGTGCGCAAGCGGCTGAGCGCCGAACAGCCGGAACGGGAGATCGAAACACCGCATCTCAGCCACGGAGCCCGGCTTGCCGGTGGCGGCCTCGCGCTGACCGCTGTCATTCTCATCCTGGCCTCGGCGCTCGGTCTCGATCTCGGCCTGCCCACCTTCGTGGCCGGAACGATCACCACACTTCTGGTTCTGGCGCTCAACCGCCAAAACCCCTGGCCCACCGTCAAGGGCATTTCCTGGAGCGTGCTGCCGCTGGTAGCCGGACTTTTCGTGCTGGTGGAGGCGCTGGACAAGACGGGGCTGACCGGTCTGCTGGCCGATCTTCTGTCGCAGGCCTCCGCTGCGCATCCTTCGCTGTCGATCATGGGCACGGGGCTCATCACCGGCTTCATGACCAATCTGGTCAATAACCTCCCCGCAGGTCTGGTGGCGGGCGCAACCGTGCAGGCGGCGCATGCCTCCGATACGCTGTCTGCTGCGGTGCTGATCGGCATCGATCTTGGCCCCAACCTTTCCGTGACCGGCTCTCTCGCCACCATTCTCTGGCTTTCGGCACTGCGCCGCGAGGGCCTTTCCATGGGCACCTGGGACTTCCTGAAAATCGGCGCCGTGGTGATGATCCCGGCGCTGGTCCTGTCTCTGCTGGCGCTGATGGCGGCGGGCTAAGCATTTCCAGAAAAAGTGGGAACCGGTTTTTCGTCCGGAAATGCGGCGAGAGAGATCATTTCCAGAAAAAGTGGGGAGAGCTTAATGATTAAGCCCCGATCCAGCATAGGCCGGACCGGGGCTTTGTTTAACGTTCATGCGGTTGCCGAGCAAAGGCTCTACGCCTCAAAACTCTTCCCAGCTTTCAGCGGCTGCACCGCCGCCGCCGCCCATGGCCTTGGCAACCTTGTTCATCATCCGGCGGGCCGGAGAAGCCTGCGGCTTGGCGGATGCCGTGGCCGCAGCCGGTCCACGCGCAGGGGAGGCGCTGGAAGAGGGCGCCGCGTGCGCTGCGGCTGGGCGACCACCGGCTTCGAAGCGGAACTGGCTGATCAGGTGTCTCAGCTTGTCCGATTCAGAGGCCAGACCGGCGCTTGCGGCTGTGGCTTCTTCCACCATGGCGGCGTTCTGTTGCGTCACCTGATCCATCTGGTTGACGGCAGTGTTCACTTCCGAGAGACCGACAGATTGTTCGCGGGCGGAGGTGGCAATGGCATCAAGCTGTGCGTTGATGGAGACGACATGGCCTTCGATGACTTTCAAGGCATCGCCGGTGGCCGTGACGAGCCTGACGCCACCTTCCACTTCCTGGGCGGAATTGCGAATGAGATCCTTGATTTCTTTCGCAGCCTGGGCAGAGCGCTGGGCAAGCTCGCGCACTTCCTGGGCAACAACGGCAAAACCCTTGCCTGCTTCACCGGCGCGAGCGGCTTCGACACCTGCATTGAGCGCCAGCAGGTTGGTCTGGAAAGCAATCTCGTCGATCACGCCGATGATGTTGGAGATCTGGCTGGAAGATTGCTCGATCCGCTGCATCGCGGTGACGGCCTGGGATACCACCTCACCCGACTGACGGGCGGAGCGATTGGCTTCCAGCGCCACGCTGCGGGCTTCTTCCGTACGCTTCGACGAATTGGCGACGTTGGTGGTGATCTGGTCCAGGGCTGCGGCGGTTTCTTCCAGCGAGGCCGCTTGCTGCTCGGTGCGCTTGGAAAGATCGTTGGCGCTGCTGCTCAGTTCCCGCGCGCCGGAGTCGATTGTGCCGGTGGCATTGAAGACATGCAGCAGTGTTTCGCGAAGATGGCCGACAGCAGTGTTGAAATCGTTGCGCAGACCTTCGAAATCGGGAGCGAAGGGCTGCTGGAGCTGGAAGGTCAGATCGCCCTGCGACAGTTGCTTCAAGCCTTCTGCCAGGCCGGAGGTTGCCACGCTCATTTCCTCGGCGCGCTTGCGGTCCATTTCCGCCACACGGGCGCGCTCGGCTTCGGTGGTCTGGCGGGTTTCATTGGCCACGCGATCGCTTTCGACCTTCTGGATCGCCGTCTGGCGGAAGACCTCGACAGAGGCCGCCATTTCGCCGATCTCATCCTTGCGGCCACGGCCAGGGATGTCGATATCGTTGCGGCCCTTTGCCAATTCCAGCATGGAGTCGTTAATGCCGCGCAGCGGTCGCACAAGCCCGCCGTTCAGGAAGATCAGGCCAAGGCCAGCCGTGGCGATCATGGCGATGCCGCCGACGATGGAGGTGGTGGTCGAGAGCGAAGCAGCGTTTTCAGCTGAGGTCTTACGGACGCCAAGCAGCGAGGCTTCCGCATCGACCATTTCCTTGACGAGGCCACGAATACCATCCATCGAGGTCTTGCCCGCGCCGGAAATCTCGATCTGGCGCGCTTGCTCCCAGGTGGCCGGATTTTCCATCAGCTTCATTTCGGCAAGCACGACCTTTTCATTCCAGGTCTGCGCCAGGGCGGCAATGCTGTCGAGACGCTTCTGCTGGACGGGATTATCGGAGGTCAGCTGCTTGAGAGCATCCCAATTTTCCTTGAAGGCCTTGGCACCGGCGATTTGCGGCTCCAGGAACTTCTTGTCACCGGCCAGAAGATAGGCGCGCATGCCCGTTTCCTGGTCCACCATCGCCGCCATCATCATGTTGATCTTGTTGATGACCACATAGGTATGGTCCGTCCAGCGCGCGCTATCGCTTTGCGTGCTGCTGGACGTGTAGCTGACGGTTGCAACGGCCAGGCTGACCACGATCAACAGGCCGAGAATAAGCGAGATTTTTGTCAGGATTCGGATATTTTTCAGCATCTATTCTGGCCTTTCAAACCTTTCTGGAGCAGTTCTGTCGTTGCAGATGTTGTCATGCCTTGAGAAGCGCGCTCCAACCGAAGGATCTTCCAGCTGTCGCCATGTTCACCTTGAAAGACAGGCTAGATTTTCCGGCCTTCTTTTCATTGCGATCTCGATTTTTCTCCTATCATGCAGTTCTCGGGCATAAGCCTAGGAACTTTGCTGACACGAATGTATCCGGTTTTTTCCTGAAGACTGACTGGGCATTGTCCCATCCGGAGACGATGCCCTTGTTTCAAATCAGGAAAACTCCATGCGCCTTCTCTAAAGTATGTAGGTTGCAAACCTGTTAACATCCTCTCCCATAGGTTATATTAGCGAAGAACATCTAAAAGATTATTTACATCCCTTCAATTTTATGGGTTTTTCTGCTTTCGCGGATTTGTTCCGCGAAATCTCTCTGAAGTGACTTTATCGTTAATCAAGCGTTTAAGTCGTGCACGCACTCATTTCATGCATCCGATGCGTGTATATCTACACATACTTCGTTTATTCGCTATTCATCCTAAGTGAATCTATTTTTAGATGATATTTCATTAATATGATTGTAATGTTTGATTTCAGGCAGTTTTATCTCCTTAGAGGCTCTCTTCTCTCGATTTTTAGAAGATATATATTCTAAATGCGTTGAATATTCTGAACGCGACAGCGCGCTTAAGGTGTGTCAGGTTGTATTCTAAAGAACACTTGCGGATGAAAAAATGTCACGGCATGTTGCTGCGCTTTTTCGCGCAGCAAAAGCAAAAGAGGGAAGCGTTCTTCGTGATCATAAAAAAAAGCGCACCGCTCTTTGCGATGCACTTTTGAAAAAAAAGGGATAGAGATATTACAGCGCCGTGCGCCATACATGGCGCACAAAGGTTCGCTGTAACGCTTTAAATATGCAGTAGGTCCGGTTCCTCAAGCTGAAAAGCCGGAGATGCCCGGTTCAGGCCTCCACCATTCTCAGGGCCTTGGCGCGCTCCAGGGCATCCTTCTGCACGGCGTCCTGAACCTTTTCAAAAGCCCGGACCTCGATCTGCCGCACACGCTCGCGGCTGATGTCGAATTCGGCAGAGAGTTCTTCCAGCGTCACCGGGTCTTCCGCCAGACGGCGGGCCTCGAAGATGCGTCGTTCGCGCTCGTTCAGCACGCCCATGGCGCGGGAGAGCATGTTGCGGCGGGTCTCAAGCTCATCCTGTTCGATCAGAATGTCTTCCTGGCTGTCATGATCGTCCACCAGCCAGTCCTGCCATTGGCCGGATTCGCCTTCGCTGGCGCGCAGCGGCGCATTCAGCGACGCGTCGCCGGACAGGCGGCGGTTCATGGAAACCACTTCTTCTTCCGAAACATTCAGCTTGGTGGCGATTTCCTTCACCTGTTCCGGCTTCAGGTCGCCTTCGTCGATGGCCTGGATACGGCCCTTGAGACGCCGCAGGTTGAAGAACAGCCGCTTCTGATTGGCGGTGGTGCCCATTTTCACCAGCGACCAGGAGCGCAGGATATATTCCTGGATCGAGGCCTTGATCCACCACATGGCATAGGTGGCCAGACGAAAACCGCGCTCGGGATCGAATTTCTTGACGGCCTGCATCAGGCCCACATTGCCTTCGGAGACCACTTCGCCGATCGGCAGGCCATAGCCGCGATAGCCCATGGCGATCTTGGCCACGAGACGCAGATGGCTCGTCACCAGCCTGTGCGCGGCATCACGGTCGCCGTGCTCGGCATAGCGCTTGGCCAGCATGTATTCTTCCTGCGGTTCCAGCATCGGGAACTTGCGGATTTCGTCGAGATAGCGGTTCAGACCGGCTTCGCCGGCAGTAATCGTAGGCAAGGTATTCCGGGCCATAGAGCACCCCTTTCTTCACGAACTTCCCAAAACCGGGCAAGTCCCCTCCTGTGGATCTCATGATCCCACACGAGTCCGGGTCAAAGATAAGAATGATGAAGACGCGATTCAAGCCTCACAGGCTTTGTGAAAGCCGTGGTTTTTGGCTGTCGGCGCGCGACCGCTGGCGTCTTATGGGCTATAACCCTTAAACCCCTCTCCGGTTCCTCAGATCGCCCTTAGCGCTTCCAGCATCTCTTCCAGATCCTCCGGCAGGGGGGCCTCGAAATGCATCACCTCTTCGGTGGCCGGATGTTCGAAGGCCAGAAGATAGGCGTGCAGCGCCTGCCGGTGAAAGCCGTTGACGAGGCCGCGGGCCGGTTCCGGCAGCAGATTGGCCTTGGTCTTGAAGGAACCGCCATATTCCGGATCGCCGATCAGCGGATGGCCGATATGGGCCATGTGGACGCGGATCTGGTGGGTGCGGCCCGTCTCCAGCCGGCATTCCACCAGCGAGGCAAGGCAGGTGGCGTCCGGCTTTTCGCCATAGCGCTCCAGCACTTCGTAATGGGTGATCGCCTCGCGGGCATCGGCGCTGTCGTCACGCTTCACGGCACGGCGGGTACGGTCGGCAGCGCGGCCCAAGGCGGCATCGATGGTGCCCGCCAGACTGCGCGGGCGCCCCCACACCACGGCCTGATAGGCGCGCTCCAACGGGCCGCTGCGGCCATGATCGGCAAATTGCGCCGCCAGATGCCGATGGGCATTGTCGTTTTTCGCCACCACCATCACGCCGGAAGTGTCCTTGTCCAGCCGGTGGACGATGCCGGGACGGCGCACGCCGCCAATGCCGGAAAGGCTCATGCCGCAATGATGGATCAGCGCGTTGACCAGCGTGCCGGTCCAGTTTCCGGCGCCTGGATGCACGACGAGACCGGCAGGCTTGGCAATGACAATGAGATCGTCATCCTCATAAAGCACGTCGAGGGGAATATCCTCGCCCTGCGGCTCGGCATCCTCGGGCTCCGGCAGGGCAATCACCACGCTGTCGCCGGGCCTGATCTTGCGCTTCGGCTCACTTACCGCTTTGCCGTTCACCTCGACCGCGCCCTGTTCGATCAGCGCCTTGATGCGATTGCGGGAAAATTCACCCTGCAGCGCCTCCGCAAGCCAGGCATCCAGCCGGCCTTCGGCATCGTCACCGGCAATCAGCTCTTTCCTTGCATCCTCGGCTTGGTTAAAGGGATCGGTCATTGTGTCAAAGTCCTGCCTGTCAGTCACGCCGGGGAAAGGTTGAGGTTTCGATGAGTCAGATTGAAACGGAAGAACAGGAAGAGAAGCCCCTCGATCCGGCTTTCGAGCATGTGCGCCGGAAAATGGTGATCCTGCAGCTCGTTTCGGTCGGCCTGATCTTGTTTTGCCTTATGCTTGTCCTGGGCGCGGTTGTCTACAAGGTTATGCAGACGAAAGCCGCAAGCCCCGCCGCACAACCGGCGGCAGCACTTTCCGTGCCATCCGACCAGCCGCTGGCCCGCACCGCCACGCTTCCCGAGGGCTTTACGGTGACCTCCACGGCGCTGTCCGGCAGTCAGGTGCTGTTCTATGGCAAGACGGCGGATGGCAAGGCAAAGGCCTTCATCTTCGATGCCGCGTCGGGCCGCTTCGTTTCGGACATCGCGGTCGAGGGGGCGCGGTGACGCACAGCCTGCGGATCACCGATCCGGACGATCCCCGTATCGCCGCCTTCCGCCAGATCCGCGAGCGCGATCTGGTGGGGCGGGAGGGCCGCTTCATTGCTGAAGGCACGGTGGTGCTCAGGCTTTTGCTGGCCGCCCACCGGGCAGGGCAGGGGATTCGGGCCGAAAAACTGCTGCTGCTGGAAAATCGTCTTGCCGGGCTGGAAAGCCTGCTGGCGGATCTGCCGGAGGAGATCGAGGTCTATACCGCCAGCCAGCCGGTTCTGGATGCTGTGGCGGGTTTTCACCTGCATCGCGGCGTGCTGGGCCTCGGGCGGCGCGAGGCGGTGCCTTCCTTTGAAGATATGCTGGCGGAGCTTCCGGCGCGTGCCCTGATCCTCGTGGGCTGCGGCATTTCCAATCATGACAATGTCGGCGCCATGTTCCGCAATGCCGCAGCCTTCGAAGCCGATGCCGTGCTGCTGGACGAGACCTCCTGCGATCCGTTTTACCGCAAGGCGCTGCGGGTCTCTGTCGGCTCCGTGCTGGCGGTGCCGCATCTGCGGCAGGGAGAGAGTGGGCAATTGCTGCGGCGGCTTGATGAAGAAGGCTTCCAGATCCTGCCGCTCAGCCCTTCCGGCACGGTTGAAATCGGTGATATCCAGCCGGCGTGGCGGGTGGCGCTGGTGGTGGGCACCGAAGGCGAGGGCTTGCCAGCGGATATCCTCTCACGCTTCCAGCCGGTGCGCATCGCGCAATCCTCCCGGCTGGACAGTCTCAATCTCGGCACCGCCAGCGGCATTGCGCTCCACGCCATCGCCCGGGGCATGGGCAAGGTTTAGAGCATTTACAGGAAAAGTGGGAACCGGTTTTCCGTCTGGAAATGCGTAAAAACAAGAGCATTGTCCCGAGAAAAGTGGGAGCCGGTTTTCCCTCCGGAAATGCGTGGGGTAAAGACTATAAACTCACATTTCAGGCTGCGGCTTGAAAAGATCGGGCGCAAGGCGCTTCAGCCGTTTCATCACTTCACTGTCACCCTGATCGGCGGCCTTCGCGACCAGCGGCTGGAGCGGACCTTCCTCGCCTTCCTGCCGGGCGGTGATTACCACCATCTTGGCGGCGATATCGGCGATTTCCGCGCGTAGCGCCTCATCGCCATCGGCGGTTTTCGCCTTTTGCAGCCGTTCGATCAGCGCCAGATTCTGTAGCCGTACTTCCTCGGTTAGCGCGGCAATCTCCTTCTCGGGAGAGGTCTTTGCAGGGGGCATGCCGGCCATCACCGTCTCCTTTTTTGTGCCGCCGGGGGTGGCGTTCAGCTTTTCCAGCCGCTCTTCCAGCCGCAACCGCCGGTCTTCTTCCTGCAAGAGCCGCTGCTCTGCCTTTTGCGCGCGGGAAACCGCAGCCTGGGTCTCGTCACGCTGTTTGTCGCGCTCGTCCCGCATGGCGGTGACGCGCAAACGAAAATCTTCGATCTGGGTGTCGCGGGAGGCAAGGCTGCGCTTCAGCTGCTGCTTTTCTTCCTCCGCTGCCGAAAGCCGCTGGGTCAGCGCCTCTATTTCCAGATCGCGCGCCGCAATGCTGGATTCGCTGCGCTCCAGCACGGCCTTCATCTGCTCGGCATGGCGGGCCGCCTCGCGCAGTTCTGCGCGCAATTGCCCGGCTTCCTTGCTCATGGCGCCGATCTGTTCCTTCAGTACATTTTCATTGGCTAGCGCCCGGCGCATCTCGGCATCTGCCTGGTCTGCCGTCACCTTCAAGGCGACCTGGTAATCGCGCTCGCGCTTCAGCTCATGGGCCAGCCGGGCATTTTCAGCGGCATAGACGGCGCGCACCATATCCTTTTGCGCGCGCACCTCATCCGCGCCCAAGGGTGCGGTCGCCCTCAGGCGGTTTTCCGTGTAGAGCACGACGCGACGGTGAATGGCCGGACTGATCAGCGCAACCAGCAGCACCGCAGCGAAAAAACCCAGAGCAAACAACAGGGCATATTCAATCACAGCAGGCTACTTTCTTGCCTTTGGAGCCGTCTCATACCAAGGCATCGAAGATGCTAACGCATCCTCGCCTCGAAAGGGGAATACGAACTCATTTTCAATGACTCTTCGTATCAGAAGGGGTTCCAGGTCGAATTCTGTGTCAGCTTCAGATAGCCGACATTGACACCAAGACGGGCACCGACGCCGGTGCGGATCGGCACGATCAGCTGGTTATTGTTTTTCAGCACGGTCATGCCGACACCGGCCACCACATAGGCCGAACCGCTAACGCCGCCGAAGCGGGTGTAGAGCCGATCGACGCTGGGCAGATTATAGACCAGCATCATGGTGCGGGACCCGTTGCCGCCGTAATCGAGGCCCAGCGACGGACCCTGCCAGAAGACCGGATGCTGACCGGCATTCTTGGTGTAAAGCGTGCCTTCGCCATAGGTCAGCCCGGCAATCAAGGCGCCGGAACCGTCCTGGCCGAGAATATAGCCATTGGGAAGGCCATATTGCGAAAAGGCCCGCTCGATCACCTTGGCCAATGCGCCGCTGGTGGAACCGAAGAAGGAATGGCCGGCATCCACGACTTCCTGCATGGTATATTGGTCGCCCTGGGCGTGTGCCTCGGTGGATGCAACGCCAAGCGCAAACGGAACCAGCGCAAGTGCTGCGGCCACAAGCCAGGTGTGCATGACGTGCCGAATCTTGAAAAAGCCCATGGCTTCCTCCCCGGTATAGGAACTGTCTGAACCGCTATTTTCGGTCCTGAAGCATCTTGATGCTATCGTCTTAACAATCGGTTTACCAAATATGGTGTCTTTATGGCGATAACCTTTGGGATTTTGCCGGTTTTGCCGCAACGGTAAGATCGACAGAGCATGAACAGCGCAGTTCCGGAAACGGGATATCCGTTGAACTGTGAGAAAGAAAAACGGTGTTTTATCTGGCTTGAGCCAGGGCAACGCCTGCCGTCGAGGAGAATTCGATGCTGAAGAACCCGAATCTGACGCTGGCCGGGCCGGATCTGGCCGCACTCCTGTGCAGCCGCGTGTGCCATGACGTCATCTCCCCGGTGGGGGCCATCACCAATGGTCTGGAACTGCTCGACGAGGGCGGGGCGGACGAAGATGCGATGGAACTGATCCGCGCCAGCGCCTTGAACGCTTCCGTGCGGCTGAAATTTGCCCGGCTGGCCTTCGGGGCCTCGGGCTCCGTCGGGGCATCCATCGACACCGGTGAGGCGGAAAAGGCCGCGCGGGATTTCGCTGCCGCCGAAAAGAAAACCGAAATCACCTGGACAGGCCCACGCGCCATCATTGCCAAGAACCGGGTGAAGATGCTGCTCAACCTGTTTCTGGTAGCCTATGGCGCCATTCCGCGCGGCGGTTCGCTGGATGTCACGCTGGAAAATCCTGAAACGGATGCGCGCTTCACCATCACGGTCAAGGGCCGCCTCCTGCGGGTGCCGCCGAAATTCGCGGAAATCTGCGAAGGCCGTCTGGAGGAAGCCGTCGATGCCCACTCGATCCAGCCCTATTACACCGTGCTTCTGGCCGATGAAGCGGGTATGGAGCTGAAATACACGGTCGGCGAGGGCGAAATCACCTTCACGGCCGAGACTGTGGCCTGAATTAATGAGCCGATTCGGGAAAATAAACCGGATCGGCTACTTTCCTGGGCGGGCGTAACCTTTCATTAGCCTCCCGCCTTTACTCTTTTTCCTGGAACTTTTTATTGGACGCAGTGGCTGGCACCGGACCTCGCCACACTCTTGTTTAAGCCATGTTCGAAACGAAGGGGATGCATGCTCCCCTTGGCCGTTGCAAAGGGGAGATCGATATGAAGCAGTTGATGATCGCTGACTCCTCCGATGTCATTCGCAAGGTGGGCCGCAAGATTCTTTCCGAACTGGGCTATGAGGTGATTGAAGCCGCCTCCGCCCGCGATGCACTGTTGCTCTGCGACAAGAAACTGCCCGATTTCATGATTGTCGATGCCGCACTGGACGGCGCCCTCGATCTCATCACCAATGTCCGCTCCATCCCGGAAGGCAAGGCGGTGAAGATTTATTACTGCGTGATCGAGGCCGATCTGAAAACCATGATGCAGGGCAAGCGCGCCGGCGCCAATGATTTCCTGCTGAAGCCTTTTGACCGCAAGATTCTCACCCAGACTTTCGCGGATCGCGCTGCGGCCTAAAAATCCTCCGCTTTTCTGGGGGCAACATTTCCGAATGCATGGATTTTTTCCGGATCATTGCCGTCATTCCGGGTGACTTGCACGGCTTGGCCGTGGATTGCCGAGGACTGTTCAATCCCACACGGCGTTTCCCGAAATTTTGGTCAAAATAAAAGCCCCCGAAGGGGCTTTAAAAATGCGGGTGGAAGGCAACCGCTCAGGCTGTTTCCATATATTCGCTGCCGTCCGGCTCGCGTAGCACATAGCCACGGCCCCATACGGTTTCGATATAGTTGGCGCCACCGGCTGCGTTTGCAAGCTTCTTGCGCAGCTTGCAGATGAAGACGTCGATGATCTTCAATTCCGGCTCGTCCATGCCACCATAAAGGTGGTTCAGGAACATTTCCTTGGTGAGCGTGGTGCCCTTGCGCAGCGAGAGCAGTTCCAGCATCTGATATTCCTTGCCGGTCAGGTGCACGCGCTGGCCGCCGACTTCCACCGTCTTGGCGTCCAGGTTGACCACCAGTTCACCGGTCACGATGATAGACTGCGCGTGACCCTTGGAGCGGCGGACGATGGCATGAATGCGGGCAACCAGCTCGTCCTTGTGGAACGGCTTTGTCATGTAATCGTCTGCGCCGAAGCCGAGGCCCCGGACCTTGTCCTCGATACCTGCCATGCCGGAGAGGATGAGGATCGGCGTTTTCACCTTGGACAGGCGCAAAGTCCGCAGCACTTCATAGCCCGACATGTCCGGCAGGTTCAGGTCGAGAAGGATGATGTCATAATCGTAAAGCTTGCCGAGATCGACGCCTTCCTCACCGAGATCGGTGGTGTAGACGTTGAAACTTTCGGACTTGAGCATCAGCTCGATGCTCTGCGCTGTGGCGCTGTCGTCTTCGATGAGTAGAACCCGCATAATTATCCCCTTTACCGCCGCCGAAAGGTCAAGATTGGCCCCCTACGCGATACGGATCCAGTCGTTGCCTGATTTGAAGGCTGCCACCAAATGGTTAACAAATTCTGATTCACTCTGGCAAGGCGTATCGAATTTATTAAGCAAGAAGGCCAGCCTCCTGATTCCTCTGTTATTTCCCCATCGCCACAGATGAATCGATCTGGGAGAAATCCCCCCTAAGCGATTCAATTGACTCATCATTGTCACAGTCCTGAATTTTGGACCTTGGCATTTACCGACCCTTAAAAGATCTTCCTTATCATTAACGATGCCCGTAAACGAAAGGTTACCAAAGGTAGTTTTTTGTTAACGCCGCGAGATTTTTCGGGGCTGATTCGTTGGAATGCCGCGGGCGATGTCGAAATCTGAGTGAAAGCGGGGCTGCTCGCCTCTCGGGAGTATTGCGTATGAAGTCGCGTGAGAGCCTAGTTCGCCTGAAGGCATTTCAGGTCACGGAAAAGCGTCGCCAGTTGCAGCAGCTGCAACTGATGATGAGTGAATTCGAACGAATGGCCAAGGAACTGGAGACGCAGATCTCCGTGGAAGAAAAAAAGTCGGGTATTACGGACCCTTCGCATTTTGCGTATCCGACTTTTGCCAAAGCCGCCCGCCAGCGGGCTGACAATCTTCAGATCTCCATTCGGGAACTGAAGGTTCAGCAGGACGCTGCCGAACTGGCGTTGGAAGAAGCTGAAGCCGATTATGCCAAGGCCTCAGCCCTTGAAGAGCGGGATGGCGGCCAGCGCGCCCGCGCCTGATCCGAAAACCGGATCATCCTGAATTTCGCGTCGCAGCCTGCGGTGCGGAACCCTTTTTCATTGCTATCAAGCGCCTCGACCCCTAAAGTGTGTCCGCTTTTCTCAGGGCAACACTGTAGAGGGTCAGGGCGTTTTGGCCTGTTTTGATGCAGCGGCGCTGGCGTCACCACAGTTTTCAACAGTCCACACGTTAAGATTTATGACAGTCTCAGGGGATGTGCCCTTGGGATGGGCTGGTCATCCTTCATGCTTTGAGAAAAAGAGCGATGCCAGGCTGTCGGCCGGGGAGGGGCCTGATCAGGCATATCTGCTGTTCCGGCATCGGCGTTGTTTCAACGCCGAGCGGTGGAGGATTGATCGCGGTTTTGCGTCAGCCTGAAACAGGAAAAGGCGCGCAAAATCCTGAAAAGGTGAGCGCGCCTGTTTTTTTAATCCACCCGCTCCGTCATCAGTTCGGGCAGGGAGTGCAGCAGATTTAAAGCGTTACAGCGTCCTTTGCGCGTTTGAGAAAACGCACGGCGCTGTAAGGCAAATCTTTTAATGGCGATATTGCTGAATGCGCGTGGTCCGCAGGCCCGGCAGGCCATGATCGTTGATGGAGGATTGCCAGGACAAGAATTCCTCGACGGTCAGCGTATACCGTTCGCAAGCCTCTTCCAGGCTCAACAGGCCGCCACGAACGGCAGCGACAACTTCCGCCTTGCGGCGGATGACCCAGCGGCGGGTATTGGCAGGCGGCAGATCGGCAATCGTCAACGGGCTGCCATCCGGGCCGATAACGTATTTTACTCGCGGGCGTATCGTTTCGGTCATTGGACTCTCTAATACAAACTCAAGACCACAGACCGAGACTTTAACGTCGCACCTTTAAAAATTGACTAAGCCAACGGTAACAATTTGATAATAATTTTAGGGAGTTGCCTGTGGCAGCTGATGTGGCGCTGCAGCATGTGCCGTAAAGTTGAGCGGAGTTCCTGGCGTCAGCGATGTCCGCGTCACTAGCTATTTCTTTCAGGCTTCAGGCGTATTTTGAGTAAAAATCGGACTTACCGGGCGAAATGCCCATCAAAATTGTTGAATGTGAATGATTTTTTATCCTCACATGACAGGATTTCTCGAATTTTTTTGAATTCTGCGCAACTATACACACACGCATCCCTTGCGTTGCTTTTGGTGCAGGGATGCACTTATCGCGCGTTGTTCGTCTCTAAAGGGCGATGGTGTGGAGGGCCAGGATCGCCATCTGTGACATTTTGGAACAATTTTGGCGCCTAAAAGCCGCCACCGTTAAAAAGCTCCGCCTTGAGCGTGCCCAGGATGATCTTCAGATCGAGCCAGAAGGAAAAGTTTTCCACATAATAGAGGTCGGAGGCGATCCGGGCACGAGCCCGTGCGGCACGATCCGTCGGTCCCCGCAGGCCGCGCATCTGGGCAAGGCCGGTGATGCCGGGGCGCATGGCGTGGCGGCGGTGGTAGTCCGGCACCAGCGTCTCATAGGGCACGCCTGCCGCAAGCATGCCGATGGCATGGCACCGGGGGCCCACAAGCGACATATCGCCCAGCAGAACATTCAACAATTGCGGCAGTTCATCGATATTGGTGCGCCGCAAAAGCGCGCCAAGCCGGGTGACGCGCGGATCCTGCGCCACCGTCTGCCGCACGCCGGAGGGATCGCAGCAATCCACATACATGGTGCGGAATTTGTAGATGCGGATTTTCGTCTGGTCCTTGCCCCAGCGTACCTGCCGGAAGAGCGCAGGGCCCGGGCTGTCCAGCCGGATGAGCAGGGCAATGAGCAGAAGAAGCGGCAAAAGCGCCAGGAGCGCCAGAAAAGCCACGAGAATATCCAGTGCCCGCTTGGCCCAGAGATCACCGGGCCTGCGGTTGCCGATTGTCGGCCCATCCTGAGAGGAGGGCACAGAATAGCCGTCCCGGACCATTCGGCGGGCGCGCAGGCCGTGTGGTGCATGCAGGCTTTCCATCCAAGCCTCCCAAGGCCGCAGCAGAGGGATTTGCCGCCATCCCGTTTCCGAAAGTGGAAATTTCCGCTCCGCTGCCACGTCGTGAATTCCTGCCTGCTGATTTATACCCCCATCGTCTTACCGTCATTCTTAATCTTAACCAATGGTTAACCTCTCTGAATGAGACGCCTTTCTTGGGACTATTTGTCTCAAAGCCAGACAGATCTTGTTCAATCGGTACAACCCACCCAAAATGGGCAGGTCTTACTGCTCGGTTGTATTTTATGGAAATAAATTACTTAAAGTAGATGCAGGTCGATGAGGGCTGCCCGGCCCAGTACGCCCAGAACGGCGCTGCCGGTGTGGCTGATCGAAAGCTCGACGCCCGCGCTCAGCTTCAAGACACTGTAGCGAGTTGTTTCAAAGGTCGAGGCGGTGCCGGGGTAGAGCTTAAGGAACTCGTTATTAACAGTGTCGATAACGGTCACGGCATAATCGACGGCGGTGCTGCCGCTTATATAAACAGAGACGGCATAAAGCCCTTCCACCGGCACCTTCAAGGTCTGGCGCCCGTCACTGAGTGTCTGCCCCAGTGCTATACCGCCCTGACCCATGACCAGCGTGTCGAATCCCGTGATGGTGCCGCTGCTGATGGCCAGCGACCGTGAGCTGAGGCGCACGCGCCCTGCCGGCTTGTTCGGTTGCAGCACCTGGCCTGCGCTGGTGATCGAAAGTCCTGTGGTCCAGTTGCTGCCATCCCCACTGACCTTGAGGGAAAAGGTGTCGGAACCGGAGGTCCCCATTTCTGCCCGGCCGGACCAGCCGGTCTGGAACAGCAGGCTCGCGGTATTGTCTGCCGCCGCCTTGTTGATTTTCAGGCGGTGGTCGCTGCCGGCATTGTTGAACAGGCTGGCATCGGCGGCGACGGAGAGCCGGTTGGTGCTGTCCGGTGTGCTGTTGACGCCCAGTTGCTCCGCAATGATTTGCGGGGGCAGGGCCTGTTCCTCCCAGCCGCTGCCGGAATAAACCAGTATCCTGCCCAGCGTGCGGAAGAAGCCGCGCCAGCCTGCCTGCGGTGTCAGAAATGCCCAGGCACTATCCTGCCACACCGCAATCTTGCCACCATAGCCGTCCCAGGCGCCGCTCGCGCCCGTGCCGATGCTGTAGCAATTGCCTTCGCCGGGACTGTCCGGCGGGCTCGACAGCGTGTCCTCGATCACGAGCTGCGTGACGGCATCGAGCACCTGCAAGGCCTCGTTATGGGTGACATGTTTCTGCGCCTGGGAGGGCAGAATGAAGGGGAGGTTCAATCGGGCACTGTTGTCGCTCATCCGGACGTCCTTGCGTGGTGATCATGCAGGGACATTGTCCACCACGTCTTCAGGAGGTGGAGATAGCGAGGATGGAAGGCTTGATTCACTTGGGAAAATGCCGGTCGCGATCCCCGCGCTGCACCGGACGCCCCTAATGCATTGATCCAAACAAAAGATTCATCTTTGTTTGGAAAAATCAATGCATAAACAAAGGCCTAGCGCACTTGAGCATGAGCAACGTGAATGCGTCAGTGCACTAGGTTTCGCTGCGCCAGCCCGCTCCCCAGGCAATGAAGAAGGGATTGGCAAAATCACTGTCCTCTGCTTGCTTGCGCTTGCCATAGAGCAGCGGCGTTCCGCCAAGCGTCAGGGTCATGCCACCGGCTGCCCGCAGCACGGCATCGCCTGCGGCCGTGTCCCATTCCATGGTGCGGCCATAGCGGGGATAAACATCGGCGTCGCCCTCGGCCACCAGGCAGAATTTGAGGGATGAGCCGACAGAGCGCGTGTCACGAATGGCGCGGGCAGCCAGAAAGGCTTCCGTTTCCGGCCCGGCATGCGAGCGGCTGGCCACCGCCACCGGCGGCGAAAGGGTCTGCCGCGCCTTGATCGGCTGGCGGTGCAGGATCTCGAAATCCGCGCTGACAGCCACCTTTTCCGCACCGTCGGAACCACCGCTGTACAGCACCCCGCTGGCCGGTGCGTAGACCACGCCGAGTGTGGGCACGCCGTCCTCCACCAGGGCGATATTCACCGTAAAATCATTGCTTTTGCGAATGAACTCCTTGGTGCCATCGAGAGGGTCCACCAGAATGAAGCGCCCGCTTTCCGTCGCCGGAATGTGCCCGGCCGCCACGGCCTCTTCTGCCACGACGGGAATGTCGCCGAAGGCCGCAGCCAGATGCGACAGAATCACGGCCTCGGCCCGCTCGTCGGCTTCTGTCACCGGTGATGCGTCTTCCTTGCTGCGCACGGTGGCGCCATGGTGAAAAACCGCCATGATTTCGCGACCGGCAAGCAGTGCTGCCCGTTCAAACACATCCAGCACAGAGCGTCCTTTCCAGGAACTAGGGTCAAAACTCAATCAGGATGGGTGTTCTGCAAGGCGTATTTTGTGTCTGAGTAGGAGGAAAGGTGCAGGAAATGCCGATCATTTTCAAACCTTTCCGACGCCCGCAGACGCAAAATACGCCTTGCCCGAAGGGTTGAGCGGGATGGGCCGCCTGATTGCGAACAATGCTCGACAAGGCCTTAGGGCCTTGCCTTGCGCTTGTTCGCGGCCATTCAATCCCATCCCGTTCAACAGAACACCCATCCTGATTGAGTTTTGACCCTAGAGCATTTCAGTGTTTCACGGAAACACTGAAATGCTCTAACTTGTTGTTTTTAAGCATTTCCGGACGGAAAACCGGTTCCCACTTTTCTCGGAACAATGCTCTACTGCATAATTCCTTAAATCGGAATCGATTTAGTGAAAATTATGCAGCAGATTTAAAATTTTACAGCGTCCTTTGTGCGTTTGATAAAACGCACGCCGCTGTAGAAGGGGTGTTGGCCCCTCAAGCCTTCAGATTGAGAAAATCGATCACCTGACGCGCCAGCGCCTGCGGACCTGCACTGCGCGTCACCAACCGTATATCCGGATTGGCCGGTGGCTCATAGGGAGAACTGATGCCGGTAAATTCCTTGATTTCGCCGGCTAGCGCCTTGCGATAGAGACCCTTGGGATCTCTTTTCACGCATTCTTCCAGGGGGGTGTCGATGAAGACTTCGACGAATTCGCCCTCGCGCATCAGGCTCCTGGCCATCTGCCGGTCGGCTTCGAAAGGCGAAATGAAGGAGACCACCACGACCAGACCGGCATCGGCCATGAGCTTGGCAACCTCCGCGACCCGGCGAATGTTTTCCACCCGGTCGGCATCGGAAAAGCCGAGATCGCTGTTCAGTCCGGTGCGGATATTGTCGCCATCGAGCATATAGGTGTGAACGCCCGCCTCGTTCAGGCTCTTTTCCAGCGCATTGGCGATGGTGGATTTGCCCGAGCCCGACAGGCCGGTAAACCACAGAATCTTTGGCTTATGCCCCTTCAGGAGAATGCGGGCGTCCCGGCTCACCTGCAGCGGCTGCGAGACGACATGGCGGTTTTCAGCCTCAGCTGGCATGGCAATTTCTTGCGCCGGTGCGACATAGTGCATCCATGTTCCCTCTCTTTTTAATAATAAATCTTATTCCTAATTCGTGCCAACGTTGTCAAATGATGTGACATGCCTCGAAAGTTATAATCAACACCTTTTCGCCATGATTGACGGAGAGGCCAGTCTGCGATGATCCAGAGTCCGCGCGTGTGATCCGGTTGCCGTCCCGTCTTTCTCACTCTGCCATCTTGTGTCCATCTCCCACCGATTTCCATGGGATCCCGCATGCATTATTCAGCTTTTTAGCTTCTGAAGGAAGCCTTGTCGGGCCAATCGCCGCTGGCCACGCCTTTGGCGCGCGTCTGAGCCCGCCCCTTATGACGACGTGATTATCGCCGGTGGCGGCGTCACTGCCTCTGGTCAAGACCCATGATCTTGCGGAGGAATGAAGTTTCTGCAATATCGCCGTGTTCGAAAATCCGCATCGGCGAATGCTGCAGAGCATGAAAAAATCCCGGTTGTAATCGCTCGGGATTTTCGCAGTTTCGAAGATTGGAAAGGGCGAGGCAAATGCGCATTTTTCCACCTTTCGGTGACTGTTTTCGGGCGTAATTCGGTGAAAATGTTCAAATCGTGAGCAGTTTACAGAAAAGTGCACTGGCCCAGCCATTTCAGGCTTCACATTTTTGCCAAAAACGCTATCAAATCGGCCCCAAGATCAAAAACCCCAAAACGGGAATACCCGAGGGGAACATAAAGAAGGACACCACATGATTGTGGCTGTCCGGGGGATTGGCATATGGAGTATTTCATCCAGCAGCTCATAAACGGGCTGACTCTTGGATCCATCTATGGCCTTGTGGCGATCGGCTATACGATGGTGTACGGTATTATCGGCATGATCAATTTCGCCCATGGCGACATCTTCATGCTGGGTGGTTTCGCCGCTCTCATCGTTTTCCTGGTGCTCACCACGTTCTTTGCCGGCATTCCCGTTGCGCTGGCGCTTCTGATCATGCTCGTCATCTCCATGTTGATGACCGGCTTGTGGAACTGGACCATCGAGCGTGTGGCCTATCGCCCGCTGCGCGGTTCCTTCCGTCTTGCACCGCTGATCACCGCCATCGGCATGTCGATTGCGCTCTCCAACTTCATCCAGGTCAGCCAGGGCCCGCGCAACAAGCCCATCCCCGCGCTGGTCAGCGATGTCTACCACTTCGGTGCCATCACCATCTCGCTGAAGCAGATCATCATCGTGCTGGTGACGGCTGTGCTGCTCGCGGCCTTCTGGTACATCGTCAACAAGACCCCGCTTGGCCGCGCCCAGCGCGCCACCGAACAGGACCGCAAGATGGCGGCGCTGCTCGGGGTCGATGTCGATCGCACCATTTCCGTCACCTTCATCATGGGTGCCGCCCTCGCAGCCGTCGCCGGTACCATGTATCTGATGTATTACGGCGTCGCCTCTTTCACCGATGGCTTCATTCCCGGCGTCAAGGCCTTTACCGCGGCTGTTCTGGGCGGCATCGGTTCGCTGCCGGGGGCTGTTCTCGGCGGGCTGCTGATCGGCCTGATCGAATCGCTCTGGTCGGCCTATTTCACCATTGCCTACAAGGATGTGGCGACCTTCGCGATCCTCGCCTTCGTGCTGATCTTCAAGCCGACGGGTATCCTCGGCCGTCCGGAAGTCGAAAAGGTCTGACCCGATGTCCAGCAACGCACCGACCACTGCACAGCCCGGCGTTTTCGCCCGGGCTATCAAGGAAGCCGTGTTTGCCGGCATCCTCTCGCTCGGCCTTTTCATCCTCTATATCGGGATCAAGACCGATCAGGACATCAACAATACCCTGATCTGGTATCCGCGCTGGGGCCTGCTGGCGATCTTCGTCGCCATCGCCGCCATTGGCCGCTTCGCCATCGTCGCTTTCTTCCAGCCCTGGTCGAAGGCGCGCAAGGCGCGTGCGGCGAATATGCCGGCCCATGAGATCGAGGCAAAGCCGTCCTTCTTCAAGAAGCATTTCCTGAAGGTGGCGCTGGTGGCCCTCATCCTCTATCCGCCGGTCATCGTCTCGATCACCGGGGCGCAGGGCTCGCTGAAATTCGTCGATAATTTCGGCATCCAGATCCTGATCTACGTCATGCTGGCCTGGGGCCTGAACATCGTCGTCGGCCTTGCCGGTCTGCTCGACCTCGGCTACGTCGCCTTCTACGCTGTCGGCGCCTATTCCTACGCGCTGCTGTCGCAGCATTTCGGCCTGTCCTTCTGGCTGCTCCTGCCGATCTCCGGCATTCTCGCCGCCCTGTGGGGCATCATGCTGGGCTTCCCGGTTCTGCGCCTGCGCGGTGACTATCTGGCCATCGTCACGCTCGCCTTCGGGGAAATCATCCGGCTGGTGCTGATCAACTGGACTGATGTCACCCAGGGCACCTTCGGTGTCTCCGGCATTCCCAAGGCCACGCTGTTCGGCATTCCCTTCGATGCCTCGGCACATGGTTTCGCCAAGACCTTCGGCCTGCCGATGTCCTCGGCCTATTACAAGATCTTCCTCTTCTACCTCATCCTGGCGCTGTGCATGCTGACGGCCTATGTCACCATTCGCCTGCGCCGCATGCCCATCGGCCGTGCCTGGGAAGCGCTCCGCGAGGATGAAATCGCCTGCCGCTCGCTCGGGATCAATACGGTGACGACGAAGCTCACGGCTTTCGCCACGGGCGCGATGTTCGGCGGCTTTGCCGGCTCCTTCTTCGCCGCCCGCCAGGGCTTCGTCTCGCCGGAAAGCTTCGTCTTCCTGGAATCGGCGGTCATCCTCGCCATTGTGGTTCTGGGCGGCATGGGCTCGCTCACCGGCATCGCCATTGCGGCCATCGCCATGGTTGGCGGAACGGAATTGCTGCGTGAAATGGAATTCCTGAAACAGGTCTTCGGCCCTGATTTCACCCCGGAACTCTACCGCATGCTGCTCTTCGGTCTCGCCATGATCATCGTCATGCTGTTCAAGCCGCGCGGCTTTGTGGGCAGCAGAGAGCCGACGGCCTTCCTGAAGGAAAGAAAATCCGTCTCGGGCAGCTTTACCAAGGAAGGTCACGGCTGATGACTTCCGGAACCGATACCATGACCAAAGACGCAATTCTCAAGGTCGAACACCTGTCGATGAAGTTTGGCGGCCTGATGGCGATCAACGATTGCTCCTTCGAGGCCCGGCGCGGTGAAATCACCGCCCTGATCGGCCCGAACGGTGCAGGCAAGACCACGGTGTTCAACTGCATCACCGGCTTCTATAAGCCGACCATGGGCATGATCACGCTCAAGCAGCGCTCCGGCAAGGAATTCCTGCTGGAAAGGCTGGCGGATTTCGAGATCACCAAGAAAGCCAAGGTGGCCCGAACCTTCCAGAATATCCGGTTGTTTTCCGGCCTGACCGTTCTGGAAAACCTGCTTGTGGCTCAGCATAACGACCTGATGCGCGCCTCAGGCTATACGGTGCTTGGCCTGCTTGGCCTGCCCGGCTACCGCAAGGCTGCTGCCGAAGCGATTGAAAAGGCGCGTTACTGGCTGGAAAAAGCCGATCTGATCGAGCGCGCCGACGATCCGGCGGGCGATCTTTCCTATGGTGCGCAGCGGCGTCTGGAAATTGCCCGCGCCATGTGCACCGGGCCGGAACTTCTGTGCCTGGACGAGCCCGCCGCGGGCCTCAATCCGAAGGAAAGCCTGGCGCTGAACACGCTGCTCAACGGCATTCGCGATGACAACGGCACCTCAATCATGCTGATCGAGCACGATATGTCGGTGGTCATGGAAATTTCCGACCATGTTGTCGTGCTGGAATATGGCAAGAAGATTTCCGACGGCACGCCGGAGCATGTGAAGAACGACCCGAAGGTCATCGCGGCCTATCTGGGTGTCGAGGATGAAGAATTGGAAGAGGCAATTTCCGACGTGGAAGCCGTTGCCGGAGGCGAACACTAATGTCTGGCGAACCGCTTCTCAAAGTCCAGGGTGTTGAAACCTATTACGGCAATATCCGCGCCCTCGGCGGCGTCAATGTGGAGGTGCATCAGGGTGAGATCGTCTCGCTGATCGGCGCCAACGGTGCCGGCAAGTCGACGCTGATGATGACCATCTGCGGCAGCCCGCAGGCCCGCTCCGGCAAGATCATGTTCGACGGCACCGACATCACCAAGATGCCGACGCATCTGATTGCGCGCCGCCGCATCGCCCAATCGCCGGAAGGCCGTCGCATCTTCCCGCGCATGACCGTCATGGAAAACCTCCAGATGGGGGCAGGGCTCGATAACCTGAAATATTTCGCGGAAGACGTGGAAAAGATCTTCAGCCTTTTCCCGCGCCTTAAGGAACGCCAGCAGCAGCGCGGCGGCACGCTTTCGGGCGGCGAACAGCAGATGCTCTCTATTGGCCGCGCGCTGATGGCAAGGCCGAAGCTGCTTCTGCTGGATGAGCCGTCGCTGGGTCTGGCGCCGCTGATCGTCAAGGGCATTTTCGAGGCGATCAAGAAGCTCAATCAGGAAGAGGGGCTGACCGTCTTCCTGGTGGAGCAGAACGCCTTTGCCGCGCTGAAACTGTCGGACCGCGCCTATGTCATGGTCAATGGACAGGTGACGATGAGCGGCTCCGGCAAGGAATTGCTGGCTGATCCGCAGGTGCGCGCCGCCTATCTCGAAGGCGGACGGCATTGATGTGACGGTATGATCCTGCTGCTTTGGCAGGATCATACCAAAGCATTTTCTGGAAAAGTGCGTAGCGGTTTTCCGTCCGGAAATGCGTAGACATAAAGACTTGGAGCGGTTCCGCGTTTCCGTGAAACAGTGAACCGCTCTAGGGTGTGTGGAGATTCGGCTTTGGGCGTGGCGAAAACGGTGATTTTCGAGAACCGGAGCGGAGTGTACTTGAGTACATGAGCACCGGAAGCGCAGGAAATTGCCGTTTGCAGCCCGCTCAGGGGCGAATGTCCACACACCGTAGCCAGTGCCTTGTGAAATGCCAGGGACGGGCGAGGTGGAAACGGATACAGTATCCACGCTCTCCCGGTCATTGGTGGGCCAGGAAAGGCACGGCAAACGATCCGGTTTTGGTTTTATGCATGTCCGCAGGGAAAGCCGATCTCTGTTTTCCTTAAGGTCAATGCGCAGGCGCCGTCGGGGCGGCGGGAGAAAAAGATGCAGGGTTTGTTGTTCGAAAGCGATACCGGCGTTCGCGTCGTTCTTCGTCTTATGGTCGTACTGCTTGGCTTCTGGACGGCCTGGCGCACCGGCAAGGCCGTGGCCGATGGCTGGGGTGTTTATGCTCAGGTGGTGGTCTATACGCTGCTGCTCGGCTTTGTGCTGCGTTTCCTCCACTATTCGCTCTTCCAGGGGCCGATGCTGGATGGCCTCTACTACGCCATCGACGTGGTGACGCTGCTGGTGTTTTCCACGGCGGGTTTCCGCTTTCGCCGCACCAATCAAATGGTCAATAACTATTACTGGCTCTTTGAGAAAACCTCGCCGCTTTCCTGGAAGAAGAAAGATTGACAGCTTGGCTTTTCTTGTCTCAGATGAGAAAAAAGAAAAGCTAAAATGCGCCGCCGGAAAAAGAGAGAATAATCCTTTCGGCTTCGCAAAAACAAAGGGATAGACCTGCCGGTCGCTGATGCGCCGGCAATCTTGACCGCCAAGAGTGGAACAGTTTTCCCGCGCAGTCACGGTGGGTATTGCGCAGGGCCTTCAAACGGACCCGCCTCAACAATTGGGAGTAACAGAATGAAGAAGTCGCTTCTTTCAGCCGTAGCCTTGACGGCCATGGCTGCCTTCAGCGGCACGGCCTGGGCTGACATCCTTGTCGGCGTCGGCGGCCCGCTGACCGGACCGAACGCCGCTTTCGGCGCTCAGCTCCAGAAGGGCGTTGAACAGGCTGCGGCAGACATCAATGCTGCTGGCGGCATCAATGGGGAAAAGATCAAGATCGTTCTCGGCGACGACGTGTCCGATGCCAAGCAGGGCGTATCCGTTGCCAACAAGTTTGCCGCCGATGGCGTCAAGTTCGTTGTCGGTCACTTCAACTCGGGCGTGTCCATTCCGGCCTCCGACGTTTATGCCGAAAACGGTATTCTGCAGATCACGCCGGCTTCCACCAACCCGAAGTTCACCGAGCGTGACAAGTGGAACACCTTCCGTACCTGCGGTCGTGACGACCAGCAGGGTGCCGTGGCCGGCCAGTACATCGCCGACCATCTAAAGGACAAGAAGGTTGCCGTCGTTCACGACAAGACCCCCTATGGTCAGGGCCTTGCCGACGAAACCAAGAAGGCAATGAACAAGCTCGGCGTCAAGGAAGTCCTCTATGAAGGCATCACGCCCGGCGAAAAGGATTACTCCGCCCTCATCGCCAAGATGAAGGAAGCCGGTGTCGGCGTGGTTTACTATGGCGGTCTGCACACTGAAGCCGGTCTGATCATGCGTCAGATGGCCGACCAGGGCCTGAAGGCAACGCTGATGTCCGGCGACGGCATCACCTCCAACGAACTGGCCTCGATTGCCGGCGATGCCGTCAATGGCACGCTGATGACCTTCCCGCCGGATCCGCGTAACAACCCGAACGCCAAGGATGTGGTGAAGAAGTTCCGCGACGCCGGCTTCGAGCCGGAAGCCTACACGCTGTACTCCTACGCTGCTCTCCAGATCATTGCCGACGCCGCCAAGGCTGCCGCCACCAATGATCCGGAAAAGGTTGCCGAAACCATGAAGGCCAAGGGTCCGTTCAAGACCGTGATCGGCGACATCGGCTTCGATTCCAAGGGCGACATCACCCGTCCGGACTACGTCATGTACACCTGGAAGAAGGGTGAAGACGGCAAGTACTCCTACTTCGAAAACAAGTAAGGTTTTTGCCTGAGATTCTGAGAGCCCGGCAGTGATGCCGGGCTTTTTTGTTTTCGGATGCAGCCTGCAAACGTTAACGTCTGCCGATTGTGATGGTCTGTCGGAAAATCCGTAACCGATTGTTATTCAACACTATCATGCAGAATTTATCGATGAACTCTCCTGGTAACAAATTTTAACATTTCCTTAGGAAAGCATCCGGCGTTAACCATTTGTTAACCAAATCAGCCGTAATTCAGCGTAAACGATTTGTTTACCAATGTCGCCGCCCGGTGCCTCCCAAGAGCCGGTCAGGCGGCGCAACGAACAGGGATAAAGGCGTCTTCCCGCATCCTGCGGGCAAGGTGCTTTGAAGAAATCGCAGTGCTGACACCAGACGCTCGTTCCATAAGGATTAAAGGCCGCTCTTTCCTGGCGGTCGTGCTCGCTCCGGACCTGCCGCTCGATGGCTGGCTGGCGCGGCTGGATGATCTTGCCTCCCGCTCGGCCGGATTTTTCCTGGGCCGTCCGGTGGTGCTGGACGTAACCGACCTTGCCGTCAGCAAGGAGGAATTGAAGGGCCTGATCGCTTCCCTTGCCGAGCGCAAGGTATCGATCATGGGTCTCGAAGGCGCCCGTTTTGCCCAGGTGGAAGCGGGCATGCCGCCGGTGCTGAAAGGTGGCCGCCCGGTTTCCGATATCGAGGTTACCAAATCCGAGCCTTCTTTCGAGCAGCCCGCCGACAAGCCTGCCGAGACAACGCCCGTGGCGCTGGAGCAGCCGCGTGCGGCATTGCAATCCCTCATCATCGAGGAGCCGGTGCGTTCCGGCCAGTCGGTGATTTTCACGGAAGGCGATGTCACCGTCATCGGTTCGGTCGCCTCGGGCGCGGAAATCATCGCCGGTGGTTCCATCCATGTCTATGGCAGCCTGCGGGGCCGGGCCATGGCGGGATCGGTCGGCAATGCGCAGGCGCGGATTTTCTGCCGCAAGCTGGAGGCCGAACTGATCGCCATCGACGGCATCTACAAGATGGCCGAGGACCTGCCCGCCGATCTGATCGGTCAGCCCGTACAGCTCTGGCTGGAAGAGGAAACCATTCACGCCCGCAAACTGGGTGGATGAAACTGAGTGTTCCGAGGAAAACTGCGGTGCGGTTTTCTGTTCGGAACACGCAAACAGCTTAACAGCCTGCCCGGAGGCCTTTGGCGGTTTCGGGCAAGCTTGATCTGCGAATTTGATATTTCGATTTCGCCCCATGAGGGGTGTCAAAACAGGTATCGGCAAGCCGAACACAGGAGATGAAGATGGGGAAGGTAATCGTCGTCACGTCAGGCAAGGGCGGTGTGGGCAAGACCACATCGACCGCGGCGTTGGGCGCTGCCCTGGCACAGCGCAACGAGAAGGTCGTCGTTGTCGATTTCGATGTCGGCCTGCGCAATCTCGATCTCGTCATGGGCGCCGAGCGCCGCGTGGTCTATGACCTCATCAACGTCATTCAGGGCGATGCCAAGCTGCCGCAGGCGCTGATCCGCGACAAGCGCATCGATACCCTCTTCCTTCTGCCCGCCTCCCAGACCCGCGATAAGGACAATCTGACGGAAGAGGGCGTGGAATGGGTGATCAACGAGTTGAAGAAGCACTTCGACTGGGTGATCTGCGATAGCCCCGCCGGCATCGAGCGCGGTGCGACGCTAGCCATGCGCCATGCCGATATCGCCGTGGTCGTCACCAATCCGGAAGTATCCTCCGTGCGCGATTCCGATCGCATCATCGGCCTTCTCGATTCCAAGACCCTCAAGGCCGAGCGCGGCGAACGCATCGAAAAGCACCTGCTGCTGACGCGCTACGACGCCATCCGCGCCCAGCGCGGCGACATGCTGAAGGTGGATGACGTTCTGGAAATCCTCTCCATCCCGCTGCTCGGCATTATTCCGGAAAGCATGGATGTGCTCAAGGCTTCGAATGTCGGCGCGCCGGTCACGCTGGCCGAGCCGAAATCCGCTCCCGCCCAGGCCTATTTCGAAGCCGTACGCCGTCTGGCCGGTGAAAACCTGCCGGTCTCCATTCCGGAAGAAAAGCGCGGCCTCCTGGGCAAAATCTTTGCACGGAGGGCCGCATGAGTCTGTTCAACCTCTTTCGCAAGCAGCAGTCCGCGCCGCTGGCGCGGGAGCGGCTGCAGGTGTTGCTCGCCCATGAGCGCGCCTATCTGGGTCATGATCTGGTTGGCGTGCTGCGGGAGGAAATCCTTGCAGTGATTGCCAAGCATGTCGAAATCGACAGCGACAAGGTCCGCATCAAGATCGACCGCGACGAGCATGTGTCGCTTCTCGAAATCGACGTGGAAATTCCCCGGGAAACAGGCCTCAAGGCGGCCTGATACGGAATATCCTTTCAGAAACAACGGGCGCGGAAAGTTTTAGCTTTCCGCGCTTTTCTGTCGTTGCAGCACGATACAGCGCCGTGCGTTTTATCAAACGTACGGCGCTGTAAGACTTTAAATTTGCTGCATAATTTTCACCTTAAATCGATTCCGATTTAAGGAATTATGCAGTAGCCAGCGAAACCATCCTCACCGACAGCAAACCGACAGCTTCGCCGGTCTATCCCTTCTGCGTCGCCCGAAAACGGGCCTCTTAAAAGGGTCAAGTCCATGACGTTCAAACTGATTGCTGCTGCTGCCGTTCTTTCCGCCCTGCCGGTTCTGGCCCATGCCAGCCCGAGCTGCACCACCGAGCCCAAGGCCAAGTGGATGTCTGAGGATGCCATGAAGGCCAAGATCGATGCGGCGGGCTACAAGGTGAAGACGTTCGAAGTCACCGGCAACTGCTACGAGATCTACGGTCACGACAAGGACGGCAAGCGCGTTGAAATCTACTTCAACCCCGTCACCGGCGACATCGTCAAGAAGGGCGATTGAGCCATGACCGAGATCCGGTTTGGCACGGGGGGCAATTTGCCCTCCGACAGCGCCCCGGCCACGGTAAAGGTCTGGGATCCGGTGGTGCGGCTGTTTCACTGGACGGTGGTTACGGCCTGCATTCTCAATCTGTTCATTCTGGAGGAAGGCCGTTACTGGCACCGCGTCACCGGCTATGTCGCGGCGGCTGCGCTTGTCATTCGTATCCTCTGGGGCTTTGTCGGCACGCGTCATGCCCGCTTCCGCGATTTCTTTCCAACGCCTGGACGTCTCAAGCGCCAGATCGGCGGGCTGATCGCGGGTAACGAACCGCGCTATCTCGGGCATAACCCCCTGGCCTCGGTGATGATGCTCTGCCTCATGGCGCTTCTGGCCGCCACTGCCGTTACCGGCTGGATGACGATGCTCGATGCTTTCTGGGGTGAAAAATGGCTGGAGGAATTGCATGGAACCATTGCCAACAGCATTATGGTGCTTGCACTGATCCACGCGGCGGCTGCGGTGATTGAAAGCCTGCGGCACAAGGAAAATCTGATCTGGTCCATGGTTACGGGTCGAAAGAAGGCATGAGACTTCTGTTGATCGAAGACAGCGCCCGGCTTCGCGATCTCCTCAGCGAGGCCGTGCGCGATGCCGGCTGGCGGATCGATGCCGTGGCAACGGCGGAGGAGGGGCGGCTGGCGCTGGCGGCGGCGGCCTATGATCTGTTGATGCTGGATCTCGGTCTTCCCGACGAGGATGGGATCGATCTCCTGAGCGCGCTGCGCACCGGCGGTTTGCAGATCCCGGTGCTGATCCTCACCGCCCGTGGCGCCATTGACGAGCGGATCGCCGGGCTGGATGCCGGTGCCGATGATTATCTTGCCAAACCCTTCCACAATGGCGAACTGATCGCCCGCATTCGCGCCCTGCTGCGCCGCGCCCCGGTCACGGCCATGCCGGTGCTGCAATTCGGTGCGCTGGATTTTCATGTGGCACTCAGCCGTGTGACCTGCGGCGAGGGCGAGATTGCGCTGGCGCCCTCGGAAAAGCGCCTGTTGGAACTCCTGATGCGCAATGGCGACCGGGTGGTGCCGAAGGCGAAGATCGAGCACGCTTTTTCCGAATTTGGCGATGAGCGCAGCAGCAATGCGGTGGAACTGGCCGTGTCGCGGCTGCGCAAGAAGCTGGATGGCCATGCCACCGGCGTGGTTATCGAAACCGTGCGTGGCGTTGGCTATCTGCTCCGGGAGGCGCGGGCATGATCCGCTCTCGTCCCACGCTTGGCGGGCTTTTGGTGCGGCGCATCGCCGTGTTCACCGTGGTCGCCATGGCCTTGCAACTGGCCGTGGTCTGCTCGGATTATTACTGGAATGTCGGCGAACTGTCGCGGCTGTTCGTGGAGCAGGAAACCGAACGGCTGATGGAGGGGCTGAACACCGCCGCCACCCCGGATTTCACCCTGCCGGAGGCGATGCATAGCCGCTATGCCGGGGCGACGACCGGCTATATCGCCCGTATCCGTACGCCCGCTGGGCAGATTCTGTTCGAATCCTGCGATGATGCCTGTGAAAGCCGCTTTCTGCCAGTCGATCTCAATCCGCCGGATTTCTGGCTGCGGTCGCTGAAGCCGGGCAAGCCGCTGTTTCTCACCGGCGGTCGGGCCTTTTTCGTGGGAGACCAGCGCTATCTCGTGGAGGTGGCGACGCTCGGCGATCCGGAGAATGTCGTCAACAGCGTTTTCTGGAACGAGGTGTTGGAACATCTGGTGCAGCCGATGAGCCTGCTTCTGGTGCTGGTGGTCGGCGCCATGCTGATTGCCATGCGAGTGGCGCTGAAGCCGGTGCGGCTTGCGGCGGAAGCGGCGGAGAGGATCGACCCGCTCGATTCCCGCTCGCATCTGCAAGTCCAGGATATGCCCCGCGAGATTGCCCACCTGACCGAGGCGATCAACCGCGCCTTCGAGCGCGTGGGCGAATTGATGAAATCCCAGAAACTGCTAACCACCGGCATTGCCCATGAGGTGCGCACGCCACTGGCCGCCATCAAGCTGGAACTTGGCCGCATCGATCATCCGCGCGCCCGCAAGGCAGAAGCCGATCTCGATGAGCTGGCGCATTTCGTCTCGCAACTCACCGCGCTTGCCCGCCTCGACAGCTTCGATCATGCCATGTTCGAAGCGGTCGATCTGGCCGCCCTTGCCGCGGACGTGGTGGGCCAGCTTGCGCCGCTCGTCTATGAAAATCGCCACACGCTGGAACTGGAGGCCGAGGAGGCCGTGCCCTTCAGCGGCGTTCCGGCTCTGATCAAGGATGCGCTGCGCAACCTCATCGAAAACGCCCTTCGCCATACGCCGGACGGCACTTCGATCATCGTACGCGTGCGGCCGGGCAGGCTGGAGGTCGAGGACCGGGTGATGTCCGCGCATCCGGAAGCCACCTTTGCAAACTCCGACTACGACCATCGGATCATGGGGGAGGGTGCAGGCTGGGATCACGCCGCCTTTTCCGTGAAACCCGGCAACGGCCTCGGCATCGGCCTGAAGATCGTCGAGCGCATCGCCAGCCTGCATGGTGGAAAAGCGCTCTGCCAGCCTACGGCTGGTGGTCACATCTTTTCGCTGGCCTTTGAAGCAACCGAGACCGCATCCTCTGTCATCTGTAAGCGCATTCCAGAAGGCGTTATATCAAGGCTCGAAGATGCTGACGCATCCTCGCCTTGAAGGAATTTCGAATATCTCAAATGCGTTAAGGGCTTGAGATATTCGAAAAGGTAATACGAAGAGTCATTTTCAATGACTCTTCGTATTACCTCAAATCAGGCCTGATCAGCCGGTTGTCTTGCTTTGATTTGCAACGAACATGATCATTTTGTCATGAAACTGTCATAAATAATATAAGTCCGCATTTTTCTTAATGTCTTTTTAAATTTGCGCCCGCACCATCCAGGCAACTCTTCGCCAAAACCGCTCCGATATTTCTATCGGGATCCCGATTGTGCGAGTTTTTTGTTGCAACTCATCTTCATTGATCAAGCAAGGCAAATCCTGATGGCGTTCGGCCCCTCTCGTATCAGCAGCAAGCTTTCCGTCATGTCCGGTCTGGGCATTGCGCTCGTTCTCATCACTTCGGTTGCCGGCTGGCAGTTGAATCAGGCCGTGGACAGGGCGACGACCTATGGACGGGTGCAATCGGATATTGCGCGCAATATGGTGGATATGAAGGCCTCGCTGCGCGGCATGGAAATTGGCGTGGGTGAGCTTCGTCTGGCCACCAGCGAAAAGGAGCGGCAGGCAGCGCGGGATTATTTCCAGCAGAGACGCGCCTCCGCCGAGAAATATCTGAAGCTTGCAAGCGCCGATATGCAATTGCCGGCCAACCAGGAAAGAGCCAGACGCCTCGCCGAACTGGTGACGAATTACGTGGCCCTTACCGCTGCGCTCGATAGCGCCTTGAGCGCGGGGCAGACGGATGTCAGCGCCAGTCTGCCGCCGCTTGCCAAGATCAGCTCCGACCTTGCAGGGCTGGTCGATGAAACCGTGCTGGCCATCAAGCAGCGGGTGGAGCAAGCCAATGCAGACCGGCGGAACTTGCAGGACATGGCTTCGACCATCAGTATCTGTCTTTCCGCCCTGCTGGTGCTGTTGATGATCGGTTCTGCGATTTTCGGGCGCCGCGCCATTGCCACGCCCATCGAACAGATTACCGGCTGCATGGGTGATCTCGCCAAAGGCGACCTCTCCCGCACCATTCCCTATGCGGATAATCGCGATGAAATCGGCGACATGGCCCGGGCCGTGCTGGTGTTCAAGCAGAACGCCGAAAAGGTGCGCGATCTCAATGCCCAGGAAGCGGCGTTGCAGCAGCAGAATGCGGATCTGCAGAGCAATATTTCCACCGTTGTCTCCGCCGCCGTGGCGGGCGACTTTTCTGCCCGTATCAACAAACGCTATGAAAACGAGGATCTGAACCGCTTTGCCGCCAGCGTCAACCAGTTGGTGACCTCCGTGGATGCCGGTGTGGCGGAAACCAACCGCGTCGTGGCGGCCCTGGCGCAAGGTGATCTGACCGAAGCCATGCAGGGCGAATTCAAGGGAGTCTTCCTCAATCTGCAGAAAAACATGAACGCCACGATGGAAAGCCTGCGCCGCGTCATGACAGAGGTGCGCTCGGCCATCGACATGATCAACAGCGGGGCTGGCGAATTGCGCCATGCCTCTTCGGATCTCTCCAAGCGCACGGAGCAGCAGGCGGCCTCGCTGGAAGAAACGGCGGCGGCGCTGGAAGAGATTACCTCCGCCGTCAAAAGCTCCACCGACCGTTCGGCGGAAGCGGCCCATATGGTCTCGGAAGTGCGCAAAAGCACCGAACAGTCCCGTGAGGTTGTCAACAGCACGGTGTCGGCCATGGAACGCATCGAGCAGGCGTCGAACGAAATCGGCAACATCATCAACGTGATCGATGAAATTGCCTTCCAGACCAACCTTCTGGCGCTGAATGCCGGTGTCGAGGCTGCGCGTGCCGGTGAGGCCGGCAAGGGCTTTGCGGTCGTTGCGCAGGAGGTGCGGGAACTGGCGCAGCGTTCTGCAACGGCAGCCAAGGACATCAAGACGCTGATTACCCGCTCGCGCAGCGAAGTGGCAGGCGGCGTGACGCTGGTGACGGAGACGGGGCAGGTGATCAGTACCATTGGCAACCATGTCGTAAAACTCAACGAGCATGTGCAGTCCATCGCCCTTGCCGCCAAGGAGCAGTCCACGGGCCTGAGCGAGGTCAACACCGCCGTCAACGAAATGGACCAGACCACCCAGCAGAACGCGGCCATGGTGGAGCAATCCACCGCTGCCACCAGCAAGCTGGCCGATGAGGCGACCAACCTCGCCAATCTCGTCGCCCGCTTCAAGCTCAAGCCCGAGAACGGCATGGCGGCACCCGCGTCCGCCCGCTCTTCGGCCCCGGCCCCTGTTCGCGAGGCGCGCCGCCCGCAGCCTGCCAGCCGTGGCAATGCCGCGCTTGCCATGCGCAATGAATGGGAAGAGTTTTGAGAGAGCGGCCTGTCTGCATCCAGGGAAGTGATTTCTACTTCTCCTGGAATTGCGTAAAAACAAAAGCTTAGAGTGCGTCCGGTGAACCTGTGTTCACCGGACGCGCTCTAACCGCCATGCATGACCTGCGCTGCCTTGACGGCAGCGGAGGCGCGGTTTTCCACGCCGAGCTTCACATAGATCTGTTCAAGATGCTTGTTGACCGTGCGGGCTGACAGGCCGAGAATCTCGGCTATGTCGCGGTTGGATTTGCCGTGCGCAATCCATAGCAGCACCTCCGCTTCGCGGGAGGTGAGGCCGAAAACATCGCGCAGGGCTTCATCCTGGCGGCGGTTGTCGGCGGCGGTCAGGCGGAAGAGATATTCATCCGGGCCGATGGTGCCGAGAAAGGTCAGCGTCAGGCTGGCCGGGCCGGTTGGCGGATAGGGGAAGGTCGGTTCACGGCTGCTGGCCTGTGCAGAGCGATGGGCCATCCAGGCGGCGATCGTGGCGGTCACGGCGGCAAGCCCGTCTTCCGCGCCGGTGGCGGTGGTAATCAGCCGCGTGGCCTGCGGCGTCGACCAGTGGATCGTGCCATCGCCCTTCACCGCCATCAGGTGGCGGCCTGCGGCATCCAGCGCCACGCGTGCGCTCTGGGCGGAGCGGGCATTGGCAAGATGCACGCGGATACGGGCGCGAAGTTCATCGATATTGATCGGCTTGGTGAGGTAATCGACACCTCCGGCGCCCAGCGCATTCACCACATGTTCGGTTTCCGTCAGCCCGGTCATGAAGATCACCGGCACCTGCGCCACGGCGCTGTTGGCCTTTAGCTTTCGGCAGGTCTCGAAACCATCCATGCCGGGCATGATGGCGTCCAGCAGGATGAGATCCGGGCTGATGCGCTCGGCAATGCCAAGGGCGGCCTGACCGGAGGTGGCGATCAGCACGGAAAAGCCGGATTGCTCCAGCGCATCGGTGAGAAAGCCCAGCGTTTCCGGGCTGTCATCCACCAGCAGCACGATGTCGCGGGGCGAAGGCGTGTCAGCCACGGGCATCCTCTTTCTCTGTTCGGAACCGTTCCAGCGTCTTGATCAGCCCCGCCATATCGAAGGCCTGCAGGAAGGGTTTGAGGTGATCGGCAAAGGGCTGATGCTCCGGCATGCGCGCCAGATCCTGCAATTTGGCGTCAATGCCGCGCACATAGCCGATTTCCGCCAGCCGCAGCAATTCCTCGATATGCTCGGCCCCCGGGCTTTGCACCGGCTCGGAGGGTTTCGGTTTTGGCGCCGGTTGCGCGGTATCGGCATAGACCCATTGCAGTTTCAGGTGCAGCGCCAGCTTGTCACGCAGCTTCTGCACATTCACCGGCTTGGTGATCGCATCATTATGGCCGCTCGATCCGGGCTCCCGCACGCTGCTGTCGCCGATATTGGCAGACAGCATCAGGATCGGCGCGTTCTGGCCGAGATCGCGCAGCTTTTCCACCAACTGCCAGCCATTCATGCCGGGCATGGAGATGTCCACCAGAAACAGATCGGGCTGCACGCCTTCGATGAGCGTCAGGCAATCCGGGCCGCTATTGGCGGTGAGCACGATGAAATCGAGCGGTGAAAGCGCCTCGCGCATCAGGTCGCGGTGATCTTCATTGTCGTCCACCACCACGATGGTCCGGCGCGGGCCGGTATAAGAGACAATCTTGCGCTCCGGCTGCGGCGCGGTCGATGGCCGCTCGACGGCGGAGAGCAGCAGCCGCACCCGGAAGGTCGTGCCCTTGTCCTTTTCGCTGTCCACGGCAATCTCGCCGCCCAGCGTATTGGTGAGCAGGCGGGTAATGGTCAGCCCCAGCCCCAGCCCCGGCATGGGGCGGATATTGTCGGCCTCGCCGCGTTGGAAGGGCTCGAAAATCCGCGACAGATCCTTTTCGGCAATGCCGCGTCCGGTATCGGCAATGGTGAAGGTGGCTACCTGGCTGCGATAGGCGATATCGAAGCGCACATGGCCGCTATCGGTAAACTTGATGGCGTTGGAGAGCAGGTTGACGAGAATTTGCCTGAGCCGCTTCTCATCCGCCCGCACATAGCGCGGCAGGTTGCGGGCGCGCTCATGGGTGAAGATCAGCCCTTTGGCCTCTGCCTGCGGCGCGATCATGTCGACGATCTGGTCGAGGAAATCGCTGAGGTTCAACTCGTTGGAAAAGACCTGCAACTTTCCCGCCTCGATCTTCGAAATATCGAGCAACCCGTCGATCAGGCCGGAGAGGTGATCCGCCGAACGGCGAATGACCTTGATGGCCGATTGCCGAGGGGCAGGGATGGTTTCATCCTGCTCCAGCAATTGCGCATAACCCAGAACGGCATTGAGCGGCGTGCGCAGTTCGTGGGAAAGGCCCACGACGTAGCGGCTTTTCGCCCGGTTGGCGGCTTCTGCCGTTTCCTTGGCGGCTTGCAGGGCGGCATCGGTTTTCTGGTGGGCAGCGATTTCCTTGAGCAGCAGGCTGTTCTGGCGAAAGGATTCCTCCTCCGCCACCACCCGGCTGTCATGGGCCAGCACGTAGAACCAGGAGGCAATACCGGCAATCACCGCAAAGACGAAGAAGACGATGAGAATGGTGCGGTTCACCACCAGCGCCGTTTCCGGCGAGGCGGCGGAGACCTGATGGGCAATCAGCGCCAGAATGGTGCCGATCAGCGAAATGGCGATGACGGCGGTGATGGAGTAACGGCCAAGACGGCTGGCGAGTTTTTCGATCACGCTGTCCGGCAGCACCTGCCGCGCCACGAAACCGGCCTGGGCGTTGAGCTTTGCCTGCGGCTTGCACATGTCATGGCAGCGGCTGTCCAGCGAACAGCAGAGCGAACAGATCGGCGCGGCATAGGCGGGGCACCATGCCATGTCCTCCGGCTCGAAGGGGTGTTCGCAGATCGAGCAGGTGATGCTGGTGGCGTTTTTCCAGCTCGCCCGGGGCTTGCGGGCGAGATAGAATTTCCCATCCGTCGCCCAGGCAATCAGCGGGGAAATCAGGAAGGCGATCAGGGTGATGAAGGTGGCAAGCGAGGCCGCAAGCCCCCCGAACAGGCCGAAATGCGCCGCCAGTGCAATGCCCGCCGAAAGCACCAGCGTGCCGCAGCCGACGGGGTTGATGTCATAGAGATGGGCGCGCTTGAACTCGATGCCGGGCGGGGCCAATCCCAGCTTGCGGTTGACGAAGAGATCGGCGGAAATGGTGCACAGCCATGCCATGGCGATGATGGAGAAAATGGCAAGCGTGGCTTCCAGCAACCGGTAGATGCCAAGCTCCATCAACAAAAGCGCGATGGAGACGTTGAACACCAGCCACACCACCCGGCCCGGATGGCTGTGGGTGAGGCGGGAGAAGAAATTCGACCAGGCGAGCGACCCGGCATAGGCATTCATCACATTGATCTTCAGCTGCGAGATCACCACGAAGCCCGCCATCAGCAGCAGGGCTGCCGTGTGGTTTGGCAGGATATAGCCGAAGGCGGTGAGATACATATGGGCCGGATCGGCAGCCTCCGTGGCGGGCACCCCGGTAGAGAGCGTCAGCACCGCCAGAAACGATCCCGCCAGCAGCTTCGGCACGCCCAGCACCACCCAGCCCGCGCCCGCCAGAAAGACCGCGATGCGGTGATTGAGCTTCAGCTTCACCTTCGGTGGCAGGAAGCGCAGAAAGTCCACCTGCTCGCCGATCTGCGGCATCAAGGCCAGGATAATCGCTGAAGCCGCGCCGAATTCCGCCAGCCGGAACGGGGCGGCTTCCCCGGCGAAGGCGTTGTCGTGGCCAATGCCCGCAAAGCTTCGCCACAGCTCGAATTTCTGCCAGTCCATCAGCGCGATGAACAGGAAGGGCGCGATGTTCAGCACGATCCAGATGGGCTGGGTGAGCAGCTGGAAGCGGGAAATCAGCTGAATGCCATAGGTGACGAGCGGAATGACCACGATCGCCGAAATGATATAGCCGAAGGAGGCCGGGATGCCGAAGGCAAGCTCCAGCGCGCCGGTCATGATCGAGGCCTCGATGGCAAAGAGCATGAAGGTGAAGCTGGCATAGATCAGCGAGGTGATGGTGGAGCCGATATAGCCGAACCCCGCGCCGCGCGTCAGAAGATCGATGTCCACCCCCTCGCGGATGGCATAGCGGCTGATCGGCACGCCGACGAGCAGCATGACAAGCGCCGCCACCAGGATGGCATAGAAGGCATTGGTGCTGCCATAGGAAATGGTGATGGTGCCGCCGATCGCCTCCAGCGCCAGAAAGGAAATCGCGCCGATGGCGGTTTGCGAAATGCGGCTGGAGGAAAAGCGCCGGGCGCTTTTGGCGGTAAAGCGCAGGGCGTAATCTTCCAGCGTCTGGTCTGCCACCCAGCGGTTATACTGGCGACGTATGGGAATGATGCGCTGGCGGGCGGCCATGAAGCCTCTAACTGGATTGGAGCCCTGGAACCGGATTGGAACCTTTATTTTTCAGGGAAAGCTAGGGTTTTGCAAGCAGAGGGCGGGTCATGGCGGCTAAAAAACGGTGAAACATGAATTTCGATCTCGGCATGTCTTGATTTTGTCGAAATCCACACTTCATCACTTGTGTTAGACGAAGTGTCATTGAAAATGGCAGTTCGTCTTCCATTTTCGAATATCTGAAGCGCCTGATGCATTTGAGATATTCGAAATCTCTTCAAGGCGAGGAGGGTCACGCATCTTCGAGCCTTGTCGTAAAAAGCGTATTCTCCTCCAATAATGGTGCTGCCATGGACACGCCTACTTCCACTCTCTCCTCCAAACCCGAAACCCAGGCCTTTGGCACCGAAGGCATCGCGCCGATGGAGCGGGCAAGCCGCATCACCCGCTTTTTCATGGGCATTGTCGCCTGGGCGGAAAAGCTGAACTTCAAACATGCAAAACTCGGCAATCCGCCGGTTTATGACAATGCCACCTTTCCCTGGGCGGCGGAGGTTGAAAAGGCCTATCCCGCCATCCGCGCCGAACTGGACAAGATCCTGCTGCGCAAGGATGAACTGCCGAGCTTCCAGGACATTTCCACGGATGTGAAAACCATTTCCTCCGATAACAACTGGAAAACCTTCTTCCTGCTCGGCTTCGGGGTGAAATCGGAGGCCAATATCCGTGCCTGCCCGGAAACCTGGAAGGCCATGCAGAAGATTCCGGGCCTGACCACGGTGATGTTCTCGATCTTCGAGCCGGGCAAGCATCTGCCGCCGCATCGCGGCCCCTATAACGGCGTGCTGCGCCTGCATCTTGGCATGATCGTGCCGGAGCCGCGCGACAAGCTCGCCATCCGCGTCAAGGACCAGATCTGCCACTGGGACGAGGGCAAGGTGCTGATTTTCGACGATGCCTATGAGCATGAGGCCTGGAACCACACCGACAAGACCCGCGTGGTGCTGTTCGTGGATTTCGTCAAGCCGCTGAAGTTCCCGGCACGGCTCGTCAACTGGTGCCTGATGAACCTTGCCATCTTCACCCCCTTCATCCGCGAGGGGCTGGATAACCACAATGAGTGGGAAAAGAAGTTCTACGCCGAAGCGGAAAAACTGCGCAATCAGAAGCCCTGATTGCCAGAGCATTTCCTGGAAAAGTGGAAACCGGTTTTCCGTCCGGAAATGCGTAAATACAAGTAGTTAGAGAGTTTCCGTGTTGCGATGAAACAGGGAAACTCTCTAACAGCAAACGCCCCGGAGGCCACCGAGCCTCCGAGCCGATTACGGAGGTCGGTTACCCCTCAGCTCTCGCTGGTTTCCCTGTCGCGCAGCCGGGTGATGATGGCGTTCAGCAGCGAATCGCCATCATAGGGCTTGGCGATCACCGGCACGTTCGTAAACGCTTCGGGAATGATGGCGCGTTCGGCATAGCCGGTGGCGAAGATGAAGGGCACGCCCCGGCGGGCCAGTTCTTCCGCCACGGGCACGGAGGTGTGGTTGCCGAGATTGATGTCCAGCACCGCAAGCCCCGGAAGCTGGCTTCGGATTTCCGTCAGCGCCTCCGGTGCCGAGCCTGCGGTCGTCACTTCGGTGAAGCCGGCATCGCCCAGCATCATTTCCGCATCCATGGCAATCAGCATCTGGTCTTCCACCAGAAGGATGCGGGTATTTTTGTCCAGAGGTGCCATGCTGGCCCTTTCCCTGTGTGGTGAGGCGGCGGCTTGCGGCTCGCTGCGCTCCAGAAAGCCGTAGAGGAAACGTCCCGGCAGCAGCAGGTGTGCCTTCAACCCGTCCGGCTCATAGCGTACCACGCTCTTGCCGCCCAGATCATAGGGAATGCTGCGATCGATCAATGCGGAGCCGAAGCCCTTGGCACGGGGCTGATGAACGGTCGGGCCGCCGCTTTCCACCCAGTGCAACTCGCAATCACCGCCTTCCGTCCAGCGCCAGGAGATGGCGAGATGGCCAGTGGGGCGCGACAGCGCGCCATATTTGGCGGCGTTGGTGGAAAGCTCGTGCGTCACGAGTGCCGTGACCGCATAGGCGCGGCTATCCAGCAGTACGGGCGGGCCGTCCAGCTGAATGGCGGTCACGCTTTCCTTGTAAGGGGTGAGTTCCGCTTGCAGCAATTCGCGCAATTGCCCGCCGCCGCTGCCACGGATCACCTGATCATGGGCATGCGACAGCGCCTGGATGCGCCCGCGCAGCGAGCCGACATAGTCTGTCAGCGCCTGTTCGGGCCGGGTGGGCGCGCCGACCAGCGATTTGATCACCGCCAGAATGTTCTTCACCCGGTGGTTCAGCTCCTCGTTCAGAACGCGCTGGCGAATATCGGCCTTGTTGCGCTCCTCCTGCATCAGCTCATTATGGCGCAGCACGATTTCCACCGTGGCGGAGCGCACGGCCTCGGCAATGTCACGGTCGCTGTCGCTCCAGGCCTCGGCCTGTTTATGCACGGTTTCCTTCCAGATGGCGAAGCTCTTGCGCGGAGTCAGGCGGTCGCCCATCGGCCCTATTTCATAGGATTTTTCGGGATTTCCCGCCCAGTTCAGGGTTTGCAGCCGCTCCTTGCGGAAAAACAGCAGGTAGTCGCGCGGGATCTGCGAGAGCGGCACCGCCATGACGCCGGATACGTCCTCATAATAGCTGTCGGCTGCGGGAAATTGCAGCGCCAGCGCATGCGTCGCCCAGATATGCCCATCGGCCACCCCGCTGATGAAGCGCATCAACGGCTCCACCTCGGCGCGCGGCGGCCCGGCGCCTGCGGCGGTCCAGGTGTCGTTCATCCACAATCCCACGCCGTCGCAGGCAAACAGCGACTGGAAATCGGCAAGCGATTCCGAAAACAGATCCTCGACATTGGCATAGTGAGAGGCAATCTGCAGAAACCGGTCCAGCGATTTGCGGGCGTCATTGGCCAGATCCAGCTTGCGCTTCTGCTTGAGCGCCAGAAGATGCAGCGAAAAGAATTCGCCGAAGATCTCCGCTGCGATCCGTTCCGACATGGTCAGCGTTTTCGGCGAATAGTTGTGGCAGGCAATCAGCCCCCACAGCCCGCCATTGACCAGGATCGAAATCGACATGGACGCGCCCACGCCCATATTGCGCAGATATTCGAGGTGGATCGGCGAAACGCTGCGCAGATGCGCGAAGGAGAGATCCAGCGGTTCGCCGGAGGGGTCCAGTTCCGGCACCAGCGGCACGCGCTGGCCGCGCGCATCGGAAATCACCCGGATCGGGTTTTGCGTGTAGAGCCGGCGCGCCTGCTGGGGAATGTCGCTGGCGGGAAAATACTGGCCGAGAAAGCTTTCGAGATCGGCGCGCTTGGCCTCGCTCACCACCTTGCCGGAGCCGTCGCTTTCGAACTGATAGATCATCACCCGGTCATAGCCCAGCACAGCCCTGACCAGCCGCGCGGAGGCCTTGATCAGTTTGTCGACGTCCGACATGTCCTTGATGCGGCCAATCATCTCGCGGGCAAGCTGCAAGGGCTGGGTGCGTCCGCGCGAGGGCTCGAACTCAACGATGGCCGTGCCATATTGCCGGTGCACCGCGACATCGAAGAACTGCCCGCTCGGCAGGCGGATATGGGCAATCACTGCCGGACGCGAGGCATCGGGCGCCGCAGCCAGCGCGTTGCGCAGATCGTGCGCCACGTCATCGCCCAGCAACTCGTTGATCCGGCGGTTGATCAGCTTCCCTTCAAGATGCAGAAGCTCGGCCGTATTGGCGGAGTGGCGCAGCACCGTCACCAGTTCCGCGTCGCAGGCCAGCAGACAGCCATGGGGCTGGATGCTGCCGGGAATGTGAATAGGCTCTCGGTCGCAATTCGTCAGATCGACGGCTGGGGCAGACGGCATTCCATGCTACTTTCATAGGCGCTGTAGGCGAAATTGAAGGTTCGAACTGCCCAGTCGGACACGGCCTTTCTGTCAACCGTCCGCACCCCCTCCAGAATGTTCAGAAACGCGTGCCAGTTTGAAAAGTTCCCGCTTTGAGAAAAAAGATGGCGCGCCCCATAGGCCTCGGAAAGACCGAGAGCCGCCGCCCGTTTCGCCAGCAGGCGCGCCCCAAGGGAAGAGCCTTCCAGCACGTAGAGCACGCCCAGCCAGTCCTCCAGCCTCTCGGGCGAGGGGGCATCGGCATCGGCCAGGGGGGGCGGCATATGGAGGTCGGCCAGATCGCCGGCAATATCCGGGCCGATCAGTCCCGGCCGCCATTGCCCAAGGGCTTCGGGAAGGGGGCTTGCGGCAAGGGCTGCTTCCAAAGGCAGCCGAAAGCGTGCGGATCCTTCGAGATAGGCCTGGTAATCCTCAAGGCAGGAAAATGGCCCCACGAGCCTGTCCAGCGCGCTGTGGGCCTCAGAGGTCTCGTTCCGCAGGAACTGCCTCATCGGGGCAATAGTCATGGGATCCTTTCTGTTTCACCAAATTATAATAGATGAAATTGACAATAGGCAATAATCAAAAGCGCAAACGGGTGGGGGATCGCACCTGCCCTATACGTTAATTGACGTATACGATTTTGCGCTGCGGCATTCGATACTCCTCTTCAGCAACGGTGTGGCTCACCGGTTTGCCCAACCAAAAGAGGGGTTCAAACAATGAAACTCAAAGCCAGTCTGGCGGGCGCGCTTCTGGGCGCCATGCTGTCCACCACTGCTTTCCATAGCGTCGCGGCTGCCGATGACACGATCAAGATCGGCATCCTGCATTCGCTCTCGGGCACCATGGCGATTTCGGAAACGACGCTGAAGGACGCCATGCTGATGCTCATCGACGAGCAGAACAAGAAGGGCGGCGTCCTTGGCAAGAAGCTGGAGCCTGTGGTGGTCGATCCGGCCTCCAACTGGCCGCTCTTTGCCGAAAAGGCCCGTGAGCTGATTTCCAAGGACAAGGTCGCAGCCGTGTTCGGCTGCTGGACTTCGGTGTCGCGCAAGTCGGTCCTGCCGGTCTTCAAGGAACTGGATTCCATTCTCTTCTACCCCGTGCAGTTCGAGGGTGAAGAAAGCGAGCGCAACGTCTTCTATACGGGGGCCGCGCCCAACCAGCAGGCCATTCCCGCCGTCGATTACCTGATGCAGAACGAAGGCGTGCAGCGCTTCGTGCTGGAAGGCACGGACTATGTCTATCCGCGCACGACCAACAAGATTCTTGAAGCCTATCTTCTGTCGAAGGGCGTCAAGAAAGAAGACATCATGGTCAACTACACGCCGTTCGGTTTCTCCGACTGGCAGACGGAAGTGGCCGCGATCAAGAAATTCGGTTCCGCCGGCAAGAAGACCGCCGTGGTTTCCACCGTCAACGGCGATGCCAACGTGCCCTTCTACAAGGAACTCGGCAACCAGGGCGTCAAGGCGCAGGATATTCCGGTCGTCGCCTTCTCCGTGGGTGAAGAGGAACTGGCCGGTATCGACACCAAGCCACTGGTTGGCCATCTCGCCGCCTGGAACTATTTCGAAAGCGTCGACACCCCCGTCAATGCCGAGTTCATCAAGACCTGGCACGCTTTCATCAAAAACGACAAGCGCGTGACCAACGACCCGATGGAAGCCGCCTATATCGGTTTCAACATGTGGGTGAAGGCCGTCGAAAAGGCTGGCACCACCGATCAGGACAAGGTGATCGACGCGCTGGTCGGCGTGTCCGTGCCGAACCTCACTGGCGGTTATGCCACCATGATGCCGAACCACTACATCACCAAGCCGGTGCTGATCGGCGAAATCCAGGAAAACGGCCAGTTTGAAGTCGTCTCCCAGACGCCGGAAGTGGTGGGCGACGAATGGTCCGACTTCCTGCCGGACAGCAAGGACCTGATCTCCGATTGGCGCATGCCGATGAACTGCGGCAACTTCAACGTCGCCACCGGCAAGTGCGGCGGCAAGGGTTCGTAATACCAAGGCTCGAAGATGCTTACGCATCCTCGCCTTGAAGAGATTTCGAATATCTCAAATGCATCAGGTGCTTGAGATATTCGAAAAGGGAATACGAAGAGTCATTTTCAATAACTCTTCGTATAACCGTCCATCTATTGTTTACTCCCCCGACCAACTTGCTGCGGGCAGGGCTTCTGCCCGCAGTCTTTTCCGCTTTGGGATGGGGATGAACGCGCTCGCATGATCTTGAAAGGGCAAAGATGTTTTCTCGATCGATCCAGATACTGGTGATGGTGCTGGCCCTGATGCTTGGCCTTCTGCCGGCAAGCGCCGAGGGTGATCCGGCAGCCCTCATCAAGGCGTTGGGCACGGCGAATTTTGCCGAGGCGGAGAAGATCGTCGGCGAGCTGGGCAAGACGGGCGATGCTCGCGTCGTGCCGGCGCTGGAGGCCTTCAGCGCGGGGGATCTCTATGTGCGCAAAGCCGATGGCGGCGTTTTCATCGGCAAATCCGCGGGCGCAAACCTCACCTTGATTGATCCGCTGACCGGCGAAAAGGCCGGTGAAGAGGCCAAGGGCGCCCTTACCAAGATCAAGGTCAACAACACGCTGCGCCGCGCCATTACGGCGGCGGAAGGCGGCTTGACGCTGATGAGCCCGGACAGGGCAAAGCGTCTGGAAGCTGCCGCCAGCATTTTGAAGGCACCCAGCGCCGACAATCTGGAGCTTCTGGAAACCGCCCTTGCGTCCGAAAAGGATGGCGAGGTGAAAAAGCTTTTGCAGCAGGCCCGCGCCGTCTCCATTCTCGGTTCCGACCGCCCGCTGGATGCCAAGCTGCAAGCCGTCGAGGCCGTGGAAGGGCTCGGCGGTCAGGATGCGCTGGCCGTGCTGCAGCCGCTGCGTGCCAGCGCCGATCCGGCCCTTGCCAGCGCCATCGACAAGGCGATTGGCCGGATCGAGACCAAGTTGAGTCTGTGGGAAGCGGTGCAGAACATCGTCTATGGCCTGTCGCTGGGCTCGGTTCTGCTGCTGGCGGCCATTGGCCTTGCCATCACCTTCGGCGTCATGGGCATTATCAACATGGCGCATGGCGAAATGGTCATGCTCGGCGCTTATTCCACCTTCGTGGTGCAGCAGGTGATCCGGGCACATGCGCCGGGCCTGTTCGAATGGTCGCTGGCCATTGCGCTGCCGGTTGCCTTCGTGGTCACGGGCGCGGTGGGGTTTGCCATCGAGCGCTCCGTCATCCGCTTTCTCTATGGCCGTCCGCTGGAAACGCTGCTCGCCACCTGGGGCATTTCGCTGATGCTGCAACAGCTCGTGCGCTCCATTTTCGGCCCGACCAATCAGGAAGTGGGCAATCCCGGCTGGATGTCCGGCTCCTTCGATCTCGGCGGGCTGGCCATCACCTGGAACCGGCTGTGGATTCTCGCCTTTTCGCTCTCCGTCTTCGTGGCGCTGCTGATGCTGTTGAAGCGCTCTTCCTTTGGCCTGCAAATGCGTGCCGTCACCCAGAACCGCCGCATGGCCTCATCCATGGGTATTCGCACGCCCTGGGTGGATGCCTTCACCTTCGCGCTCGGTTCCGGCATTGCCGGCATGGCGGGGGTGGCGCTGTCGCAGATCGATAACGTCTCGCCCAATCTCGGCCAGAGCTACATCATCGACAGCTTCATGGTGGTGGTGTTCGGCGGTGTGGGCAATCTCTGGGGCACGCTGGTCGGGGCGTTTTCGCTCGGCATTCTCAACAAGTTCCTGGAGCCCTATGCGGGTGCAGTGCTGGGCAAGATCCTCGTGCTGGTGCTGATCATTCTCTTCATTCAAAAACGACCGCGCGGTCTCTTCGCGCTCAAGGGAAGGGCGGTGGACGCATGATAACGGCGTTTCTTCTTCGCGCACTCGATCGCAAGATCGTCATGGCCATCGCCATTCTGGTGGCGCTTGCCGTGGTGGTGCCGGTGCTGTCGCTGGCCTTGCCTGAGACGAGCCCGCTGCACATGCCGACCTATCTGGTGGCGCTTCTCGGCAAATATCTCACCTATGCCATGCTGGCGCTGGCGCTTGATCTCGTCTGGGGCTTCTGCGGCATTCTCTCGCTGGGGCACGGGGCTTTCTTCGCGCTCGGCGGCTATGCCATGGGCATGTATCTCATGCGCCAGATCGGCCCCCGCGGGGTCTATGGCGATCCGATCCTGCCGGATTTCATGGTCTTCCTGAACTGGAAGGAACTGCCGTGGTTCTGGCATGGCTTCGACATGTTCTGGTTTGCCGCCCTCATGGTGCTGGTGGCACCCGGCCTTCTGGCCTTCGTCTTCGGCTGGTTTGCCTTCCGCTCCCGCGTCAACGGCGTTTATCTCTCGATCATCACCCAGGCCATGACCTATGCACTGCTGCTGGCCTTCTTCCGCAACGATATGGGCTTTGGCGGCAATAACGGCCTCACCGATTTCAAGGATATTCTCGGCTTCAACGTACAGGCCGATGGCACGCGCGCAGCCCTCTTTGCCATCACCGCGCTGATGCTGGCGCTGTCGCTCTTGCTGGCTTCGGCCATCGTCAGATCGAAATACGGCAAGGTGCTGGTCGGCATTCGCGATGCCGAAAGCCGCACGCGCTTTCTCGGCTACCGGGTGGAGCATATGAAGCTCTTCACCTTCGTGGTCTCGGCCATGATGGCGGGCGTGGCGGGTGCGCTTTACGTGCCGCAGGTCGGCATTATCAATCCGGGCGAATTCGCGCCTGCCAATTCCATCGAAGTCGTCATCTGGACGGCGGTGGGCGGACGCGCGACGCTGATCGGCCCGATCATCGGCGCGGTGCTGGTCAATGGCGGCAAGACGCTGTTTACCGGCCTTTTCCCGGAATTCTGGCTGTTTGCGCTGGGCGGGCTGTTCGTGGCCGTCACGCTTTTCCTGCCCAAGGGTATTGTCGGCACCATCGCGCAGGCGATGCGCTCGCGAAGCGAGCATCGGGCCGCCGCCGACCTGTCCGAAGCAAAACCACAGGCCGCGGAGTAAGCCCATGTCGGACAAGACCACCAACAGCCTGCTCTATCTGAATGGCGTTTCCGTCTCCTTCGACGGCTTCAAGGCGCTGAATTCCTTGTCCTTCACGGTCGAACCCGGCGAGCTTCGCGCCATTATCGGCCCGAACGGCGCAGGCAAGACGACGATGATGGACATCATCACCGGCAAGACAAGACCTGACAGTGGCGAGGTTTTCTTCGATGGCGGCAAGATCGACCTGACGAAGAAGGACGAGGCGGAAATCGCCCAGCTCGGCATTGGCCGCAAGTTTCAGAAGCCGACGGTGTTTGAAAGCCACACCGTCTGGGACAATCTGGAACTGGCGCTGAACCGTCCGCGCGGTGTTTTCTCCACCTTGTTCTACCGGCTGACAGCAGAGGACCGCGACCGCATCGAGACCATTCTCGACACCGTGCGGCTGACCGCCCGCAAGAACGATCTCGCCGCCAACCTCTCCCACGGCCAGAAACAGTGGCTGGAAATCGGCATGCTGCTGGCGCAGGAGCCGAAGCTGCTTTTGGTGGACGAGCCGGTGGCGGGCATGACCGATGCCGAAACGGCGGAAACCGCCATTCTGCTGCGCGAAATTGCCAAGACGCGTTCCGTGGTGGTGGTGGAGCACGACATGGGCTTCATCCGCGATCTCGGCGTGAAAGTCACCTGCCTTGCGGAAGGCTCCGTGCTGGCGGAAGGATCGATCGATTTCGTCTCTTCCGACCAGAAGGTCATCGAGAATTATCTGGGGCGGTAATCATGCTGAATGTCGAAAACGTCAATCTTCACTACGGTGCCGCCCAGGCTCTGCGGGGCGTGAGCATCACCGCGCCGATGGGCAAAATCACCTGTGTTCTGGGCCGCAATGGCGTGGGCAAATCCTCGCTGCTCAGGGCCATCACCGGCCAGCATCCGGTCTCTGGCGGAGAAATCCGCTTCGAGGACAAGGTGCTGAATGGCATGGCGCCCTTCAACCGGGCGCGTCATGGCGTGGGCTATGTGCCGCAGGGACGCGAGATTTTCCCGCTGCTGACGGTGAAGGAAAACCTCGAAACCGGCTACGCGCCGCTTTCCCGCAAGGAGCGCAGCATTCCCGATGACGTCTTCAGCCTGTTTCCGGTGCTGGCAACGATGATTTCCCGGCGCGGCGGCGATCTTTCCGGCGGTCAGCAGCAGCAGCTTGCCATTGGCCGCGCCATGGTGACGCGCCCGAAAATTCTGGTGCTGGACGAGCCGACTGAGGGCATCCAGCCCTCGATCATCAAGGATATTGGCCGCGCCATCCGCTATCTGCGCGACAGCACCGGCATGGCCATACTGCTGGTGGAGCAATATCTGGATTTCTGCCGCGAGCTTGCCGATCACGTCTACATCATGGATCGCGGCGAAATCGTCCATGAGGGACCGGCGGAGGTGCTGGATACCGAGGAGGCAAGGCGGCATTTGACCGTGTGATCGCAGGAGTTTTTTAGAGCGCTTTTCGATCTGATTGAATCAGATCGGCGCTCTAACATTTTATTTTTGAAGCATAATCTTATTCGTCCTCGTTTCACTCCGGTCGGATTATGCTCTAACCCCCTCACGGATTGTGAAAGACGCAAGCCAGCCTTGATACTTTATTTACATCTTGCCGTTGCTAATGTGGGATCATGTGGTATTTTCCCGCAACTGCGAAGATCAGCCATAAAACCGCTTCAGGCGGATAAGGCTTCGCGACGGTTGGGGTAGCGACATAAAGAGTGCTGCCGGTTTGAAACTGCTTTTGGCGACGGACCATCGAATGACAGTGAATGCAATTTCCAGCCGGCTTGCGCTGGCAGCGTTTTCGCGTGCATGCCTGACATCCATCCTCACCTGCCTGCTGCTGGCGCTCGGCCTTTCGTCCGCGCGCGCTGAAGGCTCCGGCTGCGGTGTGACCGCGCGCGCCGGTTTTCAGGACCTCACCTTCCAGTCCGGCGGCATGGAGCGCACGGCGGTGGTGTTCATTCCGCCGAACTACACGGCCAAGACAAAGGTTCCAGTGGTTTTCGACCTGCATGGCTCCAACAGTTTTCCGCGCGATCAGATGGGTCGCAGCCAATGGCCGGATGTGGCCAAGGAAAACGGCTTCATCGTCGTGGCCCCGCAAGGGGGGCTCTCCGGCAAGCTCGAAGGCACGCATGCCTGGAACGTGCCGGGCGTGACCAATGTCGATGGCCCGGATGATGCGACCTATCTCAGCGATACGATTGCGCTGGTGAAGGCAAAGTTCTGCGTGGATTCGAGCCGCATCTATGCTTCCGGTTATTCCGGTGGCGGGCGCATGCTGTCGCAATATATCTGCAACGGCAACGCCGATTTTTCGGCAGCCGGCTTCGTCATGAGCCTGCGCGCCGGTTATCCCCGGCAGGAGGCTGGCAAGTGGCTTCCCGATCCGCAAAGCTGCCATCCGGCAAAGCCGGTATCGATCATCGCCTTCTGGGGCCTGAAGGACAATACCAATCCTTACGTTGGCGGCGGCAAGCCCTATTGGCAATATGGCGGTGAAACCGCGCTCAATCGCTGGGCGGAGCTCGATGGTTGCGAGAAGGATACGCGCCTCACCAAGGGCACGGCTGTCTCTTCCATGGAGTTTTCGCGTTGCAAGGGCGGGGCGCGCATTCTCTCCTACACCATTGCCGACCAGACCCATGACTGGCCGTCCACCAATGTCGGCTTCTCCCTTGTCTCGGCCAATGCCAAGGAGCCGCAGCAGCAGGTCTTTGCCGCCAAGCGCATGTGGGCCTTCTTCGAACAGCGCGATGGCAATCTTGTCGCCAATGCCGTTGCCAGGAGCAATGATTGCGCCACGGCGCCCAAGGCCAAGGATGGCTCGGCGATTGCCGCCACCACGGCAGCCTGTGAAGCCTCTACGGCCAAGGCAAAGCCGCAGCCTGCCAAGGCGGAAGAGTCGATTTCCGCGCGCGCGCTCTGATCCTCCTGAATCCTATCTTGAAGACCGGCACCCTACAGCGCCGTGCACCATATATGGCGCACGGCGCTGTAGGGTTTTACAGCTGCTGCATAATTTTATCCTTAAATCGATTCCGATTTAAGGAATTAGGCAGTCGTGCCGGTCTTTTTTGTTTCGCGTTCCTTTCTGCTTGAAAGAGCTCGATTTTCGTGGAAAATCGTCGCTATGAAATTGCCGGGTCAGAAGGGCGCAAAGCCCCGTTCACGGTAGACGGGGAACGCAGTGCAAAACGCCATCGACATCAAGCCGCAGCGAGCGCGTGGGCGCGGACGGCTGAAGACAAAACCTCTGGATGGCCGAACGCGCCTTGCGACCTTCTATCAGGAAGGCTGCGCCAAAATCCGCATTCCCGAAAGCTTCGATGGCCGCATGGAGGCGGTTCTGATCAATTCCTCCGGCGGACTGACCGGCGGTGACCGCCTGGGCTGGGCTTTCGAAGCGGGGCCGGATACGCATCTGACGCTGACCACCCAGGCCTGCGAGAAAATCTACAAGGCTGCCGCCGATACGGCGGAGGTCACCACCACCATCACGGTGGGCGCGGGGGCGGTGCTGCACTGGCTGCCGCAGGAATCCATTCTTTTCGATCAGGCCTCGCTGACGCGCCGGCTGGATGTCGATCTCGCCGAAAATGCCGAGTTTTTGGCCGTCGAGGCGATCCTTCTTGGCCGCACGGCGCGCGGTGAAAGCGTCATCAATGGCATGGTGCGGGATCGCTGGCGCATTCGCCGCGAGGGCAGGCTGATCCATGCCGAAGATCTGGCGCTGCCGGGGCAGGAGGTTGGCCCGGTGGCGGAACTGGCCGCCGCACCGGCCGTGTTGAAAGGTCATGCGGCCTTTGCCACCCTGATTTATGTTGGTGCCAAGGCAGAAGCCTGGCTCGAGCCGCTGCGGCGGCTTACCGGTCAAGGCGATGTCGGAATCAGCCAGTGGAACGGCAAGCTGGTGGCCCGGCTTGCCGCAGCCGACGGCTTTGCGCTGCGCAAGCTGCTGGTGCCGATGCTCTCGGTGCTGCGCGACGGTGGCGCGGTGCCGAAGGTCTGGCATATCTGAGGTATTAGAGCGACGATCTGATTAAATCAGATCGTCGCTCTAACATTTTATTTTTGAAGCATAATCTTGTCGATCCTCGTTTCACTCCGGTCGGATTATGCTCTAAAGAAACGAGATCGAGATGTGACGATGCGGAGCGATGAAAGCCGAGCTTTCCCTCCGCCGGATGAAATGGAGCGATTATGAATCTCAGCCCAAGAGAGAAGGACAAGCTGCTGATTTCCATGGCAGCCATGGTGGCGCGCCGCCGTCTGGAGCGCGGCGTGAAGCTGAACTATCCGGAAGCCATTGCGCTGATTACCGATTTCGTTGTGGAAGGCGCGCGCGATGGCCGCGCCGTGGCCGAGCTGATGGAGGCGGGCGCGCATGTGATCACCCGCGCTCAGGTCATGGAAGGCGTGGCCGAAATGATCCATGACGTGCAGGTGGAGGCAACCTTCCCCGACGGCACCAAGCTGGTGACCGTGCACGAACCGATCCGGTGAGGTAGCCGCCGATGATCGAAGGTGATACGCCGCAATCCAAAGGGTTGTCCGCTCGAGCTGACGTTAAGACACGTTACCTTTATCTTCAGGAAGAAATGAAAACCGCCAGAATGCGTATTGATGAAGAAATACGCACGATGAACCAGTTTGAAATATTAAGTATAATTGCTATAGGTCTTATTTACTGGTTTTTAGTTGGAGGCCAGGTCAAAAATACGTTTGTTGTTGGGGTTGTTAGCTTTTTCCCGGTTTTAATTTCTATATATGGGATATTTAGATATAGGGCTCATGCTGAAATTATTCAGATAAATGAGAAATACATTAAATTTCATATTGAGAGAACAATATTTGGGAAAAGTAGCCTTAAAGGTATAGTCAAGTATTATGATAGAAAAAAGACGGGAAATTTGAAAATTGCTAGATACGTATTTTGGATTTTAATTAGCATAATTGCGATATGCATTTTTACGATTTCGGTGGTTTCTCCAGAGAAGATAATGTCTTGATCTGTTGTAGCGAGAGGTAAGTGAAACATGATCCCCGGTGAACTCATTGCCGCTGAAGGCGAGATCGAACTGAATGCCGGTCTGGACACCGTGACCATCAAGGTGGCCAATACCGGCGACCGCCCGGTGCAGGTGGGCAGCCACTATCATTTCTTCGAGACCAATGCCGGTCTGGAATTCGAGCGGGAAAAGGCGCGCGGCATGCGGCTTGATATTCCCGCTGGCACTGCGGTGCGGTTCGAGCCGGGCCAGGCGCGGGAGGTGACGCTCATTCCGCTCTCCGGCAAGCGGGAGGTTTACGGCTTCCGCCAGCAGGTGATGGGAAAGCTATGAAAGGCGCCTTTCTTGCTGCCGGGCTTCTTCTCTTAAGCCTTGCCGGAGCGGCGCAGGCGCAGCAGCCGAAATTCAACTGCACCGATCCGCAGACCCAGCAGGACATGAACTTCTGCGCCGGTGAGGATTACGGTCGGGCGGACAAGGATTTGAACCGCGTCTACAAGCGCGCCATCGCCTGGGCGCAGGAGCAGGATGCCTATTGGAAAGACACCGACGAGGAAAAGGTGGGCGCGGTCGAAGCCTTGAAAAAGGCGCAGCGCGCCTGGATCGATTATCGCGACGGCCATTGCGATGCTTACGGTTTTCAGGCCCGGGGCGGCTCGATGGAGCCGCAACTGGTGGCAAGCTGCATGACCGATCTGACCAAGGCGCGGACGCGCGAGTTGCAGGCGCTCTACAAGGAAACGGGACGGTAAGGTGGGACATTCACGACGGATCATGATTGTCGGCAATGGCGATGTCGCGGCGGATGCAGCACCCGTCATCGACGCCTGCGATATGGTCATCCGCTTCAATGGTTGCCGCAATTTCGGACCCGCGGGCCGCCGCACCGACGTGATTGCGCTCTGCAATACTGGTCGCCCCGCCAAGGCCATGCTGGGCGATGCCGAATGGCGCGAGAGCGAGGCGGTGAAGGCGGCGCATGCCCTGTGGATGGTGCGCGATCCCGCCAAGTTTGAAAGCCTGCGGGAGGGCATTCTTGCCAATCACCCGGAACTCGACGATTTCTGCGATGACTATACCGATGGCTTCGCGGCCTTTTGCGCGGCTGAGGGCAAGCAGCATGTGGTGATCGATGGTGGCGTGCATGAAAAGGCCGATGCGGACTTGCGCGCCCACGATCCCGACCTGCGCGTCGTGCCGAGCAGCGGCATGATCGTTATCACCCATCTTCTGACCGAGCCTGCCTATCGGCAGGATGACATCGTGCTCACCGGCTTTTCCCATGAAGGCTGGGATGGCCACCCCTTTGCCGCCGAGAAGCGGCTGATCGATGCCTATATTGCCGAAGGCCGCCTGTCGCGCCTCGGGCCGCCCCATTCCTCCACCTCCCACGGAGATATCTGAACCATGCCTTATAAAATGTCCCGCGCTGCCTATGCCAGCATGTTCGGCCCCACCACCGGCGACAAGCTCCGGCTTGCCGATACGGAACTCTTCATCGAGGTGGAGAAGGATTACACCTCCTATGGTGACGAGGTGAAATTCGGTGGCGGCAAGGTAATCCGCGACGGCATGGGCCAGAGTCAGGTGACGCGCGCTGACGGCGCGGTGGATACCGTCATCACCAATGCGTTGATCCTCGACCACTGGGGCATCGTCAAGGCCGATATCGGCCTGAAGGATGGCCGCATCGTCGCCATCGGCAAGGCGGGCAATCCCGATACGCAGCCGGGCGTGGATATCATCGTCGGCCCGGGTACGGAGGCCATTGCCGGGGAAGGCAAGATCGTCACCGCCGGCGGCATGGATGCCCATATCCACTTCATCTGCCCGCAGCAGATCGAAGAGGCGCTGATGAGCGGGCTGACCTGCATGCTGGGCGGCGGCACCGGCCCGGCGCATGGCACGCTGGCCACCACCTGCACGCCCGGCCCCTGGCACATTGCCCGGATGATCGAGGCGGCGGACGCCTTTCCGATGAACCTCGCCTTTGCGGGCAAGGGCAATGCCTCGCTGCCCGGCGCGCTGGAGGAAATGGTGCTGGGCGGAGCCACTTCGCTGAAGCTGCATGAGGACTGGGGCACCACGCCCGGCGCCATCGATTGCTGCCTGTCGGTGGCCGATCAGTATGACGTGCAGGTGATGATCCACACCGATACGCTGAATGAAAGCGGCTTCGTGGAAGACACGATCAAGGCCATCAATGGCCGTACCATCCACGCCTTCCACACCGAGGGGGCGGGCGGCGGTCACGCGCCGGACATCATCAAGATTTGCGGCCAGCCGAATGTCATTCCGTCTTCCACCAATCCGACGCGGCCCTATACGGTCAATACGCTGGCGGAGCATCTGGACATGCTGATGGTCTGCCATCACCTGTCGCCGTCCATCCCCGAAGACATTGCCTTCGCCGAAAGCCGTATCCGCAAGGAAACCATCGCGGCGGAAGATATTCTGCACGATATCGGCGCGTTTTCGATCATTTCCTCCGACAGCCAGGCCATGGGCCGCGTCGGTGAAGTGGCGATCCGCACCTGGCAGACGGCAGACAAGATGAAGCGCCAGCGTGGCCGTCTGCCCCAGGAAACCGGCGAAAACGACAATGTCCGGGTAAAGCGCTACATCGCCAAATACACGATCAATCCGGCCATTGCCCACGGCCTCTCCCATGAAATCGGTTCGGTGGAGGTTGGCAAGCGCGCCGATCTCGTCATCTGGAATCCGGCCTTCTTCGGCGTCAAGCCGGATATGGTGCTGCTGGGCGGTGTGATTGCCGCAGCCCCCATGGGCGATCCCAATGCCTCGATCCCCACGCCGCAGCCGGTGCATTACCGTCCGATGTTCGGCGCCTATGGCAAGGCGCGCACCAATTCCTCCGTCACTTTCGTGTCGCAGGCGGCCATCGATGGCGGGCTTGCCAACCGGCTCGGCGTGTCCAAGCAATTGCTGGCGGTGAAGAACACCCGTGGCGGCATTTCCAAGCGCTCGATGATCCATAACGATCTGATGCCGCATATCGAAGTGGATCCGGAAACCTATGAAGTGCGCGCCGATGGCGAATTGCTGACCTGCGAACCGGCGACGGTCCTGCCAATGGCGCAGCGCTATTTTCTGTTCTAAAACAAGCTATTCCGGCAAAATCGCTCTGCGGTTTTGCCGGAACCCTGTTCTTTCGGGCGCTTCTGGAGCATTTCCGCTCGCAACGCAGTGCGCACTTACCTGGACATGCTCTCCAGTGGAAGCCTGCGATCTACTATCGCCCTCTCCGATATATCCTATCGAAAATTCCAGTTATACATTCCATCACTCTTGTATAATCCTTAGAAATTGAGGGTGAATCGGAAAAATCCTTGTATTTTCGGCGTTTTTGCGTGGTGAATCCAGCTTTGTGCAAGCAAATGGATGCACCGTTTCTTCGGTTATGCGTAAAAACCTAGTCTTGGTGGTTTTGTCCGTCCTTGGGACGGTGCCGCCAAGTCCATCGCCGCAGACGGGGATTTTTCTGCTTTTCGGAGAGGATTGAATTTTGACTTCCTATGGAATTATGGAGTGGAGAGTGGGGGCGCTCTCGGCACTCGGCCTTTTTTCGTGTCTTTCGACAGCTTTTGCGGGCGATAGCCCCGCCATCAAGCCGCAGGATGCCGGGAGCGGATCGGGATTTATCGACTTTCTCAATGGCGATACCGGTCCAGGCCCGCTTGCGCCCTATAGCAAGAAGCTGAAGGATATCGGCATCAGCTTCGATCTCAACGCCTTCGATCTCTATCTGACCAATCCGAGCATGGGCCAGAAGACCGGCCAGTACGAGAACGTGACGATCTTCGATGCGGGTGTCGATCTTGATCTCGACAAACTGGTCGAATTGCCGGGATCGATCGTTCGATTCCATTATCTGTACATACCCTGGACCTATAATAGCGGCACATTCGGCACCTATGCTGGCGATTCCTTCATCGGTCATGCCGGTCCCTATATTCCGGATGAATGGCATCTGCGGCAGTTCATCTGGGAGCAAAAGCTGTTCGATGATCGCCTGGAAGGCTCTTTCGGTATCGATCAGGCGGCCAACTATTTCGCCAAGGCGCTGTGTAACCAGCCTTTCCTGTGCCAATTGGGCAGCACGCAGGATGGGATGGGCATGAACCCGCCGCCCTATGCCAACTGGAGCGCGCGCGCTGCTTACCACTTTACGCCGGAATGGACGGCGCAGGTGGGCTTCTGGCGCAGCAACACCGCCTTTCCCTTCACCAATGGCTGGGAGGGCTGGAACGGCAAGGTCACGCTGCCGAACGGTGTGACCCTGGAAGAGCCGAACAACAATCTCTACCTCGCCAATCTCGTCTATCAGACCTCGCCGAAGACTGATCTCTATCCGAAATATTACGAGGCGATGTTCTATTATAATGACGGTCGGCAGGACTCCGCAAAGACGGTGGATGCCCATGATGGCACCAGCGGCATCTATCTCGGTGGCCGCCAGACTATCTGGCGGGCCAGCGATGACCCGGCGGCGACATCATTGTCCGTCTATGCCAGCCTCTATACCAGCTTCGATGAGGACAACAGCTACGGTCTGCAGAATGAAGGCAATGCAGGCCTGACCCTGAACGGGCCGTTTTCCAGCCGTCCTTATGACAGCTACTCGGTCAAGTTCCTCTGGAACCGCGTCACCTCCAATGCCCAGAGCTACCTGAAGGCCAGCAATCTCGGCAGTTACACCGTGGGCCGCGATGAGATGGGTGTGGGCATCGACGCGAATTTCGTGCTGGCGGGCGATGTCATCTTCCAGCCCTGGGTCACCTATGTCTGGAACGTCAACACCTTGCAGAACCCGTCTTACTCCGGCAATCCGAAAAGCGGTATTGCGGCAGGGTTCTCCATGGTCTTCCTGCTCGGCAAGACGATGGGGCTTTAGAGCATGTCGCGCAAAAGTGTGCAGCGGTTTTGCGAGAACGACATGCGTTAAAACAAGAACTAAAGCACGTTGCATGGGGCTGATAAGCCGCAACGGGCTTTAGAGCGCTTCATTCTTTCACGGACCACAGTATACGACGCAGAAGCTTGCAAAGCTTCGCAACCCCTCATCCCCCTGCCGGGGACTTCCCCCGATGGGGAGAAGAGACCAAAACGCTACAGCGCCGAGCGTTTGATAAAACGCTCGGCGCTGTAAGCACTTCTCTCAGGAAAATGCTTTAAAACGGCTTGTGTTGAAGACGGAAGGCATTATGGCCTGCCTTGTAGCGGCTTAATGCCTCCACATAGTAATCGTCCCAGAAATCATTGGCGTCGCTGGCGGAGAAGGTCGTTCTCGCCGTCATATAGGCCGCCTTGCGCAGGGCCTGATAGCCATTGCGGTCGGCCATGATGGCCGTGATTTCGGCAAGGCTCTCTTCCGCCAGCCGTTCGATTTCCCGCGCATGCACCTCGGCAAATTCCGTGGTGCTGCGGTCATCGGCAATATGCTTCCATTCGCCGATCTCATTGGTTTCCATGCCCAGCATCAGGCCGTTCTGCCGATGCTTGATGAATTCCGGCAGCGCCCCCTGACGGGTGGCGATCACCGGAACGTAATTGGCCATGGATTCAATGGCGCTGAAGCCGAAGGTATCGCAGAAGGTCGTCAGCAGCGAAAAATGCGCCTTGCGCAGGATTTTCAGCACCTGGGCATTGGGAATGTTCTGGTGGTGGCGCACATTCGGCAGGCTCAGCAATTGCCGGTACCGGTCGAAATAGCCGGGCAAGAGCGGGTCGGTCCAGGAGACTGCGCCCATTTCCATGCTGGAAACGATCGAGACCTCCACCGGCAGATTGCGCTCCAGCGCCAGTTCCGCCAGCCGCAGCCCAACGCAGCCGCCCTTGCGGCCGAAATGATTGCCGACAAATACCACCCGGATCGGGCCACGGTCAGCGCTGTCATAGCCGTCATCCCGCTCTTCGATCACCATATTCGGATAGCGCACGAAGAGCTTGCGCCGCAGCGTTTCATAATCGGCGCTGTTGCGGTGGGTCTTGAGGAAAATCCGTCGGGCATGCTCGGAAATCGCGCCAATGCCCAGACACCGGTCATTGGCCAGCCGATTGGTCATGAAGCGATAGAAACGGCTGTTCTCAATGCCGAAGCCGCGCGGCATGTGCGATTCGAAGGAAATGATGAAAGGCGTGGTGCCCAGCGGAATCCGGTTGAAGGCATGCACGAGATCGAAGCGCTTCAGCGGGAAGGGGGAAAACATCGTAATGCCTTCGAGCTTCGGCGAGATGTAGTTCATCGGAATGAAATTGCGGTTTTCAATGGCATGCCGGCTTTCACGCGGCGAATTGAAACGCCAGGGGTAACGCGTTGGCGCCAGCACCGAAAGGCGAGGCTCTTTACGCTTGCCGGCAAAGGTCTCCGCAGTCGTTCTAGCCAGCCGGCTCGTGTCTTTCGTACTCATCGCCATGTCAGACATCTCCAGCGCTTTCCGGGATCATCATGAACCGCGTTCAGCGTGCCCGGTAACGGGCAGATGGTCTTGGTTAAGAACGCGTTAAAGTGCAATAATGCGCCCATTAAAATATACGGATTACTGTTTTTCAATCACGTAATTCGGTTTTCTCTGGGTGCAATCTCTTTTCACCTTTGTTCCATCGAGTGCTGGATTTTTTTGCCAGCAATTTCGGGCAATTATGAGGAATGGGGAATTTAACCTTACGACGCGAAAGTGAGGTGGTTACTCTATTTTCTACTGCGATTGCGCGCTTTGCGTGTGATAATCTGGGCTATACTATCTCAATGCTGCCTTTATCGGCTGGCTCCACTCTTTTGTCACGCGAACGTGAAGAGGCTTCGCAATGGCCGGGTCAAACTGCGTGTCTGCCTCTTGCATCATGCGCTGTGACCGGTCCAGGGCGTTATCGCGATGATGAGTTGGCTTTTTCATGGGTTTCGAGGGAAGCCAGCTGACATTGTGCCTTTTCCACGATCCTCCTGCAAAAAAAGAGCGACCCGAAGATCTGTTGCATTTTAACGATCGGTTTAGGGAAGCGCCAAGAAAAGCCACCTATCCAGAACATCGCAAACGCAGGGGGCGACAGGTGATTCGATTGAGGGAGTGGCTTTCGCTGCGCCGGGGCTTTGACGATCTTTCCCGTGAGGGAAATGTGTTCGGCTTCGTGCTGAGGCTGATGTTTTTGTCCATCTCGCTGTCCTTGCTGTTTCAGTTCGTTGCCATTCCTCTCTGTCGCTTCTTCGGCCTCCTGACCGCGTCTTTCGCGGACTCGCTGAAGGTCGGCGTTGCCATGTCCTGGCTGGTTTCCTCTTTCGTCGCGACAGTCACCGGCCTGCCCATCGGTCTCGAATTGCGCCGCCTCGCCAGAGCCAAGGCGAAATATCAGTATCTGAGCCGGGTGGATGAATTGTCCGGCCTGCTCAACCGGCGCGCCTTTACCGAGGTGCTGGAGGAAACCTCGGCGGAGGCGAGCCTGGTGATCATCGATCTCGACCGTTTCAAGCTGATCAATGACAATCACGGCCATTGCGCCGGTGATTTCGTCATCCGCGCCGTTTCCGATGTGCTGGCGGAGACGACTGCCGCAGGAGATGTTTGCGCCCGGCTTGGGGGAGAGGAGTTCGGCCTGATCCTGCGCGGCAAAAGCCGTGGCGAGCGGCTGGCCCTGGTCGAGACCGCGCGGCTGCGTGTTGCAGCCCTTCCCCTGCAATTCGATGGGCAGTGGATCGATCTGACGATTTCCGCCGGGGTGGCCGAAATTACGCCGGAACGGCGCAAGGAAGCCATCTATGCCGCCGCCGACCGGGCGCTCTACAGGGCCAAGGCTGAGGGGCGTAACCGGGTCATTCACGAGGATGACGCCGAGGAGGCGGTTATCGCTGTTCAGGCGGCATCCTGATCCTTGCCTGCCCGGCATGGCCGGTTTTCCATATTGCGGACTGCCCTCCTTTTGTGCAATGTCGGCCATCGCCATATTGGAGTGCACATGCTGCGCGTCACCTCCGTTCTTCCCGCCGGGGAGGCCTCCGACCCGCCTTCCCATATCGTTGTTTTACCTCATGATTTGCGCCACTTGCGCCGCAAGCTCCTGCATCTCGACAATGGCGACATGGTCATGCTGGATCTCGCCCAGGCCGTGTTGCTGGCTGATGGCGATAAGCTGGTGATGGAGAATGGCGATCTGATCGAGGTGAAGGCTGCGGATGAGAAGCTCTATGCCATCGAAGCCAAGGGCCCTTTGCATCTTCTCGAACTTGCCTGGCATCTCGGCAACCGGCATCTTCCCGCCCAGATCGAGGCGGACCGCATCCTGATCGGCCGTGACCCGGTGATCCGCGCCATGCTGCAGGGACTGGGTGCGCAGGTGCAGGAGGTGACGGAACCCTTCCAGCCGGTGCGCGGGGCCTATCACGGCCACGGCCATGCGCACTGAACGCGGCCCGTCATGACGATCTCGTCCAATCGCGCGCTTTTAAGGTTGATGGCCTGGCTGTCTCCGGCCTTTCCCGTGGGCGGTTTTGCCTGGTCCGGCGGGCTGGAGCGGGCCGTGCAGGATGGATGGGTGCGAGATGCCGCCGGTCTTGGCCGCTGGGCTTCGCTTTTGATCGCCCACGGCAGTGTGTGGAACGATGCCGTGCTGCTGGCGGCGGCCCATCGGGCAAACGCGGAGATGCTGGCCTCTGTTGCGGAACTGGCGGAGGCGCTGGCCGGCTCACGCGAGCGGCATCAGGAAACCATGGCGCTGGGCACCGCCTTCTGCGAGGCTGCCGGGGCATGGCATGCGGGTGAGGGGGATGTTTTGCCGCGCAGGCTTGCCTATCCCGTGGCGGTGGGTGCGGTTGCGGCGCGCCATGGCGTGGACTGTTCGGCAGCGCTGGCGGCCTATCTGCACGCGGCCCTGTCGCAGCTTGTCTCCGCAGCCATCCGGCTTGGTGTCTGCGGGCAGAAACAGGGCGTGGCGCTGCTGGCGGAACTGGAAGAGCAGGTGGAGGCGACCGCCCACCGCGCCGCGCAGGCTTCGCTCGAGGATCTCGGCAGCGCCACCATCATGGCCGACATGGCGTCTGCCCGACATGAAACGCAGGAGGTGCGGCTGTTCCGGTCCTGATGGGCGCGACCCGGCTTGACCGCAATATCCGAAAAGACAAACGGCAATGAAAGACTCTGCTGAGAAAGGGTGAACAGGATGAAATCGGCACATGGACCGCTGCGCGTCGGTATCGGTGGCCCGGTGGGTTCCGGCAAGACGGCGCTGACGGAAAAGCTCTGCAAGGCCATGCGGGAGCATTACTCCGTCGCTGTCGTCACCAATGATATTTATACGCGGGAAGATGCCGATGCGTTGATCCGCATGCAGGCGCTCACCTCCGACCGGATTGTCGGGGTGGAAACCGGCGGCTGTCCGCACACCGCCATTCGTGAGGATGCCTCGATCAATCTGCAGGCCATCGCCGATCTCAATGAGCGCATTCCCGATCTCGACGTGATCTTCATCGAATCCGGTGGCGACAATCTCGCGGCCACCTTTTCACCGGATCTCGCCGATCTGACCATCTATGTGATTTCCGTCTGCCAGGGTGAGGAAATTCCCCGCAAGGGCGGCCCCGGCATCACCAAATCCGATCTGCTGATCATCAACAAGAAAGATCTTGCACCGCATGTGGGCGTGGATATCGCCGTGATGGAGAGCGATGCAAACCGCATGCGCGCCGGTCATCCGCATGTCTTCACAGATTTGAAGCGTGGCGAAGGCGTGGCCGATGTGGTGGATTTCCTGAAGAGCCACGGCGGATTGTGAATGCAACAAGGCCCGGCAATCACGGATCGCCGGGCCTTGCTTGAAGAGGTGGCGCTGTAACGATTAGAGCACGTCCGGTGAACACGGGTTCACCGGACGTGCTCTAAGCTTTTGTTTTTACGCATTTCCGGACGGAAAACCGCAACTACACTTTTCTCGGGACAATGCTCTAGATCTGCTTCAGCGCATTGACGTCGTTGATCTGGATCATCCGCCCGCGCACCGTCACACCGGCACGGCGCAGCGAGGAGAAGGCGCGCGACAGCGCTTCCGGGGCCAGTCCCAGCTTGCCGGCCAGCAGGCTTTTCTGGAAAGGCAGGCGAATGGAAACCGTGCCCATGCAATCCTGGCAATTGTCCAGCAGATATTGGGCCACCCGCTGCGGCGCGGTCTGCAGCCGGTCATTGGCGATGCAGTCCATCGTGCTGCGCAGATAGCTGGACAGGCACTGGATGATGGCGCGGGCTATGTCGCGCTCCTGCTCGGCCAGCAGCCGGACCTTTTGCAGGTCAAAGCGGGCAATGGTCACGTTTTCGGCGGCCTGCGCGTTGTAGTGATAGCTCTCCCCCATGGCCAGCAGGGATTCGGCGAAGGTATCGCCCGAGCCGCAGATGCGGATATCGGCTTCGCGGCCATCCCGGTTCAGCCGGTAAAGGCGGACATAGCCGGAGAGAACGCAGTAAAAATATTCCGCCTGCTCGCCTTCGCGAAAGAGAATGTCCTTGGTCTCGAAATTCAGGACTGTCGCCAGTTCCATCATCCGGGCAAGCGATCCCGGTCCCAAAGCGGACATCAGCGGGGACCTTACCAGAATGTTTCGATCGCGCGTGTTCAAATTCAGTACCTTGTTCACGGCTTGCCAGCTCCTTGTACCTCTCAAACAGGCGATACCCGACGGGGGCAGGCCTCTCGCTTTCGGTAAAGAAGGCGTGCCCTGCGCGCCCGTCGGGGTGCCCCTCCCGGAGGACATTCAGTTGCGAATGTCACGATCCGGTTCCGCCGCCCCTTGGATGGGGTCAAATTACGGTGAGCCGGGGAGCTTGTGTTTGATTTCGATCAATCAAAACACAAACGGCGCCACTTTTTTCAAGTGACGCCGTTGTTGTTATGGGGCGATATGCCGCTTACAGCGCCGTGCGCCATATTTGGCGCACGGCGCTGTAATATCTATTCTGCCGCCGCATTGTGCGTATGGGGCGGGCGAATGCCGTCGAGCGCGGCCACCCGGGTCTGCAAGTTGTCGATGCGCTCGGCATTGCCGCGGGAAAGCGCGGTCAGTGTGGGCAGATCCAGGCTTTCCGGTTCCTCCTCCTTGCGGCCGACGAAGCGGCCGAAGAGCCGCGCCAGCAGCACCGAGAGATCGTCCATAATCAGGAAGAAGGCCGGAACCACGATCAGGCTCATCACCGTGGAGACGATGATGCCGCCGATCACGGCAATGGCCATGGGCGAGCGGAAGGAGCCGCCTTCACCGACGCCGAGCGCCGACGGCAGCATGCCCGCCGACATGGCAATCGAGGTCATGATGATCGGCCGGGCGCGCTTGCGGCCCGCCTCGATCATCGCTTCCACCCGCTCCATGCCGTGACGGCGCATCTCGATGGCGAAATCCACCAGCAGGATGGCGTTCTTGGTGACGATGCCCATCAGCATCAGAATACCGATCAGCACCGGCATGGAGAGCGCATTCTTGGTGAGGATCAGCCCCACCGCCACGCCGCCAATTGCCAGCGGCAGCGAGAAGAGAATGGTGAAGGGCTGGATCACGTCCTTGAATAGCAGGATCAGCACCGTCAGCACCAGCATCAGGCCAAGGATCATCGCATTGACGAAGCTTTCCTGCATTTCGTTCTGCACCTTGGTATCGCCGCTTTCGGCCAGCGACACCGAGGCGGGCAGCTTGGCCTCGGCCACTGCCTGCTTGAAGGCCGCCGTTGCCGTATCCAGCGCGCCGCCCTGCGGCAGGTCCGCGCCGATGGAAACCACGCGGTTGCGGTTGTTGCGCTTGATGGAACTGACACCCTCCGTATAGTCGATATCGGCAATGGTGGAGAGCGGCACGGTTGCGCCTGCCGCCGTCTGGATTTTCAGGGCGCGGATGGCCGCGAGATCACGGCGCATGTCCAGCGACAGCTGTACCCGGATCGGGATCAGCCGGTCATCCAGCGAAATCTTCGGCAATTGCGCGTCAATATCGCCAATGGTTGCAACGCGAATGGTCTGGGATACCTGCTGCGGGGTAATGCCGAGCCGCGCCATTTCATCCCGCTTCGGGCGGATTTGCAGTTCCGGGCGCGGCAGGGAACCGTCGGAACTGACATTGGCCAGTTGCGGCATCGTCGAAAGCTTCGCGACCAGCAGGCTCGCCGCATCGTTCAGGGCATCCTCGTCCTTGGAGAGGAAGTTGAAGGCCAGATCGCGTTCGCCCCGGTCGTTGAGCTTTTGCACGCGAATATCGGGAATGTCGCGCAGCCGCTGGAACACATCCGCCTCGATGGCCCATTGCGGACGGGTGCGGCCTTCCACCGGAAGTTTCGGTAGATGCGGCCCCAGCAGCGGGATCGCGTTGACGGTGGAATTGACCAGTGTCTTCACCAGCGAATGCTCGATCTTCACCAGGTTGAGCGTCACCGTGGCGCGGCGCAGCTCCAGTTCGCCCTTGGCAGACGCCCCGCCGAGCACGAAGACGCTTTCCACCCCATCCAGATCCCTCACGGATTGATAGATGGCCTTGGTGCGCTTTTCGGTCTCGGCCAATGTCGCATTGGGCGGCAGTTCGACATTCAGGATGATGCGGCCTGCGTCATCCGGCGGCAGGAAGCTGCCCGGCACCTGCGCCAGAAGCGCCATGGAGCCGATGAGGAAGGCAAAGGCCCCGACGAGGGTCAGATAGCGCGCCGAGCGTCGCCGCGTGGTGGCGGCCACCAGCCGGTTATAGACCCGCATGAAGCCGCCTTCATGCTCGTGATCTTCCTCGCCGTCTTCCGGGCGCATCAGATAGGCCGCCATCAGCGGCGTGATGAGGCGCGCCACCACCAGCGAGAAGAACACCGAGAAGGCCACCGTCAGCCCGAACTGGATGAAATACTGCCCGGCAATGCCCGGCATGAAGGAGACCGGCACGAAAACGGCGATGATGGTGAAGGTGGTGGCAATCACCGCCAGCCCGATCTCGTCCGCCGCTTCGATGGCGGCGCGGTAGGGCGTCTTGCCCATCTTGATATGGCGGGCAATGTTTTCGATCTCGACAATCGCGTCATCCACCAGAATGCCGGTGGCCAGCGTCAGCGCCAGAAAGCTGACGAGGTTCAGCGAAAAGCCGATCATGTCCATGATCCAGAAGGTCGGAATGGCCGAGAGCGGCAGGGCGATGGCAGAAATGATCGTGGCGCGCCAGTTGCGCAGGAAGAGGAAGACGACGATGACCGCCAGCACTGCCCCTTCCAGCAGCGTATCGATGGCGGCCTCGTAATTGCCGTGGGTGAAATAGACCGAATCGCTGATCAGCTCGATGCCGACGCCCGGATTGGCGGCGCGCACCTTGTTCAGGCTTTCCGCCACCGTTTCGGCCACGGAAACCTCCGAGGCCCCCTTTGCGCGGAACACCGCGAAGGTCACCACCGGCTCGCCGTTGAACAGCGCGAAGGATTTCTGCTCCTCATAGGTGTCGTAGATGCGTCCGAGATCCGAAAGCTTGACGAAGCGGCCATTGCTGAGCGCAATCGTGGCATTGGCCAGCACGCGCGGGTCGCGCGTATCGCCCAGCACGCGGATGGCCTGTTCGGCCCCGGCAATCTGGCCGCGGCCCGAGCCGATATCGACATTGGTGCCGCGCAATTGCTTGGAGACATCGGCGGCAGTGATGCCGAAGGAGTTCAGCCGGTCCGGATCGAGCTCGACCCGCACCTCGCGGTCGGCGCCGCCATAGCGGTCGATGCGCCCCACGCCGCGCTGGCCTTGCAGGGCACGCTTGACGGTATCGTCCACGAACCAGGAGAGTTCTTCCAGCGACATATTCGGCGCGGTGACGGCATAGGTCTGGATGGCCTGGCCTTCCACATCCACCTTGGCGACGATCGGCTCATCGACATCGGCGGGCAGGTCGCCCCTGATCTTGTCGATGGCGTCCTTCACATCCTGCACGGCCTGTTCGGTGGGCACTTCCAGCCGGAACACCACCGAGGTCACGGAGGTGCCGTCGGTGACGGTGGACTGGATTTCATCCACGCCGTTGATCGAGGCCACCGCATCCTCGATTTCCTTCGTCACCTGCATTTCCAGTTCAGACGGCGAGGCGCCGCTCTGGGTGACGGTGATGGAGGCAATCGGCACGTCGATATTGGGAAAACGGGTGATCGGCAGCTTGTTGAAGGACTGGATGCCCAGCACCATCAACAGAAAGAAGCCGAGCAGCGGCGCAACCGGATTGCGGATCGACCAGGCGGAAAAGTTCATCGTCATCGTCCGTCAGTTGGAGGCCGTCACATCTTCACGCACGGGTCTGATCCGGTCGCCATCGCGCACGAAGGCCCCGGCCTTCGCCACCACCATGTCTCCGGCCTGAAGCCCTTCCGCGATTTCCAGAAAACCGTTTTCCTCGATCCCGGTTTTGACGGTTACCTGATGCACCACGCCGTCGCGCACCACGCGCACGCTCGCTCCGTGCTTGCCGGTATTCACCGCCGAGAGCGGCAGCGCCAGCCCATCGACGGCGGAAACGGCAATCGAGGCGCTGCCATACATGCCCTGGCGCGCCACGCCGTCATCATCCAGCTCCACATGCACGGCTCCCAGCCGTGTCGTCTGGTCGATGGCGGGCGAGATCAGCCGGATATGGCCTGTCAGCGGTTCGAGACGGCCCGGAATGGTGACGTCCGCGCGCTGGCCGGTCTTCATTTTCGCAATATCGGTTTCCGAAACATCCGCCACCAGTTCCAGCTGGCCTTCGCGGATCAGCGTGAACAGCGGCTGGCCTGCGCCCGTGGCAATAGCGCCGATGCGGGCGTTGCGCGCCGTTACCACGCCGCCATAGGGAGCCTTCACCTCGGTGCGCGCCAGCTTCAGGTCGATATCGTCGATCTGGCTGTCCACCGCCTTCAGTTCCGCTTCGGCAATGGCAATGGCCTGCCGGGCGGTTTCCACCCGGTTGCGGGCATTGATGGCGGAGGTTTCCTGCTGCTGCAATTGCGAGGTGGAGATGGTGCCGCCGGTGACCAGCGCCTGACCGCGCTTCAACTGCCGCTCGGCTTCAAGGGCGCTCGCTTCAGCATCCGTCAGCTGAATGCGCCCCTGGGTGAGCGAGGCTTCGGCGCGGGCCTTGTTGGCCAGAAGCTGCGCCTTCTGCAGTTTCAGGCTGTCACCATTCAGCGTCGCCAGCACCTGGCCTGCCGTCACATGATCGCCAACATCGGCCAGCAGCGATTGCACCTGCAGCCCGTCCACTTCCGGCGCAACGTAAAGCTCCTCCACGGCCCGGATGGTGCCGGTGGCCAGCACCCGCTCGGTCAGATGGCGCTTCATGGTTTCAGTCACCACAATGGCCGGCAGCCGGGCTTCCGTTGCGGCAGGGGCGGGGTCTGCGGCTTGGCCCCTCTCAAGCGAAAGGCTGAAAAGCAGGCCGGTTGCTGCCAGAAAAACGAATGTGCGCACGCTCTCTACCCCTCCGAAACGTCCAGGATCGGTTATTCTACGACAAGCACCGGCCAGCGGTTTTATCGCCCGCGATCATCACCGGCTGTCCGCGCATTTCCCGATGCTGGACAACCTCACCCACAATGGCGCACAAGATGGGCGTCGCTCATGCATCTTACAATAGCAAATTTCTTAAGGGATGGGTGAAATTGCCCCAATCTTCCGCTAGGCTTATAATAAGCCAAGCCGCGGAGGAGCCGTCATGGATCATCTCGAAAAGCCCACCTGCAAGCTGGTCCGCCCGACGGATACCTATGACGGCAAGCAGGGTTTCAGTTATTTTGCCGGCATTGCCGCCGAAACCGTGGGCGCCAAGGGCATCTGCATGCATCTCCTTACCATTCCGCCCGGCGGGCGCGCCAAGGCGCATATGCATGAGGCGCATGAAACGGCGATCTATCTGATTTCCGGCGAGGCCCATACCTGGTTTGGCGACAGGCTGGAAAACCATGTGGTGCATCGGGCGGGCGAGCTTTTCTACATTCCGGCAGGGGTGCCGCATCTGCCGGCCAATCTTTCCAGCGAGCCCTGCGTGGCGGTGATTGCGCGTACCGATCCGAACGAGCAGGAGAGCGTGGTTCTCCTGCCCGAACTTGAAGACCTCGTGCGGTTTTAGAGCGCTTTTCGATCTGATTGAATCAGATCGGCGCTCTAACTCTTTGTTTTTACGCATTTCCGGACGGGAAACCGGATTCCACTTTTCCTGGAAATGCTCTAGGGTCAAAACTCAATCAGGATGGGTGTTCTGTTGAACGGGATGGGATTGAATGGCCGCGAACAAGCGCAAGG
>NZ_JAUSWH010000013.1 GCF_030815125.1 Allorhizobium paknamense
TGTTGATGCCGCGCGTATGGCTTGAATGCCTGACGACAGGTGGCAGGCTGGATTCCTGGCAATTTCCCACGGAGGAATACGCTTCCCCTTCTCGGGGGTGGACGCTTCGACCAATCCAAGGCAGCTCAACGGGGATTTTGCAACGGACCCAAAAATGTTCTGTCTCGCGCATTGGGACTTGACACTTTAACCGTTGTCATTGACTTACTAAGTGTCCGTGGGGGACGGTAGTTCATGTCCGAAATCCGTGTTTACATCTGAGGCACTTGCTACTTGGGCCACCGTCTCAGATGAACTCGAAGCTAAGATTCGTGAACAAATCAAGGCTGCCGTCTTTCCGGTCCGACTGAAATCAGCCGACTGGAGAAGCGGTGACAAGGTCTGGTTACTGGACGTGATTGCACCGTCACGGGAGCTGGCCACGATGGTGCTCAAGAGTTTGAATCATGTCGCGAAGACTGGCTAGGTCAGGATTCAACCTGTTGCTGCGCAGCTGGTCGATCGTGAGGTTCTGAAGCAATTGGTCTCTGTAAACGCACCAAGTTCTGATATTGATCAAGCCAAGACCATAAATTGAGATGCCACTGGGGAGGCAGCGTTTAATGCTGACGGTATCGGTAGCGACGCCAGACCGCATGAAACCCGCTAACTCCGTGACATCTGCACGCGCCGAGTTTCCGGTGAAACGGACTGCTTTCCGCGATGCGGATCAGGATGCAGGGGCAGTGACGTGAGACGGATAAAAATACATCTGCCGCTTGCTCTCGGTCTTCTATCTCTCGGGCTCCTTTCGGGATGCAACATGTTCGGCTTTCACGAATGGCGGTGGCACCAGAAGTTGACGGTCACGATTGATACGCCAGATGGTTTAAAGACCGGCAGCGCCGTTACCAGCGCCCGTTTTTCTGTTTCGCCAGAATGGTGGGGATTGGGAGATTTTGCGGGTAGTGCGAGTAGTAGTTTGTCAGGAGAAGCAGTAACAGTCGATCTCGGTAGGGGCCGTTACTTGTTCGCGCTGCTGCAAGATTACGGTGTCGAGACGGCTCGCAAAAGTTTCCTTCCGAAGGAGGAACAGCCAGGGGATCGCGCCCAACTTATCGAGGTTTATGATCGCCTTGAAAGTATCCGTGGATCGCGTCAACTTTCAAGAGATCTGTATCCGCCGCTGGTGACCTTCGACAACATCAACAGTCCCGCAAGTGTTCACCTAGTAAATCCGGATGATCTGTCGGTTAACTTCGGCCCCGGCTATCGGATCAGTTCGATAACCCTGTCGATCACCGACGAACCTGTGACGCAGGGAGATGTAGAGAGGGCACTGGTGTGGTTTTACCAAGTGCGTCGCTTGATCCCGACTAACCAGAAGCCTCGTCTGGCTAAAGACCGCACCGTAGAACAAACCGTGACAAAACTCGATTTCATTTCCCCTGATCAATGGAGAGATCTATGAGTATTTCATCTGAGCTTTTCATGGCCATTCTCTCCATGGATGCGTACAACAGAGGCTACCATAAGGGTTATTCTGTTCCCGGCAATCAGGTGGGTGATGCCTCGGTAGTTCCTCGAGATACCTACTTCGACGATATTAAATACGCGGCGTGGCAAGCAGCCAGTTTTTATGCCGTGGCTTATGACTGGAATGGCGAGACTGAAGTGCTCCCCGATTATGGGCTAGCGGGAGCTGGAATTTTCCGGAGTTTTGGCTCAGGTCGGCGTGGGTGCCGATGAGCCGTTCTCAGCGAAATCGGCACCTTGTTGCCAATCGCGCTGTGTGGCCGGAACTCGTTATAGTTTCCGCTGGAACGGACTGCTGTCCGCGCGATGCGGACCAGGATGCAGGGGCGGTGACGTGAGATGGATAAAAATACATCTACAGCTTGCGCTCGGTCTTCTATCTGTCGGGCTCCTTTCGGGATGCGACATGTTTGGTTTTCGTGACTGGAACTGGCACCAGAAGCTGACGGTGTCGGTGATGACGCCAGATGGATTGAAAACTGGGAGTGCGGTGAGTGCTGTAGAACTGACCAAATCACCACGCTGGTGGGGTGTCGGTGATAGTGCAGGCGCGAGCACCACCGGCTTATTGGGAGAAGCGGTCACGGTTGATCTGGGCCACGACCGTTTTCTCTTTGTGTTATTGGATAAATACAGTCTCTCTACTGCGCGCATGGCTTTCTTCCCGTCCAAACGGGCAGAAAACCGTGATGAGAACAATGCCATCTATGATCGCCTTGAAGCGCTTCGTGCGACAATAAATGTGCCGCGTGAGAAATACCCGCTGTTTGTGACGTTTGAGGACATCCATAATCCAGCCAGCGTCAAGCGGGTTGATCCAGACAATCTGGAAGCCGCGTTCGGCCCTGGTTTTCACCTGAGCGCCGTTACCATTGCGATTACCGATGAACCCGTGACCAAAGGACGGGTTGAGGAAGTATTGCCTTGGTTGGAAAGAGTTGGCCGGGAACGTCCGACCCTTATTCCGAATCCACCGCGTCTATCAACAGACGCTCGCGATCCCGACATTCAGTACCTGACGCCAAGACGATTTTCGACGGAGCTTTACAAATGAGCATGACGCAAGACCTGTTTATGGCTATTTTGGCGATGGCTTCCTATAATCGCGGTTATAACTCAGGCATGGGAGATGCTGTCTCAGGCCTTGGTACGAATGGGAAAATCGGTGAAGCTGACATTTTAACCTTCGACGATATTGGTTTGGGCGAAGACGTTTGCAACGAATAGCAGTCGTCAGGTTTTTACGCCGTAGCTGACGTGCTCCCCGATTTTGGGCCAGCGGGGGCTGGAATTTTCCGGAGTTTTGGCTCAGATCGGCGTGGGTGCCGATGAGCCGTTCATGAGCGAAATCGGCACTTTGTTGCCGATCGCGCTGTGTGGCCGGAACTCGTTGTAGTCTCTACGCCAATCCTCCATCTTTGCCCGCGCGTCGTCAAGGCTCATGAACCAGTGGGCGTTCAGGCACTCGGCGCGGAACTTGCCATTGAAACTCTCGATGTAGCTGTTGTCGGTCGGCTTGCCTCGTTGTGAGAAGTCGAGCACGGCACCCTTGTGATAGGCCCATAGATCAAGGTCTCGCGAGATGAATTCGCTGCCATTATCGACGCGAATGGTCCCAAGCTTTCTTCTTGCATGACAACCATTGCGCCGTTTCGTTGAAAAAATGTCATCGGTTCTGGTTGTGTTCGCTGTGATTGACGCGTTGTTCTCTTGATGTTCCGAAGTTCCCCCGCAAAATAGCTGTGGATTGCTGTGGATAACGTTTGACCTTCTGGGTCATCGCAAGCGAGGCGTCTGATTCTTTGCAAGAAAAAACCGGCAGAAGGCTCTACCGGTTTTTTATTTTTATTTTTGTCGCCGTTCAGCTCTTCAAACGGTAGCCGGTGCGGAAGATCCAGGTGAGAACGGTGACGCAGACGAGCAGGAACAGGCTGATCATGCCAAGGCTGATCAGCGGGTTGATGTCGGCGGCGCCGAAGAAGCTCCAGCGGAAACCCGCGACCAGGTAGAAGACGGGGTTCAGGTGGCTTATGGCCTGCCAGAAGGGGGGCAGGGCGTTGATGGAGTAGAAGGTGCCGCCGAGGAAGGTCAGGGGCGGCACGACCAGCATGGGCACAAGGCTCAGTTGCTCGAAATTTCGCGCCCAGACACCGATGATGAAGCCGGCGAGGCTGAAGGACAGCGCGGTGAGCGCCATGAAACCCAGCATCAGCACCGGATGGTCGACGCGCAGGTCGACAAACAGTGTCGAGGTTGCCAGGATGATCAGGCCGACGATCATGCCCTTGGTGGCCGCTGCCCCGACATAGCCGATCAGGATCTCCGCCATGTCGATGGGCGCGGAGAGGATTTCATAGATGGTGCCGGTGAATTTCTGGAAATAGATGCCGTTGGCGCCGTTGGAGATGCATTGCGTCACCAGCGCCAGCATGATCAGCCCCGGCGTGATGAAGCCGCCATAGCCGACATTCATGCCGGTATCCATGCGGGAGCCGACGGCTGCACCAAAGACGATGAAATAGAGGGAGGTGGATACCACCGGCGAGATGACGCTTTGCAAAAGCGTGCGGCCCATGCGGTGCATTTCAAAACGGTAGATGGCTGAAATCGCCTGGAGGTTCATGGGGTCTTGTCTCCGATCAGCGACACGAAAATGTCTTCGAGCGAGGTTTGCCGGGTGGAAATGTCGGTGACGGCGATGCCGGAGGTTTCCAGCGCCGTCAGCAGCTTCATCAGCGCGCCCGGATCGGCCTGAGGCGTGTAGTCATAGACAATCTGCCGCCCTTCCTGCGTCAGGGTCAGCTTCCAGTCATCCAGGCGGCCCGGCAGGCTTTTCATCGGCTCGGCCAGATCCAGCAGCATCTGCTTGCCGCCCAGCTTGCGCATCAGCGCCGCCTTTTCCTCCACCAGCAGCAAGGAGCCCTTGTTTATGATGCCGATCCTGTCGGCAATCTCCTCTGCCTCCTCGATATAATGGGTGGTGAGGATGATGGTGACGCCGGTGGCGCGCAGTTCCTTGACGAGCGACCACATATCCCGCCTCAGCGCCACATCGACGCCCGCCGTCGGCTCATCGAGAAACAGAACTTTCGGCTCATGGGAGAGCGCCTTGGCGATCAGCACCCGTCGCTTCATGCCGCCGGAGAGCTCCCGCAGTGTCGAGTTGCGCTTTTCCCAGAGGCTGAGAGCCCGCAATATCCTCTCGATATAGGCGGGGTTGGCCTTGCAGCCGTGCAGGCCGCGGGAAAAGCGCACCGTGTTCAGCACGGTCTCGAACTGGTCCGTCGTCAATTCCTGCGGCACCAGTCCAATCATGCTGCGCGTCTTGCGGAAATCCTTGACGACATCATGGCCGCCGACGCTGACGCTGCCGGACGTGGCGTTGACGATGCCGCAGATGATCGAGATCATCGTTGTCTTGCCCGCACCATTCGGCCCAAGAAGCGCGAGAATCTCGCCTTCCTCGATATCGAGAGTGATGTCCTGAAGGGCGGTAAAGCCCTTGGAATAGGTCTTTCCGAGATTTTTGATGGAGATGATGGGTGTCATTCTATCCGCATAGGCCTGTCCGGTTTCGAAGGCCTATATAGAGCATTTCCCGGAAAAGTGTAATTTTAGCGATGGATCTCGACTGGCACGAAAACAACGCTTTCTCCGTATTGGGTGACGCGGTCGACAGGGGCTCCGCCGAGATGATTCAGCCCGCCGCCTGCTGCTCGGGCAGCACGGAGAGGTCCGAATAGACCTGGTTTCTGCCGAACCGTTTGGCGAGGTAGAGAAACTGGTCGGCGGCATGCAGGTAATTGTCGAAGGATTCCCGTCCTCCGATTTCCGCAAGCCCTATGGAGACGGTGACAGTGGTTTCACCAGCGGGCAGGGGCACCGTCAGAGTGGCAATGTCACCGCGGATGCTGTCACAGAAGCTTAGCGCCTGCCGCAGGCTCATATTTGGCAGGATCATGCCGAACTCCTCGCCGCCCAGACGGCCAAGCAGCGCGCCATGCGGACAGCAGACGCCTTTGAGGTAATCAGCGACGGCTTTCAGCACCACGTCGCCACTGTCATGGCCGAAGCTGTCATTGAGCTTCTTGAAGTGGTCGATATCGAGGATAGCCACGCTGCACGGCTCCACGCGCATCAGGCAGCGTTCCACCAGGGCAGGGCCTTCGCGGAAGAAATAGCGGCGATTGTAAAGTTCGGTCAGATAGTCCTGGAAAGCAGCGGCGCGCAATTGCCGGATCTGCGACAGGGCCTGAACATGCAGATTGATACGGCACTGCAATTCCTCCGCCACATAGGGCCGGTAGACGAAATCGCAGGCGCCCGCCTTCAGGAAACTTGCCGACAGCAGCCGGTCCGAGGAGGAGGAAATGCCGATGATCCGCAACTCGTCGCTGGCAAAGCGCTTGCGGATCAGGCGCGTCAGTTCGTAGCCGTTCATGTCCGGCATGTGGTAATCTGTCAGGATCAGGCAGATATCACGGTCCTGATCCAGCGCTTCCAGCGCCTGCTGGCCCGTGCGGGCCTGAATGACGTTGAAACGTTGCAGGCGCAGAAGCTCTACAAGACCCTGGCGCGCCGATCTGACGTCATCGACCACCAGAACCTTCACCAGCGCATTGTTCAGCAGCCGCTCTACCGATGCCACGACCATGTCCAGTGCCCGGTCATTGTCCTTGATGATGTAATCGGCAACCCCGCGCTCCACCACTTTCTCGCGCAGGTCCAGATCGAAACGGGCGGTGAACACCACGGCGGGAATGCCTTGCGCCACGACGCTGTTCAGGATTTCCCCGTCCGAGGCGCCCGGCAGGTTGAGATCGACAATGGCGACATCAAAGCGGCGGCTTTTGTCAGCCAGCGCTTCATGGCAGGTTTTCGAGGTGAGGCAACAGGTGATCTCCGCATCAAGAGCAACTTGCAATTGATGGGCCAGCGCACGGGATATGGAGCGCGAATCCTCGATCAGGAGGATATGCTGCCTGCCGCCTGACGAAAGGGCGGAGCGGTCCCGCCGCTCATGCTGAGGCGGGAGGGTGGCAGGGGTCTGGGGGGCGGGCAGACTCATGTCATTCATGGGCGTTGCGAGGGTTCCTGTGGGCACATGCCCGTTGAAAATGCTGCTTTCGGTCGCTTGATGGCCGACTTCGCTTTAGCGGCATCCTGTTCGATCAGGTTTGAAGGCGCTGCGATCCCTCACGCTCGCATGCGCCTTTCCGGCTGCGGCAGGTCAGGCGGCGGCCTGGCTCCGGCTTCGTCCGGCGCGGATCTGCACCAGCGTATCCAGGTTCTGGTTCACGCGGCAGTAAAACTCCTCGTCGATGAAGGGCCGCAGCATGAAGTCGTTGCCGCCAACCTTGAGGAAGCGGGCCGACAGCAGGCGGTCGGTGGAGGAGGAAACGCCGATGATGCGCAATTCGTGCGAGCCGCGGACGGCGCGAATGCGGCGGGTCAGTTCGAAGCCGTCGATGTCCGGCATGTTGTAATCGGTCACGACAAGGCCGATATCGGCATTGGCTTTCAGGATTTCCAGCGCCTTGGAGCCGCTTTCGGCCATGCTGACGCGGAAATTGTAGCGCTTCAGGCGGCTGGACAGCAGTGCGCGCGCCGTCGGGCTGTCATCGACGATCAGCACGTGGTGACGATGGTTGGTGAGAAAGCGGCAGACGGATTCGGCCAGCATTTCCACGGCAAACACATTGTCCTTGAGGATATAGTCCACGATGTCCTTCGCCAGCAGTTTTTCGCGCGTCTGCTCATGGAAGGTGCCGGTGAAGACGATGGTGGGAATATTGCAATCGATCAGATATTCCAGCGCTTCGCCATTTTCAGCGCCTGGCAGGTTGATGTTGGAAATGGCAAGCTTGACTGGTTCGTCAGACAGCTCGTTTGCCATCATCAGATCTTCATAGGTACGGCAGATTTCTACGTCGATATTGAAAATTTCCTTGAGCCGCTGACGGATCATCGACGTAAAGACGTTGGAATCCTCAGCGACAATAATACGAACATCAGGAAATGTTTCGCCGGAATACTGCATACCGGAAATACCGAGATAGGTCATGGCTTGCCTTCAAGAAAAAGTGGACTGCCATGACTATAGACATCACCAATTGCTGAAATATTAATCGCGCAAACGTGACTGGTGACCTATGATTAACGAATGTGAAATTTAATTTTTGAATAAAAATGATATTTATTAATTCTATAGTGGAAACAGCAGGACCAGCTTGCAATCCGGCCTGTCGGTCGGGCGGTAGTTGAACTGCCGGAAATTCAGAATGCCGCGTTCGGGGTGGCGAAAGCTGCGCTCGCCGCCGCCGCGCTCCATCACCGAATGTTCCTGCCAGGCGGTGTCAAACAGCGGGCTTTCCTGGCGCAAGGTTTCAACGAGTTCCTTGAACACAGGATCGCGCAGCGAGTGGCTGAAATCGGCTCGAAATTCCGCCAGCATGCTGCGGGTGCGCGCCTGCCAGTCAATCAGGTTTTGGCGGGCGATCGGATGGGTGAAAACGAAGCGGATGGCATTGCGCTCTGTACCTTCTTCTCCCAGCCAGTGCGGGAAAAGGGCGGCGGCGGCCGAATTCCAGGAGCAGGCATTCCAGTAACGGTCCAGCGCATACGCCGGATGAGGCACGGAGGACACGGCGGCAATCAGGGAGGCGGGCGCATCCTCCAGGGGGCCATCATCGCTGTCTTCCGGGTCGCGCCGGTCGGCAAGCTCGAACAGATAAGCGCGCTCGGCCCTGGTCAGTTCCAGCGCATTGGCCAGCCGGGCCAGCGCCTGTGGTGAAGCCTGCACCTGCCGCCCTTGCTCGATCCACGCACACCAGGTGGAACTGATCCCCGCTCGTTCGGCAAGTTCCTCGCGGCGCAGTCCCGGCGTGCGACGGCGCCCGCCGGGCTGTTCGGGGGTGAGTTTTTCGCGATGAGCCCGGACGAATTCTCCAAGCAATCTTCTTTGTTCTAGGTCTAGCATGGCATGAATTATAACAGGATAACTGCTTATCTTGTACTGGTATTATTTTGGGGCATTCTGCCTTGGTCGGGCCTCCCGATCAGGAACATTCGCTTTCCTGGAAATCGTTCTTTTTTATTAGCAGGAATAAATCCATGGTAACACCAACCCCAAATGACAAGGTCCGGGATCACGACCGAAACGTGCAGGCGCAGTTCGGCCCCCGGGCAGAGGCCTATGTGGCCAGTGCCGTTCATGCCTCCGGTGCTGATCTGGACAGGATTGCCGCCCTGGCTTCAGCCGCATCGCCTTTATCCGCACTGGATCTGGGCTGTGGCGGCGGGCATGTGGCCTATGCGCTGGCGCCCCATTCCGGCACTGTCACAGCTGTCGATCTGTCTTGCGAAATGCTGGAGGCCGTGCGGGCGACGGCGGCGGGCAGGGGCTATTCAAATCTTCGTATTGAACAGGCTTCCGCCGAAGCTCTGCCCTTTGCCGCTGAGACTTTCGATTTTCTTGCCAGCCGATTCACGGCCCACCACTGGCATGATGTCGATGCGGGATTGCGTCAGGCGCGCCGGGTGCTGAAGGCGGGAAGCCCAGCGGTATTCGTCGATGTCATCGCGCCGGGCGTGCCTTTGCTCGATACGCATCTCCAGTCGGTCGAACTGTTGCGGGATACCTCGCATGTTCGCAATTACAGCCTGGCGGAGTGGACGGAAAAGCTGACGCGAGCAGGCTTCCGGGTCGAGGCCTGTCGGCATTTCCGCTCCCGCATGGAGTTTGCAAGCTGGACGGCCCGCATGGCGACACCTGAGCCGCTGGTTACGGCAATCCGCGCCTTGCAGCAGGCCGCGCCATCCCCCGTCAAAAGCCATTTTTGCATTGAAGAGGATGGCTCCTTCATGCTCGATATGGTGCTGATCGAAGCGGCGGCTTGAGCCGCCGTCTCGTCAGGAAAGCTTGCTCTTGTCCGGGTTTGCGTCCTCGGGCAGGCTTTTCTCCTCGATCTCTTCCGCCTGCTCTTCGACAGGCGGAGGCGTTTCCTCGCGGATGATCCCTTCCTTCTTGAAGCGTTCGAAAATGCTCAGCCGCAATTCGTTGCGCACCGAAAGGCCGGAGAGAATATCGGCCACATAGACCCGCACTTCGAATTGCAGTTCCGCATCGGTGAAATCCTTGAAGACCACCACCGGTTCGGGATTGCGCAGCACGCCCTGGGTGGAGGAGGCCACGTCCTTCAGCACGGCCACCACATTGCGCGGATCGCAGAAGGATTTGGCCGTGACTGCTACGTCAATGCGCCCGAGCTTGTTGCGGTGGGTCCAGTTGCCCACGGAGGCATTGATCAACTGCGAATTGGGCACGATGATCGATTGGCGCTGGAAGGTTTCGATTTCGGTGGCGCGGACGGAGATGCGGCGCACGAAGCCTTCGCTGGTGCCGGTGGCCACCCAGTCGCCAACCTTGAAGGGACGTTCCATCAAAAGGATCAGCCCTGACACGAAGTTGGAAATGATGTTCTGAAGGCCGAAACCGATACCGACCGACAGGGCACCGGCCACCAGCGCGAGGCTGGACAGGTTGATGCCTGCTGCCGAAAGCCCCATGATGCCCGCGACGATGGCGCCGAAATAGCCGACCGAGGTCTTGACCGAATTGCGCACGCCGGGATCAACCTGGGAGCGGGCCATGACATTGCCGTCCAGCCACTTCTCGAACCAGCGGGTGAAGACGACGCCGATGAGAAAAATGGCGATGCCGCTGATGATCCCGACGATGGAAATGCGGATGCCGCCGATATTGATCTCGATGAAGAGATTGTAGAACCATGTCTGGATATCCGGCGGCTGGAAGCCCCAGGTGATCAGGATGAGCGGGATGCCGAGGACGAGCGCGAAGATGTAGATGAGAAGTCCGGCGGCAATGCCGATCTGGTCCAGCGCCACCGCACCCATATTGTAGCGGCGTTGCAGCGCACGTCCGATAATGGTTTCGGCGAAGCGGTCCCGCTCCGAGACGGCTTTGCCGGAGCGGATGCCGATATACATGGTGGCAATCACGCCGCCCGTCAGGATGATCTGCGTGGCGATGAAGCGGGCAAGGCCGACAAAGCCGGTAAAGCTTGCCAGGATGATGCCGATCCCGAACAGCCGCAGCGCGATCGAGGTGTGGCGGTGCCAGGGACGTCCGCCGCTGGCGCTTGCATCCTTGCCCTTCGGCACCAGAGGCCGGGCAAAGGAAACCGCCAGCAGGATGCAGCCGACGAGGGTGGAGGAAATGAAGCTCTTCAGCACCGTCAGATCGACCGGAGAGCCGAGCGTCTCGGTTACCGATCCCAGCACATAATCCAGGCCGTTGATGACCGACATGGCGATCAGCGCATTCTGCAGATGGCGCGCGCCCTTGTCGGACAACCTGACCAGCCGCCATTTCGGCGCTTCCGGATTGAACAGGGCATGGCCCAGGCATCTGACGAAATAGACGAGGCCTAGAAAGCTGAACAGGCTGCCGATGATCGGCGCGATGTCCGGCCGCATCACATTGAAGGTATCGAGAAAGAAGAAGCTGCTGGCCAGGAAGAAGCTGAAGGCCATGGTCGGCATGATCGTGACCCAGAAGGCCACGGAAAACCGGCTCATATAGGAGGGGTTTTCCTCCAGTCGACCACGCTCGATAATGGGGCCGAAAATGCGTGACAGCGTGATACGCATGCCGAAGGCAAGCGCCAGCGATAGCAGGAAGGCCGAAGCAAGCTGCACCTTCTTGAAGCGCCAGGCAAAGCTGATCCATCCATCGATCAGGTCGGTGAAACGCTGGGTTTCCGGTCCGATGGATTGAACCGCCGAGGTGACGCGGTCGAGCGATATTTCCGTATGCGCCAGCAATTGCCGGGTGAAGAGATCGCGGCGAAGGGCGGTGACCTTGGCGGAGAGATCGCCTGTCGCCTTGGAGAGATCGTCCAACTGGCCGAGCACCGAGGCGATCTGTGTCTTCTGCCCGTTCAACTTGTTGCGCTGCTGCGTGACCTCGGCGGCTTCCGGCGGTTGACCGTCCTTGGGTGGATCGCCGATTTCCTTCAGCCGCGCGGCAATATCGTCGGCGCGCGGGGCAATCGAGGCGCGATAGGCCAGGATTTCGCCGGTCAGGTCGTCCAGCTGGGATTTATAATTGATCAGGTCGCGATCGTTTTCGGTGTTTTTGGAGATTGCAGCGGTAATGCTGTCGATCTGCTTCTGGCCCTTGGCAATCAGTTTCGGCGCCTGATTGATCGGATCGTCGGGCGCAAACAGCGCGTCCTGAGATTGCGCCTGAGTTTGCCCCTGGTCTTTCGCAGGGGCCTGATCCTGAGCAAAAGCGGATTCGGGCGGAAGGGATAAGAGTGAAGACACTCCGGTTACCAGCCCCAAACCGAGCATGATTGTAGCGATAAATCTCTTCATCACGTCCAAGAAGCAGTCCTCATTTATGTTACCCAGCCGCGATGCCTGAGCAATCCGGCCAATACAAGGCGCGCTGATACATGATTCGCCTGTCGCAAGCTGTGCCTTGCCGGATTAGAGCATTTCCAGGAAAAGTGTAGTCACGGTTTTCCGTCCGGAAATGCGTAAAAACAAAAGCTTAGATCACGTCCGGTGAACTCGTGTTCACCGGACGTGATCTAGTCGCGCAGTCGCAACTCGTCGGAGCGGATCTGTACTGTATCGAGGGTGGAGAGGAAACTCATGCCGAGCAGGCTCTGGTCCAGCCGCCCGCGCTCGGCCACCAGCCCGTCGACATTTTCGCGGACGATGGGGCCGATTTCCACGCGCTTCAGCCGCACGGGTGCGGCCATGGCGCGACCATTGGCTGTCAAAACCGGCATGCGGTAATCGAGGTCATCCGGATGGAGGCCCGCCTTGGAGGCATCTTCGGCGCGCAGCACAACGGCGCTGGCGCCGGTGTCCACCATCATGCTGATCGTGGCGCCATTGGTGGTGACATTGGCGACGAAATGGCCGCCGAGGCCCCTTTGCAGCAGCACTTCCGACGTGCCATCGCTGGCTTGCGTGACGATGGCCCGCCCCGGCACCAGCCCGGCCATCACCCGGTTACCGATGGTCGCAAGATCCTGCCGATACTGATAGCCGGTAACGAGCAACAGAGCCAAAAGCACCCATCCCGCCAGAAAGCGCAGATTGGTGCTGAGCCTGCTTCTGTTGGTGAACAGACCAGCCATCAGCAGCAAGGCAAAGGGCAGAAGCGCCAGAAACCGGGCAAAGTCATCGTTTTCCAATCCGAAGGTCTGGCCGGTGTCCCGGTTGACGATGAGAAGGCCGGTGCCGAGCACCAGGATGAGCAGAACCATTACGAAGCCCATCAGCCCGTCTCTCCCATACTGGCTTTTCGCTGTTCCAAGCCTGCCATGATCTTCAGCCTTTGCGTTTCGCTCATCCTGCCCCAGCCCGCGATCTCCGCCAGCGTGCGGCCACAGCCAGCGCAGATGTTCTGCGGCGCTTCGATCCGGCAGACACCGGTGCAGGGGGTGGAAATGAGCTTGGAGGCGGTAAGTTCCGGCATGTCTACCTCAGACCGTCGCTGCAAGCGTGCCGAGGGCAACGATCTCGGCGATCTGCTGCATGGCGCCGATCGTATCCCCGGTTCTGCCGCCCAGCCGCCGTTCGACAAAGGCATTGACGGCATAGGCCGAAAGCGCCGTCGTGACCAGCGCGATGGCAAGCGGGGAGAGCGAGGTGGCTGGTCCGATGGTGATGACTGCCAGCGCCACCCCGAGAAACAAGGCGGCATGGAGTGATTTTTCCGTGGGCTTTCCCAGTGACGCCGCCAGCCCTTCCGGACGCGCCGAGGGCAGCGCCTGCCAGTGCCACACCATCAGCGCCCGGCTGGCCGCGCCCACGCCGATCAGGCACAGCGCCGCATCCATGGGGGAGAGGTGGTTGACCAAGGCTGCGATGGCCGTGGCGCGAAGACCGAGCGAGAGGATGAGCGCCACAACGCCATAGGTGCCGTTGCGGCTGTCCTTCATGATCTGCAGCGCCCGCTCGCGTTGATGGTTGCCGCCAAGGCCGTCGGCGCTGTCGGCCAGCCCGTCCTCATGCAGCGCGCCTGTGAGCATGATTTGCAGCGTCAGCGCCGCGATGGCGGAAAACAGCGCACCGGCATGCGTGGCCGAGACGAGCGCCAATAGGAGCCCCACCGGGGCAAGAAGAACGGCCCCCGCCAGCGGAAAGGCGCGGACCGTGCGGTCCATGCTGCCGTCATGGCCGCGAAAAAACCGTGAAGAGACCGGCAGCCTGCTGAGAAAGGCGATCGAACGGGCTAGATCCACGATCCATTCGTTCTCTTTCATCCGGTTCTCCTCGCCTGTCTGTTTCATGCCCGATCCGATTTTTCAGAAAAGCCGTTCCCACTTTTCGGCGCGATGCTGTAAGAGAGGCCAACCAAAGCCTGATTTGCCCAAAAAGACAAGAAAGCCTTCGTAATGACCGTAACCGGCTTGCCGTTCGATGATTTCCGCACCCTGCTCAAGGAGCTTCCCGGGCCTGATACCCATGCGCTGGCAGCGGCGCGGGCGCGGGACCGGCAGTTGACCAAGCCGCCCGGCGCGCTGGGCCGGCTGGAAGAGATTGCCATGTGGCTGGCTGCCTGGAGCGGACGCTCGCCGCAGGTCAACCGTCCGCTGGTGGCGATCTTTGCCGGTAATCACGGTGTGGCCCGTCACGGCATCACGCCATACCCGCCGTCCGTCACCCAGCAGATGGTGGAGAATTTCGCAGCCGGTGGTGCGGCCATCAACCAGATCTGCGTGACGCATGATCTCGGCCTGAAGATTTTCGATCTGGCGCTGGATTATCCGACAGGTGACATCACCTGCGAACCGGCGCTTTCCGAGCGGGATTGCGCCGCCACCATGGCCTTCGGCATGGAGGCGATTGCCGGCGGCACCGATCTTCTGTGCATCGGGGAAATGGGCATTGGCAACACCACCATTGCCGCCGCCATCAATCTGGCGCTCTATGGGGGCGAAGCCGAGGACTGGGTGGGGCCCGGCACGGGGTCCGATGGCGAGATGCTGAAGCGCAAGATCGAGGCGGTGCGCACGGCGGTCGCTTTCCACCGCGATCATCTCTCCGATCCTCTGGAAGTGCTGCGACGGCTGGGCGGGCGTGAAATCGCCGCCATGGCGGGCGCCATTCTGGCCGCGCGGGTGGAGCGGATTCCAGTGCTGATCGACGGTTATGTCGCAACGGCTGCCGCTGCCATCCTGAAGGCTGCCAACCCTTCGGCGCTCGATCATTGCCTGATCGGTCACGTCTCCGGTGAACCCGGCCACCTCAGGGCCATCGACAAGCTCGGAAAGACACCGCTTCTGGCGCTGGGCATGCGGTTGGGCGAGGGGACGGGCGCTGCATTGGCGGCGGGTATCGTCAAGGCTGCCGCCGCCTGCCATGCAGGCATGGCCACTTTCGAGCAGGCGGGCGTGACCAACAGTTCGACCCATTGATCAGGCGCAATCCCCATAAAGCAGCCCCCGCGACACGGCGGGGGCTGGTCGATCTGATGAGCGCAGAGTTTTGCTGCTCATACCAAGGCCCGAAGATGCTAATACATCCTCGCCTTGAAAGAATTTCGAATATCTCAAATGCATCAAGGGCTTGAGATATTCGAAAGGGGAATACGAAGAGTCATTTTCAATGACTCTTCGTATTACGCGCGGTAGGAGGTGTTGGCCTCGGCAGCGTTTTCGCCGACGGACAGGGCGCGGACGAACGGCATGATCTGCCACAGGGCCGAAAGCCCGACCAGCACGTAAACGACCGTTGCAAGGGCGGCTTCCCGGCCACCGAACAGGGTGGCCACGAGATCAAAGTTGAAAAGGCCGACCAGCAGCCAGTTTACCCCGCCGACAATCACGAGCAGAAGGGTGATCAAATTCACGACACGCATGGCTTTCTCCCTGAATGGTTGCGTAGGGGTCCAACTCGGAAAAGATGTGCGTGTTCCTCGGCTGTTTGGCATTTCCCCCAAAAACTGAAATTATTTCGGGTATTTAGAGCATGTCGCGCAAAAGTGTGCAGCGGTTTTGCGAGAACGACATGCGTTCAAACAAGAACGTAAGGCACGTTGCAGGAGGCTGATAAGCCGCAACGTGCTTCAGAGCATTTCCAGCGAAAATGGAAATCGGTTTCCCGGCCGGAACTGCGCAAAAACAAAGATCTCGATCCTATGCCGAATGGATGGTGGCGTTCGGCCAGTAGCCGCCGACGGTGTTGAGATTTTCATCCTCGGTTTCATTCAGAGCAATCAGCAACTGCCGTCTTGCGCGGTTCAGGCGGCTTTTGACCGTGCCGATCGGGCATCCGCAGATGGCGGCGGCGTCCTCATAGGTTTCGCCCAGCATCAGAACCAGCACCAGAATTTCCCGGTGATGCATGGGCAGACTTTCAAGAGCGCGGCGCACCTCTTTTGCATGCACGGACCATTCCTGCCCGGGCTGCGACACCAGCCGGTCCGCCATTGCATCGTCAATGCCGACACTCTCCCGTTTGTTCTTCTTGGCCTTGGTGCAAAACGTGTTGCGCATGATGGTGAAAAGCCAGGATTTCATGCGGGTGCCCGGCTCGTATTTATCAAGATTGGAAAGCGCCTTGACCAGCGTTTCCTGAACGAGATCGTCAGCTTCTTCCGGCTGGCGGCAAAAGGTGCGGGCAAAGGCTCTGAGGGCTGGTATATATTCCACGACGTCGTCTCGACTGCTGTCGTCTGGACGTTGATAGGACATGAGGGCGGTCCTTCCAGATATAGGATGGGTTAACAAACTGAATGCGGGAGAGGCTGGATTGTTCCTGAAAGGGTATTTTTAGGCCGGAACCTGAAGTGTTTCCGTGCTTCACAGAGGCACGAAATTCATCTAACTCTTTGTTTTTATGCGGTCTGGATGGAAAGCCGGTTTCCACTTTTCCTGGAAATGCCCTAGCGGCCTCTGTGATATCTGCGGGCACTCTATGGCCCGCCAGTACGCCGACTGGCCCGCACTCATTGTTCTGCCGAAGATTTGCAGGCGTTGACCCGTTGTTGGAGACCTTGCTCGAGTTGCCGCGCCAGATCTCGCAGTTGGGCGGATATCGGCACCCGCTCCATATCGTGGAAAAACACGATCAGCCTGCGTTTGAGCTTTCGATATTTCAATAGATAATCCCGCATCCGTCCAAGCGCTGCCGCGGAGCAGGGCTCCCCACGAACATGCTTCCGCTCCATTCATCAAATCAGACCCGGGCCGCCGGGCATGGGTTTCACGCTCCTCTGCATTTCCCGGTTCAAACTCTCTTCATCGCGTTTTGTTCGCGCAGAGGGCTGTACCGGGGGCGCTTTTCGAGCTTGGCGGGAAAATATCCGGTCGGGAGACGGACGATCTTTGTGCAGGTGTCATGCCAAGGGCCTTTGAACGTGACCCTTGGTAACGCATGTTCGGATACCGCAAGCCTTTGAGGCCATTGAGATATTCAAGATGTTTAGAGCATAATCCGACCGGAGTGAAACGAGGATCGACAAGCGCTGTAAGGCGTCGGAGTGATAGTCTTCTTCGCGCTTTTGGTATTTCTTGGCTCGCGATCAGGCGCGAGTTCAGACCGGCCGTTCACCCAAGGACCAGCTTGCTCCGTCGTATTCGTAGCCCTGAGGCACGCGGGCCTTTGCATTGTAGGTTTGAATCCATCCGGGGTAGCGCGCCGGTAAACGGCTGACTTCATCAAGGGCCTTTAAATCGTCATCGGACAATTTGATGTCGAAGGCTTTGAGGTTATCGGCCAACTGTTCGGGTTTCTTGATGCCAACAATCACACTCGTCACCACCGGACGCGATAGCAACCAGGCAAGAGCAATTTGTGCCGCGCTCGCGGAATGCCGGGCTGCGATGGTCTTCAGCGACTCGATAACATCGAATGCCTTCTCTTGATCGACCGGGGGGAACTGAATCTTTGCCCGACGTGAATTTGCATCTGTCGAGCCGCTACGATCGAATTTTCCTGAGAGCAGGCCGCCTGCAAGGGGGCTCCAGCAGAGCAGCCCGAGGCCAGCGTCAGTGATTGCCGGCACGAGTTCATCTTCGATATCGCGACCTGCCAGCGAATAAAAGGATTGTACCGAAACAAAGGAAGAGAGTTTGTCGCGGCTTGAAATCCCAAGGCTCTTCATCAATTGCCATGCGGCCAGATTGGAACATCCGATATAGCGGATCTTGCCCTGCCTGACCGCGTCGTCAAGCGACCGCAGCATTTCTTCCAACGGCGTAAGAGGATCGAGGTTGTGGATCTGGTAAAGATCAATGTGATCCGTCTGGAGACGATGAAGGCTTTCTTCCAGAGACCGCATCATGTGCAGGCGTGATTGGCCCACCTGGTTCGGGCCGGGGCCGGTCCGTCCGCTGAATTTGGTCGCCAGAACCACGTCGTGACGTTTGCCTTTCAAGGCTTGGCCCACCAGCTTTTCGGAATTGCCGCCGCCATAGACATCTGCCGTATCAATGAAATTGATGCCCGCATCCAGAGCCTGACCGACGATGGCATCTGTTTCCGTCTGATCCAGCCGGCCGATGGCGTTTCCCGCGGGATTGTCTGCGCCGCCAAACGTCATTGCGCCCAGGCAGAAGCGGGATACGAAGACGCCCGTATTTCCGAGTTTTGCGTATTGCATCTTGATGCTCCAATTTTTCAGTTCTTCCGATATGGCTTTTTTCGGCTGCTCCATCTATGAGCTAAAAAGCCGATTTCCTTTGCGAGAGTTCAAAATTGGATCCCTTATCCGACATCCTGAGATTGCTAAAAATTGAAAGCGTGCTTTCGTCCCGCATGGAAGTTCGGGGGCGTCACGCGATCCGTTTTCCGGCTTATCGCCATATGAAGTTCGGCACGATTATTGAAGGGGCCAGGTTTGTCCGGGTGGACGATGAACAGCCCATCTATCTTGGAGAGGGTGATTTCTACCTGTTGACCAACGGCAAGTCCTATTGTGTCGGGTCCGATCCGGATCTGGAGCCTGTTGATGGCCTCCGCGTATTCAAAGACCATATGGGTTCCGACGGCATTGTTCGTTATGGCGAGACAGGCGATCTCACTGTCGCCGCGGCAGGCAGATTTTCCTTTGCCGATGATCGCGTGGCGGACCTTCTGAGCTTTCTTCCGTCTCTTGTTCACATTCCAAGGGGAAGTCCTGGAAGTGAGGTCCTTGCCAGTTTGCTGCCTTTGTTGCGTCTGGAAAGCGGGTCGGCCAGTGCTGCAGGTGCCGTGGTTGCTGCTTCAAGCCTCGCCAATCTGGTGCTGGTCCATATTATCCGCGCTTATATGGCCAGGGGAGACTTTGCCCAGGGATGGCTCCCGGCGATGAGTGATCCAAAAATCGCGGCTTCGTTGTCCTTGATGCACGGCGATGTAAGACGACGCTGGACGGTTGATTTGCTGGCTCAAGCGGTAGGCATGTCGCGAACGGCCTACTGCGTAAAGTTCAAGGAGCGGGTGGGCAAGACGCCGCTGGATTACTTGACGCATTGGCGCATGATGCTGGCCGCCGACTCTCTGGAAAATGAGCGGTTATCCATAGCTGAAGTGGCTTATTCGGTCGGTTACAGTTCTGATACGGCCTTCAGCGTGGCATTCAAGCGGATCATGGGGACAAGCCCGTCCAGCTTCCGGTTGCGCTGGGCAAGCCCTGAGTCATCAACCTAGAGCATAATCCGACCGGAGTGATACGAGGACCAATAAGATTATGCTTCAACAAGAGAACCTTACAGCGCCGTGCGTTTTATCAAACGCACAAAGGACGCTGTAACGCTTTAAATCTGCTGCATAATTTTATCCTTAAATCGATTCCGATTTAAGGAATTATGCAGTAGAGGAATAGCCTTCTAGACAAGTGACCGCCATTGATTGCGACACACAGGAGGCAGCAAAAAAATCAAGGAACTACGGCAATCTTCAAGAAGGGAATGGAGGCCTCGCCCGGAATCGAACCGGGGTGCAAGGATTTGCAGTCCTCTGCGTAACCACTCCGCCACGAGGCCATTCCAAAGTTTTAAAGCGTGTGGTGACGGGGCGTTTAGAACGGATCAAATCGAAGCGCAAGCCCCTTCCTACGAAGCGGGCATAATTTTCTCGATCCATTTCCAGCGCAGCCTCCGGGAGGCTGTTGAAAAGGTATTTTGGTGATGATGGCGGCCCCGGAGCCTATAGCAATTGTCCCCAGTTCTCCTGCCAGCGCACCCCCTCCGTCAATTCCACATAGATTGGCGCCTCACCCTCGCTGTGTTCACGGGCGAGGCGGAAGGCCTTTTCCGGCTCCATTTCTTCGCCCGGGAAGATGGTGTCGTCTTCTGCTGCTGCCGCGATTTTGCGCACATAGCCGCGAATCTCGGGCCCGGAGTGGTAAAGTTTCACGACAATGGCCTCGGGGGCGGGTTGATCCGGTCTGTAGCGGTGAAATTCGGACATGAAGGCCTCCTGCTTTTTCTCGCCAAACCCGATGAGGTTTTTGATGTTCCGTTTGTATCGTTCTATGGCTGGAAAGCGCGATATCCTCAGGCTATGGAAGACATCTCTTGAAAGCCGGACCGTCGCCGATTAAACACGATGGTCGAACGCAACCCATGCTTAAGATCGGGTACCGTAATGATCGACTTCGAAGCAGCCCGCGTGAAGATGGTGGATAGCCAGATACGCACGACGGACGTCACCTCTCATTCCGTTCTTTCGGCTTTTCTCTCCGTGCCGCGCGAACTCTTCGTGGCGGATCATCTGAAGCCCGTCGCCTATGTCGATGAGGATCTGGAGATCGCGCCAGGCCGCTACGTGATGGAGCCGTCGCCGCTGGCCAAGCTTCTTCAGCTTGCCGAGATCACCAAGCAGGACCGTGTGCTGGAAATCGGCACGGGCACGGGGTATGTGGCCGCTCTTTTCGCCCGGCTTGCGGGGGAGGTCGTGGCTCTCGAAAGCGATGAGACGCTGGCCGTGGCCGCCAAGGCCAATCTGGCTTCGCTCCACTGTTCCAACGTTTCCGTGGTCACGGGTCCGCTTGAATCGGGCTGGCAGAAAAACAGCCCTTATGATCTGATCTTCATCAATGGTGCGGTGGAAGAGGTTCCCGAAGCGCTGTTTGCCCAGTTGCGGGAAGGCGGCCGTCTTCTGGCCGTGGTGGGCTACGGCCACGCGGCGCGGGCAACGCTTTATGTCAAGGCTGCCGGTTCCGTGGCGGGAAATCCCGCCTTCAATGCATCGGTGCGCCCGCTTCCGGGCTTCCGCAAGGCCGCAGAATTCGTTTTCTGATTCTCACGCCCCGTGGCAAACAAGGCGCCTTGCGGATTGATCCTGCCAAACCCGGCTTTTCATCGGGTTTGGCCTTATTTTTGAAATATGTTCTTTAAATCAGTGCTTTAAATGAAAAGCCGCTGTTGTGTTCAGCGTATCTCCCGCTTGTCAAACTCTCATGCTGCAAGCTTCGCGCAATCTGCGCCCTGCATGGTGATGATGTCTCTCATGTCTGGCTAATGCAGGTGTTGCTGAATTCTGGTGATTACCACAGGTCGTAGGTTTGCCTGCGTTGACAGTACAAGAAGGGCGGAGTTTCAATTCGTAAAGGGCGAGTCTGCGCTACGCAATGAATGCGAGTCGGGCGATCCTGAGATCCACCATGAAGGTTGGAGAAGTCTGTGGCTGGCTTGTTTTTCAAATCTCTTTCCGCAACGCGTCTGCGGCAGTCCTTTTTGGCTGGCTGCGTTGTGCCTATCGCCTTTTTTACACCTTTGGCCGCTCAGGCCGAAACCATTTTCGGGGCCATGGAAAAGGCCTATGTCAACAATCCGGATCTGAATTCCGTCCGCGCTGCCTTGAGGGCCACGGATGAGAATGTCACCATTGCCAAGGCGGGCTACAGGCCGCAGCTGAGTGCTCAGGTCAATGCCACGCAAACCTCCACCGGCAACTTCAAGCCCTATGCTGCCGGTCTCGCCAACGATTATTATCAGGTGGACAATGAGCTTGTTCTGACCCAGATGATTTTCGATGGCTTCCAGACGCTGAACAATGTGCGCTCCGCCGAAGCCAATGTGCTTTCCAGCCGTGAAAGCATGCGCGCCAATGAAATCCAGATCCTGCTGAGTGCTGCCCAGGCCTATGCCGATGTGGCGCGCGACCAGCAGATTCTGGTGATCCGCAAGCAGAACCTGCAATTCTTGCAGGAGCAGTTGCGGGCGGCTCAGGCCAGGTTGCAGGTGGGTGAGGGCACCCGCACCGATGTGGCCCAGGCCGAGGCGCAATTGGCGGGCGCGCAATCATCGCTGGCCTCCGCCATTTCGCAGTTGAAGCAGAGCGAGGCTGCCTATGTGCAGGTGGTGGGCGAAGCGCCGAAGGGCGTGAAGCAGCCGCAGAAGGCCACCAAGGCCATGCCCGCCAATCTCGGCATTGCAGTTGCCACCGGCATGCGCGAGCATCCGACCGTTCTGGCCGCACAGCATGCGGTTTCCTCGGCGCAATATCAGGTGAAATCCGCCGAAGGCTCCATGCTGCCGGGCGTGACCATTCAGGGAACGCTGGACCGCCACGTCACGGATGACCGGCCATCCTCCGACCGTGACTATTCCGCGGCCGCCATTACGGCGCGGCTGACCATTCCGCTTTATCAGGGTGGCGCGGAATATGGCCAGATCCGGAAGGCCAAGGAAAATGTCGGCGCGCAGGAATTGCAGGTGGATGTTGCGCGGCTCAGTGTGCAGAAGCAGGTGACGACCGCTTATGCCCAGATGGATGCCGCCTCGGTGGCCATCGTTTCCTCCCGCAAGCAGGTGGAGGCGGCAAAGCTTGCCCTGCAAGGCGTGATGGAGGAGCGCAATGTCGGCCAGAAGACCACGCTCGACGTGCTGAACGCCCAGCAGGTTGTGCTCGATGCCCAGGAAAGCCTTGTCGGATATCAGCGCAATCAGGTGGTGGCCAGCTATTCGGTTCTGGCGGCCACCGGGCAGTTGACGGTGAAAAGCCAGGGCTTGCAAGTGGCGGAGTATGATGCGGAAGCGCATTATGAGGCCGTCAAGGACAAGTGGTTCGGTCTGCGCACCACCAGCGGCAAGTAACGAGAGCCCCGGCCAGCCGGTGATAAACCTGTGCATTGCGGCTGTTGCTGCGGGAGAAGCGATTTCCTTGCGCCAGCGCCTATCCTACAGTGTCGAATAGACATCTGCATGATGGCAGGTGGATAGAGTGTTTTCCTTGAGAAAAGTGGGAGCCGGTTTTCTCGTCTGGAAACACGTAAAGACAAAGATTGGCCTCAAGCTGCGAACGGTTTGCCGGTCTGCAATGTTTGAGTGAATGAGCCTGAAGCTTGCCGCGCCCGTGAAGAGGAGCGGCAAGCTGTCATTGAGCACACGGGGAATGGAATGGCACAGCCCAATGTATCGCGTGAACCGTCCATGGAGGAAATTCTGGCCTCCATCCGCCGGATCATCGAAAGCAACGAGGCGCCGTCCGGTCGCCCCTATGATGCCGCCTCCGCTTTCGAAAGCGATATGGCCGGTCATGAGACCGATGATTTTGCCTCAACCCCCATGGATCTGCCGGTGCCGGCCAATCAGCCGGGCCCTGCCTTCGGTGCAGAGGCTCAGCCGCACCAGCAACCTCAGCAGAAGAATGTGTCGCTTGCCGATCTGGCGGCGCGCGTTCGGGCTGCCTCCGAGCGCGGTGAAGACGACATGCAGGATCTGCCGCAGCCGCCAGCCTTGAGGCCGGTTTCCGCGCCGTCTCCGGAGCCCTATCAGGCTCGGGAAACAGATTTCGGCGGCGCCCAGCCTTTCAGCCAGCCGCGGTTTGCCGAGCCTCCGGCGCCGCAGCAGGCCGAGGAGCCTATGCCGCAGACGGAGCCTGAAAATCGTGGCCTGTTGTCTTTGCAGGCGGGCGCGCAGGTGGCGCGTTCCTTTGAGGAACTGGCGGCGGCAGTGGATGGCCAGCAGCGGCGCTCTCTCGATGAAATCGCCCAGGAGATGTTGCGGCCTATGCTGCAGGATTGGCTGGATGATAATCTTCCGACGCTGGTTGAGCGTCTGGTGCGCGAAGAGATCGAACGGATCGCCCGCGGCCCGCGTCGCTGATAAGGCCGGGAGTGCGCTTTGCGCCTCTGGCTGTCTCCTGAACATACCCATGCCGCGCTTGTCCGCGCGGCTTTCTTGTTTAGAGCATTTCCGCCCGGAAATGCATCAAAACAGATGCTTGGAGATATGCGATGAACCGGTTTTCACCGGATATGCTCTAAAGCACGTTGAGGCTTATCAGCCTCACTCAACGTGCTTTACCTTCTTCTTTTAACGCATGTCGTTCTCGCAAAACCGCTGCACACTTTTGCACGACATGCTCTAGTGTCCTTGACACTGCCGGATCGCTCCGGTTTACACGGGGACTGATTTCCACGAACGTCTGGTCATAAAATGCTCGATAAGACCTATGATTCCGCTGCCGTCGAACCGAAGATCGCCAAGTCCTGGGACGAGGCGGATGCCTTCCGCGCCGGTGCCAATGCCAAGCCGGGCGCAGACAGCTTCACCATCGTGATTCCGCCACCGAACGTGACCGGCTCACTGCATATGGGCCACGCGCTCAACAATACGCTGCAGGATATCATGGTGCGCTTCGAGCGCATGCGCGGCAAGGATGTGCTGTGGCAGCCGGGCATGGACCATGCGGGCATTGCCACCCAGATGGTGGTCGAGCGCCAGTTGATGGAACGGCAATTGCCGGGCCGTCGCGAGATGGATCGTGATGCCTTCATTGACAAGGTCTGGGAATGGAAGGCCGAATCAGGTGGCATGATCTTCAACCAGTTGAAGCGCCTGGGCGCCTCCTGTGACTGGTCGCGCGAGCGCTTTACCATGGACGAGGGCCTGTCCAAGGCCGTTCTTGAAGTCTTCGTCACGCTCTACAAGCAGGGCCTGATTTATAAGGACAAGCGGCTGGTCAACTGGGACCCGAAGCTCCTGACGGCGATTTCCGATCTGGAAGTCGAGCAGCATGAGATCAACGGCAATCTCTGGCATCTGCGCTACCCCCTGGAAGAGGGTGTCACCTACCAGCATCCGATTGCCTTCGACGAGGATGGCAAGCCGACGGAATGGGAAACGCGCGATTATCTGGTGGTTGCCACCACCCGTCCGGAAACCATGCTGGGCGATACCGGCATTGCCGTTCATCCGGACGATGCACGCTATAAGGACATTGTCGGCAAGCATGTCATCCTGCCCATCGTTGGCCGTCGCATTCCGATCGTTGCCGATGAATATCCCGATCCGACCGCAGGCACCGGCGCGGTGAAGATGACGCCTGCCCATGATTTCAACGATTTCGAGGTGGGCAAGCGCGCTGGCCTCAGGATGATCAACATCCTGAATGTCGACGCGACCGTGACTATTACGGACAATGACGACTTCCTGGAAGGTCTGGCGCCCAGCCGCGAGCAGGAGATGGTCTGGGCCGAGTTGCAGGGCCAGGACCGGTTTTTCGTGCGCAAGAAGATTGTCGAGATTCTGGAAGCGGAAGGCTTGCTGGACAAGATCGAGCCGCACAAGCACATGGTGCCGCATGGCGATCGCGGTGGCGTGCCGATCGAGCCGCGTCTGACCGAGCAATGGTATGTCGATGCCAAGACGCTGGCCGAGCCGGCGATTGCGTCCGTGCGCGAAGGCCGCACCAAATTCGTGCCGAAGAACTGGGAAAAGACCTATTACGAGTGGATGGAAAACATCCAGCCCTGGTGCGTGTCCCGCCAACTGTGGTGGGGGCATCAAATCCCGGCCTGGTATGGTCCGGACGGTCAGGTTTTCGTTGAGAAGACCGAGGAAGAGGCGCTGGATGCAGCCGTTCAGCACTATCTTGCCCATGAAGGTCCGTGGAAAGCCTGGGTGCAGGAAAAGCTGGAAAACTTCGCGCCGGGTGAGATCCTGACTCGCGACGAGGATGTGCTGGACACCTGGTTCTCCTCCGCGCTCTGGCCCTTCTCGACGCTGGGCTGGCCGGACAAGACGCCGGAGCTGGCGCGGTACTACCCGACAGACGTTCTGGTGACAGGTTTCGACATTATCTTCTTCTGGGTGGCCCGGATGATGATGATGAGCCTGCATTTCATGAAGGATGAGGATGGCAATCCCGTCGAGCCCTTCGAGACGGTCTATGTGCATGCGCTGGTGCGGGACAAGAACGGCCAGAAGATGTCGAAGTCCAAGGGCAATGTCATCGACCCCTTGCAGTTGATCGATGAATATGGGGCGGATGCGCTGCGCTTCACGCTGGCGATCATGGCGGCCCAGGGCCGTGACGTAAAGCTAGACCCGGCCCGCATCGCCGGTTATCGCAATTTTGGCACCAAGCTGTGGAACGCTACACGCTTTGCGGAAATGAATGGCGCGCGCCGTGATCCGGCCTTCCTGCCCGAGACCTCCAGCCTCGCCATCAATCGCTGGATTTTGACGGAACTCACCCGCACCCAGCGGGAGGTGACGGAGGCGATTGAGCATTTCCGCTTCAACGATGCGGCAAGCTCGCTCTATCGCTTCGTCTGGAACCAGTTCTGCGACTGGTATCTGGAACTGCTGAAGCCGGTCTACGCCGGGGAAGACGAGGCGGCCAAGCGCGAGGCGCAGGCATGCTCGGCCTATGTGCTGGAAGAGACCTACAAGCTCCTGCATCCCTTCATGCCGTTCATGACGGAAGAGCTTTACGCCCATACGGCGGGCGAGGGGCAGGCGCGGGAAAGCCTGCTTTGCCATGCCGACTGGCCGGAACTGACCTTCTCGGATATTTCCGCCGCCGCTGATATCAATTGGCTGGTGGAGATCGTTTCCGGTATTCGCTCGGCACGGGCCGAGATGAATGTGCCGCCGAGCGCCGTTGCGCCGCTGATCGTGGTCGCGGCCAATAGTATGACGCAGGAGCGTCTGCAGCGCCATGAAGCGGCGATCAAGCGTCTGGCGCGGGTGGAAAGTATCGCCCTTGCCGCAGAAGCCCCGAAAGGCGCTGCCCAGATCGTGGTGGGCGAGGCGACAGCCTGCCTGCCGCTCGGCGCGCTGATCGATGTCTCTGCTGAAAAGGCGCGGCTTGAAAAGGCGGTTGGCAAGGCGGATCAGGAAATGAGCCGTATTTCGGCGAAGCTCGGCAACGAAAAATTCGTGGCAAATGCCAATCCGGACGTGGTCGCCGCCGAGCGTGAGCGCTTTGCCGAACTGGAGGTGCAGATTGCTTCCCTGAGGCTGGCGCTGTCGCGCGTGATGGAGGCGCAGTGAAGATTTTTGCGGCGCACCCTTGAATTGTGCGCCGCGATAGGTTTTTGGAATTTTATTTCCTCGAAACATCCCGGTTCTTTCCGGGATGTTTTTTTTGCAATTTGAGCGATTGCGGGATTGTTTTTACGCTTTATTAGCTTTTGAGCCATTTGCGGGCTGTTTTCTCCGTTTTTTCACAGGGATTTCCCTCTCTTTATGTAAAAATTGATATGTTGTAAGTGGGACACGGTTCTTTTTTGGGTTAGAAATAATTTTCAATACACGGAGATTTGTTCGTCATTTTTGGAAAAAAAGATTTCCCATCGCATTGGCTGTGGGGCGTTCAGCAAAACCTACGTAAATCTGCATTCAACTTGGCGTAGGTTTGGCGGGCAGAGGCCGGATTGTTTTTGCACACGTCAAATATAGAATGATTTCAGAGTGATTTGGAGAGCGGGGAACATCCATGAATACAGGCATGAGGTCAGGCGTCATTGCGCTTTTGGGCATTGCTGCTCTGGCTGGGCAGGCGCAGGCGGGCGGTCTTGAGCGAGGTGGATATAATATCGATCTGCTGTTCGATCCCTCCTCTGTAACAAGTGAGGCTACCGGTGTGTATGTAGCGCCGGAGCGAAAGTTGAAAAACGTCAAGGATAGTGACACATCTTCAGCGGTGTATCCTTATAACGGCACGTCTTCTGGGGCGGGTGGTGGTGATTTAAGTGGTCGCTCGACCAGCGTGACCGACACGAAGGCCTATGAGAACTATAGAGCTGGTATCAAGGTTGGATTTACAAACGGTTTTGATTGCTTGGTTGACTATTCTCAGCCATGGGGAGCGCACACCAAGCCTGGTAGTAACTGGGCGGGTGCCAATGAAAATGTCGAGACCAAAGTTAGTAGCGAAAATTACGCACTGACATGCTCTTACAAATTCGACGTTGGTCCCGGTCAGTTGAGGGTTATCGGCGGTGGCTTCTATCAAAAAGTATGGGGTTTCAAGGAGCGTCTGGTTCAGGATTTCACCGGATATACGGCTGCCCTTTCCGGAATTGGGCGCCTCGATCTTGAAGGTGACGGATGGGGATGGCGCACCGGGGTAGCCTATGAGATTCCTGAGTATGCGATGCGGGCTAGCCTCGTATATAATAGCGAAGTGAAGCTTAGCGATATTACCGGCACTCTAGACCTGACGCAGGTGGGTAGATCTACTTATGAGGTTTATGGCTCGCAGAACATGCCTGACAGTGTCGAGCTGAAGCTGCAGAGCGGGATTGCTCCAGATTGGCTCGCCTTCGGCTCCGTAAAATGGACAGACTGGAGTCAATTCCAGAAGATACCTTTCTATTATAAAGGTACACAAACTCAAGCGACCTCGCTTGATCTTGGCTATAGAGACGGATGGACCATCACAACTGGTATTGGCCATAAGTTTACCGATCAGTGGAGCGGTGCGGTGAGTGTGACCTGGGATCAGGGGACCTCTCAAGGTTATGGTACGCAGACGGATACTTGGGCGCTCGGTCTTGGTGTCTCCTATAATCCAAACAAAAATGTCGAATTGCAACTTGCCGGTCTGGTCGGTATCCTCACTAGTGGCAAGTCGGGTTCTGTGGTTTTGGACGGCGTGTCTTACGGCACTGACGCAAGCTACGAATTCGGCAATGACTTCGTGGGTGCGCTCTCTGCAAAGCTGAAGGTTAAGTTTTAATTTTAGATCCGGTGGCAATAGGTCACCGGATCCGATTTCTTTTGTATTTTTGCGTATTTCTTTTAAGTCGGGTGGACTTCAATCTCGGATATCGCAAAAATCGCAAATGGCGGTGTGTTCTTTGCGAGCACGGTGCAAGAGGTCACTGTTGTTTTAGTGCTTGTCCAAACCGTAAAGTGTGCCTGTTTGAGGTGTAAGGATGTGATCTTGATCCGATTATACAGCCTCCATTTGCACAATTTTCTTTCATGGCTTGAAGTGAGGATATCCTTTCTTCTTAAGGAATAATCATCACCATGGTTCATTCTAGAGCGTTGTGCCGAAAATCGGAATCAACCCAATGCTCCAATTTTTTCGTATCTGACGGAAAACGAGTTCGGGCTATTCGGTCAGATGATTTACATCTTGGCAGCAGTAGCTGACAACGTCTCCTCTCTTGTCTGGCCGGCGTTTCTATGGATAGAGCTGGACTCCCGTTAATTAACTATAGAAACAGCCGCTTTTCACGGAAATTTAAGAATAGGTTCCGTCTTGGTCGCTGGGTTTCTTAAAACGGGTGGCGAATATTGTGTCTTTTCAGCAACTGCCAATACTTCGTTGAAGCGGTGCCTTCATCCTGCCGATTTTGTCCGAATCCCGCCACAAAGGCGGAGCAACTCTACTTTTACGCGGGGTGTTGAGTGTGGCCGCGCTTGATATTCGGGTTTTTCATGCTTGCCTGGAAGTTGAATAAGCAAGGTCTTTCAAGGGGATTGCGGCATTTGCAGTTTGCCGTAAGCTTCAATCCCGCCAAAGAATCCGGGCTTGTGGAAAAGGTCCTAGTCTTGCCTGAAATTCTTTTTATCCTTCCTCTCAAGCTTGTCATGAAAGCGCGCGAAGGCTGCTGGTTTCAGGACGGGGTTTCAGGGGCGATAGGTTGGGTGTTGCAGTCTCCGCGCATGCGTGGAAAGGCCTGTGGTTGTGGTAATGTTGAAGTATAGCGGTGTCGCCGTGAGGCCTGAATGGAAATTGTCGGCTGCCGTTTTCTGTTCGCTGGCGCTTGGCGTCTTCATGTCTGCTGCGCCCGTTCGGGCTTTTGACATCAAATCCGGTGTCAGCAAGGAATCCGGGCCCTTCGATCTTTTCAAGTTCGGTTTCAATGCCCAGAAGAGCGGCAAGACGGAAGATGCCGTAGAGGCCTATCGCTATGCTGCCGAAAAGGGCCATACAGGCTCACGCTGGGCGCTCGCCAATATGTATGCCGATGGCGATGGCGTGGTGAAGAACGATTACGAGGCGTTCAAGATCTATTCCGAAATCGCCAATCAGGGTGTCGAGCCCGGTTCCGAAGATACGGTCTATTTCGTCAATGCGTTGACCTCCCTTGCCAATTACTATCGTGATGGCATTCCGGGCAGTCCCGTCGGCGTTGACCTCAGCCAGGCCCGTCAGCTTTATTTCCAGGCGGCATCCACTTTCGGCTTCGCCGATGCCCAGTTCGAACTGGCCAAGATGCTGCTGGCAGGTGAGGGCGGTAAGAAAAACGTGCTCCAGGCCAAGAAGTGGCTCAACCTTGCCCGCAAGAATGGTCACGCCGGAGCCATGGCGCTGTTTGGCAATGTCATCTTTCAGGAAGGGCAATCAGCGCGCGGTCTGGCTTTCATGACGGCGGCGCTGGACAAATGCGCCCCGAAGGACTGCACCTGGATTCAGGATTTGCAGGAGCGTGCCTTCTCGCTGGCCGATGAAAAAGAGCGCCGCACAGCGGTAGCGCTCGTGCCACAGGTTCAGCAGCAGCCGGAATAAAGTTTTGCTGCAGCCTTTTAGAACCGAAAGTGGCCAATGACCGGCACATGGTCCGAAGGCTTTTCCCAGCTTCTGACGTGCTTTTCGATATCGGTGGAGATCAACCGGTCCGTGGCTTCGGCTGACAGCAGCAGGTGATCGATCCGGATGCCGTTGTTTTTCTGCCAGGCGCCGGCCTGATAATCCCAAAAGGAATAAAGCTTCACAGCATCGCTGGTCGCGCGCACTGCATCTGTCAGCCCCAGATGCTCAAGCCTGCGGAAGGCGGCCCGAGTCGCGGGGAGAAACAGTGCATCCTGAGCCCACACGGCCGGATCGTGGCAGTCATAGGGTTCCGGGATCACGTTATAATCGCCCGCCAGAATAAGCGGTTCCTCCAGCGCCAGCCGGTCTTCGGCGAAGCGGCGCAGCCTTTCCATCCAGGCAAGTTTGTAAGGATATTTCACCGGATCGTCGGCGGGGTTGCCGTTGGGCAAATAAAGTGAGCAGACACGGATAACGCCGCCTTCGACGGAGAAGACGCCCTCGATAAAGCGCGCCTGTTCATCCGTTTCATCGCCCGGAAGGCCGCGATTGACCTCGTCCGGCTTGATTTTCGACAAAAGAGCCACCCCGTTGAAGCCCTTCTGTCCATGGGTTTCGACGTGATAACCCAGCGCCTCGATTTCCGACCGTGGAAAGCCTTCATCCACGGACTTGATTTCCTGAAGGCAGACGATGTCAGGCGCGCAGCTTTCCAGCCATTGGCAGAGATTGGCGATCCGCGCCTTCACGCCGTTGATATTCCAGGTGGCAATCTTCATGTCTGCTCTTCATGTCTCTTGGGAAAAAGTGTGTCATACGAAGAGTCATTGAAAATGGCAGTTCGTATTCCCTTTTCGAATATCTCAAGCCCTTGATGCATTTGAGATATTCGAAATTCTTTCAAGGCGAGGATGCGTTAGCATCTTCGAGCCTTGGTATCAGACGGCAAAACTGGTGCCGCAGCCGCAACTGGCCACCGCATTCGGATTTTTGATCTGGAAGGATTGGCCGAGCAGATTGTCGACAAAATCTACCTCTGACCCGGCCATATAGACCAGCGAAACAGGGTCGATCAAAAGTTTCGCGCCATCGCGCTCCACCACCAGATCGTCCGGCTGCGCGCTCCCGTCCAGATCGAACTTGTAGGAAAAGCCGGAACAGCCGCCGCCTTCCACGGAAATGCGCAGCGCCTGCTTGCCGGCATCGCCGGCCAGGATCTTGTTGATACGCTTGGCTGCCTGTTCCGACAGCGTCACGCTCTGATTCGTCATCTTTGCCTCCTCACGGGGTCAAGGCCCGTAGAAAACTGGAAAAAACTGGAACTGAAACCCGTCTTCCATCCGTTATGACAGGAAATGCCATGAAAATCAGGCGGTTTTACCAGTAGAAAAGGATGGGCGGCCGGGTTTTAAGCTATTCTATCGCTCATCCACGGTGCAATTGCTGCACAGGCTTCGCGACATGGTCTATAGGTATGGATAGACCAATTGGGCGTCAATGGGCGGGAACAGGACGAGTATGACGATAGACAGAAATGCGTTGGGTTTTGGTTTCGGTGAGCGGTCGATTTTTGCGGCTGATCCCTGGTCCACCCGTGGGCGCCTTTATCCGGAAGGCGCAAGCCTGACCCGTTCGGAGTTCCAGCGCGACCGCGACCGCATCGTTCACACCACCGCCTTTCGCCGGCTGAAGCACAAGACGCAAGTGTTCATCGGCCCCGATAGCGATCATTATCGCACGCGGCTGACCCATACCATTGAAGTGGCGCAGATTGCCCGGGCGCTGGCGCGCGCTTTCCGCATCGATGAGGATCTGGCCGAGGGTGTGGCCTTGGTGCATGATTTCGGTCATACGCCTTTTGGCCATACCGGCGAGGATGCGCTGGACGAGGTGCTGAAGCCCTATGGCGGCTTCGATCACAATGCCCAGTCGCTGCGCATTGTCACCAAGCTGGAGCGGCGCTATGCGGAATTTGACGGCCTCAATCTCACCTGGGAAACGCTGGAAGGGCTGGTGAAGCATAACGGCCCGCTGATGACGCCGGACGGTGAGGGCACGCGCGGCCCGGTGCCGCTGCCCATTACGGAATATTGCGCGCTGCAGGATCTCGATCTGGCGAGCTACGCCAGCCTTGAAGCCCAGGCTGCTGCCGTGGCCGATGACATCGCCTACAACACCCATGACATCGATGACGGTATCCGCTCCGGCTATCTGACCTTCGACATGCTGGAAGACGTGCCTTTCCTGGCCGGATTGATGCGTGAGGTGCGGGAGAAATATCCCAATCTGGAGGAGGATCGCTTCACCCACGAGATCATGCGCCGCCAGATCACCCGCATGGTGGAGGATGTGATCGGCGTGGCGCAATCGCGCCTGTCGCGTATCAAGCCGATGTCGGCGGATGACATCCGCCAGGCGGGCGAAACCATCATCACCTTCTCCGAACAGATGGCCGAGACCGACCGCCAGATCAAGAAGCTGCTGTTTTCGCGCATCTACCGCCATCCGGATATCATGCGTATCCGGGCAGGGGCCGCGCAGATCGTCACCGACCTTTTCCACGCCTATATGGAAGAGCCGAGCCTGATGAAAAGCCACTATTGGGTGGAACATATCGCGGGGCTCGAAACGCCTGCCAAGGCCCGCCATGTCGGCGATTATCTGGCCGGCATGACCGACACCTATGCGGTGCGCGTCCACCGCCAGCTGTTTGACCACACACCCGATTTGCGATAGGGCAGCGGGCGAAAAGGGGCGCCGCATCCATGCGGCGCTGCCGCTTTGCTGTGGATTGATTGCGATGAACCTGTTTGCCGATTTCGAAAATCGAATCAAAAATGCCCTCGAAACCCTTGACCTTGTAAAGGAAAAGCGAAGCGAGCTGGCTTTCGACAGGATCGTCGTGGAGCCGCCGCGCGATGCCAGCCATGGCGATGCCGCCACCAATGCCGCGATGGTGCTGGCAAAGCCGCTCGGCACCAATCCGCGTGCGCTGGCCGAGCTTCTGGGCAATGCGCTGAAGCAGGATGCCGATATTGCCGAGGTGTCGGTGGCCGGTCCCGGCTTCCTGAATATCCGGCTTTCCACCGCTTACTGGCAGCGTCTGCTGGCCTCGATGATCGAGGATGGCACACGCTTTGGCCAGACGGGGCTCGGCAATGGCCGCAAGGTCAATGTGGAATATGTGTCGGCCAATCCCACCGGCCCCATGCATGTTGGCCATTGCCGTGGCGCGGTGGTGGGCGATGCCCTTGCCAATCTTCTCGGTTTTGCTGGCTTCAACGTCACCAAGGAATATTACATCAACGATGCCGGCTCGCAGATCGACGTGCTGGCGCGGTCGGTCTTCATCCGTTACCGCGAGGCGCTTGGTGAAAAGGTCGGTGAAATTCCGGCGGGTCTGTACCCGGGCGACTATCTGAAGCCGGTGGGCGAGGCGCTGGCGCAGGAATTCGGCACGCGCCTGCACACCATGCCGGAAGAAGAGTGGATGGCGATTGTCAAGGATCGCGCCATCAATGCCATGATGGCGATGATCAAGGACGATCTGGAAGCCTTGAACGTCAAGCACGACGTGTTCTTTTCCGAACGGCAGCTGCATGCCAATGGCGGCGCGCCGATCCGCACGGCCATCAATGATCTGACCTTCAAGGGGCATGTCTATCGCGGCACGCTGCCGCCGCCCAAGGGGCAATTGCCGGAAGACTGGGAAGACCGCGAGCAGACCCTGTTCCGGTCCACGGAAGTGGGCGACGATATCGACCGTCCGCTGATCAAATCGGATGGGAGCTACACCTATTTTGCCGCCGACGTTGCCTATTTCAAGGATAAGTTCGATCGCGGCTTCGAGCAGATGATCTATGTTCTCGGCGCCGATCACGGCGGCTATGTCAAGCGGCTGGAGGCCGTGGCGCGCGGCGTCTCCGAGGGCAAGTCCAAGCTCACTGTGCTGCTGTGCCAACTGGTCAAGCTGTTCCGGGATGGCGAGCCGGTGAAAATGTCGAAGCGCTCCGGTGACTTCGTGACGCTGCGGGAAGTGGTGGAGGAAGTGGGCCGCGATTCCGTGCGCTTCATGATGCTCTACCGTAAGAACAGCGAGCCGCTGGACTTCGATTTCGCCAAGGTAACCGAACAGTCGAAGGACAATCCGGTCTTCTACGTTCAATACGCCCATGCCCGCTGCATGTCGATTTTCCGGCAGGCGCGCGAGGCTTTTGGCGATCTCGATCTGTCGCCTTCGGTGCTGGCGTCGGCGGTGGACGGTATTACCGATCCGGCGGAAGTACAGCTCATTGCCAAGCTTGCAGAATATCCGCGAATCATAGACTCTGCGGCACAGTCGTTAGAGCCGCATCGCGTTGCTTTTTATCTTTACGATCTGGCCAGCTCCTTCCATGCGCATTGGAACAAGGGTAAGGATCAGCCGGAATTACGATTTGTTAACGATAAAAATAGACAATCAAGTCTTGCCAGACTCGGGCTGGTGCATGCCGTCGCCTCTGTGTTGAAGTCGGGACTTGCCATTACCGGCACCGACGCCCCGGAGGAAATGCGATAGGCATCACCATTTCCCCACATTGCGCTGGCATGTCATTGGTCGCGTAGCGAGTGGATGTCGGGTATGGTGCAAAAACAGGCTGCATATAGTAGGGGGCCGGCTGGCGACGACTTTGCGGATGATGATCCGCTGGCGGAGCTGGCTCGTCTCGTGGGCTATGAGGCGCCTGTCGTGCGCCATGGTGAGCTGAAGGAGGCCCGTCCGGCCTCCCCGGAGCCGCGCCATATTGAAACAGCCCCCATCGAAACCGTTGACCTGCAGGACGAGCTTCTGCAGGAGGTGGATGATTTTCAACTTCCGTCCGAGCCGCATTCAGGTGGTACGGCCCACGCCGCGCCCACCTATACGGCGGAGGTCTATTCACCGGCCTATGAGCCTGTGTCCTTTGGGGGCGGCCAGCCTGCCTATGGCGATGAGCCGCAGGGCCATGGCCATTTCGGTGCTGATCACAGCGACGCAGGCGGCCTTGCCAGTGAGCTGGAATGGTCCGTCGGCGATGTGGCGCCCGAGCCGCAGGCGCAGGCCCGCAGCGGCGGCGCCGATCCCGCCGATGGTTACGGCCGCTATCGCCTGCCGCTTGCGAATTTCAATTCCGTCCGCTCCACCGCCGCGCCTCAGCCGCGGGAAGAGCCGCGTTTCGAACCCGCACCGGCTGCTCAGCCTGAACCTCATGCGCCAGTTCATCATGCTTATGCGCCAGAGCCGGAATTCGTGCCGGAGCCTGCCGCTGAGCCGGAACAGGATTTTGATTTTGGCTTCTCTCCGCAGGATCATCATGCTGCGGAAGCTGCCGCTCCGATCCATCTGGATACCGTTCCCGTTCGTGAGACCTCGGCGCTGGTCTATCCGGAGGCGCCGGTTGCGCCTGTCCGGCGTGAAGTGCCAAGCTTCTTCGAGGAGCTTGCCCGCTCTGAGGCTCCCGAGCCTGTCGCCAGATCGGTCACCATGCCGGCTGCTGCGCCCGCCTATACTGCCCCGCAGGCAGCATCGGCCCCTGCCGCGCAGGACGAAGATCTCGATCTGTTCGGCGATGGATTCGAGCTGGAACTGGATGACATCGAACTTGATTTGTCCGATCTGAATGTGAAGCCGGAAGCCGCTCCGCAGCCCGCACCGGCTGAGCCTGCGCCTGCCGTTCACGCCGCTCCACAGCCGGTGACGCAAGCCGCGCCCGTTGCGGCCCATCATCCGGCACCGGCGGCACCCCATGCGGATCAGCATCTGCCGTTCGATGCAACGGAGATCGCCGATCAGGACGATCACCTGGAAACGCTCGCCCATCTCGAAGTGCCGGAATTGCCGCCTGTCGAGGACGAAGTCGTGCCTGTGAATTTCAATCAGGAATTCGATTTCGATATCGATGCAGAACTGGCCACACTTCTGGACCAGAAGGTGGAACAGGCTCCGCAGCGTTCTCAGCCGGCCCCGGCGGCCGTGCCGCCGCAGGCCGTGGCTGCCACGGCTGCTGCAGCCGGTGTTGCAGCGGCTGCGGTGCCGCCCATGGCGGCCCAGGTTCGCAACATGCCGAGCGAGGATTTCGACGTCTTTGAAAAGGCGCTGGAAGAAGATTTCCGCCGCAGCCTGGATGGTCCGCACAGCTTTGGTGGCCGCCCGCAGGGTGCGGTTGCCGTGCCCGTCGAGGAGATGAAGGCGGACGACGAAGATTATGAGGACGACCAGCCGACGTCGCGTCGCTGGATGGTGGCTGCTGCCGCCGCCGTTCTGGTGGTGGTTGGTGCCGGTGGTGTGCTGGCCTGGAAATATGGTGGTGCCGGTGAGGGGCTTGGTGGCGGGGAGCCGAAGATCGTGATGGCCGACAAGGCTCCGGTCAAGGTCGTTCCGCAGGATCCGGGCGGCAAGTCCGTGCCCAATCAGGACAAGGCGGTTTATGACCGTGTGGCCGGCGCTGCCTCCGACCAGCCGAAGCAGAAGAGCCTGATCTCCTCCGACGAGGAGCCGATGGATGTGGCGCAGCGCACGCTGGAGCCCGATAATCTGCCGATGGAAAATGAGGCGGAAGCCGATGCGAATGCGGCGGACAATCCGCCTGCCGGTGCCGGAAATCCGCAGCAGACGGCGAATGCGCAAAGCGGCCAGCCGGGCGACAATGCCCAGTCCAATCCCGGCCTGCAGCCGCGCAAGGTCAAGACGATGATCGTCCGTCCGGACGGCTCGCTGGTGGCTCAGGATAGCGATGCTCCGGCAACGGCCAACACGACACAGGCTTCGGTGCAGCAACCCGCTGCCCAGCCGCCGCAGCCCGCTTTGTCCGCGCCCTCGGCGCAGCAGCCGGCTCCGGTGAACCAGCCGGTCCCGACCCCGCGTCCGACGGTGCAGACTGCCGCCGCAAAGCCTGCCGCGCAACCGGCGCCCGCCGCTGCAAAACCTGCGGCACCCGCACCGGCTACGGCGCAGCCTCAAGCTGCGGCCACGCAGACCGCATCGGCCTCCGCAGGCGGCTATGTGGTGCAGATCTCCTCGCTGCCGACGGAAGCGGACGCCCGCAAGAGCTATCAGAACCTCTCCGCCAAATATGGTTCGATCATTGGCGGCAAGGGTGTGGATATCAAGGCGGCGGACATTCCCGGCAAGGGCACCTATTACCGCGTTCGCATTCCAGCCGGTGGCAAGGATGCCGCCGTGTCGATGTGCGAACGCTACCGCGCCGCGGGCGGAACCTGCATGGTCACCCGCTGACGATAAAAACGGAAAAAGCCCCCGAGGTTGGAGGTCCAACTTTCGGGGGTCAGTTCACGTCCGGGGCTTTTTCTGTGCATGATAGCTGCCTGCCTCTCGGTTTTTGCCGCATCTGCGCTATTGTCACGGCATGACCCAAGCAAAAGCCATGATTTTGGGCTGTTCCGGCCCTGTCCTTACCCAGGATGAGATCGCTTTTTTTCGCGATCATCAGCCTTGGGGCTTTATTGTTTTTGGCCGCAACTGTGTGGACGGCGCGCAGATTGCCGATCTGGTTGCGGGGCTACGCGATACCGTTGGTGGACGCAATGCGCCGGTGCTGATCGATCAGGAGGGCGGACGGGTGCAGCGTATCCGCGAGCCGATGAGTCCGCGTTATCCTTCGGGGGCCGCCATTGGCGATCTTTACCGCCGCGACCGGCAGAAGGGCCAGCGGGCGGCCTGGATCATGTCTCGCCTGCACGCCTTCGACCTGTCGCGCTATGGTATCAATGTCGATTGCCTGCCGGTGCTGGACGTGCCGGTGGAGGGGGCCAGCAATGTCATTGGTGACCGGGCCTACGGCACCGATCCGCTGATGGTGGCGGACCTTGGCGAGGCGGCGGCGGCGGGTTTGATCGCTGGCGGTGTGCTGCCTGTGGTCAAGCATATCCCCGGCCACGGGCGCGGCATGGCGGATTCGCATCATGAGCTGCCCGTGGTTTCGGCCTCGCGCGAGGAGTTGCATGCCCATGATCTGCCGCCCTTCAAGCGCATGCGGCATGCCTTGATGGCCATGACCGCCCATGTGGTTTACACCGCCTATGATCCGGACCACACGGCATCGACGTCGAAAAAGGTGGTTGAGGAGCTGATCCGCAACGAGATCGGTTTCGGCGGCTTGCTGATGAATGACGATATCTCGATGAATGCGTTGAAAGGCACGATTGCCGAACGTGCCCGCGCGGTGATTGCGGCGGGCAATGACGTGCTGCTGCATTGTCACGGTATCATGGAGGAGATGGCGCAAGTCGCGGCAGAAGCGCCGGAGCTTGATGGCAAATCTCTGGAGCGTGCCAAGGCCGTTGAAGCTGCATTTGGCAAGGTCGATGGCGAGAATGAACAGGCACTGCGCGAGGAATTCGCGGGTCTGATGGCGTCTGCCTGATGGTGATGCCCGGTGCACCTTCAGCCCCCAATCCGGCTGCGTCCTCAGCGACGCCGCTGGAAAAATTGTGGGAGGAAGGACCGGACAGGGCGAGCGGCGATCCGGCCCTGGTGATTGACGTTGCGGGCTTTGAGGGCCCGCTTGATCTGCTGCTGTTTCTGGCGCGCAACCAGAAGGTTGATCTGGCGCGTATTTCCGTGCTGGCGCTGGCCGAGCAATATCTGCATTTCATTGAACAGGCCCGGCGCATTCGCATTGAGTTGGCGGCGGATTATCTGGTGATGGCGGCATGGCTTGCCTATCTGAAATCGCGCCTGCTCATCCCCCAGCCTGCCAAGGATAACGAGCCGAGCGGCGAAGAAATGGCCGCAGCCCTTGCCTTTCGCCTGAAGCGGCTGGAGGCGATGCGCGATGCCGCCGGCCGTCTGATCAACCGCAACCGGCTTGGCCGGGATGTGTTTGCGCGCGGCGCGCCGGAACATGTGCCGCACCACACCACCTCCGCCTATCAGGCCAGCCTTTACGACCTGCTGTCGGCTTACGCCAATCTGCGCCAGCGCACCGCCTTTACCCAGGTGACGATCGAGCGGCGGCGGGTCTGGTCGCTGGTCGATGCCCGCACTCTGCTCAACCAGATGATCGGCGAGATCACGGACTGGACGGCGCTGGACAGCTATCTTCTGCAATATCTCACCGATCCCGCCGAGCGGATCACGGCCATCGCCAGCGCCTTTGCGGCCTCTCTGGAACTTGTGCGGGAGGGCAAGCTGCAAATTCGCCAGGAGGGTGCTTTTCAGCCCATTTACATGCGCGGCGGCCGGGCAGGCGAGGCCATGCCAGCGGAGCAAACGGACCCATGACGCCGCAGGAAGAATATCCGGAACTGTTCACCGCGGCCGAGGACCCGACGGCAGCGATCCGCCACCGGGAAGCCCTGCGCATTGCCGAGGCGCTGGTCTTTGCCTCTTCGGAGCCGGTCTCCGAGGCGTTTCTGGCGGAGCGCCTGCCGAAAGAAACCGACGTTGCGGCCTTGATGCTTGAATTGCAGCAGGATTATGCGCCGCGTGGCGTCAATCTGGTGCGGGTGGAAAATCACTGGGCGTTCCGCACTGCCGCCGATCTTTCCTTCGCGATCCGCAAGGATGACACGGATGTGAAGAAGCTTTCACGCGCCGCGCTGGAGGTGCTGGCGATCATCGCCTATCATCAGCCGGTCACGCGCGCCGAAATCGAGGACATTCGCGGCGTCCAGACCTCGAAAGGCACGATCGACGTGCTGCTGGAGGCAGGCTGGGTGCGGTTCCGTGGCCGTCGCCGCACACCGGGCCGTCCGGTAACCTTCGGGACGACCCGCGATTTCCTCGATCATTTCGGGCTGGAGGAGCTGCGTGACCTGCCGGGGCTGGAGGAGTTGAAAGGGGCAGGCCTGCTCTCCGGTCGTATTCCGCCGAATTTCCATGTGCCGATGCCAACCGGCAGCGATGATCTGACCGAGGATGAAGATCCGATCACGGCGCTGGATATCGAGGAGCTGGGTTTGCTGGCTCCCCGGGATGATGATCCTGCTTGAAGTGGTGCGGCTGATACAAGGCTGGATTGGTCATGCCCACTCTTTTGCTGCCAAACTTCTGGGGACAGCGGTGTTCGGGGTCATGCATTGGAAAATGCTGTTTGAAAAACCTCGGCAAACATCTTAAATCGTTGAGAGCGTGAAATTGAGGAGCTGGACCCATGGGTTCTTTTAGTATGTGGCATTGGCTGATCGTTCTGGTGATCGTGCTGCTGTTGTTTGGCCGCGGCAAGATCCCGGAGCTGATGGGCGATGTCGCCAAGGGCATCAAGAGCTTCAAGAAGGGCATGTCCGATGACGACACGCCGGAGACGCCAGCCAAAACCGTCGATCACAAGGCCGACGAGACCAAGTAAGGCGACGTTGAGAGCGGGCCGTGGGTTTCATGACCCGAGCCCGCGCCTGCGCAGGCATGCCTCATGCCTCCGGTCGGAGGAGGGGTTGCCGTTGGGATATGAGGCCGCTTCGGGAGCCTGATTATGCTGGATATTGGCTGGAGCGAACTGCTGGTCATCGCAGTGGTGCTGATCGTTGTCGTGGGTCCAAAGGACCTGCCGCCGATGTTGCGGGCCTTTGGCAAGATGACCACGCGCCTCAGGCGCACGGCTGGGGAGTTCCGCGCCCAGTTCGAGGAAGCCTTGCGGGAATCCGAGCTTGACGATGTTCATCGCACCATCAGCGATGCCCAGCGCTTCAATCCGGCCAATGCCTTGCGCGAGGCAATCAATCCGCTGCGCGAGATCGGCCAGGAATTGAAAGCCGATCTGGAGCGGTCCACCCAGGCCCCCAGCTTTCCAGTGGATGACGGCCACGAGCCGCCCTCTGCCCTTGCGCAGCCCATGACGGCGGACGATCTGCCGCCACTCGGCGCGCCGGCGGCAGGGGATCCGGTGGTCTCGTCAAAGCCTGCCGACCCGCAGGCGTCAGCCGCGAAACCGGCTGCTGTCACAGCCGTTGGAACGGCTGCCCCTGCTGCGGCCGAGGACGTCAAGGCCAAGCCTGCACGTGCCCGCAAGCCGAAACCCGCCGCCAGCGACGCCGTGTCACCCGTTGCTGTCGAAGAAAAGCCGTTGGCAAAGCGGCGTAAATCTGTAGCCGCCAAGCCTGCCTTGGTCGCGCCTGAACCTGTCGTCGAGGCTGCAAAGCCCCGCAAGCCGCGCGCTGCCAAGCCCAAAGCGGCCCTTGAGCCTGAAAAGACCGTTGTTGTCGAGGGTGAGGTCATCACCCCGAAAAAACGTGTTGCAAAGAAAAAGCCCCTGTCTGGTAAGGACACCGCATGAGCGACGACATCGAGGACAAGCCGCAGCCCCTGGTGGAGCATCTGATGGAGCTGCGTACGCGGCTCATATGGTCGCTTCTGGCTTTTTTCATTGCCTTCATCGTCTGCTTCTTCTTTGCCAAGCATTTGTTCAACCTGCTGGTCATTCCCTATAAATGGGCGGTGATCTGGGCGCATCTCGATGTGGCCAAGGCAGAATTGATCTACACGGCCCCTCAGGAATTCTTCTTCACGCAGGTGAAGGTGGCAATGTTCTCGGCCATGGTGCTCGCCTTTCCGGTAATTGCCGCCCAGCTCTACAAATTCGTGGCGCCGGGGCTCTACAAGAACGAGCGGCAGGCTTTCCTGCCCTTCCTCGTGGCTTCGCCGGTGCTGTTCCTGATGGGGGCGGCGCTTGTCTACTTCTTCTTCACGCCGATGGTGATGTGGTTCTTCCTGGCCATGCAACAGGCGCCGGGCGAGGGGGATGTGGCGATTTCGCTGATGCCGAAGGTGTCGGAATATCTCAGCCTGATCATGTCGCTGGTCTTTGCCTTCGGGCTCGTCTTCCAGCTTCCGGTGGTGACGACGCTTCTTGCCCGCGTCGGCATTCTTGAGGCGAAGTGGCTGGCGGAAAAGCGCAAATATTTCATCGTCATCGCCTTCATCGTCGCCGCCGTGCTGACCCCGCCGGACCCGATGTCGCAGATCGGCCTTGCGCTGCCTACCATCATTCTCTACGAGGTCTCCATCTACGCGGCACGAATCGTGGAGCGCAACCGCGCCAAGGCTTCGAGTGCGGAAGAAGAGACGTCTACCGAGCTTTCCGAGCGTAGCTGATGCTAAACTGATTGATCATGAGGGCTGGCCGGGAAACTGGGCTGGCCCCTTTCTGTTAAAACGATCTGGCTGTTAAAACGATCTGGAACACCCATGCTTGACATCAAATGGATCCGCGACAATCCCGAGGCTTTCGATCAGGCGCTGGCCAAGCGCGGCGCGGATGCGCTCTCCGCCAGCCTGATCGCGCTGGATGAACGCCGCCGCTCCGTGATCCAGTCCATGCAGGACATGCAGTCGCGCCGCAATGCCGCCTCCAAGGAGATCGGCGCGGCCATGGCCCAGAAAAACACCGAGCTTGCCGAAAAGCTGAAGGCCGAAATGGCCGTGCTGAAGGAAAGCCTGCCGGCGGCGGAAGAAGAACAGCGCAAGCTCACCGCCGAACTCAACGATGCCCTGTCGCGCATTCCGAATGTGCCGCTGGACGATGTGCCGGTGGGCAAGGACGAGCAGGACAATGCCGTGGCCCGTGTCGTTGGCCAGAAGCCCGGCTGGAACCACGAGCCGAAGGAGCATTACGAAATCGGTGAAGCCCTGGGCTACATGGATTTCGAACGCGCCGCCAAGCTTTCCGGCGCAAGGTTTACGGTGCTGACAGGACCGCTGGCGCGGCTGGAGCGGGCGCTCGGCCAGTTCATGATCGACCTGCACACCGGCGAGCATGGCTATACGGAAGTGTCGTCGCCGCTGATGGTGCGCGACGATGCCATGTTCGGCACCGGTCAGCTGCCGAAATTCTCAGAAGACCTGTTCAAGACCACCGATGGCCGCTGGCTCATTCCGACGGCGGAAGTCACGCTGACCAATCTCGTTTCCGGGGAAATTCTGGAGCAGGACAAGCTGCCGCTGCGCTTTACCGCGCTTACCCCGTCCTTCCGGTCGGAAGCAGGCTCGGCAGGCCGCGATACGCGCGGCATGCTGCGCCAGCATCAGTTCTGGAAGTGTGAGCTGGTGTCGATCACCGACGCCGAAAGCTCGATTGCCGAGCATGAGCGGATGACGGCTTGCGCCGAGGAGGTGCTGAAGCGTCTCGGCCTGCATTTCCGCACCATGACGCTTTGCACGGGCGATATGGGCTTTGGCGCGCGCAAGACCTATGACCTTGAAGTCTGGCTGCCGGGTCAAAAGACCTATCGCGAGATTTCGTCCTGCTCGGTCTGCGGCGATTTCCAGGCGCGACGCATGAATGCCCGCTACCGCAACAAGGACGGCAAGGGTACCAGCTTCGTTCATACGCTGAACGGTTCCGGCACGGCGGTCGGCCGCTGCCTGATCGCGGTTCTGGAAAACTATCTCAATGAAGACGGCTCCGTCACTATTCCCGACGTGCTCCTGCCCTATATGGGCGGCTTGAAGAGGATCGAGAAGGCAGCCTGAGGACGAGATGCGCATTCTGCTGACCAATGACGATGGTATCCATGCCGAAGGCCTCGCCGTTTTGGAGCGGATTGCGCAGACACTCTCCGATGATGTCTGGGTGGTGGCGCCCGAACATGACCAGAGCGGCCTTGCCCATTCCTTGACCCTGTCGGAGCCACTCAGGCTTCGGCAGATTTCGCAAAAGCGCTTTGCGCTGCGCGGGACGCCGACCGATTGCGTGATCATGGGCATTCGCAACATCCTGCCCGATAAGCCCGATCTCGTGCTCTCCGGTGTCAATGCCGGGGCCAATCTGGCCGATGACGTGACGTATTCCGGAACCGTGGCGGGCGCGATTGAAGGCACGGTGCATGGTGTGCGTTCCTTTGCGCTGAGCCAGGCCTATCATTACGAGGGTGAGCGCATCATTCCCTGGGAGGTGGCGGAAACGCTGGCGCCGGATCTGATCCGCAAGCTGATGGTGATGGATATGCCGCAGGGCAGTTTCCTCAATCTGAACTTCCCCGATTGCGCTCCTGCTGACGTGCGCGGCGTGGAGGTGACCGCGCAGGGCAAGCTGGAGTTTGGCCTGAGCGTGGAAGAGCGCAAGGATGCCCGGGGCTTTCCCTATTTCTGGCTGCGTTTCGGCGACCGCAGGGGCGCTTTTCATCCCGGCAGCGATATCCGCGCGGTGCGTGACAAGCATGTGTCCGTGACGCCGTTGAAGCTTGATATGACCGATTACAGCCTGCAAACTGGGCTGAGAGCGATTTTGCAGCCGGAGTGAGTCTTGAAGACAGCCATGCTGGAACGGGAGGGCTTTGCCGCCTTGGTGCTCAGATTGCGCGCCGAGGGCATTTCCGACCTCGATCTTCTGACGGCTGTCGAGCAGACGCCGCGCTCTCGCTTCGTGGCGCCGCATCTGGCGGAACATGCCTATTCCAGCCGCACCATTCCCATTGAATGCGGCGCCTTCATGGAAGGCGCCGATCTTGCCGTGCGGCTGATCGAGCGGCTGCGGGTCAAGCCCGGCCACCGTGTGCTGGAAGTGGGCACCGGCAGCGGTTTCATGACCGCCGTGCTGGGGCGGCTTTCCGAGCGTGTCGTTTCCATAGAGCGCTATCGCACCCTCGTGACGGATGCGCAGGCGCGCCTCGACAGTTTCGGTTTGCGCAACGTGATTCTCCGTCATGGTGATGGCGCGGGCGGTTTGCCGGGTGAGGGGACCTTCGATCGAATCATCGTGACCGCCGCTTTCCCGGCCATGCCGCGCGCCTTTACCGAGCAACTCGTGCATAATGGCGTGCTGCTTGCCCCGATCATGATCGATGAAGATCGTTGCATTATGGTGCGCCTGACGCGCACCGGCAGCCGATTCGAGCGGGAAGATCTGTTCGAGGTGCCTTACCTGCCGCTGACGCCGCGGGTTGCAGCATTTTTATAGGGCGGTTCAAGCCTTCCCGCCTGGGGAAGCATTAACTTTCCAAAAGCCCGGTTTCCCAGCGTTTCGCAGCTGCGAAACGGCTTATTTCATATTTGATTTACCGAAAATGTTCATCGCAAATTCATCGGGTTAACCGGTCGGTAACACTAACGCGCTTTAATCATCCCACAAATGGTTGCGTCGTGAGTGGATCGTTTCATGCGTCAGCGTCAGTCTCAAAAATCAGGCATGCCGATTGCCCATATGGTCTGGGTCGGCCTCATGGCCAGCGTCGCGACCGGTTGCAGTTCGGATTCCAGCCGCTTTGCCGGCGTCTTTTCCAATACCGATTCCATGCAGACGGCCTCTACCGGTTCGGCAGGCAGCCTCAATACGCCGCCGCCCGTGCCGGAAGCCGATGTGGATGGCGGTAATGGCGGCGGTTACGGCGGCGGTGGTTATAATGCAGCACCGGCCTCGGGTGGTTATAACAGCCGTCCGCAGGCAGCCGCCCAGCCCTATCCGTCGCAGCAGACCTATTCGCCCGCGCGGCGCGCCTCCTCGCCGCTGTCGGTGCAGAAGTCCGAACTCGCGCCGCCTTCTGGCGCAAGCGCCACATCCGGCCCCATTTCCAGCCGCGGCAAGCAGGTGGCTTCCGTTCAGCCCAGCGCCCAGGCGTTCCCGGCGCATGCGGCTCCGCAGCCGGCTTTGGCCGATGAAGATGGTGGCATGGCAGCCGCTCCTCAGGCGCAGCCGCCGATGAAATCCAGCAATGGCTGGAGCACGGCGAACGCGCCGCGCGTCGTGCTGAAGCCGGGCGAAAGCATTGCGACGCTGTCGCAACGTTATGGCGTGCCGGAAAAGGAAATCGTCAAGGCCAACAATCTGTCTTCCGCCGGGGCGGCCCGTCCGGGCCAGTCCATTCTCATTCCAACCTTCGGTGCGCGCAGCACCCCGGCCCGTACGGCTGCCGCCGAAGGGTCGCTTCTGCCGCCCGGCCAGTCTCCCACCCTGCCGCATCAGCAGGAAGAAAAGCTGGCCGTTCTGCCGAACAATCCGAAGCTGCGTGACAAGGCGGGCTCCGATCTTGCCGTGGCCAATGCAAAGAACGCCGCCGGTGACGGTAAGACTCCGCCCACTGGCGGTTATGTGGTCAAGCCCGGCGATTCGCTTGCGAAGATCGCCAAGGCCCATGGCGTTTCCGTCGATCAGTTGAAGGCGGCAAACGGCCTGAACGGCCAGTCTGTCCGCGTTGGCCAGACGCTTTCCATTCCGGCTGGTGGACAGGCAGAGCCGGTCAGCACCGCTGCCGCCCCGGTCAAGGCCGAACCCGCCAAGGTGGCTGCTGCGGCACCGGCTGCCCAGGCTCCGGCCCCGGCGGCCCAAGCTCAGGCCACCAAGTCGGTCACGGAAGTCGCCTCCGCCGATCCCGGTGCGGCTGCTCCGGAAGCCACGGGCATCGGCAAATATCGCTGGCCGGTGCGCGGTGCGGTGGTCGCTGGTTTCGGCGCCAATGTCGCGGGCAAGCGCAATGACGGTATCGACATTTCCGTTCCCACCGGCACGCCGGTCAAGGCAGCGGAAAACGGCGTCGTCATCTATGCCGGCAATGGCTTGAAGGAACTCGGCAACACGGTGCTGGTCCGCCATGACGATGGAACCGTCACCGTCTATGGCCATGCCGATGCTATTTCCGTGCAGCGCGGCCAGAAGGTGCAGCGCGGTCAGCAGCTTGCAACATCGGGCATGAGCGGCAACGCCTCGCAGCCCACCCTGCATTTCGAGGTGCGCAAGGACGCCACCCCGGTTAACCCCATGACATTCCTTGAATAAGGTAGTGCGTTTCAAGGATGATCGAAAAAGGCCCGGCTTGCGCCGGGCCTTTTTTGTTTCAGCTCAGGATAAGGAGGCTCCCATCATCCGCCGGTTCATGTCCGGTCCATGGCGACCCTCAGACGGCCAGCTACATCCTGGATATATTGCCAGGCGACGCGGCCGGAGCGGCTGCCGCGGGTCGTGGCCCATTCCAGCGCCTGCCGATGCAACTCTTCCTGGGCCAGTGGCAGCTTGAAATGCGCGGCATAGCCGTCGATCATCGCCAGATAATCCTCCTGGCTGCATTTGTGAAAGCCGAGCCAGAGGCCGAAGCGGTCGGAGAGGGACACTTTTTCCTCCACCGCCTCCGAAGGGTTGATTGCCGTGGATTGCTCGTTTTCCATCATGTGCCGGGGCAGAAGATGCCGCCGGTTGGAGGTGGCGTAGAACAGCACATTGTCCGGCCGTCCCTCGATGCCGCCATCCAGCGCGGCCTTGAGCGATTTATAGGCGGTATCGTCATGGTCGAAGGAGAGGTCATCGCAGAAGAGGATGACACGCTGGCTGCTGTCCTTGAGGATTTCCATCAGGCCAGGCAGGGTGTCGATATCCTCGCGGTGGACTTCCACCAGTTTCAGCGCCGTGCCGGTGTGCGCCCGGACATCCGCGTGAACGGCCTTGACCAGCGAGGATTTGCCCATGCCGCGCGCGCCCCAGAGCAGGACGTTGTTGGCCGGAAAGCCCTCCGCGAAGCGCAGCGTGTTTTCGTGCAGGATATCGCGCACATGATCCACACCGCGAATGAGCGAGAGCTGAACGCGATTGGGGCGCGGCACCGGCTGCAAGTCCAGGCTTTCCGGCGCCCAGACAAAACAGTCTGCGGCCTGCCAGTCGATCAGGGCGGGCTTCGGTCCTGCCAGCCGTTCCATCGCATCGGCAAGGCGCCGCACCTCGTCGAGAAGCAGTGTCAGTGTATCGCTCATCCGGCTCTCCATGCTTGTCGAAATGGGTGAAATCCGCCATCACAAGCGGGCTAACATAGTTAAAACCCGGGCTGAAAGGTTAAATACAGGGGATTCGGTACGGGCGCCTCCTGTTTTTGTTGCAATCAGCCCGGCCCTTACTATATTCCGGCCTCCAAAACCCAGGGGCTGAAGGTGCGCCATTGCCCCGTTTCCGAAGGAGTTTTTCATGTTGATCACGCAGGCCTTTGCCCAGGATGCAGGCACCGCCACCGCGACGGGACTGGGCTCCGGTTTCGAGATGCTCATTCTCTTCGTGCCCCTGATGGTTATCTGGTATTTCCTGCTCATCCGCCCGCAGCGGGCGCAGATGAAGAAGCGGGAGGAAACGCTTTCCGCCATTCGTCGCGGCGACCAGATCGTTCTGGGCGGCGGCCTGATCGGCAAGGTCACCAAGGTGATCGACGAGAAGGAAGTCGAAGTCGAAATTGCCGACGGCGTGAAGGTGCGGGCCTTGAAGAGCCTGGTGGCCGAAGTGCGCGTCAAGGGCGAACCGGTCAAGGCCGACAGTTGATCGCATGACCGGGGTCATCTCTCGGTGACCCCGTTTTCTCCGGCGTAACCGCCACCCGCCTTTCTCCTCCTCATCGCGGACCCCCGATGCTCTACTTTTCTCGCTGGAAAACCATCGCCATCTGGCTCGTCGTTCTGGGCAGCATCGTCATTGCCATGCCCAATCTTTTCAGCAAGGAGCAGCTGGAGCATCTGCCGCGCTGGTTCCCGTCCTCGCATGTGACGCTTGGCCTCGACCTGCAGGGCGGCTCGCACATCATGCTGAAGATCGAGCGCGGCGATATCGTCAAGGAGCGGCTTGAGGCAACGGTTGGCGATATTCGCAATGCCCTGCGCAATGCCAATATCCGCTATAGCGGGCTGACCGGCACGGGACAGGTGGTGCAATTGCGCGTGACCGATCCTGCCCAGGTGGAGGCCGCCAAGACGGCGCTGCAAAGTCTGACCGCACCGGTCAGTGACGGAGCCTTTTCCAGCGGCTCCATTCAGGAAGCGACGCTGGAAGATGCGGGCAATGGCCTGCTGAAGGTGACGCTCTCCGATGCCGGTATCGACTATCGCGTCTCGTCAGCGCTCACTCAGTCCATCGAAGTCGTGCGCCGTCGCGTCGATGAGCTTGGCAATACCGAGCCGCTGATCCAGCGCCAGGGCAAAGACCGTATCATCGTTCAGGTGCCGGGGCTCAGCGATCCGCAACGCCTGAAGGCTCTGTTGAACCAGACCGCGAAGCTGACCTTCCGTCTGGTCGATACCTCCATGCCCGCCAGCGAAGCCATCAACGGCCGTCCGCCTGCGACCTCCGAGGTGCTTTACAGCCAGGACGACCCGGCTGTGCCCTATCTGGTAGAAAAGCGTGTGCTGGTGTCTGGCGAGGAGCTCGTGGATGCACAGGCGAGCTTCAACCAGCAGACCAACGAACCGGTGGTAACCTTCCGGTTCGACAGCCGGGGCGCCCAACGTTTCGCCCAGGCCACGCAGCAGAATGTCGGGCGGCCCTTCGCCATCATTCTCGACAATCAGGTGATTTCGGCGCCGGTCATCCGCGAGCCGATCGTCGGCGGATCGGGTCAGATTTCCGGCAATTTCTCCGTGGAAGGCGCAAACGATCTGGCCGTGCTGCTGCGCGCGGGTGCACTGCCCGCCACACTGACGGTGGTGGAAGAACGCACCGTCGGCCCGAGCCTTGGCGCCGACTCGATCCGTGCCGGGATTTCCGCCGGTATCATCGGTGCGCTGCTGGTGGTGGCGCTGATGATCGGCCTCTATGGTTTCTTCGGCGTTTTGGCCGTGGTGGCACTGGTGGCCAATATCATCCTGATCATCGCGGTTCTGAGCCTGATTGGCTCGACGCTCACCCTGCCGGGCATTGCCGGTATCGTGTTGACCATCGGCATGGCGGTGGATTCCAACGTGCTGATCTATGAACGCATCCGGGAAGAGTACAAGAGCGGGCGCTCGCTGCTGCAATCCATCGAGACCGGCTTTTCCAAGGCCATGGGCACCATTGTCGATGCCAATGTCACGACGCTGATCGCCGCCTTCGTGCTGTTCTTCCTTGGCTCCGGTCCCGTGCGTGGCTTCTCGGTGACGCTCGCCATCGGTATCATCACGACCGTGTTCACAGCCTTCACGCTGACGCGCTGGCTGTTTGCCGAATGGGTGCGCCGCCGCCGTCCGAAGGTGCTGCCCAAGGGAGTACGGACCGGGATTTTCGATGGCACCAACATTCCGTTCATGGGGCTGCGCCGCTATACCTTCGGGGTTTCCGTGGCGCTGTCGCTGGCCGCCCTGACAGGGTTCGGCACGGTTGGGATGAAACTCGGCATCGATTTCACCGGCGGTTCGATCGTGGAATTGCGCGCTCGCCAGGGCAATGCCGATATTGCCGATATTCGTCAAAGGCTGAGCGGGCTCAATGTTGGCGATGTGCAGGTGCAGGGTTTCGGCGATCCGCAAAGCGTGCTGGTGCGCTTGCAGGCGCAGGAATCGGGCGAAAATGGCGAGCAATCGGCTGTCGCCAAGGTGCGCTCCGAGCTTGAGGAACAGTATGAATTCCGCCGCACCGAAGTGGTCGGTCCTTCTGTTTCCGGCGAGTTGACGAAATCCGCCACCATTGGCGTGCTGATCTCGCTGGCGGCCATCCTCGTCTATATCTGGGTACGGTTCGAATGGCAGTTTGCTGTCGGCGCGATCATCGCCACCCTGCATGACGTGATCCTGACGCTTGGCCTGTATGTCATTACCGGCGTCGAATTCGACTTGAGCAGTATCGCGGCCATTTTGACCATCGTCGGCTATTCGCTGAACGATACGGTCGTGGTCTATGACCGCATGCGTGAAAACCTGCGCCGCTTCAAGAAGATGCCGCTGGACGTGCTGATCGACAGCTCGATCAACCAGACCCTGTCACGCACGATCCTTACCTCCGTCACCACGCTCCTGGCGCTCCTTGCACTGTTCCTGTTTGGCGGCGAGGTCATTCGCTCCTTCACCTTTGCCATGCTGTTTGGTGTTGTCGTCGGCACGTTCTCCTCTATCTACATTGCAGCGCCCGTGTTGATTGCCTTCCGCCTGCGGTCGAGTGGCAAGGATGAGGGCGACAAGACCGAGGCCGCTCAGGCCAAGGCAGGAGCATAAGGTGTCCAAGGGCCTGGTGATACGTGAGGCGCATTTTCCCGGACGGGCCGCCATCGATGCCTATGGCAATGGTGGCTTCCGGTTTGCGGATATGTCGCATCGCGGCTCGCTGCTGATGCTCCCCTCCGGCATTTACGGCTGGGAGGTCAGTGAAGCGGCGGGTGTGACGGTAGAATCGTTGAAGCGCGTGCTGGAAGAAGCCGAAGGCATCGAATTTCTGCTGATCGGCATGGGCGATGCGCTGCAGCCCATACCTGCGCCGGTCAAACAGGCTCTGAAAGACGCAGGGATCGGTTCCGATCCCATGAGCACCGGCGCTGCCGTGCGCACCTATAATGTCATGCTGGCGGAAGAGCGGGCCGTTGCAGCCGCGCTGATCGCGGTCTGACGATGGCTGGCGACGAAGTGCAAGGCGGCGATCACATTCTCACTTTGCTGCGGGAGAGTGATCGTGACCGTTATCTCGCCTGTCTGCTATCTCCTGCCGGGCATCAACCGGCCTTGGCGGCGCTTTATGCCTTCAATGCAGAGCTGGCGCGGGTGCGGGATCTGGTGCGGGAAGCCTTGCCGGGTGAAATCCGCCTGCAATATTGGCGCGACCTTCTGGCGGGTCAGGCCCATGGGGAAACTGGTGGCAATCCGCTGGCCGCAGCTCTGCTCAAGACCATCGCCGATTATCGACTGCCGGTGCAGCCGTTTCAGAACATGATCGATGCCCGTGTCACCGATCTCTATGACGACCCGATTGGGCCGCGCAGCGCCCTGGAAGGCTATGCCGGAGAAACGGCCTCGGCACTGATTCAGCTCGCAAGCCTTGTGCTGGATGCGCAGGCTGCCGCCGCCCATGCCGAGGTGGCTGGTCATGCGGGCGTGGCGCAGGCCATTGCCGGGCTGCTGCTGTTGATGCCGCAGCATCGCGCGCGCGGCCAGCTTTACGTTCCGGATGAAATTCTCGCTGCCACCGGTCTCGACCGCGACAGTTTTCTGGCCGGTGAGGACAAGGCCCGCATTGGCGCGGCCATAGAGGCCTTTGCAGGGCTTGGCCTCGATCATCTTGCCAAGGCTCGCTCTCGCACGCCTATGCCGGCGGCGCTGATGCCTGCCTATCTGCCGGTAGCGCTGGCCGGTCCTGTCTTGCGGAAAGCCCGGCGAGCCGGGGCAGGGCTTTTCGAAGAAAATGTACGGCCAGCCCAATGGCGGCGCCAGATTTTGCTTCTCAAGGCACAGGTGACAAGACGTTTCTGAAAAAGCTGCAGCGTTTTCCCTTCGTCCTCTTAGAGCATTTCCAGAAAAAGTGGGAACCGGTTTTCCGTCCGGAAATGCGTAAAAACAAAGTGTTACAGCGCTGTGCGTTTGATAAAACGTACAGCGCTGTAATGGATTCCAAACTCACGCAAGGCTCAGGGCGTAAAGCGAGCAAGGACAGGCTGGAGAGCGGCCTGACAGCGCCTGTCGGTCGCGTCTGCGCCGGACAGGGAAACACTCGAAACGAATTTCGGGCCAGTTTCGCGCTTGGTGCGACGAGACGGTCCTGACGTGGAGGAAGCTGCGTGGGCTTTGCGATCTGGGCAATCGTTTTTTTCGGTATTCTCGCTGCCGCCTGGTATGCATCCAGAATGGCCGAGCGGAACGGCAACGATACGCTGAGTGACATGGGCCTTGCGATCATGGAGTTCAATCGCGCCTTTCCGCAGGAGGCTATACGCAGCCTGCATGCGACGGCGGATGGCAGGGCGGTGTTCGTGCGGCTGCATGACAACCGCGCCGGCTTCATGCGCAATATGCGCCATCATTACGCCTGCCATCTGATCGAGCCGGGCCGCGTGCGGGTGATTGCCACCGAGGCCCGGAAGGGTTTTCGCGTCGAGTTTGCCGATGCGCCGCAGCACAATGGCGATTACGCTTTCCCCACTTCCGCCGAGGCGGCGGAAGTCTCTCTTTGGTTGCTCGGCAATTACGTGGCGGCGAAGGATGCCGAAATCCTGCCCGGTTCCGCCGACGCGGTGTGAGCCTCCATCACACACCGAGCCCTTTATAAGCCGAGCCAAGTGCGGCAATCCGCCAGCGCGCGGGCGGAGAGAAGCTGGCGCTTCATGATGGTCTTGTCCTTGCCGCGAAAGCGCTTCACGCCTTCCGGCTTGACGATGGAGCCGGGCGCGAGCTCCGGAAACAGGCCGAAATTGATGTTCATCGGCTGGAACGAGCGTTTCCCCGGCTCATCCTCCGAGACGATATGGCCGCCGGTGATGTGGTTGAGCAGGGCGCCGAGTGCCGTGGTGGCAGGCGGCAGCGACGGGGCTTGCCCCTTCTTCTCGGCGGCGGCGAATCGTCCGGCCAGAAGACCGATGGATGCGCTTTCCACATAGCCTTCGCAGCCGGTGATCTGCCCTGCGAATCTGAGCGCAGGACGGCTCTTTAGTCGCAGCGAAGAATCCAGCAGGACCGGCGAGTGAATATAGGTGTTGCGGTGCAGGCCGCCCAGCCGGGCAAATTCCGCATTCTGCAGCCCGGGAATCATCCGGAAGATTTCCGCCTGCGCGCCGTAGCGCAGCTTGGTCTGGAAGCCTACCATGTTGTAGAGCGTGCCGAGCGCGTTGTCCTGCCGCAATTGCACGACGGCATAGGGCTTGACGGTCGGATTATGCGCATTGGTCAGGCCCATCGGCTTCATCGGACCATGACGCAGTGTTTCCCGTCCGCGCTCGGCCATGACTTCAATCGGCAGGCAGCCATCGAAATAGGGGGTGCCTTCCCATTCCTTGAAGCCGACGGTGTCACCGGCGATCAGCGCATCGACAAAGGCGTTGTACTGCGCCTGGTCCAGCGGGCAATTGATGTAATCCTTGCCGGTTCCGCCCGGCCCCACCTTATCATAGCGCGATTGATACCAGCAGATCGACATGTCGATGCTTTCGCGATGGACGATGGGGGCAATGGCGTCAAAAAAGGCAAGCGCATCTTCCCCGGTCTCGGCGCGCAGCGCCTCCGCGAGGCTCGCCGAGGTCAGGGGGCCGGTGGCAATGATGGTTTGCCCCCAATCTTCCGGCGGCAAGCCCTGCACTTCCTCCCGCACCACGGTGATCAGCGGATGCTTTTCCAAGGCTTCGGTCACGGCCTCGGAGAAACCGTCTCGATCCACGGCCAGCGCTCCACCGGCTGGAACCTGATGCTTGTCGGCTGCGGCCATGATCAGCGAACCGGCCAGCCGCATTTCTGCGTGAATCACACCAACGGCATTGGCTGTCGCATCATCGGAGCGGAAGGAGTTGGAGCAGACCAGCTCGGCCAGGCCATCGGTCTTGTGGGCATCCGTGCCGCGCACGCCGCGCATTTCGTGAAGGATAACGGGCACGCCAGCCTGCGCCGCCTGCCAGGCGGCTTCCGAGCCTGCAAGCCCGCCGCCGACAATGTGAAGAGGGGAGTTTTCGAGGTTCTGTGTCATGGCGGCGTCCATATCACGGAGGAAGGGCGCTTCCAATCCGCCGCGCGTGTCCTGGCCTTATTTCCAGAGCAGGGCGGAAATTTTTTATTGTGCTGTAAGGCAAAGAGCATACAGCAAAAAGGCGCCGCTCGGGCGCCTCACTTGCAATGCCGCGTCAGCCTCTCAGGGCGCCACAGCCGTAGGATACAGACGCTCAGCGGAAGGAGCGGGCTGCGATGTTACGGATGTCGTAGCGGGTGATGCCGATGTCGCTGAGAGCCTGGTTGGAAAGGCTGCCGAGTTCGGCAATCGTGCGGCGGTAGCTGATGTAGTTCTTAGCAATGCGGATCGGGTTCATGGTGTTTTCCTCGGATATCGGCTTGTCAGGCCTGCTTGGCCCCAGCCGTTGTGTGTCTTCTACTCCCGCAGCGCAACAGAGAACAGTGCAAAAAATGAGCGACTGCCATGCATTTGTGCAGATTCTTGCGCTTTATTTGGGCAGTGCAGCTCTTCTGAGCAAATGCGGAAAAACGCCTGTTTCAGCCGCGAAACATCGGTTTTGATTATGAGGGGGCAGCATATGAAATCGCAGACAACAAAAAAGCCCCCCTTGCGGGAGGCTTTTCGTGCAATTCTTGATCAGCGGGGCGTTAGCTTTTTGCTTTAACGCATTCCCGGTCGGAAAACCGGTTTCCGCTTTTCCTTAAAAAGATCTTAGCGACCGTTAACAGCGTGGCGTGCAACGCGGCGGATGTCGCCACGGCCGATGCCCAGATCGTTCAGTTCGCGGTCCGACATGCGGTCCAGCTCGGTTACGGTCTGACGGAACTTGCGCCAGTTGCTGATGGTGCGGGTCAGGTTCATTGGTCTAGCCTCTCGTGTGTTGCTGGCCACCGAGCCAGCCCTTCGCTCTGATGAGTTGAATATAGGTGTTTTCCGGGATTCACAGAAGAGCTAATGCTGCGAAGCACCTATGTGTTTGCTGCATGGCGGCGGTCTCCATGCTTAACAAATGGCTAACTTATGGGCAAAGGGCTGTCTGGCTCGGATACAGCCGCGAAACAGACGTTTTGCGGCTGCGAAGCGAACGATACCAGATATTTTCAGGGAGTTTTAAAGGCTTAAAGCAGCAACGCCCACCGGGGGAGGAGATCCGGTGGGCGTCGACTGAAAGTGGCTGACAATTGGGAGGAGGAGGGTTGTCAGCCCGTCCGGTACCGCATTGGGAGGAGGAGTATGCGGTACCGAAATCCTGCTTGCTGGGCTGTTTGCCGCCCCGCTTGCTGTTGATTCATATCTAATCGATTTTAGGTTTTTTGTGCAGTGCGAAGTTCTCATGGAAGGTATGCGTCTGGTGCAGAAGTCCAGACGTACTGCGGCCGTGCTGCCCGCTTTCCCCTTGCCGATTTTGCGCCTGCGCCCAACATGGACTACACAAGAATGAAACTGGCCCGACAATGAGGTGTTGGCGGAATGTATCGCGCACGCTTGAAGAAGGATCTGGCGCGCTGGGTGTCCCAAGGCCTGATCACAGCCGATACGGCTGAGGCCATGCTGGCCGATCAGCGCGACCAGCCGGCTGTCATCACCACCGGTGGCGTATTGATGATGCTGTCTGCCGTATTGATCTCGGCCGCGCTGTTGCTGCTGGTGGCTGCCAATTGGCAGGCCATTCCCCGGCTGGTGAAGGTAGGGGGCATATTGACGCTGATCTGGATCTTCCATCTCGGGGGCGCGCTCCTCATGGCCCGGGGCAGGGTGATCCTGGGCGAGGTTTTGCTTGTGCTTGGCGCCGTCAGCTTCGGTGCGGCGATCTCCCTGGTTGCGCAGCTCTATCATCTTTCCGGCGATGTTCTCGATGCGCTGGCGCTCTGGCTTTGCGGTGCGCTTGCGGCCTGCCTTGCCTTCCGCTCTCAGGCGCTGGGCGGGGTGGTTGTGCTTCTGGCCGCCGCCCTTGTGGTGGCAGGTTACGATCAGAACCAGTGGAACTGGGCGGGTGAAGCCCGCTGGCTGTCGCCTGCCATGGTCGTGCTCATCCTGTTCCCGGCCTGGTGGGTGCGCCGCCCGGCGCTCATCCGGGGTGCGCTTCTCCTTCTCTATACCTGGCTGATCTGGATCTATTCTCTCTCCTCGGACAATCAGCTGGCGGCGGCCTATGTCGTTGCGGGCGTCACGATCTTCGTGCTTTCCGCGCTGGTCGCGCAGCGCGGGCTATTGCGGGAGGCTGGTGTTTACCTCGCCCCCTTTGCCCTGTTGCTCGCCGCCTTCGGCCTGCTGGTGCTCAATATGGAATATGACGAGGGCCTGCCGCTTGCCGGTATTGCCGTCCTCACCCTTGCCGTTGCCATTCTGGCGCTGGCGCTCAAGGGCTCGGAGGATGCAACGATCCGCGCTCTGGCCTATGGCATGTTTGCTGCCGAGGTGCTTTATCTGTCCTTCACCACCATCGATAGCCTGCTTGGCACTTCCGGTTTCTTCTTCCTAAGCGGCCTGATCGTTGCGGCTCTGGCCTTTGCCGTGCTCAGGCTGGAGCGGCATTTCAAGGCGCGCCGGGTGCGGGAGGCTCAGTGATGATGTTTACCTATGACCGCCGTAACCGTCTCTTTCGCCTTCTGTCGGCAGCCATTCTGATTGCCGCCCTGGAAACGGTGGCGATCGGCGCCATGATCGAGCATCGCGCCCGCATTCTTCGAAGCGGCGCCGACGTGCTGCTGAAAACCACCGCTGTCGACCCGCGTGACCTGTTGCGGGGCGATTATGTGCTTCTGAATTACGGGATTTCCGTCATTCCGGAGGAGAAGCTGGTCGGAGAAAGGCCGTCAACGCCGGAACGCCTGCCGCTGAATGTGCGGCTGACGGCAGGGGCAGATGGCTTTTATCAGGTGGAGGAGGCGTCCTTCGAGACCTTGCCGGTCCGGTCCGGCAGCGTGATCCTGCAAACGGAGCCCTTCGATTTCATTCCAACCATGCTGACTGCGGGCGGCGTGCTGCATGTGCGCTACGGGATAGAGCGTTACTATCTGCCGGAGGGCGAAGGCAAGGAGATTGAGGCGGCCCGCAACGCCGGTGACGTCACGGTGGATGTGCGCGTTTCTTCTGGCGGGCAGCCGCAGATCCGGCAATTGCGCCTTGGCGGCAAGCCATTGCATAGTGAGCCGCTTTATTGAGGGATTGCCGGTTTTTGCCTGTCATTTTTCCTTTGCGTTGGCAAAGACGGGTGTTATAGAGACGCGCGCTCCGGCGGGGCCATGCAAATGTGCATGCGATCCTGAAGTGTTGCGGGTATGGTGAAATTGGTAGACACGCCAGATTTAGGTTCTGGTGCCGCAAGGCGTGGGAGTTCAAGTCTCTCTACCCGCACCAGGATTGCAGCTTGCGGCCCCTGGGCGATGGAAATGTCCGGTTCAGCGTTCTTTTTTCGCCGATAACAGGCGGAAAAAGGAGGCTGTAACCGGATTTTTCACAAGTGCCGCGACCGGGAAAAGGATTCCGGCGACGTGCTCACACCAACGACGGCTGTCCGGGCACGGTCGCCAAGAGACGAAGGTTTAAAACATGCAGGTTATCGAAACGCTCGCTGAAGGGCTGAAGCGCGAACTGAAGATCATCGTACCGGCTGCCGATCTGGAAGCCCGTGCCAATGAGCGCCTCGCCGAAGTCAAGGACAAGGTTCGCATCAACGGCTTCCGTCCGGGCAAGGTGCCGACCGCCCACGTCAAGAAGATGTATGGCAAGTCCATCATGGCCGAGATCGTCAACGAGATCGTCCGTGACCGTCCGGCCACCATCCTTTCCGAGCGCGGCGAAAAGTCTGCCACCCAGCCGGAAATCGCCATGACCGAGGACGAGGCAGAAGCCGACAAGATCCTGTCCGGCGGCGCCGACCTCGAATTCACCGTGGCTTACGAAATCATCCCGGCCATCGAATTGAAGCCGGTCGATGGTATCAAGGTGACCCGCGAAGTGGTTGATATTTCCGAAGAGGAAGTCAACGAGCAGGTTCTGAAGATCGCGGAAAACGCCCGTTCCTACGAGAAGAAGGAAGGCGCTGCCGAAAACGGCGACCGCGTCACCATGGATTACCTCGGCAAGGTCGATGGTGTTGCCTTCGACGGCGGCAAGGACGAGGATGCGGAACTGGTTCTCGGTTCGGGCCGCTTCATCCCCGGCTTCGAAGAGCAGCTCGTCGGCCTGAAGGCTGGCGACGAAAAGGTGATCACCGTCACCTTCCCGGAAGAATATCCGGCCAAGAACCTCGCCGGCAAGGAAGCCACCTTCGACATCACCGTCAAGGAAGTTGCAGCGCCTGCCGCTGTCGAGATCAACGACGAACTTGCCCAGAAGCTCGGCCTGGAATCGGCTGACAAGCTGAAGGAAATCGTTCGCGGCCAGATCGAAAGCCAATATGGCAATGTGACCCGCCAGAAGGTCAAGCGCCAGATCCTCGACCAGCTGGACGAGATGTACAAGTTCGAAGCGCCTTCCAAGCTGGTTGACGCCGAGTTCGAAAACATCTGGCGCCAGATCAACACCGATCTTGCCCAGTCCGGCAAGACCTTCGAAGACGAAGACACCACGGAAGAAGAAGCCCGCACCGAATACCGCACGCTGGCCGAGCGCCGCGTTCGCCTGGGTCTCGTTCTCTCCGAAATCGGTGAGAAGGCTGGCATCGACGTGACCGAGGAAGAAATGCAGCGCGCGCTTTATGCCCAGCTGCAGCAGTTCCCGGGCCAGGAGCGCGAGATCATCAACTTCTTCCGCAACACGCCCGGCGCTTCCGCTTCGCTGCGCGCCCCGATCTTCGAAGAGAAGGTCATGGACAAGCTGATCTCCGAGATCAACGTCACCGACAAGACGGTTTCCAAGGAAGAGCTGCTGGCCGACGACGAAGACGGCGACGACAAGCCGGTGAAGAAGTCTGCCAAGAAGAAGGCCAAGGCTGAAGAGGCTTCCACCGAAGGCGAAGAAGCCGCTCCGAAGAAGAAGGCTGCGCCGAAGAAGAAGGCTGCGGCCGAAGGCGACGCTGAATAAGCGTTGCAACACAAGGTTTTAAGAGGCCGCCCTTCGGGGCGGCCTTTTGTTTTTCAGTGATAATGCATCTTGTTTTCTGGCATTGTTGAGCCAAGTCTTCACCCAATATGGATTGGGTGAGCGCGTGACGACCGAGATTGAACCGCCGAAAATCAACAGGGCCGTTTTGCAGCAGGTCATCGCCGGATTGAGCGACGGCATCATTCTGCTGGAGCTGGATGGCAGCATTGCCTGGGCCAACAAGGCCGCTCTCGACATGCATCGCATCGCTACCAATGAGGAGCTTGGCGGCGATGTTGCTGGCTATCGCCGCAGGTTTACGCTGCGCTATCGCAACAATCATCTGCTGGACGAAGGGCAGTATCCGCTGGAGCGGCTGCTGGCTGGCGAGGAAATCACCGATGTGACCATTGAGGTCTCGCCCGTTGATCATGACGACGCCTGCTGGGTGCACACGGTTCGCAGCCTCGTCATCGAAGACGCGGGCGCCCGGCCGGACGTGCTGGTGCTGGTCATTCGCGATGAGACGCCGCGCTACGAAGCGGAAAAGCGCTTTGAAAGCGCGTTTAACGCCAATCCTGCCCCGGGTCTCATCTGCCGTCTGGAAGATCAGCGCTTCATCCGCGTCAATCAGGGTTTTATCGAAATGACCGGGCTGACGCGGGAGGACGTGATCGGGCGCACGGTGGAGGAGATCGGTCTGTTTTCCGATTGCGATTCGGGTGAGGATGCGCTGGTGAAGCTTTCCGAGGGCCGGATGATCCGGCATCGCGAGGCGCTGATCCCCATCCCCGAAGGTGATCGGCTGGTGATCGTCGCCGGTGAGCCGATTCCTGTGGGCGAAGAGGCCTGCATGCTGTTCACCTTTGCCGACCTCGACGGACGGCGAAAGGCGCAAAATGCGTTGCGGCAAAGTGAGGAGCGTTTTTCCAAATCCTTCCGGCTGTCGCCCGCGCCCACGGCGATTTCCAGACTTCAGGATTTCGTGCTGATCGAGGTCAACGAAGCTTTTCTGCAACTGTGTGGCCGCAAGCAGGTGGAGGTGGTGGGCAAAAGCGCCGCCGAATTGCAGCTTTGGGAGGATGCGAAGGCGCGCAAACAGCTTGAGCAACATCTGCGGGATAATGTGCCGGTACGCGATGAAGCCATGCGCATGAAGCTGAAGGACGGAAGCCTCGCCGAGTGCCTGGTGTCTGCCGAGCGCGTCGATATCAATGACGAACCTTGCGTGATCTGGGCCATGCAGGATGTGACGGAGCGCCGCCGCACCGAAGACGAGTTGATCGAGGCAATCGAGACTGTGATGGCCGACACATCCTGGTTCAGCCGCACCGTGGTGGAGCGGCTGGCAAGCCTGCGCCAGCCCACCCGCGCCCGGGCCAGTTCCGCCGGTCTTGAGGATTTGAGCGAGCGGGAAAAGGGCATTCTCGCCTTGATCTGCCGGGGCATGAGCGACGCGGATATGGCCGATGCGCTGCATCTGTCGCGCCACACCATCCGCAATCATGTGGCTTCCCTTTACAACAAGATCGGTGTGAACCGCCGTGCGGCGGCGGTGATCTGGGCGCGCGAGCGCGGCTTTTCAGGATCGTCGAGATAAACTGGAGGCAATTTTCGCTTCTCTGCGAAAAAAGGTCAGTATCTACTAACTCGCCTGGTATTTCCTGCTCTCAATATCCACCCTTGCCGCCGCTATCTCCTGATCATGCCGTTGTCGAACACGACGGCACAAACACAAAGGAGATTGACAATGGATAAGAACAGAGTTGAAGGCGCCGTTCGTCAGGTCAAGGGCTCCGTCAAGGAAGCCGCAGGCAAGATCACCGGCAACCGCGAACTGGAAGCCGAAGGCAAGGTCGAAAAGGCCGCCGGTCAGGCACAGAGCACGGTGGGCAAGGCCAAGGACGGCCTTCGCAAAGCCTTTAAATAAACCCAGACCGTTCGCTGCAAATTGAGGGAAGACATGTTTTTTCTGTCAAACGTCCCTGCATTTGCAAGCGGCTTTCCGGCCGAGTGCAGCCTATGCGCTGCACTCGAGGCGCTGCTTGCCTGGACGGAGGGACTGGAGGCCTGCCGCATTCGGGTGGTGGGCGAGGAGGGCAGGATCATCCTGACCGGCGAGGTCAGCTCGAAGAACGCGATGGAAACGGCAATCGTCGTGGCAGAGGTTTTTACCTGCCGGACCGTGGTGGCCGATCTCGCCGTTCGTCCGAGGATTTATGCCGTCCCGTCCCGGGTCCCGCCTGTCCAGGCGGAGTAGAGCATGCGCGTGAAGGTCTTCGGGCTGCGACCTGCGTGAAAGTGAAAGCGCATGGCCGGAAGCCGAGGACAGACAGGCGTTTTGCCTCTGATTGACCATGTTTTCCGCCCATATGCGCTGGGCGGAAAGTCCCGGAGCCTGATCCGGCCCGAGCGATGCAAGGGCCTCATGATTATGCTCAAAACTGAACGTTGGAGTGCGTTTGTCGTTATCCGAGCGAAGAACGCTCTGACACCCAAGAAGAAAGGACCTCACCATGAAGACCTTGATGTTTGTGACCGCTGCCTCTCTGGCTCTTGCTCCTGTCGCGGCTTTCGCCGCCAGCAGCCATCATCCGCATCACCGCGCCCCGCAGAAGGTGGTGGCCAATGAGCCGAAGCAGCGGCTTGGAACGCTGAACTGCCAGATCGACGGCGGCGTGGGCATGCTGATCGGTTCGAAGAAGAACGTCACCTGTGAGTTCCGTCAGCGGTCGGGTAAAGTCGAACGCTATGCCGGTTCGATCGGCAAGCTTGGCCTGGATGTCGGCATCACCGGCAAGACCTATATGAGCTGGGTTGTCGTGAATACGAAGCCGACCAGCGTCGGTGATGGTGCGCTTGCCGGCAGCTATGTCGGTGCTTCTGCCTCCGCTTCCGTCGGTGTCGGTCTTGGCGCCAATGCCCTTGTGGGCGGCAATTCCAAGAACTTTGCCCTTCAGCCCCTCAGCGGTGAAGCCGGTACAGGCCTGAATGTGGCCGCAGGCGTTTCCCGTCTACAGCTGAAGCTTGTCGGCTAATTCCGAACTTTAGAGCGGTTCCGTGTTTCACGGAACCGCTCTAATTTTTTGTTTTGACGCATTTCCGGACAGAAAACCGGTATCCACTTGTCCTGGAAATGCTCTAGAAAAACACCGGGGCGTGTCCCCGGTGTTCTTGTCAGGCAGACGCTTTTTTTGCGGGTAACTCACCCATGCGATTCCAGGCGTCGAGACCCGCAATCTTGTAGGCTTCGGCAAGCGTGGGGTAGTTGAAGGTATTTTCAACGAAATACTCCACCGTGCCCTTCAGGTTCAGCACAGCCTGGCCGATATGCACGAGTTCCGTTGCACCTTCACCGACGATATGCACACCCAGCAGGCGGCGGGTCTTCAGTGAGAAGATCATCTTCAGCATGCCGCTTTCCAGGCCCATGATATGCCCGCGCGAGGTTTCGCGGAAATGGGCAATGCCGCATTCATAGGGAATGCCGCGCTGGCGCACTTCTTCTTCCGTCAGGCCGCAGGTGGAAATTTCCGGCACGGCATAAATGCCGTAGGGGAAATATTGCGGCGGGTCCTGCGCCGGTGCGCGCACCGCATGACGGGCGGCAATGCGGCCCTGTTCCATGGAGGTGGAAGCAAGGCTTGGAAAACCGACGACGTCGCCTGCCGCATAGATATTCGGCACATCCGTCTGGAAGGTCTCGGGATTGACCTTGAGGCGGCCACGGCTGTCGGCAACGAGTCCACAGGCCTCCAGGTTCAGGGTATCGGTGGCGCCGACGCGGCCAGCGGCAAACAGCACCATTTCCGCCCCTAGAACGCGGCCGCTTTTCAGCGTCACGCGCACCTTGCCGCCCTCGTCCTTCTCCACCTTTTCTGCCGTCTGGCCAAAGATCAGCTTCATGTTGCGATCCCGCAGCTGATAGGTGAAATCCTCGACGATTTCCTTGTCGATGAAATCCAGCATGCCGTCACGCGGCTCCACCACGGTCACCACCGTATCCAGCGCGCTGAAAATCGTGGCATATTCGATGCCGATCACCCCGGCGCCGATGACGATCATCGAGCGCGGCACATCCTTGATGTGCAGGATATCGTCGCTGTCGAGAATGGTCTGGCCGTCGAAATCGATATGGGCGGGACGGTAGGGCCGGGTGCCGACCGCCAGCAGGATCGATGTGCCGCGCACATGCACCACCTCGCCATCATCCTTCGTCACTTCCAGCGTGTTGGCGTCCCGAAATTTCGCCATGCCGCGCAATTGCTGGACGCGGTTGCGGTTGAACTGGTGCTCCAGCACGTCCACTTCATGATCCAGCGTGATCAGCAGGCGGCGGCGCAGATCCTCCGCGCTGATCTGCTGCTTGACGCGGTAGGAACGGCCATAAAAGCCACGTTCGCGCCAGCCGGTGAGGTTCAGCACGGTCTCACGCAGCGTCTTGGAGGGAATGGTGCCGGTATGCACCGAAACACCGCCGACATGGCCACCGCGTTCGATAACCAGAACAGTTTTTTCGAGCTTGGCGGCCTGAATGGCGGCCCGGCGACCTGCTGGGCCGCTGCCGATCACGATCAGATCATATTGCTGCATGCGCTTTGTTCCTGTTCATGCCCGAGGGAGGAAATGTCCCGTGCCGAGGCATTTCTAGCAAATCTCTCTAACCTTTTCGTTAGTGCTCATGTTGCATTGCGTCAACAATTAGGATTTTTGCGCCATCGGCATCTTCAGGTGTTGAATCAACAACTGACTGATTTGATTCAATAAATCTGTGTAATCCTTTGGCATTCAATGTTTTTTGACTGTTTCGGGTTCCGGCCAGCTCCCGATGCCGCCTGTCCAGTCCTCAAACAGCTTTGAAAGCCGCAGCACCGTCATGTCGGCGAATCGCGGGCCGACGATCTGCAGGCCGATCGGCATGCCGGAAGCGGAAAAGCCGCAATTGATGTTGGCAGCGGGCTGTTCCGACATATTCCACGGCACGGTGAAGGCTATATGCTCGAAGGGGCGCTCTGGATCGTTGGTCGGCGAAGCCCAATCCGCCGGATAGGACACGACCGGATTGGTGGGGGAGAGCACGGCATCGACGGTGGTGAAAAGCTGCCCGCAGGCCCGGCGCATCTCGAAGGTCTGCCCGAAACCCTGCACGGCTTCCGCGCCGGTCAGGTCCGCCCCGCGCTTTGCCCATTCGTAGATATAGGGCAGGATCTTCTGCCGCCTTTCTTCCGGCAGGGGCGCAATATCGCCCCAGAATTTGGCGCGCCAGAACCTGTCCAGTCCATCCAGCATGGACCGCGTCAGGACCGGCGGGACTTCGATGATCGTGGCACCTGCCGCCTCGAACATCCGGGCCGCCTTTGTTACGGCTTCCTTGATTTCCGGCTCTGCGGGCAGGCCGCATCCGGCATCCAGCATCAGGCCGATCCGCAGGCCTTTGACATCAATGTCGAGATCCATCCAGTCGATCTCATTGGGCGGCAGGCTGGTGCCATCACGCCAATCCGTCCGCGACAGCGTGAACATCGAGAAGGCTGCATCTTCCACCCGCCGCGTCATCGGCCCGGCGCAGCGGCCGACATAATAGGGATCCACGGGAATGCGGCCATGGCTGGGTTTCAGGCCGAAAAGCCCTGTCCAGCCGGCCGGAAGCCGCACGGAGCCGCCGATATCCGTACCGATATGCAGGGGTCCATAGCCAGCCGCCCCCGCAGCCGATGCCCCGGCGCTGGAGCCGCCGGGATTGGTCTCAAGGTTCCACGGATTGCGTGACAGCGGATGAAAGCTGGAAAGGCCGGAGGAGAGCATGCCGTAATCCGGGCAGGTGGTCTTGGCAAAAATCACCGCCCCATCCTCCCGCATGCGGGCAGCCACCGGTGCATCCTGGGCCGCAGGCAAAAGCTCCGTTGCAGCCGTGCCGAGCGGCACCGGCGTGCCCTTTGTGGCGATCAACTCCTTGAGGCTGACCGGTACGCCATCCAGCGGACCGAGCGGCATGTTCTTCACCCAGCGTGAGGTGGATGCGGCAGCCTGCGCGCGCGCCGCTTCCGGATCATAGGCGTAAAGCGCCTGGATCATCGGCTCGAAGGCTGCGATGCGCGCTTCCACCGCCTGCCAATATTCACTGGGAGAAAGCGTCTTGCTCTGAAACAGGGCGCGCAGCGCCGGGATGGTCAGCGTAAGCAGGTCGTCGGAAGCAGAGGTCATGCGGGGCTCGAAAGGTTTGGGGAGGATGGGAGAAGCATTTCCGCCCGGTGACAGGCACTGAGGCGGGAGGGCTGAAGGACGCGCAGCGCCGGCGGCTCCACCGCACAACGCGGTATGGCCAGCGGACAGCGGTCGCGGAAGGCGCAGCCCAGCGAGGTATCGGCGGGCGCATGCCGGGCGGCTGGCGCGCTTCTGCCGCCGAAGCGGGAGATATCCGGCTCCGACTCTGCCAGAAGCCGGGTATAGGGGTGGAGCGGGCTTTGAAACACCGCCTGCGCCGGGCCGCTTTCCACCAAGCGCCCGCGATACATGACGCTGACATGGTCGGCCACGCAATCCACCACCGCCAGATTGTGGGTGATAAACAGAAAAGTGACCCCACGCTGCTCCTTCAGGTCCAGAAGCAGGTTCAGCACCTGCGCCTGCACCGAAAGATCGAGTGCGGATACGGCCTCATCGGCCACCACCAGCTTCGGCTCGGTCATCAGCGCCCGGGCTATGGCGATGCGTTGGCGCTGCCCGCCGGAAAACTGGTGCGGGCGAAGTTTTGCCTGCCCCGCATTCAGCCCGACGGCCTCCAGCAGCGCCACCACCCTGTCGCGGATCTCGGACCGCTTGAGCGGTTTTTCCAGCACATGCAGCGGTTCGGCCAGAATCTGCTCGACGCTCTGGCGGGGATCGAGCGAGCCGAACGGGTCCTGAAACACCATCTGGAAATCGCGACGCTTGCGGCGCAGCTCCTCTTCCTTCAGCCTAAACAGTTCCTCGCCGTCGAAAATCACATCCCCGGAGGTAGGCTGGTCCAGCGCCATGACAATGCGGGCGAGGGTGGATTTGCCACAGCCGCTTTCCCCGACAATGCCGTGGATTGTGCCGCGCTCTACCGTCAGCGACAGATCGTTCAGCGCGCGGGTGACCTGCGGTGTGCCGAAAAACGGGCGGCGGACATAATCCCGCCGCAGCATGCGCAGGTCGAGAAGCGGTTGCGTCTTCATGGCCTTTTCTCCCCGGTCAGGAAGCAGCGGCTGCCGCGCCCGGCCTCCAGCATCCGCCAGTCCGGCTCGGCCATCGTGCAGGCCTCGATGCGGTCGGGACAGCGGTCGGAAAAGCAGCAGCCCGGTGGCAGACGCCGGAAGCCCGGCACCGAGCCTCTGATCGGCTGCAGCCGATGGGAACCCTCCCGGCGGCGCGGCAGGGCGCGGATCAACCCGGCGGTATAGGGGTTGAGTGGCGTTGTCAGAACATCCCGCGTTGCGCCTTCCTCCATCTGCCGTCCGGCATAAAGCACCAGCGTGCGGGCGCACATGCGGGCAATGACGCCGAGATCATGGCTGATCAGGATCAGCGCCATTCGGTTTTCCTTCACCAGTTCCTGCATCAGATCCAGCACGTCGGCCTGCACGGTGACATCGAGCGCGGTGGTCGGCTCATCGGCAATCAGCAAGGCAGGTTTCAGGGCAATGGCGATGGCAATGCCCACACGCTGCCGCTGGCCGCCGGAAAGCTCGTGCGGAAAGGCCTTGGCCTTGTTGGCGGCATCCGGCAGGCGCACACGGTCCAGCAGCTTGAGAGCCTCGGCCCTTGCCGCCTTCCAGCTCAGGCCCCTGTGCCAGACCAGACCTTCGGCAATCTGATCGCCTACGGTCATGGAGGGATTGAGCGCCGTCAGCGGCTCCTGAAAGATCATGCCCATTCGATTGCCGCGCAGGCGGCAGAGCGCATCCTCCTCAAGCGTCAGCAGATCCTGATCTTCGAAACGGATGGTGCCGGTTGCTTTGGCCACCTCCGGCAAAAGCCCCATGAGCGCCAGCGAGAGCAGCGATTTGCCGGAACCGGATTCGCCGACAATGCCAAGCGTTTCGCCGGGGGCGAGGTTGAAGCCGATATCGCGCAAAATGGTGAGCGGCTCTTCCGCGCCAATGGCAATCGACAGGGTGTCAACAGTCAGCAGCGGCTTGCTCATCGGCCAGCCTCCCGGGGGTCGAGGAGATCGCGCAGGCCATCGCCCAGCAGGTTGAAACCGAAGACGGCGAGAGCAATGGCAAGCCCGGGAAACAGCGCCAGCCACGGAGCCTGGGAGAGATAGGTCTGCGAATCCGCCAGCATCTTCCCCCAGCTTGGGGCGGGCGGGGCCAGGCCGAGGCCGAGAAAGCTCAACCCTGCTTCCGTCAGCATCGCAAGCCCAAGCTGGATGGTGGCCTGCACGATGATCTGGTTGGCGATGTTTGGTAGAACATGATCGCGCGTGATGCGGAACTTTCCTTTGCCTGCGGCGCGGGCGGCCAGAATGTAATCACGCGCCCAGATCTGCCGCGCTGCCCCCACCGTCACCCGGCAGAAGACCGGGACCATGAAAACCGCAATCGCCAGAATGGCGGTAAAGCGGCCGGTGCCGAGAATGGCCCCCAGCATCATGGCCGAGAGGATGGGCGGAATGGCGAAGATCACGTCATTGGCGCGCATGATCACCGCCTCTGCAAAGCCGCCGCGCGCGGCGACCGTCATGCCGAGCATCGAGCCGAACGCGCCGCCCAGCGCCACGGCGGAGGCGGCGATGGAGAGCGAATTCCAGGCGCCGATCATCATCATCGAAGCGACATCGCGGCCCAACTGGTCGGAGCCGAACAGCCCGCCGATGAGCGGCGGCTTCAGCTTGTTGAGAATTTGCAGCTTGGCGGGATTGCCCGGCGTCCAGACCAGCGACAGCAGGGCAAAGCCGATGAGACAGATGATGATCGTTCCGCCGATCAGCAGGTTTGCGCGTTTCAGCCTCATGCCGCGCGCCCCCGAAGTCGTGGATCGAGCCAGAGATAGGCGAGATCCACCAGAAAATTGACGATGACGGTGAGGCAGGCAAAGAAAAGCACCACGCTCTGCATGACGATGATGTCGCGCTGCGACAGCGCCTGATAGGCAAGCCGCCCGAGCCCCGGCAGGTTGAAGACATTTTCCACCAGCACCGCACCGGCAATGAGAAAGGTGAATTGCAGCCCGAGAATGGTGATGATCGGCACCAGCGCATTCGGCACGGCGTGACGCCAAAGTGCTGCCCGTTTCGGCAGCCCCTTGGCACGGGCGGTGCGCACGAAATCCTCGTTCAGCACTTCCAGCACGGCGGAGCGGGTCACCCGTGTCAGCACGCCCGCCTGCGGCAGGGCAAGCGCGATGGCGGGCAGGATCAGCGCCTTCAGCGCCGGCCAGAAACCCGCCTGCCAGCCGGGAAAGCCGCCCGATGGCATGAGGCCGAGCGAAACGGAAAAGACCAGCACCAGCAAAAGCCCGACCCAGAAGCCCGGCACGGCAATGAACACCTGCGAGAGTGCGCCCGCCAGATGATCGGCCAGCCGGTTTCGCCGCGAAGCGGACAGGACGCCAAGCGGAATGGCGAGCGCCACGGAGAGGATGACGGCCAGGAAGGCAAGCGGCAGCGTAACCTTCAGCCGTTCTGCCATCAACCCGGCCACCGGCACGCCATAGGTATAGGAGCGCCCGAAATCCCCGGTCATGACGCCACCGAGCCAGGCGGCGTAGCGGGCGATCACCGGCTGGTCGAGGCCCAGTTCCTGCCTGAGGGCCGTCAGCGTTTCCGGGCTGGCCGAAGTGCCGAGCATGATGGCCGCCGGATCGCCCGGCAGCAGGTTCATCACCAGAAAAATCAAGAGTGATACGGCAAGCAGGGTCAGCACGAGGCTGGCCAGCCGCCTTGTCAGCAGAGTTGCCATGTTCACCGGCCTTATACGAAGAGTCACTGAAAATGACAGTTCGTATTCCCTTTTCGACTATCTCAAGCCTCCGATGCAATTGAGATAGTCGAAATCATTTCAAGGCGAGGACGCGTTTGCATCTTCGAGCTTTGGTATCAGTCTTTCCAGCGCACCTTCGAAAGCACGTTGGATGGAATGGGTTCGTCTTTCCAGAGACCGGTCAGCTTGGCATTCCACACGCCGAGTTTCGGCATGACGAAGAGATAAAGTGCCGGGACATCCTCAGCCAGAATGGTCTGCGCCTGACCGTAAAGCTTTTCCTGCTCGCCCGGATCGGTCGTGGCTTCCACCTGTTGCAGAACCTCGTTGAAGGCCGGGTTCTTGTAGTGGAAGTAATAGGGGTCGCGCGCATAGATATCGATATCCATCGGCTCGGCATGGGCAACGATGGTCATGTCGTAATCACCGGCCTTGAACACGTCGGAGACCCATTTTGCCGGAAATTCCGTTGGCTCGATGTTCATTGTCACGCCGATCTCCGCAAACATCGCCTGCATGATTTCGGCGCTGCGCGGCGCATAGGCCATTTGCGGCGTCTTGATGGTGAAGCTGAAACCGTTGGGGTAGCCTGCATCCGCCAGCAGGGCCTTGGCCTTGGAAGGATCATAGCCAAACTTGCCGGTGAGATCGATATAGCCGCGATCATTGGGCGTGTAATGGCTGCCAATCGGCGTGCCGAGACCGGACCATGCGCCTTCGACGATCATCTTGCGATCCAGCGCCATCATCAGCGCCTGCCGCACCCGCTTGTCGTTGAAGGGCTTGCGGTCATTGTTCATGCCCGCCACCACTTTCAGTTCGGTATTGCCGATGACGGTGGTCAGCTTGCTGTCATCCTTGAAGCCTTCCATCAGTTCCGGTGCGGCAAATTCGGGAATGGCATCGACATCGCCGGATTTCAGCGCGGCGGCCTGCGCCTGCGCATCGCCGATAAACCGGAAGGTCACCTTGTCCAGCGCCGGTTTGGCATCCTTGTCCCAGTAATCGGCATTGGCGGCAAGCTCAACCCGGTCGCCCTTGGCCCAGCTTACGAATTTGAACGGACCGGTGCCGATGGGCGTGGTCTTGTTGTCATTGGCGGTTTTAGGGGCGACCATCACGGAGGCGGGCCAGCCCAGCCAATAGAGCAGGCTGGAATTTTTCTGCTTCAGCTTGACGACCAGCCTTGCCTCGTCCGGCGCGTCGATACTGTCGATCTGGGCGAAGAACCGTTTTTGCGGATTGACGGATTGCGCATCGCGCGCCCGGTCGAGGGAAAATTTCGCAACGGCGGCATTGAAGGCCTCGCCGTCATGGAAGGTGACCCCCTTGCGCAGCTTGAAGGTATAGGTCAGGCCATCCGGCGAAATATCCCAGCTTTCAGCCAGTTGCGGAGCGATCTTGCCATCCTCGGTGATCGTCACCAGCCCTTCGAACACATTGGCCCAGGTCACCTGACCGATGGCCACGGGCGCGGCAATGGTGGGATCGAGCCCGGTGGGCTCCACCGACATGCCCAGCACCAGCGAGGTCTTGGCGGCAAAAGCGGAATGGGGGGCTAAAAGGCCTGAAAACAGGATCAGCCCGGCCACGGCGCTGGCCTTGAACAGGCGGCGTCTGGCGGAAAACATGCGCGTCATTGTCATTCCCCTCGATCCGGTTTGCAAAGAGGCACGCCCCTTTCCATCCGATCTTTTCATATCCTACACGTCTGCGGGCGCAATCTGTCGTCGCTTTGCCGCAGCGCACAAAGATTGGCACCAAAGACGGCGATACTCAACCTCGTATTTCATTTTCTGCGATGAGATGAATGTCTCATGCTTCCCTGTCTTCAGAGAGCTGTTCTATAAGATTCGAAAAAAGGGAACAGTTATGCCAGCTTTCAATCTGCGTGTTGCAGCGCTTGCGACGCCACCCATTCCTTCGGTTTTCGGCTGGGGACGCGCCTATGACGGCGCGCTCGGGCCGCTGATCGATCTGTCTCAGGCCGTGCCCGGCCATCCGCCGCATGCCGATCTGCTGTCGGCCTTGGGGGAGGCGGCCGCATCGCCTGCCGCCTGTGGCTATGGCCCCATCGAGGGGGAGGCGGATTTGCGCAATGCCTATTGCCGCCATCTCGCCGCGCTTTATCAGGCGGTGTTCGCGCCTGATCAGCTTCATGTCACCGCCGGGGCCAACCAGGCTTTCCTCTGCGTTGCGCTGGCGGTGGCCGGGGAAGGGGATGCGATTGCGCTGACCAATCCCTTCTATTTCAACAATGATACCACGCTGGCGATGATGGGCATTCGCACCGTCACCGTGTCCTGCACGGCGGATCAGGGCTTCCTGCCGGATCTTGCAGATGCAGAGCGGGTGCTGAAGACGGGCGTGAAGGCGCTGGCGGTGGTTTCGCCCAACAATCCCACCGGCGCCGTCTATCCGCCGGAACTGCTGCGGCAACTGGCGGCGCTCTGCCGGGCTCATGATGCCTGGCTCATCCTCGATGAGACCTATCGTGACTTCCTGCCGCCAGGCTCTGGCCGCCCGCACGACCTGTTCGAAGCCGATGATTGGGGCGATCACCTCATCCAGATCTACAGCTTCTCGAAATCCTTCGCCATTCCCGGCCACCGTCTGGCGGCCATTACCGCCGGGCCGGAGGTGGTGCGGCAGGTGATCAAGGTGATGGACAATTTGCAGATCTGCGCGCCGCGCGCCGCGCAAATCGCGCTCTCCCGCCTGCTGAACGGGCTTGATGACTGGCGCGCCGACAACGCTGCCGAAATTGCACGGCGCACGGCGGCGCTTCGGGAGGCCTTCTCCGGTCTGCCGGATTGGCATCTGGCATCGGTGGGGGCGTATTTTGCCTTTGCGCGCCATCCGTTTAAAGGTGTGCCCTCGGCTCAGGTCGCGGAGCAACTGGCAAAACGGGCAGGGGTTCTCGCCGTTCCCGGCAGCTTTTTCGGCGATGGTCAGGAGGATTATCTGCGGCTTGCCTTTGCCAATGTCGATTGCGCCACGATTGGCCTGCTGCCGGAGCGGCTTTCGGATCCAGGAAAAGTGTGATTGCGGTTTTCCGCCTGGAAAGGCGTAAAAATAAAAGCATTTGAAGGAGAGGTCATGAGTTTCGATCCCGAAAAACTGGAGGCGCTGCGCCGCAAATATGGTGGCGACAACAGCGGCGAAGTGTTCGATCCGCGTTTCAAGCGCGTGGCCAACCAGATTTTCAACAGCAAGGGCACGCGGCTTGCGCCCTATTCCGGTGTGCCGACCTTTCTGTCCGCACCTTACCTGCCCGTGAGCGGCGATGATCCTGATTTTCAGGATTTGCAGGTGGGCATTCTCGGTGTGCCGATGGATCTGGGGGTGACCAACCGCACCGGTTCACGTTTCGGGCCGAGAGCACTCAGAACCGTGGAGCGCATCGGCCCCTATCATCATGTGCTGGATTGCGCCCCCGTGCAGGACCTGCGTGTGGCCGATATTGGCGACGTGCCCTTTGCCAGCCGCTACCGGCTGGAAATGAGCCATGACGATATTGAAAGGCGCATCGGCCAGATGGTGGCGAAGGGGGTTGCGCCGCTTTCGGTGGGCGGCGATCACTCGATAACCCATCCGATCCTGAAGGCGCTGGGCCGCGAACGTCCGGTCGGCATGATCCATATCGATGCCCATTGCGACACCGGCGGCTCTTTCGACCAGACCAAGTTTCACCATGGCGGCCCCTTCCGCAATGCTGTGCTGGACGGCGTGCTGGATCCTACCCGCACCATCCAGATCGGCATTCGCGGCCCGGCGGAATATCTCTGGGAATTCAGCTATGAAAGCGGCATGACGGTCATTCATGCGGAAGAGATTTCCGCCCTCGGCATGCCCGCCGTCATCGCCAGGGCGCTGGAGGTGGTGGGCGATGGGCCAACCTATCTCTCCTTCGACATCGACAGTCTGGACCCCGCCTTCGCCCCCGGCACCGGCACGCCGGAAGTGGGCGGGCTGACCACGCGGGAAGTCCTTGAACTTCTGCGGGGTCTGAAGGGTGTCAACCTTGTAGGCGGCGATGTCGTGGAAGTGGCCCCGCAATATGACGCCACCACCAATACGGCGCAGGCGGGCGCGCAGGTGCTGTTTGAAATCCTGAGCCTGATGGTCTTCAGCCCGTCCATCGGTGGAAGATAAAGGCCGGTCTCTCCGTTACAGCGCCGTGCGTTTTATCCAAACGCACGGCGCTGTAACGCTTTGTTTTAAGCATTTCCGAACGGAAAACCGCAACTACACTTTTCTCGGGACAATGCTCTAAATCAGCCGCAGGCCTCTCAGGCTGGCATGGCCCTGGGCGCCGATGATGACATGGTCATGCACGGTAATGCCGAGCGGCTTTGCGGTATCGATGATCGTCTTGGTCATCTCGATATCGGCGCGCGAGGGTGTCGGATCGCCGGAGGGGTGGTTGTGGACCAGAATGATAGCGGTGGCGGAAAGCTCCAGCGCCCGCTTCACCACCTCGCGCGGATAGACCGGCGTATGGTCCACCGTGCCCTTGCCCTGCACCTCATCGGCAATCAGCGCATTCCGCTTGTCGAGAAACAGGATGCGGAACTGTTCGCGCGTTTCGTAAGCCATGGCGGCGTGGCAGTAATCGATGACGCTCGACCAGGAACTCAGTACCTGCCGCCCCTTGATCTCGCTTTTCAGCATGCGCTGCGAGGCCGTGGCGATCAGCTTCAGATCGAGAGCCACCATGTCGCCAATGCCCTTCACCTCCTGCAACAGGGAAAGTGGCGCGTTGAACACCCCGGCCAGCGTGCCGAATCGATCCAGCAGCGCCTTGGCAATCGGCTTGGTGTCGCGGCGCGGAATGAGGCGGAAGAGGATGAGTTCCAGCACCTCGTAATCGGCCAGCGCATCGTCGCCCTTGTCGCGAAATCTTTGCCGCAAGCGGTCGCGATGGCCGTGGTAATGCTGTTCTTCCGGCTTGGGGGCCGACTTTTTGACCGGCTTGGCCGTGGCTTGCGGTTTCTGGAACTGCTCGGCAAAAAAGCCGCGCTCGTCCTCCTCGAAATCCATCGGGCCATCCGCCCGCTCCTGATCGACAATCGGCAAGGCCTGCTCATCGGCCATGAAAGGAGACCGCGCCATGATGGTCAGCCTCGCAGCGGCGGCAGGCCGGGCCGGTCGAGACCGGCGGGAGAAAGGGTGAAAATTTCGCAGCCTGTGGCGGTAACGCCAACGGCATGCTCATATTGCGCCGTCAACGAGCGATCGCGGGTCACTGCCGTCCAGCCATCGGCCAGCACCTTCACATGCGGTTTGCCGAGATTGATCATCGGTTCAATAGTGAAGATCATGCCTTCCCGGATTTCCGGGCCTTCATCCGGACGGCCATAATGCAGGATATTCGGGGCATCGTGGAAAAGCTGGCCGACGCCATGGCCGCAGAAATCCCTCACCACGCTGCAACGCTCGGCCTCCGCATAGCTCTGGATGGCGGCGCCAATCGCGCCCGTCCGGGCGCCGGGGCGCACCGCGGCAATGCCGCGCATCAGGCATTCATAGGTCACTTCCATCAGCCGCTCGGCGGCGCGCTTGATCTCGCCCACCGGATACATCCGGCTCGAATCCCCGTGCCAGCCATCCAGCAGATAGGTCACGTCGATATTGACGATATCGCCCTCGCGCAGCGGCTTGTCTTCCGGCATGCCGTGGCAGACGACGTGGTTGATGGAGGTGCAGACGGAATAGCGATAGCCGCGATAGTTCAGCGTGGCTGGCAGTGCCCCGTGGTCCATGCCGAAGTCGAACACGAAGCGGTCGATGGCGGCGGTCGTCACGCCGGGCTTCACCATGCCCGCCAGTTCATCCAGGCAACGCGCCGTCAACTGGCAGGCCTTGCGCATGCCCTCGAAGGCATCCGGCCCGTACAGGCGAATTGCGCCGGTGTTTTTCAGCGGTGCGCTGGCGGCCTCGATGTAATTTACCATTCACTGCTATCCCAAGCTGTTTTCAAACCTACTCATATCAAAGGCATAATCGCCTCGTCCATGGCGATTGGTGAAAATGGGATGATTTGGTCGGGTTGGACCCGGCATTTCACCGCATAGGCCTCCACGCCCGCCGCCAGTGCTGCCCGAAACGCGCGCACATAGGCGGGATCGAGATCGCCGCACAGCGCCAGCCTGTCGCAATCCTCCCGCTGCACCACGTAGAGCATCACCGCGCGGGCGCCTTGTCTCGCCACTTGTGCCAAATCTTCCAGATGCCTGGCGCCGCGGGCCGTGACGGTATCCGGAAATTCCGCCAGACCCTTGTGGCGGATGAAATGCACGTTTTTCACTTCCACATAGCAATCCGGCCTGCCGGGGGAGGAGAGTTTGAAATCTATCCGGGACGACTCGCCCATGCGTTGCTCGGCCCTTACCGTTTCATAATGCGCAAGATCACTCACCAGCCCTGCGGCAATGGCCTCACGCGCCAGCCGGTTGGCAAGGGCGGCGTGTACGCCGACCAGTACGCCATCCGCCTCAATCAGCTCGAAAGCATGGGCATATTTGCGCTTTGCCGTATCATGCCGGGAAAGCCAAATGCGCGAGCCTGCCGTGGTGAGGCCGCGCATGGAACCGGTATTGGGGCAGAAACCGGTGATCTCCTCGCCGGTATCCAGCAGAGCGTCAAACAGAAAGCGCTTGTAGCGGCACTTGAGCCGCGCAGGCACGAGCGGCGGTGAAAACTCCATCAGACCCGGGCCAGAACATAGCTTCCCGGCGCATCGGCAATGGCATTCAGCGCGTCGCCGCCGGGCTTTCGGGCGTCCACCCGCTCATTGTCCAGCTTTTCGATCCAGGCCTGCCAATGCGGCCACCAGGAACCCGCCGTTTCACTGGCGGATACCAGCCAGTCTTCGTAGTCCGCAGGCCGTTTCTCTGAGGTCCAGAACTGGTATTTCTGCTTGTCCGGCGGATTGACGACACCGGCGATGTGGCCCGAGCCCGACAGAACGAAGGTGACAGGCCCGCCAAAGCTGGCGCTGCCGAGATAGACCGATTTTGCCGGTGCGATGTGATCCTCGCGGGTGGCGAGATTGTAAATCGGCACTTTCACATCCTTGAGCGACAGCGTCTTGCCGTCGAGCTGCATGCGGCCCTGGCTCAGATTGTTATAAAGATAGCAGTTGCGCAGATAGTAGGAGTGATTGGCCGCCGCCATGCGGGTGGAATCGGCGTTCCAGTAAAGCAGGTCGAACGCGTTCGGATCCTGGCCCTTGAGGTAGTTGTTGACGAAATAGGGCCAAATCAGTTCAGAGGAGCGCAGCATGTTGAAGGCGGTCGCCATTTTCGAGCCGTCCAGATAGCCCTGGCGGCGCATGCGCTCTTCCAGCCCCGTCACCTGCTCCTCATCCACGAAGACCTTGAGATCGCCTGCATAGGTAAAGTCCACCTGGGTGGTGAAGAGCGTGGCGCTGGCAATGCGTTTGTTGCCTTCCTGTGCATGCAGCGCCATGGCGGCGGAAAGCAGCGTGCCGCCCACACAATAGCCGATGGCGTTGACCTCGCGTTCGCCGGTTGCCTTTTCCACGGTGTCGAGGGCGAAATCCACGCCTTCGCGGATATAGGCAAGCCAATCCTTTTCCGCATGGCGCTCATCCGGGTTGACCCAGGAAATCACGAAGACGGTGTGCCCCTGGTCCACGCACCATTTGATGAAGCTTTTCTGCGGGTTGAGATCGAGAATGTAGAATTTGTTGATCCAGGGCGGGCAGATCAGCAAAGGCCGCTTCAGCACCTTTTTCGTGGTCGGTTCGTATTGAATGACCTCGCAGACATCGCTTTGCGCCACCACCTTGCCGGGGGTGACGGCCATATTGCGGCCAACGGCGAATTTGCTTTCATCCGTCTGGCGCATTTTCAGGTCGCCCTTGCCGGCGGCGATGTCTTCGGCCAGCATCTGCATGCCCTTGACCAGATTGGCGCCATGGGTGGACACCGTTTCCCGGAAGGTCTGCGGATTGGTGAAGAGGAAATTCTGCGGCGACAGTGCCGCCGTCAATTGCTTCACGTAGAAGCCAGCCTTGTGGCGGGTGTGTTCATCCAGCCCCTCGGTGTTGTCCACCAGCTTTTCCGCCCAGTCGGAGATAATCAGATAGGCCTGGCGCAGGAAATCGAAGAAAGGATTGCGCTGCCAGTCGGCATCGGCAAAACGCTTGTCTTTCACCGGCTCCGGTGCGGCTGCCGCATCCGTGCCGGAAAGCCGCGACAGGCTCTTCATCCACACGCCGAACAGCGAGTTCATCAGATGCGCCTGGGCTTCGACGGTGCGCTTGGGATCGGCCATCCAGTATTCGGCGACGCGGTTCATGGTCTTCACCATTTCCACCAGCGGTTCGGAGACAGGATCGACAAGCTCGCCCTTTTCCCGCGGGGCGATCCAGACGGAGGCGGCCTTGCCGAGATTCTCCATCGCACGCGCCATGTTCAGCGCCATGGCCTGCGGGTCTTTCACCACATAGGCTTCCATGCTCTGCGGATCGAATCCGGATGTGGTGTTGCCGCCGTTCTCAGCCTTGTCCGTGGCCATGGCTAACCCTCATCCTCCCTTGGTCGTTTTTTGATTTGCTTATACTGATCCTGCCCGAAAGCAGGGCCGAATGCCAGACTTGCAACCGCTGAAAAGCCGCGCAAACGGCTTTCACGCCGCGTAATCGTCTCGCCACCCCACAAAAGCCGGGGGGAATGCTGGGGATATCTTTTGAACCGGAATGCGCCCCTTCCATGGTCGAGGCGGCGGCTCGCCGGATTTTCCACTGAAAACCGGTGGCGGCGTCTTGGAAATCCTGCTTAAATTGCCGAGAGGCCAAAGGGCACGACAGAATCAGTCAAGGGACCGGTAAAGCAGATGAGGGCAACAGCCTCCTTCAACGATAACAAAAGCGCGATGCGTGTGGCCATGGTGATTGCCGGGCTTGCCGTGATGGCCGGTTGCTCCAGCACCAGCCAGACCACGCCGCCGCCTGCCCGCAATGCCAGCCTGAAGGTGAAGGTGGCGGGCGAGGCGGATGGCGCGCGTCCGGGCGCTGCCTATATCACGCCGGATGGTTATCCCGATTTCTCCCGTCCGCTGACGGCGGCGAATGTGCAGATGACCAATAGCGACGCCTCCGATCTGGAAAAGAAGCTGACCGCACTTTCGCAGATGCGCAGCGCCGGACGGATTTCAGAAGCGGAGTATAATCGCCGCGTTCAGGAAATGCGCAAGCTTGCCGCCGATCAGGGTGCCGCCACCGTACCGCCAGCCTCCAAATAAGGCTTGCCTTGCGGCATTTTTGGCCGCAAACCGGCATCAAAACCGCATGACATGCCTTGAGCCGCCGGAACGGCGGAAGCAAAGGTGGCCGTGACGTCAAAAAACCACCGCAAATCGTAGAGATTGCGGTATGGTGCAGCTTCTCCCCGATTTGCCGGACCCGTTTGCGGGGAGATTGTTTTGATAACGGGTCATCCGCAGCCGCAGAGCAAGAGGTGCCTGCGGTTCAACGAGGTCTGAGATGGAAGAGTTTCATAAAGTCCGGCGTTTGCCGCCCTACGTTTTCGAACAGGTCAACCGTTTGAAAGCCAGCGCGCGAGCCGCGGGCGCGGACATCATCGACCTCGGAATGGGCAATCCCGATCTTCCCACCCCGCAGGGCGTGGTGGACAAGCTGTGCGAAGTGGTTCAGGACCCGCGCACCCACCGCTATTCGTCCTCCAAGGGCATTCCCGGCCTGCGCCGCGCCCAGGCCGCCTATTATGCACGCCGCTTCAACGTGAAGCTCAACCCGGATACGCAGGTCGTCGCGACGCTGGGCTCCAAGGAAGGCTTCGCCAACATGGCGCAGGCTATCACCGCGCCGGGCGATGTCATTCTGTGCCCCGATCCTACTTATCCGATCCACGCCTTCGGCTTCCTGATGACGGGCGGCGTCATCCGCTCCATCCCCATTGAGCCGGATGAAACCTTCTTCCCGCCGCTGGAGCGGGCCGTGCGCCATTCCATCCCCAAGCCGCTGGCGCTGATCATCAACTATCCGTCCAATCCGACGGCGCGCGTTGCCTCGCTGGATTTCTACAAGGACGTGATTGCCTTCGCCAAGAAGCACGACCTGATCGTGCTCTCCGACCTTGCCTATTCGGAAATCTATTTCGACGGCAACCCGCCGCCTTCCGTGCTGGAAGTGCCGGGCGCCATGGATGTGGCGGTGGAGTTCACCTCCATGTCGAAGACCTTCTCCATGCCGGGCTGGCGCATGGGCTTTGCCGTTGGCAATGAGCGGCTGATCGCGGCGCTGGCGCGCGTCAAGTCCTACCTCGATTACGGCGCCTTCACGCCTATCCAGGTGGCCGCCACCCATGCGCTGAACGGCGACGGTTCGGATATTGCCGAAGTGCGCAATGTCTATCGCCGCCGCCGTGACGTGCTGGTGGAAAGCTTCGGCAAGGCCGGTTTCGAGGTGCCGCCGCCGGCAGCCACCATGTTTGCCTGGGCGCGGATTCCGGAAAAATTCCGTCATCTCGGTTCGCTGGAATTCTCCAAGCTGCTGGTGGAAAAGGCCGATGTGGCGGTTGCTCCCGGCATCGGCTTCGGCGAGCAGGGCGATGAATATGTGCGCATCGCGCTTGTTGAAAACGAGCACCGCATCCGCCAGGCAGCGCGCAATCTCAAGCGCTTCCTTTCCACAGCGGATGACACGCTGCACAATGTCATCTCGCTCAACGCCCATCGTTGATCTTCCCCCGGGCGGCCCCTTCGCGGCCGCCCTTTTCCTATTGAAATTGCAAAGCATATCAGGATCGTTTCATGGCTGATGCCCTTAAGATCGGCATTGCAGGTCTCGGCACCGTGGGTGCCTCACTGGCCCGCATCTTGCAAACGCGCGCCAATGCGCTGGCTGTTTCCTGCGGTCGCGCCATTACCATTCAGGCGGTCAGCGCCCGCGCCAAGGGCAAGGATCGCGGCTTCGATCTCACCGGCATCGCATGGTATGATGACCCGGTCGAAATGGCGGAAAAAGCCGATATCGACGTTTTTATCGAGCTCATGGGCGGTGCCGAGGGCGCTGCGGCGGTATCCGTGCGCGCCGCCCTCAAGCGCGGCCTGCATGTGGTGACGGCCAACAAGGCGCTGCTGGCTGCCCATGGCGTGGAACTGGCAAAGCTTGCCGAGGAAAAAGGCCTGCTTCTGAATTACGAAGCGGCGGTGGCAGGCGGGATTCCGGTGATCAAGACCCTGCGCGAATCGCTGACCGGCAATCATTTTTCCCGCCTCTACGGGATCATGAACGGCACCTGCAATTACATCCTGACGCGGATGGAAAAGGAGGGCCTGAGCTTTGCCGATTGCCTGAAGGAGGCGCAGCGGCTCGGCTATGCCGAAGCCGATCCGACCTTCGACATCGAGGGCAATGATACTGCGCACAAGCTCTCTATCCTGACCACGCTGGCCTTTGGCAACCAGATTGCCGCCGATCAGATCTATCTGGAAGGCATCAGCAATATTTCCATCGATGACATTCATGCTGCCCGCGATCTCGGTTATCGCATCAAGCTGCTGGGCGTTGCACAGAAAACGGCAACCGGCATCGAGCAGCGGGTGCATCCCACCATGGTGCCGCTCGATTCGGTGATTGCCCAGGTGGATGGCGTGACCAATGCCGTGGCCATCGAATCGGATATTCTCGGTGAGTTGCTGATGGTCGGCCCCGGTGCCGGCGGCAATGCCACGGCCTCCGCCGTGTTGGGCGACGTGACCGATATCGCCAAGAGCCGTCCGGGCGCGCAGCAGGTGCCGGTGCTGGGCCGCCCGGCGCATCTGCTGGAGCCCTATGCCCAGGCCGAGATGACCCGCCACGAGGGCGGTTATTTCATCCGCCTGACCGTGGTGGACCGCACAGGCGTCTTCGCCAGCATTGCCACGCAGATGGCCAATAACAACATTTCGCTCGAATCGATCGTCCAGCATTCCAAGACGCCTGCGGCGGGCGATCAGGCCAAGACCATCATCCTCGTCACCCACGCCACGATGGAAAGCGCCGTTCGCACGGCTGTCGCCGCGATCAAGGGTGAGGGCTATTTGCTGGGCGAGCCGCAGGTGATCCGGATCGAGCGACCGAAGACGGTATAATACCAAGGCTCGAAGATGCGTGAGCCTCCTCGCCTGGAAGGATTTCGAATATGTCAACGGCGTCCGGGGCTTGAGATATTCGTAAAAAGACATGCCAAGGGTTATTTTCAGTGACCCTTGGTCTAAGCCCTCTGCCGGGCGGTCTTGCTTTTCGCCGTCTGGTTCAACATATGCAAGGATATGCCGGAACAACTCGCCGATCCCGTTGAACGTGCCTTTTTGAACGTCGAAGCTTCGGCTTCCGGCCAGCGCTGGATGTCGCGGCTCGATCAGGCGGGGCTGAACCGGGCGCTGGCCATGTCGCAGTCCAAAGGCATTCCGGAACTGGTGGCGCGGGTTCTGGCAGGACGTGGCGTTGGCGTCCACGAGGCGGAAGCCTTTCTCGATCCCACCATCCGCAGCCTGATGCCGGACCCCTCAACGCTGACCGATTGCGATGCCGCAGCCGCGCGGCTGGTGGCGGCCATTGACCGACGGGAATCGGTGGCCATCTTCGGCGATTATGACGTTGACGGTGCGTCTTCATCGGCGCTGCTTTACCGGTTTCTCCGCCATTTCGGCGTGGAGAGTGAAATCTATATTCCGGACAGGATTTTCGAAGGCTATGGGCCAAATGCCAATGCCATCGGCCAGTTGATCGAGCGGGGCGCCAATCTCATCGTCACGGTGGATTGCGGCTCTACCAGCCATGATGCGCTGGCCGAGGCGGCACGGCGCGGCATCGATGTGGTGGTGATCGATCACCACCAGATGAGCCATGAGATGCCAGTGTGCCGGGCGCTGGTCAATCCGAACAGGCCTGACGATCTGTCAGGGCAGGGCCATCTCTGCGCGGCGGGGGTGGTATTTCTGGTGCTGGTGGCGACACAGCGGCTGCTGCGGCAGAAGGGGCATGCCGCGGCACGCTCTCTCGACCTGCTCGCCTGGCTCGATCTGGTGGCGCTCGCCACCGTCTGCGATGTCGTGCCGCTGAAGGGGCTCAATCGCGCCTATGTCGTGAAAGGGCTGATTGCCGCCCGTCATCAGCAGAATGCCGGGCTTGCGGCACTGCTGCGTGTGGCGGGGATCGGCGGACCGGTCACGCCTTATCATTTTGGTTTTCTGGTCGGACCACGAATCAATGCCGGTGGCCGAATCGGTGACGCTGCGCTGGGTAGCCGGCTGCTGACGCTGGACGATGCACCGCAGGCCGAAGAAATCGCCCAGCAACTGGATGATCTTAACCGCCAGCGTCAGGCCATGGAGGCGCAAATGCTGGCCGAGGCCGAGGCTGAGGCCATGGCTGAGTATGGCACGGGTGAGCGCGCCTCTGTCATCGTTACGGCGCGGGAAGGGTGGCATCCGGGCATCGTCGGCCTGTTGGCGGCAAGGCTTAAGGAACGTTTCCAACGTCCCGCCTTCGCCATTGCCTTCGATCCAACGGGCAAGGGAACAGGCTCTGGCCGCTCGATCAACGGCTTCGATATGGGCAAAATGGTGCGCGCTGCCGTCGAATCGGGCCTTCTGGTCAAGGGCGGCGGTCACGCCATGGCGGCGGGCTTGACGGTGGAGCGCGGCAATCTCGGCAGGCTACGCAGCTTCTTTGAGGAGCAGGCCAGCGAGAAAGTCATGGCGCTGGCCGCGAACCGCGCCCTGAAGATCGATGGCGCGGTAGGCGCATCGGGCGCGACGCTGGACCTGATCGATCTTCTGGAGACCGCAGGCCCCTATGGCTCCGGCCATCCGCAGCCGATTTTTGCGGTTCCCGCCCATCGTATTCGCGATTCGCGGCTGATCGGCACGGCGCATGTGAAGGTGACACTGGAAGCCATGGATGGCGCGCGCCTCGATGGCATTGCGTTTCGCGCCAAGGATACCCCGCTGGGTGACCTTCTCTTGTCGCGGCGCGGTGAAAGCGTGCATGTGGCAGGCTGCCTGAGCGCGGAATTGTGGCAAGGCACACGGCGCATCCAGATCCGTATTCTGGACGCTGCTCCCGGCTTCTGAACGAGCAGAATGACGCGTAACCGCGCCTGTCCGGCAGGCCAGTGTTATAAAGGATCAATCCAGTCGGAGAAGGAAGCAGTGGCACGCCCTAGGGGAGTCGAACCCCTCTTTTCAGAATGAAAATCTGACGTCCTAACCGATAGACGAAGGGCGCGTGCTTTGAGGCCGCTTATAGGCAGAGGATGTGACTCGCGCAAGCAAAAAGATGAGGTTTTTCCACAGGCTCATGGATTTTTTTCAGGCTCTGCGTGAAGGCAGTGAACACCACGCGTCACCCAAAGCGTCCGCATTGCTTCTGAAAGTTTCCAAGATTGCTATTTTGGGAAAGGCAGGCAGTGGCACGCCCTAGGGGAGTCGAACCCCTCTTTTCAGAATGAAAATCTGACGTCCTAACCGATAGACGAAGGGCGCGTGCTGCGTGGCGCTCTCATAGTCGTAACCGGCTTGGCCTGCAAGCAGAAAATGACAATGCTGGAATTTTTTTTGGAGGCGTTCTCAGACCACTTCAATGGTCGCAAAAGGCTCGCTGAAAAGCCACTCAGTTTCGAAGTGATGGAGAGAAATGGCACGCCCTAGGGGAGTCGAACCCCTCTTTTCAGAATGAAAATCTGACGTCCTAACCGATAGACGAAGGGCGCGTGGTGGCGCCCTTATAGTCAGCCGTTTTTTTCAAGGCAAGCGCGCTCAGACAAAATTTTACGGAAAAATGACAGGGCCTTGTATTGCCTTGGTTTCTGGTCCCAGTCAGCCCTGGGAAGGAACGCCAAGCCTCAGTTTTTGCGGAATTTAGCCAGGAATTTCTTGAGGAATCCGTCCTTGGTCATGGATTGCTGCTTCGGATCGCCCTCGATCTGCTCCATCTGGCTCACGCCGCCGGAATTGGCTTGAGCCTTCATGGCGGCTGGCATGGTCGCCTGCAATTGCGCCGGCACGCCCTCGCTCATCGGTTGGCCCTGCTGGTATTGCTGCAGCACAGCCTGTTGCTTGGGGCGGACCGCCTGACGGGCCTTATGCGGATCAGGTGCGAGACCAGCCTGAATCTCCGCCTTGGTAGGAGCGCGCATGGGCTGCTGAACAGGTTGCTGTGCCGGAACCATCGCCGTTTCCGGCCTCATCTGCGGATTTTGGGTCTGCACCGGCTGTGCCGGCGGCGACTGCACGCTGAAAACGCTTGCGACAGTGGCCTGAAAACGTCGAGTCGGCATGTTTTGCGGCACGATGCTGGAATTGGCCGCATCGGCCTCGGTCGGCGCTGCGGCATGCGGGGTAGAAACCGGCGCGGCGTCGCTTTGCACATTGGCAGCCAGATTTTCAGCCACCTCGGCAGGCAGAACCACGGGCTTTGCCGGTTTCTGCTGCGCGGTTTTAGGTGCCGCAGAGACGTAAGGGTCGCGATAGGGCTGTTTCAAGCCAGAGGCTGGTTTGGCGGCAGGGGTGTTTGCGGCCACTGCATCAGCGTCCCCAATAGCGCCCTGTTCCAGGGGCGGCAATTCGGCCTTTTGGGTGGTGCAGCCCGCCAGAACGGCGGTGGTTGCCAGAAGAAGTGCGGGCGCGATCCGGCCCTTTGCCTTGGTTTTCGACGTCATGTCCTATCCCATCCAAGCGTATCGGTCGCGGCGCTTGCCGGACCGGGCGGGTGTTTCATGACGCCGAGTGTGCCGGCGCAAGCTTGCGCCAGGCCGGTTTTCAAAGGGGGTGGTCTGTTTTACCAGCTGCCGGTGTTCGGCATGGAGCTCCACGGCTCGGCGGCGGGCAGGGCCTCGCCCTTTTGCAGGATTTCGATGGAAATACCATCCGGTGACTTCACAAAGGCCATGTGGCCGTCGCGCGGCGGGCGGTTGATGGTGACGCCGTTGTCGTGCAGCTTCTGGCAGAAGGCGTAGATATCATCCACCTCATAGGCCAGATGGCCGAAATTGCGCCCGCCCGTATAGGATTCCGGATCCCAGTTGTAGGTGAGTTCGAGGCAGGGGGCCTTGTTGTTCTGTGCGGCTTCGACATCTTCGTCGGCGGCCAGGAAGATCAGCGTAAAGCGGCCTTTCTCGTTTTCGATTCGGCGAACTTCGCGCATGCCCATCAGCGTGCAGTAGAAATTCAGCGAAGCATCGACATCGGTAACGCGAACCATGGTGTGCAGATAGCGCATTGGGGTCTCCTCTTTTGCCGACAGGATATGCATCTCTCCGGCCTCGTCTTCAAGGTGCCACGGTTTCGCCGTCTCGATCCGGTATTCATCCTGTTCAGGGTTCTGGCGGCGCGGATCAGCCTCGAACAAGCTCCATCAGCGAAAACCATGTCGAATAACTGAAACTGGGGCTTGCGCATCAGGGTTAACGGAATGTTAATCTAGGTTTCGGGAATCAGTGTAGCGGTATCCTTTTGGCGTGGTCGAGGGGCGACGGAAAATGGTGGATAGATTTTCATCGAAAGGCCTCGTGGAAATAACCGGGCTTGCGGATGAGCAGCCCATGGACCTCATTGAGATCACGGGCGTGGTGAAGTGGTTTGACGTGGCCAAGGGTTTTGGCTTCATCGTGCCCGATAATGGCATGCAGGATGTGCTGTTGCATGTCACCTGCCTGCGGCGTGACGGTTACCAGACCATTCTGGAGGGCACGCGTATCGTTGCCCTGGTGCATAAACGGGACCGGGGTTACCAGGCGTTCCGCGTGCTGTCCATGGACCAGTCCACGGCGGTGCATCCGTCGCAGTTGCCGCCTGTGCGCACCCATGTGCAGGTGACGCCTTCGAGCGGGCTTGAGCGGGTTCTGGTCAAGTGGTTCAACCGCACCAAGGGCTTTGGCTTCCTGACGCGCGGCGAGGGGACCGAAGACATCTTCGTTCATATGGAAACGCTTCGGCGCTTTGGCCTCACCGAATTGCGGCCCGGCCAGACTGTTCTGGTTCGTTTTGGCGAAGGGGAAAAAGGCCTTATGGCCGCCGAAATTCACCCTGATAATCCGGTGCCTTATGGACGCCCCCACTGAGAGACCATCATGACATCTCTTTCGAAAGGCGCCTTCGGGGCGCTTTTTTTCATATTGGCTTGTCTGAGCATTTCCGCGGCCTCTGCTGCCTTTAAAACAGGGCAGGCTATGATCCAGGATACGTCCGGTGGTCGGCATGTGTTGCAACTGGAATATGCGCTAAGCGCCTCCGAGCGGGCGCAGGGATTGATGAACCGGAAGACGCTGCCCCCCGATCACGGCATGATCTTCGATTTCGGCGAAAGCCGCGAGGTGATGATGTGGATGAAGAACACACCGTTGCCGCTGGATATGTTGTTTATCGATGAAAAGGGTGTCATCCGTCATATTGCCGCAAATACCACGCCTTTTTCGGAGGATATTATTCCTTCATCAGGAAGTGTGCGCTATGTCATTGAACTGAATGGCGGTCGTGCTGCGGCTTTGGGCATTCAGCCCGGAAGCCGCGTGGTGGAGGGCCTTGTGCCACCCCAGTAAATGTCCGTGTTTGAAAAGCCGTCCACTTCATCCACGATAAGAGGTGAAGTGGTGGTTTTTTGCAGTTGCGATTGATGAGTGAACCGTGTATCTCGCTCTCATTCGACGGTAACGGAGTGTAGCGCAGTCTGGTAGCGCATCTGGTTTGGGACCAGAGGGTCGGGAGTTCGAATCTCTCCACTCCGACCACCGGCGAAAGCCTGTTTACTGCATAATTTTCACCTTAAATCGGAATCGATTGAAGGTGAAAATTATGCAGTAGTTTTAAAGTGTTACAGCGTCCTTTGTACGTTTGATAAAACGCACGGCGCTGTAAGGTATGCCGACCAGAAGTTCTGAATGGATTTGTGAAACGGCGTGCTTTAAAACAAAGACGTAAAGCGTGTGATGCAGGTCTCGAAGATCGCTCTACGCTTCGATTGTCGCGGGGAGGCGGCCCCTCTTCGTTAATTGGGGAATGAAGGCATGTCTGCGAAGATCTACCGTCCGGCCAAAACGGCCATGCAATCCGGCAAGGCAAAGACCCATCTGTGGATTTTGGAATTCGACCCCTCCGCGCCGCGCCGGATCGATCCGATGATGGGTTATACAAGCTCTTCCGACATGCTGCAGCAGGTCAAGCTCACCTTTGAGACGCTGGAACAGGCTGAGGCCTATGCCAACAAATATGGCATAGAATACCGTGTCATCCAGCCCAAGGAAGCCATTCGTCAGTCCGTTTCCTATTCTGACAATTTCCGTTTCAACCGCATCCAGCCCTGGACACATTAAGGTCTGATGCTGGTTCAGGGTCTTGCGGCCAGCGGTTTTTAAAGCGCTGGCCGTTTTCATGTTATGACGCGTTTTAAAAGCGGCTCTTTTGCCGCTCACCGGCCCCTTAGCTCAGTTGGATAGAGCAAGTGCCTTCTAAGCACTAGGTCGCAGGTTCGAATCCTGCAGGGGTCGCCAAATATCAAATTCACCGATTGGGGAGCGAATGCTTCACATCACTTGCGGAAGGCCCGTTCACGACCCGATAGCGAGCTTCCACGAGATTATAAATTCCAAACGCAGCCAGCCCGGCTGCAACCACAATGTATACAACAGCTCCAAACGGCAGTTGTCTCAGTGACGACAGGGCATCCGATATACCTCCTGCCTGCTCGGGATCAACAGTGAAGCCAGCATAGGCAAAGAAGAAGCCTGTGATGGCGAAAACCAATCCGCGTGCGACAAGCCCATAAACGCAGACCATGCCGAGAATTCCGTTGGTATCAGGAAGGTGCAGATATCTTTCGAACTTGCGCGACAAGCCTTTCCATGACGTCACAACGCCACCGATGATGAAACCGATGCCAATAGCGGTCGCGACATAGGAGCCGAACGGCTGCGACATGACCCACTGCGCCAGCCCCTTTTCGCCTTCCCCCTCGCTACCCCGTATGCCGGACAGCGCCTGGCTGAGCGCATAGTATGCAAGGAAAACGTAGGTGATCGCACTGCCAAACATCGCAAGTCTGATCACGATTGCCTTCTTGTCTCTTCCATGACCGTCGCTATCAGCCAGCGATTGCGCAAGACGCCAGGCAACGAAACCAAGAAGGCCGATTCCGATGAGGGCTACCCATATTCGCCCGAACGGCTGCTCCAATAATTCCGAAACCGCCGACTTGGTATCGGCCTTGCCTCCAGCTACTCCGGAAAGCAGTGCCAGCCCCGCGACCAGTAGGAAGACAATTCCCCGGGCGACATAACCGGATCTCGCCAAAAGTTCGAACTTTGATCTTCGGGGCATGGTGGCATCCTTTGAAACCTCTCAGTTAGCTGGAAACGCGCCATGCCGTAAAAAGTTGTCGCCGTTCTCATAAACGGGTTTTGTGATGCAGTTTCATCCCGCTCCCGATCCGGAACAAGCTGCCGCCTTGAATGTTGTGATGGTGATAGAGCACATCACGGAGGGTGATTCATGACCAATGTCATCGAAATCAGAAAATCCCGGAAATCGCAGGAGCGGGAGGATATGCCGCCTGCGGGGCCGCATGCGCGTCCTGAGCTGACGGACAAGGAAAAGACGCCCGGAACGGGTGCATTGCCGGAAGACAGCCAGGAAGATGTAACGCCGGGCTCGGGTTAACGCTCAGCTCTTTATAAATAGCTTCAGGGAGAACATCATGGCTGAAACCGAAGCGCGCCAGCTGGCCGATGAATATTTGAGGCGCGGTGGCCAGCGCAAGGTCAAGATCGACGACAATATCACCGATGTCCGGGAGTGGGATGATGAGCCGCCTGAGGCGGAGCGTTTCTGGAAGGACAATATCGCGCCTCTGGCCGATAAGAAACGCAGGGAAATCGAACTTTTGCTGCCCACCATCAACGCGCGCTGACGGACGGACCAAGGGAAAGGCATAGATATCATGCCGCGCGTGCGGTTTTGCTGAAAATAAAGGTGGTGTCCGAGCGTGGCTTCGCTTGCTCAAGGTCAATAACGATGGGCCAGTTGCGCAGGAAGCGCAGGGTTAATCCAGTCGAGGAATGGTTCACTGAAAGGGCGATATCGCCGATATATCGCTCAACGGACTCGCAGCCGAACAGGACCGGGGTGCGAACCGACAACTCATAACCGTTGGAAAAGACAAGACGGGTGCCCGCCTTTCCCATTTCAATCGTTTCTATTGTGCTGCCCACCAAGTTTGCCAGATTCATCTTTCGCTCACGCCGTCGCTTGAGTTTGGCTGTCCCTACAAAGGACAGCCGGCTCTTGCTGGCTGCCCCACCCCGGCGACATCCACGCCAAAGGTTCCCCACATTCTTTTTGACTTTCCCGAACGATCAGGAAAATGCTGAAAGCGCTTCTTTCGGCGAAACGCTTGACTGCTTTCAAGTCGCATACTCAAAACGTGCTTTTGGCTTCTGCGCTTTTTCTTCAATACGATTCCGAACGTCGGCTGCCTACTGCACCCGATCGATCTTCTGAAAAAGTATTACTGATGCACAAATGAATAACTTGGAAATATCCCTCTAAACAAGAGGGGGCGTATGACCAAACTTGGGACGATTATATTGCGCTCCCATTAACCTAAAGAGCTAACCGTAGTTTTTTGATTCTTTGACGCAACTTGTTTCGATATTGTGCAATCAAAACACGAACTGTCCCAAAATGGCAATTATCTTGAGGTGCGTTCTGGAAAGACTTGATTCGGATGGCAGCAAACACCGCTTTCTCACGATGCGAGGAAACGACAGCGGGTTCGCATAAAAACCAAGGGGTTAAGGCTGATGTTCTTCGACTAGGCGGGGCAAACGATGACGGGCTTTCGCAACCCATAAAAAACCCGGGGTCAAGCCCCGGGTTTTATCATCACAAAAGGGTGATATGGTTAAGTTTAGAGCATTTCCAGAAAAACTGGAACCCGGTTTTCCGTCCGGAAATGCGTAAAAACGAAGATTTAGATCGCTCAATGTTTCCGTGAAACATTGAGCGATCTAGTGCAGGATCTGGCTCAGGAAGAGCTTTGTACGCTCGTGCTGCGGGTTGTCGAAGAATTCCGCAGGCGAGTTCTGCTCGACGATCTGGCCTTGGTCCATGAAGATGACGCGGTTAGCAACCTGCCGGGCAAAGCCCATTTCGTGCGTGACGCAGAGCATGGTCATGCCTTCTTCCGCAAGGCTCACCATCGTGTCCAGAACTTCCTTGACCATTTCCGGATCGAGCGCCGAGGTCGGTTCGTCAAACAGCATGATCTTCGGCTTCATGCAGAGTGCGCGGGCGATGGCCACGCGCTGCTGCTGGCCGCCGGAGAGCTGGCCCGGATATTTATTGGCCTGTTCCGGAATCTTGACGCGCTTCAGATAGTGCATCGCGATTTCTTCGGCGTCCTTCTTCGGCATTTTGCGAACCCAGATCGGTGCAAGTGTGCAGTTTTCCAGGATCGTCAGATGCGGGAAGAGGTTGAAGTGCTGGAATACCATGCCGACTTCACGGCGCACTTCATCGATTTTCTTCAGGTCATTGGTGAGTTCGATGCCATCAACAATGATGTTGCCGCTCTGATGCTCTTCCAGGCGGTTGATGCAACGGATCATCGTGGATTTACCGGAGCCGGACGGACCGGCGATGACGATACGCTCGCCACGCATGACTTTGAGGTTGACGTCCCGCAGAACGTGGAAATCGCCATACCACTTGTTCATGTTGATCAGCTCGACCGCCACATCGGTATCGGAAACGGAGAGCGCCTTGGTTTGTGCTTCTGCCATGATTTAGTCCTTTAATGTTTGTGGCCAGTGTCGAGATGCCGTTCCATGAACTGGGAATAGCGCGACATGCCGAAGCAGAAAACCCAGAAGATGACACCCGTGAAGATATAGCCGGTGACGGGCGTCGTCGGGGTAGCCCATGCGGGATCTGCCTGATTGAGGTTTGCAATGCCAAGAAGGTCGAACATACCGATGATGGAGACCAGCGATGTGTCCTTGAACAGGCCGATGAAGGTGTTGACGATGCCCGGAATGACCAGCTTGATCGCTTGCGGCAGAATGATAAGCCGCATTTTGTGCCAGTAGCTCAGCCCCAGCGAATCAGCACCTTCGAACTGCCCCTTCGGAATTGCCTGAAGGCCGGCGCGGATGACTTCAGCCATATAGGCCGAGGCAAAGATGGACACACCGATCAGCGCGCGCAGCAGCTTGTCGAAGGTCCAGCCATCCGGCAGGAACAGCGGCAGCATGACGCTGGCCATGAACAGCACGGTAATCAGCGGTACGCCGCGAATGACCTCGATGAAGGTCACGCAGAGAATCTTGATCACCGGCATGTTCGAACGGCGCCCCATCGCCAGGATGATGCCGACCGGCAGCGATACGACGATGCCGAAATAGGACAGGATGAGTGTCACCATCAGTCCGCCCCACAGCTGCGTTTCCACATGCGGCAGGCCGAAGCCGCCGGTGAGCAGGAAGAACGAGACGAGCGGCAGTGCAATGAACAGCGCCAAGGCGTTCCAGCCCTTGAAAGGGGCTTTCGGCATCAGCATAGGCACCAGCAGCACCGCGAACATTGCCATGACCAGCAAGACACGCCAGCGTTCGGGCTCAGGGTAACGCCCGAAGATGAACTGCTGGAACTTTGCGCCGATAAAGGCCCAGCATGCGCCGGATTGCCCGTCGGGCAGCACGCCGCCCTGGGCAATGGTCGAGCAAGCCGCGCGGTCGGTGCCGACCCAGACGGCATCGATAAATAGCCATTGCACCAGTTGCGGCAGGATGTAGGCGAGCGCTGCGATTGCAAGCAGCGTCAGCACGACATCTTTTGGCGTTGCCAGCAGGTTGGCGCGCAGCCAATGCGAAAGACCCCGCGTCTTTTGCGGGGCAGGGCGGGCCGACGTCATTTCACGGCGGACATAAGCAGGATTGTGGATCGACATGATCTTACCTCTCCACCAGAGCCATCTTGGCATTGAACCAGTTCATGAACACGGCCGTGGTGAGCGACAGGCTGAGATAGATGACCAGCCACAGCAAGACGATTTCCAGGGCCTGGTTCGTCTGGTTCAGCATCGTGCCGCCAACCGAGACGATATCGGAGAAACCGACCGCGACGGCAAGCGAGGAGTTCTTGGTCAGGTTCAGATACTGGCTTGTCAGCGGCGGGATGATGATCCGCATGGCCTGCGGAATGATCACCAGCCGGGTGGTGACGCCGGAGCGCAATCCAAGGGCGTTTGCAGCTTCTGTCTGTCCTTTTGGCACGGCCCTGATGCCGGCGCGGACGATTTCCGCAATGAAGGCTGCGGTATAGAAGGAGAGCGCCAGGAAAAGCGATATGAATTCCGGCCCCACCACGGTGCCGCCCGTCAGGTTGAACTTCCCGAGAATCGGGTAATCGAACGTTAACGGTGCGCCGAGAACAAGAAATACCGCCAGCGGCAGAAGAATGATCAGACCGAGCGCGGTGAGGCCATGCGGAAACTGCTGACCTGTCTTCGCCTGTCGTTTTTTCGACCATCTGGCCACAAGGACCGAAGCGATGATCGCAACGATCAGAGCCAAGCCTACGAACAGGCTGCCGTCGCCCCAGATCGCCTTGGGTATATAGAGACCGCGATTGTTGAGAAAGCTGTCGAAGGGCAGCGCTACCGATTGGCGTGCCTGCGGCAGAATGGCAATAACGCCCTTGTACCAGAACAGGATGACCAGCAGCGGCGGAATATTGCGGAAGATTTCCACATAGGTTTGCGCAAGCTTTGCGATCAGCCAGTTTTTCGAAAGGCGAGCAATGCCCACGATGAAGCCGATGATCGAAGCGGCGATAATGCCTAAAACCGCAATCTCGATCGTGTTCAGAATGCCGACGAGCAGAGCCCGCCCATAGGTGCTGTCGCTGGAATAGGCGATCAGCGACTGACCGATATCGAAGCCGGCCCGGCCTTTGAGAAATTCGAAACCGGAAGCGATATTTGCCTTTTCAAGGTTATGGATCGTATTGCTTGTCACCATCCATACAAAGGCAACAAGCGCTACGATGGTGATCACCTGATACAGAATGCCGCGAAACCGCGGATCGTACAGCAAGGATCCCGATGATGTTTTGCTTGGCGAATGCGAACTGAGCGCCTGGCCTGCCATTAAACCCTATCCCCTATTGCTCTTGAGAGCTTTTGCCGTTCACTCCGGGATGTCCTGGTCTTTATGGTTTTGAACCGGAATGGACCGAACTCGCCGGGTCACGGCTTTTTATTTTGCTCTTGATACTCAGAAGGCGGGCTTTCACCCGCCTTCCCAGTTCCATGCGGACCGATTTAGCGAATCGGCGGGGCGTATTGCAGGCCGCCCTTGTTCCACAGGGCGTTGACGCCGCGCTTGATCTTCAGCGGAGAGCCTTCGCCGACGGTACGGTCGAATACTTCACCGTAATTGCCGACCTGCTTGATGATGTTGTACGCCCAGTCGTTGCCGACGCCGAGGTCCGTACCGATCTTCGTGCCTTCTTCAACACCCAGGAAACGCTTGATTTCCGGGCTGCCGTTCACCTTCATGTCATCGACATTCTTGGAGGTCACGCCCAGTTCCTCGCCGGTCACCATGGCGTAATGAACCCATGAAACCAGGTGGAACCACTTGTCGTCGTTCTGGCGAACAGCCGGGCCAAGCGGCTCCTTGGAGATGATTTCCGGCAGAACGACGTTTTCGTCCGGGTTCTTCATCTTCAGGCGGATGGCGTAGAGACCCGACTGGTCAGTGGTGTACACGTCGCAGCGGCCTGCATCGAAGGCGCTGGTGGCGTCGGTTTCCTTTTCGAACACAACCGGGTTGTACTGCATGCCATTGGCCTTGAAGTAGTCGGCCATGTTCAGTTCGGTCGTCGTGCCCTGCTGGACGCAAACGGAAGCGCCCGAAAGCTCGGTCGCGGACTTCACGTTCAGCGACTTCTTCACCATGAAGCCCTGGCCATCGTAATAGTTGACCGAACGGAAGTTCATGCCGGCATTGTCGCGGCCGATCGTCCAGGTGGTGTTACGCGTCAGAACGTCGATTTCACCGGAGGTCAGCGCCGAGAAGCGGTCCTTGGCGGAAAGTGCGGTGAACTTGGCCTTCTTGGGGTCGCCGAAGATGGCGGCAGCAATACCGCGGCAATAATCGACGTCGATACCGGACCAGTCACCCTTGTCATCCGGATTCGAGAAGCCCGGTACACCCTGGCTTACGCCGCAGGTTACGAAGCCCTTCGCCTTAACATCGGCGAGCGTATCTGCCGAGGCGGCGGAAGCCCAAAGTCCGGCGACCGCAGCGCCCATTGCAACAGACAGGAGCGTCTTTTTCATTTATCCCAACCTTTTATCCATTTATATTTATTTAATCCCGGGCGAATGGATTATTCGCACATCCCTCCTCCGCCGCCGGGTGCTGGTCCCTGAAAACCAGCTGGAATGCATCACAGTCGTAAATGGATTGATGGTCAAGACTTTATGGGTGGAAATTGCGTCGAAAAGCGGCAATTTTCTATTTTTGCCTATAATTTGGTCTTTTTTAGCGAATTGTGGCAATTTATTGGTCAAAAATTAGTCACAGAATAACAGTTTTGAACCTTCCTATGTCGGTAAAGTTGAGCGGCGGTAATTCCGCGTGTGCTGATGCTTGACCGGGCGGATATGCAGAGGCAAAACGCCTGGGTCTTACGCGTTTTTATTGAAGGTTTTCTGCATGTCTGAAAAAAACGACTGGCTGGCTGAGGCCGGCGATAGTACCCGGCTTTGCCATCTTGGGCATGATCCCTTCAGTTATCATGGTATCGTCAATCCGCCGATTACGCGGGCATCCACGATCCTGTTTCCCGAAGCAAAGGGCATGGAAAACCCCACGCAGAAATACACCTATGGAACGCGCGGGACGCCAACGACCGATGCGCTTTGCGATGCGATCAATGCGCTGGAGGGCTCTGCTGGCACCATTCTGCTGCCGTCGGGCCTCGCTGCGATCACCATTCCCTTTCTTGCCTTCCTGTCGCCCGGCGATCATGCGCTGATTGTCGATTCGGTCTATGGGCCTGCCCGCCACTTCTGCGATACGATGCTGAAGCGTATGCAGATTGAGGTGGAGTATTTCGATCCGGCTTTGGGTGAGGGCATAGAGCGGCTGATGCGCTCGAATACGAGGCTCGTGCATCTGGAAGCTCCCGGCTCCAATACTTTTGAAATGCAGGATGTGGCTGCCATGTCTGCGGTGGCCCACCGCCATCATGCGGTGGTGACCATGGATAATACCTGGGCAACGCCGCTTTATTTCAAGCCGCTGGATCACGGGGTGGATATCTCCATGCATGCGGCCACCAAATATCCTTCCGGGCATTCGGATATTCTCATGGGCACCGTATCGGCCAATGCCGCACACTGGGAGCGGTTAAAGCAGGCCAATGGCGCGCTCGGGCTCTGCGGTTCGCCGGATGATTCCTATATGATTCTGCGCGGCTTAAGGACCATGGCCGTGCGCATGGCCCATCATGACCGGAGTGCCCGGGCCATTGCCGCCTGGCTGGAGGGAAGGGATGATGTGGCGCGGGTCTTGCACCCGGCGCTGGAAAGCTTTCCTGGCCATGCGCTTTGGAAGCGTGACTTCAAAGGAGCGGGCGGTATTTTTTCCTTCGTGTTGAAGGCTGCGGACAAGGCGGAGTTCAAGGCAAAGGGGCGCGCTTTTCTCGATGCCCTGCAACTCTTCGGGCTCGGCTGGTCCTGGGGCGGATATGAGAGCCTCGCGGTGCTGGTCAATCTCTCCGATCGAACGATCTGCAAGGCGCCCGAGGACGGTCCCGTCATTCGTCTGCAGATCGGCCTTGAGGATGTCGAGGACATTATTGCCGATCTCGAACGTGGCTTTGCCGCCGTGAAGGCGCTGGCATAGGCATTGATTTTACCCAGGTCATGCTTTGGCATGACCTGGGCAAATCACGAAGCGCGGTAGCCGTAGAGCCAATCCAGATCCCGGGCGAGACTATCGCCGGACCGCAGGGCCAGCACCAGATCCCGGCCCAGTCTGAAGGGCCCGTTGGCGTGATAGGCAAAGCGGTTCAGCGCCCCGCGATTGCGCACCTTGGCAAGGCGCTGCTGGCGTAATGTCTCGAATGCCAGAATGCCTTTCGTCGGGCCGGTCGCGCAGACCTGTGCGGCCAGTTCAAATGCGTCCTCGATGGCCATGGCTGCACCCTGAGCCGAAAAAGGCATCATGGCATGGGCGGCATCGCCGATCAGTACCAGATCCTTTTCATCATTGTGCCAGCGTCCGACCCCGGCCTGGAAAAGTGGCCAGAATGTCGGGGAGGGGGCGGTCAGCAGCATCTGTCGCAGGCCCTTGTGCCAGCCGCTGAAGGCGCGATCCAGCAGCGCGAGCTGGGTTTCGTCCGACCGTGCCGCCCAGCCCTCACCGGGATCGACGCCGGCGGCGATCGCCACGATGTTGAAGGCCTTGGCCTCGGTCAGGGGATAGGCGACGACATGGGCATGGGGCCCGAGATAGGCCGTCACGCCGCGACGGTCGAGAAAATCCGGGGCGTCGGTCTCGGGAATGGTGACGCGCCAGGCAATATTGCCGGAAAAGGTGATGTCGGGCGCTCCGGCCACGAAATTCCGGAGCTTCGACCAGACGCCATCGGCGGCCACCAGCAGATCGGGCCTGCTGCCCGTCAATCCCTGCCGCAGCACTTGCGCATCCGGACTTTCCACGCGCTGGTCCAGCACAAGCTGGCAGAGCGGGTTATGGGTGACTGCTTTCACCAGCACCCTTTGCAGGGTGGCGCGATGCAGCACGGCATAGGGCGCACCCCAGCGGCTTTCCGCGTGGTGACGCACGGGAACGCCTGCAAGTTTTTTCAGGCTCTGGCCGGAGCGCAGAACCACCTCTTCCGGCTCGAACCAGACAGCACGCAGCGGCTCCAGCAGGCCCAGCTGATCGAGGATGCGGGTCACGTTCGGGGAAAGCTGAAGCCCCGCGCCCACCTCTTCAAGCTGGGTGGTTTTCTCATAAATGCGTGAGGCTGCACCTCTCTGCGCAAAACAAAGAGCTGTCGTGAGGCCGGCGATACCGGCCCCGACAATTGCCAGATTCTCGAGGGTCATGACGGTCGCTGCCGCTGAACGGTCAGGCGGCCTTGACGTGATAGACGCAGCCCGGCGGGTTGGTTTCCGTCGGCTTCAGCGCGCTGTTATAACGGTAGAGCGTGGAGCAATAGGAGCAGACCTTTTCGTTCTCGTCACCGAGATCGATGAAGATATGCGGATGATCGAAGGGTGCGGAAGCGCCCGTGCACATGAATTCCTTCACGCCGATCTCAACGACCTGGTGTCCGCCGTCGTTCTGGAAATGGGGAATGGAATGAGCGGCCATGATCCTACCTTACACTTCGAATACGCCAATGAATTGCGCGGACCTTAATCACATTTGACGCGAAAGTGTAGAGGCAATAGAGAAGCTCGCGCACAGTTTTCTTGCGGCATTTTCGCACCCGCCGCCCAGATCCGGACGATGTGATGAACCTCAACGCTCCCGAATTTTCCAGTTTCCGGCATGACGGTTTGCAGCTTGCCTATTTCGACGATGGTGACCCGGCCGGGCAACCCGTTCTGCTCATCCATGGCTTTGCCTCCAGCGCCACCGTCAACTGGGTACATCCCGGCTGGCTGAAAACCCTGGGCGATGCCGGGTATCGGGTGATTGCCATCGACAATCGCGGGCATGGTGCTTCCGACAAGCCGCGCGATCCGGAGCTTTATCATCCCGAGACGATGGCGGGCGATGCGGTTGCGCTGCTCGATCATCTCGGCCTGCCTGATGCGCACATCATGGGCTATTCCATGGGCGCGCGCATTTCCGCCTTCCTGGCGCTCGGCCATCCGCATCGCGTGCGCTCGCTCGTGCTGGGCGGGCTGGGGATTGGCATGTGCACCGGCGTCGGTGACTGGGATCCGATTGCCGATGCCTTGCTGGCGCCTTCGCTGGACGATGTCACCCATGAACGGGGCCGCATGTTCCGCGCTTTTGCCGAACAGACGAAGAGTGACCGTCACGCCCTTGCTGCCTGCATTAGCACCTCGCGCGATCTCCTGACGCCGGAACAGATGGCGCGGATCGACGTCCCGGCGCTGGTTGCCGTCGGCACGAAGGACGATATTGCCGGTTCGCCGCAGGAACTGGCCGCGCTGATGCCACAGGCCCGCGCGCTGGATATCCCTGGACGTGACCACATGCTGGCGGTGGGCGACCGGGTGTTCAAGAAGGCGGTGCTGGAGTTTTACGCCGAACTGGCTTGATCATTCCCCCTTGAAGACCGGCGCGCGTTTTTCTCGAAAAGCGGCGCGCCCTTCCTGGTAATCGGCGCTTTCGAAGGTGGCGGCGCCGAGAATGGCGGCTTCTCGCAGCAGGTCCTCATCCTTTGCCTCGCTGGCCCTGAGCGCCAGCTTGGCGGCGAAAATGGAAAGCGGAGCATTGGCGGCAATGGTCTCGGCCAGTTTGACGGCCTCGGCCTCCAGCGTGTCCGCGCTGGTGATGCGGGTGAGAAAGCCGGAAGCCATCAATTCCGATGCCTTGAAGGCCGCCCCCGTATAGAGCAATTGCCGGGCAAGCTGGTGCCCGAACCCTTTCATCAGATCCTCGACGGCATCGGCAGGATAGGCAAGGCCGAGCCGGGCGGCAGGGACGGCGAAGACGGCGGTCTCATCGCAAAGCCTCAGATCGGCGGCCGCCGCAAGTCCGAGCGCTCCGCCGTAACAGACGCCGCGGATGGCGGCGATGACCGGGACCCGAACCTCGCGGATGGCGGCAAAGGCGGCGCTGTTTTCGGCTTCGTAAATCCGGGCCTGGGCGGCATTGGCCCGCACGGCCTCGAATTCGGAAATGTTGGCGCCGGCGCTGAAATCCGTGGTGCCGGCGCCGGTGAGAATGATGGCGCGGCTGCCCTGGTCCGTCAGCCATTCCATGGCATCGGGAATGGCGCGCCACATGGCCTGTGTCAGCGCATTCTTGCGCCGGGGATTGTCGATGATCAGCGCGCCTATTCCATCCTGGCTCGCCGTCTTGATGGCGCCTTCCGCGAAGACTCTGGCTTTTCGCATGCTTAACCCCATCTGGTATCGGTGCTCGATGATCTATATAATAGGGCGCACTCGTTAATCAGGAGCCTTAGATGGCCGCAAAAACCGAACTCGTCCAGCGCGACCATATCAAACAGATGGATCCGATCTGGGATAGCCTTCGCTCCGAAGCCCGTCTTGCCGCCGATCACGATCCGGTGCTGGCCGCTTTCATGTATTCTGCCGTGCTGAACCATCGCTCGCTTGAGGATTGCGTTATCTATCGCATTTGCGAGAGGCTCGATCATCCCGATCTGCAATCGGTGCTGCTGCAGCAGACCTTCGAGGAGATGCTGCGCGACTGGCCGGAATGGGGCGCGGTTCTGCGGGTCGATATTCAGGCTTACTATGATCGCGATCCGGCCTGCACGCGGTTCATGGAGCCGGTGCTCTACTTCAAGGGCTTCCATGCCATTCAGACGCATCGCCTGGCCCACTGGCTGTGGATGAAGGGACGCCGCGATTTTGCCCTTTACCTGCAAAGCCGCTCTTCCAGCGTGTTCCAGACCGATATCAATCCGGCAGCGCAGGTGGGACGCGGTATTTTCCTCGATCACGCCACCGGTCTGGTGGTGGGGGAGACGGCGCGCATCGGCGACAATGTCTCCATCCTTCATGGCGTGACGCTTGGCGGCACGGGCAAGGAGGGGGCAGATCGCCATCCCAAGATCGGCAACGGCGTGCTGATCGGGGCGGGCGCCAAGGTGCTTGGCAATATCGAGATCGGCATGTGCAGCCGGGTTGCCGCAGGGTCCGTGGTGCTGAAGCCGGTGCCTGCCGGCATGACCGTTGCCGGCGTTCCGGCAAAGATCGTCGGCGAGGCAGGCTGTGCCGAGCCTTCACGCAGCATGAACCAGTTTGTGCTGGCGGACGAGTGAGATCACGCCCTTTTGAAGGGCGTTCGACACCCCACCGGGTCTTTGCGTAAGCCCGTCCTTGGACGAAGTGAAGATTATGCTTTGAAACAAGACTGTTAAGTCATTTGCGCCCGGTTCGGCGGGGCGAAATGGCCTCTGACGGGTTTACATTCTCTCCGGGACCGTGCCACAAGCAGCGGCGCAAGGCGTCCCGCCATCGGGTGCGGATGCTTCAGACGATTGATCCCGGCACTTGCGGCGGCGTTAAAGACCGGGAACCGTTGCACGGGGGAGTGCGTCCTGTGTTTCGAAGCGGAATTCCAAACCCGCTGCATAATTCGGTGCTCAAGTCGATTTCGATGTCCGCAATTATGCAGTCGCCGCATCGATTGAACTTGACCTTGCCCCTCGGCGGGCCGGGGACCCATGATGGAGAGATGTGTGAAAGCAGATGAAATCAAGAAGCTGGACGCCTATTTCAAGCGGACGTTCAACAGCAACATGGCCGTGAAGGCTCGCCCCCGCAAGGACGATTCCGCCGAGGTCTATATCGGTGACGAATTCCTGGGCGTTGTCTTCAAGGACGATGAAGACGGCGATCTCTCCTACAATTTTTCCATGGCCATCCTCGACGCCGACCTTTGAAAAAGGTTGTAGAGGCGTGGCGAGAATTTCGCCGTGACCTTATCCTGTTAGGGCCGCAGGTGCTGCGGCCCTTTATTATTATGAAATTCAAAATCAACTTAAAAGAGATTTTGCGCCGCACAAATTCGCTTGACCTTTTTTACGCACCTGCCCTAAAGTCAGCCCGCCAACGAGGAAAAGGAGTGCTGGCATGTTCAACTTCGAAGAAGCGAACAAGAAAGGGAAGGAGGCTGTGGACGCCATGGTCAAGAACTATTCCGAAGTCGCCAAGGGGCTTCAAGCGATTGCTGTCGAAGCATCCGAATATTCGAAGAAGTCCTTCCAGGATCTGGCCACCCATGTGGAGAGCCTTTCGGGAGTGCGCAGCATCGAGACGGCCATGGAGCTGCAGGTAAACTTCGTCAAAAGCTCCTATGAGTCCATGGTTGCCGAAGCCACGAAGATGACGGAAATGTACGCCGATCTGGCCAAGACCGCCTACAAACCTTACGAGGCCCCGGTCGCCAAGGCGCCCGTGCCGACGCCTGCCGCCCATTGAAGGGTGTGAGACGATTTTCCGCTGACGGATATCGATTTTTCAATATTTTTTCCGGCCGCCCTTGCGCGGCCGGCTTGCATTTGGCCGGCCAGCACACCATTTGAGGTTTCGGTTATAAAAATTGAACGGCAAGCCCTGTATCCTTTTGCGGCAGGAAGCCCCGTTTTACCAGTAAAAATCAGGGGTCTTGCTGCTGCTGATTTTTCAACGGACGCTGTGTTCTGCGTATTTTTGAGCCGAAAAGCGGCTTGAGTCCCCTCCAACCCATGCCATCCACGCGAAAAACCCGTTTCGCAACCGGACAGTTGCCATGCTTGTGGCGGCTTTCTTTTTCAATTCTGTTGGCACTTGCCTGCGATGGGCTTAAAATTCTGGGAAAATGGACTACTTTAGACGTGAGAGGTCCAGCCATAAGGATTCGCCTTGGAGCAGGGCAATGCCTGGACGTCGGGAGAATGGACGGAAATGATCGCAAGACCGGTCGTCATGCAGAACCAGAATGGCGGTGAGACCCCGGGGCGGGGCACCTCCGTCATTACACGCACCAAGCCAAAGACCAAAAAGCCAAACTTGTATCGCGTGCTGCTTTTGAACGACGACTACACGCCCATGGATTTCGTCATCCACATTCTGGAGCGTTTCTTTCAGAAGGACAGGGAAGCAGCAACCCGGATCATGCTGCATGTACACAATCACGGGGTAGGGGAATGCGGCGTCTTCACCTATGAGGTCGCCGAAACCAAGGTAAGCCAAGTCATGGACTTCGCACGGCAGCACGAACACCCGCTGCAATGCGTCATGGAAAAGAAATGAGGATCTGACCGTGCCAACATTTTCTCCCAGCCTCGAAAAGGCACTTCACCAGGCACTCACCTATGCCAACGAGCGGCACCATGAGTATGCCACGCTCGAACATCTGCTCCTGGCGCTGATTGATGATGCGGATGCGGCAGCCGTGATGGGTGCCTGCAATGTCAATCTCGACGCCCTGCGCAAGACGGTGAGCGATTACGTCGATAACGAACTGGCCAATCTGATCACCGGCTATGACGAGGACTCAAAGCCCACCTCGGGCTTCCAGCGCGTCATTCAGCGGGCCGTCATTCATGTCCAGTCCTCAGGCCGTGAGGAAGTGACGGGCGCCAACGTGCTTGTTGCCATCTTCGCCGAAAGAGAAAGCCACGCCGCCTATTTCCTGCAAGAACAGGAGATGACACGATACGATGCTGTGAACTATATTTCTCACGGGATCGGCAAGCGGCCCGGTGCCTCGCAACCTCGCCAGCCGCGCGGCTCTGAGGACGAAAGCGAGACGAAGCCCGCGCGCGAGCAGGAGGAAGGTGCCGCGAAGAAGCAGCAGGATGCTCTCAAGGCCTATTGCGTCAACCTCAACGACAAGGCCCGCACGGGCCGGATCGATCCCCTGATCGGCCGGCATGATGAGGTCAACAGAACCATCCAGGTTCTGTGCCGCCGCTCCAAAAACAATCCGCTCTACGTCGGCGACCCCGGCGTGGGTAAGACCGCGATTGCCGAGGGGCTCGCCAAGCGCATCGTTGAAGGCAAGGTGCCGGAAGCGCTGGCCAATGCCACCATCTTCTCGCTCGACATGGGCACGCTGCTCGCAGGCACCCGCTATCGCGGTGACTTCGAGGAGCGCCTGAAGCAGGTGGTGAAGGAGCTTGAGGATTTTCCGGGCGCGGTGCTGTTCATCGATGAGATCCACACCGTCATCGGTGCGGGTGCGACATCGGGCGGGGCGATGGATGCCTCGAACCTGCTGAAGCCGGCCCTGTCCTCCGGCGCCATCCGCTGCATCGGCTCGACCACCTACAAGGAATATCGTCAGTTCTTCGAGAAGGATCGGGCGCTGGTCCGCCGCTTCCAGAAGATCGATGTCAACGAGCCGTCGATTGATGATGCCATCGAAATCATGAAGGGCCTCAAGCCCTATTTCGAGGACTATCACAAGCTGAAATACACCAACGAAGCGATCAAGACCGCCGTCGAGCTCTCGGCTCGCTACATCAGCGACCGCAAGCTGCCGGACAAGGCCATTGACGTGATCGACGAGACGGGTGCCGCGCAAATGCTGCTGCCTGCCTCCAGACGCCGCAAGCTGATCACCGAGAAGGAGATCGAAGCGACGATTGCGACCATGGCCCGCATTCCGCCGAAGACGGTGTCCAAGGATGACGAGATGGTTCTCGCCAACCTGGAGAAGGAACTGCGCTCGGTGGTCTATGGTCAGGACAAGGCCATCGAGGCGCTGGCAACCGCCATCAAGCTGGCGCGTGCCGGGCTGCGTGAACCGAACAAGCCGATCGGCTCTTACGTCTTCTCCGGCCCGACGGGTGTCGGCAAGACGGAAGTGGCCAAGCAGCTTGCGTCTTCGCTGGGCGTGGAACTGCTGCGCTTCGACATGTCGGAATATATGGAACGGCATACGGTTTCGCGTCTGCTGGGCGCACCTCCCGGCTATGTCGGCTTCGACCAGGGCGGCCTCTTGACCGATCAGGTCGATCAGCATCCGCATTCCGTCGTGCTGCTGGACGAAATCGAGAAGGCGCATCCGGACATCTACAACATCCTGTTGCAGGTCATGGATCACGGCTCGCTGACCGACCATAACGGCAAGAAGATCGATTTCCGCAACGTCATTCTGATCATGACGACCAATGCGGGCGCATCGGAAATGGCGAAGTCGGCCATCGGCTTCGGCTCCTCCAAGCGCAGCGGTGAGGATGAGGAGGCGTTGAACCGCCTGTTCACGCCGGAATTCCGCAACCGTCTGGATGCGATCATTCCGTTCGCGCCGCTGCCGACGGAGGTCATCCATCAGGTGGTGCAGAAGTTTGTCATGCAGTTGGAAGCCCAGCTTTCCGAGCGTGGCGTGACCTTCGATCTTGCGCCGGAAGCCGTGGCATGGCTCGCCACCCGCGGTTACGACGAAAAGATGGGCGCCCGTCCGCTGGGCCGTGTCATTCAGGAATATATCAAGAAGCCGCTGGCCAATGAGATCCTGTTCGGCAAGCTCAAGAAGGGTGGCGTCGTCAAGGTCGGCACCGAAATGAAGGATGGCGTGGAAGAACTGTCGCTGGAGGCGATTGCCGACCAGACGCCAGTGAAGCCGAAGGCCGAAGCCGAAGTGGTGCATGACGATCTGCCGGAAGACGGCGAGGTGATGACCAAGCCGGTGAAGGCCCGCAAGCCAAAGGCGGAAGCCAAACCTTCCGACGATACGCCGGATGCCGTTGCCGAAAAGCCTGCGAAGAAAAGCGCTGTGCCGAAGGTGTCGAAGAAGAAGTGAGACTTCTTTTTTAAGTTGCATGCCGGGTATGAAGATACCCGGCATTTAAAAGCGCATTACCGAGGATCTGCTCGGCCAATGCGCTTTTCCTTTATGTGAGTTGCTCAATGTCGTTATCGCAGACGGAAGAGTCGCAAACCCATTGGTTCCTCATGGGCATGCGCGGCCTCTTCAGCCTTCCCGCCATGATTCTTATGGTGTCCTTCATCGGCTTCAGCGCCTTTGCATTGGAATCCGGCGTCAGCCGTGAGGAAGCGATGTTCATGACTGCCATCGTCTGGGCGCTTCCCGCCAAGCTCATCCTGATCGGCATGATGTCGAGCGGCGCCAATCTTCTGGCCTGCTTTCTGGCCGTCTGCCTCTCCTCGATCCGGATGATGCCGATGGTTGCCTCTCTGGTGCCGGAAATGCGGGGGCGCCGCACGCCCACCTGGCTGCTGCTCTTCCTCTCGCATTTCGTGGCGATTACCGCCTGGGTCTATGCCATGGGCAATCTGAAAACGGTGCCAAGGGAAGGGCGCGTGGCCTTCTTTGCCGGCTTCAGCCTGACGCTGGTGGCCATTAATACCCTTCTCGTCGGCCTGTGTTACGGTCTGGTCTCCACCTTTCCGCCGCTGGTGGCCGCAACGCTGTTCTTTCTCACGCCGGTCTATTTCGTGGCTTCCATCTGGGCCACGGCCCAGCATTCGGTGGTCAAGGTGGCGTTCATTATCGGCATTGTCAGCGGGCCGCTGCTGGCGCTGGTCGCCCCCGGTTTCGACATCCTCATTGCCGGTCTCGGCGGCGGCACGCTGGCCTATCTGCTGGATCGCCATGTCATCCGCGCGCGCCGGGGCAAAAGGGTTGAAGCATGAGCGGGGAACTCTGGACCTATGTGGTGATCATCATCGCCGGTTGGCTGGCGACCGATATGTGGCGCTGGCTGGGCGTGATCGCCGGAAACCGGCTGCAGGACGATTCCGAAGCACTGCACTGGGTGCGTGCCGTCGCAACCGCGCTGGTCATGGCGGTGACGGCAAAGCTCATTGTCTTTCCCACGGGGGAGTTGGCCGGGTCGCCACTCTGGCTTCGGCTTGCCGCCACGGGCCTAGGCTTTGCGGCCTTTCTGCTTCTCGGCAAGCGGGTGATCGTCGGCGTCGTCGTTTCGCTTGGTACTCTGGCCTTAGGCCTGGCCCTCCTTTGAAATCATGGCCTCAGCCACCAGCCAGTCCCGCATAAGCTGTGCCTCAGGCGAAGGATTGCTCCGCTCCACCAGCCAGTACCCCTGATCCTGATCGCTGCCCTCATCGAAGAGCAGGATCAGCCTGCCGTCTTCGATATCCCTGCGGATCAGCGCCAGGGGGCAAAGCCCCACGCCAAGCCCCGCCAGAAGCGAACTGCGCAGCAGGTTGAAATCCGCAAACATCGGCCCCTGCTGCGGCGATGCCTCGACCCCAACCTTTCGGAACCAACGGCTCCAGCTTGCCGGGGACTTGTCATGCAGGAGCGGGGCGGTGAGCAGATCTCGCGGCTGATCGAACGGGCCATGCGCAGCGATGAACTCAGGCGAGGCCGCAGGGCGGGTTTCACCGCTGATCAGCAGCACGGCATCGGGCGAGGGTTGCCGCCCATGGCAGATCAGCAGATCGGTTCCGGCCTGTTCGGCGCTCTGCGCATCAGCGGAATAGCTGATGGAAACCTGCAGGTCGGGATGGCGTTTTTGAAAATCCGGCAAACGCTCCCCCAGCCAGTGATTGACGACGGAAGGCAGGCAGGACAGCGAGACATGGTGGCTGCGGGCCGGTTTGCGAAGCCGTTCCGCCGCCGTGGCAATCATGCCGAGCCCCGCGGAAACCTCCGTACCAAAGGCCCGGCCTGCCTTGGTCAGCGTTACGCCCCTTGCTTTGCGCGCAAACAGCGGCTGCCCCAGCCAGTCTTCCAGCGCGCGCACATGCTGGCTGATGGCCGCTGAAGTCGTGCCAAGCTCTTCGGCGGCGCGGGCAAAGCTTTCCAGCCGGGCAGCCGCTTCAAACGCCCGGATCGCGGCAAGGGGAGGCAGTTTCATGGCTCATGGGTAAGTCATACTTAGCCTGACCGCAAGGAGAAGCGCTCTTGTCCGGCGCTGAAATATCCGCAGATTGGTGACAATCTCGCAGTTAGAGCATTTCAGTGTTTCACGGAAACATTGAAATGCTCTAACTCTTTGTTTTTACGCATTTCCGGACGGAAAACCGGTTCCCACTTTTCCTGGAAATGCTCTATCTTTCGGAGTTCGCTCATGACTGCCATTGCCTCTGTTCCTGCCGATGCAGACCGCCGCCGGGCTGTAAAGCCTGTGCTGGTTTATCCGAACGGCACCTTGACCCCGCCCGATCTTTCGCTGCTTGCCGAGGCCAAAAAGGGCATGGAAAAGATTGATGAGGTGATCGTTCCGCCGCGTGATGGCCGCTGCTTTTCGGTTCCGAAAGGGCATTTCTTCCGCATTGTCAGCATTGAAGGCCCGCAGGTGGGTGATCTCAATCTATGGAACGCCCATGATCTGACCGAGCGCTTCTTCAGCGGCAAGACACGGGCGCTGCACGCCACCCATGTCTCCGTCGGGCACCGGCTGTGGAGCAATCTGCCCTCGCTGCGACCCATGGCGACGATCACCGAGGATACGCTTTCCTGGTACGGTTTCGATGCCGATGGCGGCGGTATTCACGACGTCATCGGCACGCGCTGCGATCCCTATACCAACAAGCTGCTGAGCGGCGGCGATTACCATCATTGCTGCCATTCCAACCTCTGCAACGCGCTGGCCGCCGCAAGGGGGATGAGCTTCCGCGAGGCAGAGCCGCATGTGCATGATGTGCTGAATGTCTTCATGTGCACCGGCTTCACCCGCGATACGCACCAGTATTTCATGAAGGCCAGCCCCGTCCGGCCCGGTGATTATCTGGAAATGTTTGCGGAAATCGATCTCCTCGGCGGCCTTTCCGCCTGCCCCGGCGGCGATTGCAGCGCCTCGCATTCCAGCGATGCCGCAGCCTGCTATCCGTTGAAGGTGGAGATTTTCCGCCCGGGTCTGGAGATGTTGAAGGACTGGCCGTTTCCTGAGCGCAATGCATACGTGCCGGGTTGAAAATCAAAAAGGGGGCGTTCGCCCCCTTTCATACCTCAAAGGCAGGCCTTGATCTTCTCGGCATTGGCTTTCAGCACCTCGATATCTTCCATGCCGCCGGTATGGGGTTTCAGCGGTTGGCCATCATGCCGGGGGATAACGTGGAAATGCAGGTGAAACACGGTCTGCCCCGCCGCAGGCTCGTTGAACTGCGCCACGTAAACGCCGTCGGCTTCGAAGGCGTCCTTGGCGGCGACGGCAAGCTTCTGTACCACGGGAATGAGCTTTGCCAGCACGGCGGGGTCGGCGTCCAGCAGGTTGCGGGAGCCTTGCTTGGGAATGACCAGCAGATGACCCGGCGCCTGCGGCATGACGTCCATGAAGGCCAGCGTATCCTCATCCTCGTAAAGCTTCACGGAGGGGATTTCGCCCTTCAGGATCTTGGCGAAAATATTGTTCGGATCATAGGCCGTGGTCATGGAAAACTCCTCTGTCGATCAAAGGAGTTAAGCCGGTTTTTCAAGCGGGATCAAGCCTTTCCGGCTATTCTTTCACCTGTAGCTCACCCTTGCGGAAGGGTGTATGCTCTTCCAGATAATCGCCCATGCGTTCTACATCCTCGCGCTCGCGGGCGAGGTAGTCGGCAATTGCGCGCCTCAGCCCCGAATGGGTGATGAAATGGGCGGAATGGGTGGTGACGGGCTCATAGCCGCGTGCCAGCTTATGCTCCCCTTGCGCCCCGGCCTCTACCTTCTTCAGGCCCTTGGCCAGTGCAAAATCGATGGCCTGATGGTAGCAGACCTCGAAATGCAAAAAGGGATGATCCTCGATACAGCCCCAGTGCCGCCCGAACAGCGTGTCGCCGCCGATGAAGTTGATGGCGCCGGCCACGTAGCGGCCATTGCGTTTCGCCATCACCAGCAGAATATCATCGGCCATGCGCTCGCCGATCAGCGAATAGAAGCTGCGGGTGAGGTAGGGCCGCCCCCATTTGCGGCTGCCGGTATCCATATAGAAGGTGAAGAACTGGTCCCAGATGTCTTCCGTCAGGTCCTTGCCGGTCAGCCAGTCGATGGAAAGACCGTTTTCCAGGGCGGCGCGGCGCTCCTTGCGCAGGTTCTTGCGCTTGGAGGAGGAAAGCTCGCCCAGGAATTCCTCATGATTGGCGTAGCCGCGATTGATGAAGTGAAACTGCTGGTCCGTGCGGTGCAGAAAATCGGCATCCTCGAAGCTTGCAAGCTCGCAGTCCGGCAGAAAGGTGACATGCGCCGAAGACACCTCCAACTGCCGCGCCACTTCCGCCAGCCCGCCCGCCAGTGCCGCACGGGCGCTGTCCGCGTCGATCTCCGGCGCAATCATCAGCCGGGGGCCGGTGGCCGGTGTGAAGGGAATGCTGGCCTGAAGCTTGGGATAGTAACGCCCGCCCGCCCGCTCCAGTGCATCGGCCCAGCCATGGTCGAAGACATATTCACCCTGGCTATGGCTTTTCAGATAGCAGGGAATGGCCCCCAGCAGGCTGCCCGCCTCGTCTTCCATCAGGATGTGATGGCCAAGCCAGCCGGTTTTCGCGGTGGCGGAGCCCGATTCTTCCAGGCTGCTCAGGAATTCATGGGTGTTGAAGGGATTGTAGACGCCGCCCGCATGGGTTCTGGCGGCGCCTGAAAGCCTGTTCCATCCGGCCCTGTCGATCTCGGAAAAGGATTTCGCGACCCGGATGGTAACCTCTTGGCGCATGCCTTCCCCTTTTCAGGCTCGGACCTCGCGCGGATCGAAGCCCTCGAACGTCATCTGATCCGCATGAGTATAGGTATGGCGCATCATGTTTTCATCCCTGACGGTCCAGGTAATCACCGGAATGTTTTTCCGCCGCTGAGCCTCGATGAAGCTGTTGGGCAGATGCGCCACGCAATAGGAGATGAAATCCAGCCCTAGTTGCATGGCCTCGTCATGGGCAAAGAAATCCTCCGGCTTTGCGCCCTCCGCGGTCAGGCCCACGGGGTAGGGGCAGTCCAGCGCCTTCAGTTCTTTCAGCAGATGATGGTCGAAGCTCATCAGCGCCACCTTGCCCTGATAGCCGGAAAGCACCTCCAGCACATCTTCGACAAAGCCGTCATCATCGCCTTCGCGGCCCTTGAGTTCGATGACCAGCGGCACCTGACCCTTGACCGTGTTCAGCATGTCCTTCAGCGTCGGCACCTTGTCGGCTGTGCCGCCAACCGCCATCAGCTTGAGTTCGGCGGAGGTGCGCGCCCGCACATCGCCGGGAATGCCGCACAGCCGCGCCATGTCGTCGTCATGGAACACCACCGGAACGCTGTCGGAGGCGTATTGCAGGTCGCATTCTATGGCGTACCCCGCCTCGATCGCCTGCTTGGCGGCAGACAGCGTGTTTTCCCACACCGTCTTGTTCAGGTCATGCAGCCCGCGATGGGCAACGGGGACGTTCTTGATCCAGCTTGCGTCGGTCACAGGGCAATTTCCAGGATGGCATCGATTTCAACGGCGGCATTGAGCGGCAGGGCGGCCATGCCGACGGCGGCGCGCGCATGCTTGCCCGCATCGCCCAGCACATTGGCAATCAGGTTGGAGGCGCCGTTGATGACGAGATGCTGCTCGACAAAGCCCGGTGCGGACGCGACGAAACCGTTGAGCTTGATGACGCGGGTAATGCGCGACAGGTCTCCGCCAAGGGCAGCCTTTGCCTGGGCGAGAATATTGATGGCGCAAAGCTCCGCAGCGCGCTGGGCGCCTGCGACATCCACATCCTTGCCGACAAGGCCGGTCACGCCAACCTTGCCGTCTTCCATCGGCAGTTGACCGGAAAGATAAAGCAGATTGCCGCTGATGACATAGGGCACATAATTGGCGGCGGGGGCTGCTGCCTGGGGCAGGGTGATGCCCAGGGACTGAAGGCGGCTGTCTATCGTGTCGGACATGATCATTCCCGATTTGCATTCCAGAGGAATCGTGGTGATAACTTGAAGAGGAAGCGGAACCGCCTCGCTTTTGACAGATGCGGACTTATATCATTTCGCCAGCAGGGTCATAGCGTTTGACGGACAACCCTGCCGGAACAAAATCAGGATTTCCGAAAACGCGATCCCGGTTTTCGGATAAAAATCCTGCCAAGACAAGAGAACGTGATAGTCAATCCTGAAGGCTTGCCTATCAAGGTCGTATGACAGGAGAATGTGCATGCCGCAGGCGACCCTGGCCCTTTTGCTCGCCCTTTCGGGAAGCGTGGCCGCCACCCCGGTCAATCTCGACCCGAAGGCGGCGGCAGGCGAGCTTGCGCCGCACCGCGCCACCTATGACATCACCCTCAAGCGCGCTTCCGACCAATCGGGAGTCGAGGGCATGAGCGGTCGCATGGTCTATGAATTCAACGGCTCCTCCTGCAGCGGCTATACGACGAACTTCCGATTCGTCACCAAGATCGAGACGGGCGACGATGTCAGCGTCACCGATCAGCAGGTTCACACCTTCGAGGACCCCGCCGCCCAGCGCTTCGATTTCGAAAGCAAGTCCTTTACCGATGACAAGCTCGATAAGGACGTAAAGGGCAATGCCAACCAGAAGCAGGGCGGCATCAGGGTCGAAATCAAGCAGCCGCAACGGCGTGAGGTGGAACTGGCCAGCGCCCGCTTCCCCGCCCAGCACATGCTGGACATTCTGGCCATGGCGCGCAAGGGCACCCGCTTCCTGGAGGCGCGCGTCTTTGACGGCACGGAAGACGGCGATAAATCCTATCTCACCACAACAGTGGTGGGTGCGCCCGAGAGAAACGGCGGCGAGCGTAGCGATCCCCTGAAGGGCGCCACCTACTGGCCGGTTTCCATCGCCTATTTCGACGATGAGTCCGATGGCGGCGATCAATTGCCGGTCTACACACAGTCCTTCAATCTTTTCGACAATGGTGTCACCCGTGACCTGACGCTGGATTACGGCGATGTTGTGCTGACTGGCAAGCTCTCCAGGCTGGAAATGCTGGACAAGACCACGTGCCAGCCGCCGAAATAGGATTATCTTGCCGATAAGCCTTGATTTGCCGCCGGTTTCCCTATAAGGCGACCGGCATTCCACACGTGAAGCTTGGGATTGTGCGGGAGAAATCCGCTCAGTTCCGCCCGGTGGCATCCTGAAAAGATGCTGTTTGCTTCACGGGGGTTGAACCGGAAAAGGAGACAAAGGCATGGCATTGCCTGATTTTACCATGCGTCAGCTTCTCGAAGCTGGTGTACACTTCGGCCACCAGACGCATCGCTGGAACCCGAAGATGAAGCCGTACATCTTCGGCGATCGTAACAACATCCACATCATCGACCTGGCCCAGACGGTTCCCATGCTGTCGCGCGCCCTGCAGGTCGTGTCCGACACCGTTGCCCGTGGCGGCCGCGTTCTCTTCGTCGGTACCAAGCGTCAGGCTTCTGATCTGATCGCCGACGCTGCCAAGCGTTCTGCCCAGTACTACGTCAACTCCCGCTGGCTCGGCGGCATGATGACCAACTGGAAGACCATTTCCAACTCCATCCAGCGCCTGCGCAAGCTGGACGAAATCCTCAACTCGGAAGCCCAGGGCTATTCCAAGAAGGAGCGTCTGAACCTTGAGCGCGAGCGCGAGAAGCTGGAAAAGGCTCTCGGCGGTATCCGCGACATGGGCGGCGTTCCGGACCTGATGGTGATCGTTGACACCAACAAGGAAAAGATCGCAATCGATGAAGCCAAGCGTCTGGGCATTCCGGTCGTCGCCATCATCGACTCCAACTGCGATCCGGACCTGATCGACTTCCCGATCCCGGGCAATGACGACGCTTCCCGCGCCATCGCTCTTTACTGCGATCTGATCTCGCGCGCTGCCATCGACGGCATTGCCCGCCAGCAGGGCGCTTCGGGCCGTGACATCGGCGCTTCCGCTGAAGCTCCGATCGAGCCGGCTCTGGAAGGCGCTGCCGAGGCTTGATCCTTGCGCCGGTGACGGGGCTCTGCTCCGTCCTGTCTTCATGACGAGGGCCGCCTAGCAGCTAAAGCTGTTCGGCGGCTCGATCCTTTCATGAGGCCGTTGGCTTCTGAAAGGTATTCCCGGCGTGATAGCCCTCCTTTCATCACGCTGTAACAGTTTCGGGTACAGTCGTGCCCAGCCTGGGCGCCGGTTGCGGTTTCGCGATTCGGATGCGCCCCATGAACGCAAAAGAGGCAAACAATGAGCGAAATCACTGCTGCAATGGTGAAGGAACTGCGCGAAAAGACCGGCGCAGGCATGATGGATTGCAAAAAGGCTCTGGCCGAGACCGCTGGCGACATGGAAGCCGCGATCGACTGGCTGCGCGCCAAGGGCATTGCCAAGGCCGACAAGAAGTCCGGCCGCACCGCAGCGGAAGGCCTGATCGGCGTTGCCAGCGCCGGCACCACGGCTGTGGTTGTCGAAGTCAACTCCGAAACCGACTTCGTTGCCCGTAACGATGCCTTCCAGGATCTCGTTCGCGGTATCGCTTCGGTTGCCCTGTCCACCGAAGGCACAGTTGACGCCGTTGGCGCCGCCACCTACCCGGCCACCGGCAAGTCGGTGACCGACAGCATCAAGGACGCCATCGCCACCATCGGCGAAAACATGACGCTGCGTCGCGCTGCCCAGCTCTCCGTCGAAGACGGCGTTGTCGCAACCTACGTCCATAATGCTGTTGCCGACGGCCTCGGCAAGCTCGGCGTTCTCGTCGCGCTGAAGTCTACCGGCAACAAGGATGCCCTGGCCGCCATTGGCCGTCAGGTTGCCATGCACATCGCTGCCACCAACCCGCTGGCCGTTCGTGCCGAAGAAGTTGACGCTGCCGTTGCAGAACGCGAGCGTAACGTCTTCATCGAACAGTCCCGCGCCTCGGGCAAGCCGGACAACATCATCGAAAAGATGGTAGAAGGCCGTATGCGCAAGTTCTTCGAAGAAGTTGCTCTTCTGTCGCAGGCTTTTGTCATCAATCCCGACCTGACCGTTGCAGCTGCCATCAAGGAAGCTGAAAAGGAAGTCGGCGCTCCGATCGAAGTCACCGGCATGGCTCGCCTGCTGCTCGGCGAAGGCATCGAAAAGGAAGAGACCGATTTCGCTGCCGAAGTTGCTGCTGCTGCCAAGGGCTGATCGCTTCTTCGCACATCCTTATTAGGGAAAACTCAGGGCATCGCGTGACAACGCGGTGCCCTTCGTGTATCGGGCTTTGGGTTGGGTTCGGCAGCGGCGCGCCTTCCACCCCGTGTCTAGCCTCCCGCGCCTCATGTTTTTGTTTTAATGCATCTGCCCGCCTGCAAGCCTCCGGGTTTCGCATCGGTGCGCGGCTTGCCTCAGGAGAAACCATGACCTCCAAGCCCCTTTACAAACGCGTTCTGCTGAAAGCCTCCGGCGAAGCCCTGATGGGGAGCCAGGGGTTCGGGATTGATGTGGCCGTGGCGGACCGGATCGCCGGTGATATCGCCGAAGCCCGCGCCATGGGCGTCGAAGTCGGTGTCGTGGTCGGCGGCGGCAATATTTTCCGCGGCGTGGCCGTCGCCTCCAAGGGCGGCGACCGTGTCACCGGCGACCACATGGGCATGCTGGGTACGGTGATCAACGCTCTGGCGCTGGCGACCTCGCTGCGCAAGCTCGATATCGACACCGTCGTGCTGTCGGCCATTGCCATGCCGGAAATCTGTGAAAGCTTTTCCCAGCGCGTGGCGCTGCATCATCTGGCCCAGGGCCGGGTGGTGATTTTTGCCGGCGGCACCGGCAATCCCTTCTTCACCACCGATTCGGCAGCTGCCCTGCGCGCCGCCGAAATGGGCGCTGAAGCCATCTTCAAGGGCACCCAGGTAGACGGCATCTACTCCGCCGATCCCAAGAAGGACCCGACGGCAACCCGCTTCGACAAGCTCACCCATGATGCGGTGCTGGAAAAGGGCCTGGCGGTCATGGACGTGGCGGCGGTTGCGCTTGCCCGCGAAAATCATATCCCGATCATCGTCTTCTCCATCCATGAAAAGGGCGGCTTCGGTCAGATTCTTGCCGGCGGTGGTTTGAAGACGGTTGTCAGCGACGATTGACAGAACGGGCATTTCACGTTTTCAAGGCCCATCTGTTCAGCATACGGAGAAGTTACATGTCTGATGGTATCGACCTTGGCGCTCTGAAGCGCCGTATGGAAGGCGCTGTGACCGCATTCAAGAGCGATATCGCGTCGCTGCGCACCGGCCGCGCCTCTGCCAATATTCTCGATCCGGTCATGGTCGAGGCCTATGGTTCGCGCGTGGCGCTCAACACGGTCGCCAACATCACCGTGCCGGAGCCGCGCATGCTCGGCGTTTCCATCTGGGACAAGTCGATGGTGGGCGCCGTGGATCGGGCGATCCGCGAATCCAATCTCGGCCTGAACCCGATCGTCGATGGCCAGAACCTGCGCATTCCGCTGCCTGAACTCAACGAAGAGCGCCGCAAATCGCTGGTCAAGGTCGCGCACGGCTATTCCGAAAATGCCAAGGTGGCAGTGCGCAATGTGCGCCGCGATGGCATGGATGCGCTGAAAAAGGCGGAGAAGGACGGCGATATCGGCAAGGACGACGCGCGGGCGCTGTCAGAAAAAGTGCAAAAGATGACGGATGAGACGATTTCCGACATCGATCGCTTGCTCGTGGAAAAGGAAAAGGAAATCATGCAGGTCTGATCGTGCCTGTGTGATGCTGCTGCGCTTACTCCGGAAAGGCCTTTGAGGCTCACCGCGACACCTTTAAGTGCTGCATCGCGCAAGAATAGCCGCAAGGCAGGCGCGATGCGGTGCGACCGAACAGGATCTGTCATGACGATAGCCGAGTTGAGCAATGTTCCGGAGCATGTTGCCATCATTATGGATGGCAATGGCCGTTGGGCCAATGAACGCGGTCAGCCGCGCTCCTTCGGGCACCGCCATGGCGTGGAGGCCGTGCGCACGGTGGTGCGCGCCGCCGCCGAGATCGGCGTGAAATATCTCACCCTCTTTGCCTTCTCCTCGGAAAACTGGCGCCGCCCGGAAACCGAGATCCAGGACCTTTTCGGTCTGTTGAAATTCTTCATTCGCCGTGATCTGGCCGAGCTTCATTCTGCCAATGTCTGCATCAAGGTCATCGGCGACCGGCATTCGCTCACCTCCGATATTCTCAATCTGCTTCTGGAAGCGGAGGAGACGACCCGGAACAATGACGGACAAACACTGGTGATTGCCTTCAATTACGGGTCGCGTGACGAATTGGCGCGGGCTGCGCAGTCGCTCGCCCTCGAGGTGCAGGCCGGACGTCTCGATCCCTCGCAGATCACCCCGGATGCCATCGCGGCCCGGCTGGATACGGCTGGCATTCCTGACCCGGACCTCATCATTCGCACCAGCGGTGAAGAGCGGCTGTCCAATTTCCTGCTCTGGCAATCCGCCTATTCGGAACTGATGTTCGTGCCGGAATACTGGCCGGATTTCGGGCGCGAGCAATTCTTCGCTGCTATCGAGCGCTTCGGCGCCAGATCCCGCCGCTTCGGCGCACTTGCGCCGACGGCAGCAGCGGGATCGTAAGCGCCGATGTCGCGGGAACTTCAGCTTCGCATCCGCTCCGGGATTGTCATGATCGCGGTGGCGCTGCTCTGTACGTGGTATGGCGGCTTTGCCTTCCGGCTACTGGCCGCCATCATTGGCCTTGGCGTGTTCTGGGAATGGTCACGCATGACACGGGTGGCGGATAAAACCGTGCGCGGGCTGGCCGTGGGCTGGTTGGCGGTGACTTCGGTTGCCGCCAATGTGCTGGTCGGCGATGCGGGCCTGAGCCTGCCGCTGTTGGGCGGCTTTCTCATCACGCTCGCGATCATGGCAGCGCTCCGGCGCTGGCCCTGGTGGTTGCCCGGCGGCGTCTTCTATGCCGGATTGTGCATCGTCGCGCTGGCGGCCATTCGCGATGACGATGCTCTGGGCTTTGTGGCCATGCTCTTCGTCTTCGTCACGGTCTGGAGCACTGATATCCTGGCCTATTTTGTCGGCCGCACACTGAAAGGGCCAAAGCTTGCGCCGCGTATTTCCCCCGGCAAGACATGGTCTGGTGCCGTGGGCGGGGCTGTGGCCGGGATGATCGGCGGCTCTGCCGTTGTCTTTGCCTATTTTTCGCTGACGGGCTGGTGGGTCCCTGCCATCGCGCTGCTGCTCTCCATCGCCAGTCAGGCGGGTGATCTGTTCGAATCCTTCATCAAACGGCGGTTCGGCGTCAAGGATTCCAGCCACCTCATTCCCGGTCATGGTGGTGTGATGGACCGTGTGGACGGTCTGGTGACCGCAAGCTTCGCGGCATTTGCGATTGCTATGGGTCTGGCGGCGGCACAATCCGGTACCGCTGATTCCATCGGCTATCTGCTGTTCGATCTGGCAGGACGATCCTAAGTCTGTTAAGGACTGTTCTTTAAAGGCCTGTCATCCTTGTGGAAAAGGCAATGGACGAGGCGGGAAGGAGCATGGGGAGCATGGCAATCATCAGCTTTTTGACTGGCTATATGCTGCCGTTCATCGTCGTGCTGTCGCTCATCGTTTTCGTGCATGAGATGGGGCATTATCTGGTGGGCCGCTGGTGCGGCATCCGCGTGCTGGCCTTTTCTCTGGGATTCGGTCCCGAGCTGGTGGGCTTCAACGACCGTCATGGCACGCGCTGGAAGGTGAGCCTGATACCGCTCGGAGGCTATGTCCGATTCTTCGGCGATGCCGATTCGTCCAGCAAGACCGATTCGTCCGAACTCGATGCGCTCACTCCGGAAGAACGCGCCCAGACCCTGGGCGGTGCGGCGCTCTGGAAACGTGCGGCAACCGTTGCTGCTGGCCCCATCGCAAATTTCATTCTGGCGATTGCGATTTTTTCCATCACCCTGGGTGTGCTGGGCAAGCCCGTCTCCGATCCTGTTGTGGCCGAAGTGCGCGCCGATGGCGTGGCTGCTGCGGCTGGCGTTCAGCCAGGAGATGTTCTGCTGGCGCTGGATGGCCGGTCGGTCAAGACCTTCGATGATGTCGTGCGGTATGTCAGCCTTCGGCCCGATGTCTCCATCGCCGTGACGGTCAAGCGGGGTGATGAGCATCTGACCCTGCCGATGACGCCCCGGCGCGTGACGACGACCGACCGTTTCGGCAACAAGGTAGAAGTCGGTCAGATCGGAATCGTCACCACGCAGCAGAGCGGCAATTTTCGTGTGGAAAAACTCGGGCCTCTGGAGGCGGTGACGGAAGGCGTTCGCCAGACCGGCGCGATTGTCTCCAGCACCTTCGATTATCTTCAAGGACTGGTGGCTGGCCGCATGAGCGCCGATCAGCTGGGTGGGCCGATCCGGGTTGCCCAGACATCGGGCCAGGTCGCGACGCTGGGTGTTGCCGCTTTGATGCAGCTTGCAGCCGTTCTGTCGGTTTCGATTGGATTGCTGAATTTGATGCCTATTCCGGTGCTTGATGGCGGCCACTTAATCCTCTATGCGCTAGAGGCAGTGAGGGGCAGGCCGATCAGCGCTGCTGCGCAGGAATGGGCCTTCAAGGTTGGACTGGCAATGATTTTATCGTTGATGGTTTTTGCCACCTGGAACGACATCAGCCACCTCATTGGCTGAGGGTCAGGGGTAATAAACGGTTAACGATGTTTCAAAATGGTAGTGGCGAATGCGCCACGTCTCGAAATGAAGTAAATGGAAATTAACCGGCGGCCTTGCTTGTAGAGGAAAAGCGGTTAAAACCACCAACGGACCGGAGTCGGTTTTCTGGCCGAGGTACAACGGAAAAAAGGTTAGAAGTTCACATGAAGGCTGGTTCAAGATTTTTGAACGCAGTATCGGCGGTTGCGCTGTCTGCTGGTGTAGTGTCCTCGAGTGCAGGCATCCTGATCCTCGGCTCTGCCGCTGTGGCTGAGGCTGCAGTGATCCAGCGCATCGACGTGCGGGGGGCGAGCCGCGTCGGCACGGAAGCCGTGCGCTCCAACGTGACGATCCAGCCTGGCAAGACATTCTCCAATACCGATATCGATGAGTCCGTTCGTCGCCTCTACGCCACCGGCTATTTTTCCGATGTGAAGATGTCGGTTTCCGGAAGCACGCTGGTGGTGTCGGTCAGCGAAAACCAGCTGGTCAACCAGGTCGTGTTCAACGGCAACCGCAAGATCAAGGACGACAAGCTCACGACCATCGTGCAGACGCAGCCGCTTGGTCCGTACAGCAAGGAACTGATCGACTCCGATATCAAGCGGATCAAGGAAGCCTATGCTGCCATTGGTCGTAACGATGTGCAGGTTACGACCCAGGTCGCCAATGTTGCGCCGGGTCGTGTCAACCTCGCTTTCGTCATCAATGAAGGCGACCGCACCAAGATCGCATCGATCAACTTCACCGGCAACCAGGCTTATGGCGACAGCCGTCTTGCCGCCGTGATCGCGACCAAGCGTTCCAACCCGCTGTCGTTCCTGACGCGCAAGGACATTTACAACGAAGACAAGCTGCGCGCCGATGAAGAGTCGCTGCGTCAGTTCTACTACAATCACGGCTATGCCGACATGCGCGTCATCTCTTCCGATGCGGCGCTGAACGAGCAGACCAATGAATACACCATCAACATCACCATTGATGAAGGCCAGCGCTACAAGTTCGGCAATATCGATGTCGAAAGCTCTGTTGAAGGTGTTGATGCCAATGAGCTGAAGGCTCTGGTGTCCACCCATTCCGGCGATGTCTACAGCGCCAAGGAAATCCAGAAGTCGATGGAAGCGATTTCGCAGCGTGTGTCCGCCAAGGGTTATCCCTTTGCGCGCGTCGTGCCGCGCGGCAATCGCGACATGGGCACTGGTACGATCGGCGTGACCTACATGGTCGACCAGGGCGAGCGCGCCTATGTTGAGCGGATCGATATCCGCGGCAATACCCGCACGCGTGACTATGTTATCCGCCGCGAGTTCGACATCAGTGAAGGTGATGCCTTCAACCAGGAAATCATCACGCGGGCCAAGAAGCGCCTTGAAGCTCTGGGTTACTTCAGCTCGGTGAACATCACCACCGCGCAGGGAAGTGCGCCTGACCGCGTCGTCATCGTCGTCAATGTCGAAGATCAGTCCACGGGCTCCTTCGGGATCGGCGCCGGTTACGCTGCTGGTGGCGACGGTCTGCTGCTCGAAGCCTCAGTCGAGGAAAAGAACTTCCTCGGTCGTGGGCAGTACATCCGCGTGTCTGCCGGTGCGGGCACGGATAACAGCCAGACCTACAACATCTCGTTCACCGAGCCTTATTTCCTCGGCTATCGTCTTGCTGTGGGCTTTGACCTGTTCAAGAGCAGCACCAGCAGCAATGACTACTACGATTATAACGAGCTCGGCGGCACGCTGCGTGTCACCGCGCCGATCACTGAAAACCTGGCCACGACCTTCCGCTACACCTACAAGCAGCTGAAGTATGAAGGCACGGATGACTGGCAAACCGGCCTGTCCCAGCCCTACCAGGATCTCGTGAATGGCAGCCCCTGGGTTCAGTCTTCGGTCTCGCAGAGCTTGGTCTACAACACGCTTGATGACCGTAACCTGCCGCATGAAGGCATTTACGCGAGCTTCACGCACGAGTTTGCCGGTCTCGGTGGCGACTCGGAATATTACAAGCTCTACGGTAAGGCGCGCATCTTCAAGTCGCTGTCGGATGAGCACGATATTATCGGCTCGCTGTCGGTGGGTGCAGGTCATGTCTTGCCCACGGGTGACAACCTGAACATCTTCGACCAGTTCCAGCTGGGCGGCAAGGAAATCCGCGGCTTCGAGAACAATGGTATCGGCCCGCGCATGACCGGCTTCAAGGATGATGCGCTCGGCGGCACCACCTATTTCACGGTGTCTGCTGAAGCCAGTGCCCCGATGCCGTTCGTGCCGCAGGATGCCGGCTTGCGAATCGCCGTCTTCTCGGATGCCGGTACGCTCTACGGCAACAAGGTTGCCAACAGCGCCGGTGTACAGGGCGAGGATATGGCTTGGCGTGCGTCCGTGGGTGCCGGTATCGTCTGGGCTTCGCCATTCGGTCCGCTGCGCTTCGACTATGCCGAGCCGATCGTCAAGGAAGATTACGACCGCGTTCAGCAGTTCCGATTCTCCATTGCTAACCAGTTCTGATTTCTGTAGTCCAAGGCGCAGACAAAACGACCAGTCTGGGACCTTGGTATATGGATCATGAGCATTTCTTTCCGCCCCATGCGGGAGTCAGTTTGAAAGAGCTGGCGGCCCGCCTTGGGGCGGAACTGATTGGAGACGGGGCTGAAGAGCGGATCATCCGCAGTATCGCCCCAGTCTATCGCGCCAAGCCGCATGAACTTGGCTATATTCTTTCCCGAAAGAACAAGGGTGAGCTGGACACCAGCCAGGCAGGCGCCATCCTGTGTGAAGAGGCGCTGCGTTCGCTTATCCCTTCTCACATCCCGGTATTGCTGACGAAGGCACCCCATACGGCCTTCGCGCTCGCAGGGCAGATCCTGCATCCCGAGGCGGCTCGTCCCGGTCCCATTTCGTCTGCTGGCCAGGGGATTTCGCCGGGCGCACATGTCGACCCGACAGCCAGGCTGGAGCCTGGAGTGACGGTCGAGGCTGGAGCGGTGATCGGCGCTCATGTGGAGATCGGGACGGGGTCCTATATCGGTCCTGCTGCCGTCATCGGTGCGGGCGTGAAGATCGGCCGCGATAGTTCCGTGGCCGCGGGAGCCTCGGTTTTTTCCGCCTATCTTGGCAATGGCGTTATCATCCATAATGGTGCGCGTATCGGGCAGGATGGCTTCGGCTATGCACCCGGTCCGCGCGGCATGGTCAAGATCGTGCAGATTGGCCGTGTGATCATTCAGGATCATGTGGAAATCGGGGCAAATACCACAATCGATCGCGGCACCATGGATGACACGGTCATTGGCGAGGGCACCAAGATCGATAATCAGGTGCAGATCGCTCACAATGTCCGCATTGGCCGTCATTGCGGCATCGTTGCGCAGGTGGGTATCGCCGGCAGCACGGTGATCGGTGATGGCGTCATGATCGGTGGCGGCACCGGGGTGAACGGCCACGTTCACATTGGGGACGGTACGCAGATTGCGGCATTCAGTGGTGTTATGTTCGACCTGCCGCCCGGCCAGAAATTCGGGGGAATTCCGGCGCGGCCCTTGCCCGATTTCTTGAGGGAATGTGCCGAGATCATGGGCCGTGCAGGTAATGCGTTGAAGACACGGAAGGGGAAAAAATGACGACAGACGTGAAGGAATTGGGGTCGCTCGATATTCTCGAGATCATGAAGCTGATCCCGCATCGCTATCCGTTCCTGCTGGTGGATCGCATCATCGAGATCGACGGCGACAATTCCGCTATTGGCCTCAAGAATGTTACCATCAACGAACCTTTCTTTGCCGGGCATTTTCCCGGTTATCCGATCATGCCGGGGGTTCTGCTGATCGAGGCCATGGCGCAGACGGCTGGCGCCATCTGTGCGCTGAAGGAAGGCACGAAGGATCATCTGGTTTATTTCATGATGATCGACAATGCGCGTTTCCGTAAGCCTGTGGTTCCGGGTGATCGCGTCGAGTTCCATGTCGTGAAGCAGAAGCAGCGCGGCAAGATCTGGATGTTCAAGTGCGTCGCCAAGGTCGATGGCGGTACGGTTGCCGAGGCTGATATCGGCGCGATGATGAGACCAAGGGACGAACAATGAGTGCGGTTGCAGCGAGCGCTGAAATCCATCCGTTGAGTGTTGTCGAGGATGGCGCCGTGATCGGCGACAATGTCCGCATCGGCCCTTTCTGCCATGTGGGGGCCAAGGTGGTGCTGGGTGAAGGCACCGTTTTAATCTCGCATGCCGTTGTCACGGGCAAGACGGTGCTGGGGCGCAACTGCCGGATTTTTCCGAACGCCGTTATCGGTGGCGAACCGCAGAGCATTCATCACAATGGCGAGGAAACGACCCTCACCGTCGGTGACAATTGCACCATGCGCGAAGGCGTCACGATGAATTGCGGTACTGTCGAAGGCGGTGGCAAGACCGTTGTTGGCAACAACAATCTTTTTCTCGCCAACTCGCATGTGGCGCATGATTGCCAGTTGGGCAACGGCATCATCCTGTCCAACAATGTCATGCTGGCCGGTCATGTGAAGATTGACGACCGCGCCATTCTGGGCGGCGGTTCGGCGGTGCATCAGTTTACCCGCATCGGGCGTCAGGCCTTCATCGGCGGGCTTTCTGCCTGCAGCTATGATGTCATTCCCTATGGCATGCTGAACGGCAATCCCGGTCTTCTGGGCGGTCTCAACGTGGTGGGCATGACGCGGGCCGGTATGGATCGCGCCACCATTCACCGGGTGCGCAAGCTCTTCAAGGCGCTGTTCGATGAGGAGGGCGCGATCCGCGAGAAGGCAACTGCCGCCCGCGAGGAATTTGCAGACTGCAAGGAAGCGATGGAAATCCTCGATTTCATCGCCGCCGAGAGCGATCGCGCCCTGTCGTCGCCGTTCCGTGGCAAAGCGTGACGGCGAGGGCTGACCAGGGCAGGCTTGCTATCATTGCCGGCAGCGGCATGCTGCCGGTCTATGTGGCGGAGGCTGCCCGTGCTTCAGGCGAAAATCCGGTGATCCTGCCGCTTCTTCATGAGGCCGATCAGCGCTGGGAAGGTTTCGATACCGCACCGATGGGCGTGGGGGATGTTGCGGGCTTGGCCCGCAATGTCAAACAGTTCGGCATTGACCGCGTGGTGATGTCGGGTGGGGTGCGCAAGCGCCCGGCCTTCCGTGATATTCACGTCAATTTTGCCTTCCTGAGAAAATTGCCGCATGCCGTGCGCACGCTGTTGTCCGGCGGCGATGATGCCGTGCTGAAAATGGTGATCGGGCTGATCGAGTCCCAGGGCTGCCGTGTGATTGGCGCGCATGAGATCGTGCCGCAATTGCTGGCCGAACGGGGTCCGCTTGGGGCTCATGCGCCGACTGAGGACGACAGGCGGGACATTTTGAAGGCCGCGCAGGCCGCAGATGCGCTGGGCAGGCTGGATGTGGGGCAGGGCGCTGTCAGCGTTGGTGGCCGCATCGTTGCGCTGGAAGGCGTGGAGGGGACTGACCGCATGCTCACCCGCGTGGCGGATCTTCGCGCGGAAGGCCGTATCTCCGCCCGTCGCAAGGGCGTGCTGGTCAAACTCTGCAAACCGCAGCAGGATATTCGCGCCGATTTGCCCACCATCGGCCTTTCCACCGTTGAAAACGCCGCCAAGGCAGGGCTTGCCGGTATTGCCGTGCAGGCTGGCCGGGCACTGCTTTTGCAGCGGCAGGAAACCTTGCATCGTGCCGATGCGCTTGGCATTTTCATTTGTGGCATCGATCCCGAAGATGGGGAGACACCATGGTAAGCGCGAAGCGACTGAAAATAGCCGTGCTGGCAGGGGAGGTTTCCGGCGATTTGCTGGGCGGGGATTTGATATCCGCTCTCAAGCGCGACTATTCCGGCCCCGTCGATCTGGTTGGCGTCGGCGGCCCTGCCTTGCAGGCGGAGGGCTTGCGCTCGCTCTTCGATTTCTCTGAACTGTCTGTCATGGGCGTTACCCAGGTGCTTGCCCGCCTTCCCAGGTTTATCTCGCTCATCCGCAGCACGGCAAAGGCGCTGATTGTTGAGCGGCCTGACGTTCTTCTGATTATCGACAGTCCCGATTTTACCCACAGGGTGGCGAAAAAGGTGAGGGCGGCGCTGCCGGGCGTGCCCGTGGTCAATTATGTCTGCCCCAGTGTCTGGGCCTGGAAGGAATATCGCGCCCAGGCCATGCTTTCCTATGTGGATCGCGTGCTGGCCGTGCTGCCTTTCGAGCCGGCGGTGATGGAGCGGCTTGGCGGGCCACAGACACATTTTGTCGGCCATCGGCTGGCATCGGCGCAGGCGCTTCTGACCTGCCGGGCTGCCCGCTCGCTGCGGCCCGTTCCGGCAGCGGAGGAGCCGAAGACGATCCTGCTCCTGCCGGGATCACGCAAGGCGGAGGTCGCGTCACTCCTACCGATTTTTGGCGAGGCGGCGCAGGTTTTCGTGGAGCGCAACGGGCCGACGCGGTTTTTGCTGCCCACCGTGCCGCGCCGGGAGGCTGAGGTGCGTGAGGGTGTTGCAGGCTGGGCCGTCAAGCCCGAGATCATTATGGGCGAGGAGGAGAAATGGCGGGCCTTTGCCGACGCCGATGCCGCCATGGCTGCTTCCGGCACGGTGGTGCTGGAACTGGCGCTGGCCGGTGTTCCCGCCGTTTCGACCTATAAGACGGATTGGCTGATCAAGCTCCTGCACAAGCGCATCAAGATCTGGACGGGCGTTTTGCCCAATATCATTATCGATTATCCGGTCGTGCCGGAATATCTGAACGAACAGCTGCGCGCAGGCGCCGTTCTCAGATGGATGGAGCGGCTTTCGACCGAGACGCCGGAGCGCCGCGCCATGATGGCCGGCTATGACCGGCTCTGGCAGATGATGCAGACAGAAACCCCCGCCGGTGAAGCGGGGGCGTCGGTTCTGCTTGATCTCCTGCGGGAGCGCGGAATTCTGGTGGGCTGATTTAAAGCATGTCGCGCAAAAGTGTGCAGCGGTTTTGCGATAACGACATGCGTTAAACCAAGAACGTAAAGCACGTTGCATGAGGCTGATAAGCCGAAACGGGCTTTACGGGATTGACCCTAACGCAAACGGTCCGCGTGCCAGCGCAGGTGATCGTCCATGAAGGTGGAAATGAAATAATAGGAATGGTCGTAGCGTTCATGCTGGCGCAGCGTCAGCTGAACGTCGGTGCCCTTCACGGCATCTTCCAACAGCCAGGGCATCAGTCCGGTTTCCAGGAAGCTATCGGCCTTGCCCTGATCCACCAGAAATTCCGGAAAGCGAGCGCCATCTTCGATCAAGGCGCAGGCGTCATAGGCGCGCCAAAGGGCACGGTCGCTGCCCAGATATTTCTCGAAGGCATCCTGTGTCCAGTCTGCCTTGAGCGGGCTGACAATGGGGGCGAAGGCAGAGCAGCTCTTGAAGCGGTCAGGGTTTTTCAGGGCGATGGTCAGCGCTCCGTGGCCGCCCATCGAATGGCCAAAAATGCCTTGCCGCGTCATGTCGGCGCGGAAGGTCTCCGCGATCAGGGCCGGCAGTTCCTCGGTGATATAGCTGTACATCTGGTAATGCTCGACCCAGGGCGCTTGCGTGGCATTCAGATACATGCCGGCACCCTTGCCCATTTTCCAGTTGGTGGCCTCATCGGCCACGTCATTGCCGCGCGGGCTCACATCCGGGCAGACGATGATCAGGCCAAGCTCGGCTGCGAGGCGGCGATATTCGCCCTTTTCCATTACATTGGCATGGGTGCAGGTCAGGCCGGAGAGATACCAGAGCACCGGGCGCTTTTCTTCAATCGCTTGCGGCGGCACGAAGACGGCAAAGGTCATGTCGCATTTGCAGGCGTCCGAACTGTGGGAGAACACGCCCTGCATGCCGCCGAAAGCGGTGTTTTGGGAAAGAATGTTCATGGGAAAACTCCGGAAAGATCAGCCGGCGAGGGCAACAGCAGCATTGACCGCCGCTGCCACCAGCACGGTGTTGAAGAAGAAGGACGTCACGGCATGCAGGATGTTGACGCGCCGCATGGCCGTGGTGGTCACCGCCACGTCGGAGGTTTGGGCGGTCATGCCGATGACCAGTGAGAAATACAGAAATTCATAGGCGCCCGGCTCTTCCGTTTGCGGAAAATCCAGCCCGCGATGCGGCTCTGTGCTGTCGCCCGCTGGCTGATGCTGCCAGAAGCGGTGCGCATAATGCATGGCGAACATCACATGAATAGTGAACCAGCCGCCGATGACTGAGGCAAAGGCCAGTGCCACTTCCAGCAGGCTTTCGGAGCCGTTGCCACGGTTCAGCGCGTTGAACAAGGCAACGACCGCTGCCCCGACCGCCACCAGGCTGACCATGGGAATGGCAATGGTGGGGGCATCGTCGCGCTGCGGACTGGTTTTCAGCCGCTGTGCCGTCACACCTGGAATGCGCCTTGCCATGGCGGCAAGATAGAGCACGAAGAAGATGATGGCCGAAAGCTCCACGGCCAATTGCGGCTTCAGCGCCAGGAACACCGGAAGCGAACAGATGCCGATCAGGCCCGCCCGATAGAAGGGGCTATGCCGGTGGCGGCGCAGCAGAAAGAGAAAAGGCTTTTTCTTTGCGGTCATGGTTGCGCCATGGATTTGGCCTTTCGGCACAGCCGGTCGAGGGTTTCCAGAAATTGCGAGCGATCCCGCTGGGTGAAGGCGGCATTATATCCCTTGCTTTCACCGGTTTCGCGCAGATGCGCGCCAAGGTCCCGCATGGCGCTGGCCATGCCGATATTCGTCTGGTCGAAAACTCGCCCGGATGGCCCCGTCACCAGCGCACCGGCGGCCACACAACGCACGGCCAGAGGGACATCGGCGGTGATGACGATATCACCGGTCGTGGCGTGCTCGGCAATCCAGTTATCTGCGGCATCGAAGCCATTCGAGACAATGACATTGCGCACCATGGGATCGCGGGACGGCCTGAGGCCGGAATTGGCAACGAAGGTCACCGGCAGGTCATGCCGCTCCGCGACCCTTAAAATTTCCTGCTTCACCGGGCAGGCATCGGCATCGACATAGATGCTGGTCATACCCGTTCCAAAGGTTGGTGAGGCAAGGGCGGCAATTCAACGGTGATTTCGTCATTCACCCTCACGTCGCCACCTTGCAGGACGATTGCCATGATGCCCGCCTTGCGGATGAGATGCCCCTGTTCATCGCGATCCAGCACGGCAGCAGTCAGGCCTTTTGAATAGGTGTCGAGTTGAGCGCAGGGATTACGCAGGCCCGTCACTTCCATCACGGCTTGGCCAACGATCAGTTTCGCGCCCCGAGGCAGGTTCAGGAGGTCGATATTTCGCGTGGTGATATTCTCTCCCATCACACCGGGTGCGACGGGAAAGCCCTGGGCCTGCAGTGCATCGATCAACTCGCCATGAATGAGGTGGACCTGTCGCAGGTTAGGCTGCGACGGGTCTATTTTCACGCGAGAGCGGTGCTTGACTGTTTCACCGCAATGGGCGTCGCCTTCCACGCCTTTTCCCGCCAGCAGCGTGATTTTCTCCACGCATTGCTTTGAAAAGTCATGGGAGGCGCTGACGGCCAGAGCTTCTACTTTTCCTCTTTGTTTTAACGTGTTTCCGGACGGAAAACCGGATTCCAGTTTTCCTGGAAACACTTCAGGAGGCATCGCTTTACTCCAGATTCTTAGAGCATAATCCGACCGGAGTGAAACGAGGATCGATAAGATTATGCTGCAAAAATAATAAGTTAGAGCGCAGATCTGATTCAATCAGATCGAAAAGCGCTCTAATAAACCACGACGCCGCGGATGCTTTCGCCCTTGTGCATCAGCTCGAAGCCCTGGTTGATGTCTTCCAGAGGCATGGTGTGGGTGATCATCGGATCGATCTGGATCTTGCCGTCCATGTACCAGTCGACGATCTTCGGAACGTCGGTGCGGCCGCGCGCGCCGCCGAAGGCGGTGCCCATCCACTGGCGGCCGGTGACGAGCTGGAAGGGCCGGGTGGAAATCTCCTGACCTGCGCCCGCCACGCCGATGATGACGCTCTTGCCCCAGCCGCGATGGGCCGATTCCAGCGCCTGCCGCATGACGCGGGTATTGCCGGTGCAGTCGAAGGTATAGTCGGCGCCGCCGATCAGGTCGCCATTGCGCTTCGTCATGTTGACGAGATAGGGCACGATGTCGTCGCCGACGTCTTTCGGATTGACGAAATGCGTCATGCCGAACTTCTCGCCCCAGGCCTTGCGGTCAGGATTGATGTCGACGCCGATGATCATGTCCGCCCCCGCAAGCCGGAGGCCCTGCAAGACGTTGAGGCCGATGCCGCCAAGGCCGAAGACGATGGCCGTGGAGCCGATTTCCACCTTGGCCGTGTTGATCACCGCGCCGATGCCGGTGGTGACGCCGCAGCCGATATAGCAGATCTTGTCGAATGGCGCGTCCGGGTTGACCTTGGCCACGGCGATTTCCGGCAGAACCGTGAAATTGGCGAAGGTCGAGCAGCCCATATAATGATGGATCTTGTCCTTGCCGATGGAAAAGCGGCTGGTGCCGTCCGGCATCAGGCCCTGTCCCTGGGTGGAGCGAATGGCGGTGCACAGATTGGTCTTGCGCGACAGGCAGGAATAGCATTCGCGGCATTCGGGCGTGTAGAGCGGAATGACGTGATCGCCCTTCTTGACCGAGGTGACGCCCGGTCCGACATCCACCACGATGCCAGCGCCTTCATGGCCCAGAATGGCTGGAAACAGGCCTTCGGGGTCCGCGCCGGACAGCGTGAAATCATCGGTGTGGCAGATGCCCGTGGCCTTGACCTCGATCAGCACTTCACCGGCCTTCGGGCCTTCGAGCTGCACGGTCATGATTTCCAGCGGTTTGCCAGCCTGCACGGCAACGGCGGCGCGTACGTCCATATCAATGCTCCCTACATGTATAATGGCAAGGGCCGTTTTGCGGTCACCCTGCCAATCCTGACGGCAACTTGCCACGGCAGAGCCTGCCGCTTCAAGCAATTAGAGCGTTTCATTGCTTCGCGGAAACATTGAAACGCTCTAACTCGTTGTTTTTACGCATTTCCGGACGGAAAACCGCTATCCACTTTTCTCAGGACAATGCTCTGACCGTTTGCTTTCGTCAATGTCCCGAAAAGGTCCGGGACCGGTTGCCGCCGTCCTATCTCAGGCTGCGGCCACCGGCTTTGCTCCGTCTATGCCAATCCATCCGCCTGTTTCCCGCGCAGTGCGAAGAGCCGCAAAGCTCTCGGCCACCAGGATCTTCAAGAGATGCGTCAGCATCGCCGATTCCAGCGGGGAATTGACCCGGCCCTCAGTGGTAAAGGTTTCGAAAATCCACAATAGCTTGGCCTGATCCACCCGATTTTCCGGCGGCATGCGATGCAGAATGAAATCGGCGACGGATTCGATGAAAAATGTCTCCCATTCCGGACATTTTTCCGGGCAGAAGCTGTTCAGCACCAGCAGCGTCAGAAGATCTTCATGGGATCTGACGCCTTCCGGCAGCCCGAATTTTTTCAGCAGACTTACGTCATGGCTCTCCATTCTCCGCTTTCCGGCTATGACGCAGGCCGGAAAGGAGAGGCGAAAATCATTCATCCCCAACCCCGTTTCATCATGAAACTACCTATGGCTTTATGGGTCAATATCCTGCCATCGGCTTAAGGTTGATGGTTAACGCATGTTTAAACCGGGTTTAGAACTGGTTCTTTTTGGGTCTTCCGCTGTTCACGCCAGAGAATGAACAGTCCTGAACCGACGATAATCAGAATTCCGCACCACTTTGACACTGTTGGAAAGTCTCCGAACAGCAGATAACCCAGAATGGTTGCGGCAATGATCTCGAAATACTGGAAAGGCGCCAGCACGGAGAGCGGCGCCATGCGGAAGGCCTTGACCACCAGCAGATGCAGATAGCCAGAAAGCGCGCCCAGGATCACCAGCAGGGAAAGGCCGAGACCGTTTGCGGGCAGGGAAGGGATGAAATCCTCATGGCCCGCCGCTGAACCGGCCAGAATGGCAAGGGCCATGAAGGCGGTTCCGCCGAAACCGGACATGGTTTGCATGGTCATGGGACTGTCCGCATCGCCCAGCGCCCGATTGAGAAACATATAGAGTGCAAAGAGAAAGGCACAGAGAACCGGCAGCAGCGCCGTCAAGCCGAAGATTTCCCAGCTCGGCTGGATCACGATCATCGCCCCGCCAAAGCCGACGAGAATGGCAAGCCAGCGCCGCCAGCCGACCTTGTCGCCCAGAAAGGCCGCTGAGAGCGCGGTCAGGATGAAAGGCTCGACGAAATAGATGGCGAAGACATCCGCCAGCGGCATGTATTTCACCGCCATGAAAAAGGCGAGGCTGGCCGCCCCATGCAATGCGCCCCGCAGCAGGTTGAGGCCGGGCCGCTTTGCCTTCAGCGCCTTGCGTCCCTGCGTGGCGATGAGAAAGGGCAGGGTAACGGCGATCTGGAAGAAGAAGCGATAGAACGTGACCTGCCCCGGAGACATGCCCTCATAGGTAGCCATGTATTTGGCAATGGCATCCATGCCCGGCAGCAGCATCATGCAGCCAGCCATCAGCATCATACCGCGCAGCAGGGAAGGCGAAGACACAGCCTTGTTCATGTAATGTTCCAATTTTTGTCCCTTTAGATCACGAGTCGTGCATGGATGCAAGGCAAGCGCTCCGTCCGGTGGGCGGCCTGCCTTTTTTCGCCAAGCCCCGTTTCAAGAGGGGAAGTGTTTCGCTTCTCTGCGAGTCTTGAAATCCTATTCCTTATAAAAATGATAGAATTAATTAGTCTGCTTGGAGGAGCGGGCTGACGCCGCTGTGACGATTGGGGAATGAATGATGATTACGCGCAGACGCGGACTTCAACTGGCGGGGATCGCCGCGACCGGACTTCTTCTTGGCCAGACGACTGCCAAGGCGGCAGCGCAGAAAATTCGCATCGGCTGGCAGAAATTCGGGGTGCTGGCGCTGGCCAAGCAACAGGGCGCGCTGGAAAAGCGGTTTGCCGATCGTGGTATTTCTATTGAGTGGTCGGAATTCACCTCCGGCCCCCCGCTTCTTGAAGCGTTGGGGGCGGGCTCGCTGGATTTCGGCCCGACGGGCGATGTGCCGCCGCTGTTTGCCCAGGCTGCGCGCGGCGATCTTCTCTATGTCGGCACCTATCGTCCACCTTCGGCCTTTCATGGCCTGCTGGTGCAGAAGGATGGGCCGACCCAGGGCCTTGCCGATCTGAAGGGTGTGCGGCTGGCCTATAAGCGGGGGTCCAGCGCCCATAATTTTGCTTTCAAGGCGCTGGCCAAGGTTGGGCTGACGCCGAAGGATGTCAAGGAAGTGGATCTTGCGCCGCCGGATGCCGCCGCCGCCTTCAAGAATGGCAGCATCGATGCCTGGGCCATCTGGGATCCCTATTTCGCCATCGCCGAGCAGGACCCGAAAGCACGGCTTTTGACCACCTCGGACGGTATTGTCGAGGCCTGGGGCTATTTCCTCGGCAATGGGGCCTTCACCAAGGCCAATCCGCAGATCGTCAGTGAGATTCTCGATGAATTGCGCAAGGTCGGTACTGCGGCCCAGCAGGATATTGACGGTACGGCCAAGGCGCTTGCCGCCATTACCGGCGTGCCGGAGGATGTGACTCGCGTCACGCTGACCCGCGCCGGGTCCGATCTCGGCCAGATCGCCACCGTTTCCGATGCGGCACTTAACTATCAACAGCAGCTTGCCGATGATTTCCGCGCGCTCGGCGTCCTGCCGAAAAGCCTGAAGATCAGCGACATCGTCTGGCGGCCTGCGGCCTGACCTAGTGGTTTGATTGTGACATTTGCTAGCCTGTGCAGCACCCTCGAGAGCAAATGTCACAATCATGAAAACCACTAGCAACCTTATGATTCTAGTGGAATTTTTGAATTTGACATTTGATCATCGAGACCCCCGCAAATGGGTGTCAAATGTCAAATTCATTCCACTAGCCTTCTAAACCATGACCAAGGAGAGGTTCATGATCCATCGCAGACAAACGCTTGCACTCCTGGGGGCGGGATTTGCAAGCCTTGCCGCGCCTGCCATTCGTCCGGCGCGCGCAGCCGTCAGCCTGCGCATTGGCTGGCAGAAAAATGGGGTCGTGGCGCTTGCCAAGCGGCAGGGTGCTCTGGAAAAGCGGCTTGCCGGCCGTGGCGTGACGGTCACCTGGTCGGAATTTACCTCCGGTCCGCCGCTGCTCGAAGCGCTCGGGGCTGGCGCTCTGGATTTCGGACCCACCGGCGATGTGCCGCCGCTGTTTGCGCAGGCGGCGCGGGGCAATCTCGTTTATGTCGGCGCCTATCGGGGTGCTTCCGCCGGAACCGGCCTGCTCGTCCACAAGGATGCGCCGATCCAGAGCCTTGCCGATCTGAAGGGGCGCAAGCTGGCGTTCAAGCGCGGCTCCAGCGCCCATAATTTCGTGGTCAAGGCCTTGCGCAGCGGCGGTCTGGGTGTCGGTGACGTTCAGGCTGTCGATCTGGCGCCGCCGGATGCGGCGGCAGCTTTCAAGACCGGCAGCATCGATGCCTGGGCCATCTGGGATCCCTATTTCGCCATCGCCGAGGCCGATCCGCAGGCCCGCCTTTTGACCACCGCCGAGGGTATTGTCGATAGCTGGAGCTTCCTGCTCGGCAATCGCAGCTTTGCCGAAGCCAATCCTGAAATCATCACCGAGGTGCTGGATGAGCTTGGCAAGGTCGGAGCGGGCGCCCAGAAAAACCTCGATCAATCCGTGGCCGATCTCTCGGAGATTACCGGCGTGTCTGCCGATGTCACCCGCAAGGTGCTGACCCGGCGCGGCTCCGATCTCAGCAAGATCGGTCCCATTCCTGATGAGGCCGTCGCCTATCAGCAGGCGCTGGCCGATGAATTCTATTCGCTCGGCATCGTGCCGAAGAAGCTCACCATTTCCGATATCGTCTGGCGCGCCAAGGCCAGTTGACCTTCAAAAAGGAGGATTCTCCCATGAGCACCACCACCAAGCCGCTCGATTTCCTGTGGTTTATCCCGTCATCCGGCGATGGCGCCTATCTCGGCACCGATCACCTGAGCCGTCCCGCCGATCCGGCCTATTTCAAGGAAATCGCCGTTGCTGCCGACCGCCTCGGCTATTCCGGCGTGTTGCTGCCGACGGGCGTGGCTTGCGAGGAATCCTTCACGCTGGCCGCCTATCTCGCCGCCTTCACCGAACGGCTGAAGTTTCTGGTGGCCATCCGTCCCGGCACGGCATCGCCTGCCTATTATGCCCGCCTTGCTTCGACGCTGGACCGGGTTTCCGCCGGTCGGCTGCTGCTCAATATCGTGGTGGGCGGCGGTCCGCAGGAACTGGCGGGAGATGGCATCTTCCTGCCGCATGACGAACGCTATGATCATGCCGACGAGTTCTTTCAGGTTTTCAATTCTCTGATCGAAACCGGCCACGGCCATGTCGATGGCAAATATATCCAGGCCCACAATGCGCGTTTGGTGCTGCCGCCGGTACAGGAGCCGCGCCCGCCGCTCTATTTCGGCGGCTCGTCGGAAGCGGCCATCGATTTCTCCGCCGGTCTGGTGGATAAATATCTCACCTGGGGCGAAACGCCGGATCAGGTGGGCGAAAAGATCGCGCGCGTCCGCAAGGCGGCGGCGGCCAAGGGCAAACAGGTCAGCTTCGGTATTCGCCTGCATTTCATCGTGCGTGAAACCGATGACGAGGCCTGGGAAGCCGCCGACCGGTTGATTTCGCATCTCTCCGATGAAACCATTGCCGCCGCGCAGGAAGGCTTTGCCAAGAATTCCGATTCCGTCGGCCAGTCGCGCATGCTGGCGCTGCACCAGGGCCGCCGTGACAAGCTGGAGGTTTCGCCCAATCTCTGGGCCGGCATCGGGCTGGTGCGCTCTGGTGCCGGAACGGCGCTGGTCGGCTCGGCCAAGACGGTCGCAGCGCGGCTCAAGGAATATCAGGATCTCGGCATCGATACGGTCATCGCCTCCGGCTATCCGCATCTGGAGGAGGCCTATCGCGTCTCAGAACTGCTGTTCCCGGAAATCGGCCTTGGCAAGCCGGTCAGCCATGTGCGGGCAGCCTTTGGCGAGCCGCAGGTCTTCGGCGGCGGCGGCCATGGCGGCAATGTCCGTCTGGCATCCGCCTCCTGATACCAAGGCTCGAAGATGCTGACGCATCCCCGCCTTGAAAGAATTTCGAATATCTCAAATGCATCAAGGGCTTGAGATATTCGAAAGGGGAATACGAACGGTCATCTTCAATGACCGTTCGTATGACGTTTCATTTCCATGATGTCTGGAACGGCCTTCGGGCCGTTCTCGCCTGCCGTGAAGAGGAAAAGCCGATGACCGCATTCGACATCGCCACCACACGCATCGCCCGCCGGGTCAAGAGCCGTAGACCCCTGCCGCGCCTGTCGTTCAGAGGGCTTATTCCCTATGCGTTGCCGCTTTCTGTGCTGGTCGTCTGGCAGGCGCTGGCCTCCTTCGGGGTGATTTCCGACCGGGTCATGCCTGCGCCGACGGCAGTGGTCACGGCCTTCTGGGATCAATTGCTGAGCGGCGATCTCATTCGCGATATCGGCATCTCCACGGCGCGGGCGCTGGGCGGCCTTGTCGTGGGCGGGCTGCTGGGGCTGGCGCTTGGCATTGCCAACGGCGTTTCGCGGCTTTCGGAAGAAGTGACGGACACGACGCTGCAAATGCTGCGCACCATTCCGCACCTCGCCATGATTCCGCTGGTCATTCTCTGGTTCGGCATTGGCGAGGAATCGAAGCTTTTCCTTACCTCGCTCGGTGTGCTGTTTCCGGTCTATCTCAACACCTTCCACGGCGTGCGCAATGTCGATCGCGGTCTGATCGAGATGGGCCGGATCTATGGCATGAGCCGTTGGACGCTGTTTCGCAAGGTGGTGTTCCCGGGCGCGCTGCCCTCCATCTTCGTCGGGTTGCGCTATGCGCTCGGCATTATGTGGCTGACGCTGATCGTCTCGGAATCCATCGCTACGTCTTCGGGCATCGGCCACATGGCCAATGAAGCGCGGGAATTCATGATGACGGATGTCGTGGTGCTGTCGCTGCTGATTTATGCCGCCCTCGGCAAACTGGCCGATGTGATCGCGCGGGCGCTGGAACGCCGCGCCCTGGCCTGGAACCCGGCCTATGCCCGCTGAACCCGGCTTTGCCGGTCAGCCGCCGGGCTCCGTCGGACGTGATGGCTGGGACGTCATTCGCTCAACACTCTTTTCGGACCAGAACAGACCGATGATCGAAAGGAAATGCACCATGGCCGAGACCGCTTCCCTGCCGCGCTCCTTCTTTGCCGCCCAGCAGGGCTCCTTGCCCGTGTCCCTGAAGCTGCATCGCGTCGAAAAGCGCTTCGGCGGCAATCAGGTTCTGCGCGGTATCGATCTCGATATTCCTGCCGGTCAGTTCGTGGCGATCGTCGGAAAAAGCGGCTGCGGCAAGAGCACGCTGCTGCGCCTGCTGGTCGGGCTCGACCAGCCGACATCCGGCGAGATTGCGTTGACGACGGAGCAGGGCGCGGATCAGGTCAATGCCCGCATCGTCTTTCAGGAACCGCGCCTGCTGCCCTGGTCAAGCATCATCGACAATGTCGTTGTCGGTCTGGGTGAGGGGGTAGAGGCCGCCAAGGGCCGCTATGCCGCCCAACGCGTTTTGGAAGAGGTGCGGCTGTCGGACAAGGCCGGTTCCTGGCCTTCGGAACTTTCCGGTGGCCAGCGGCAGCGCGCGGCCCTTGCCCGGGCGCTGGTCAGCAATCCCGGCCTGCTGGTGCTGGATGAGCCGCTCGGCGCACTGGATGCGCTGACGCGCATCACCATGCAGCAATTGATCAGCCGGGTCTGGCGCGAACTTGGCTTTACCGGCGTGCTGGTCACCCATGATGTCAATGAAGCGGTCTATCTGGCGGATCGGGTGATCGTGCTGGATCAGGGCCGGATTTCGCTGGATCTTACCATTCCGCAGGCGCATCCGCGCCAGCACGGCGATGCAGCACTTGCAGGCTATGAGCGGCAATTGCTGGAAGCCATTCTGGGACGCGACGCCTGATCCATCACAATGGGGAGGTCATGCCGCCCCATTCTCATTATACCGTAGACGCATTTTCAAATATCGAAAGACGCTTCCACGCCGCGCTGCAAGCGCTCCAGCATCTGCAAGGCAAGGCGCTCCGCCTGAGCGGCAATTTCCGGTGCGCCGGTCAACTCGCCAAACCGGCCACGGGTGAGCGGCCCGGCCACAAAGAGATTGCCGAGTGCCAGACCATTGCGTCGCAGAGCGCGGCAATTTTCATCCACGTCAAGACCAAGGCCGTGAATATCGGGGCGAATGAGTCGGGCGTCAGCGAGATCGCGCAGATAATCCTGCGACTGGATCAGCCGCGCATAATCCGGTCCCGTGGCCACGGCCACCCATTGGCAGCTATGGCGCTCCACCATGCCGTGCGGTTTGAGAATGATATCGAGATGAATGGCCTGCGGTGTCCGTTCCACGCGGCAGATCTGCCCTGCGATGTTTTTCAGCGTGCCCTCGCGCATGTCGTGGGCCAGCAGGGATGCGATCTGCGGCGGCATGCGGTAGCGGTGGGTTTCGTAGCGGCGTTTCAGATGCCGCATGAACCGCTGCTGCTCCTGATCGCTGAGATTTTGCCAAAGCGCCTGACCCTGTTGGCGAAGCGTGTCGAACACACTCTGCCAGGGCAGGCCACGATCGGCGGCATCCTGCACGGCAGCGCGCACCGTCTGCAATAATTGACGGGCGGAGGCAGGCGGCGGGCTGATGAAGTTTCCAGCCGGCGGCAGGCCGCCCAGGCTCTGCGTCTGCGGCAGCCTGCCGCTGCGCGAGAGCATGAGGATTTCGCCTTTATGCCCCTTGCTGCGAAGCGATGCCACCAGATCGAGGGCCGTCAGCCCGGCACCGACGATCAACACCTTGTCATCCGGCTGGCAGGTGTCGAGAGCATTCCATTGGCCGGTTTCAGCCAGAAAGCGCGGATGGCCTTCCAGTGCACCCGCAAGCGCCTGCGGCGGGCGGGCGGTTAGATGCGTGGTGGCAATCACCACCTCCTCGGCATAAAGCGTGCTGCCCTGATCGCCGGTGATCAGCCAGCCCTGACCGCTGCGGGTCAGGTGCGCCACTTTCTCGCGAAGATGGCGAACGAGACCTGCTTGCAGCAGCGGCTGCATCTGTTCGGCCATGAACAGGCCGAAATCGCTGCGGCGGGCGTAAAAGGCGCCATCGGCGGCAACACCTTCCGGGTCGCTTTCCAGTTTGCCGGTTTGAACCAGCCATTGATGAAAGGCATCGGGCGCTTCGGGCAGGGCCTTCATGCGGTGTGAGGCGACGTTCAGCCGCAGAGCATCGTCATGACAGTCATAGGCCAGACCCTGGCCGAGAGCGGCGCGTGGTTCGAAGACCGCCACAGCGCCATCGCGTCCGAGACGCGTCGCGAGAGAACGGGCAAGCGAAGCTCCCGTAAACCCTCCACCGATAATTGCCACCTGGCAGCGTCCGAAGGGTGGAGCGAAATGACCCCTGAGGTCCTGCTCCCGCCACAATGCTCGATGTTCCAGCATGGCTTTTCCTCTCTATTGTTGATCCCTCTTTTGCCCTTACGTCCCGGCGGAAATCGCCTTCTGAACAAGGCAAGTTTTGCATTTATTTTCTAGTGAATATATAGATTATAGTACGCCATGTCTACGGCAAGGGCGAGCATGCCGTTAGATCTGTCATAAATGTGAGATGCGGAGCGGTTTTTGCGAGGATCTGCAAAACCGGTTCTGCTCTTTCACCGAATGTGAGATACTCAACCGCTGCGATCCGGCCGTAGCGGCAAACCGAGAAAAACAGGCCGGGCGTGCTACGGTGCAGGAAATGGCCGGATTCAATGGCGAATCGCTGGTGATCATGTACCGGGCAATGCGGGGAGCGTCGTCATGGGAACCATTACGCATCTGCATGAGCGGCTGAGGCCCGCGCCATCGCATGTTGGCAGTGAGGATGATGCGCTGCATCGTGCTGCGGAAATTGCCGCACGCGGCCTGGCCTCTCGTCGCCAATTGCGGGATGAACTCTCGCAAGCGGGACTTCTGGGGGTCTCCATCCCGGCGGATTTCGCCGGTCTCGATGTCTCGAACGGCGTGTTGGCGGAGATTGTCGCCAGCCTTTCGGCCAAGGGCGATGACGGTGCTGCCGTACTGATCGGCCATCAGGCGGCGCTGGAGGCCCTGCGCAATTCCGGCAGTGAGGAGCAGCGCCGTGTTCTTTTTGCCCGTGTCGCTGCCGGGGAAAGCTTTCACCTGATCGAGACCGCGAGCACACTGAAACTGGCCGCTGATGCGCTCGGTTCACGCCTGGATGATCTGCAATCGCTGGCCGGTCATGGCTCCGAAGCCGACTGGCTGGCGGTGTTTGCCCATAATGAAGCGGGTGGCGAATGTCTGGCGGTTTTTTCCCGGCAGGATCTTCTGGCGGCGCAGGAACCGGGACAAATGCCGGGCCTGCATGTCTCCGTAGATGGTGTTCTGCCGTGCCGTGCCGGTGCGCGCGCCATGTCCGAGGTGATGCGGCGCTTTCTGCAAGGGGCCGTGGTGCAGGGCCGGGCGCGGGCAGGCGGCTTTCAATCCGCAATCCCGCATTATGATGGGCTGTCGCAGGCGCGCTTCGTTCTGGAAAAGGAAAGCCTTGCGGCTTTGCTGGAGCGCTGCGGTCTTGCCATCGATGCCGCGCAGGTCAATCCCGGTCCGCAAACCATAGAGGCGGCGGCAATGGCCGCCCTGATCCTGCAAGCGGCGGCTGAACGCATGTTTACAGTGCTGGGTCTGGAGGTTTCCGGTCAGCCCGCGTTGAACGCGCTTGCGTCGCGGCTTGAACCGGGACGGCATTGAGCCGACAGCAGATAGCAATTTTGGGCTCAAACCAGCACTTCGTCGGCCAGTAGCGGCGTTGCCTTTTTGCTCACGAATTCCGCCAATGACATATTGTCGAGGATCATGGCGATGGCGTCCCGCACTTCCGTCATGGACAGGCGAACCTGACAGGCTTCCGGATCCGCACAATCATCGCAGGCTTCAAAGGCGGTGCGGCTGGCGCAGCGGATAGGCGCAAGCGGCCCGTCCAGGGCGCGCACGACTTCGCCGATCATGATGTCGCTGGCTGGCTTGGCAAGGCCGTAGCCGCCGTTGGGGCCTTTCTTGGAGCGCAGAATACCGTCTTTGCGCAGTTCCAGCAGAATAGCGTCCAGGAATTTCTTGGGGATATTGTTGCGCGAAGCGATCTCGTTCACGAAAGCACTTTCACCCGGCGCCAGGCTGGCGAGATCAACCAGTGCCTTCAAACCGTATTTGCCTTTTTTCGTCAGCATGACAACACCCGTTATGGCATGCTCCTGCGGTTACACCGCCACCCATGAACATGCTATGAACAAAAACATAATCAGCGCGCGTTTAACGCCGCGCTCCCGGCCCCGTTTCTCCGGGCCTGGGTTTCTCGTATCTGATATTGTCTATAAAGAAGCTGGTTTTAATCATCAATGAACGAAATGCCGCGCCTGCGAAAAAGGCGCGCGTTCTCTGCACACATTTGGTTTCCGTTCGTAACCGCCGCTTGAAGAGTGGCGGTTAGAGCATGTCGCGCAAAAGTGTGCAGCGGTTTTGCGATGACGACATGCGTTAAAACAAGAACGTAAAGCACGTTGCATGAGGCTGATAAGCCGCAACGGGCTTTACGAACTTTCAGATGATAAGATTGGCGAGGATTTCGTTTTCGGTAATGTCTTCGAAGCCCAGCCCTGCGGCATCGAATCGCTCGATGAGGCCGGTGAAGTTTTCCCGTGACGACGTTTCGATGCCGATGAGGATGGAGCCGAAATTGCGGGCCGACTTCTTCAGATATTCAAAGCGCGCGATATCGTCTTCCGGCCCCAGCAGGTTCAGGAAATCACGCAGAGCGCCCGGGCGCTGCGGCAGGCGCAGGATAAAGTACTTCTTGACGCCCCGATAGCGCATGGCGCGCTCCTTGACGTCCGGCAGCCGCTCGAAGTCGAAATTGCCGCCGGACACCACCGCCACCACGGTTTTGCCGCGGATGGTATCCGGCTCCATAAGGTCCAGGGCGGCAATGGCCAGCGCGCCCGCCGGTTCCAGCACCACGCCTTCGATGTTCAGCATATCGGTCATGGTGCAGCAGATGGCGTTTTCCGGCACCAGCATCACCTGTTCGGCGGAAAACTGTTTGAGAGCTTCAAAGGGGAGGGCGCCGATACGGGCCACCGCCGCGCCGTCCACGAAATTGTCGACCTTGGGCAGCGTGACGACCTCGCCCTTTTCCAGCGCCCGCTTCAAGCTGGGTGCCCCGGTCGGTTCTGCAAAGACAAAATTTTCCTTAGCGACGGTGCCCGCCAGATAGGAGGTGACGCCAGCGCTCAAGCCGCCGCCGCCAACCGGCAGGATGATGAGGTCCGGCACCACCCCTTCCGGTAGTTGCTCCAGGATTTCGGCGGCCACTGTTGCCTGGCCCTCCATGATGTCCTCATGGTCGAAGGGCGGCACCATGGCGCCTTGCACCTCTTCCACATAATCCTGCGCGGCCTTGTAGCACTGGTCGAAAATATCGCCCACCAGCCGGATGGAAATGAAGGCGCCGCCGAAAACGCGGGTCTTGTCGATCTTCTGCTGCGGCGTCGTCACCGGCATGAACACCACGCCCTTGACGCCGAAATGGCGGCAGGCAAAGGCAAAGCCCTGAGCATGATTGCCGGCGGAGGCGCAAACGAAGATCCGGTCCGTCTTGCCGGAGGCGATGGCCTTGCGGAAAAAGTTGTAGGCCCCGCGCACCTTATAGGAGCGCACCGGCGTCAGATCCTCCCGCTTCAGATAGATGGTGGCATCGTAAAGCTTGCTCAGATGCTCGTTCAATTGCAGGGGCGTGGCCGGAAAAAGCTCCCGAACGGCTTCCAGCGCGGCGCCCACCTCAGATTTATCCACGTCCATGATCCTGTCTTCAGCTTGCAAGAGCCGGCAAGGCATCGGCATCTGCCGGCCTTCTGCCCGGCGCGGTTTGCAATTGGACCTAAAGCACACCCAGGAAAAGTGGAAGCCGGTTTTCCGTCCGGGTGTGCGAAAAACGAAAAAGCACACCCAGGAAAAGTGGAAGCCGGTTTTCCGTCCGGGTGTGCGAAAAATGAAAACGCACACCCAGGAAAAGTGGAAGCCGGTTTTCCGTTCGGGTGTGCGAAAAACCAAAAACCTGTCCCTCGCAAAGAGTGGCACCCGCTTTTCCCCTGAGGAGCCGGGAAAACTGTATTTCCGTTGTGCTTCAGGTTGCTTTCCCCCGTCAGCCCTCATCGGGAATGATCTCTATTGGGACGCATCAAGAAAATGTGAGCCTCTTTTCTGTGGGAAACCGTCTCAAAACTGGACCTTTACAGGGGGTAATCGGTTTTGGGGCTTACTCCCTAAAGAATGAGGGGTAGATGTGTCCTAACATGAAGCAGGGTCATATTTTTCCGCGCAGGTTGTGGCGGTGCAGCAATAAACAACTCTAAGAATATATCGCGCGCCTTCGAACATTTTTGGGTCATTTTTTCATTGTACGGCGATTGTCTCAGAATGTTTTCTTGTGGGACGGTGTGTATCGCTTCGTAAAACGCTTCTGCAATCTGTGATTTTCCTTTTTGTTTCAGTGTTTCTCGTGGATTGCCCCCAAAATTAATTTGGGTTTAAGCATAATGAACCCAAATATATTCGTTTCTCAGTATTGTAAAACTTGTGCTGCCTCTGTATGGTTAAGTTTGTCCTAAGATAGTTGTGGGCTTGAAAAGCATGGGGAAGTGCCGGGGTGTGTGTTGCGTAGGGTGCCGGTGGTATCGACGCGCGCAGGCCGGACAGGGGTCCCTTTTTGAGACGTGAGGTGTCCGATGAAGGTGACTGTCGCTGTCGTTATTCCTTTTTATCAGAGAGAGGCGGGCATTCTCGCCCGGGCCCTGGAGTCTGTTCGCACCCAGACCGTGGCTGACCGGATTTATCTGCATGTGGTGGTGGTGGATGATAGCTCCCCCATGCCGCCCGCGCAGGATCTCGCTCCTTACGAAGACGTACCGGAAATGCGCGTGACCCTGCTGCAAAAGCCGAATGGCGGGCCAGGCGAAGCGCGCAACATGGCCCTGGACTATCTGGAAGACCACGATATCGATTACATCGCCTTCCTGGATTCCGACGATGTCTGGCATCCGGATCATCTGGAGCGGGCGCTGGACGGTCTCGCCCATGGCGATTTCTTTTTCTGCAATCATGTGCGCGGCAGCCATTACGCAGATTACTTCCTGGGACTGCCTGAAACGCGCCGCCTGCTGGCCGCCGAAGAGGAGATCACCTGCGGAGATGGCTTCCGCGCCTTCCGCAAGGGCACGCTGTCCGGCGTGATGATCAGGGAATGTCCGCCCCAGACCTCCACCGTCGTCTATCGTTTCAAGCGCAATATCGGCCTGCGCTTCAATGGCGCGCTGCGCAGTGCTGGCGAAGACCATGTGTTCTGGATCGAACTGTCGCTTTTCAATGACACGGTGGTGGATCCGCGCATCAATGTGAGCTGCCTGGAAGGCGTGAACCTCTATTGGTCGAATGTCAGCTGGTCCAGCCCGAAATCCGTGGCGATCCAGGGCTGCCTGGCCCTGCAGTTCAATTATATGAAAAATACGCCGGTGATCATGCTGGCCGATCCGCAGACCATTCTGTTCCGGCATCGTCTTTATGAGGGCGCTTACACTTACGCGCTCATTCGCGGCCTGGTGAAGGGTTTCCTGCCGGAGTTCAAGGTGTTTGCCCGGCTGGCGCTGGCCTATCCGGGGTATATGCTTCGGGTGCTTGGAAGCTTCCGCTTCTTCATCCAGAATCGCCGTATCATGACCAATGAAACGGCTGTGAAGACCTTGACGCCGGAAGATGTCGTCGCCTGACGGTTTCAAGGTCCTTAACCGTAATGGTTATAAGCCCTGCCCTGCGGTGGGGCTTCACCATTTAGGGCGCCCATGCTAGAGGGATAAGTGAGTTGAGCAGCGTGATGCTGCTCCCGGATTCATCCCCGATGATTGAGGTCGGGCGTCAAACCTGTCGGATCCCATGGCCAGTTTTCTGTCGAAAATTTTTTCCGCTTTCTCCGGTTCTTCTGCAGGCAAGGAGCGGCAGGCTGCGGCCTGCGAGCCGCAATTGCATGGCGATTGCCGGATTTTTGCCGAGCCCATTCGCGAAGGCAGTCAGTTTCGTCTGGCGGGCCGGATCGAAAAGGATGTCGATGGCCGGGTGCTGACCCGCAGCTTCATCCGCGCGGATCTGTTTTCGGGGCAGGACGAGGCGCTGGAATTCACCTTCCGCAAGGCGCGGCAGATCATCGACCAGAACGGGCCTTCGCTCTTCGCCGACGGAGAGGCTTCGCGCACAGTTTGAATTTCGTGTCGTCAGAGAAAAAGGCCGCCGATAGAGCGGCCTTTTTCATTGCATCCAGCAGTGATCAGAGGATCAGCCGGTACTTCGCAAAACCCTCCGTGCCGTCACCGGCATCCTCGATCTTTGCGCCAATCACCTTGGAGGCAAAGGGGCGGCCCTTCGGCCCGGTCTGGAAGACCGCCGTGGTGCCGGGCAGGGCGGCAAAGCGCCAATTGCCGTCAGCGGACGGGTTTATGGTGCCTTGGGAAATGATGTAGCGCACGATGACGTCGCGATTGGTGTCCGGGCCGACAAAGATCACCTTGTCGCCGGCGATCTCCGGGAATTTTCCGCCGCCGCCTGCGCGGTAATTATTGGTGACCACAACGAATTTCTGTTGCGGATCAATCGGTTTGCCGTTGAAGCTGAGGTTCTTGATGCGGTTGGCTTGGGGATTGGCTTCCTTGCCGTCCTTGTCGTATTTCGCCGGTTCCGAGAGGTCGATCTCATAGGTCACGCCGTCGATGACGTCGTAGTTATAGCTCGGGAAATCGAGGTTCAGCAGATCGGCATCCTTGGAGCCGGGCTTGATCTGATTGAACATGCCCGCCGACATTTCCAGCCAGTTCTTGACCTGCGCGCCGGTGATCAGCACAGCCTGCACGGTGTTGGGATAGAGGTAGAGGTCGGAGACATTTTTGATGGCGATATCGCCCGCCGGAACGTCGGTGTAGTAATCGGCGCCGCCGCGGCCACCGGCCTTGAAGGGGGCAGCCGCCGAGAGCACCGGATAATCCTTGTACTGCGTCTCCTTCAGCATGTCCTTGATGTACCAGAGCTGCGCATTGGAAACGATCTGTACGGACGGGTCATCCGCCACCAGCGCAAAATAGGAGTAGAGCGGCGCGGAGGTCTTGCCCACGGGCGTGCGCACGTAAGCCAGCGTTGCCTCATGCTCTTCCTGAACAGCGGCCACCACTTCCGGCTTGTCCTTGGTGTCGGCGATGATCTTCTTGGCCTCGTCGCGGTGATAGATCGGTCGGGCTTCGCTGGTGAAGTCCACGATCTTCCAGCTCTTGCCGTCCTTTTCGAGAAGCAGGTCGATCAGCCCCATATGTGAGCCCCAGAAACCGGCCATGACGGCGGGCTTGCCCATCAGCGTGCCCTTCACGGCATCCACGCCCTGCATGCCGTCCCAGGTTTTCGGGCCGGGGAAGACGAGATGCTGGTGGCCGGTGAAAATGGCATCGATGCCCTCGACGCCTGCCAGGTAGAGCGAGGCATTTTCCATTTTCTCGCTCGGCCCCTTGGCGTCGATGCCGGAATGCGAAAGCGCGATGACGATATCCGCGCCCTGTTCCTTCATCACCGGCACCCAGGCGCGGGCTGCTTCCACGATGTCACGGGTCTGAGCCTTGCCTTCCAGGTTCTTGGCGTCCCACACCATGATCTGCGGCGGTACGAAGCCGATAAAGCCCACCTTGACCGGGCTTTCATGGCCCGCGCCATCCTTGATCTTCTTCTCGATGATCACGAAGGGTTTGAAGAACAGCTCGTCATTCTTCGGGTCGGAGGCCAGTTGCCCCTTGGTAAGGTTGGCGCAGACGATCGGATGCTTTGCTGCCGCCAGTGTGTTGAACATGAAATCGAGCCCGTAATTGAACTCGTGATTGCCGAGCGTGCCGCAATCATAGCCCAGCACGTTCATGGCCTTCATCACCGGATGCAGGTCACCGGCCTTCATGCCCTTCTTATAGGCCATGTAATCGCCCATCGGGCTGCCCTGCAGCAGGTCGCCATTGTCGATCAGCATGGAATTGGTGGCTTCGGCGCGGATGCCATCGATCAGCGATGCGGTGCGTGACAGGCCCAGCGTATCGTTCGGCTTGTCGGCATAATAGTCATAGGGCATCAGGTTGACGTGAATATCCGTCGTTTCCATCAGCCGCAGATGCGCCTGATTGCTGGCAGCGCGAGCGGCGAAGGGATGAAGCACGACCAATGCGCCGGTGGCGGCAAGGCCGCCCAGCAGGGAGCGGCGCGTCATGGGGTGAAGATCGAGAAGAGAAGACATGTTTGGCTCCTGCCTGGATGAAGTGCGCGGGGCCGAGGCCTGCTCGCGCATCGCAAAGCAAGTGCATGCATAACATGACAATCAGATGATGCTACTGCAAAAACGGGAGGTCTGCCTTTTTCACAGGCGGATGAGGCTTGTGCTCAACTTCTCAGCAGGGCGTTTACCGTTTCAGGACCGGTTTTATCTCCTGATGGAAGTTGCGGAAATAGGCCGCCACCTTGGCGCTGGAATTGCTGTTGGGTCGGAACTGTATGCCAATCCGTCCGCCCCGGTTCCAGCGTACCAGCCCTTCCACAAGACCGACTTCGCTGTTTTCGATGGTGACCATGCTGCCTGTGGAGGCGTGAAAGGCGGTGTAAAGCTCAAGCGCCATTCCCGTGCGGGAGATGTTGACGATACGGCAATCGGCAACCTGGCGCATATAGCGCACGGCGCCATCCAGCCGGCACCGGCTGCGTGGGGCGGAGCGAACCTCCATGGCAAGATTGTTCTGCATGATCCTTCGGCCTCGTTGATGATGTGAGGCACCTTATAAGGATCCCGTTAGAGCAAATTGAATCTCTTGCCTAAAATTGCATTTGTACTGCGTTACAGTCCCACATTGGGGCGGTCGATGATCTCGCGCAGCGCAAAGCTGGAATTGATCTTCACCACATGCGGCAGGGCCGAAAGCCAGTCGCGGTGAATACGCTCGTAATCCGCCAGATCCTTGGCGGCCACGCGCAGGATATAGTCATACTCCCCGGACATCAGATAGCAGACCAGCACATTGGGGCAGCGCTTCACCGCTGCCTCGAATTCCTGCAGGGTTTTGGCGAACTGGCCGGACAGCGAGATGTGGACGATCACCATCATCTTGTAGTCCAGCGCCTTATGGGTGAGGCGGGCATGATAGCCACTGATGACGCCAGCCTTTTCCAGTGCGTCATGGCGGCGCGAACAGGCCGAGGCGCTCAATCCCACCCGCTCGGCAAGCTCGGTATTGGAGATGCGGCCATTTCGCTGCAATTCCTTCAGGATCGCAAGATCAATCGTATCCAATTCCATATCTGCAATAAAATCCGGCTTCAGGGGTATTCAACGCAATATTCTTCGAAATGCATGCGGATGGCAATCCGTCTTTGCAAGGACATTGTGCGGGCTTTCTGGTTGAATTTTGAAAGCGTTCAACGAAACGCCTTGCGGGGATAAAAAGGAAAAAACGGGATGCGCATCGGCTGCCCAAAGGAAATCAAAAATCATGAATATCGCGTGGGTCTCACCCCCGCGGCGGTCAGGGAATATGTTGCCCACGGTCATCAGGTGATCGTGGAAACCGGTGCCGGGCTCGGCATCGGTGCAGACGATGGCGCCTACAGCGCTGCCGGTGCAAAGATCGTCGGCACGGCGAAGGAAATCTTCGAAAAGGCGGACATGATCGTCAAGGTCAAGGAGCCGCAGCCGCAGGAATGGGCCATGCTGCGCGAAGGCCAACTGCTCTACACCTATCTCCACCTCGCGCCCGATCCGGAACAGACCAAGGGCCTGCTCCAGTCCGGCGTGACGGCGGTGGCTTACGAAACCGTGACGGATGAGCGCGGCGGTCTGCCCCTGCTGGCTCCCATGTCGGAAGTGGCTGGCCGTCTTGCCATTCAGGCCGGTGCAACGGCGCTTCAGAAGGCCAATGGTGGCCGTGGCATTCTGCTCGGCGGCGTTCCGGGCGTGCTGCCGGCCAAGGTCACCGTTATCGGCGGTGGCGTCGTGGGTCTGCATGCGGCGAAAATGGCCGTTGGCCTTGGCGCGGATGTCACCATCGTCGATCGCTCCCTGCCGCGCCTGCGTCAGCTGGACGATATCTTCCATGGCCGCGTCCACACCGTCTATTCCACCATCGATGCGCTGGAGCAGGAAGTGTTCTCCGCCGATCTCGTGATCGGCGCCGTGCTCATTCCGGGTGCTGCTGCGCCGAAGCTGGTAACGCGGGAAATGCTGTCCGGCATGAAGAAGGGTGCAGTCATCGTCGATGTCGCCATCGACCAAGGCGGCTGCTTCGAGACCTCCCATGCCACCACCCATTCCGAGCCGACCTATGAAGTCGATGGCGTGATCCATTATTGCGTGGCCAACATGCCGGGCGCTGTGCCGATCACCTCAGCCCACGCACTGAACAATGCCACGCTCGCCCATGGTCTGGCGCTGGCCGATCGTGGTCTCAGGGCGCTGGCTGAGGATCGCCATCTGCGCAACGGTCTCAACGTCCACAAGGGCCGCATTACCAACGCGGCGGTTGCCGAGGCGCTGGGCTATGAGGCTGCCGCCCCTGAGGCGGTGCTGAACGTCGCCTGAGCCTGACAGTAAGTCCAATAATCGCCGCTGGCCGGCTGCAAATGGCAATTTCTGCGCTTCCGGTACTAACGTACGTTAAGTCCGTTCCGGTTCTCGAAATCACCATTTTCGCCAAGCCGGCAGCAATTCTTGAACAGACTGTGAGAAGACTGAAAAACAGGTAATTGAGATGCCCGGTGAGCCAAGCTCCGCCGGGCATCTTTATTGGTGAGATCAGGGTCCCGGTGCGCCCTGTAGCAGTTTAACCAGCTCTTCATTCTTCAGGTTGCTGGCAATATCGAGCGCCGATACGCCGCTTTCCGTGCGCTCCTCAACGCGCGCACCTTTCTCCAGCAGAAAGCGCACCATCGCGACGTTCTGTTCGCTGACCGCCATCATCAGCGGCGTGCTGCCATTCTTCGTGGCGCGGTTCACATCTGCGCCCGCAAAGACCAGCATGCGCGCCCAGAGATTGGGCAGCGGCTTCGGGCAGCCGGCGGTGTCGAGGGCGGAGATCAGCGGCGTCGGGTTGAAATTGCTGTCATCCTGTTGACCGTTCACGTCGTCGCCCCGGGCGAGATAAACACCAACCCAGAAAATATTGCTGCGGCAGACGGCCTGTTCCAGCGTGTCCGGCTTGATCCAGGGCTTGGTTTCCAGGGCGATAAACGCCACCAGAAGCAGCAGGATGAGTTGAAGTTTGCGCATCGCTTCGTCAGGCTCTCTTTCTACTGCATAATTCCTTAAATCGGAATCGATTTAAGGTTAAAATTATGCAGTAGATTTAAAGTGTTACAGCGTCCTTTGTGCGTTTGATAAAACGCACGGCGCTGTAATGTCTGTGAGGTATTATCCACTATGGCACGTTCGGGCAACCATGCATCCACCTTGCAATCGCGTCTGCGAGCCTGCATTTTGCCGCCACCATGCGTCCATCCTTGCTTGATCCGCTGTTTTCCTCCGTCTCGACCCTGCCGGGCGTCGGGCCAAAACTTGCCGGGCTTTTGGCAAGCCTGCTGGGGCGGGAAAGCGCCGAGGACGCCAAGGTGGCGGATCTCCTGTTTCTGGCCCCGCACCGGCTGATCGACCGGCGTCATCAGCCGGGCATCGCACGCGCGCCGCAGGGCGCCATCGTCACCGTCACGGGCCGGGTGGATCGCCACCAGCCGCCGCCCAAGGGCAACAACGCCCAGCCCTACCGGGTTTTTCTGCATGACGAAACCGGCGAACTGGCGCTGACCTTCTTCCGCGCCAAAGGCAACTGGCTGGAAAAATCGCTGCCGGTGGATGAGATCGTCACCGTCTCCGGCAAGATCGACTGGTTCAATGGCCGCGCCTCCATGGTGCATCCGGATTTTATGGTCAAAGCCAGCGAAGCCGCCGACCTGCCGCTGGTGGAGCCGGTCTATCCGCTGACGGCGGGGCTTTCGCCGAAAGTGCTGCGCAAGGCCATCGATGCGGCGCTGCCGCGTCTTCCCGATTTTCCCGAATGGGTCGATGGCGCTCTGCTTTCAAAACAGGGCTTTTCAACCACGCGGGCTGCATTCGAGCGGCTGCATGCACCGCGCGATGAAAAGGATGTGGACCCGCAGGCCCCGTGCCGCCGCAGGCTGGCCTATGACGAGTTTCTGGCCGGGCAGGTGTCGCTGGCGCTGGTGCGGCAAAGGCTGCGCAAGGTGGCGGGCACGCCGGTCAAAGCCACCGGTGACCTGAGCGGCAAGATAGTGGCGGCCCTGCCGTTCACACCCACCAACAGCCAGAGCGAAGCCGTTGCCGAAATCCTGAAGGACATGGCCAGCGATAGCCGCATGCTGCGCCTGGTGCAGGGCGATGTCGGCGCTGGCAAGACGCTGGTGGCGTTGCTGGCCATGGCCGCCGTGGTGGAAAGTGGCGGCCAGGCGGTGCTGATGGCGCCCACGGAAATTCTGGCGCGTCAGCACCATGCGACGATCTCTAAAATGGCAGCGGTTGCAGGAATTTCCACGGAAGTGCTCACAGGCCGCACGAAGGGGCGGGAGCGGGAAGGGGTGCTTGCCCGTATTGCTTCCGGCGAGGCGCAGATCGTTATCGGCACCCATGCGCTGTTTCAGGATACGGTCAACTATCACAATCTCATGCTGGCCGTGGTGGATGAACAGCATCGCTTCGGCGTGCACCAGCGTCTGCGGCTGACCGCCAAGGGCATTTCTCCGCACATGCTGGTGATGACGGCCACGCCCATTCCACGCACGCTGGTGCTGGCCGCCTTCGGCGACATGGATGTGTCCAAGCTCACCGAAAAGCCGGCAGGCCGCAAACCGATCCAGACCGTTACCGTGCCTGCCGAGCGCATTGGCGATATTGTCGGACGGCTGAAGTCGGCTATTGCCGAAGGCAAGAAGGCCTATTGGATCTGCCCGCTGGTGGAGGAGAGCGAAGAATCGGACCTCACTTCCGCCGAAGAGCGCTACGACACCCTGGCCCGCTCGCTGAACGCGCCCGTCGGTCTCGTGCATGGGCGCATGAAGGGCGATGAAAAAGATGCGGCGATGCTCGCCTTCAAGCGCGGCGAAACCCGGCTGCTGGTGGCGACGACCGTGGTGGAAGTAGGGGTCGATGTGCCGGATGCCACCATCATGGTGATCGAACATGCCGAACGCTTCGGGCTGGCGCAGCTTCACCAGTTGCGCGGGCGTGTCGGGCGCGGGTCGGAGGCCTCCTCCTGCATCCTGCTCTACAAAGGCCCGCTCAGCGAAAACGGCAAGGCGCGCCTTTCCATCCTGCGCGACAGCGAGGACGGTTTCCTGATTGCCGAGGAAGATCTGAAACTGCGGGGTGAGGGGGAGTTGCTGGGCACACGGCAATCCGGCACGCCGGGCTTCCGCATTGCCAGCCTCGAAGCCCATGCCGATCTGCTGGAAATCGCCCGCAAGGATGCCGCCTATCTGCTGGACCGCGACCCGGACCTCACCTCCGAACGCGGCGAAGCCATCCGCACCCTTCTCTATCTCTACCGGCGTGATGAGGCGGTTCGCTTCCTGCGGGCGGGATGACAGCTTTAGAGCATTTCAGTGTTTCACGGAAACATTGAAATGCTTTAACTCTTTGTTTTTACGCATTTCTGGGCGGAAAACCGGTTTCCACTTTTCCTGAAAATGCTCAAGCTTTCACGGATGCGGCGGCAGTTTTGCCGCGTCAATGGCATCCAGCAACGCATTGGCCGGATTGCTGCCCATATGGATGCCGTCATTGCCGAAGAGCATGAGCTTGCCCTGCGAATGCGTAAGCGCTGGCCAATCGCCTTCCAGAAGCTGCGGATAGCCTGTCTTGGCAAAGGCGACCCAGCGGTCGATCATCGCGGCCGACATCCGGCTGCTTTCGGGATCGGCCTGTTTCTCCACAGCGATCCTGCCAAAGACATAGGGAATTTCCGCGGCGTGAATAGCGCCCGGCAGGGCGCTGCGCTGGGCTGCCGGAACATAATCGAAGCGATAGGCGTAGACCGGCATTTTCGGGGCTGCGGCCTGGGCAACCGCCCGGGTGTTAACCCCGGCAAACAGTTCCGACACCACCTGTTCGGCGCAGCGATCCTCGTTTTCCGCGCCATAGCCAAAGCACTTCGCTTTCAACCCCGGCCATTTCTCGCCCGCTTCCGCCGGAAAGCCCGACCAGAAACGCGGTCCGAAAAAGCCCGCTTCGGCGCTATTATAGCCGATGATCAGGGGCATGCGGTTCACCCTGGCCTTTTCAAAGGCCTCGCGCATCTTGAAGGGCAGTATCTTGCCGTCGATGAAGGGCTGGGTATCGCCAACGCCGGTATTGGCATCGCGAATGGCCTCGGCGGGCAGGGCGCTGAGGGCCTTCAAATCCGGCGCGTTCAGTTCCTTGGAAACGCGCTCGGTAATTTCTCCCGCTTTCTCTGGCGAAAGCTCGGGCAAGGCCAGCGCGCCGGACTCGATGATTGCCTTTGAAAACAGCCCATGCGCCAGCGGCGATGCCATCAGATAACCCACGGTGGCCCCGCCTGCCGATTCCCCCATCAGCGTCACATTGGCGGGATCGCCGCCAAAGGCGCGGATATTGCCTCTCACCCATTTCAGCGCCGCCATCACATCCAGCAGGCCGAAATTGCCGGTGGGGTTCTTGCCCTGCAAAAGCTCCTTTTGCGCAAACGTGCCAAACAGTCCCAGCCGGTAGTTCAGGGTGATGAAGATCACGCCGCGCCGGGCAAATTCCGCACCATCATAGGTCTTCAGGCTGCCGGCACCGAAGCGGAAACTGCCGCCATGGACCCAGACAATGACCGGCAGCGGCATCCGGGCGGTTTTTGCCTCGGCGGGCTCCCAAATGTTCAGCGTCAGGCAGTCCTCGCTCTGCGGCCCATCCTTCAGGCTCTTTTCCGGCTCCTGGGCGGCCACTTTCTGCATACAGGCCGCGCCGAATTGCCTTGCCTGTTTCACCCCGTGCCACAGCGCCGGCGGCTGCGGCGGCTGCCAGCGCAGCGGGCCAACCGGCGGCTGCGCATAGGCGATGCCCTTGAATTCCAGGAGGTCACGCGTCTGCGACCCTTCGATGACACCATTCGGTGTCTGAACTTTCAGCGTTGTCTCCCCATCATCTTCTGCCGAAGCGGGCGAACTTAAAAGAAGCAGTGCTGAAACTATCGAGACGCAGGCGGAGAGCAATCGGGCCATGGCACATTCCATCAGGGGGGGCAGCTCGACTCGGTGGAGGGAGCGCGATCAGGAAACGTTATGCAGTATAACTTGAGCAGGCAACCATCTGTTTGTCTTCCTCTCTTTTTGCTTGGCGTGGAAGATGCAGCGGAATTTTCGAAAGAGTTCATTAAGGTCGAAATGCAATCCTGAGTTATGGGTGGTGGCCGTCTTTCGCCATGTGTCGCCGCCACGCTATTCGGCGCGTTGGCCGATGATCACACTCCAGGGATTTCCAGAGATGGCTTTTAATAGAAGACAGTTTCTTTCCGCTGCCGCGGGAACGGCCGCTGCTGCGGCAATGACCAGAAAAGTCAGTGCGCAGACCCTTTCCAATACGCTCGGCGGCACAACCGCCTCTTGGGATGAATTGAGCAAGGCTGTGAATGGGCACATTTTCTTCCGGGAAACCAAGGATTACTATTACAACGCTGCCGTCAACAATCTCCGCTATATGGCGCTGTTACCGCAGGCGATTGCCGTGGTGAGCTCCGAACAGGAGGCTGCCGCCGCCATTCAATGGTGCAAGACCACCAAAATGCCGTTTCGGATCAAGGGTGGCGGCCATTCCTATGCGGGTTTTTCCACCTGCCCGGAACTTGTGATCTCCACAAGTGGACTGAACGGGCTGTCGCTGGACCAGCAGACCGGCACCGTTACGGCCGGGGCCGGGGTGATCAACTACGATCTCTATGATCGGCTTGCGATGGCTAACCGCACCATTACCCATGGCCGCTGCCCCACTGTCGGTGTCGCAGGCTTCGTGATGGGTGGCGGCATCGGTTTCGATATGCGCCGTTTCGGCATGGCCTGTGATCTTTTGACGAAGGTTCGGGTGGTCACTGCCGACGGCGAGGTTGTGGAAGCTCCCGGCCAGAAGTACAGCGATCTGTTCTGGGCGCTGCGCGGTGGTGCTGGCGGTAATTTCGGCCTTGCGACGTCCTTCGATTTCAAGACCATCGATGTGGCCGGGGCTCAGATCCGGGCTTTCCAGCGGCAATATGTGACGAGCGATCTGGGTCAGATGAGTGGCTTCGTGAAGCTGGTCCTCGATTCTTGTCAGGCCATGTCCGAGGATTTCGGTTCGCGCATCTCGGTGCGTTATCTCAAGCCTGCTCCGGGGATTACCGGCGAAAACCAGTTTCAGGTGGACATGGTTGGTCAATGGACCGGGGAACCGAAAGAACTCGATGCGCTCTTTGCCAAGTTCGACAAGGTTCTCAAGCCGAATGTGCTCATCGATTTTACCGGCCAGTACTGGGCAGGCCAGCACCTGATGGAAGACGACGATGCCGGCTATTTCTACCAGGAACGCTCGACCTTCATCGAAACCGCACCGAGCCCTTCCGCCATCACCGCTGCGCTTGAGGTATTGCAGCAGCGTCCGGATGTGCACGGCACCTGCGACCTGCGCTTCTTCCAGACCGGCGGCGCCATCAACAAGGTCGCGCCCGATGCCACAGCCTTCGTGCATCGCAACAGCCAGTGGCTCGCCGTCATCGGTTATTACTGGCAGGGGCGCGATCAGTCGAACACGGCGATGATCGAAGCTGGCCATCTCTGGCAGGACAGTTTCTATTCCCTGATCCTCAGTGAATTCAAAGGCGAGGGTGCCTTCCAGAATTTCCCGGATATCTCGCTTCTCGATTGGCAGACCGCCTATTACGGCAAGAACCTCGACCGCCTGAAAACGATCAAGCAGAAGTACGATCCCGGCAAGCTGTTCGACTTCCAGCAGGCCATTCCGCCGCAGGCTTGAAAGAGGCTGGGAGGGATCCCGCCCTCCCTTTCTTTACTTCTTCGCCACGCCCGGCAACGTCACGCGGAACACCTGGAACATGGTGTCCACCTCCGCGCCGCCTTCCGCCTTGTAGGCGGCGCCGACCTGATAACCGTCCTGGGTCAGGAAGTCGTTGTCATTGGCCACGAACAGGAAGAAATCATCTGGCGCCGAGGTGTCGAGGGCAGGGGCAATCGACATGGCCTCCCATTTTTCGGAGAGGTTGTTGCGGTCGTTGGGCGCGCCATTGTGCAGGCCAAATCGTTTGAGTTCGGCATTGTCGTTGAGGTCGATGAAGGGGGTGACCGCCGCAACCTTCACAGCGGGGTCGACCACGCCCTTCGGCGCCACTGGCTTGTCCTTGTCGAAATCGCTATTGGCAATATCCGTGGCCGTAGTCACATCGACAAGATCGATCTTGCGGTAGACGGAGGTGTCACCCTTCACGCCCTGACCGTTATTGCTGTCACGCGCCAGCATCAGGAAAGCCTTGTCGGACAGCGCCAGAATTTCGCTTTGCGCTGCCACGGCCACCTTGCCCTTGTTGTCATAGGTCGGCAGCGGCACGACATATTCATGCATCAGCTTCAGCTGGTCGACATTGCTGGCATCATAAACCAAGGCACGGGTGTTCATGCGGGTCGAGCTGGAATCGCCGCCATCCTGGCGGGTGGCCGATTGCAGCAGCGCGATCAGATATTTGCCGTCCGGCGTCATCGAGAGCCCTTCCAGGCCCTGATTGTTCTGCCGTCCCGTCTCGGGATCCTTCGGCTCCGGCTTCACACCGCCATCGCCGACATTGTTGGAGGAGAAGTTGAGCGCCCCTTTGCGCATCGGCAGCAGAGCCTGCGGTGGCTGGGTGGCCGAGATCAGCTTACCATCCTTGGAGAAGTGATAGATATACGGCCCGTATTCGTCGCTGATCATCAGCGAGCCATCCTTCAGGCGCACCACGGCTTCGGCATCCAGCGAAATCTTGCCTGTGCGCGCCAGTGGCAGGACCGGAAAGCCGCCAGCGGCGGCGCGGGTGCCGGATTCGGGATCAAGCCCTGTCAGGTTCTTGCCCTGGTCATCCGTCAGCAGCATGGTGTCTGTCAGCTTGGCCTCCACGCCAGCCTGCTGCTTGTCAGCAGCAAGCGCTTCGCCCTTTTTAGCCGGGGTCAGCACCACGTCGATGCGGTTGATGCGGGCGTTGTAATCGGTCGTGCCTTCGACATTATAGCCGCGATCCGGCAGCAGCCAGAGCGACCCCTTATAGCTCTGGCCATCTTTCATCCAGCTTGTCGGGTCAATCGCCATGCCGGAGCCGGAGCCAAAGGTCTCGCCGAACTTGTCCTTCTGGCTGGCGGGAATGCGTCCGATAGCAACAAGGCCATGGTTGACGATGGTGACGCCATTGGCCGTGACCTCGCCTTGCGCGAAGACGCCGCCTGCCGAAGACAAGACCACGCCTGCGGCGAGCAAGGCCGCCGTGCTGGAAAACGCTTTCATCCCAAACCTCCGAAATGCTTGAAAACCAAGTCATGGAGTGACGGCGATGAAGCATTGTTCAGCCGGCCTGCTCCAGAGGGAGGAATACGTGCGTTACAGGCATGACGCCTGATAAATGCCCAGGATTTTCCTCACCCCGAGCGTTCCATTAGAGGTATGAAATGACAGTGGCGTGACAATGCGCGCGCTTAATCTCTAAAGCCCGTTGCGCCTTATCAGCCTCATGCAACGTGCTTTACATTCTTGTTTTAACGCATGTCGTTATCGCAAAACCGCTGCACATTTTTGCGCGACATGCTCTAGGGTCAAAACTCAATCAGGATGGGTGTTCTGTTGAACGGGATGGGATTGAATGGCCGCGAACAAGCGCAAGGCAAGGCCCTGAGGCC